>NZ_JBXAIA010000007.1:0-368194 GCF_058795755.1 Ensifer sp. GW823-FHT05D09 | reverse complement strand
CTGGCCCTGCAGATGGGTCGACAGCTCGGTGATCTCGACACCGTTGTCGCGGGAAATACCCTGGAGCTCGTCGCAATAGGCCTTTGACGTCGCCGCCTTCTTGAGATCGATCAGCCGCGCATCCCATGTCGGCACCTGCACGCCCTTGTAGCCGTAATCGGCAGCCCATTTCACAATCGACGCAAACGAGTTGAACGGTGCGACATCGCCCGCAAACTGCGCCAGAAACAGGCCGGGGCCCTTGATCGTTTTCATGATTTTTCCTCGTCTAGGTGGCCGTGACCGGATCGATGTCACACTGAAGAAGCGCAGGGCGCGGGTTGGCCAGGCGCGGGATCGACCTGAAGAATGCATGCGGATGGAAGGGCGCGCCCGCCTGGCGGGCGCGCCTTGTTAATCAGAACGGAGAATCCGGGAAGTAGAACTGCTCTGCATTGTCCTTCGTGACCAGCGTGGCATCGAGGATGTATTCGCCGCTGACCGGAACCTGGTCATAGAACTTGGCGGCGGTCAGCTGCATTGCGGTCGCGACCATTGCCGGCGGATAGAGCACGTCGACCGGAACCATCTTGTCGCCGTCCATGACCTTCTTGATCATGTCCTTCGAGCCGGCACCGGCAACGATGTACTGAATGTCCGTGCGCTTGGCCTGCCCGATGGCTTCGAGAACGCCGACGGCCATGTCGTCGTCCTGGCACCAGACCACGTCGATCTTCGGATATTTCGTCAGATAGTCCTGCATGACGCGGAAGGCGTCGTCGCGGTTCCAGTTGCCGTACTGGCGATCGAGAACCTTGACGTTGGAGCCGGCAATGCCCTTGTCGAATCCATCCTGGCGCTGCTGGTCGATCGGGATCGGCAGACCGCGGATGACGACGACTTCAGCGTCCGGGGTCGTCTTCTTGATGTATTCGCCGGCGACCTGGCCGAGCGCCGGATTGTTGCCGGCGACATAGAGGTCGCGGATCGAGCTGTCGTTGACCGACGGCGCGCGGTCGACGAGCGCGACGAAGGCGCCGGAATCCTTGACCTGCTGGATGGCGTTGACGAGCGGATCGGGATCCGACGGCAGGATGACCAGCGCATCAAGTCCCTGTACCGCCAGGTCCTGCACGGCGTTTGCCTGGGTGGCGGCATCGGCCGATGTCTTGACGATGACGTTCAGGCCCGGATGCTCCTGCATCAGGAGCTTGGCGACGCGTTCGGCGTGGAAGACGACGCCGGCCGTCCAGCCATGGTCAGCGGCAGGGATCGAGACGCCGATCGTTACCTTCTTGTCCTGCGCAAAGGCGCCCGGTGCAGCGCCCGCAAATGCCGCCACGGCGGCGACGGTCAAACCGAAAATTGTCCTACGCATAGTCTCCCTCCCAAGAGTTCCACGGGGCCTCGATTGCAATGAAACCGGGCTCGCCCCAACGGCCCGGCCAATCTTCAGGCGCGGCGCATAAGCGAGCGCTGCACCAGCATGGCGATGATGATGATCGCGCCCTGGATGGCGCCGATCAGATACTCGCTGACGAAGTTCGAAAGCAGCATGATGTTGCCGACGATCTCCAGGATGAAGGCGCCACAGACAGTGCCCCAGATGCGGCCGACGCCACCCCGCAGAGCCGTGCCGCCAACGACGACCGCCGTGATCGCCTGCAGCTCCCAGAGAATGCCTGTTGTGGCCGACGTCGAGCCGAGGCGCGGCACATAGAGCAGCACGGCGACGGCGACACAGAGACCCTGGATCACATAGGCGATCGTGCGGACCTTGTTGACCGAGATGCCGGAATAGCGCGCGACGTCCTCGTTGGAACCGACTGCGACGACATGACGGCCATAGCGGGTGCGATAGAGGACGAAGGCGGCGATCGCCGCCGTGACGAAGATCATGATGATCGGCACGGGAATGCCGGCGACCGAGCCGAAGTACACGGGCCGATAGATCTGCTGCAGCTCACGGTCCTGAAGCGTGATGGCGCCGCCTTGCGACAGCCAGGTCGTCAGCCCGCGATAGATGCCCATGGTGCCGAGCGTGGCGATGAAGGGTTCGATCCGGCCGACGGTGGTGATGAGCCCGTTGACAAGCCCGCAGGCCGCACCGAGCACCAGAGTGAGCATTGCCGCGCAGATCAGCATCAGCACCGGATCGGCGATGACGCCGCTGTTGATGAACAGGATCATCAGGCTGGCGACGAAGGCGACCATCGAGCCGACGGAAAGATCGAGCCCGCCGGACGAAATCACATAGGTTGCGCCCAGCGCGATGATGGCGATGAAGGCGCTGCGCGTGATGACGTTCAAGAGATTGGCGACGGAGACAAAGTTCGGATTGGCGAAATAGCCAAGGATGAGCAGCAGCGCCAGCGCGACAAAGGGCGCGATCGCTGCCATGTCCCAGTCTCGCGACGTCCGCGGCGCCTTCTGCGTTTCGGTTGCAACATTCGTCATGATCGTCTCCCGCGCTTACGCGGCCTCCCCGGTATTGGCGCCTGTCGCAAGAACGACGATCTCATTTTCCGTCATCTTGTCTCCCGTAACTTCGCCGACGATGTGGCCCTCTCGCATGACGAGGATGCGATCGGAGATGCCGATCAGTTCCGGCATTTCCGATGAGACGACGATGATCGACCGCCCCTCCTCGGCGAGCTTGGCGATGAATTTGTAAATCTGTTCCTTGTTGCCGATGTCGATGCCGCGCGTCGGCTCGTCGATGATGACGATCTCCGGATCCAGCATCATCATCTTGGCGAGCAGCAGCTTCTGCTGATTGCCGCCCGACAGCTGCCCGGCCAGGATATCCTTGCGGCCGGTTCGGATGTCGAACTCGCGGATCGCCGTGTCGAGCGCTTCGGCTTCTTGTCTGCCGTCGATCTGCATGGTTTTGACAAACCTCGAAAGCGATGCCAGCGTCAGGTTGACCCGGAGGTCCTTGGTCAGCAGCAGGCCCTTGCCCTTGCGGTCCTCGCTCAGATAGACGAGCCCGGCTTTCAAACTTGCCTGAACGCTCGAAAAATCGACTGATTTGCCGTGATGCCTGATCCGGCCGTGGCCCGGGCGAAGCCCGACGACGCCCTCCATCAATTCGGTGCGGCCGGCACCGACAAGGCCGGCAAAGCCGAGGATCTCGCCCTTGCGCAGCTGAAACGTCGCATTGCGGGCAAAGCCCGGCACCGAAAAGTCCTCGACCTCGAGCACGGCTTCCCGCGCCGGCCCGCCGTGCCGCTCGGGGTAGAGTTTTGCCACATCGCGTCCGACCATCAGCCGCGCCATGTCTGCCGGCTGCAATTCCGCGGCATCGTGCACGGCAACAACCCGACCGTCACGCAGCACCGTCACCCGGTCGGCGATCTCCTTCACCTCCGGCAGGCGATGGGAAATGTAGAGAACGCCCACACCCTTGGCGCGGATGTCCCTGATGACTTTCAGAAGCGCTTCGGTTTCGTGTGGTGTCAAGGACGCCGTCGGCTCGTCGAAGATCACCACCCGGTGCGGAACCAGCAGCACCCGTGCAATCTGGACCAGTTGGCGCTGGGCGATCGACAAGCGGCGGACGATGGTCTTCGGGTCGATCTCGGCACCGAGATCGCGGATCGCTTTGGCGGCGCCCTCGTTCATGGCCCGGTCATCGACCGTGAGGCCTTTGCGCAGTTCGCGACCGAGATAGATGTTCTGCGCCACCGTCAGATCGGGTGCGAGCAGGATTTCCTGATGGACGAGAACGATGCCCGCCTGCTCAGCATCGACAGGACCGGAAAAATGCACCGGCCTTCCGTCGATCGCAAGCTCGCCCCGGGTCGGCAAGTGGTTGCCGGCCAGAATCTTCATCAGCGTGGATTTGCCGGCGCCGTTTTCGCCGATGATCGCGTGGACCTCGCCGGATCGCACGGACACATCGATGTCGCGCAGCACTTCGACGATACCAAACGTCTTGGAAACGCCCTTTGCCTGCAGCACAACCGGCGCACTCTGGGATGCAGCAGCCGTCATATGGCGACCGGAATCGTCAAGCCACACCCCATAGGGGCGGCAGCCACGCCCCGTGCCCCGGCACGAACGCAACGAAAAAATGTCATCAGAACTCCTCCGGAAGTACTGCTAACGCATTTTCTGAGGTACGTAAATCAGAATTTGTTTCGATCTCGGCTGATTTGAAACACCGGTGGCACAGCGGCCTCTAAGAGGAGCGTGAAAGCAGGGAGCGTCCGATCGCTTCGGACGCGGACACCAAGAAGGACGATCGATTTTCCGAGGAGCGTCCCCGCCCGCCTGGCGCACCGGACAGGCTGCAAATGGTTTGAGCCATCGCACGGATTTCATGCTATCGGGGTGCGCTATGATTGAGAGTACGTTTGCGCAATGACCCCTAAGACCCGCGGTTATCTGTTCGCTTTCCTGGCGATCTGCATCTTTGCCGGCCAGGATGCGATTACCAAGTATCTTGGTGATCGCTACCCGGCACTCTTCATAACAATGATCCGGTTCTGGGCATTCGCGCTGTTCGTGTTCTGCTTCGCAGCGTCGTCGCCGGGCGGAGTTCGGGGGGCCATCCAGACGCGCCGCCCGTGGCTGCAGATCACCCGCGGACTGCTGCTGGTTGCGGAAATCGTCATCATCGTCTTTTCCTATGTGCATGCCGGGCTTGCCATGAGCCAGTCGATCTTCCAGGCAACGCCGCTGATCATTACCGTGCTTTCGATCCCCCTTCTCGGAGAAACGGTCGGCTGGCGGCGGGGGATGGCGGTCATGGTCGGCATGATCGGCGTTCTGGTGATTATCAATCCGATCGACGTTCACTTCGACCTGTCGCTGCTCCTGCCGCTTGCGGCAGCCGTGCTGTTTGCCCTCTACAGCATCGCCACCCGCGCCGTCAGTCACGAGGATTCTGCGGTCACAAGCCTGTTTTATGCCGGCGTCGCAGGCGCAGTCGCGATCTCAATGATCGGCCCGTTCTATTGGACCGATGTCCAGCCGTCCGACTGGTTCGCCCTTGCCGCGCTGTGCGTCTGTGGCACGCTGAGCCACTATTTCCTCATCAGGGCCTATGGACTGCTACCGGCAGCGGAGGTGCAACCCGTCACCTATTTCCAGCTGGTTCTCAATGTCATCATCGCTGTCGTTCTGTTCAACGAGATTGTCACGCTGAACATGATCGCCGGTGCAGCGATCGTTGTCGGTGCCGGCCTTTTCACCATCTGGCGAGAGCACCAGTTGGCGAAGCGATCTTAAACTCTGACGAGTTGCACGCCCGACACGCGTCGGTCCTCTAGCGCTCGTCGACGGGGCCTGCTTCCGTCAGCCATTCAACGAGATCCGCAACCTTCCGTCGCGTCTCGGTGCGGGCCGGATAGAGGGCGTAGTAGCCATAGCCGCTATCGATGATGCGCGGGAACGGCGTCACCAGCTCGCCGTTTTGCAGGTCCTGCTTTGCCAGATAGAGGTCGCCCATCGTAACGCCGTAACCGCTTGCGGCAGCCGTCATCGCGAAATCCTGCGTGTCGAAGATCTGGTTGCGGGCGGCGCGGAAATCATAGGCCCCTTCCGCCTGCAGCCACAACGTCCAGTCGCTCTGGCGCGGGTTGGAATGCAACAACACACAGGCCGACAGGTTTTCGAGCGACGCAGGATCACCGAGCGTTTCGGCAACGGCTGGCGAGCACATCGGCGTCAGTTTTTCCGGAAGCAGCAGGAAAACATCCATGCCCGGCCAATGGCCGTTGCCGTAGGTGATCAGGAGGTCGATGTCGCCGACCGTAAAGGTCGGGCGGGCAAACCACGCCGTGTCGATCGTAATGTTCAGATCTTCATGACGGCTTTGCAGTTCCGGAAGCCGCGGCAGCAGCCACCGCCGCGCGAAAGTGGGCGGCATTCGGATCGTGAGCGATCGGCTCTTCGTTCGCGTCGCCTCGAAAGAATTGCGCAGCGAGACGAGCAATCCGTTGACGATCGGCATGATCGCCGCCCCCTGCTCGGTGATCACCACCTTGCGGGTGTGGCGCTCGAACAGACTGCAGCCGAAATAGTGCTCCAGTTGCTGGATCTGGCGGCTGATCGCACTCTGGCTGAGGTTGAGTTCGGTGGCTGCGGCCGTGAAGCTGCCGGTTTCCGCAACGATCGAGAATGTCTGCAGCGTCTGCAAGGGCGGCAAGCGATTCTGCTCGAAAACCGGCTTCAAAGGGCTCCTCCGCGATGGCAACCGGGGCATTTAAACAGTCGCCATCGCGTTGGTAAAGCGCAGACTGTCACGATCAGGCAAGAAGCGCGCGGAGCTCGGCGATGGCGCTTCTCACCTGTTGCGGAGCAGTTCCGCCCGGATGGTTGCGACTGCCAACGGAGCCCTCGACGCTCAGCACCTCATAAACATCCTGACCGATGGCCGACGCAAAGGTCTGCATCTCGGCAAGCGGCATTTCGGAGAGCGTCGCCAGACCCTTCTCTCGCGCCGCGCCGACGATCGCCGCGACAGCATGATGGGCATCGCGGAAAGGCAGGCCGGCACGCACCAGATAATCGGCCAGATCCGTCGCCGTGGAATACCCTTGTTCGGCGGCGGCCAGCATGTTGGCGGCACGCACCTTGATCGTCGGCAGCATCTGAGTGGTCACCGTGACGGCACCGCGCACATTCTCCAGCGTATCGGTGAGGGGAGGCTTCGATTCCTGCTGGTCCTTGTTGAAGGCCAGCGGCTGTGACTTCATCAGTGCTGCCGATGTCGCCAGATTTCCGATTATGCGCGCCGCCTTGCCACGCACGAGTTCGGCGAGATCGGGATTGCGCTTCTGCGGCATGATCGAGGAGCCAGTGCAGAACTGGTCGCCGACCTCGATGAAATCGAACATCGGCGTGCACCACAGGATGACTTCCTCGGAAAAGCGCGAGAGATGCCCCATGATGATGGCGCCGGCCGCACAGATGTCGACGACGTAGTCCCGATCGGATACGGCATCGAGCGAATTGCGGAAGGCGCGGGAAAAGCCGAGTTCGCGTGCGCTATAGGCCGGATCGATGGGATAGCCGGTGCCGGCAAGTGCGGCCGCCCCAAGCGGCGAGACGTTCAGCCGCTCGCGCGCCTGCCCTACGCGTTCAAGATCACGCAGGAACATCTCGGCATAGGCCATCATGTGATGGCCGAAAGTCACGGGCTGGGCGACCTGCAAATGGGTGAAGCCCGGCATGATCGTCTCCGCGTGGCGATCGGCGAGGTCGACGAAAGCCAGCACCAGCGACTTCAGCTCAGCCGCGAGCGCGTCCAGTTCGGCACGGGAGTAAAGACGGATGTCCGTTGCCACCTGGTCGTTGCGTGAACGCGCCGTGTGCAATTTCTTGCCGGCGTCGCCGACAAGGGCGGTCAGGCGGCTTTCGACGTTCATATGAACGTCCTCGAGCTCCTTCTTCCACACAAATGTGCCGGCGCGCATTTCGTCGGCGATCTGATCGAGGCCAACCTGGATCCGGTTGTTTTCCTCTTCGGTCAGTATGCCGGCCCGCGCCAGCATGCGCGCGTGAACCTTGGAGCCAGCGACATCATAAAGCGCGATGCGCTTGTCCTGGTCGAGGCATTCGTGGAAATCGCGGAAGTCCGTGGAGACCGCTTCCTTAAAGAGCGGCGACCAGGTCGTCTCAGCCATCATAGTCATCTCATCCTCTCAGCATTCTTGCGATTTGTTGTGACGCGCCCCGGCCGATCCAGCATGCAATTCATGCGTTGAATGCATAAATCGCAAGCCGGCACCGCGGCTGGGCGCGTTTCCTTGGAAACCTGCCAGGAGCAAGACAGGTCTCCGCTTCCTTGCCGATAACCGTGGACTTTGTTGAGAACAACCTATCGCTTGGATATAACTGCGCCGCTTTCGCGCTTGCGTCAGATATTCGTTGGCCCTACGCCCCGAACGACAGTAAAACTTTACTAAAAGCGATTTCAGAATTTGGGCGCATGTGACATAGTCGCCCGATGACAACAATGGAATGACGGCATGGTCACTATAAAGGAAATCGCCAAGAGCGTTGGCGTGTCGTCGGCCACGGTGTCGAGGGTACTCAACTACGACCCGGCCTTGTCCATCTCGCCCGCGAAGCGGCAGGCGATCATCGAGACGGCCGAGGCGCTGAACTACGAGACTCCGCGCAATCGCAATAAGGCGAACGGACAGGCTGCCCCCAGCCTGTTGACCAAGCTTGTCATCGTGCACTTTCTCGAGCCTTCGGACGAGATTGCCGATCCCTATTATGTCGGCGTTCGGCTTGGCATCGAAAGCCGTTGCCGCGACCTGAGAACGGAGATCGTCAAGGTCTTCCATTCCGATGCTCTTCCTGAAGCGTCCCTGCTTGAAGGCGCATCGGGCGTGATCGTTATCGGCAAACACTCGGACAACGAGATCGCGTGGCTGAACGAGCATGCCCGCCACGTGGTTTTTGCCGATTTTGACCCCAGGAACGACCGGCTGGACAGTGTGTTTTCCGACGTTGGCCTTGCGACCCGCAAGATCCTTGATGCCCTGAAATCCAGCGGATACAAGCGCGTCGGCTTTATCGGCAGCCACGAAAATCTCAATGGCGCGGTCCAGCATTTCGCCGAGCGCCGATGTGCCGCCTATATCGACTGGCAGACGAAGAACGGCACGTTCGCGCCTGAGCTTCTGGCGCTCGCCGACTGCTCGTCGGGTCAGAGCCTTCGGCTCGATACCGGCTATCGTCTTGCGCGCGAACTGCTTGCGCTTACCGACCGGCCGGATGTGATCGTGACGTCCAACGACAACATGGCGATCGGCACCTATCGCGCCATCCAGGAGTTCGGTCTTTCGATCCCGGGCGACCTTGGCGTCATCTCCTTCAACGATATCCCGGTAGCACAGTTCCTGACGCCGTCTCTCAGCACGGTGCGCATCCACAGTGAACATATCGGCGAGACGGCCGTCGATCTGTTGCTCGAGCGGCTTTCCGGCCGCAGCTACGGCAAGCAGGTGCGCATCTCCACCGAACTCGTTTGGCGCGATAGCTGTCGCAAACCCTTGGAATCCTAGGCGTCGGGGACCCGGCTTTCATTCGAGATAAATATTTACTAAATCTTCCTTGCGTGTTTCCTGAATTTCGGTAACTGTTGCGCGGACGGCGGGAGAGGAGAACCTGCCCTCAGCAAGTTTCTAGGGAGGAAACGATGTACAGCAAAACGAATCTGTCGCGCTTTGCGGCTGGCGCGCTCGCCGCAGCAAGCCTGCTTGCGTCCACCGCCGCCTTTGCCGGTGAAGTCACGGTCTGGTGTTGGGATCCGAACTTCAACGTTGCGATCATGAAGGAAGCAGCCGCGCGCTATAGCGCAAAGCATCCCGAAACGACTTTCAACATCGTCGACTTCGCCAAGGCCGATGTCGAGCAGAAGCTGCAGACAGCGCTGTCCTCGGGCACGACCGATGCACTGCCCGACATCGTGCTGATCGAGGACTATGGCGCGCAGAAGTATCTTCAGTCCTTCCCCGGCGCTTTCGCTGAGCTTTCCAGCAAGGTCGATTTCTCCGGCTTCGCGCCGTACAAGGTTCAACTGATGACGATGGATGGCGCCGTCTACGGCATGCCGTTCGATTCCGGTGTCACCGGCCTCTATTACCGCAAGGACTATCTCGAGCAGGCCGGCTTCAAGCCCGAAGATATGCAGGACCTGACCTGGGACCGCTTCATCGAGATCGGAAAACAGGTCGAAGCCAAGACCGGCAAGAAGATGCTGGGTCTCGACGTCAATGATGCCGGCTTCGTCCGCATCCTGATGCAGTCCGCCGGCGGCTGGTATTTCGACAAGGACGGCAATCTGTCGATCGAGAACAACGCCGCCCTGAAGGCAGCGCTCGAGACCGAGCAGAAGATCCTTCAGGCCAACATTCACAAGCCGGCTGCCGGCTGGACGGAATGGGTCGCGACCTTCACCTCCGGCGATGTCGCCACCGTGACGACGGGCGTGTGGATTACCGGCACCGTCAAGGCCCAGGCCGATCAGTCCGGCAAATGGGGTGTGGCCCCCATTCCGAAGCTGAACGTCGAGGGTGCATCCCATGCCTCCAATCTCGGCGGTTCCAGCTGGTACGTGACAGCAAGCTCCGCCGAGAAGGACGAAGCCATCGATTTCCTCAACGAGGTCTATGCCAAGGATGTCGATTTCTATCAGAAGATCCTGACGGAACGCGGTGCTGTCGGCTCGCTGATGGCGGCGCGCAACGGACCGGCCTATTCCGAAGCCGATGCCTTCTTCGGCGGTGAAAAGGTCTGGCAGAACTTCTCCGACTGGCTGGCGAAGGTTCCGGCGGTCAACTACGGCGTCTTCACCAACGAGGTGGACACGGCGGTCACGGCGCATCTGCCGTCGCTTGGCCAGGGCGCGCCCATCGACGACGTGCTGAAGGCTGTGGACAGCCAGGCCCAGGGCCAGATCCAGTAGTCATCCCAAGGCAGGCGGCGACCGCCTGCCTCTTTCGCTGGAGCGGCATGCGGCAATCGAGCCACTGCCGCCCGCAATGTCATCCCTTTTTCTGAGGGCGTTCCATGGCTGCCGGAAAAACAGGCGGATTGAAGCGGTATTACGACCTGAACGGCTGGCTGTTCGTCGCTCCATCATTGCTTCTCATCGCGATCTTCCTCGTCTACCCGATCCTGCGCTCGCTCTACCTGTCCTTCTTCGCGGGCAAGGGCATGATGATGAAGTTTGCCGGCTTCGGAAACGTCGTGCGGCTATGGAACGATCCGGTCTTCCTTCAGGCGCTGACCAATACCGTCACCTTCTTCATCATCCAGGTGCCGATCATGATCACCCTGGCGCTCATGCTCGCCGCGGTCCTGAACAACGACAAGCTGAAATTCATCGGCTTCTTCCGCACCGCCATTTTTCTGCCCTGCGTCGCCTCGCTCGTCGCCTATTCCGTGCTCTTCAAGAGCATGTTCTCCGTCGATGGCGTGGTGAACTCCGCACTGCTGGCGATCGGTCTGATCTCGACGCCGATCGGCTGGCTGACGGAACCCTTCTGGGCCAAGGTGCTCGTCATCCTCGCCATTACCTGGCGCTGGACCGGCTACAACATGATCTTTTACCTGGCGGCCCTGCAGAACGTCGACAAGTCGATCTACGAGGCGGCGCGGATCGATGGCGTGCCCGCCTGGGCCCGCTTCGTCTATATCACCGTGCCGATGCTGAAGCCGGTGATCCTGTTTACGACAATCATCTCGACCATCGGCACGATCCAGCTTTTTGACGAAGTCTACAATCTGACCGAGGGACGCGGCGGCCCGGCGAACGCGACGCTGACACTCTCGCTTTATATCTACAATCTCACCTTCCGCTTCATGCCGAGCTTCGGCTACGCGGCGACGATTTCCTACGTCATCGTCCTCATGGTGGCGCTTCTGTCCTTCCTCCAGTTTTACGCCGCGAGGGACCGGTCATGAACGTCTCGCGCCTTGCAACGACTGTGCTGCAATACGTCTTCCTGGGGACGGCGGCCTTCCTGTCGATCTTCCCGTTCATCTGGATGGTGATCAGCTCGACCAACAAGTCGATCGACATCATCAGCGGCCGAACGGGGATAGGCGATGCCTTCGGCATCAACGTCGCCAACTTCTTCTCACAGGTCGACGTGCCGCTGGTTTTCTGGAACTCGATCAAGGTTGCCGTGCTTGCGACGCTGCTGACGATCGTCGTGTCGTCGCTCGCCGGCTACGGTTTTGAGATGTTCAGGTCAAAGGCGCGCGATCGTATCTACGCGCTTGTGCTTCTGACGCTCATGGTGCCGTTTGCAGCGCTGATGATCCCGCTGTTCATGATGATGGCGAGAAGCGGCCTCATCAACACACATATTGCGATCATGCTGCCGACGATCGCGTCCGCCTTCATCATCTTCTATTTCCGCCAGTCGACCAAGGCCTTCCAGACGGAGCTTCGCGACGCCGCCAAGGTCGACGGCCTCAAGGAATGGCAGATCTTTCTCTACATCTACGTTCCGGTGATGCGCTCCACCTACGCGGCCGCTTTCGTCATCGTCTTCATGACCAACTGGAATAACTACCTCTGGCCGCTCATCGTCCTGCAGTCGAACGAGACGAAGACGATCACCCTCGTCGTCTCCTCGCTCGCCTCCGCCTATTACCCCGATTACGGCGTGGTCATGATCGGCACCATCCTCGCCACCCTTCCCACCCTTCTCGTCTTCTTCGTCATGCAGCGCCAGTTCGTGCAGGGCATGCTCGGTTCAGTGAAATAGGAACGTCGTCAATGCGCATTACCGAAAACTTCAATGCCAACTGGGTCTTCCGCGACGGTTTCGAACCGACGCATGTGCATTCGCTCCAGACGGGCGAAACCGTGCGGTTGCCGCACAGCGCCGTCGAGCTGCCCTACAACTATTTCGACGAGACCGATTACCAGAAGCCGTTTACCTATCAGAAGCGCCTCGACTGGCGCGCCGAATTCGAAGGCCGCGAAGTGTCGCTGGTCTTCGATGCCGCCATGGCCGACAGCGTCGTCTATCTCAACGGCAAGGAGATCATCGCGCACAAGGACGGCTACACGCCTTTCGAGGCACGGCTGACGCCGCATCTGGTGCGCGGAGAAAACCTGATCACTGTCAAGATCGACGGCTCCGAGAACCCAGAGATTCCACCCTTCGGCGGCCAGATCGACTATCTCTGCTATGCGGGCATCTACCGCGACGTCTGGCTAAAGGTGACAAGCCCGGTCTCGATCGCCAATGTGAAGATCGAGACGCCGGACGCACTGGCGGAGAAGAAATCCGTCACCGCCCGCGTCTTCCTCGCCAATCCGGAAAACCTCGCCTTCTCTGGCACGCTGGCTGCAAAGATCCGCCGCAAGGGTGGCGGCGACGTTGCTGCGTCCTCGGTTACGGTTGATGGCAACGAGGCGATGTTCACGTTCTCCGATCTCGCCGGCATCGAGCTTTGGGATATCGACAATCCGGCGCTCTACGCCCTGTCGCTCAAACTCGAGACCGAACACGGCGAAGACGTGCTGACCCAACGCTTCGGCTTCCGCACCGCCCTCTTCACACCGGAAGGCTTCTTGCTGAACGGCCGGCCGCTGAAACTGCGCGGATTGAACCGTCACCAGGCCTTTCCGCACACCGGCTATGCGATGGGACGGCGCGCGCAGGAGAAGGATGCCGACATCCTGAAACATGAGCTCGCCTGCAACATCGTGCGCACATCGCACTATCCGCAGTCGAAGTGGTTCATCGAGCGCTGCGACGAGATCGGCCTGCTTGTCTTCGAGGAAATTCCGGGTTGGCAGCATATCGGCGGTGACGCCTGGCAGAAGGAATCGATCGAGAATGTGCGCCGGATGATCGAGCGGGACTGGAACCATCCCTCGATCATCATCTGGGGCGTTCGCATCAACGAAAGCCAGGACAACCACGCGTTCTACGCGGAGACGAACCGTCTTGCCCGCGAGCTTGATCCTACCCGCCAGACCGGCGGCGTGCGCTTCATCACCAATTCGGAACTGCTCGAAGACGTCTACACGATGAACGACTTCATCCTCGGCAATGAGGAGCTGCCCGGCAACAATCGTGGACGCGTGGTGCTGCGCGATCGCGTCGAGACAACGGGCATTACCCGGCCGATCCCTTACATGATCACCGAATACAACGGTCACATGTATCCGACCAAGCGCTTCGACCAGGAACAGCGCCAGGCCGAGCACGTGACCCGGCATCTCCTGATCCTCAACGCCGTTGCCGGCGACCGGGATATCTCCGGCTCCACCGGTTGGTGCATGTACGACTACAACACCCACAAGGATTTCGGCGCCGGCGACCGCATCTGCTATCACGGCGTGCTCGACATGTACCGGATCCCGAAACTGGCCGCCTATGCCTACGCCTCGCAAGGGGATCCGAAGGACAATGTCGTGCTTCAGCCGGTCACCTTCTGGGCGCGCGGTGAGCGCAATATCGGCGGCGTGCTGCCGCTGATCGTGCTGACGAACTGCGACTATGTCGAAGTGAAGTTCGGCGAGTGGCCGGCGAAGACGATCTATCCGGACAGGGAAAATTACCCGCATCTGCCGCACCCCCCCGTCGTGCTCGACCTGCGCAGCGTGACGCCTGAAGAATTCGGCACCTGGGGCCGTGTCTGGCGCGAGGGCACCTTTACCGGCTACGTCGACGGAAAGCCCGTCAAGACCTTGACGCTGCCGGCCGATCCCGTCCCGGCCTCGCTCGAGGTCATCGCCGACGACACGGAGCTTCGCGCTGGCGAAAAAGATGCCGTGCGCGTCGTGGTGCGGGCCCTCGACCAATGCGGCAACCTGTTGCCCTATTTCGAGGAGCCGGTCATGCTGTCACTCGAAGGTCAGGGCCGGATCATCGGTCCGTCCGAACACACGCTGAAAGGCGGAGCGACCGGCTTCTGGATCGAGGCCGGCGAGACCAAGGGCAAGCTCGAGTTGACGGTGACGAGCCGCCGCTTCGACACCCAGTCCATCACCTTTACCGTCAACTGAGTAGTCACCATGGCCGAAGTCCGTCTCGCCGACATTCGCAAGCGCTTCGGCGCGCTCGAAATCATCAAGGGAGTCGATCTGTCGATCGAGGCAGGGGAGTTCGTCGTCTTCGTCGGGCCTTCGGGCTGCGGAAAGTCGACGCTGTTGCGCATGATCGCCGGACTGGAGGACATCTCCTCCGGCGAACTTTCGATCGGCGGCACGGTGATGAACGATGTCGATCCGTCCAAGCGCGGCATCGCCATGGTGTTTCAGTCCTATGCCCTCTATCCGCACATGACCGTGCGCGAGAACATGGGTTTCGCGCTCAAATTCGCCGGCATGGCGAAGGCGGACGTCGACAACCGGGTCAACGATGCAGCGCGCATCCTCGAGCTTGAGCCGCTGCTGGATCGCAAGCCGAAGGCACTCTCGGGCGGCCAGCGACAGCGCGTCGCGATCGGCCGCGCCATCGTGCGCAACCCCCACGTCTTCCTGTTCGACGAACCCTTGTCGAACCTCGACGCCGAACTGCGCGTCCATATGCGCGTCGAGATCGCCAAGCTGCACAAGGAGTTGAAGTCGACCGTCATCTACGTCACGCACGATCAGGTGGAGGCGATGACGCTTGCCGACAAGATCGTTGTGTTGCGGGCAGGCGTGGTCGAACAGGTGGGCGCGCCGCTTGCGCTTTACGACGACCCGGCAAACACCTTCGTTGCCGGCTTCATCGGCTCGCCGCGCATGAATTTTCTCAAAGCAAACGTGGCGTCGATAGCTGCCGGAAATGTAACGGTTGCGCTGACAAGCCAGCCCGATGTCCATCTGACCCTTCCCATTGCCGCGTCATCCATCGCGGTCGGGGATGTCGTCACGCTCGGCGTACGGCCGGAGCATTTTCTCGCACAGGGGAAAGGCGACACGGACGTCAAAGTCAAGGTCGATGTTGCGGAGCATCTCGGCAATACCAGCTATGTCTACGCCCACGTCTCCGACGAAGAGCGCATCATTATCGAGCATGGCGATGTTCGCGATATCGCCAGCCGAGAGACCCTGACCGTCGCAATCGCTGCGTCCAGGTCCTTCCTTTTCGACAAGAACGGCAACCGACTGCGATGACACCGGGTCTAAAGCAGGAAGAGTGTAAGCTTGGCCCGTCGCCCATGGCACCTGCCTGCCATGGGCTGGACTGAAATTCCGGCGTCGCTCCTGGCTTGCCCTGCGCCACCGCGCCCTAATCGTCTTCAAGCACGCTGACACTCCGACCCCCCAAGGGAAAACCCCGGAACTGGGAGGTTCCGGGGTTTCCTGGCCGCGCGACCGGGAGAAAGAGCTACGCGGCGTGAACCTTTCTGGCACTTCTCGCCCATTCCGGGATCCAGTTGCCGTGAGCGGCGAGCAGATCGTCGGTGAGCGCCCAGATCTGGTCGAGATCGAGTTCGGCGGCCGTGTGCGGATCCATCATCGCCGCGTGATAAAGGTGTTCGCGGTTTTCGGTCATCAGGGCGGCGACCGTCAGTTCCTGGACGTTGATATTGGTGCGGATCAACGCCGTCAGCTGCGGCGGAAGATCGCCGATGAATGTCGGCTGGATGCCGTTTTCGTCGACAAGGCAGGGCACTTCGGCGGCGCAATTGTCGGGCAGCGAGGTGATGCAGCCATTGTTGCGCAGGTTGCCGTAGATGACAGAGGGTTCGCCCGTCCAGACGGAGTTCATGATCGACGAAGCATATTCCTTCGACGGCTTGACCTCGATCTTGTCGGCGGAGCGATAGGCTGCCGCCTGCCCCTTCCAGCGCTCGACCTGCTCGATGCAGCGTTTCGGATATTCGTCGAGCGGGATGCCGAATTTTTCGATCAGGTCGTCGCGGCCTTCCTTGATGAAGTAGGGCGTGTACTCGGCGAAATGCTCCGAGCTTTCGGTGACGAAGTAGCCGAGCCGGGTCATCATCTCGTAGCGCACCTTGTTCGGGCAGCGCGGGTTCCAGCCGGGCTTGGGCGCGCGACCTTCGCGGTAGCCACGCAGCAAATCGGGATAGAGATTGCGGTAGGACCCGTCCGCCTGACGATGCTCGAACTTCAGAAAGAACGCCATGTGGTTGATGCCGGCGGAGCGGTAGCGGATCTCCTCATAGGGAATGTTCAGATCCTCGGCGAGTTCCATCGCCGTGCCCTGCACGGAGTGGCAAAGACCGACCTGTTTGATGTGCGGATACTTCTCGGCGATCGCCCAGGTGTTGATTGCCATCGGGTTGACGTATTGCAGCAGGATCGCGTCCGGGCAGACCTCTGTCATGTCGGCGCAGATGCTCCAGAGGTGCGGCACGGTGCGCAGGCCGCGCATGATGCCACCGACGCCGAGCGTGTCGGCGATGGTCTGGCGCAGGCCGTATTTCTTCGGCACTTCGAAATCCGTCACCGTGCAGGGCTCGTAACCGCCGATCTGGAATGCAACGACGACGAAATCGGCGCCGTCGAGGGCCTTGCGCTGGTTGGCGTGCAATTCGATGGTGGCTTTGGTGCCGAGCGTTGAAATCAGCTTGCGAACGACGACTTCGCTGTCCTCCAGCCGTTGCGGATTGATGTCCATCAGCGCGATCCTCGCATCCGCCAGCGCCGGTCGCTGCAGAACGTCGCCGATGATGTTTTTCATGAACACGGTCGAGCCGGCGCCGATGAAGGTGATTTTGGGTTGTCTCGTCATGAAATGCCTCTTTTGTGCTAGGCAGCCACTTCGAACGCGGCTCTGACGAGCCGTTCCGTGTAGGCGGTCTTGGGATGGGAAAGTACGTCTTCGACCGGCCCCTCTTCGACGATCTTGCCGTGCTGCATCACCACCACCCGGTGGCAAAGTGCGCGCACGACCTTGAGATCGTGGGAGATGAAGAGGTAGCTCAGTCCCTTCTCGTCCTGCAGCTTGCGCAGCAGTTCGATAATCTGTGCCTGAACCGAGAGATCGAGCGCCGACGTCGGCTCGTCGAGCAGTATGAACTCCGGCTCCAATGCGATCGCCCGGGCGATCGCGATACGCTGCCGCTGGCCGCCTGAAAACTCGTGCGGGAAACGCGACAGGATGTTGGTGGGAAGGCCGGCGCTGTTCAGCGCTTCCCTTACCCGCTCCAGCCGCTCGTTGCGCGTGGCGCCGAGCCTGTTGACGACCAAGCCCTCCTCGATGATCTGGCCGACCGACATGCGAGGATTGAGCGATGAGAACGGGTCCTGAAAGACGATCTGCATGCGCGAGCGCAGCGGCCGCATCTCGTCGCGGGTCTTGTTCTGGATCGGCTCACCGTCGAACAGGATCTCGCCGCCTTCCGCCCGTAGCAACTTGACCAGAGCCTGGCCGAACGTTGTCTTGCCCGAGCCGGATTCGCCAACGAGACCCAATGTCTCGTGACGATGAAGCTTCAGGCTGAGGCTGTCGACAGCGACCAGCTCCTTGAGTTGCGGCTTGAAGAAGCCGCCCGCCCGCAGCATGAAGGAAACGCGCACCGAGCGACCTTCGAGGATGGCGGCCGAGCCCGGCGGCATCGGGTTGGCATTGCCTCTCGGCTCGGAGTTGAGCAGGTGTCGGGTATATGGGTGCTGCGGGTTTTCAAACAGGGCTGACGTGGTGTTGTGCTCCTTCACCTCGCCGTTCTGCATGACGTAGACATAGTCCGAAAACTGCTTGACGACGGTCAGATCGTGCGTGATCAGGATTACGGCCATGCCGAGCGTTTTCTGCAGGTCGCGGATGAGGTTGAGGATCTGGGCCTGCACGGTGACGTCGAGCGCCGTCGTCGGCTCGTCGGCAATCAGCACGTCCGGGTTGTTGGCGAGCGCCATGGCGATCATGATGCGCTGCCGCTGGCCGCCGGACAGCTGGTGCGGATACTGGTTGAGACGCGCTTCCGGGTCAGGAATCTGGACCTGGCGCAACAATTCCAGCGTGCGCACGGTTGCCTGCTTGCGGCTCAGCTTCTGATGCACCCGGATGGCCTCGATGATCTGGGCGCCGATGGTGTAGACCGGATTGAGCGAGCTCATCGGCTCCTGGAAGATCATCGAGATGCGGTTTCCGCGTAGCGCCCGGCGCTGGCGATCGGAGAACTTCAGCACGTTCCGGCCGTCATACGCGATGCTGGACCGCTCCGACACGCTTGCGCGCTTGGTGAGCAATCCCATGACCGTGCGGGCGGTCACCGATTTTCCGGATCCGGATTCCCCGACCACGGCGATCGTCTCGCCGCGGTAGAGCTGGAAGGAGACGTCCTTGACGGCATCGACGAGACCGCCCTCGACCTTGAATTTCACCGCCACATGGCGCGCGTCGATGATCGGAGAGCCGATGGCTGCAGCATGATCGTGCCGCTGTTCGGGCGCAAGCAGGTTTAGGTCAACGGGTGCCATGGGCGCCTCCTCAATAGGGATCGACGGCGTCGCGCAGGCCATCGCCAAGCGCATTGAACGCAAAGACGGTGATCAGCACGAAGGCGACGGGCGACAGGATCCAGGGATAGGATCCGATGACGGAATAGGTGGCGGTATCCTGCAGCATCAGTCCCCAGGACATCAAAGGCGGCTTGACCGCAAACCCGAGGAAGCCGAGGAACGATTCCAGCAGCACCACGTTGGGGATCGCCAGCGTCACCGCGACGATGACGTGGCTCATGACGTTGGGAAAGATGTGCTGGAAGATGATCCGACGATCGGTGGCGCCGATCGCCATGGCTGCCCGCACGTAGTCTATCCTGGCGAGCGCCAGCGTCTTGCCGCGCACCTCGCGCGACATCTGTGCCCAGCCGAGCGCCGACATGACGAAGATGACGAAGGCGAGGAAGACGTTGGTCGGCGCCGTCACCGGGATCAGCGACGTCAGCGCCAGATAGAGCGGCAGTTGCGGAAAGGCCAGCACCAGCTCGACGAAGCGCTGCATCCAGATGTCGAAGCGGCCGCCGAAGTAGCCCGACACCATGCCGATCGTAGTTCCAACGACCGTGACGATGAACACCACCGTCAATGCGATCATCAGGGATACGCGCGAGCCATGGAAGATGCGCGACAGCACATCCCGGCCGAACTTGTCTGTGCCGAGGAAATTGACCGGCGTTCCATCGACGGCGCCGAAGAAATGCCGGTCCGTCGGCAGGACGCCAAGAAGCCGGTAGCTGAACCCCTTGACGAAGAACCCGAGGTCCTTGGGATTGGCATAGTCAGGGCCGACGATCGGCTGGAAGGTGATCGGGTCGAGCTCGGTGCCCTCGCCCACCTGGTAGGTGCGCGGCCAGACGAAGTTGCCGTCCTGGTCGGTGATGCTGATTACTTGCGGCGGCGCAAAGGCGACGCCGGTCAGCTTCGGATCGACGGGCGAGAAGAACTCCGCAAAGATCGTCATCAGCATCAGCAGGCAGACGAGGATGAGGCCGGCCATGCCGGTCCAGGACCGCTTGAGGCGGCGCCAGACGAGCGCCAGATAGGTCTCGTTGCCGTGATGAGCAGCCGGTGCCGGCACGGCGATGATGTCTTGAATGTCGGCCTTCATGCGTGTGCACCTCCGCCAAGCCGCACTCGCGGATCGAGCATCGCCAGCAGCATGTCCGCGATGATGTTGCCGATGATGAGCGTCGCCGACAGCACCAGCATGAAGGTGGCGGTAACATAGACGTCGCCGACCCACATGGAGCCGACGATGGCCGGCCCGACGGTTGGCAGGGCAAAGATGATCGCGGTCTCGATTTCGCCAGTGAGCATATAGGGCAGAACCACGCCCTGATACATGACCAGCGGGTGCAGCGCATTCGGCACGGCATGGCGCATGATGACCGCCCCCTCCGAAAGCCCCTTGGCACGAGCGGTCTCGACGTATTGGGCGTTCAGCGTGTCGAGCAGATTGCCCCGCATCACGCGCATGTTGTAGGCGAGGCCGCCGAAAGTGGCGATCGCGATCACCGGCCAGACATGCTTCAGCAGATCGACGAATTTATCCCAGGACCAGGGCGCGCCGCCGTAGCGGGCGGAATGGAAGCTGTTGATCTCCGTCACGTTGAAGTGGAAGACCAGGATATAGACGATGATCAGCGCCATCAGGAAGCGCGGCACCGTCATGCCGAGGAAGGAAATGCCCGACAGCAGGCTGTCGATCCAGGAATATTGCCGCGTGGCGGCAAGGATGCCGAAGGTGATGCCGATGATCGATGCGAGGATGTGGCAAACCAGCGCCAGCGCCAGTGTGCGCGGCAGCCGTTCGCCGACCACGTCCGCCACCGGCTTGTTGTAGAACAGGCTATGGCCGAAGTCGCCGCGGGTCAGAATGCCAGTGATCCAGTTGACATACTGAACCGCCATCGGCTTATCGAGGCCGTTGGCGACCTTGTAGGCCTGGGCCTGGGCATCCGCTTCCTCGAAGGAGGCGCCACCCTGGTTGATCAGCTGCGAGCGAATATAGTCGCTGTAGTCGCCCGGAGGGGCCTGAATGATCGCGAACGTGACGACGCTCAGCACGAAGAGCACGGGTATGGCGGATGCGATGCGCACAAGCAGAAATCGGAACATGGCTGTTAGGTTCTCTTGTGTTGTTGAAGGATCGCTCCGGCCACGATCGGCTGCGGCCGGAGCGAATGCCGCGAAGGGTCAGTTGATCGGGCCGCCTTCACCAGGCTTGCCCGGCAGCTGCTCGGGGAACAACTCGTAGTCCCCCTGCTTGTCGGCAGCCACGAACACCCTCTCCCGGATGATCGTGTCCTCCGCCCAGTTGAACATGAAGATCGGCGCACCGCTTGGAATGTTGGAGAAGCGCTTGTTGATGACCAGCGCGCCCGGATACTCCGTCAGGCCGACCGTATCGACATTGCTCGTCGAGACCTTCTGATACTGCTTCATCAGATCAGCCCGCTCGTCGTTGTCGTTGCTGGCGATGAACTTGTTGACGATGTCGACGAGTTCCTGTTCGAACGGCATCAGATCAAGTTCGCCGCTCTCCGGCACGCGGTGATGCCAACTTGTACGTGGACCGGTGGCAGCCAGCTGAGGCGTGTTCTGCACGACGGACGACAATTCGGCGCCGTTGCGATGCACCATCCAGTCGAAGCGTCCGGCATAGTTGGTGGCGTCGCGCTGCTTGCCGTCCAGCGAATTGAGGACGATGCGCAGCCCGAGTTTTTCCATCTGCCCGACCACGCCTTCGGCGAGATTCTTGTCGGTGTTGTACTCGGAGGTAACGAGAAGCACGATCTCGACATCCTTGCCGCCCAGCGTGTCGGCGGGATAGTTGACGAAGCCGTTGCCATCCGTGTCCTTCAAGCCCGCCTTTTCAAGCAGCGCCTTGGCGCCTTCGAGATCGAAGGGATAATAGACCGTCGACTGACGATCATAAAAGCTGGTGCCGGACGACAGTCCGCCGGGATAGATCGCGGTGAACGGGCCCTTGACGAGCGACTCGCCGAGCTTCTTGCGATCGATCGCCATCGTCACGGCCTTGCGGAAGTCCGCGTTGCGATTGAGCTCGCGTACGGCCTTGGCGCGTTCATCCGGATCGCCCCAGCCATTGCCGGAAAAGTTCATGTGCAGGTTATAGCCGATCAGGCGGGCACCGAAGGCAAGGCGCGCGGGTGCCGTTTCCGATGCGGCGCGCTTCAGGGATTCGACGAAATTCTCCGGCTGCTCGAGATTGGAGAAGTCGCCGGAGCCGGCGATTGCCTGCACGTCGCGGTCGGCCCAGGTCGACAGCTTGTAATGCATCTCATTGAGGTAAGGCAGCTGGTTGCCGGCCTCGTCGACCTTCCAGTAGTACGGATTTCGGCGCAGCACGATGATGTCGTCCGAGCGATACTCGACCGGCACCCATGCGCCCATGACCGGAATGTTCAGGTACTCCGGCGGAAAGCCGTTCTTGTACTGATCGTAGGTCATGTCCTTGTTGTATTTCGGGTGCTTCGTCTTGAGGATATGCGCTGGGCCCGGGCAGAAGGTGCCGTAGGCCATCGAATAGAGATGCTGGCGCGGGAACGCTTCCTTGAAGGTCCATTCCACCGTGTTGGCGTCGATGGCTTTCAGCGTCGTGCCTTCTCCAAACGTTTCCGGCGTCGCACCGTTGAGCGGCGAGACGTTCGGATCGACGACATTGTCCTCCCAGTAGAACATCACGTCATCAGACGAAAACGGAACGCCATCAGACCATTTGGCCCCTTCGATCAGGTGCATGGTCAGCTTGTGGCCGTCCTGTGACCACTCCCAGCTTTTGGCGAGGTTCGGCAGCGGCTCCATGTCCTTTGCCTCGACCTGGTAAAGCGGCGCCGTCCGGGTCAGGCACTCGAACATTTCGATGTCGATGCCGCCCCAGCCCTGCGTCTGTCCGGCCGAGTAGTTCCATCCTTCCGGACGCCCACCGACGACGTGGCGCATCGTGTCGCCATAGACGCCGAGGCCGTCGGGCATGTTGCCCGTCTTGAACACGAGGGGCTCCTTCGGCAGCCGTTCGGCAACCGGCGGAAGCTTGCCGGTTTTCACGAATTTCTCGGTCACCCAATCGGGCTCCCGATACTCCGGCAAAGCCTTGTATTCGAGGATGGAATCGCGGGGCACATAGGTGATCTTGCCCTGTGCGGGAAATGGCGGCTGTTCGGGCACCACGGTCGGCTCGGAAGCCCAGGCTTGCACGGCAAAGGTCGATACGCCGACCATCAGGGCGGCTCGCAGTCTAAAATGGCGCATTGCGTTCATCGTTTCTCTCTCCCTCATGCTTCACGCCGGACCGAAACGGCACGGCTTGCTCCTCACGCATTTTCCTTCATTCGCAGACGCGCGTCTGATCCGAGGGGGCGGCTCTCCCAAGCTGCCGCGTCCTCTCGCCTCGGCCTGTCAGCCAGCCGCACGCAATGTCGTCGCTTCCTTCTCGGCGCGCAGTTCCTCGATCGATCGGATTTCGCGGCGGGCAGCGCCCTTCCATTCGCGGGTCCTGACCGTTGCCTTGCTCAGGCGCTCGCGGGCCGCCGGCACGGCGTCGGCGTACTGGGGAAGCCATTGCGCCTGAGCGACGACCATTTCGTCGACCATTTGCCAGACTTCTTCCGGCGTGCAGACGGCGCCGACCAGGGGGTCGTGCAGAACCGCAAGCTTCAACAGATCGATATCGCCGGAGATCGCCGCGTGGACAGACATGCGCTGGACGTTGATCGATGAAATGCAGGTGGCAGCACAAGCCTCGGGAAGCGTGATGCCCGCGACCATGTTGATGCCGAAGCGATCGACGAAGCCGGGCGATTCGATGATCGCGTCCGACGGCAGGTTGGTGATCACGCCGTTGTTCTTCACATTGAAGTGGCCGCGATAGACGCGCCCGGTCTCCAGAGCCTCGAGGATATGGCTCGCATGCTCGTTGGAACGGCGAGCAGGATCGATCGGCCTGGCGGCGGCTTCAAGGAACTGCGGGAACTCAGTCTCGAACCAGTTACGTGTCTCGGTCGAGTGGCGCAGATAGCCGCCGGTCTCACCATGGATCCAGTCCGACATGTCGATCCAGCGCGTCACTTCGTCAGGCCGTTTGCGATACCAGGGCAGGTATTCCGACAAGTGGCCGTTGCTTTCGGTGGAATAGACGCCGAAGCGCTTGAGCACGTCGATGCGCAGCTTTTCCTGTTTGGAAAAGACCGGGTGCGCCTCGAAGGCGGCAACCAGCTCGTCCTTGCCGATCTTGCGGCCGCGCAGCCTCACATCGACGAACCACGTCTGATGGTTGATGCCCGAGCAGATGAAGTCGAGTTCGCCGTCCTTGGCGCCGAGGATTTCGGCGATCTGCTCACCGCCGTGCTGAACCCCATGGCAAAGCCCGATCGCATCGACCTTGCCGTACTCGATCGCCGCCCAGGTGTTCATCGCCATCGGGTTGGCATAGTTGAGGAATTTCGCGCCCGGCTCGGCCAGTTCGCGGATATCCTTGCAGAAATCCAGGATCACCGGGATGTTGCGCTGGCCATAGAGAATGCCGCCGGCGCAGATCGTATCGCCGACGCACTGGTCGACACCGTATTTCAGCGGGATCTGGATGTCGTCCGCATAGGCGCTGAGGCCGCCGACCCGCACGCAGCTGATAATATAGCGTGCGCCTGCGATCGCCTCGCGCCGGTCGGTCGAGGCGGTGACCTTGGTCGGCAGGTTGTTGGCCTCGACGATCCTGTCGAGAATCGACTTGATCATTTGGAGATTGTTTGCGCTGACGTCGGTCAGCGCAAACTCGACATCACGGAACTCCGGCACGCAGAGAATATCGGTGAAGAGCTTCTTGGTGAATCCGACGCTGCCGGCGCCAATGATGGCAATCTTGAAGTTACCCATGCTGTCCTCGTCGCTGCTCGTTCGGCTGGATGTGAGAGATTGGGTAAAATTGGTTCAACCGGAAGGTTACACCTAAGCGTGCTTCCCCTGCCGATCCGTTCCGTCCATATCGCTCAAAATCAGCCATCTTGCGTTGTTGAGAGGCATTATGCGTATAATGCGTGATGTCACCAGAGAGGTATTGTGCTTTCATGGGTAATTCTGTGCTGAAAAGATTGATCGAGAACGGCCCGGCGATGAAGACGGTCTCGCTGCCGCGCGGACGTCATAGCCTGCACACGATGCCGACCAGCACGGGCTATGAGATTCGCACCGATGCAAGCTACGACTGGGACGGTCGCAAGCGGGGCCAGACGCCGTTCACCGTGCTGCAGCACACCCTCTCAGGCGCCGGGAACCTGCGCTACGAGACACGCAACCACCGTGTGCGCGAAGGCGAAACGTTGCTGCTCATGGTCCCGCACAATCACCGCTACTGGCTCGAACAGGGCGGTCGGTGGGAATTCTTCTGGATCTCGATGAACGGCGAGGAGGCACTGCGCATTCACAAGGCCATACTTTCGACAACCGGGCCGATCTTGAATCTGAAGCCCGAGACGATCGAGCATCTGGCAGACTGCAGCCTGCGGCTGATTTCAGGTGGCGGCGAAGCGTCAGGCAGTGCGTCGGCCATCGCCTATGAGGCGGCGATGGCCCTCTACGACGACGTCTTCGGCGCCCATCCGGTCTTCAGCCAGGAGTATCGGACGATGCAACAGGTCATCCAGCATATCATGGCGAACCTTGAGCATCCCCTGCCCGTCGAGAAACTGGCCGAGGTCGCGGGGCTCAGCCGCGCACATTTCTCGCGCGTCTTTGCCGCCAGCGAGGGCATGCCGCCGGCGGAGTTCGTGCTGCGTAAAAGGTTGCAACGGGCAGCGAAACTTTTGACGAAGGCGGCGCATCTGTCCGTCAAGGAGGTATCGAACATGTCCGGCTTCGAGGATCCGAACTATTTCGCCAAAGTCTTCCGACGCCATTTCGGGGCGAACCCTACCGAGTTTCGCACAACCGGGATGTATTCGAGCGTCGCCGCCAAAAGCCGGGACGCAGTGAACTCGGCAAAGCGGACCTGAATGGCGGCGCCGCATCCATCAGGGTCGGCATCGCCAAATGCGACGTGTAGACAGGCACCGGCCGGCACGGTCGCAGCCAGGCATCCGGGTGCAGTGCAGCGCACGCATAGCTGCATTGCACAAAAAATGTTTTCCAACTGATCAAAAAACGAGCATAACGCCTGCAGCTGATGCACATGGCGGTCTCCTCCCAGTTCCGCCGCAGCAGCTGTTCCCCTCTGGAGGTTTATTGACCTTCACACTTAAGGGCCGCGGTTTTCCGACGGCCCCTTTTTTTGCCCTTTTTCCGCGTGTCCGCGCCTTCGGCAATGCCATTTGGCGCCAGCTGCAGCCCTTGGCGGGCATTCGGCACCGATAATGCAGGCCCGGCGTCAGCTGCCGGGTTCGCAAGGGCGTGTTGTGGCCTCGTTCCCGAGGAATTCCAGAAGCACGGCGTTGAACGAGGAGGCGGACTCGATGTTGACGATATGCCGTCCCGGCAACGACACGTGGCGACCGCGCTGAACTGCGGCTGCGATATCGTCGAGATCCGCCGGCGGGCAAACCGGATCCTGCTCGCCGGAGATGGCCAGCACGGGCGTTTCTATCTGGGCAAGCGCATTTTTCAGGTCGGCCTTTGCCAGAGCCGCGCAGCATCCCACATATCCATCGAGCGAAGTGGCGGCGAAACTGTCGAGCGCCTTGGCGACAGATCGCGCTTGGGAAACGCGCGATTTCGGTGTGAACCAACGCTCTGCCGTCGCGGGCACCAGCGCCTCCAGCCCTTCGGTTTGCACAGCCTCGATACGCGCCGCCCAGCCTTCCGCAGTGCCGATCTTCGCAGCGGTCGCACATAGGACGAGTTTGCCGAGACGCTTGCCGGCGTGAATACCCAGCCACTGTCCCGTGAGACCGCCGATCGATAGCCCGCAGAAATGCGTTCGCGCGATGTCCAGCGCATCCAGCAGCGCCAGGACATCTCCACCGAGGTCGTCGAGAGAATAGGACGGAGACGGTGCGGACGATCGCCCGTGCCCCCTGCGATCGTAGCGCAAGATGCGGTACTGCGCCGACAGGACGTCCACCTGAGCGTCCCACATATGCATGTCGGTGCCGAGTGAGTTGCAGAACACGAGCCAGGGCTTGTCGTCGCTCGCGTATCCATCGATGCGGTAATGCAGACGGTGATTGGCAAGCTCAAGATAGGTCACAGCGCAATTGCTCCGGTTGTTGCGGTGAGAGATGGGTGTCCGGATGGTCGAGCGTCCGCCGCCCATCGGGGCGGGCCAGAATGGGCGGCGGGACAATCCAGTGCGAGCGGTCGGCCTTGCTACATCAGCCGAATAACCTCAGGCGGTCGCAAGCCGGGCGACTGCGGAGCTGCGGGCGTTGCTGACTGCAAATACGAGCATGGCAAGCGCGGCGACCGCCGCCGGAATCGAGAAGATTAGGAAGTTCTGTTGAAGCGGAAATTCCTTGGCAAGAAGCACGCCGCCGAGCGTCGGGCCGACAATCGCGCCGATCCGACCGACGCCCGACGCCCAGCCAAGCCCGGTGGAACGGACAGAGAGATTGTAGAGCTGCGCCACGCTCGCATAGAGCAGGATCTGCGTGCCAATGGTGGTGGCGCCTGCGACGAAGACCATGAGGAACAGGATCCCTGCCGACGGATTGAGGCCGATCAGCGCGATGGATGCGGTGGCCGCAACGAAGTAGCCGACCACCACCTTTGGCAGACCGAAGCGGTCGCCCAGCCGGCCGCCGACGATCGCGCCGGCCATGCCGCCGAAATTGAGCGAGAAGAGGCTGAGCAGGCTTGCCTTCTCGGCATAGCCGGCTTCCTGCAACACCTTCGGCAACCAGGACGAAAGCAGATAGACGAGCAGCAGGCAGCAGAAAAAGGCGGTCCACAGCATGAGCGTGCGCAACGCACGCTGGTGACGAAACAGTTCCGCGATTGATGCGGACGCGCCCTTGGCTTCGGAAAACACCAGCCGATCACTGGCGCCAAGGGCGAGTGCAGGCGCGAGCTTCGCGTAGATCTGTTTCGCCTTCTCCTGTTTGCCCTGGCGGATGAGGAAACCGAGCGATTCCGGCAGCTTCCACAGGATGATCGGCAGGAGCAGCAATGGCAGCGCCGCCACGAAGAACATCGGCTTCCAGCCGAATTGTGGAATGATGCCGATACCGAGACCGGCCGCGACCATGCCGCCGACCGAGTAGCCGGAGAACATGATGGCGACCATGGTGCCACGAAGACGCTTGGGCGCATATTCGTTCATCAGCGCCACCGCATTGGGCATCAACCCACCACAACCGAGGCCGGCAAAGAACCGAAAGACCTTGAATTGTTCGGGCGAATTGGCAAAGCCGGTGAGCAGCGTCGACACGGTGAACAGCAGGAAGCTGATCGCGATGCCTTTCTTGCGGCCGATCCTGTCAGCCAGAGGCCCGAAGAAGAGCGCGCCGAACATCATGCCGAACAAGGCCCAGGCCTGGAGCGCCCCAGCCTGCGGCTTGCTCAGGCCCCACTCGGCAATCAGCGTCGGCAGCACGGTGCCGGCGACGAAGACGTCGTAGCCGTCAACGATCAGCAGCAGAGCGCAGAGCGCGACCACCAGCCACTGAAATCTCCCGAACGGATTGTTGTCTATCGCTTCATTCACATCGATGGTGCGCATGATCACTCCTCCCCGAGTCCGTTACGCATTCATGTCTCACGTCGTCAGCCGAGATCTCCCCCGGCAACCGGCAGCACGCTTCCGGTGATGTAGGAAGCCTCGTCCGAAGCCAGGAACAGGATTGGCGCCACCTGTTCATCGATGGTCCCGTATCTCTTCATCAGGCTGGATTGCCTTACCTGCTGAACGACCTCGCCCATCCAGCCCTTCTCGGCCTCGCTGTCGCCCGCTGCATTGCGCGGAACGCGGCGCGGCGGCGCCTCGGTGCCTCCGGGCGCTGCGGCCACAACGCGGATGTTGCGGTCGGCAAGCTCCATGGCGAGCGATTGCGTCAGGGCATTCACACCGCCCTTTGCCGCCGAATAGGGCACGCGATGAATGCCCCGCGTCGCGTTCGACGAGACGTTGACGATGGTGCCGCCGCCACGCGCAAACAGATGCGGCAGCGCGGCGTGGCAGCAGTAGAGCGTCGGCATCAGCGAGCGGCGGATCTCCGCATCGATCTGCTGCGGCTCGAATTCACCGTAGGGCCGCATGCGGATCGCCCCACCGACCGTGTTGATCACGACATCGATGCCACCGAAGGTCTCCGCCGCGAAATGCATGGCGGCAGCCGCACCCTCATAGGCTTCAAGGTCGGCGTTGAAGGCCGCGGTTTCAGCATCCCGGGCCTCGGCCGCAGCATCGGCGACGAAGTCGGCGCGATCGACGAACAGAACCCGTCCGCCCTCTTCTGCCGCGCGGATCGCCACCGCACGACCGATACCTTGCGCCGCACCGGTCACCACCAGCACCTTGCCGGAAAACCGGCCTTTAAAGCGCCCCGCACTCATGCGGCCACCTTCGCGACCGCATTCGGCGTAAACTTCTCGTAGTGGAAGCTGTTCGGCGTCACGCCGTTCTCGTCGAAATGCCTGCGAACGGCATCGACCATCGGCGGCGGACCGCAGAGATAGACGTCGACGTCGCCGCCGTAGAGCACTTCGGCCGGCATGTGCTGCGTGACCCAGCCCTTGCGCGGATGACTGGAGGCTTCCTCGGCCACGACGGTCACAAAGGTGAAGTTGGCAAGCCGTTTGGCATAGGCCTCAATCTCGTCGACGAGGACCAAATCGAGATCGCGCGTGACGCCATAGATCAGATGGATGTTTTGCTGCGAGTTTTCGCGGGCGAGCACCTCCAGCATCGACAGGAACGGCGCAAGCCCGGTACCGCCGGCTAGAAACAGGAGTGGCCTCTGAACCTCACGGAGATAGAAGCTGCCGAGCGGCCCGGTCAGTTGCAGCGTGGTTCCGACCTCGGCACGCTCCAGCCAGTTGCTCATCAGCCCGCCGGGGATCTTCTTGATGAGAAAGCCGATGCGCGCCTCGCCAGGTGCCGTGCTGAACGAGTAGGAACGGTTCTGGCCGCTGCCGGGCACGTCGATGTTGGCATATTGCCCAGGCAGGAAAGCCGGCGCCTCGTCGATATCGAGCTCGAGCACGATCGCTGCGTCATTGTGCGGGCTCACGCGCGCAACCGTCGCGGAGAAGCTCTGCTGTCCGGTCTTGCAAGCGGCCGATGTCGTTGGAACTGCGACCACGCAATCCGATGTCGGCTTCATCTGGCAGGTCAGCACCAGGCCGCTTTCGGCTTCGTCCGAGGTCAGCGCATCATCGATGAAGTCATCGCCGAGGTCGTAGCTGCCGCTCTCGGCCCGGCACTTGCAGGTGCCGCACACGCCGTCGGAACAGTCCATCGGCAGGTTGATCTTGTTGCGAAAGGCGGCGTCGAGCACTTTTTCGCCGTCCTTGCATTCGATGAAACGGGTGACCCCGTCTTCGAAGTTCAATGCGATCCTGTAGCAGCTCATGGAACCCTCCTCTTCAGTCCCTGTTCCGACCGGCAACGTGCGTCAAAGGTGATAGACGTCGACGACCTGGCGGATGTAATCGTTCTTCAGCACGATCTTCTTGCTGGCGATCAGCAGCCTGTCGCCTTGCCTTTGCAGCGTGACGAACATGGTTCCGAAGAACAGGTCGGTAACCTTGTAGCGATGATTCAGGGTCTGGAAGTTGTAGCGCACGTCGACCGCACCGCCCCGGTCCTCCAGCACCTCGACATTCGTTACGTTGTGGCTGGTGCGCGGTTCCGGTGTGGAGGCGCCGGAGCGCTCGGTCTTGATGCGGAACACCCGGTCCTCCAATCCGTCGCGGCTCGGATAATAGATCAGCGAGATCTCCGAGTGCGGATCCTCGGTCAGTTGATCGTCGTCGTCCCAGGCCGGCATCCAGTAGGTGACGTCAGGCGCATAGCAGGTCAGCCACTCGTCCCATTGGCGATCATCGAGAAGGCGTGCTTCGCGATAGAGAAAGGCGCAGATGGCGTCGTAGGAAGTGCTCATGAGACCACTCCGCTCTTTTCGGCCACAAGCGCATCGCGCATCACCTTGGCCCAGTATTCGTGCTGGCGGACGAAAAGCCCCTCGTCCTCGCTGCGCTCGCCTGACAACAACGGCTCGATGCCCATGCGCCTGGCGTTTTCGTCCGGGCCGTCGATCCACAATGGCGCACCGCGCGACAGGTCGTTCCAGAGCGCTGTCGTTCCGGCGTAACCCTGCTGGCAGGCGCGGAATTCTTCGAGGTCGTCGGACGTGCCCATGCCGGAGACATTGAAGAAATCCTCGTACTGGCGGATGCGCAGCGCGCGGTCGGTGGCACTTTCGCCCTTCGGCGCGAAGCAGAAAATGCTGATCTCGGTCTTGTCGACGCTGATCGGGCGCGTCACACGGATCTGCGTGCTGAACTGGTCCATGAGGAAGACGTTCGGATAGAGGCAGAGATTGCGGGTCTGGTTGACGATGAAATCCGCCTTGTCCTCGCCAACCCGTGCCGCGATCTCGTCCCGCCGGTTGTAGACCGGGCGGACCTCGGGGTTCATGGTGTTGGTCCACAACAGGATATGGCCGTTGTCGAACCCGTAGACCCCTGCGACCGAGCGGCTCCAGCTGTTGGCGTCGACCGCCTTTGTGCCTTCCTCGTTGCGCCGGCCCATGGTGGCGGCGTAGTTCCAGTGCACGGAGCTGACGTGGTAGCCGTCGCAACCGTTCTCCATCTGCAGTTTCCAGTTGCCGTCGTAAATGTAGGACGAATTGCCCCGAAGCACTTCCAGTCCATCAGGTGCCTGGTCGACGATCTGGTCGATGATGACTTTCGTCTCGCCCAGATAGTCTTCCAAGGCTGGAACGTCTTCCTTGAGACTGCCGAACAGGAAGCCACGATAACTTTCGAACCGAGCGACACGCCTCAGGTCATGCGAGCCGTCCTTGCCAAACTGTGGCGGATACTGCGTGGACTTTTCGTCCTTGACCTTCAAGAGCTTGCCGCTGTTGGAAAAGGTCCAGCCGTGGAAGGGACAGGTGAAGCTGCCCTTGTTGCCGTGCTTGCGGCGGCACAGCATCGCGCCGCGATGCGCACAGGCATTGATGACCGCATGCAGTTCGCCGTGTTTGTCGCGCGTGACGACCACCGGCTGACGGCCGATATAGGTCGTGTAGTAGTCGTTGTTGTCGGGGATCTGGCTCTCATGGGCCAGATAGACCCAGTTGCTTTCGAAGATGTGTTTCATCTCCAGCTCGAACAGGTCTTCGTTGGTGAAGATGTCGCGGCGGCAACGGAATATGCCGGCCTCCTTGTCGTCCTGCACGGCGGTGGCGAGCAGATGATTGAGGTCCCGGGCCTTGTCGATGATCGCAGACATGATCTATCTCCCGCAAAGCGCGCACTTGAGGGCGCAGCCTTTGCAACACAGTCGTTTATGACGATGATTGTCGGGGATGGCGGCCCATCCGGGCCGCCGGTTTTGCCGCTCAGGCGGCCGCGCGCTTGCGCTGTTCGTTGACCTGGTTGTCGATGCCGTCGACCAGCGCCGTCAGGTGGATGTCGAACTTGATCTCCGCGAAGGGCCCGGCCAGGCCATTGGCCTTGATGCTGGCCTCGTCGGTCCGTTCGGTGACGGCCGGAACCAGTCCGTCCCTTGTGGCATAGGCGAAATCGTCATCGACCAGCGGATCGCCTTCGATGTTGATCTGCGTCGTCAGCTTGCGGTGATCGCCGGCGCTGATGAACAGGTGGATATGGGCCGGACGCTGGCCATGGCGGCCAAGCGCCGACAACAGCCGTTCGGTCGGGCTGCCGGGTGGTACCCCATAGCCATGCGGCACGATGCTCTGGAACTTGTAACAGCCGTTTTCATCCGCAACGATCGTGCGGCGCATGTTGAACGGCGCCTGCTTTCCCGTCGGGTCGAAGTGGGAATAGAAACCGCGGGTGTCGCAGTGCCAGACTTCGACGGTGGCCCCCGGCAACGGCTTGCCATTGGCGCCGAAGACGGTGCCGTGCATGATCAGGGTGTGGCCGTTTTCGTCGGTGCCATCGTCGAGGCGGGCAAATCCGTGCGACACAGGCGCGCCGGCCACGTAAAGCGGGCCTTCGATGGTGCGTGGGGTCGGATTTTCAATGCCGAGAGCCGCATCGATCGCATCGAGGCGCTCATCGAGGAAATGGTCGAGGCCAAGACCGGGCGAGATCAGCCCGGCCTGGCTGGTGGCGCCGATCTCGTTGAGCCAGGCGATGCCGGTCCAGTATTCATCGGGGGTGATGTCGAGATCGTCGATGGCCTTGAACAGGTCAGACATGATCCGGTGGACGATCTGCTTGACACGCGGGCTGCCGCCGTTGTTGTCGAGGCCGCTCAGAACCTTGAGAAAGTCCTGTGTCTCCGGCCTGTCGAAGATCTGCACGTTCATTTTTTATCCTCCTCTTGGATTGCTCAATAAATTCGCGCCATTCGCGTCCTCCCGGGCGCAGCGCCAAAGATGATCTAGCTATCGTCGTCGCGAACCGACGAGGGATGCCGCACGAGCGGCGTCACCTCGATCTCCATGAACTTGAACAGCGGAAGGCCGGAAAGTATCTCGTGCAGCTCCGCATTGTCCTTCACGTCGAAGACGCTGTAGTTCGCGTATTGGCCGACAATGCGCCAGATATGTCGCCACTTGCCGCTCTTCTGCAGCTCCTGCGAATAGGCCTTTTCCCGGGCGATGATCTCGGCCGCCTCGGCCTGCGGCAGATCGTCTGGAATGTTCACGTTCATGCGCACATGAAAGAGCATATTCAGCCTCCCTGCCCGGCAATGCTGATCGTCTTGCGTAGTCCATCGCGGGTGAAGAAGGCCACGCGCTCGGCATCCAGCTCGATGCCGAGTCCGGGCCCGGATGGCACGGTTAGTTCGAACTCGCTGTAGACGAGCGGTGTCGCCAGAATCTCTTCGGTCAGGAGCAGCGGCCCGAACAGTTCCGTCCCCCATTGGAGGTTGGCAAAGGTCGAGAACACCTGCGCCGACGCTACGGTGCCGACGGCGCCTTCAAGCATCGTGCCGCCATAAAGGCCGATGCCGGCTGCGTCGGCGATCGTCGCCACCCGCTGGGCATTGAAGAGCCCGCCGCTTTGCTCGATCTTGACGGCAAAGACGTCCGCACCACTGACTTTCGCCAGTTCGAAGGCGCTTTCGGCGCCGTGCAGCGATTCATCGGCCATCAGCGCGACGGGAAAGCGACGCACAAGCCGTGCGAGCGCCGCCGCCGAGGCGACCGGCTGTTCGACCAGATCGCAACCGGCGTCGGCCAGCGCGGCCATGCCATAGGCAGCATCCGTCTCGCTCCAGGCCATGTTCACGTCGACCCGCACCGAGGCGCGTTCGCCGAGCGCCCACTTGATCGCCGCAACATGGGCGATGTCCTGGCGCAGCGGTCGTGCTCCGATCTTGAGCTTGAAGATCCTGTGACGGCGCAGGTCGAGCATCTTCTCGGCCTCGGCGATATCGGTCTTCGTATCACCGGATGCCAGCGTCCAGGCGACCGGCAGGCGGCTTCGCAAACGCCCACCCAGCAGCTCGCTGACGGGCAGGCCGAGCCGCTTGCCATGCGCGTCGAGGAGTGCGGTTTCAACCGCACATTTGGCGAAGCGGTTCTCCTTGACCATCTTGCCGATGCGCGCCATCAGCGCCCGAACCGCGGTTGCGTCCTGACCGACCATGACGGGGCGAAAATAGGTATCGACCGCAAGCTTCATGCTTTCCGGGCTTTCGCCGCCATAGGCCAGGCCCGCAATCGTGGTGCCCTCGCCGATGCCGACGATGCCGTCGCTGCAATGGACTTTGACCAGCATCAGGGTCTGGCCGTTCATGGTCGCCACCGAGAGCTTGTGCGGCCGGATGGTCGGCAGATCGACGAGCAGGGTCTCGATGCGCTCCACCAGAGGGAACGCTGCTGCAGTCGGGCCAACGGATGTCAAGGTCGTGTTCATGGGGCGACTTTGCGCCGGGCACGAAGTCCCGTCCAACATCAATTGCGTCTGCTACGATACCTTTCTGGTATCATAGGCGAAAAAATGTCACCCTATCGGCACTTCCCGCGGTGCAGCATATCGTCGACACCAGCGAAATCGGCCTAAGGGGTGCAAGCAAATGATGGATCTCCGCCAGCTTCGCTATTTCGTAGCCGTCGCGCGCGAGCGAAATTTTACCCGCGCGGCCCAAATGCTGCACATCGCCCAACCGCCCCTGAGCCGGCAGATCCAGTTGCTCGAGGAGGACCTTGGCGTCCCCCTCATCATCCGCAAGAGCCGCCCGGTCCGGCTGACCGAGGCAGGGCGTCTTTTCTACGAGCAGGCGCTGCAGGTTCTCGGCCGGGTCGAACAGATGCAGGCGGCAACCCGCCGCATCGGCTTGAACCAGAACAGCGTCGTGTCCATCGGCTTCGTTGCCTCGACCTTGTATGGCGGGCTGCCCTCGCTCGTGCGAAAACTGCGCCAGCACGCCCCGGAAGTGGATATCCAGCTGTTGGAAATGGTCTCCGTCCAGCAGATCCCCGCCCTCAAGGAGGGTCGTATCGACATGGGGTTTGGTCGCCTGCGCCATAGTGATCCGAACGTGGTCGGCACAGTGTTGCGCGAAGAACGCCTAGTCGTCGCCATACCCAAAGATACGCCGCTTGCCGAGGATGCCTCGCCGCTTGCGGTCGCCGCCCTTGCCGGTCAGAAGGTCATCGTCTACCCCAAGGAACCTCGCCCCGGCTATGCCGACCATGTGCTCAACCTGCTGCAGAGCCATGACGCACGCCCGGCCGAGGTCCAGGAAGTGCGGGAGATCCAGACGGCCCTCGGGCTGGTGGCCGCTGAAGCCGGCGTCTGCATCATCCCCTCCTCCGCACGGCAGATGCGGTCTGACGTGCATTACCGTCTGCTTGAGGGAGAGGGCGCAACCTCGCCGGTCATTCTCAGCCACCGCGTCGGCGACAATTCCCGGTACATCGAACTCGTCAAACGGCTGATCGAGGAGATGTACGCGGAAAACCCGCCATGGCTGGATCCGGAATACAACCTTCTTCCCACCCGTGGCTCGACCGGCAGCCCAACGGCGCACCTAGAGAGGTTTTGACAGGCGCAATCCCCTCCTGGCAACCGCGCACGTCAAGCGGCTATCTCGGGCGACCGGTGGCCTCGCGATCATCCGATCGCTTTTATGACCCGGGCGCACCAAACGCAGCGACCGCGGCCAGGTCTTTCTTGAAATGGACCATCTCGACCTCTCGGCGGGCGGCATCCGGAATGCGCAGCAGGAAGGATGGATGAACTGTGACGAACACGGCCGGATCATGGTCTGAGCGCCGTATCGTTCCCCTGACATTGGCAATCTTCGGGCGCTCTCCGGTGAGCGCGAACAGCGCTGTCGCCCCCATCGCCACGACCAGCCTCGGTTTGACCAGTGCCAGTTCGAGGTCGAGCCACCACCTGCAATGTTCCACCTCGCCAGCATCGGGCCTTTGGTGCAGGCGCCGCTTGCCACGCATCTCGTATTTGAAATGTTTGACGGCATTGGTGACATAAAGGGAACGGCGATCGAGCCCGGCTTCGTGGGCCACCGCGTCAAAAAGCTTGCCGGCCGGTCCGACAAACGGTCGTCCGGCGAGATCCTCCAGGTCTCCGGGCTGCTCGCCGACGATCATGATTGGGGCATCGGCCGGCCCTTCTCCGAACACCGCCTGCGTGGCGCTGCAATGGAGTGGGCACCGAGTGCAGCGGGACGCCTCGGCACGAAGTTCCTCCAATGTCCCGGGCACCGGCGGCCCTTCTTCCCGCACTTTTGCTGCGGCCTCAATTCGCGCATGAAAGGCTGGCGGGTCTCGTGCCATTCGCTCGCCCATGGCAACGACGCTCGCCTCAGCACCTGCGATCATCGCGGGAATAAGCGAGGCCTCCGGAAGGTTTTTCCAGTACTTCTTCGGCATTTCCGCCTGCATCGCCTTCACCTTCAGTCGGGCGGGATTGAAGATGCTGGAAAAATAGGTGCGCCAGAGTTCTTCGGTGTCGTCCGACAACGCGGTCTTTTGGCCCGGGGTTGACGACACCTCCAGCAGCTTGCCGTCCCAAGCGGCGATGCCGCGCGGGGTTGCGATCATCCAATCCATGTCGAAGAACCGCCTGTGAAAGAACGGCGCGACCCGAGCGACGATGTAGTGATCCGGCTCGAACCACGCGACGAAACGACGACGGCCTGCGTCTCCACTCGGGCCGACCTCCTTGAAACGAACAAAGGCCGTCATCTTGTGACTGTCGCGCCGGACCGATTTGGCCAATCCGTGCAGCGCTGTGACGTCGCCATCCGTCGCGTTACCCAACAGGTCGCGATCCCGTTGCAGTCGATGGAGAACCCGGTAGAGAACGCCGAACCGAACCGGATCGGCATGACAGATGGCGGTGGCCGCAAGGTCGAGGAACAGCCTGGGCACCGTCAACGCCGGTGAGGCATGCTCCAACGGCACTTGCTTCTCCGGATCACCTCGCTCCCGATCAAACAGATCGGCGCTTGCATCGGCCTCTTGACGCCATTCAACCGCCTCCGGCGGCACGCCCGCAAGCAGCAGCCTGCGCGCCGCATCGCGCCATTCGCCGAGCTCACCTCGTCCTTCCAGGGCAACGACCCGCATCAAAACAGATCCAGCTGTTCGGGCTTGGGCTCGAACATCGAGCGTAAATCCGATCGGTCGATCAACTTGTGCGGCGTCCAGCCCTCCGTCGACAGGAATGACCGCACCTTCTTGACCGAGATGTGCAGCCGGGCAAGATCCTCCAACCTCAGACGACGCAAACGACGTGCCGAAAGAATGGCCCTGACGGCCTTCGTGCCAAGGCCGGGAACGCGCAAAAGCGCTTCTCTCGACGCGGAATTGACGTCGAGCGGGAAAAAATGCCGATTGACCAGCGCCCAGGAAAGCTTGGGGTCAAGCTTGAGATCAAGCATGCCATCCGGCTGGTTGGCGGTGATTTCATCGATGTCGAACCCATAGAAGCGATAGAGCCAGTCCGCCTGATAAAGCCTGTGCTCGCGCATCATCGGCGGCTTGATCAGCGGCAGCTTGCGGGATGCATCGGGAATGGGACTGAAGGCCGAATAATACACCCGGCGCAGTCCATAACTGCCGTAGAGCCTGGCGCTCGTGGCGAGGACCACGCGGTCATTCGCCTGGTCGGCTCCGACGATCATCTGGGTGCTTTGACCCGCCGGCACGAAGCGCTTCCTTCGCTTGGTCTGCAGTGTCGCGTCATTGGCCTCATCGATCTTCAGCCGCAACTCCCCCATCGATCTGCGGATGTGAGCCGGCCGCTTTTCCGGCGCGTAGGCCGCAAGACCCGCGTCTGTCGGAAGTTCGATGTTGATGGAAAGCCGGTCGGCATAGAGGCCGGCTTGCTCGACCAGCAGCGGCGATGCCTCGGGGATGGATTTCAGATGAATGTATCCGGAGAAATTGTGGTCAACGCGCAAAGCCCGGGCGATGCGGACCATCTCTTCCATCGTGTAATCCGATGACCGAATGATACCGGACGAGAGAAACAGCCCTTCGATATAATTGCGCCGGTAGAATTCCATCGTCAGCCAGACGACTTCTTCCGCCGTGAACCTCGCACGCTCGACATTGCTTGACGAGCGATTGATGCAATAGGCGCAGTCATAGATGCAGAAATTCGTCAGCAGTATCTTGAGGAGCGAAATGCATCTGCCATCGGGAGCATAGGCATGACAAATGCCGGAGCCTTCCGTCGACCCCAACCCGCCGGTATCCGCCGAGCTTCGCTTGACGGTTCCACTCGAAGCGCACGAGGCGTCGTACTTTGCCGCATCCGAGAGGATTGCGAGCCGTTCTTTGAGTGATTTCTTCATATTTGTTCACTATATGTTCCATTCGTGCTTGCGTCAACATCGACGTGCTTCATGCCGGTTCGTGCCCGGCGTCGCGATTTGCTGACTGTGGAAGACCGTGCCGGCAACGGGCCGGGTGATGCCGATGACACCGTCGAGCGAGGCGGTTGGACCCGCGTGTCCCCGGTCGGCCACCCTGGGCATCGCTCAGAAACGGCAAAGGCGCTCCAGCTTCGAGCCGGGGCGCCACAATGATCTCTACCGCAAATGGTCGGGCTGCAGCCTAGGCGGCCGCCTCCCGCTTGGGCAGCACCCAATTCGCCCGCGGAAAATGGCAGGTGTAGCCGTTGGGATAGCGCTTCAGGTAGTCCTGGTGTTCCGGCTCCGCTTCCCAGAAAGCGCTGGCCGGCTCGACCGCCGTCACGGTTTTTCCTGGCCAAAGGCCCGACGCATCCACATCCGCAATGGTATCTTCGGCTATTCGCCGCTGCTCATCCCCAAGAACGTAAATCGCCGATCGGTAGGAGGTACCGATATCGTTGCCCTGCCGGTCGAGCGTGGTCGGGTCGTGAATCTGGAAGAAGTACTCCAGAATCCGGCGATAGCTGATCATCTCGGGATTGAAAACGATCTCGATGGCTTCGGCGTGTGTGCCATGGTTGCGATAGGTGGCATTGGCCACATCGCCGCCGGTATAGCCCACGCGGGTCTCGATGACGCCGGGCAGCGCGCGGATCAGATCCTGCATGCCCCAGAAGCAGCCACCAGCCAAAACAGCTTTCTCGGTCATTTGTTATGTCTCCACTTGCTTGAGATCGGCACCATAGCGCTTGGCGTTCATTTCGCCGAGCGGAATGAACCGCAGTGCCGCGGAGTTGATCCAGGAACGCAGCCCGACACAGGCAAAGACGTCAGACCCGGCGCAAGGAAGGTCAAGGGATGGTGGCGTGCGGGCGGGAGAGTTGCCCGCACACCACCCCACGCTGCAAGGAAGCCGCATTGAGGCGTGAGCCCGAGGCGGCTTCCTTGCACGGCAGGATCGTTACTTGCTCGAACCGGCCTTCGGCAGAGCGGCCCATTCCGCGAGGAATGTGTCGCGGCTGCGGGCGGCCTCTTCCTCGTCGATCTTGAAGACCTTGATCGAGGCGAGTTCCGGCAGCTTCACGAAGTCGGAAACCTGGATGTCCGTGCGGCTCGGACGGCGAAAGGCGACCTTCAGTAACTCGATCTGCGCTTCCTTGGAAAGCAGCGTATCAATTGTCTTCTTGGCATTGTCGCCAGCCGGTGCGCCTTTGACGAGCGCAGCGAATTCCGGCGTCGTGAAGGTGCCGGAGGAGGGGTAGACGATGCTGATCTCCGTCTGGCCGCCGTCGACATAGCTGTAGCTGTTCGTCTCGAAGGTGATGCCGACGGCATATTCGCCCATGGCCACGCCCTTCGGCACGGCCGAAGACGAACTGCTGACGACGAGATTGGCAACCAGCGCCTTGTAGGTCGCTTCATCGAGCAGCTTCGACAGGCCCCAGACGATCGTGTAGCCGGTCGAGCTGTTGGCCGGATCGGGCAGGACGATACGACCCTTCCAGGACGGATCGGCCAGGTCCTTCCAGTCGGCCGGCGCCGCGGAACCGTTCAGCTGGTCGGTGTTGACCATCACGGTGACGACATGGACGTTGGCGGGCTGGAAGTAATCTTCGGGAACACGCAGGTCCGCAGGCATGGCGGCCAGTTCCGGCGAGGTGTAGGGTTCAAGCACATCCTTGAAAGCGCCCATCGTGTTGGCCGAGGACGACCAGAAGACGTCGCCCTGGGGGGCGGCCTTCTCCGCCTCGATGCGGCGCAGCAAAACACCGCTGCCACCGGTAATGATGCCGGTCGTCAGCCCGGCCTTCTCCTTGATGACGGCCTGCACGGCCTCTACGGCCGGGACCGGGTTGGTGGTGTAGATCACGGGATCGGCAGCGGCGGCGCCTGCTGCGGCAAAGCCGGCGAGAAGCATGGTCGTTGCGGCAAGTTTCATGATGGCAGTTCCTCCTGGTTGGTCTGAGATCGGCCGCGTCCCTCACGCGGCCGGATGGTCGTTGATCTTCACTTCGAGCCGAACAGGTCCACCTTGAACACGGTCGTGGCGATCACGACCGGCAGCAGGATCACGGCAACCAGCACCAGGCCATAGGCCGAGGCATAGGCCATCAAGCCCGAGTCGATCAGCCGGAAGATCTGGATCGGCAGGGTTTCGCGGCCGCCGGAATAGACAAGCAGCGAAGCCGAGAGTTCGGAGACGGTGGTCGTCCAGGTCAGGATCGCGGCCGAGGCGACGGCAGGCAGCATCATCGGCAGCACCACGCGCAGGAACGTCCTGAACGGCGGCGAGCCGAGGCTGATGGACGCCTCTTCGATGGAGTTCGGGATGTTGTGCAGGATCGCCTGGCCGTTGCGCATGCCGAAGGGCATGCGGCGGATGACATAGGCGAGCACGATGATCGTCGAGGTCCCGGTCAGCGAGAGGAAGCCGCCGTTGAAGGAGGCGAGCAACCCGACGCCGAGAACGGTGCCCGAGAGCGCCAGTGGAATGGCTGCGACATAGTCGATCAGCGGCGTTACCAGATTGGGCTTCTTGACGACGAGGTAGCTGACGAGCGTGCTGAAGGCGACCGAAATGAGCGTGGCGATGCCGGCAAAAAGGATCGAATTGACCAGCGGGCCGGGCGCCGTGATGAAGACGCGGGCCATGTTGTCGAGTGTCCATTCCCCCCAGCGCATGACCGGGCCACGCGAAACCGTGAAGGCGCCCACGGCAATAGTTAAGAGCGGCAGCAGCGAGATGGCGACGACGACGCCCGCAGCAGCGCTGACGAGCACGCCCCGGCCGCCCTTCAGCGGTTGGGGCTTGGCGCCCCTGCCCTGCACGATCTCGTAACGGCCCCTGGCGATGATGCGGCGATTGACGAAGAGCAGACCCATGACGATCAGCACGGAGGTGCTGGCAAGCGTGCTCTGCATGGTGAGGTTGCTCGCGCCCTCCGCCACGGCCGCCTGATAGATCGCGACCGAAAGCAGCGGCACGTTGTGGCCAAGGATGGTCGAGATCGCGAAATTACCGACGACCATGGTGAAGACGAGCAATGCCGAGGCAAGGATCGCTGGGCGAATGACCGGCAACATGACATGGAAGCGCGAGCGCACCGGTGCCGTACCGAGGCTTTGGGCGGCCTCCTCCAGCTGTGCATCGAATTTGCCGATGGCTGCCACCGTGCCGATATAGACATAGGTGTAGTAGATAAAGCTCATCGACGTGATGAGGCCGAACCAGCCGTAGAAACTCGGGAGGAAGATCCCGTGGCCCTTCAGGAAGCGGGTGATGAGGCCGTTGTTGCCCAGGATCATCAGCCAGGTCTGCGCCGTCACGACTTCCGGAATGACCAGCGTGATGAGCGGCAGCAGCGTGATCAGCAGCTTGCCGCGGAAACGGAAGCGCGCCGAGACATAGGCAAGCGGCACGCCGATCAGCGTCGAACACAGCGTGACGACGCAGGCGAGCACCAGCGTATTGCCGATGGCCGCCAGGCTGCGCCCATCATGCATGAGCTGGACCCAGCCCGAGCCGCCGTCTCCGAAGAAGCTCGCGGTGAAGATGTAAAGCAGCGGATAGACGACGAAGACGCCGAGTAGAGCAAGCGCCAGCGCGGAAAACCAGGGCCAGGGGGAGCGCAGAAGAGACGGGTTCATGACCGGATCACCCGTGCCGCGGCGGGATCGAAGCCGAGGTGGACAGAGGCACCCGGCAGGAAGGCGTCGTGCCCTGCACCGTGCAGTTCCGCATTGAGGACGAGGCCGCCTGCGCATTCGACGCTGTAGCTGGTACGGGCGCCGAGATATTGCCGGCCACGGATGGTTGCCGGCAACGATTGCAGGCCGGCAACCGGCGCTGAAGAAATCTTCAGGTCCTCCGGTCGAAGAACGAGGAGACCGTGCTCGGCTGGGCCCTCCAGTGCGTCCGTCGCCAGCAGGCGGTTGCCGGCGACTTCAAACTCGACGAGACCCGGAGAGGTCGAGCGCACGGCAACCTCTGTTCGGTTCGCTGCACCAACGAAATCGGCGACGTAGCCGGTGCGGGGCGTCGCATAGATCTGCTGCGGCGTGCCCAGCTGCTCGACCTTGCCCTTGTTCATCACACCGATCAGATCGGACATGGACAGCGCTTCTTCCTGGTCGTGCGTCACGAAGACCGTGGTGATATTCGCCTCGCGCTGCAATTCGATGATCGTCTCGCGGATCTGGACGCGGAGTTTCGCATCGAGATTGGAGAGCGGTTCGTCCATCAGCAGGACCGTCGGTTTGATCACCAGCGCGCGGGCGAGCGCCACGCGCTGACGCTGGCCGCCGGAAAGGGCTGCCGGATGGCGGGAAAGCAGATGGCCAAGGCCGACCCGCTCGAGTGCTGCCTTCACCTTGCGCTCGACACCCTCGCCCTTTTCGCCGCGCGCACGCAGGCCGTAGGCGACGTTGTCGGCCACCGTCTTGTCCGGAAAGAGCGCGTAGTCCTGGAACACCATGCCGATCGCGCGCTTGTGCGGCGGCAGTTCGGTGACGTCGCGTCCGCCGAAACGGATCTGGCCGCCGCTTGCCGGCGCAAAACCGGCAATGGTGCGCAACAGTGTGGTCTTGCCGCAGCCGGAGGGGCCGAGCAGCGTGAAGAAGCAGCCTTGCGGAATATCCAGCGACAGGCCGGAAATGACGGTCTCGGCGCCGTATCGCACCGACAGGTTGGAGATCGCTATGCCCATGAGTTCCCTCTTCTTTGTCTTCAGGCTTATGCGCTGACCGAAACGGCAGAGCCGGATTTCATGTCCTTGACGAGATCGAGCGCCTGGGCGTGCACCCTGGCGTCGCCCGCCCCCAGCAGCTGGCCGGAGCTTTCCAGCGTCAGCGGCGCGCCGGCCCAGTCCGTGACGATACCGCCGGCACCTTCGACGATGGGCCGGAAGGGCGCGAAATCAAAAACCTTCTGGCCGCCATCAAGCGCCAGATCGGTGCGCCCATCGGCAAGAAGGCCATAGTTGAGGCTCGCCCCGCCATAGACCCGCGCGCTGGTGGCCGCGCGCAGCCGGTCGAGCGCAGGGCGTTCGTTCTGTGCCAGATAATCCTGGTTGCTGTTGGTCATGATCGCCTCGGCAAGCGAGGCGCAGGAACGCACGCTGACCTTCTGGCCATTGCGCGTCGTGCGCCGGCCTTCAGCGCCGATCCAGCGCGAGTCGATTGCCGGAATGTCGATGATGCCGAGGCGCGGCACGCCGCCGACGGCAAGCGCGATCAGCGTACCGTAGACGGGCATACCGGCGATGAAGGCCGTCGTACCGTCAATCGGATCGAGCACCCAGACATGTTCGCTGCCGGGGCGGACCCAGTCGCGCTCCTCGCCGATGATGCCGTGGGAGGGATACAGCGCGGAAATCATGCCGCGCAGCCGGTCCTCGATGAGGATGTCCATGGCCGTCACAAGGCTGCGGTCCGCCTTGACCGAGACGTCGACCCGCGCCAGGCGGTTTTCCCTGAGCACGGCCCGAGCGATATCCGCCAGCTCCACGGCGAATGCCACATGTTTGTCTTCGATGAGGGCGGCGCTGGTCATTCTCTGTTTTACGCTTTCCCGTTTGCCGGCAGCCGCCATCGTTCCCGCAATGCATGCAGGTTGGGCGCCGGCCTTGGCTCCGACTGATTGAAGATGCTGATCGGGTAAGTCCGACCTGTGCGATCTACGTACAGGCAATTGTCGAATGTGGCAATATGCGTTTTTCGTGGCAATATGTGTTTTTATGCGGCGAGCGATATGGCGCTTGTGGCAATGCGAGGCGTCGCATATCAAGAAGCTGCAAGGGAGGCTTCGCGATGTGGCAAGAAGAGCGTCAACAGAAAATCCGTTCGCTGCTTGCGGCCTATGGCCAGGTATCGATCGACCGCATCGTCGATGATTTCGGCGTGTCGCGCGAAACGATCCGCCGCGACCTCATGGAAATGGAGATGGCAGGGGAGTTGCGTCGGGTGCGCGGCGGCGCTGTTCCGGTAACGCGGGAGGACACGACCTTCGGCGTGCGCATCACGCTGCGTCTGCAAGAGAAGCGTGCGATCTGCGCGGCCGCCCTCGGGTACCTCGAAAGCGGCCAGACCATCTTCATGGATGCGGGCTCGACCAGTTCGACGATGGCCGAGGCGCTCGCCGGCCCGAGCGGCCTCAGCAACCTCACCATCCTCACCAATTCCATCGACGTTGCCAGCCAACTGACGGAACGGGCCGGCGAGCTTTCGCGCGGCACGCGCGTCATTCTGCTCGCCGGAAACGTAAAGCAGGATCCGATGGAGACCTTCGGCGAGGCAACCATCAACGACATCCAGCGCTACCGCGCGGACATTGCGCTCCTTGCTCCCTGGGGTGTCGACGCCACGATGGGCGCGATGAACTATTTTCTCCATGGCGCCGAGATCGCCCGTGCCATGGTGCGCAATTCCGGCCGGACGATCATTCTCGCCGACCATTCCAAGGTGGGTGTCGTCAGCCGTTCGGTCTTCTGCGAGACCGGAGAGATGGCCCATCTCATCACCGATTCGAAAGCCCGTCAAAAGCCCGGCTTCGATGCGCTAGCGGCCGCTGTCGAAGGGCTTGTCGTCGCGGGCGAATAGGCCGCTTCTGATAGCGCGGAACCGGTCACGCCAACTGCAGGACCGAAAGGCGTTCGCACGAAACCGTGTCGCTCACCGGGAGGAATTCATATCTCACCCCGTCTCGGGTGGGAATCCGTGCTCGCAAACGATGTAAAGCGCTACGGCGTGCGGCTCGACGCACGCTCATCCATCGATTGCCGCAAGGTCGTCATCCTGGCCGTGGGCACCACCGGCACGGTGGTAGCGCTCCTCGCAGGCCTTTCTGTCGTGCGAAATGTCAACGGCAAGATCTCACATCGGACTTTGGTCTTGCGGGGCCGGTACCTACGTCGAAAACCTCGCTGAACCTAAGTCTGTGTCACGCCTTCCTAAAAAGCCCTACTATACGAGGGTTCGAAATCGACCATTCCGGACGGATCGAGCCAACCGCACTGAGGAGGGGGCAATGGACTACAGTGTCTTTTTTACCAACGCCCTGGAGGGACTGCGCCAGGAAGGGCGATATCGTGTCTTTGCCGATATCGAACGCATGGCCGGCGCTTTTCCGCATGCCAGACTCCACGAGGGAGATCGTGTTCGCGAGGTCATGGTCTGGTGTTCGAATGACTACCTCGGGATGGGCCAGCACGAGAAAGTCCGAAGCGCCATGCACCAGTCGCTGGACCTGTCCGGCGCCGGTGCCGGCGGAACGCGCAACATCGCAGGCACGAACCACGCGCATGTGTTGCTTGAGCGCGAACTGGCCGATCTACACCGCAAGGAAGCAGCATTGCTGTTCACATCAGGCTATGTCTCCAACTGGGCGGCGCTGTCGACGCTTGCGGCCAAGTTGCCGGGATGCGTCGTTCTGTCGGATGCAGGCAATCACGCCTCGATGATCGAGGGCATCCGCCACTCGCGCGCGGACTACCGGATTTTCAAACACAACAGCCCGGAAGATCTCGCCCGCTGCCTGGAACAGGTGGAGCCCGATCGGCCCAAGCTTGTCGCATTCGAATCCGTCTATTCGATGGATGGTGACATCGCCCCGATCAAGGAACTTTGCGACGTTGCCGACCGCTACAATGCCATGACCTACCTGGATGAAGTGCATGCGGTCGGGCTCTATGGTCGCCGTGGCGCCGGCGTCGCCGAACGCGACGGCGTCATGGATCGCCTGACCATCGTCCAGGGTACGCTTGGAAAGGCGTTCGGAGTGGTCGGAGGTTATATTGCCTCGACGGGGCCGATCGTCGATTTCGTGCGCTCCTTCGCCTCCGGCTTCATCTTCACGACCGCGCTGCCGCCGATGCTGGCAGCCGGTGCCCTAGCCTCCGTCCGGCATCTGAAGACCAGCCAGAGCGAGCGCAGGGCACAGCAGGACAGGGTGCGCATGCTGCGCGACAAGCTCGACGCCGCCGGCATCCCGCATATGCACAATCCAAGCCATATCGTTCCGGTCGTCGTTGGCGACGCGGCAAAGTGTCGGGCCGTTTCCGACCGGCTGCTCGATGGCTTCGATATCTACATTCAGCCGATCAATTACCCGACCGTGCCGCGCGGCACCGAGAGGCTGAGGATCACCCCGTCGCCGCTGCACAGTTACGAAGACATCGACTATCTCGTCGACGCGCTCGATGCGGTCTGGTCGCAGCATCACCTCGCCCGCACCCGGCCGATCGGACCGACGATGCCGCGCTGGCGCGTGGCAAACAGGCTGCCTCTGCCCGACCCCGCGCAATGCGAGGGCTGTCGAAAAGTGATGGCGCTGGTGCCCGCGACGGCGGCCGACGATGTTCCCGTCCACGAGATGCACTCATAGGGGCAAGAGGTGTCGTCATGATCCGCAGACGACCAACACATCTCGATACGTCGCCGCTGGACCGACAGCCAGGAACCGCGTCGGAAAAGAACCACAGGCGACGCAGAACGGTCGGTTCTGTCGCACTCATTGCCGTAGCTGCCCTGCTTGCGGCAGCCTACCCGATGGTTGTCGGCCATCTCTCCCCAACCGCAGGGACGGCAATGGCGGTCGCTACAGGATCGGCCGGTGCCACCTCTGGCGACGATGCCTCCGTGATGAGCGTGTCGGTCGTCAATGCGTCACCCGGCGACCTCACGACCACAAGCACTGTTTCCGGGTCGATCGTCGCCCGCGAGGACGTGCTCGTGGGGACGGAGAGCGATGGCGCCGGCATTCGGTCCATCCTGGCCGAGGAAGGCGATACGGTTCGAGAGGGCCAGGTCCTGGCCGTCCTGATGTCCGACCTGGGCGAGATCGCCCTGGCGATGAACGACGTCGAAATCGAGCGTGCCACCGCTCTGTTGATCCAAAGCGAGAGTACGATCGCGCTTGCGCAAACAAATCTCGATCTCGCTGGCAAGGCACTTGCCCGTGCCGACCCACTCTCGAAGTCCGGAGTAACGTCCCTGGATGTCCTCGAGCAACGCCAGGCCGATGTGCTTGTCGCCGAAGCCAAGCTTGCCACCGCGCAACAGGCAAAGAGGGTCGCCTTGGCCGAGCGCGCCATCGCGTTGGTCAAGCGCCGCGAACTGACTGCCCATCTCGAGCGAACGCGTATACGAGCGCCCGCGTCCGGCATCATCGTCGAGCGCTTCGCGCATGTGGGCGACATAGCCACGGGAAAGACGCCGCTGTTTCGCATCGCCCGGGACGGACTTTTCGAGCTCGAGGCGCTGGTTCCCATGCGCATGATGGATCGGATCCGGCCTGAAACGGCAGCCTCCATCTCCATCCCGGGGATCGAGGTACCCCTGGCCGGCACCGTCCGGCATCTATCGCCGCGGATCGAACCGACCACCAGAATGGCGCGTGTCCGCATAGCCCTTCCGCCGAACGTCATGGTTAGGCTCGGCGCCTTTGCGCGCGCGGAAATCCGCACGACGGAGCAGATGCAGATCGTCCTTCCACTCAGCGCCGTCCAGCCCACGGCCGATGGCAGCCAGGTGCAGCTGGTGGCCAACGGAACCGTCGAAACGCGCGCCGTCGTCACCGGCCGCAAGACCGCCGAGGCTGTCCAGATCGTCTCAGGGGTATCGTCCGGCGAGCAGGTCATCCTGCGGTCGGGCGGCCTGGTGCGCGCCGGCATGCGCGTCACGCCCGTTTTGCCCGCCGCCGTTATCGCCTCAAGCCGGTGAGGCATCCGATGGCCATCAACGTCTCGAAATGGTCGATCGAGCGTCCCGCCGTCGGCATTGCGCTGTTTCTCGTTTTGACGGTTATGGGGTGGCTGTCCCTGACCTCACTGCCGGTCAACCGCTTTCCGGAAATGGACTTTCCTGTCGTCACGATCATGCTGCGTCAGCAGGCGGCATCGCCGAGCGACCTGGAAATGCAGGTAGCGAAAAAGATCGAGGACGCCTTCGAGGACATCGAAGGTCTTGAGCGTCTGGACGCCACGATCAGTGGCGGCAGTGTCACGTTGAGTGCAGAATTCGCCACCCACATTTCGCCAGATGTCGCGCTGGATCGGGTACAGGCGGCGATGCGGACGGTCCGCAGCCAGTTGCCGGCAAATCTGGAGGAGCCTTCGATCGAGCTTTCCAACATACGGCGTATGGCCATCGCCACTTATGCTCTGCGCTCCGACCAGCTGTCGCTGCCCGCGATCTCCAGGCGCGCCGAAGAGCGCATTCGCCCCATCCTGGAAAAAGTGCCGGGCGTCGGCAGGATTGTCCGGGTTGGCGGCAGCGAGCGGGAGATCAGGGTCTGGCTGCAGCAAGATGAAATGATCGCCCGTGGCTTGGCGCCACAGGACGTCAGCCGGGCACTGCGTGCCGTCAGCGACAACCGGGCCTCCGGAACGACGGAGACCGACGGCTTCGACGAGCCGATCCGCACCGTCTCGGCACCTATGTCGGTGGAGGATCTCGACGCGCTTGCCGTCAGAACCGGCCCCGGATCCAGCAACCGGCTTTCCGACATTGCCAGGATCGAGGATGCCTGGAGCGAGCCTTCGGGTTTCGCGACGCTCGATGCCGATCCGATCGTCGCCTTGGCGATCTTTGCCGAAAAGCGGGCCAACGAGGTTGAGACATTCGAGCAGATAAGATCCGCAGTTCAGCATCTCGACGATGCCGAGACTGCGGTGCAGTTCACGCTGCTCGATGAAAACGCCAGCTACGTCAGCAACAATTTCACCGGCACGATGCGAACCATGGCCGAGGGCGCGCTGTGCACCATCGCAGCCGTCTTTCTGTTCCTGCGGGATCGGCGCGCGACGCTCATCGCTGCCATCGCTCTGCCGCTGGCGGTGATCCCGACCTTTCTCGCCATGGAAGTTCTCGGCTTCTCACTCAATCTCGTTTCCCTTTTGGGCCTGACGCTGGCGATCGGCCTTCTCGTCGATGACACGATAGTGGAGATCGAGAACGTGTCGCGTCACCGTGAAATGGGAAAGACGATCTGGCGCGCGGTCATCGATGCGACGGAGGAGATCGGCGGCTCGGTCATCGCGATATCGCTGACCGTTGTCGCGGTTTTCCTGCCGCTGGCGCTGATCGAAGGTCTGCCCGGTCGATACTTCCGGGAATTTGGACTGACCGTGGCCGTCGCGACGCTCCTTTCATTGCTGGTCGCACGAGTGATCACGCCCATGCTGGCGGTGGCATTGCTGAAGCCCGCGCCGCCGGGCAAGTCCAGCAATTCCGGAAGGAGGCTTGGATTTTACTCGCGACTGCTTCGGCTGTCGATCGGCCGGCAGAAAGTGTCGCTGGGAGAGCGAAGCATCCACATCGACATGACCCTCGTGACTTTGGCGCTCGGTCTGCTTTCCGTCGCGGCGCCGTTCCTGGCGGTACTGCCGACCTTGCCACGCGGCTTCATCCCGACGGAAGACGGGACCCGCCTGGCTTTCGCAATCGACATGGCCGACGGAGCCAGCACCTCGTCGATGATGCAAAAATCAGTCGAGATTGCACGCTCCCTGAAGAAGGACACGGATGTCCAGCACATCTACGCCTATCGCGGTGATCGCAATCTCGGTCCGCCGAACCAGCAGTCCTTCATCGTTCACCTGACGCTGACAGCACCGGCCGAACGCAACCGGACCCGCCAGCAGGTCGCCACCGATATCACCAGGCAACTGGCGGCGATTGCGGATATCCGCAGCAGCGAACTGGGGTTGACCGGCAGCCGCCAGTTCTCGCTGACGCTCCTCAGCGATGAGCCCGGCCGCCTGGAGCAGGCAAGCGACAGCCTGTCGTCGGCGATGGCTGAGATGCCTGACTTCCGAACAGTGACGTCGCTTCGCCCCTCCCTTCGCAGCGAGTTGCAGATCGTGCCCGACCGGGACCTCGTTTCGGAACTCGGCATCAGCCTCGACGCGCTATCGGACGCGGTGCGCGTGGCCACTGTCGGAGATATCAGCCGCGAGCTGGCCCACATCGATCTGCAGGGCCATCGGGTTCCGGTGCGGGTCCGGGTGGAGGCTGAAGATGACATCGACATTTCGCTGATAGAAGGCATGCCACTGAGGACTGCCGATGGCAACGTCGTGCCGCTGGCTGCAATCGCCGAGGTCGTGGCAGGTTCCGGCCCGGCCGAGATCATCCGGCGCGACGGGTTGCGGCGCATCGATATCACCGCCGATCTCAAAGGGGCTGTCTCGTCAGGCACCGCCCTGTCGGCGGTGACGGCGTGGATTGCAGACAACCCCTTGCCGGAGGGCGTCAGCCTGCAGCCTGCCGGCGAGACCCTGTCGATGCAGGACTTTTTTTCAAGCTTCCTTCGCGCAGTGCTCCTGGGGCTCGCCGCCGTGTTCGCGATCCTGCTGATCCTCTTCGGCAACCCGTTCCAGCCGCTGACAATCCTGTTGTCCCTGCCTCTCGCCCTGTCCGGCGGCATCCTGGCCCTCGCTCTCACCGGAAACGGCGTGACAATGCCGGTGCTGATCGGCGCATTGATGTTGATGGGCATTGTCGCGAAGAATGCGATCCTGATCGTCGATCTCTCTGGCCAGCTGATCAAGCAGGGCCACGCCCCCCGCGAGGCCGTGGTCACCGCCGCCGAACAGCGGGCGCGGCCGGTGATCATGACCACCGCGGCGATGATCGCCGGCATGGTACCCGTGTCGCTCGGTTTCGGCGACGGCGGAGCCTTCCGCGCGCCGATGGCGATCGTCGTCATCGGCGGACTGCTCGCCTCCACCGCCCTTTCGCTGCTTTTCGTCCCGGCGCTGTTCCTGCGCGTTCACGCGCTACAGGTCCTTGTCGCAAGACGCGTCGGCGCCGTGCTCCGCGCGCCCGAGGCGCACGCAGACAGCTGACCGCGGCGGCCGGGTCAACATCCCGCTCGCCCTCGGGCGCAAAGGGAGACGGATGCAAATCGGCAGCCATTGGCTATAGTCGCAGCGACAGGGTCATCAAATCCGCAGGATTTGCCGGCCCTGCTCATGCCAATCTCTTCGCTAAGTGGAAAACCGAAGAGGACGCCGATGCACAAGGGATTGACTGAGGCGAGCTACAGTGCCCGGATGATCCGGGTGATCGACCATGTCTATGCCCATCTGGAGGACGACATTTCGTTCGACCGATTGGCTGAAGTCGCCTGCCTTTCCCCCTATCACTGGAGCCGGATCTATTCGGCGATGCGTGGCGAAACCATCGTCGCGACCATTCGCAGGCTCCGGCTGCAACGCGCTGCCGACCGGCTCGCCAATTCGCAGGTCGATATCGCAACCGTTGCCGATCGCGCCGGATACGGCTCAACCGATACATTCGGACGAGCGTTCCGGAATGCCTTTGGCACAACGCCCGCTGCCTATCGCGAAAACGGCCAGCACGCAGCCTTCAGAAATGCCAACGCCGCCGACGACGCGACCGGGTTCCCGGTGAACATAGTCGATCTGCCCGAGCGACGCTGTGCGTCGATCGATCACCGGGGCTCCTACATGGAAATCGACCGGGCGATGGCGCGGCTCTTTGCCGAACTCGTGGCCCGCGGAGCATTGCCCGCGCAACAGGAGATGATCGGGGTTTTCTTCGATGATCCCGAGCTCGGGCCTGAGGAGGACCTGCGTTCTCGCGCCTGCATGCTGATTGCCGACTCCGTCGCGCTTGATGCGTCGTTGACAGAAACGGTCCTGCGCGGAGGCCCCTACGCCAGGCTGAGTTACACCGGCCCCTACGCGGCCATGCCTGGCGCCTATCGATGGCTTCTGGGCGTCTGGTTGCCCGGGTCAGGGCATGAACCGGACGATCAGCCGGTCTTCGAAGCCTATCTCAACGATCCGCGAATGGTTCCGCAAAGCGAATTGCGGACCGATATCCATCTGCCGCTGAAGAAACGCGTGCCATGACGAGCCCACCCGTTCCTGCCGATATCGCCGAGGTGCTGGTACAGCATAGCGCGACAGTGCGGACGCGCCTGCTGCAGGTTCGCGATCTCATCTTTGTCGTCGCCGCCGAGACAGAAGGCGTCGGGCCGCTGACGGAGGCACTCAAATGGGGAGAGCCAGCCTACCTCACGGAAGCAAGCAAAAGCGGAACGACGATCCGGTTGGGCGTTGTCAAATCAGCACCGGCACATTGCGCGGTGTTCTTCAATTGCAAGACGACGCTGGTCGATACCTTCCGCGTTCACTTCGGGAGCGAATTTGCCTTTGAGAGCAACCGTGCCCTCCTCATCCCCGCCACAGGCGACCTTCCCGCAGAACCGCTTGCCCACTGTCTGAGGGCGGCGCTGACATATCATCAGCGCAGCAGGAGGCAGCCGGTGGCCTGGGCCAATATGCCGACACGCCAGTGAAGTCTGTAAGTGCTTCAATTCATGCCATGACGGCTCGCGTCTGGCTTCAACGCCCTATCTGGTGGATTAGAGGCGCGCGCGATACCGAAGCAGCTTCTCGCGCGCCGTCCATTGCCTCGCTCAAACGATGAAGCGAATAGCGCGCTGGATTTCGAAGAAGTCCTTCGCCTCGAAGCGCAGCGTGCGCGCCGCGATATGCTCGACACCTGGGTACCAGCTGCCGCGATAGGCCTCGATTGGTGTCGTGTACTCGACCACCAGCTCGAAACTGTCGGCGAGCTTAGGCAGGCAGGCCTTCAGATCGCCCGAAAGCGCCTTCTCCACGCCCTCGCGAATAGAGGCAACCGCAGCCTTCGGCGTCAGCGACCGGGTCGCGGGACCGAACCCTTCGCTTGTCGCTACAGTGCCGATACCCGGAGCAATCGCCTTGGCCTCGGCGCACATGCCGGCATCGCCCGAAAGAAACGCCGAAGGCACGCCATAGCGCGCGGCGCAAAGCGCGTTCAGCGTGAATTCCGACGCCACTTCGCCATTGATCAGGAGCCGCGACACCGTGCCGGTCAGCGTGTGGGCGAGCGGATTGGTGTCGGTCCCGGCCTTGTTGTGATAGCCGGTGTAAAGCGCTGCCGAGAAACTCTTGTCGATGCCGAACATCATCAGATCGGGATGGCCGCTCCAGCCTCTGATGATGCTGACATAGGCCGGCAGTTTCGACAGGATAAGGTTGCGGGCGGTCGAGTGGGCGTCCTTGACCACGATCTCCTTGGCACCGGCGGCCTTCGCGCCTTCGCAGGCGGCCACCAGCTCGTCGGTCATGTATTCGCGGAATTCCTCGTATTCCGGGTGGCCCTTCTTGGCCTCGTCCCAGGCGGTAATGCCCGCCGTGCCTTCGATATCAGCGCTGATGAAAACCTTCATGATCGTTCTCTCATCTCTCAAATAAGCTCGGCCATCGACTGCAGCAGCCGATCGATCTGAGCCGGGGAATGTTCGGAAAACACCGCGAGCCGCAGGCTCGGCACATCGGGCGCGTCGGAATAGCCGCCCGCCTGCTGCACCCGGACGATGATGTCGCGTTCGGCAAGGCGGTCGCGCAGTTGCTCGAGATCGGTCACGCCCTTGACGGTGACGATCGGCACCGGTGTGTCGGCGACCTCGAAGCCAAGCGTCCGCAGACCGCTGCGCACATGCCTGATGTTGCGCGTGAGGTTTGCGCGCTTTTCCGGCGTCGTTTGCAGCACCCGCAACGATGCGGCGGCCGCCGCGGCAAGGCCCGGCGGCGCCGGCGAGGCGCCGCGCATGATCATCGCGTTGCGGGCGATCTTTTCGGCAAGGGCGACATCGCCGGGAACCACCCCGCCGAGTGCCCCGAACGCCTTGCTCATGGTGCCGGCCAGATAATTGCCCTCGCCTTCGAGCCCGGCATGCTGCAGCGAACCGCGGCCTGTCTCGCCGAGAACGCCGACGCCATGGGAATCGTCGATGCACAGAAGCGCCCCTTCATAGGAGGCCATTGCCCGGCGATAGTCGGCAAGCGGTGCAAGCGTCCCGGAGGACGGGAAAACGCCATCTGTCAGAACCGCAGGCCGCTCGCCTGCCTTCACATGCAATGACAGCTGCGTTGCGAGGTCATTGGGATCGGCATGGCGAAACTCGTGGATCCGCTTGCCGAGCGTTGGGATGGCGTCCCGCGTGCTGTAATGCGTGGCGGAATCCATCAGGATCACGTCGAAATCGTCACGCAGCCCCTGCAGCAGCACCATCGGGCTGGTGTAGCCGGAGATCATGTAGACGACCTCCTCCGTGCCGAACCAGTCGCGCAGCCGCTCCTGCAGGTCGGCATAGACCTGCATATGGGCAAGCGTGCCCGGCCCCAGGCCGTACTGTCGCGTGGCATCGCAAGCCGCCTCGATCACCTCGGGGTGGCCATGCAGGCAGAAGTAGGACGTACCGCAGTAGTAGTCGACCTCGCGCCCGCCGATGAACATGCGGGCGCCCAGGGGTGACTCCATCCTGATCGGGGCAGCCACGGTCCGGCTCACGCCGCTTCCGCCTGGGACGAACCGCGCCGCTCCAGGAACATCGGCCCGACGCGGATGCCGCGCTTGCCGCTGTCGTCGACGGCATCGAGTTCGAGGATCTCGTCTTCATAAAGCCGCCCATGCATGCGGAAGCGGCCTTCTTCGACCGGCTCGCAGGTGTGCGTGCAGAAGTACTCGATCAGGCATTTTAGCCCGCCATGGCTGTAGGTCAGGTAGGTGATGTTGAAATCCGGCCCGTATTCGCCGAGATGCGGCGCGATCGCGTCGGGCACGGTCTCGTCATCGGGCGCCTCGATGCGGGTCCAGGTCGCATCCTTCCATGCAAGCTTGCCGGCTTCCGGGAAGGAGAGGTTCATGTGGGCGTAGTCGGCGCCGCGCCCGTAGATGCGGCCGTCGATGACGAAATCGTTGCCGGCGACCGGCCGGATCCTGTGTGGTACGCCCTCGCCCATCAGATAGATCTTGCCGTCCGTCGACTTGACCTCGACAACTTCCTGCGTGGCGTCGTCTCGGTAATAGCCGGGAAGCGTTTTGAACTGCGCTTCGGAAATCTCGGGCGGACGCTGGACGCGTTCGGGCATTTTGCCCATCTTGCGTTCGGCAAGGACAATGCGCACACCGTCGACGCCGAGGCGCGAGGCGATCTGGTTGGCAAAATCAAGAGTCGCAAAGATCAGCACGCCGACGCCGGCGGCCGGCAGCAGCATCATCTGCGAAGCGTAACCATAGACGGCACCGCCATGGCCGACGGAAGTCCAGCCGTCGACGTCACCGGAGCCGAAGCACAGGCCGTAGCCGTTGAGCGTCTTGTCGTGGCCGGCCGGACGCTTGCCGAACGGCGTCCACATTTCGCGCAGCGACGCCGGCGAGATGATGGAATTGCCCTCGGCGTCGAAGCCGCCACGCAGCAGGCACTGGGCGTAGCGCGCCATGTCGCCTGTGGTCGAGAAGATGTTGCCGGCCGGCGAACCGCCGAGGCTGAACACCGGCGCCGGCGTATCGCCGTCAAGCGTCCACATGTCGGCAGGTGCCAACCGCTCGCGGATGCCGGGCGCCATGCCGCAGGACGAGCTGTCCATGCCGAGTGGCTTCAGGATGTTGGCGGCGACATAGTCGGAATAGCTCTGGCCAGTCACCGTCTCGATCACCCGGCCGACGACGGCGATGCCGGCGTTGGAATAGTGCATTACCCCGAGGCTCGGATCCTGCTTCAGAACGGAGCTTGCCAGTTCGTTGACCGTATCTTCGAGCGGCGGCCGGGTGGCGTCGAGATAATGGCCGCTCTTCGGCTCGCGCACGATGCCCGCCGTATGGGTCATGAGCTTGCGCAGGCTGATGACCGAGCCGTAAGGCCCGCCCTCGGCACCGGCGAACGGGTTCTCCGGCTTGAAGCCGGGCAGATAGGTCGAGACGTCGACGTCGATATCGACAAGGCCCTTCTCGACCAGTTGCATGATCGCCAGCGACGTGAAGGTCTTGGTGATCGAGCCGATGCGGAAGCAGGTGTCCTTGCCCATGTCGAAATGGCGGTCGTGACGCTGGACATGGCCTTCGGCAAGCACGCCGTCGCGGTCGACGAGGGCGTAGGAGATCGACGGGATCGCCTTGTCTTCGACCTCATAGCGGATCAGATCCTCGAATAGTTCGATCGAGGCGGCAGACAGAGAGGACATCGGGAATGCTCCTTGAACCTTAAACGGATTGGGTCTTGAAGGGATTGGGTCTCAATGGGTGTGGCGGGGGTCGAGCATGTCGCGCAGGGCGTCACCGACAAGGTTCCACGACAGCACGAACAGGAAGACGGCAGCGCCTGGGAAAGCCAGCGTGTACCAGAACTGGAAGGGATTGCCGGGCTGGCCGACGATCCAGTTGCGCGAGTAGGCGATGAACTGGCCCCAGTCGGCATAGCCTTCTTCGGTGCCGACGCCGAGGAAGCTGAGCGCCGAGGCCGACAGCACCATGGAGCCGGTCGCCATCGTCGCCAGCACCAGCACCGGGAACATGGCGTTGGGCAGGATATGCAGCACGATCAGCCTGAGGTCGCTGGCGCCGTAACTGCGGGCCGCGTGGATATAGTCCATCTCGCGGATCCTCAGGATCTCGCTTCTGACGATGCGGGCATAACTCATCCAGCCGAATGTGGTGAGCGCGATGGTGATCGGAACGATGCCCTTGCCGAGCAGCGCTGTCAGCACCATGGCCGCGATCAGGAACGGCACCGCCATGAATACGTCGACGATGCGCATCAGCACCTCCTCGATGACACCGCCGTAGTATGCGGCGACCGCGCCGACGAAGGTCCCGATCAGGACGGAGATCGCCACGACCCCGAGCCCGATCTTGAACGCGGTGCGCGTGCCCCAGACGACGCCGTAGAAGATGTCGTACTGGCCCTGCGTGGTGCCGAAGACAGCCTCCGGTGAAGGCGGTTGCGGCGTTGCCAGGAAGCCGGCACGCGGCGTGTCGTAGGGCGAAAGCTGGAAGCTTTGCGGCGGCGCCAGCACCGGCGCGAAGACGGCGATGAGCACGAAGGCGGTAAGGATCACGACGCCGAACAGCGACACCGGATTTCTTGCGAGGTAACGAAGAAACTTCATTGCGTCTTCACCCTCGGATCGAGCAACGGATAGATGAGGTCGACGATCAGATTCATGACCACCAGAACGACCGCGAAATAGAGGCCGAAGCCAAGCACTGCCGGGAAGTCGAGATTGGCGGCGGTCTTGGCGGCGAATTGGCCGAGCCCGGCATAGTCGAAGATGGTCTCGGTGATGACGACACCCCCCATCATGACGGCGAGCTCCATGCCGGCGATGGTCGCAAGCGGAAGCAGCGCGTTGCGCCGGGCATGACGCAGCTCGACCACGCGGCGCGGCAGACCCTTGGCCCGGGCGGTACGGACATAATCCTGGCGCAGGGTTTCCAGCATCGAGGTGCGCATCACCCGTGTCATGCTGGCGACGTTGACATAGGTCAGCGTGATGACGGGTGCGGCAAGATGGCGAAGTGCATCGCCGAAGACCGCAAGATTGCCGTTCAGCAGCGCGTCGATGGTGTTGGCGCCGGTATAGCGCACGAAGTCGCTGGAGCTGACCACGGTCTGCGCCCACTGGCTGAGCCGGCCAGGCGGGAACCAGTCGAGCGCCGAATAGAAGATCAGCAGCATCAACAGGCCGAAGACATAGACCGGGAAAGACCAGCCGAGAATGGTGAAGATGCGGATGACGTGGTCGGGCCAGCGGTTGAGATAGATGCCGGCGCGCGATCCCAGGAACACAGCCAGAAGCAGGCAGGGGACGAAGGCCAGCACTACCAGTTCCAGCGTTGCTGGAAAGAGCGACATCAACGCCGTCGACACCGGCTGGCGGGCCGTCTCCGACCAGCCGAGATTGCCGGTCAGGATACCGCCGATCCAGCGGCCATACTGGATATAGAAGGGATCGTTCAGCCCATACTGCTCGATCATCCGGCGGATGCTTTCCTGGCCGCCCTTGAGATAGTCAGGCGACGGCGCATAGGCCGCCAGTCTCTGGGTGGGCGAAAGCGACATCTGCAGCGCGAAGATCATCAACGACAGGGCGAAGAGAACGATCGGCAGCATCATCAGTCGTCTGAGTGCATAGTTCAGCACGGTTCACACGTTCCGATTTCAGGGAAAATGAAACAGGCGCATGTCGGGCGGGTTCGCCGCCCGACATGCGCTCGCCAATCAGTCGTTGGCCTTGGTGACCGGGTAGAAGTCCCAGGCGCCGTAGAGGATCATGTTGTCGACATAACCATCGATGTTGCTGCGGGTGACGACATAGCCGAAGTCTTCCCAGAGGAACTGGGTGGTGGCGTATTCGTAGGACATTTCCTGCAGCTTGGCGTAGATCGGCTCGCGCACGGCGGGATCGACCGAGGCCCAGGCTTCATCAAGCAGCGGCTTGAACTTTTCCGCCATCAGGTCGCGGTAGCCCTGGCCAACCATGCCGCCGACGAGACCCGTGGGCGAGAGGTAGTAGCTGGCGGCACCGAGCGGACCACCCGGGTCGGAATAGTCGGGACCCCAGCCCATCACCGTCAGGGGTGCTGCCGGCTTTTCGCGGTTGTTGAGCTTGTCCGAGACGGAGGCCCATGGCAGCGCCTGGATCTGCATCTTGAACTTCGGATTGATGCGCGACAGGCCTTGCTGAAGTGCGGAGAGTGCCGCGGTCAGCTGCGGATTGCCTTCGGTCACGTAGGCGGTGAAGGCAAAGCCGGTATCCCAGAGCTTGCCGCCGAACGCCTTCTTGAAGTGTTCCTCGGCCTTGGCGGGATCGTAGCTGTAGACAGGAGAATCCGGGCGGTAGCCCATGATGCCGCGCACGGTCGGCCCGCGCGACTGCACGGTCTTGTTGAGCAGCACCTGGGTCAAAAGCGCATCGTAGTTCTGGGCGTAGTTGAAGCCCTTGCGGACGTCGATGTCGGCGAAGAAGTCCGGCGGAATGCCCGCGCCGTCGAGCTTGCCGCTGCCGATGGCTGGATTGTCGTTGTCGTCGAGCGGCCAGGCGAAGAAGACGCCGCGTGAAAACACCTTCTGCAAGCCGTCGATGACTTTGACGCCTTCGGTCTTGCTGAGCTCGTCGATGAACTCGACGGGTGCAGTGACGAAATCGGCATCACCGGACAGAAGCTGCAGGCGCCGCGTCGTCCATTCCGGAACGGTGCGCATGACCACGCGATCGAGCTTGGCCGGCCCCATGAAGTAGTTGTCGAAGCGCTTCAGCGTGATGCGCCGGTCGGTGCGGTCCCATTCCTCGAGCATGAAGGGGCCGGTGCCGTTTTCTTCGGCAAACAGCGGATTTGCGCCGAGTTCCGGGCGGTAATGGGCTTTCCAGGTATCGCCAGAACCATCCCAGCCGCCGACCGAAGCGACCCATTCCTTGTCGAGAACCGAGGTGCCGAAGGGCAGCGCGATGACGCCGAGCGTAGCCGGAAACGACTTCGGCAGTTTCAGCGTGACATTGTCGCCGTCGACGACGATCTGCGAGGCGAGCTGGTCATAGACCTTGCGCAAAACCTCGGGGCTGGCGTCATTGATGGATTTGACTTCGCCTTCGGTTTCGACCCACTTGGCGATGTCGGTGTACTTGCCGGCGGTGATCACCTCGGTGATGGCGTTCGACATCCACGACTGGCCCTGGAGGATGGCGCGCAGCAGCGAATAGCGCACGTCCTCGGGCGTGATCTGGCCATAACCGGGCTCGATCGTCGCCTTCTGGGCGTCGCTCAGCTTGTCGTAGTATTCCCAGGTGACCTTGCCGTCAGCGCCCTTGACGCCGACCTTATGGGCGAAAACGCCCTTGCGGATCGGGAAGGTATAGCTCACCGAACCATCGTCGGCCTGCTTGATCAGGCCGTTTTCGAGCGAGGGCACCTCGGTCGAAAGCGACGGCACGAACTCGGAAATCTTCGAGCCGTTGAAGTTCAGCAACCGGCTGTAGATGTTGAGCGAGCCGTAGGAGCTCGGTGTGTTGGCGATGTAGGCCGGATCGAACGACTGGATGTCGTCGGTCCACATGAAGACGAAGGTGCCGGGGTTCTTGGTCTCGGCCATAGCGGGCGCAGCCGCGATGCCGAGCCCCAGGCAGAGGGCTAGGGCTAAGGTGCGTTTCATCGTTGTTCCCATTTGGTGGAGGCGGAAGTTTTCTTCTCGTTACAGGGGAGGCTAGAAGAGCGCTTGCGGGTCTGTCCAATGTGTAGTTAGGATAGACTATGCAAAACACGCATGAGGGCCGGCATGGAACTGCAATGGCTTGAAGATTTTCTGGAAATTGCCGCGACCAGGAATTTCTCGACGGCGGCGACGGCGCGCAACATTTCCCAGCCGGCCTTCAGCCGACGGATCAAATCGCTTGAGAACTGGATCGGCGCCGATCTGATCGACCGCAGCACCTATCCGGTACAGTTGACGCGGGCAGGCACGATGTTCCTGCCGGGCTGCCAGCGGCTCGTGCGCGAAGCCTATCGGCTGCGCACCGACTGCCGCAATGTCGCCGGCGAAAGCTCGGCCATGCTCACCTTCACCTCGCTGCATACGCTGGCAATGTACTTCTTCCCGAAATGGATCGGCTCGCCGCTGATCTCGCGCCTGCCACTTCGCACCAGCATGCACGCCGCCGACTTTCTCGAAAGCATCGACCATCTGTGTTCCGGCCAATGCGATTTCGCCATCACCTATGTGCACCCGGATGGCCCGCCGGTGCTCGAAGGGGGACCCTTCGAATCCCTGCAGATCGGCAAGGATCGGCTCATTCTCGTCTCGGGAACCGACGACAGCGGCCGGCCGCTTTTCGACATCGATGGGCCCGAGACCACAGAAATTCCCTATCTCGCCTATTCCTGGAGCGACGGCTACATCGGCAAGCTGGCGACACTGATCCAATCGCGCTGGCGCCGCCCGCTCAACCTCAGCACCGTCTACCAGTCCGGCCTTGCCGACGGCCTGAAACATATGGCCGTCGCCGGCCGCGGCGTCGCCTGGCTGCCGCAGATCTGCGTCGCCGAGGCGATGCGGCAGGGGCGCCTCGCCCAGATCGGCGGGCAGCAGATGTCGCTGGAACTGGAGATCCGCATCTTCCGCCGCGCCGGCTCCGGAAGCCATGACAGCGATGCCCTTTGGCAGCACCTCAAGCAATGCGCCGCCCTGCCCCAGTACAAGAACAGTTTCGACGCCGTCATCGACGCGGCCTGAGGCATCGTACCGTGCAAAAATGCGTGTGCGGTGCGATATGCGAAGACAGGCGATACAATGCGCAACGCGCATAGTTTTGTCTGCCACAATCGTGACACATTGATTTTACTCGATTTTGCCGGCGCAACCGGCCCACCGGATCAGATTGAGCAGTTGCAGCGACGCGGTCGAACACCGCAACCGCCTCCCTCACCCGTATTGACAGGATGCGACCTCGTTGCGAGACCTGACGACACAACGTCCCCTCGAAATCGGGTCCCTGTGCTGATGCTCCTGTCGAAATCCGCAACGCCTGAACTGCCCGAGGATGTCATCCTTTCCGTGGAAGACCTCGAAGTCTCCTTTGCTGCCGGCACCAAGGCGCAGCTGCGCGCGGTCCGCGGTGTCTCCTTCCAGATCGCCCGCGGCGAGACCGTGGCGCTGGTCGGAGAATCCGGGTCGGGCAAATCAGTGACGGCGATGACGATCATGCGGCTGACCGAATATGACGGCGCAAGCATTACCGGCGGGCGGGTGCTGATGCGCCTGAAGGACGGCAAGGTCGCCGACCTCGCCAAGCTCTCGGACAAGCGGATCGAAGCGCTTCGCGGCGCTGATATCTCGATCGTATTCCAGGATCCGATGTCGAGCCTGAACCCGGTTTTCACGGTCGGTGACCAGATTGCTGAGGCGGTGATCCACCACCAGGACAAGACGCCGGAACAGGCACGCCAGATCGCGCTCAACACCCTGAAGCTGGTTCGTGTACCCGACGCGGAACGCCGGCTCGACCAGTATCCCCACCAGCTCTCCGGCGGCATGCGCCAGCGCGTGATGATCGCCATTGCCCTTGCCTGCCGCCCGTCTTTGATGATCCTCGACGAGCCGACGACCGCGCTCGATGTCACGATACAGGCGCAGATCCTCGACCTGGTGCGCGCCCTGCAGCACGAAATCGGCATGTCTGTGCTGTTCATCACCCATGACATGGGCGTGGTTGCCGAGGTCGCCGACCGCGTCTGCGTCATGCTCAAGGGCGAGATCGTCGAGACCGGTTCCGTCTACGACATCTTCGCCCAGCCGAAACATGCCTATACCCGTGCCCTCATTTCCGCTGTGCCCCGCCTTGGCAGCATGGCGGACAAGGACGCGCCGGAGAAATTCCCGTTGCTTGTGTTCGAACCGGAGCGTGCGCTCGCAGAGGTGACAGAATGAACGCGTCCGCACCGATGAAGGAAACCCGCCAGCCGCTCGTCTCGGTGCGCAACCTGGTCACGCGCTTCGATCTCAAGGCCGGACTGTTCGGCCATGTCTCCGGCCGCGTGCATGCGGTGGAGAACGTCTCCTTCGACATCTTTCCCGGTGAGACGCTGGCGCTGGTCGGCGAATCCGGCTGTGGCAAGTCGACCGTCGCCCGCTCGATCATGCAGCTCGACCGGCCGCGCTCGGGCTCGATCCGCTTTGACGGCACCGAATTGATCGGTGCACCGCGCGCCGTGCTCGCGCGGTTCCGGCGCGACGCCCAGATGGTTTTTCAAGATCCGTTCTCCTCCCTCAACCCGCGCATGACCATCGAGCAATCGCTGATGGACCCGATGCGGGTTCACAAGCTGGGCTCGACCGACATGATGCGCGCCCGCGCCGCCGAGCTTCTGGCCAAGGTCGAACTGTCGCCCGAGCATCTTGAGCGCTATCCGCACGCTTTTTCCGGCGGCCAGCGCCAGCGCATATGCATCGCCCGCGCGCTTGCGCTCAGCCCGCGCCTGATCGTCGCCGACGAGGCCGTCGCCTCGCTCGACGTGACGATCCAGGCACAGGTGATCAACCTGCTCATGGATCTCCAGCGCGAAATGCAGATCGCGCTTCTTTTCATCAGCCACGACATGGCCGTGGTCGAGCGTATCGCCCACCGTGTCGCGGTGATGTATCTGGGCGAGATTGTCGAGATCGGCGACCGCCGCTCGGTGTTCGGCAATCCCCAGCATCCCTATACCCGCAAGCTCCTGTCGACCGTGCCGATCGCGGATCCAACGCGCCGCCCGGAGGGTCGCCAACCGATGTCCGACGAAATCCCCAGTGCCGTGCGCGCCCCGGACTTCGTGCCCCGTGAACTGCCGATGCATCAAATCTCATCGACCCATTTCGTAAGGCAGGTCGCAACGGGCTGACGCCCGGCAATTCCCTTTTCAAATCAGAGCACTCCAAGATGACCACTTCCGAAGTGACGGTGGCGGCTGCGCCTGCCGCCGGCAGCGCGACTGCCGACATTGACAATGGTTCAACCGACCCGAAGACCTCGGGCTTCTGGCGTCCATCGGCCGCGGAGCGACCGACGCCCTATATCGAAGTCGACGAGGCGCGCCTCGTCCGCAACATGAGGGCCATGCAGCAACGCGCCGCCGCCGCCGGCGTCTCGATGTTCCCGCATGTAAAGACGCACAAGAGCGTCCATATCGCGCGACAGCAGCTGGCGCTTGGCGCGCGCGGCATCACCGCATCCAAGCCGAGCGAGGCGCTGGTCTTCGTGGAAGCAGGCATCCCGTCGATCATCCTGGCCTATCCCATCGTCAAGGCGAAGTCGCTCGACCGTCTGCTGCCCGCGGTAAAGGCGCGCGGCACGGAACTGCGGACGATTGCGGCAAGCGGAACGGGTGTCGATGCGCTGGCTGAAGCCGCCAGGCATCACGGCGTCGAGATCGGCGTCTTCCTCAAGGTCGATGTCGGCCTCGGCCGTGTCGGTCTCAAGCCTCACGATCCGGCAGCACTCGAACTTTGCGCCCGGATCGCGGCCGCCGACGGTCTGCGCTTTGCCGGGCTGCTCTCGCATGCCGGCCATTCCTACGCTGCCGCAAGCCCGCAAAGTCTCGCCAAGGTCGCGCTTGATGAAGCGGCAGACCTCGCCGGTCTTGCCGGACGGCTTCGCGACCGCGGCATTGCCGTCGAGTGCCTCTCCGTCGGCGCGACACCGACCTGTCTGGGGGCGCCGCTGCCTTCAGAGGTCGATTGCATCCGACCTGGCAACTACGTCTTCCTCGACGGCACGGCACTCAGGCTCGGCATCTGCACCGCCGACGATCTGGCGCTTTGCGTCGTCGCCCGGGTCGTCGCGTCCAACGACACTCACTTCATCATCGACGCCGGCTCGAAATCAATGAGCTCCGATCGCGGGGCACACGGCATGGGCGGCGCTGGATTCGGCACCGTCGTCAGCGCCGAGGATGATGGCGAAACGGGCGCGTGGACGCTCGAGCGCCTTTCCGAAGAGCATGGCTTCGTTCCCTTCTCGGGACGTCCCTTGGCACTCGGAAGCCGGGTGCGGGTCTTCCCCAACCACTCCTGCGCATCGATCGCCAATTTCGACCATTTCACGCTGCGCCATGCCAATGGCGAAGCCACAGTGCTGCCTGTCGATGCCCGCAATTGCCAGACGTAATGGGGTTCGGGCACGGCCAACCGCCACTCGAATTGGGAGATAGTCAACAGACATGCCCCGCGCCCGAGACCCGGCATGTCGTTGACCGCACGAGGCAAACCCATCGACTAGAGGCGCCGTCCCTGAGTGATCAGAAACACCGCCAGTAAAGAGCACAGCGCACCGAGGGACAATGGCAGCCCCTGAGGTCCGATCAGTTGCATCGCCAGTCCGGTCGTCGGAGAGCCCACGATGCCGCCGATGCCCCATGCGACCGCGAAGGCCGCGTTGCCGGCAATCAGGGCCTGACCGCGAAAGCGCTCGCCAAGCCGGATCAGCGCCATGGTATAGATCCCGAACGAGACCCCGCCCCAAACGAAAACGAGCGGCCAGATGAGCCACGAGCTCAAGAACCACGGCAGCAGCAGGCAGCCGAGCAGCGAAAAGAGCGCGCAGAGCAGCATGGTTTGCGTCGAACCGAACGTCTCGGCAGCGCGGCCGAGCAAAACCTGCAGCACGGCATTGCCGGCGATGAAACAGGTGATGAGCGAAGCAACCCGCCCCTCGGCATTGCCGAGCGCGGCGCCATAGACCGCAAACAGGGAAAGCACGACCTGCTCAAAGGCGGCTGCGACGAGAACCGCGAACAACAACAGCGGCGCCCGCGCGAAGAAACCGCCGACCGAGGGCGCCTCGCCGTCATTCGGCATGTCAGGCAACCGCGGCACGACCGCAAGCACGATCAGACCGCAGGCGATAAAGGCCAGCATGCCGACGACGAAGGGTGGCCAACCCTGCGTCCCGACCAGCCCGAGGGTCAAAGGGCCCATGGCGAAGCCGCCCGAAACGATCGAGGAGTAAAGACCCATGATGCGGCCCCGGCTGGACACGGGCGTGATCGACATCAGCCAGGTTTCGCTGATCACGTAGAGTGGATTGGCGAAGATGCCGAGCAGGAAGCGCAAAGGCATCCATGCCCAGACGTCCTGTTGCCAGGCAATTGCGAACAGGGCGAGCGCCGCCAGCAGCGAGCACACGATCGCGAGCCTTGCTGCGCCCACGCGCCGCGCCAGCGCCGGGAGGAAGGGCGCCGAGACGATGAAACCCAGCGGCGTCATCGCCGCCGACAAGCCGATCAGCCCCGGCGTCGTTCCCTGCCGTTCAAGGATGAAGCTGAGCAGCGGATAGGTCAGCCCCTGCGCCACGGCGAATACCGTGACGGTCGCGATGATGCCCGCCATCGCGGCCCAGGGGATCCGCTCTTCCGGCGGTGATATCGACCGCTGCGGGTGACCGCTCATCACCTCGGCAGGCGGAAACTGGCGATCCCTGGCCATTGCGGCATTCCCCTTACAGCACTTGCCAGAAGGGCCTGTCGAGCTCCTCCTGGATCTGCCGCCGCGACAGGCCGACGTCATCGATCAGGTGCGGATCTCCGTCCAACTTTTGTTCGAGTTCAGAACGAAAGCGGTCTCGTGCACGCCATCGCGCAACCAAACGGCGCAGCTCCCGAACAATGGAGGGGCGATGCGACCGGTCGGCAGGCTCCCCGCGCAGTTCGGGTTGTGCTCCTTGGTATGCGGCTGAGCCGACAGTGGGCATATCGGTCATGGCAACCTCCATGGGGGCTTGAGGGTCCGATGACCCGAGCTGGAAGAGGTTCAATTCTGCAGTCCCCGATCAGCGCCGTCATTAAGCCCTCCCAAAGAGTTCCAAAAACTTCCAAACGCGCTATAGATGCGCCGTATGCAGGGATCGCAGGTCGTCTTTGGTCCATTCGTGCTTGATCCGGGTGCGGGAACGCTCTTTCGGAACGCAGAGCCCGTCGCTGTCGGTTATCGCGCCCTAAGGCTGCTTGCAGCACTCGTTGCACGACCCGGCGAAGTCATTGGAAAGGCCGAGCTGATGGACGCGGCGTGGCCAGGCATGGCCGTCGAGGAAGGCAACCTTACTGTCCAGATTTCTCAACTGCGCAAGGCGCTTGGTCCGACCGCCGACGGCGGTGAATGGATCGCCACGATTGCGCGCGTCGGCTATCGCTTCACAGGGGCCATCTATGAGCGCGGCGATGCCAAGCGTCTGCCTTTGCCGGTGCCCGACAAACCATCGATAGCCGTGCTGCCTTTCGTCAATCTCAGCAATGACCCCGAGCAGGAAAGCTTGGCGGACGGGTTGACCGAAGACCTGATCACGGACCTGTCGAGGATTTCCGGCCTGTTCGTCATCGCCCGCAACTCCTCCTTCGCCTACAAGAAGAAGGTGATGGACATGCGCGCGATCGCCGACGACCTCGGCGTGCGTTACCTGCTGGAAGGCAGCGCAAGACGTGCCGAAGGACGCGTACGCATCAACGCCCAGCTGGTCGACGCGACGAGTGGCGATCATCTATGGGCGGAGCGCTTCGACCGCGACGTCAAAGATATCTTCGCCGTTCAGGACGAGGTCACCGGCAAGATCGTGCAAGCCCTGCTCGGCCAGCTGCGCACACCGCCCGCGCGCAACCGGCCCAAAAACCTTGAGGCCTACGATCTCTGCGTGCGGGCGCGCAAGCTGATGGATGATGCACCGCAGGCAGCACAGGAAGCGCATCTGATGCTCACGCGCGCGGTTGCGCTCGATCCTGATTATGCCGAGGCCTACCGCTGGCTGGCCATGAACCACTGGATGGGCTGGGTCCATTCCGACGGCCCCACCGACGCTGGCCGTATCGCTGCTCTGGGGCTGGCGCGCAAGGCTGTGGCGATCGACCCCAACGATGCCGGCTGTCGTTGGATCCTGGCTTACCTGCTTGCCTATGAGCGCAATTTCGCCGAGGCCGATCAGGAATTCGCCAAGGCGATCGAGCTCGACCCGAACGAGGCCGACACCTGGGCGGCATTATCCGACATCACCATCCTCGCCGGCCGGATCGACGAAGGTATCGAGCACATCGGCAAGGCTTTCCGGCTGAACCCATACCCGGCAAGCTGGTACTATCTGACGCTCGGACAGGCGCTGTATGCGGCCCGCAGATATGAAGCTGCGATAGAGACGCTGCGCAGGGACGAGACCTACCGGACAAGCTCACGCCGTTTCCTCGCCGCAAGCCTTGCTCAATTGGGCCGGCTCGACGAGGCGCGCGCGGAAGCCGAACTTTTCCTTGTCGGCAATCCGCATTTCACGACCCGCCACTGGGCCGCGACCGAGCCATTTCGCGATGCTGCGACGCTTGAGCATTTCGTGGACGGATACCGAAAGGCCGGGCTTCCGGAGTGAGCCAATCGCGCGACCGTCCGACGTTCGCCTGACCGCTGCTGCAACTTCTGGGAAACAGTTTTGCGATAGACCAACCGCCTGGGACGGACCGGCGCATGACGTGCCTCCGGTGTTTGGAGAGGCCAATGCACGAAGACAAGATCCGCCAGGCTCTGATCGAGCTTTTGTATCGCAACTCCTATGGCGTGGTCATCTCCAACATCGTCATTTCTCTCGCCGCCGTGTCCGTCCTTCGGCATACGGTATCGGTGAGTTGGCTGGCTGGATGGGTTGGCGCGCTTTACCTGCTCATCATCCTCCGTGTCCTGGCCTCCCGACGGTTCTTCAGCCGCGCAAGAGACCCCCGGTCCATCATGCGATGGGCCTGGCTCGCAGCAGCATTCACCTGGATATCCGGCCTGCTGTGGGGCACGCTCGGCTGGGTCGGGTTCCTTCCGGACGAACCAATCGTGCTCTCCTTCACGGTCATCGTGCTGACTGGCCTCGTCTGCGGCACGGTCCCTTCTCTCTCGGCTTTTCCGCCCGCGCTCATCGGCTCTATTCTGGTGACGGTTCTGCCAATTGCCGTGCGCTGCATTACCACGGACAGCGATATTTCCGGCGCTTTCCTGTTCCTGCTCGCCTCGCTTGTGGCAATCAATTTCTACTACTGCCGCATCACCTATCGGATGCTGCGTGAAACTGTCAGCCTGCGACTGGAAAACGAAAGCCTCGTCGGCAACTTGCAGGAGGAACGCGATCGGGCACAGGCAGCGGACCGCGCCAAGACGCGCTTTCTGGCAGCGGCCAGCCACGATCTGCGCCAGCCTATCCATGCATTGAGCCTGCTCGTCTCCACACTTGCGATATTGGGGCAGCGCGGAAACGTCGCCTCCGGTGACGCTCGCGATCTGGCAGCCAGGGCGAAATCCGCGGTCGGCAATCTCGGCGGACTGCTGAACGCGCTGCTCGATATCTCCCGTCTTGACGCCGGCATCGTAACCATTGCCAACGAGGCGGTGGCCTTGCGCGATCTCTTTCGCGATTTGCGCGATGAGTTCATCGCCGACGCAACTGATCGCGGCGTGCAATTGCGGGTCGTCGGCAGCGACCTTCTGGTCGACAGCGACCCCATGATGCTCCGGCGGATCCTGAACAACCTGTTGTCGAACGCCTTCCGCTACACGAAAACGGGCAGCATCCTGCTTGGTTGCCGCAGACGCGGCAACTCGGTCGAAATCCAGGTGTGGGATACGGGCTGCGGCATCCCGGCGGATCAGCAGGCGATGGTCTTCGAGGAGTTCGTACAATTGCAGAACCCGGCAAGGGACCGCACACAGGGCCTGGGTCTGGGTCTTGCCATCGTTCGCCGCACTGCGGAACTGCTGCAACACCCCTTGAGACTGGTTTCCGTTCCCGGACGCGGCTCCATGTTCTCGATCACCGTTCCGAAAGCCCGTCCGATAACGTCTCCGCTGCAACTCTCCCGGTCCTTGCCTGCAGCCGGCATTGCCGCGGGCATCATGCTGGTGGAAGACGAGAAGGACGTCCTCGACGCCATGACCGGGCTGCTCACCCTGGAAGGCCATCGCGTCTATGCCGGTCGATCCGTTGGCGATGTGCTGAGCACTCACGCCGAAGCCCTGAGCGCGGGCGACGCGTCGATCGATCTTGTCGTTGCCGACTACCGCCTCGAGCATGGCGCCAACGGTTTGGAAGCGATCGAAAGCCTTTACGCCCATATCGGTCGTCGTGTTCCGGCAATCATCTTGACGGGCGACACCTCGCCATCACGTCTCAAGGAAGTCAGCGCAAGCAGCGTTCGTATTCTGCACAAACCAGTCACCGGTGAGGAACTGAGCGAAGCGATCCGTGTCGCCTTGAGCGAAGTCGACGCTGTAGCACCAACGCGAAATCCCGCCGCGGGCACAACGGAGGGCCTGAGCCTTCGATAACGGCAGTGCGCCGGGCGATGACGCGCCAGGCCCAGGCCGGCCACCCTTTCTCAGAGGCGCGGTGCGTCTCGACACGAAAAGGAAGATATCTTATCGCTTCTTCTGACGAGGAAGACGGAACGGGCGGAGGACGCTTGCGAAGCGCGATGAGCCGATCGGAGCGATGACATGAACGCCGGAGCAAAGCGGAAATCTGCTTCGCCCAAGGCCGCGCTGAGCGCGAAGTCGGCATCCATGGCGGCGAATTCCCCGACCTTCGAGCATATCGTTACCGACGTCAACGAGACGTTTCTCTGGCGCCTCGACGATTACCCCTGGGAGCGCAACGTCTGGAACTTCCATCCCGAGATCGAGATCCATCTGCTGCGCAAGTCCACCGGCATGGCGTTCGTCGGCGACCACATCGGCGAGTTCTCGCCAGGATACCTGACCGTTATCGGCAGCAACCTGCCGCATGACTGGGTTACGGCAACGGCGCCGGGTGAGATCATCGAGGGGCGCGATATCGTCATCCAGTTCCATCCGGATCGGATCCGGCAGATCACCGGCGCCTTGCCCGAATTCGCACAGCTCGAGGATTTTTTCACCCGGGCCGAGCGCGGCCTCGTCTTTCATGGCGAGGCACGCGCAAGGGGTGGCGAACTGATCGAGCGGATGGGCGAGGTGAAAGGGCTGTCACGGCTTTCGCTTTTCGTTCAGCTTCTGGATCTGCTCGTCAACAGTGGGGAACACGAGGTGCTGTCGTCGCCCGAATTCGCGCCGAAACTGGACGCGGAATCGCTTGATGTGCTCCGTCGGTCTCTGGCCTATATCTACGAGAACATCGCCACCGACATCCACCTAAACGACGTGGCGTCCGCGGCCGGCATGAGCGACACGGCCTTCTCGCGGTTCTTCAAGAAGAACACCGGCAACAGCTTTACCGACCACGTCAACAAGCTGAGGATCTGGCAGGCCTGCAAGCTGCTTGCAGAAAGCGACATGCCGATTACCGACATCTGCTTTGAAGTCGGTTATCTCAACATCTCCAATTTCAACCGCACCTTCCTGCGCCACCACCGGATGACACCCTCGGCCTACCGCCGCCTGACGGGTCAGCGCCGCACCTCGCGCAGTTGAGATCCTCACGGCTGCACGCGTCCGCGAGCAATGAACCAATGCTCGAACAATGGCACGTTGAAGGCATATCCGGACCATACTCCGCATTAAAGTACAGAACAGGCGCATCGCGGGCGCTAGTTCACGTCCCGATAGCGCCTATGATGACCGCCAGCGAAACGGTTCGCTATCAAAGAGACATGCGCCCGATCTGAGGAGTTTCCGGCGCGTGTCGTTACGACCTTGGGGAGGTCCATCACATGAGAAAAGCCAGAAAGCTCGTTTCGAGCATCGCCTTCGCATGCCTTCTTTCCAGCACGGCATCGACCGTTGCAATTGCCGCCGAATGCTCTGATACGATCAAGGTGCTCGCACAGCCGCGCGACGGCCTTACATTGCTCGAGGACTACAAGGCCGAGTTCGAGAAGCTCAGCGGCGGCGCGTCGTTCGAGATCGACTACCTCAATGAAAACGATCGCCGCGCCAAGACGAAGGCCGATGCTTCGACGATCGGCAAGTACAATGTCTATTACATCGACGAAGCCAACGTCGCCCTGTTCGCCTCGGCCGGTTGGGTCGCACCGCTTTTGGACTACTATCCCGCGGACTATGATTACGCCGACTTCGATCCGGGTCGCCAGAAAGTCGCGACCTATGACGGCAAGGTCTGGTTTGCCCCGATCACCGGCGGCGGCGACCTCATGGTCTACCGAAAGGACCTGCTCGAAGCGGCAGGCATAACACCGCCGAAGACGCTTGATGAATATATCGCCGCGGTGAAGAAGCTCAACCAACCCGACCAGGGCATCTACGGCACCGCCCTTCGCGGCCAGCGAGGCTCCGGCGCGAATGTCTGGCGCTGGATGCCCTTCTTCAAAGGCTTCGGCGGCAACTGGTTCGACGGCAAGACGCCCGTGTTCGACGGCGAGCAGGCGATCAAAGCAACCGAAACCTATCTCGAGCTGTTCAAATACTCCGCGCCCGGCAGTCAGACCGGCGGTTGGGACGAGGCCGTTGGCGCCTTCACGTCGGGCCAGGTGGCGATGCTGATCGAATCCACCCCGCTTGTCGGCATGGCGATCGATCCGAAGTCGTCGAAGGTCGCCGGCAAGGTCGGCTATCTGCCACCGCCGGCACCGCTGACGGGAGGCGGCTACGGTCACGGCCTGGCGATCGGTGCCAAGGCCAACAAGGACGAGGCGTCCAAGGCCTGCGCCGGCCTGTTCATCGCCTGGGCGACGTCGAAGGAAAATGAGAACCGGCGGCTGGAGGCCAATCAGTTCAGCGAACTCAATCGCACCAGCATCATGACCAGCAAGAAATTCGCCGAACTCTACGGTCCGGATCTCGGCCAGGCGCTTGCCGACACCGGCAAGGTGACCGCCGTCAACTTCTGGCAGAACCCGCAATGGCCCGATCTTGGCGACCGCTGGGGCATCATCCTCGAAGAGCTGATCACCGGCACCCGTACCGATATCAAGGATGGCCTCAACGAACTCGACGGGTTCGCCAAGGAGCTCGTGGCCCGCAGCCAATAGGCAGGCAGACCCGACTGATCGCTCCGGCAGGATGCCCCCTTGCCGGAGCCGCTTCACCCAGCCGGAAGCACGCCCGCCCCTTGCCGTAGGATGTCTATCCCATGAAACAGAAAAACAGTCTGCCGGCGGTCTTCCTGACCCCGGCGATGATGATCCTGGCCGTGCTCGCATTCGTGCCGACTGTCTACGCGATCTATATTTCCTTGCAGAACCGCGAACTCAGCCGCCCCGTCGGCGACTTCGTCGGGCTCGCCAATTACATCGACCTCTTTTCCGACCGCCGTTTCATCAATGCCATCGGCGTATCGCTGACATGGGAAGCGGTGACGGTCGGCATGACGTTGATCGTAGCCGTCGGCCTCGGCATACTTCTGTTCGAATGTGCCGCGCCGCGCATGCGAAACATGCTGGCCCTTCTCTTTCTGATGCCGGTGATCCTACCGCGTGTCTCGGCGGCTTTCGTCTGGAAGTTTGCATTCCATCCGCTCTACGGCATCGCCACTTACCCCTACAAGGCCATCACCGGCCGGCCGCTCGACCTGCTGTCCAATCCGGCAACCGCGCTTGCGACCGTGGCGCTGGTCGACGTCTGGCAATGGGGGCTGTTCTTCTCGGTCATCGTGCTCAAGCTTCTGGAGACCTTGCCGCCGCAACCGTTTGAGGCGGCCCGCCTCGATCATGCCCGCACCTGGGAGATCTACACCCACATCGCCATCCCGATGCTGAAGGCGCCGCTGATCTCGCTCACATTCGTCAAGATGATCGAGTCGCTTCGCGCCTTCGACCTGATTTACGTGATGACGCGTGGCGGCCCCGGCATCACGACGGAAACGCTCGACATGTACGCCTTTTCCCAAGGCTTCATCGAGTCCGGACGGATTTCCTACGCATCGAGCATGGCCGTCCTGATGATGATTGCCACCTCCATCGCCTTTACCTTCATCTGGAAGAGGGTCCAGTGATGAACGCCCACAAGCTCGGCCGCGTGGTCGGCCGCATCCTTCTGCTCCTCGCGGCGTTCTCCGCTGTTTTCCCCGTCTTCTGGACATTGCTCAATGCCTTCAAGAACCGGGTCGATATCGTCACCCCGACCCCGCTGTTCTTCTTCACACCGACGCTCGACAACTTCGCCTATGTGCTCGGACGCGAGAGCGTCTTTGCCGGGCTGATCAACTCGCTGATCATCTCGGGGGCCTCCGTTCTGATCGGTGCGCTTCTGGGGCTTCCTGCGGCATATGCGATTGCGCGTTACCCCAATCGCTGGTCGGGCGATATCCAGTTCTTCGTGCTTTCGCTGCGCTTTCTGCCGCCGGTGGCGATCGCCATCCCGCTGATGGTCATCTGGCTCGACTTCGGCCTCTACGACACACGCCTCTCGATGATCGTCACCTACACCCTGCTGACGCTCGCAACCGTCATCTGGCTCAGTGTGCCGGCCTTCGCGAGGGTCCCGAAAGAGGTCGAGGAGGCCGCTAGGGTCGATGGCTACGGACCCTATGCGATCTTCTTCCTGATCGCGCTGCCCGTCGCGCTCCGATCGCTGATCGGCGCCGTTGCCTTTGCCTTCGTGCTGGTCTGGAACGAGTTCCTGATCGCGCTGATGCTGACGACATCGGATGCCAAGACCTTGCCGATCGTCGCTTCGGAGCTGACGCAGCTCGGCCGCGACGTGCCCTGGGGCATCCTCAATGCCTCCGTCGTTCTCCTCTCGATACCACCGCTGCTCTTCATCGGAGTGCTCAGCGGCATGCTCAACAGCGCCTTCAAGCGCAAGACATCGTGACAATAAGGAAAGCTTTCATGCAAGCGTTGGTCCTCGAAGAGAAGGGCGTCCTGTCGCTGAGGGAGATCGAACTCCCCCTCGAACTTGGCCCGGATGACGTCAAGATCGCCATCCATACCGTCGGCGTCTGCGGCAGTGACGTGCACTACTACACCCATGGCGCGATCGGCCCCTATGTCGTGCGCGAGCCGATGGTGCTCGGACATGAGGCTGCGGGAACCGTCATCGAGCTCGGCAGCAATGTCGGCAGTCTGCAGGTCGGCGACCGGGTCTGCATGGAGCCGGGCGTGCCGGACCTGTCGTCCCGCGCCTCGAAACTCGGTCTCTACAATGTCGATCCGAAGGTGCGCTTCTGGGCAACGCCACCGATCCACGGCGTGCTGACGCCTGAGGTCGTGCACCCCGCCGCCTTCACTTACAGGCTGCCCGAAAACGTGTCGTTTGCCGAAGGCGCCATGGTCGAGCCCTTCGCCATCGGCATGCAGGCAGCCGCCCGGGCCCGCATCGCGCCCGGCGACGTGGCGGCAGTCATCGGCTGCGGCCCGATCGGCATCATGGTCGCGCTCGCCGCGCTCGCAGGCGGATGCAGCCGCGTCTTCATCTCCGACTTCAGCGCCGAGAAGCTTGCAATCGCCGGGCAATACCCCGGCATCACCCCGGTCAACATCGCTGAACGATCCTTTGCCGAGACCATCGCCGCGGAAACCGGCGGCTGGGGAGCGGACGTCGTCTTCGAGGCGAGCGGCAGTGCCAAGGCATTTGCCGGCATCTTCGAGCTGGTTCGCCCCGGCGGCGCCCTCGTTCTCGTCGGTCTGCCCGTCGAGGCGGTCACCTTCGATGTGCCGGGCGCGATCTCGAAGGAAGTCAGGATCGAGACCGTCTTTCGTTACGCCAACATCTTCGATCGCGCGCTGCAACTGATTGCATCAGGGAAAGTGGACCTCAAGCCGCTGATTACCGGGACATTCCGCTTCAAGGACAGCATCAGCGCTTTCGAGCGGGCCGCCGCTGCGCGTCCGTCCGACGTCAAGCTTCAGATTCTCATCGGCAGCGGGGAGGAATAGGTCATGGCGAATATCGTCTGCTCAAATGTCGACAAGCAATACGGTGCCGTCAACGTCATCAGGGATTTCAACCTCGATGTGGCCGACCATGAGTTCATCGTTTTCCTCGGGCCCTCCGGTTGCGGCAAGTCGACCCTTCTCAGGATGATCGCCGGACTGGAGGACATCTCTGGCGGAAAGGTGATGATCGGCGGAAAAACCGTCAACGATCTGCCACCACGCGACCGCGGCGTGGCGATGGTGTTCCAGAACTACGCGCTCTATCCGCACATGACGATCTACGACAATATTGCCTTCGGTCTGAAGCGGATGAAGGTGCCAAAGCCGGAGATCGACCAGCGCATTCGCGCGGTGGCTGCGACGCTCGGTCTCGACCCCTATTTGCAGCGCAAGCCGACCGAGCTCTCCGGCGGCCAGCAGCAGCGCGTGGCGATCGCCCGCGCCATGATCAAGACGCCGCGGGTGTTTCTCTTCGACGAGCCGCTCTCCAATCTCGATGCGAAGCTTCGCAACCACATGCGGGTCGAGATCGCGCGGCTGCATCAGAAGCTGAAGACGACGACGATCTATGTCACCCACGACCAGCTGGAAGCAATGACGCTCGCCGACCGGATCGTGCTGATGAAAGGCGGCGCGATCGAACAGGTCGGCACGCCGGCCGAGATCTACGACCGACCGAGAACGCTGTTCGTGGCGGGTTTCATCGGCACGCCCAACATGAACTTCATCGACGTATCGGCAGAGAAGGTGGAGGACGGATGGGCGCTGCGCAGTGCCGGCGTCGATTTCCGTGTTTCCAGAAAAAGGTTTGCTCTGGCCCCGGGCCAGAAGGTCGTTCTCGGCTTTCGCCCCGCCGACCTGCTGATGCAGGAGCCGTCGGCGGCCCGCACGAACGTCGTCGCCGGCATGGCCGATCTCGTGGAATTTCATGGCAATGACGCACTGGTGACGTTTGTCTTCGCCGGTTGCGAAATCGGTGCGCTGGTCAAGGCCAACGGCTGCCCGAAGCCGGGTGATCCCGTTTCATTTGCTGTCGACGAGGACAGCATCCATCTGTTCGATCAAGCAACGGGACTGTCCCTTCTGAGGATGTGACGGACACAGCGCCGGCCCGACAGCCAGGTTTTGGAGCGGGCCGTTGCATCAACCGAGCGCGCCCGATCCCTTTGCATCTGTTCGATCGAACCATCGTCCTGCCGTCACGCGGTCCGAGATAGACGATAATCCGGGACTGTCGTAGACTGCTGGCCGGCTGTGGCGACGGTCCCCTGGGGAGCGAACGAATGCCTATCTTCATGGACCGGCACGATCTTGCGGGCGCTTCTGCCGAGGATGTCGCCGAAGCGCACCTCAAAGATCTCAGCATACAGGACCAGTATGGCGTCAAGTTCCTGACTTACTGGTTTGACCACAGGCGCGGAACGACGTTTTGCCTCATCGACGCGCCGGATGCTGAAACCGCGCAGTGCGTGCACCGGGAGGCGCATGGGTTCATCGCAGGCGAAGTCGTGGAGGTTGCCCTGTCTGCCGTCGAGGCATTTCTCGGGCGAATACAGGATCCGGAGGCGGCGGGTGCGATCTCGAAAGACATGGACCCCGGTCACCGGGCAATCCTTTTCACCGATATCGTCGGATCCACCGAAATGACATCGCGTCTCGGCGATCGCATGGCCACGGAACTCATCAGAGCGCACGACGCTCTCGTTCGCAGCTGCCTGGGACGACTATCCGGTCGCGAGGTCAAGCACACCGGGGATGGGATTATGGCGGCGTTCTCTTCCACGGCATTTGCAGTCGACTGCGCGATTGATATCCAACGCGAGTTCCACCGCTACAACGCAGGCAATGGCGAACCTATCCACATCCGCATCGGACTGGATTGTGGCGAACCTGTCGAAGACAGCAATGATCTCTTCGGCACGACGGTGCAGCTGGCAGCAAGGCTTTGCGCTGCCGCCCGTAGCGATCAAATCCTGATTTCGGAGAACATTTTCCAGGAGTATGGCAAGGTCGATGTCTTCACCCATGGCGCCCGCCATAAGCTGAAGGGCTTCGCAAAACCCGTTATGGCCTATCGATGCGAATGGCTGGGTTAGCTGCCGCCTGCGCCCGCCCGTGAGGTGATCAGGAGCGCAAACCTTGCAAATGCATCCGCGATTGGTCGGCCGCTTGTCAGAGGACTGCGGTCCGCCGGCCGCTTCGCCTCGTGCGCGATACCGTGTTCGAAGGGCCCGCCCCGATCCCGGCCCGGTCCGGAGCGAAGTTTTGACGGTTGCATTGACCATCGGCCCGGATGACGAGGGATGGGATCGGCAGAGTTACGTGCTGGGCGAGGGACACCAAGCCGGGCGATCTCACCATTCGTCACCGCAACACCCGGGACGACGTCGGCCAGTATGCCCTGGTGACGCAACCGGACGATCTCTTCGCCGGCCCCCTCGGACGTCACCGGGTCACCGGATGTCAGGCGGACGACATGCTTGCCGGCACGCGCCAGCGACACCACCGTGCCGTGGACGTCCTCCTGCCCATGGCACGTGCGGCCGCTGCGCTCATCGACGGGAAGGCGGGTAGCCTCACGTCGGGCAAGTTCCAGCACCTCATCGGAAATGCCGTGGTCGAAAAGGATGACATCGGCTGCCTGAAGGGCGCGCACCGCCTTCAGCGTCAGATGCTCCGCCCCGCCGGGGCCGGCGCCGACGAGCGTGACGCGGCCGGTGTCGGTCCGGTTCGCCGAGAAGCGATCCATTTCCGTCACCAGCCGCATCTCGACACCCTCCTCCGGTGTCTCCTGAAAGGCCCGATCGACAAAACGTTCCCAGAAAGCGCGCCGCGCCGCACCCGCCTTCAGCCGCGCATTGACCGTTTCGCGGAGCGTCTGCGCCAGTGAGGCCCAATCCTTAAGAGCCGGCGGCAGCAGCGTCTCGATGCGCCTGCGGATCGCTTGCGCGAGGATCGGCGCCGCACCGTCCGTCGAGATCGAGACCACGACAGGAGAACGGTTGACGATCGATCCGAACTGGAACTGGCAGTAAGCCGGCTTGTCGATGACATTGGCAGGGACGCCCGCATCCCGCGCCGCCTGACAGAATGCCTGCGCCTCCTCCTCCGTTTCGCAGTCGGCAATCGCGAGCGCCGCACCGGCGAGCACCTCGGGCGTCCAGGCCACGTTGTGATGCACGAAGCTGCCCTGCGGGTGCGGGGCCCTCCCCGCAATCAGGCGGGCACAGACCTCTCCCAGATCCCCGCTCGGCGCATAGACGTGAACCTCAGCGCCGCAGGCCGCCAACAATTCGGCTTTCCAGACGGCGGCGTCGGATCCACCGACCAAAGCGACGCGGCGACCCTCGAGCGCCCAGAAAACCGGGAGCTTCGCCAGAGGCATCATGCGCGGTCGCTCGGCGCGCAAGGGTTTTTCATTCCGCGGCAGCAGCAAGGCATCCATCGACGATCCCCCTGATCTCGGCGCGGCAGGAGCCGCAGTTGGTTCCGGCATTGAGTGTCTGGCCGACGGCTTCGACCGTGCGGCAGCCGTTGCGCACCGCTGCAACGATCTGATTGACGCCGACATTGAAGCAGGAGCAGACGGTGGCACCCGGATCAGGCTTGTCCGCGCCCGGACGGCCGGCCACGAGCGCGAAGCGCAGGCGCAGATCTCCATGCGAAATGCTGAGCTGCTCGACCGCCCAGTTGCGGGCAACGGCGACGGGCTCCGGCGCGAGATACAGCGCCAGCAAAAGCCGGTCGCCATCGAAAAAGGCAAGCCGGCGATGGCCGGACGGCCCGTCGGCATAGCCGATAGGCTCGACCTCACCGGGGAGGTCGAAGATGCGGCGGCACCAGCCGACCCAATCCTCGGGCGCACGCCCGACCGCCAGCTCCAGCCGCCACCCGCTCTTTGCCTTTGCCAGCGCCCAATAGGCACAATCGAGCCCTCGTGGCTTTGCGGCACTCACCGCAAACCCATAGGCGGAGGCGGCGAAGCGCCGAGCGGAAACGGCAACGTTCTTGGAGGCGGGTTGGCCGGAGACGGGGTCGGTGATCGGCGGCACCAAGGCATCGATGCGGGCCTTTGCCGCGAACTGGTCGCTCCAATGCATGGGCACGAAGAGGTTGCCACGCGCCTGACGTTCGGTAATCAGCGCCCGAACGATCGACGTACCATAGGGGCTTTCCAGTGCCACGAGATCGGCGGGCGACAGGCCAAGTTCCATCGCGTCCCGTGGATGGATTTCGACGAAGGGCTCGCCGATGTGGGCGGAAAGCCGCGGGCTTTTTCCCGTCCGGGTCATCGTATGCCAGTGGTCGCGCACCCGGCCGGTGTTGAGGGTGAAGGGAAAGGCAGCGCTAAGGCGATCAGCGACCCCACTTGCCGCCGCGACGAAGCGCGCGCGACCGTCCGGATGATAGAAGCCGCCGTCGGCGAAGAAGCGCGTCGTCACGCTTTCCGTGCCGCGCGGCTGCGGCCATTGGAATGGCTGCAGTTCATCATAGTGCGGGCGATCGATTTCGGCATGGGCGCCGATATCGAAGTCGCGCCGCCCGTCGTTTTCGAAGCTGGAAAGGCCGGCATGTTCGGCAAAGATTTCGCACGGCGACGCATAGGCAAACGCACCTGAAAAGCCCATGCGATGCCCGACTTCGGCCAGTTGCCACCAATCGGCTCGCGCCTCGCCGGGGGGCGGCAGGAAACCGCGTTGGCGGGAGATGCGGCGCTCGGAGTTCGTAACGGTCCCATCCTTCTCGCCCCAGCCAAGCGAGGGCAGCAGCATATGGGCGTGGCGGGTCGTATCGGTCTGTTTCAAGACATCGGAGACGACGACGAAGGGACAGGCCTTGAGCGCCGCCTCGACCGCATCGGCATCCGGCATGGAGACAACGGGATTGGTCGCCATGATCCAGATCGCCTTGATGCGTCCGTCGGCGACCGCGCGAAACATGTCGACGGCCTTGAGACCCGGTTTCGACGCCAAGGCGGGCGCGCCCCAGAAGCGCCTGACCTGATCGCGGTGTGCCGACTTCTCGATATCCAGATGGGCGGCGAGCATGTTGGCAAGACCGCCAACCTCGCGGCCGCCCATGGCATTGGGCTGGCCGGTCAGCGAGAACGGCCCCATGCCGGGCCGGCCGATGCGGCCGGTTGCCAGATGGCAGTTGATGATGGCGTTGACCTTGTCGGTGCCTGCCACCGACTGGTTGACCCCCTGGCTGTAGCAGGTGACGACCCGTTCGGTCGTTTCGAAAAGCCGGAAGAAGGCCGCGACTTCCGATATGGCAAGCCCGGTCGCCTCGACGAGTGCGGCCTCGTCGAGTGTGCCTGCCGACGACAACGCCTCGGCGAAACCGCTGGTGTGCGCTGAGACGTAATCATGATCGACCGCCGCGCTTGCGGCCAGATGCTTGAACAAACCGTTGAAGAGCGCGACGTCGCCATCCGGGCGGATCGCCAGATGAAGATCGGCGATATCGGCGGTCATAGTGCGGCGCGGATCGATGACGAGGACTCGCATTTGCGGCCGCGCGGCCTTGGCCGCCGCCAGGCGCTGGTAGAGGACCGGATGACACCAGGCGAGGTTGGAGCCGGTCAGGATGACAAGATCCGCCAGTTCCAGATCCTCGTAGCAGCCGGGCACGGTGTCGGCGCCGAAGGCACGGCGATGGCCGGCCACGGACGACGACATGCACAGGCGCGAATTGGTGTCGATGTTGCCCGAGCCGATGAAGCCCTTCATCAGCTTGTTGGCGACATAATAGTCTTCCGTCAGCAATTGCCCCGAGACGTAGAAGGCAACCGAATCCGGACCATGTTCGGCAATCGTCCGTGAAAAACGCTCGGCAACGCGGTCGAGCGCCTCATCCCAATCCACGCGTTCGCCATCGATCTCGGGATAAAGCAGCCGGCCATCGAGATCGAGTGTCTCGGCCAGTGCCGAGCCCTTGGAACAAAGCCGGCCAAAGTTGGCCGGATGGTCCGGGTCGCCCTTCACGCCAACGCCGCCGTCATCGCCAACCGTCGCGATCACGCCGCAGCCGACACCGCAATAGGGACAGGTGGTCTTGACCTCGGTTGCCATGACTACTCCGCCGCGATCATCAGGCTTTTGAGTGCGATGAAGAGCACGCCGCCATCGTTGCGCACGGGGATCGTGCGCACGGCCCCCTCGTCCGCACCCAGCGCCTTGCCGGTTTCGAGTGAAATGACCCAGTTGTGCAAGGGGCAGGTGACGGCCGTGCCGTGCACGATGCCCTGCGACAGCGGCCCGCCCTTGTGCGGGCAATGGTCCTCGATGGCGAAAACCTCGTTCTCGGCGGTGCGGAAGACGGCGATCTTGCCTTGAGGTGTTCGCACGCAGCGTGCGCCCCTCAACGGAATGTCGGAAATATCACCGATTGGGTGCCAGTTTTCTGTTGGCCAGTTCATATCCATCATCTCACTCCGCAGCTTGCGAAAAGCCGACCGTCGCCATCGGCCGGAACTCGTGCTTGTCCTTGCCGGAGACACGCTCCGACCAGGGATCGACCTGGGCGAATTTCTGGCTGAAGACGAAGCGGTCGAAGAACGCCTTGCGCCGTTCGGCGTCGCCCATGATCTGACGGCGGATCTCCTCGACGCCAATGCGCTTGGCCCATTTGTAGATACGCTCGAGATAGCGGCCCTGCTCGCGGTACATCTGCGTCAGCGCGACGATGTGCTCGAGCGCCTCGTCCTCGGTCCTCACCAGACCGAGAACCTCGGTGCCCTTGATGTCGAGCCCGGCGGCACCGGCGAAGTGGATCTCGAAGCCGCTGTCGACGCAGATGACGCCGATATCCTTGCAGGTCGCTTCGGCGCAGTTTCTCGGACAACCGGACACCGCCAGCTTCAGCTTGGCAGGCGTCCAGGATCCCCACATGAATTTCTCGATGCGGATGCCGAGCCCGGTCGAATCCTGGGTGCCGAACCGGCACCAGTCCGAGCCGACGCAGGTCTTGACCGTGCGCAGGCCCTTGGCATAGGCCTGACCGGAGACGAAGCCGGCCTTGCCGAGATCGGCCCAGACGGCGGGAAGATCTTCCTTCTCGATGCCGAGAAGATCGATGCGCTGACCGCCAGTGACCTTGACCATCGGGATCTCGAACTTGTCGACCACGTCGGCGATCGCCCGCAATTCCTGAGAGTTGGTGACGCCGCCCCACATGCGCGGAACGACCGAATAGGTACCGTCCTTCTGGATGTTGGCGTGCACACGCTCGTTGATGAAGCGGGACTGATAGTCGTCGGCGTATTCGTCGGGCCAGTCGCTGACGAGATAATAGTTGAGCGCCGGCCGACATTTGGCGCAGCCGCAGGACGTCTTCCACTCCAGTTCCTGCATGACGGCGGGAATGGTCTTCAGCCCCTTGGCCTTGATCAGTCGGCGGACATCGTCGTGGCCGAGTTCGGTGCAGGTGCACATCGGCTGGACGGCGGCGGGATTGTAGGCTTCGCCCAATGTCAGCGACATCACCTGCTCGACAAGCCCGGTGCAGGAGCCGCAGGATGCGGACGCCTTGGTATGGGCACGCACCTCGTCGAGCGACGTCAGTCCCTTGCCGGTAATCGTCGCGACGATCTTCCCCTTGCACACGCCGTTGCAGCCGCAGATTTCCGCATCATCCGGCAAGGCTGCAACGGCCGCCGTAGGGTCCAGCGGCGACCCTCCCTGATAGGCCTGGCCAAAAATCAGGGTTTCGCGCATGGCGGTGATATCAGCGCCCTTCTTCATCAGATCGAAGAACCAGGATCCGTCCGATGTCTCACCGTAGAGGACGGCACCGATGATACGGTTTTCCCTGAGCACGAGACGCTTGTAGACGCCGGCAGTCGCATCGCGCAGGACGATCTCCTCGCGACCTTCGCCATCGGCAAAGTCGCCGGCGGAGAAGAGATTGATGCCGGTGACCTTCAGCTTCGTGTTGGTGACCGAGCCATGATATTCCGCCTCGCCGCCGGCGAGCCGATCGGCAAGCACCCGGGCGCTCTCATATAGCGGCGCCACGAGGCCGTAGCAGGTCCCGCGATGTTCGGCGCATTCGCCGAGCGCATAGACAGCCGCATCCGACGTCATCATGCCGTCGTCGACGACGATGCCGCGGTTGACGGCGATACCCGCCTCCTTCGCCAGATTTGACGCCGGACGAATGCCGACGGCCATGACGACCATCGACCCCTCGATGATGCGGCCGTCCTCGAGCTCGATACCCTCGACCTTCGCTTCCCCCAGGATGCGCTTGGTATTGGCCTTGGTTACGATCTCGATGCCGCGTTCGGTGAGCGCCTTTTCGAGCAGATAGGCGGCGGCCGGATCGAGCTGCCGCTCCATGATCGTCGGCATCAGGTGGATGACGGTAACGTCCATGCCCTGACGCTTGAGACCATAGGCCGCCTCGAGACCGAGCAGACCGGCGCCGATGACGATCGCGCGGCCGCCATGCCTGCTGCCGGCGAGCATTTTCTCGACGTCGTCGAGATCGCGATAGGCGAGCACGCCTGGCAACTGGTGGCCGGGCACCGGAATAATGAAGGGGCTGGAGCCGGTGGCGATCACCAGCTTGTCATAGGTGGCGGTGATGCCGTTTTCCGCCGTGACCGTGCGAGCGACCCGGTCGATCTCTGCGACCTTCGCGCCCTTGTGCAAGGTGACGCCATTTGCGGCATACCAGGCGTCGTCGTGGATGACGATATCCGCATAGGCCTTCTCGCCTGACAGCACCGGCGACAGCATGATGCGATCATAGTTGACGCGTGGTTCGGCGTTGAAGATCGTGACCTCGTAACGATCAGGGGCCTTTTCGAACAATTCCTCGAGCATTCGGCCGGGCGCCATGCCGTTGCCGATGATCACGAGTTTCTCGGGAGCTTGGTGAGCCATGGGAAATCACTCCGCAGCTTCGACGAAACGGTGGCGCTCGTAGAGGAACTTGAGCACCGCTTCGCGGCATTTGAGATAGGTTCGGTCGGCCGCAAGCTCGATGCGCCGGCGCGGACGGGCAAGCGGCACGGCGAGGATCTCGCCGATGCGCGCCGACGGGCCATTGGTCATCATGACGATACGATCCGAAAGCAGCACCGCCTCGTCGACATCATGGGTGATCATCAGCACCGTGTTGCCGAGTTCGGCATGGATCTGCATCACCTGGTCCTGCAGGTGGGCGCGGGTCAGCGCATCGAGCGCGCCGAACGGCTCGTCGAGCAGCAGAACCTTCGGCTCCATGGCCAGCGCCCGGGCTATGCCGACGCGCTGTTTCATGCCGCCCGACACCTCGGAGGGGCGCTTGTCGCCGGCATGCGCCATCTGCACCAGCTCGAGATTGCGCATCGTCCATTCATGGCGCTGCGCCTTCGACTTCGTCGAACCGAAAACCTTGTCGACGCCGAGGCGAACGTTCTCGTAGACCGTCAGCCAGGGCAGCAGCGAGTGGTTCTGGAAGACAACGGCGCGGTCCGGTCCCGGCTCGTCGGCAACCCGGCCGTCGAGCAGCACCACGCCGGTGGTGGCCTGTGTCAGGCCGGCGACGATGTTGAGCAGCGTCGACTTTCCGCAGCCGGAATGGCCGATGATCGAGATGAATTCGCCCTTGTCGACGGAAAGCGAGACCTGCTTCAGGACCTCTGTCCTGACATTGCCGCGTTCAAAACTCTTGTCGATCAGTTCAAGCGAGAGATAGCTCTTGGTCATGATCTTTACCTTTCTCACGCGGTGGCAGTGCCGCGGGTGACGACGCGGCCGACGAGGGCGATGAGACGATCGAGGAAGAAGCCGACGATCCCGACGTAGATCAGCGCAACGATGATGTCGCTGATCAGCGACGAGTTCCACGCATCCCAGATGAAGAAGCCGATGCCGACGCCACCGATCAGCATTTCGGCGGCGACGATGGCGAGCCACGACAGGCCGATGCCGATGCGAAGACCGGTGAAGATGTAGGGGGCTGCCGCCGGCAGCATGATCTTGCCGAAATACTCGAAGGCATTGAGCCGCAGCACCTTGGCGACGTTCTGATAGTCCTGCGGAATGTTGCGGATGCCAACGGCGGTGTTGATGATGATCGGCCAGATCGCGGTGATGAAGATCACGAAGATCGCCGAGGGCGTACCGTCCTGGAAGGCGGCCAGCGACAAGGGAAGCCAGGCAAGCGGCGGCACCGTGCGCAGAACCTGGAAGATCGGATCGAGGCCACGCATGGCCAGCTGGCTCTGGCCGACCAGTGCACCGAGCGCGATGCCGACGACTGCAGCGAGCGCATAGCCGATGGCCACCCGCTGCAGGCTCGCCGCAATGTGCCAGAACAGGCCCTGGTCGACGCCCTGGCCGACATAGAAGGGATGGGCGATCAGCTCCCAGCTTTCCTCAAGCACCCGTGTCGGAGACGGCAGGCTGGAATCGGGCGCCGAACAGATGATCTGCCAGGCGATGAGGATCAGCGAAAGCGTGACGATGAGCGGCGCGACGTTTGCGGCCCCGGCGGCGAGCCGCGCCAGCAGCGGACGGCTGCCTGCCTGCTTCACCGAGCGGGTAAAGGCAATCACGGGGGCCGCAGGCCGCGACGCCGGCTGGTCCTTGAGTTTGAGGTTGGTGACGGACATACCGTTCTCCTTGGAATTCGAAACCGGATGCCGGCGAGCGACGCCCGCCAGCACCGCGATGGTTCAGGCGACGCGCGAGATCGAAAGGCTCTTGAGATAGGCCTGCGGGTCCGCGGGATCGAAAACCTTGCCGTCGAAGAATTTTTCGATGCCGCGCGATGTCGAGGACGGGATATCGGCAACGCCGAGATCCTTGGCCGCCTCACGCCAGATGTCCTCGCGATTGACCTTGGCAACCAGCGCCTTGATATCGGTATCGGGCGCGAACTTGCCCCAGCGGATGTTCTCGGTCAGGAACCATGCATCGTGGCTCTGGTAGGGATAGGAGGCGTGGTCTCGCCAGAATTTCATGAGATGCGGGCTGGCCTCGACGACCTTGCCGTTGCCGTAGTCGTATTCGCCCTTCAGCCGATCGACGATGTCCTTCGGAGGAACGTTGAACCAGCTGCGCTTGCCGACGATCTTCGCCAGTTCTTCCTTGTTGGCCATGTCGTCGCACCATTGCGCCGCTTCCTGGATCGCCATGGTGAGCGCCTTGGCGGCGCGCGGGTTCTTCTCCACCCAGTCGGCGCGCATGGCGAAGGATTTTTCCGGATGCTCGTTCCAGATCTCGGCGGTGTTGACGGCGGTGTAACCGATCTTCTGGTTGACGAGCTGCTCGTTCCACGGCTCGCCGACGCAGAAACAGTCCATGGTGCCGACCTTCATGTTGGCGACCATCTGCGGCGGCGGGACGACGATGGTTTCGACGTCCGTGTCCGGATCGATGCCGCCGGCGGCGAGCCAGTAGCGCAGCCACAGATCATGGGTGCCGCCCGGGAAGGTCATCGCCACCTTGGCCGCAGCGCCTTCCACCTTCTTCCTGGCAAAGGCTTCCTTCAGGGCAGACGCGTCCAGACCGACCTTGAGATCGGCATAGGCGCCACCGACGGAGATCGCCTGCGCATCGAGGTTGAGGCGAGCGAGGATCGCCATCGGCAGCGGCTGGTTGTTCTGCGTCACCTTGCCGGTCGAAATGAGATAGGGCATCGGCGTCAGGATATGAGCGCCGTCGATGCCGGCACCGTCCGAACCGAGCACCAGATTGTCACGCGTCGTGCCCCAGGACGCCTGCTTGACGACGTCGACTTCGGTCATGCCGTACTTGTCGAAGAAGCCTTTCTCCTTGGCGATGATCAACGGCGCGGAGTCTGTCAGAGCAATGAAGCCGAGAACGGCCTTGGTGGTCTCGGGACCGGCCGACTGTGCAAAGGCGCCGGTCGGGAAGGCCGTCTTGACGGCACCGAAAAGGGCGGCCGTCGCTGTGGTCTTCAGCAGGCTGCGACGGGTCAGTCCGCCGGTCAAAAACTTGGTCATGCGCAGGTTCCTCTGCTGCTGCCGGGCAACGCCGGACATAAAAAAACGCCGCTTGGAGATTGCGTCCGGGATCAGGAGGAATCCTCGGGAAACAAAAACCTTGCGACGTCAGTGTCTCTGGCAAACGCGATCTGGCGTTTGAACTCGCCTCAATCGCCGTTGACCGAAGCGATTTCTAAAATGCAAAGGCCGTGCCAGTTCGAATGGCCGCAGCCTAGAGTATTGATATAAAAGGAGAAAAACTCGATCGACACAAATGCACAACAAAATAGCTGCTTTAGACTCTGCTGAATTATTGTGCGCCGCACACAACGGGTCTGGCAACTCTGCCCAAACAAGCAGCGCCCGACAGCGTCAGTTGTCGGCGTCAAACGGCGCCGCACTGCCTCTGGTCCGGACCGGGAACGCCTCGACATAGGCCTCGATGGCGGCCGGGTCGAATACATGTCCGTCCACGAAACGATCGTCGGCAGATGCGCCCTCAATCCCGATGTCGGGCCCCGCCGGTACGGCGTCCTTCCCGAGAGCGAGGCGATAGAGATCCGGGCGGTATGCAGACGCCGCCGCCGTCAACCCTTCCGCGCTGATGCTCGCCTGCCCCCAACGCGCCATCTGGCTGTAGATCCACAGCGCATGGCTGGAGCGGGGGTAGTTGGCGAAGCCGCGATGGAAGACGAAATAGTCATCGATGACCCGCCTCTGCCCTTCCGCGTCGATGGTGAACTCGCCGGAAAGCACGCGGCGGATGATTTCGACCGGGGCGCCGACATAGTGCTGGTCGGCCAGCACACCGGACAGGCTATCGCGATTTTGCGGATCGTCGCACCACTGCGCGGCGGCATCCAGCGCCACGATCAATCGCGAAACGGTCTCCGGATTGGCCTCGGCCCATTCAGGGCGCATGCCGATGACCTTTTCCGGGGCCGACGGCCAGATATCCTGCTTGGCGGCAACAATCCGGCCGACGCCGCGCTCGGACGCGACCATGTTCCAGGGCGCACCGACGCAGAAGCCATCGATCGCGCCAGCAGCGAGCGCGTCGGAGGTCATCGGCGGCGGCACGACCACGAGCTTGACGTCACGATCCGGATCGATGCCGCCGGCAGCCAGCCAGTAGCGGAATTCGTAATTGTGCGAGGAAAACGGATAGGTGACACCCAGGGTCGGCGGCGCTTCGCCCTGTGAGGCCATGCGCGCAAGCACGGCGGCAAGCGCCCGGGCATTGGCCAGCGCGTCTCCGGCTCCCCCAAGCCCACCCTCCTCGACCATTCTGGCATAGAGCCGGTTGGACAGCGTGATGGCGTTGCCCCCGCGCCCGAGCGAAAAAGGCGCGATCGCCGGCGACGGGTTGGAGCCGAGGCCGAGCATCGCCGCGACCGGCATCGGCGAAAGCATGTGGGCAATATCGAACTGGCGAAAAGCCAGCCGATCGCGAACATTGGCCCAGGACACGTCCTTGACCAGGTCGAGCGTCAGGCCTTCCCTGCGGGCGAAACCGAATTCGCGCGCGGCGATCAGCACAGATGCGTCGACGAGCGGGATGAAGCCGGCACGCAGCGTGCGGGCACCCTCGCCACGCAGCTTTTGCGGGGCCGACAAACCGCGACCCGTCGGGGTCTGGCCGCTGCCGAGATCGCCGAAATTGGCCATGACGTTCACTCCACTCACTCCTTGCAGCAAGCCGATGCGCAGCGCGTCTTTGCCGTCACATCAACAGGCCGGCAGCCGTCACCACGCTTTGCGCGATTTCCGACATCTTCTTCTTTTCGTTCATCGCCGTCTGGCGCAGCAGGGCAAAAGCTTCCTCCTCCGACAGACCGCGGATCTTCATCAGGATACCCTTGGCGCGCTCGACGACCTTGCGCTCCTCGAGCGCGGACCTTGCATCGGCCAGCTCCCTCTGCAGCCGGCTGAAGGCATTGAAGCGGCTGACCGCCATGTCGAGGATCGGCTTGACGCGTTCCTTCTTCAGTCCGTCGACGATATAGGCCGATACGCCCGCCTCCACCGCCGCCTCGATCGAGGCCGTGTCGGAGCGATCGACGAACATCGCGATCGGCCGCCCGACCGTGCGCGTCAACTGGAAGAGATGCTCCATCATGTCGCGATTGGGGTTTTCGATATCGATGACGATGACATCGGGCCTGAGGCTGTCGATGATGCGCGCGACGCCCTGCACCTCATGAATGACGGTGACCTTGCGATGACCCGCCTCGTGCAATCCTTCCTCGATGATCGAGGCACGGATTGCGTTCTCGTCGATGACGAGAATGGTGAGGTCGCGGTTTGTCATGGCACAATCATGATGCAGCGCAGCAATTTGCGCAACAGATTTGCCTATTTTCTTGACAAATTTGTTTCCGCCTATTTTTTAGGCCAATTGCTCATCACGTTGGCGTCAACCGGTTCACGGGAATTCCACGCCAACGACGGTCGCATCGAGGCCACGCGCCGGTCGTGCAAAAACCTGCCAGCGCTGCATGCAAGGCGAACGGTCTCACGAGCGAAGCGGCCCGATAACGAAAACGGCAAGCCTAGTTCTTCTCGACCTGTTCGGCCAGACGCCGAAGGCCTGGCAAATCACAGAGCAGCAGCTTCTGCCGCCCGCCCTGAACCAGTCCCCGCCCCTCCCAGGCGCTGAGAATGCGCGAAACCGTATGAAGGGTCGTGCCGGTCATTTCCGCGATATCCTGGCGGGAGATCGGGAAATCTATGCGCACGCCGAGCTCTTCGCGTTTGCCCGCCTGTTCGGCGAGCCGCAGGACCGCGTGCGCGACGCGGCGCTCGACTTCCTCCGTCGACATCTCGCGAATGCGGGTATGGGCCTCGTCGAGCCGCTGGCCGATCGTGTGCATCGCATTGATGGCCAGATGCGGATTGCTCTCGACGAACACGTTCCAGAGCTCGGTCGGCCAGGCAAGAACCAGGCTTTCCGTCGCCGTCATCGCCGTGCCCGGATAGTCGCTGCGCTGCAACGCGCGGGCAAAGCCGAACAGATCGCCTGGGTTGACGACACGCACGATGATCTGTTGGCCATCACGGGTGACCTGCGTGACCTTGAGACGCCCGTGCAGCAGCAGGTAAAACGAGTCTGCCGCAGCCCCCTGCTCGAAGACCGCTTCATTCTGAGGAACGCGCCGCACCGTCGCATGCGCAAGAAGCCTGTCCAGCTCCTGATCGCTCATCTTTTGAAACAGCGGGAGGGATTTGACGAGTGTTCGGTCCAGTGCAGCCACGTCGTTTCCTGTCTCCTGCAGATCGGCGATGCGGGCTGCTATATCACGTGCGACCGAACCGAAAAAGCAGCCAGCGTCCACTCATCGCCTTGCAGGGCCGACAATGTACGCCTGCGCTGTTACACCGCACCGGGGAAACGGCGCTCGAAGGCGTACAGCATGTTCGCATACCAACGATCATCGCGAACCAGGCGGAAGCCGAGATTGTCCGGCGGCACGCCGACAGCACACCCGCCGCTCTTCGGATCGCGAATGAAGAAGCTCATCGACGCGCGGTGCTTGCCGTCGACGACGTAGATGCCGCAGGCCGGCGCTTCCTTCAGCACTTCGCCGTCCTCACCGACCGTCACGCGACGGTGGCAGGTTTGTGTCCACTCCCAGACGTTGCCATCGAGATCGGCGACGCCGAATTCGTTCTCGCCGAACGTGCCCGACGGTTGCGGCATCGGGTTCTTCGACTTCTGCCGGGTCGACTCGCGCTCGTAGTCCGCAAGCCACCGGAGCGCCGGATTGTCCTTGCTGCCATCGATGCCGAGCGCATCGTCGGGAAACTTCTTGCCGGCGGCAAAGGCCCATTGCCGATCGGTCGGCAGCCGCCAGACCTGGCCGGTCTTTTCGGTCAGCCAGGCGGCATAGTTGCTGGCATCAGTGTAGTTGACACCGGTCATTGGCGTATCATTGCCAAGGCTTGCCGCCGGCTCGCCCTTTTCGCAGGCGCCGTCTTCGACGCAGCGTTGATAGTCCGTGCGACTGACCTGGTACTTCATGATCCTGAACGGTTTTGCCAATGTCGCATCGACAAGCGGCGCATCGACGGCAAAGCCATTCTTGATGAAGTGGCCCTCGGCCCGATACTCCATGCTGCGCGGTTCAATCGTCACGGTCACCGGCGCTTCGACGCGGGTATCGACCGATGCGTCGAGATCATCCAGCAGCCCGACCTTGGCCGAAAGCACCCCGCCGATGGCAACCAGCAGCAGGGCGGGAACGGCGACGGAAAACACCGAGACCGCATTCTTGTGACGTCTATCGCGCATGACCTTCCCCTTCTGTTGGCATGCGCCGATGAACCCGGCGCATGTCTTGTCGCTGGCTCGCGCTGTCTGAAGTCCCCCTCGGACAGCGCAGCCGATTGGCCGGCCGGGGTTACATCGACGCCGGCTTGACGACCGAGGTCATCAGATCGTCATTCCACTCGCCGGTGACCTTGAAGTGTCCCGCCGCGCCCAGCTCGAAAGCCTCGATCAGGTTGTGGTTGACGTAGGCATAGATGCCCGGCTGGCGGAATGTGTAGAAGGCCGCGCCGGCAGTGCCGCCCGGAATGAACCAGGTTTCCTGGTCGAGCTCCGGCGGGTTGCGGAACTTGCCGGTTGCCCAGACATAGTCGCCGTGTCCGCCGATCAGGTGTGGCCGCGTATCGCGGTTGGCCTGCGAGTGGATGACGAGCACATGCTCGCCCACGGCTGCCGTCAGTGCCTTCTCGCCTGTAAGCGCTCCGACCGCGCCGTTGAAGACGACGTGGGTCGGCGTCAGCGTGCGCATGGCCTTGACGGTATCTTCATAGGCTTCGCCGGGCGTTTCGTATTTCTTGTAGTTGCCGGCCTCGTCGCGCGGGATGTAGAAGTCCTGCTCGCCCACATAGTAAACCTTGTCATAGGTCAGCGGCTGTCCCTTCTCGTCCTTCAGCCCGTCGCGTGGTAGCACCATGATGGCGCCGTTCATGCCCGAGGTAACGTGCCAGGGCACCATGCCTTCCGGCGCGCAATGGTAGACGAAGACGCCTTGTTTGGTCGCCTTGAAGCGCAGGGTCGTCTCCTCGCCGGGATTGACCTGCGTCAGGCCGCCGCCGCCGAGCGCACCCGTTGCCGCGTGAAAGTCGATATTGTGCAGCAGCGTGTTGGTCGCGGGGTTGATCAGCCTGAGTTCGACATAGTCGTTCTCATGGACGACCATCAACGGGCCGGGAACCGAGCCGTTGAAGGTCATGGCGTGCACTTCGGTGCCGTCGCCGTCGATCACCAGCTTCTTTTCTTCGATGGTCATGGTGAATTCGACCACGCGCGGGCCGGTCTTGGCGACCTGATCGTGAGCGTGAACGAAGGGCGGCGCAACGAGGTCGACCTTGACCCGCTCCAGTGTCGCAATGTCGACCGGAGCCGCGCCCGTTGCCGCGGGAGCGGCGGCCGTTGCGGCCTGGGTCGAAGTCGCCGTCAGGATCGGCGTCAGCGCGCCAGCGAAGGCGGCGCCGGCCAGTATCGTCCGGCGAGTCATCTGCAGCTGTTCTGTCATCATTGCTCTCCTTTGGCACGACCGCGCGACCGGAATGGTCGTCCGAAAATCATGCCGATATTCAACGTGTTACGGCGGCTCCTGCCGTCCCTGGCGGGCTCGCCTCAGGTTTTGACCACCTATTTTCCAGCAGTCATGTCTCAAGTAGAACCGGGAGCGAAAGGCGTCTTTGTCATGGAACAAATCGGCCGAGGAAGGAGACGTTTTTCTGCAAATCTTCGCGCGGGAATGAATTGGCCGGGCTCTATAATTGCGTTTTCGCAAAGAGACCTCGGCAAGCCCCGGATACATCGATCCCATCCACCCGTCCGCCCAGCGAAAGAACAGGATCGAACAATGTTTAGTCTCCTCAGCAAACCACGGCCCAGCGGAGGAATCCCGCGCGGGATCGCCACCACTGGTCCCGTTCTCTTTTCCTATGGCTTCAGGCCATTCTTTCTGGGCGCCAGTCTTTGGGCGATTTTCGCCATGGCCGCATGGATCGCCGCCCTGACTGCGGGCATCGACCTTGCCGGGGCCTACGGGCCTGCCCATTGGCACGCGCACGAGATGCTGTTCGGCTTCTCGTCCGCCGTTCTCGCCGGCTTCCTTCTGACCGCGGTTCCGAACTGGACCGGCCGATTGCCCGTTTCCGGGTGGCCGCTCGCCTACCTGTTCGGCCTATGGCTTGCCGGGAGGCTGGCGCTGCTCATAACGGATGTCATCGGAGTGACGCCGGCGGCCATCATCGAAGCGCTGTTCATGCCGGCATTGCTCGCGATCTGCGCGCGGGAAATCATCGTCGGTCGGAAGTGGAAGGATCTGAAGGTCGTCGGCGGATTGGTTCTGCTTTCAGCCGCCAATATCTGGTTCCACATCTCCGTCATCCGTCAACTCGACGTCGATGCAGCGGCACGGCTGGCGATCGGCGCCTATGTCATGCTGATCATGATCGTCGGCGGCAGAATTCTGCCGAGCTTCACCCGCAACTGGCTGAACAAGTTCGGCCGGACAGACTTTCCGGTTCCCTACAACCGCTTCGACACTGCGAGCATCCTCGTCGGTGTCGCGGCTTTAGCCTGCTGGACCTTCTCGCCCCAGCACATCGTCACCGCCGCCGTCGCAGCCACCGCCTCGTTGATGCAGGCGGCCCGGCTTATCCGCTGGCGCGGGTGGACGACGTGGCCGGACAAGATCGTGTTCGTCTTGCATGCCGCCTATGCCTTCGTGCCCCTCGGCTTTGCCGCCGTCTCTGCCGGCGCGGTCGGCGCGCTCGACGGGTACCCGGTCATGCATGTGATGACCGTCGGTGTCATGGCCTCGATGATGCTGGCCGTCATGACGCGCGCAAGCCGCGGACACACCGGACGGCCGCTGGCTGCCTCGAACCTAAGCTGCGCCTCTTACATCGCGATCATCGGTGCGGCTTTGGCACGACCCTTCGCCGAAATCCTGCCAACTCACTACCATCACCTGCTCGCCCTTTCGGGTGCTCTCTGGATCATGGCCTTTGGGTTGTTCTGCATCGAATACGGTCCGATGCTGGTTCGCGCCCGGCGCGCACCCAGAGGCGCCGCATAACACGCCCTGAAAGTTACATCCCACAAGCAAAAAAGGTTGCCGCAGACACGGCAACCTTCATCAGGCATTCACGGCCGTTGACCGCCAGCGGCCTAGTGCATCATTTCAGGGGTCCATGGCGGCTCATAGGTGAGCCGCACTTCGGCATACTCGACGCCCGGCACATACCAGACGCAGTTCTGCACCGCCTCCTTGAGAAAGGCAGTCGCCGGGCAACCCTTTATCGTCGTCGTCATCGTCACCCGGACAAGGCCGCCTTCCTGGACGGCGATATCGTAGATCAGACCGAGATCGACGATATTAGACCCCATCTCCGGATCGACGATCGTGCGCAGCGTGTCGCGGATTCTGTCGACCAGTTCTTCGCTTTCAGCCGGCTGCATTTTCGTGCCCCTTGCGTCCGCCGACGCGGATCAGGATGCGATAGGTTTCTCCGGTCGCATCAAAGTTGCCGGCCCATTTGTGCCCGCGCTTGGCAAGCTCCGGGTAGAGAAACAGCGGTTCGCGCGCCAGCAGTGCGAAAAGCACCTCGCCGGCCAGCATCTTTTCCAAGACGGCGAGGATGCGAACCATCGGCTCGGGCGGATCCAGATCCGTCAGGTCGAGCTGGCGTGCCGGGTCCGGCCAGGTATCGAGATCCGTATCGCCGGCCGAAACCCTGATCTCGTCCACCTGTTCCTCAGGCGTGAACAGGACTTCCCAATCGCCGTTGCCGAGAGGTTGATCCTGATATGCAAAACCACGGCCGGCCATGACGCTGAAGAGCGGCACCGGCCGGAACGTGGCGATCAATTTCAGCGGCTGGCCGGGTGCGAGACCGTCGACGGCGCTCATGATGGCCTGGAACGGATCGCTGCCGCTCTTCAGAAGCGGCCTGACGTCGAGCTCATAGGGGTCTTTGGTCATGGTTGTCTCCGTGACTGAAACGATGGGAAGAAAAGATGCGGACCGGTGAACCCGCCGGGAAGTCGAAGATTGCTCGGCACGTTGCTGAGCCGTCGTGTTGCCACGAACTCGAAGACCAGCGCATTGACCGCAATCAACTGGCCAAGGCTGCCGGCTCGAAACAGCCATGTGCTGTCGAGATAAAGCGCGACCGAGGCAACGGCCACGGTGAGATAGAAGAGCCGGAACCAGAACGCTGCCCGCGTCTCGACGACCAGATCCTGAACCCGCGGCGTCGGCATGCGTCCGAGCAGAGGGCCGTAGCATTCGAGCCAGGTGATGAAAGGCACGATCTTGTAGAGCTGCGCCAGCCCCATGCCGGTCAACCAGCCAAAGGTGACGAGATAGACGAGTGGCCCCACGCCCTCCTCGATCTGGCCGCCGACGAGCAAAGCCACGAAGATGACGGTCGCGACAATCAGTGCGGCGAACGCGCCGATGCCGGCGCGGCTGTTTAGCTCGATCAGCTTGCGCTTTCGCCCGTGGTAGATCCTGACGATGTCGGCCATGTAAATTCCGATGGCGATCACGCTGGCAAGCGCGGCAAAGACAAGCACCGTTGTCCGGCCGGCAAAGCCGACAAGGATCATCGGCACGATGCAGACGATCATGCCGAGGGCCGCAGCGCCCAGTATCCAGACGGTCCTGCTGCTGCGTCGTTCCCGGTCGGGCGATAGCATGAACATGGTCAGGAGCCGGTAGCTGACCCCCATGGTCGTAAAGCTCAACCAGCCACCCAGCCCCAGTGCCGCATGAAGCGAAACACCTTCGAGCGTCAGATCGATCGCGCCCGGCGCATCGGCAAGTCCGGAAAGAACGAATGCGTAGGTGCCACCAAGCAAACAAGCGATGACGAGCGACACGAGGCCGGCAGCGACGAAACGCGCAGGCAACGGCAGCGGACGCGCCTGCCATAGTGTCGTTGCAAAGACGCTGACGAGCAGGCCGAAACCGGCAATCGTCACGGTCGCCCCCACCGGGAGCAGGAGCGGCGAAAGGCCGTCGGTACCTGCGAGGCTGGCAAAGCCTAGGACCAGGCTGGTTATACCGACAACCAGCAGCACCAAAGCTGGAAAAGCCAGATGCGGAAACGAAAGCGGTCGACCAACGAGAACAGGCACGAACTGCAACAGGGCCCCCGCCATCAGCAGGCTGAGCCAGCCAAGCGCAATGGTATGAACGAGTACCAGGGTTTCAGGGGCTTCGATGGACGAAATCGGATATCCGACGCCGAAAACCATCATCATCTCGCCGATGGCGAGAAAAATCAGCGCCGCCGCGAAATAGGACATCGTCCAGCGAGATAGCGTGGCTCCGAACATAGCGGTTCATCCTGAACGATGAGCATTTCCAGGAAAAGTGAGGAACGGTCTTCCGTCGGGAAATGCGTAAAAACAAGGAAATGGCGCGTCTGCGGCCCCGCCCAAACCGCAAACGCTTTGGCTGTGGGCGTCCTTTCAGTGGCCGCTGCTGCTGCCGCAGCAGCAATCGCAGCCGGAAGCCTGTTGCCGGCCGATCTCCACCCGCCAGACGTCGGGTCCGTTCTCAAGATATTCCCAGGTAAATTCACCGGGATAACGGCTTTCCAGCTGGTAGTGCAGCGGGCGGGGATCATGGTCGTTGACGATGATGAAGGAGCCGCCTTCGGCCAGCGCATTGAGCATGCCGAAGATCTTCGGATGGCGCTCGACGGGCGGAATGGTACGCACGTCGATGAAGGGCTTGGTTTCTGTTTCTGCAGTGGTCATTTCAGTCCGTTCAGGGCGCCGTTGTTGCCTCGGTTTCCGGGAAACGCCGACGCAAACGGCCCGGATTTGCAAAGCCTAGTGCCACCGACAACGCGACATTTTGTCGAAGCGCAAACAAATCCCGCTTTGCCACCTGTCGCCCGCTTACTTGGCTTTTCGCAAAGAACTGACGTGGCTGCCGCCCTAGAACGGATCGATCGTTTCGACATCGATAGGAACCGCCATGCAGTCCACCGCCCTCATGAAATACGCCGAGATGCGCTTGCCGCGTTACACCAGCTATCCGACCGCGCCGCGGTTTTCCGCCGGCATCGGTCGCGACACCTACGCCGATTGGCTCGGCGCGGTCCCGGCGGACAGGGATGTTTCTCTCTATCTGCACATCCCCTTCTGTCGGTCGATGTGCTGGTACTGCGGTTGTCACACCACGATTACCCGGCAAGACGAGCCGATCCTCGATTACCTCAATGTGCTGAGGCAGGAGATCGGCATGGTCGCCGATCACGTGCAGGGACCGCTGCCGATCGGCGAGGTCCATTTCGGCGGCGGGACGCCGACGATCATCGAACCGGAAGAATTCCTGGCCCTGATGGCACTCCTGCGTGCACGTTATCAGTTTGGTGCCGAAACGGGCGTGGCTGTCGAAATCGATCCTCGCCGCCTGACCGTCGCCATGGCGCAGGCGCTTGGCGAAGGCGGCGTCAGGCGCGCCAGCCTCGGCGTGCAGAGCTTCGACCCGGTCGTGCAGAAGGCCATCAACCGGATCCAGAGCGAGCAGCAGACGGCCGACGCGGTGGCCCATCTTCGCAACGCCGGTGTCGCAGGTATCAATTTCGACCTGATCTACGGATTGCCACACCAGACGGTTCGCTCCTGCGTCGAGACGGTCCAGGCTGCGACCGCGATGCGACCGGAACGCTTTGCCGTCTTCGGCTACGCGCATGTGCCATCCTTCAAGAAGCACCAGCGTATGATCGACGAGGCCGTGCTGCCCGACGCTTCGGCGCGCACCGATCAGGCGCTCGCCATCAGCGAGGCGCTTTGCCAAGCGGGTTACCGCCAGATCGGGCTCGACCACTTCGCCCTGCCCGATGACGATCTGGTGCTCGCACAATCGGCCGGTATGCTTCGGCGGAACTTTCAGGGCTACACCACGGACAATTGCGAAACGCTGATCGGTTTCGGCGCCTCGGCAATCGGCCGCTCGCGAGACGGCTATGTGCAGAACGAGGTTCCTCCGGGGCTTTATGCCAGCCATATCGCCTCCGGCCGACTGGCAACCACGAAGGGTTACCGGCTGACCGAGGAAGACCGCCTGCGTGCCGAAATCATCGAGAGGTTGATGTGCGACTTCACCGTCGACATCAAGGCAATCGCCACCGCACACGGACGAGACTCGGACTTCCTTCTCGGCGGCAATGTGCGGCTGGCAACGATGGTCGATGATGGCGTGCTCGATATCGCCGATGGCGTCTTGACGGTCAGGCAGGATCATCGCTTCGTGATCCGCGCCGTTGCCGCAGCGTTCGATGCCTATATCGACGACGGACAACGCACGCACAGCAAAGCCGCCTGAACCGCTGACAGCACCCAACAAAAAAGGCCCGGTCGCAACCGGGCCTTTTTCTGCTTCAAGTAACGTCCTATCCCGCGAGGCTTCGGTATATCGCCGGTAATGCCGCCGGCAGCCGGGCAATATTGCCGACCAACGCATAGCCGTTATGGCCGAACATGGCCGGCACGTAGGACTGCGCCTCGCGGTCGACGGTAACCGCAAAAGTGCTGATGCCGCTGCGGCGCGCTTCCATGACGGCCTTGCGGCTGTCCTCCAGCGCGAAGCGCCCTTCGTAATGATCAATGTCATTCGGCTTGCCGTCGGTCAGGACCAACAACAGCTTCTTGCGGTTGGGCTGTTTCTGCAGTTCGGCTGTGGCATGGCGGATGGCGGCCCCGATGCGGGTGTAGTATCCCGGCTTCAGGGCGGCGATACGGCTTTCGACGAGCGAACTCATCGGCTCGTCGAAAGCCTTGACGCTCTCCACCTTTACCCAGTCGCGCCGGCGCGAGGTGAAGGTGAGGATCGAATGATTGTCGCCGCAGGCAGACAGGCCGTGGGCGAGAATGAGCAGGGCCTCCTTCTCCACGTCGAGCACCCGGCGATTGTCGGACCAGGCATCGGTCGAAAGCGAGACGTCGACCAGGATCGTGACCGCGAGATCGTGAACCTGCGGGCGGCTCATCAGGTGGATGCGATCGCTCCCCTGCCCGCCTGCAGCCAGATCGGTGCGGGCGCGCACCACGGCATCGAGATCGAGGTCGGCGCCGTCGATCTGCGCGCGCAGGATTTCGTTGCGCGGCCGAAGCACCTCGAACTGGCGCCGTACCCGCCGGATCAGGCTCCTGGTTTCCGCCGTAAGCTCAGCCCGGTCTTCGGTGCCCGAGGCCGGGCCCGCCAAGACGCGGCAATGGTCCTTGAGATAGCTCGACGTCCTGTAGTTCCATTCTGGATAGGTCAGCTCCGATGTCAGCGGCGTCGGATCGACGGCTTCCGGCGGCAGGTCGAGATCGAAGCGGAAACGGGCGGACGGGCGGCCCTTCCGCTCGCCCAGCGTCATCTCGTCAAGATCCTGCGCCGCCTTGTTGTCGTGTTCATCGCTGTCGTCGGATGGCCGGTCGACATTGACCATCTCGGCCATCGCCAGGATCTTCTCGAAGCGATTGAGGATGAAGGGGCTGCGATCCCCCTTGCGGTTCTCCGGGCTCTCCCGGACGGCCACGTGGCGTTCGGTCTCGGCGATCTGGCTGGAGGCGGCACCTGTTGCCGCGACATCGTCATCGCGTTCTGTCGTCGTTTCCGGCCGCAGCAACGTATCCGGCCACAGCGGGACCGGCAGCAGCGGCAGATATCCCGGCGGGGCGCGATGCGGGAAGATCACCGGCAAGGTCGTATCCAGCTGGCCGGCCGCCTTGCGCAGCAACCGCAGCACGCGGTTTTCGACATGCTGCTCCACCGACGGAAGGGAGCCGCGCTGACGCTCGACCAGAACGGCTTCGGCAAGACGGCAGTACTTGTGGCGCATGCCAGGAAAGCGCTGGAAGACCTCGGCCACGATCTCCTGCGCCCGGGACAAATATGTCAGGTCAGCCAGCAAGGGATCCGCTTCGTCGCGCGGGACGAGCGGCATGGTCGCCATGTACGCGACCAGCCAGAAGTAGAGATCGATGTTGAGGCGTCTGTCTGGAAAAATGTCAATCTCGCCGGGCAACATCAGCGAAGCGTGATCCCGGCCGGGCTGAACGAGCTTTTCCTCGCCGAGCCCCATCTTCTGTCGCCACTTCAGCCGATGGCCCGACGTGCGGCCGCGCGCCGGCACGATCTGGACGGCGGTTTCACCGCCGTGCCCCCGAAAGCAGATCGCCAGCATCGGCATCATGTCGACCAGCTTGACGGCCTCATCGGGATAGCGCCGCCAGGTACCCGTGTTGCCGATAAAACGGTGCCAGGCGCGCCCGACAGTTTCTTCGAGTTCGAGGAAATCCAGCATGGCGCAATCCTCAAGCGATCAGGGAGGCAGCAACCTCGAGAAGGGCTGCGCGCACGTCCGGCTCATCGGTCAACGGCTCGATCATCGCGGCACGCACCGCATCGCGGACAGGCATTCCGGCATCGATGAGGCAGGCGCAGTAGACCAGCAGGCGGGTCGATACTCCCTCCTCAAGATCATGCCCCTTGAGGGTGCGCAGGCGGTGAGCAAGGTTGACGAGCGGTGCCACCTGGCTTGCAGCCAGTCCGCACTCACGCGAAACCACCTCGATCTCCTCGTTGCGTGGCAGGAAATCGAACTCGATGGCGACGAAGCGTTGCCGCGTGCTGGGCTTCAGGCTCTTGAGCAGGTTCTGGTAGCCGGGGTTATAGGAAACGACCAGCATGAACGCCGACGGCGCTTCGAGCAGCTCGCCGGTCCGCTCCAGCGGCAACATGCGGCGGTCGTCGGTCAGCGGATGCAGCACGACGGTGACGTCCTTCCGCGCCTCGACGATCTCGTCGAGATAGCAGATCCCGCCTTCGCGTACGGCCCGTGTCAGGGGACCGTCGACCCAGACCGTATCGCCGCCCTTCAACAGGTAGCGCCCGGTCAAGTCCGCTGCTGCCAGATCGTCGTGGCAGGAAACGGTGGAAAGCGGCAGGCCGAGTTTTGCCGCCATATGGCTGACGAAACGGGTCTTGCCGCAACCGGTCGGCCCCTTGAGCAGGAGCGGCAACTGTCGGACCCAGGCATTCTCGAACAGCGCGCACTCATTGCCCGAGGGACTATAGGCGGGAATGTCGATCGATACCGGAACCAGGCTTGGTTGAACAATGCTCATGGCATGTCTCCGTGAAAGGGGGGAGGAAAAGATTGGCCGGTCCGGGCGAGCCGGACCGGCGCGTTCATTCATTCAGCAGGCTGCATCGAGGCACTCAGCTTCTCGCTACGCTCTTTGCCGGGGACGAAGATCGCCCAGACGAACATCAGCGCCGAAATCATGACGAAGACGCCCGAGCCGAGGCGGATCCAGTAGAACAGCGCCAGCTGGTCCTGGACGTCCATGTAGCTCTCGCCCAGAACCCGCTGCAGATGGGACTGAAGGACACCGGCAAAGGTCAGCGCGAAGGTCATGACCGACATCGCCGTGCACATGATCCAGAAGCTGACCATGGAAAGCATCTGGTTGTAGGGCGCGCGCCCGCGGATTTCGGGGATCGCATAGGCCATGACCGCAAGGTTGAGCATGACATAGGCGCCGAAGAAGGCGAGGTGCCCGTGCGCGGCGGTCACCTGGGTGCCGTGGGTGTAGTAGTTCACCGACGACAGCGTGTGCAGGAAACCCCAGACGCCGGCACCGAAGAAGGCCATCACCGAGCAGCCGATCGACCACAGCAGCGCCGCTCTGTTCGGGTGTTTGCGCCCGGCCTTCCAGGTCATCACGAAGGTAAAGATCACCATGGTGAAGAACGGTGCGACCTCAAGCGTCGAGAACAGCGAGCCGATCCACTGCCAGTAACCCGGCGCGCCGATCCAGTAGTAGTGGTGGCCGGTGCCAAGGATGCCCGAAAACAGCGCCAGGCCGACGATGACGTAAAGCCATTTCTCGACGACTTCCCGGTCGATCCCATTGAGCTTGATCATCAGGAAGGCGAGCACCGACGCCATGATCAGTTCCCAGACGCCTTCGACCCAGAGGTGAACGACGTACCACCAGTACATCTTGTCGAGCGCGAGGTTGATCGGGTTGTAGAAGGCGAAGAGGAAGAAGATCGCAACGCCCCAGAGCCCGAAGATCAGGATGTTGGTGACGGTCGTCTTGCGGCCCTTAAGGACTGTCAGCGTGATGTTGTAGAGGAACATCAGCGCGACGATGACGATGCCGACCTTGATCGCGAAGGGTTGCTCAAGAAACTCGCGGCCCTCGTGGATGCGCAGGAGATAGCCGACGACGGCGATGGCAGCGGCGATCAGGAAGATCCAGAACTGGGCGATCGCGATCTTGGTGCTGTAGAGCTCGGTCTCCGCCTCTTCCGGCAGGAGATAGTAGGTGGCGCCCATGAAGCCCATCAGCAGCCAAACGATGAGGGCGTTGGTGTGCACCATGCGAACGATGTTGAAAGGCAGCAGTTCGGACAGGGTATTGGGAAGGACATAGATGGTGCCGGCAAGCACGCCGAACAGCACCTGAGCGAGAAACAGGCCGATCGCTCCGTAGAAATAGAGCATTGCGACCTTCTGGGTCTGGTATTTCATGATTTCACACTCCAATCGCAACGCTTAGCCGGCCTCGTTCGGCGGCCAGTTCTGGGTCTTGATGCGGCTCGTCCACTCCAGGAAATCGGCGAGGTCGTTGAGCTCCTGTTCGGTGAGGTTGAACTGCGGCATCTGGCGGCGGCCTTCGATGCCGCTCGGCTGGGCGGCCATCCAGGCCTTCATCGTTTCGCGTGCACCTTCCGGATCGGTCTCGCCGCCCCAGCGCTTCCAGACATTGCCGAGCTCGGGCGCGAAATAGGCGCCTTCGCCAAGAAGCGTGTGGCAGTTGATACAGGCGTTCTTCTCCCAGACGTGCTTGCCGCGGGCGACTGCGTCCGTCAGCGTCGACTCGTCGGTGGAGACCGTCCGCATGTAGTAGTGGCTGTGGGCGGTGAGCCCGACAAAGATTGCAAAAAAGAAGAAGGACCCGCCGTAAAAGACGTTTCGGGCCCCGGTCTTGGTGAGGCGTTCTGCCATCACGTGATCCTTTCGACTTCAGCCGGCCTTAGACACCGGGGCCGGCTTTACTGATCCCCTCCCCGCTTGGCGCCGCGACGAGCGGCGCCGAACTATCGGGGCGCGAACCATGTCTAGGGATTTCCGGAAGACCTTCTTTGCGTTTTGGCAAACAAGACAAAGAGTGGTTTCAAGCAGATAGCGTCACGCCCATCGCAAGCTTTGCCAGCGCCAGAAGCGCAAGGATCGCCGGCCAGGCCAGGAGGCCGAACCGCAGGCCGGCCGGCGCCTGAGCGAGGCCCATGAAATCAAGGGCAACAAGCCGGCACTTGATCACCGCCAGAACCAGGAGGGCCGCTGTTGCTGCAGCCGTTCCGCCCCAGAGCGTCATCAGGATCATGCCGCAAGCAACGAGCAGGACCAGCGTCGCAAAGGTCTTCCGTAGTCGACGTTCATTGTGATGGGTCATGGCGATCACACGAGATAGACGAGCGGGAACATCACGATCCAGACAAGGTCGATCACGTGCCAGAGCGTGGTGATCAGCACGATGTTTCCGGGGCTCGGGCGCCAGGCGACCAACAGCAGGATGGCGCTGCCGAAGCCGACGTGCAGCAGGTGGAAGCCGGTGATGAGGAAATAGAGTTCGAAGAAGGCGCCGAACTGCGGCAATCCGGCCGCGCCGATTTCGGTCGAATATTCGAAAAGCTTGATGGCGACAAAACCAAGACCGAAAAGGGCTGCCAGAACGAGCGCGCGCCGGCGTGCGGACATCGAAGCGGCCGGGCGCGCCGCGAGAGCTGCCTGCCAGCCGCTGGTCAGAAGTACGAGCGTATTGATGCCGGCGAGCAGCGGATTGAGATGCGACCGGGCTGCCGCAAACGCGTCCGCCTGGAGGAACCCGACCACCAGAAAGCCAGCGAGCAGTATGCCGAAGGCCGCCAGCTCGCTCCACACCAGGACCCAAAGCAAAAGGTCGTCGGCGGATGCCTGATCTTCTTGGTCTTCCGTCGGAAGGACGTGCCCGTCCATGCGTCAACTCCTTGCCAGAACCGCCGTCAGCTAGGCAGGCAGGCGCTTTCTGTCTTTGCGATTGCGCAAAGAGCCGGGCCAACCGGACTGATAGCAGCAGGAGCAATCTAGGAGTTTTCCGATGACAGACGCACAAATCGGCCTTTCCGTCGCAACCCCGATCATTGTCGGGTTCGCCATCCTTCTCTACCGCATGGGCGTTCTGCAGCGCGCCGCGACCCTGTCAGCCGTGCTGTTCTCCATCGCGATCGCCGTCGTGCTGTTTCTCGACCCTTCGCAGTAACTGCATCACGCCGCGGCGTTCTTCAGCTGGACGTCATCCACTTTGCGAAATGTCAAAGATCGCCCTATCGATTGCGCCTAGAGGATTGGGGGATGACAAATCTCGATCACGGAGCGGCCGATGCCTGGACAAGATGCCCTGGAGGAAGGCTATCAAAGCCTCCTCGAATTGTGCGATCGCCTTGAGGCCGTTGCCGACTCCCTGCCGCGCCGCATCGATACGGCGAGCTGCCGCGAGGTTGCGGACAAGCTGCCCTCGACACTGCTGATCGTACACAGGCTGGAGGAAGAAATCCTGTTTCCAGGGATCGCGGCTGTGCGATGCCAGGACGACGGACAAAGGCTGATCGAACGCCTGCGCGACGAGCACCGGCATGATGGGCAATCGGCCGAGCAAGTTGCCCGCGTCCTCAATGAACTGCTTCATGGCCGCAGTCCGCACAGCTGGGAGGCGATCGGCTACATGCTGCGCGCCTTTTTCGAAACCGTCCGGCGTCATGTCGCGACCGAAAGGTTGCTTCTCGCGCAGAGGGTTTGAGGTCCGGTCGATGTACAATTTCCTTCTGGCATTCGCAGTTTTTCTTGCCCTTCACATGGTGCCGGCATTGCCGAGGCTGCGTCAGCGGCTCATCACGTTGCTGGGGCGGCGAACCTATTTCAGCCTCTATTCGCTGCTGTCGATCGTCGCGCTGATCTGGGTTTTTCAGGCAGCGCTCGCGCTTGATTTCATCCCGCTCTGGGAGCCGGCCCCGTGGCAGGCCTGGACGACATTCGTTCTCGCGCCATGCGGGGTCTTCCTCGTCCTAGCCGGCCTGTTCAGCGAAAATCCGCTGTCGATCTCCATTTTTCAGGGCAACGAACGGAAAGGCGCAATCGTCAGCGTGACGCGCCATCCGGTGCTCTGGGGCTTCCTGCTTTGGGCCGTCGGCCATGTCATCGCCAATGGCGACCTGCGCTCCCTGGTGCTCTTCGGTGGCTTCGCGCTGTTTGCGCTCGGTGGGTTCTTCATGGTGGAAAAGCGTGCGCGGCGGCGCCTTGGGGATACCTGGCCGGCGGCCCGGCAAGGTACCTCGGTTTTTCCCTTCGCCGCGATCATGAAAGGCCAAGCGCGCCTGCGCGCAGATCCCGTGATGATCCTGTCGGCCTTCGCGACCGCTGCGATTACCTTCTGGCTGCTCGCCGGCGGTCACTACGCGATGTTCGGCGCAGATCCGCTTTTGCAGGCATTGCCTTTCGGCTGAACTTCCCCCTGCCAGGCGACAGCAAGCGACGCGATCGGCAATGCGAGTAGATCGATCGCCCTAGCGGCGAGATGATCGACGATCGCCTCGACACTGTCAGGCCGGTGATAGAAGGCCGGGACCGGCGGCATGACGATCGCGCCCATCTCCGTCACCGCACACATGTTGCGCAGGTGCCCGAGATGAAGCGGCGTTTCGCGCGCCATCAGCACGAGACGGCGACGCTCCTTGAGGTGCACGTCGGCGGCACGCACGATGAGATTGTCGGCAAGCCCATTGGCGATCGCGGCAAGCGTGCGCATCGAACAGGGTGCGACGATCATGCCGGCGGTCGGAAACGATCCGCTGGCGATCGCAGCGCCGATATCGCTGTGGTCATAGGTCCGGTCCGCCTTCTCCAAGAGCCGCAACAGTGCATGTCCGCCAACCTCATGGGCAAGCGTTCGATGCGCCGATGGCGACAGCACCAGATGCAGTTCCACTTCTTCGATCCGCGCAAGCCGCTCGGCAATGCGCAACGGAATGGCGGCACCCGATGCACCGGTGATCCCCAAGACAATACGGTGCCGGCTCATGATGTTTTCCTTTCAAGCCCGAGTTCGGCCCAGATAGCATCGACCTGGCGCACGACGTCGGGCGTCATATCGAGGACACGCCCCCATTCGCGATCGGTCTCCGAACCGATCTTCGTCGTTGCATCGAGCCCGAGTTTGCCGCCGAGGCCGGTGCGTGGCGACGCGAAATCTAGATAGTCGATCGGCGTGTCGGCAACGACGGTAACATCGCGGCTGGCATCAAAGCGCGTCGCCAGCGCCCACATCACATCGGGCCAGTGGCGGACATTGATATCCGGGTCGACCGCGATGATCAGCTTGGTGTAGCTGAACTGCGGCAGCATCGACCAGAGCCCCATCATCAGGCGCTTCGCCTGCCCGGGGTAACGCTTGTCGATCGCGACCACCATGGCGCGATAGGAACACGCTTCCGGCGGCAACCAGAGATCGGTGATCTCCGGGAACTGTTTCTTGGCAAGCGGAACAAACAGCGTGTTCATCGCCTCTCCCAGCCGCGAAGGCTCGTCCGGCGGCCGACCGGTATAGGTGGAGAGATAATAGGGTTTGCGGCGAGTGGTGATGGCGGAAAGCGTCATGACCGGAAACGGCTCGACCGAATTGTAGTAGCCGGTGTGGTCGCCATAGGGCCCTTCGTCGGCGGTCTCGGTTGCCGACACCGTTCCTTCCAGCACGATCTCGGCCTGTGCCGGAACGGCCAGCGGCACCGAGGTTGCGGCCACGAGCTGCGTTCGGCTCCGGCGCAAGAGGCCCGCGAAGTTGAGCTCGCTCATCCCCTCCGGCAGCGGCATGACCGAGGCAAGGATCGTTGCCGGATCGGCACCGATCGCCACCGCGACCGGCATATCGCGCCCCTGGCGCTGCCACAGACGGTGGTGCCGCGCACCGCCGCGATGGGCAAGCCAGCGCAGGATCACCCTGTTACGGCCGAGCACCTGCATGCGATAGATGCCGACATTGACATCGAGCGGGTCGTCCGGCGCGCGGGTGATGACGAGCGGCCAGGTGATCAACGGCGCCGGCTCGCCCGGCCAGCACCATTGGATCGGCAGGCGGCCGAGGTCGATATCCGCGCCGCGCCAGACGACGTCCTGGCACGGTGCGGCTGTCACATGCTTCGGACGCAGGAACAGAGCCGAGCGCAGTAGCGGCAGCCGATCCCAGGCATCGCGCAGAGACGCTGGTGCGCGGGGATCGCGCAGGTCCGCGAGATCGCGCGCAAGGCTGGCCAGTCCGCCGTCGCCCAGACCGAATCCGCGCTCGATCCGGCGTTCGGTGCCGAAGAGATTGGCGAGCAGCGGGATGTCGTGGACCCGCCCGGAGGCATCGACGGGTCGCTCGAAGAGAAGCGCAGGGCCGTGATCGGCCAGAATGCGCCGATGGATTTCGGTGATCTCATGGACCAGGGATACGGGGCGAGAGATTCGTTTCAGCTCTCCCTCACGCTCCAGCGCACAGGCAAAATCCTGAAGCGATGCAAATCCCCTGGCTGGACGGAAGCTCTTGTTCATTCCGCCTCTTAGGGGCGGCTAATGCCCGATGTCTTTGACGTGGGACAAACAGCGGCGGCGACACGGCGACTAGCATGCCGCCATTCTTTGCTCCGTTTTCATGCAGGCAGCCCATGACCCTACCCTTTGCGATGACCGCACCGTTGCGGTTCGCGCCGCTTCCTCTCATCGAACACGCCACGCGGCTCGTCTTTGCCCAGGTCGTTCGGCAGCACCCTGATCTTTTCGACCGGCTCGGGGAGCACGCCGACAAACGCTATGCCTTCGTCCCCACGGACCTTCCACTGGGCTTTCTGATAGAGCCGGCGGCTCGACGCATCTCCGTTCACCGCAAGCCGCACCTGCCGGCCGCCGACGCCTGCATGGGCGGCACCTTCGTACTGCTCCTGGCGCTGCTCGAGGGTCAGCTCGATGGCGATGCCGTGTTCTTCTCCAGAAGCTTGACGATAACGGGCGACATGGAGGCCATGTTGGCGCTGCGCAACGCGCTCGACGACTGCAATATCGACCTGCCGGCGGATATCGCCCGCATGAGCGGCCCGTTCGCGCCCCTGGTCAGGCGCGCGGCCAGCGAAATCAGGACACGCGCATTGTCGGGGGAGGCCGCCAGATGGAACTGATCTGTCCGGCAGGCACGCCGGCCGCCTTTCGTGAGGCCGTGGACGCCGGCGCTGATGCCGTCTATTGCGGCTTTCGCGACGAGACCAATGCCCGCAACTTTCCCGGCCTGAATTTTTCCCGCGACGAGCTGAAGACGGCGATTGCCTATGCCCGCCGGCACAAGGTGATGACCTTCGTCGCCATCAACACCTTCATGCGCGCCGGACAGGAAAAGCTCTGGCATGACGCCGTCGATGATGCCGTGCGCCTTGGCGCCGATGCCCTGATCCTCGCCGACTTCGGCCTGATGGCCTACACCGCCGAGCGCCATCCGCAGCAACGGCTGCACGTCTCGGTGCAGGCGTCCGCCTCCAACGCCGATGCGGTCAAATTCCTGGTCGAAACCTTCGGTGCGAAGCGCGTCGTGCTTCCGCGCATCCTCACAATTCCCGATATCGCCCGCCTTGCGCGCCAGATCAGCTGCGAGATCGAGGTCTTCGTTTTCGGCGGGCTTTGCGTGATGGCGGAGGGGCGCTGCTCGCTGTCATCCTACGCCACTGGCAAATCGCCCAACATGAACGGCGTCTGCTCGCCGGCAAGCCATGTGCGCTACCGCGAGGACGGCAGCGAACTCGTGTCGGAACTCGGTGACTACACGATCAATCGGTTTCCCGCCGGCGAGGCCGCCGGTTACCCCACGCTCTGCAAGGGCCGTTTCGACATAGCCGAGGAGCGCGGATACGCCTTCGAGGATCCGGTTTCGCTCGACGTCATGGACCATATCGATGCCTTGCGCGATGCCGGCGTCGGAGCACTGAAGATCGAGGGGCGCCAGCGCGGCAAGGCCTATGTCGCCGAGGTCGTTTCCGTCATGCGCCGCGCTGTCGCTGCCGATGCAACTGAGAGACCCGCCTTGCTGTCGCGCCTCAGGCGGCTCAGCGAAGGACAGAAGACGACGTCGGGCGCCTATGAAAAGCGGTGGAGATAACGACATGCCTGCTACACCCCACCTCTCGCTCAGTCTCGGCCCCGTGCTCTACCTTTGGGACGGACCCAAGTGGCGTGACTTCTATTTCCGCATTGCCGACGAAGCCCCGGTCGACCACGTCACCCTCGGTGAAGCGGTCTGCTCCAAGCGCCTGCATTTCATCGAGCCGCATGTCGCCGAAGTCATCGAACGCCTGGAGGCGGCCGGCAAGAAAGTCAGCCTTGCTTCGCTGGCACTCGTCACCCTGGAGCGCGAGAGCCAACTCGTGCGCGGCCTGGTGCGCGACAGCATCCACCCGATTGAGGCCAATGATCTGTCTGCGCTCGGGTTGCTTGTCGGCAAACCGCATTCGATCGGCCCTCTGATCAATGTCTATAATGGAGCCACCGCCCGATTGCTGGCGTCGCGCGGCGCAACCAGCATTTGCCTGCCACCGGAGTTGCCGATGGCGTCGGTCAGCGAGATCGTTCGTGATGCGCCTGACGTCGCGTTCGAAATCTTCGGCTTTGGCCGCGTGCCGTTGGCAATCTCGGCGCGTTGCGCTCACGCCCGTTCCAAGGGCCTGGTGAAGGACAATTGCCAGTTCATCTGCGGCGACGACAGCGATGGGCTCATTGTCGAGACGCTTGATCGCCAGCCGTTCCTCGTCCTCAACGGGGTCCAGACCATGTCCCACACATGCCAAAGCCTGCTGCAGGAACTTCCGGCACTGACTGCCGCCGGCATCAGCCGGATCCGGCTATCGCCGCAGGACTGCGACATGGTGACGGTCGCCCGCATCTATGAATCCGTCGCCGCCGGGCTGATGTCTGCGGCCGAAGGCCTTGCGCGTCTGGTGGCCGCCTATCCCGGCGTGCCGTTGTCAAACGGGTTTCACTATGGCCAGACCGGCGCATCGTGGATCGAAGCACCTGCCGGCGCGCGCCATGGAGGTGAAAGATGGCAGATGCGTTGACCCTTCCAGTTCGCGAGCCGACTGACGATGCCGGTCCCGCTGACATCGTCGCCGGTATCCGTCGTCTGATTGCAGGCGCGACTCTCGATTGCGCCTGCCGGGCGGAAATCGATCAGTTGCTCCTCCAGTTCGAGCGGTTGGCCGCCGGCCGGTACCGGCGCCGCCGGCTGGACCGCGCCAGGTATCAACGCCGGCGCATTGCCGCCATCGCGGAACTGCTTTGCGAACTCGATGAAGTTGACGATGAGGAGGTGGATGGCAGCCTGCTGGCCGAAGCGCAATTGCTGTTCGAAGACATTGCCGAAGCCGCACGCACCGGCGCTGTCATCCTCGCAGGCGCACAACAGGTGGACCGCAATACCGAGGCCAGCGCATGACGACTGAGCGAGGCACCAAGGGCAACTTGCCCGAGCTGGAATTGGCGAACGATCCCGGCGTCGAAAATGCTACGTCCCTTTCCTTGCTGACGGATGGCCGGCTTCGCCATCGCCGGCACCTTTCTTGGCAACGTGCCGAGCACACCCTTTGTTCACCTGGTAACGGGCCGGTTCGTTCGCGCCTCGCCGGAACTTGAGCGTCAGCTGACGGCCGACGGCACCGGGCGGCTCGCCGTGATCCACCCGGTGCGGGTCGATCACGCCTCACGCTGGCTACTGTCGATCTCTCCTTCCGGCGGCGCGGCGGCATCATCCTTGAGGCCGTGCTTGAAATTGCGAATGCCCTTGGCGACATCCCCCATCAGCTCCGGAATCTTGCCGCGTCCGAACAGGACCAACACCACCGCAAGCACGATCAACCAATGCCAGATACTCAAAGACCCCATGTCTTTACTTCCTTCAAACAGTTCCGATGCGGCCGGGCGGCGACTGCTCGCCGGCTGCAACACAGGATTAGCGCGCGTTCGGCGGCATATCCTTGTCAGGCGACAAACAGACGGCAGCGTTCCTAGATTTTCGAGCCATGATCCGGCACGGCGCTGCCTGCTTGCAATTCATGTGCACCGGGCGCAGGAATCACCGATGATACCGATGCCCCGGGGGCCATTCACCTGCAGCGGCTCGATCCGCGCCGACCGGTTCCTGCATGGCAGCAACCGACAGCGCACCACGGGCTTCCGTCGGGCGCCGTGGCGCACAGATCAGGCGAAATCGGTTGGCCTTGCGGTTGGGCAAACATTGCCCGTTTCGGCCGGGGCCGAGCAACAATTTGACTTATGTCATGAGCGGTGAATAATGTCAGGGATTGACAGCATGAAGGATCCCCATGCCTATCCGCAACACCGACCAGATCATGCACAAGGCCGCATGGCTCTACTACAGCCATGGGCTACGGCAGGATGAAGTCGCGCAGAAACTGGGCATATCACGTGCCTCTGTTGCCACCTATCTCAGGCGGGCACGCGAGACCGGTATCGTCAATATCAGCACATCGACGGAGCTTTTTACCGACGATGTGCTGGCGCGCGAACTGGAGGACGCAACCGGCGTGACGACCGCCTGGATCGTGCCGGAGGATCGACAGGCCATGGACCCGACGGCGGAGATGCCGGTGCTGGCCGCATCCGTCTTCCTCGAGCTGATCAACAAGGGCGACCGCGTCGGCGTCGCCTGGGGACGCACGGTTTACCACATCGCCGACGTGATGCCTTTCGCCGATCTGCGCGGCGTCACGGTGGTGCAGCTCTGCGGCAATCTCGGCGCGCCCTATTCCTATCGCCCGGACCAGTGCACGACGGAGATCGCGCGCCGGCTCAATGCCGAAGGCATCAATTTCTACGCGCCGCTGGTCCTGTCATCCGAACGGCTGGCCGAGGAACTTCGCGGCGAGCCGGTGATCCGCGAGCAGCTGTCGACGATCGCCGACTGCCATCTGGCGCTCTATTCCGTCGGCGGCATCGAAGACGACAGCCATCTCGTCAAATGCGGCGCGCTCAGCGCCGATGAAATGCACCGCATGGGCGAAGAAGGGGCCGTCGGCGTCATCGCCGGGCAGCTGATCGACGGTGACGGCCAATGGGTGAACTGCGCCCACAATCGACGCTGCATCTCCGCCGATCTCGGATCGATCCGCGCCATCGAGAAACGCATGCTGGTCGTCCAGGAAGACAGCAAGTTCGAGCCGTTGATGGCCGCGCTAAAGGGGGGCTTCGCCTCGCATCTCGTCGTTACTACATCGATGGCGCGCCGGGTGATGGAACGCTGGCGGCGCGACGGCCTCGACCGGGTCCAGGCGGCAACGGCCTAAGCCGTGCCTTGGAACAAGGCCCGACGCGCAAGGTCGGCAACATGCAAACGGGGCGGCCTTTCGACCGCCCCGCTTTCTTTCAAATTGACAGTACGGATCAGGGCTTCGGCATCCATGCCGGCATGGCAACATCGGCATGAGCGAACTGCGGCAGCTTGGTGCCGAGTTCTTCCATGTTCTTGATGTCCTGATCGTTCAGGTCCTTCTGGGTGATCAGCGTCGGCGGCACGATGACGCTACGGCCCGGGTCTTCGCCGGCGAGCAGCATGGCAAGCGTTCTGACCGAAACCTGTCCGACCACGGCCGGGTTGGTCGCAGCCGTTGCCGCCCAGGCGGAATCCGGCTCGCGCATCGCGGCGATATCCGAGGTCGAGATGTCGGCGGAATAGATCTTCACGCTCTGCGACAGACCGGCTTCGTCGACCGCGATCTTCACGCCCTTGGCGAACTCGTCATAGGGCGCGAACATCACGGTGATATCAGGATTGGCGGAGATGACCGAGCGCGCCTGGTTGGCAACCGAGTTGGCGATCGGGTTGTCCATCGTGCCGAACTGCGAGATCTCGTTGATCCCCGAATACTTCGCCTTGAATTCCTTCCAGGTCTCGTCGCGGCGGTCGAGCGGCGCGATGCCGGCGACATAGACGTAACCGGCCTTGAAGCTGTCGCCATTGTCCTTGATCGCCTGCTCGAGAGCAAGGCGGGCGAGGTCGCGGTCGGACTGTTCGACCTGCGGGATCTTCTCGTTCTCGACGTTAACGTCGAAGGCCACGACCTTGATGCCGGCATCGACGGCGCGCTGGGCGGCTTCCTTCATCGATTCCGTCAGGCCGTGCTGGATGATGATCCCTTGCACGCCGAGCGCGATAGCCTGGTCGACCATGTCGGCCTGAAGCGCTGCGTCCTGGCGGCTGTCGAGAACCTGAAGCTGGACGCCGAGTGCCTTTGCCTGCGCCTCCACGCCGGCAAGGTAGGACTGGAAGAAGTCGCCGGTCGACAGATAGCGCACGAGCGCGATCTTGACGTCGCCTGGCTTGTCGAAGGGCTTCGGCATGTCGGCGGCAAAGGAAGCGGTGGCGAAGGCCACGGTTCCTGCAAGGCCAAGCGCCAGCTTGCCCATTGCTCTGCGTGTAAAGTTCATTTCAGTCTCCTCCACTGGTGAACGTTTGTTTTCCGCCTCCGGGGCTTTCCCGTCAGCGTTTGCCTCTTTTCGAGAGCGCAAAGGTGAAGATCAGGGCGATGACGAGAACGGCGCCCTTGATGAAGTCCTGGGTGTAGTAAGGCGCATTCATCATCGTCAGGCCCTGGAGCAGGATGCCGACAAAGAGCGCGCCGATCGCCGTGCCGAACGCATTCGGCTTGGCAGCTCCGAGCACGGCAAAGCCGATCAGGGCGGCTGCGACCGCGTCGAGCAACAGGTTGTTGCCCGAGGCGATGTCGCCGCGGCCGAGACGGGCGGCGAGCAGAATGCCGCCGATTGAGGCGAAGACGCCCGAAATGACATAGGCCGAGATCTTGTAGGCATTGACCGGCGCGCCGGCGAGGCCGGCGGCGCGCTCGTTGGAGCCGACCGCATACATCATCCGCCCGAAGCGGGTGTATTCGAGGAAGAACCAGATCACGACGGCCAGCACGATCAGCACCACCACCGAGACCGGCACGAGGTTCGGCAGGATCAGATCGAAGCGATGGCGCCCGAGCGCCAGGAAGGCAGGGCTAAAGGTGCCTGTCGCAACAGAGCCGTCGGGAAGCGTCATGCCGGCGGCGATCGAGCGCCCCTCGGTCGGGATGCGCTGCAGGCCGAGCAGCAGGAACATCATGCCGAGCGTCGCCAGAAGATCCGGCACGCGCATATAGACGATGATGATGCCGTTGATCAGGCCGACGAGAACGCCGATCGCCAGGCAGACGAGTGTCGCCGTCAGCGCGTCGCCGCCCATCACCACCATCACATAGGATGACGCCATCATCGACGTGGTCGCGACCGAGCCGATCGACAGGTCGAAACCGCCGACGACGAGCGTGGCCGTGACGCCGAGCGCCAGGATACCGGTGATCGATACGGATTGCAGGATGAAGACCGCGCTCTGCGGCGAGGAAAAGCCGTTGGTCACCAGCGAGAAATAGATAACCAGCCCCGCCAGCAGAACAAGGAAGCCGTACTTGATCGCGAGGTCGCGCAGGCTGAACGCGGCACTTGCCGGCGAAGCCGGTAGCACTGAAGCGGCAGGCGCCGTGGGTTTTATCTGTTCACTGCTCATGAGGCTGTCCCTGCTGATGATGTTGACCGGCGATCTCCTGGAGGAGCCGCTCGACGTCGACCGAGGCGTTGCGATGCTCGCCGACTACAGTGTGTTCCGACATCACGAGAATGCGGTCGGCGATCTCGAAGGCTTCGTCGAGTTCGGTCAGGAAAACGATGGTGGCGCGGCCGGAGGCCGAGGCGCGCAGCTTGGCGCCGATGTCGCGGCGCGCGGCAATGTCGACGCCCTGGAAGGGCTCGTCAAGGATCAGCAGGCGCGAAGGCTCGGAGAGCCAGCGCCCGACCATCACCTTCTGCTGATTGCCGCCGGAAAGGGTCTGCATCTCGTCGCGCTCGCTGCGGCAGACGACGCCAAGTGCCGCGATCTGCGCCCGCGATTTCGCCCGTTCGGCCGACCTGCTCGATATGCCGAAACGCGACAGCCGCTTAAGGAACGGCAGGCTGATGTTCTCGTAGATATTGAAGTCCGGAACGATGCCGCTGTCGGCCCGATCCTTGGCGACCAGAAACACGCCCTTGGCAATCGCCTGACCGGTCGATTGTGGATGGTAGGCCGCGCCGTCAAGCGTCATCAGCCCTGCCACGGGCGAACGCGCGCCGAAAAGCGTCTCGGCCAGCGCCGTCTTGCCGACACCGACAAGCCCGGTCACGGCGACGATTTCGCCATCGCCAAGCGCCAGGTCGAACGGACGGGACGTCTGCGTCAGCCGCAGGCTCTTCACCGAAAAGACTGCACCGGAACCGTCGCGCACGGTCACGGCACCTGCCGAAACCTTTTGCCCGAGCATTGCGTTGACAGCGCCTTCGTAATCCAGATCCGCCCCTTCGAAACGGCCGGTTATGCGCCCGTCGCGCAGCGTGACGATGCTGTCGGCGAGCCTGCGGATGTCGGACATCCGGTGGGAAATATAGAGGATGGCGACGCCGCGGGCTTTTAGCCGGTCGAGAAGCTCGAACAGCCGATCGGCCTCGGCACTCGACAGCGACGAGGTCGGCTCGTCGAGGATCAGCACCTGCGGTTCATGCGCCATGGCGCGGGCAATCGCCACCATCTGTCGGTCGGCAAGCGTCAGGTCGTTGATATCGGCGGAAAGATCGATCGCGAGGCCCATGCGGGCCGCAACGACGGCTGCCTCACGCCGGACACGGCGCGGGTTGAAAAACAGGCGTGCACCGCGACCGTTCAGCCGGTCGAGCGTGAGATTCGTCGCCACATCGAGATCGGCGACGACGCCGTCATTGATGTTCTGGTGAACCGTCACCACGCCGGCTCGGATCGCCTCTGCCGGCGTTGCCGGGGCAAATGGAATATCGCTGAGCCGCATATCCCCGGCATCGCTGACGTAGACGCCACTGAGGATGCGCACCAGTGTCGACTTTCCAGCGCCGTTGGCGCCCATCAGCACCGTGACGGCACCCTTGCGCAATTCGAGATCGACGCCCTTCAGGACCGGTATCGGCCCGAAGGATTTGCGCACGCCCTCGATGCGAAACACTGCTTGTTCGCTCATGCTCTCCTCCCAATGAAGGCAGGTTAGGATGGCTATCCATCAAATGTCAAGGCTGTTGACATTTGACAGAATGGCGACTTACCTATGACCCAAGACAGCATGACGAGGAGCGGTGAAGGCCGGTCATGTCGATAGGGAGGACCATATGGACAAGCACGTGTTCGAGGCGCTCAGCGCCGAAACGCTGCCATTGAGACTGAGCGATAACACGGCCCTTTGCGACAGGATCGGCGCGGACCATCTTCGCTGGCAGGTCAAGGAGGTCGGCGATGGCAACCTCAATCTCGTCTTCATCGTCACGGGCGAGAAGGGGGCTGCGATCGTCAAGCAGGCGCTGCCCTATGTCCGGCTCGTCGGCGAACGCTGGCCCCTGCCCTTGAAGCGCTCGTTCTTCGAATACCACGCCCTCATTCGCCAGGCTGCCCGCGATCCGGGCATGGTGCCGGAAATCCTGTTCTTCGACGCCGAGCAGGCGATGATCATCATGGAATACCTGACACCGCACGTGATCCTGCGGCGCGCGCTGATTGCGGGGCGCATGCTGCCGAAGATCGGCCGCGATCTCGGGCTTTTCGCGGCCCGCACGCTTTTCCGCGGCTCGGATCTTTCGATGCCGACGCGCGAAAAGAAGGCCGATCTCGCGCTCTTCGCCGACAATGTCGAGCTCTGCGACATCACCGAGAACCTGGTTTTCTCCGATCCTTACTTCGAGGCGGAGATGAACCGGCACACGAGCCCGCACCTCGACAGCCTGGTCGAGGAACTGCGCCGCGACCGTGACCTGAAGGTGGAAGCCCAGCGGCTGAAGCACATTTTTTCCGCCAAGGCCGAAACCCTTTGCCACGGCGACCTGCACACCGGCTCGGTCATGGTCACCGACGACGAGACGCGTGTCATTGACCCGGAATTCGCCTTCTACGGCCCGATCAGCTTCGATGTCGGTATGCTGCTTGCCAATTTCTGGATGAGCTACTTCTCGCAACAGGGCCACGAGACCGTCGCCGGCGAACGCGACCGGATGCGCACCTACCTGCTGGATACCACGGAGACGATCTGGGAAACCTTCTGCGACGAGTTTTCGGCTCTGTGGCGGAGCGAGCGCAAGGGCATCCTCTACCAGGCAAGCCTTTTCGAAGACCGCGACGATCCGTTCGGCTCGGAACAGGCGCTGACCATCGTTCTCGATGAGATCTACCGCGAGATGCTCGGCTTTGCCGGCGTCGAGATCCTCAGACGCATCCTCGGCCTTGCCCACAATGCCGATTTCGAAACCATCGACGACCTCAGCCGCCGCGCCGAATGCGAAAGCAAGGCACTGAAGCTCGGTCGTCATCTCGCCGTCAACCGGGATCGCATTGCGAGCCTCAGGGACATTCGCGCCACCGCGCAACGGCTTCAGCAGGAGACACTTTCGTGAAAGTCGGAGAAAAGCACTACCATACGATCTGGCTCAACGCCGACGGCCGCTCGGTCGACATCATCGACCAGCGCTGGCTGCCGCACGAATTCCGGATCGTCACGCTGAAGACAGTCGCAGACGTGGCGGTCGCCATCCGCGACATGTGGGTGCGCGGCGCGCCGCTGATCGGCGTCACCGCCGCCTACGGCATCGCGATTGCCATGGCGCACGACCCGTCCGACCGGCATCTCGATGCGGTCTGGGAGGAGCTCAACGAGACCAGGCCGACCGCGATCAACCTTCGCTGGGCGCTCGAGGCCATGCGCCAGTTCCTGCGGCCGCTGCCGGTCGACGACCGCGCCGAGGCCGCCTACCGGCGCGCCGGCGAAATCGCCGAGGAGGACGTGCAGCTCAACCGGGCGATCGGGGCGAACGGCCTCAAGATCATCCGCGAGATCGCGGCGACGAAGAAGCCCGGCGAGCCGGTCAACATCCTGACCCATTGCAACGCCGGGTGGCTTGCGACCGTCGACTATGGAACGGCGACGGCACCGATCTATATGGCGACCGAAGCGGGTATTCCCGTGCATGTCTATGTGGACGAAACCCGGCCGCGCAACCAGGGCGCCCAGCTGACCGCCTGGGAGCTCAACGGCCATGGCGTGCCGCACACGCTGATCGTCGACAATGCCGGCGGCCACCTGATGCAGCACGGCGCCGTCGACATGGTGATCGTCGGCACCGACCGCACGACGGCCAACGGCGATGTCTGCAACAAGATCGGCACCTACCTGAAGGCGCTCGCCGCCAGCGACAACGATGTTCCCTTCTATGTCGCGCTCCCGTCGCCAACCATCGACTGGACGGTCAAGGACGGCGTCAAGGAGATCCCGATCGAGGAACGCACCGGCGACGAGGTAAGCTTCGTGCAAGGGCGTGGCCCCGATGGCGCGATCATCTCGGTGCGCGTCTCACCCGAAGGCAGCCCCTCGGCAAACCCGGCCTTCGACGTGACGCCTGCGCGCCTCATCACCGGCCTCATCACCGAACGCGGCGTCGCCACGGCGTCGCCGCAGGGCCTCAAAGCGCTGTTTCCGGAAAGGAGCTGACCGGTGAGCCTGACAAACCAGAAGACCACCGAGGAGATCGCACTCGGCATTCGCCGCCGCGTCTTCTTCCACACGATGAAGAACAATGGCGGCTATCTGAGCCAGGCCTGCTCGGCCGCCGAAAGCCTCGCTCTGCTCTATAACGAGTTCCTCAAGCTCGGCGAACCGACCCTGCCGAAGGTGCCGCTGCCGTTTCGCGGCGTGCCCTCCGCCGATAACCCCGACGCCTTTACCGGCGCCGGCTACCACGGCCCGTCGGCCCCGGAATATGATCGCTTCATTATCTCGCCGGCGCATTATGCGCTGGTGATCTACTGCGCACTGATCGAGGTCGGGCGCATGGATGAACACGCGCTCGACCATTTCAACAAGGACGGAAGCTCCGTCGAGATGATCGGCGCCGAGCACAGCCCGGGCATGGAAGTCACGACAGGCTCGCTGGCGCAGGGCCTTTCCATGGCTGCGGGCGTTGCCTTTGCTCGCAAGAGGCGCAACGAGCCGGGCAAGGTCTGGGTCTACATGTCCGACGGGGAATTTCAGGAGGGCCAGACCTGGGAGTGCCTGGCGGCAATGGCCCACCATGGCATCGACAACATCCGCGTCATCGTCGACGTCAACCGTCAGCAATGCGACGGTGCCATGTCGTCGGTTCTCGATCTCGGCGATCTTGCCAGCCGCGTTGCAGCCTTCGGCGCCACCTGCCGCTCGATCGACGGCCACGACCTTCAGGCCATGCGCGATGCTGCCGACAGTGCCGAAGCGGGTAAGCCGCTGGTCATCCTCGCCAATACGTCGCCGTTCCAGGGAATGAACTTCCTGCAAAAGCGCTTTCCGCGCCTTCACTACGTGCGCTTCAAGAGCGCCGAAGAGCGGCTCGAAATGCAGGCGGCACTCGCCGCCGAACTGGGCGTCAGCCCGAACGAAATGGAAGGGGCCTGACCATGGTCGAAATCGTCAATCGCCCTTACGCTGGGGCATTCGAGGCTTTCGCGACAGCGCGCCCGGAAGTGCTTTGCCTTTCCGCCGACCTCACCTCGTCCTGCGAGGTCGATGGCTTCCGCGACCGGCATCCGGAGCAGTTCCTGTCGTTGGGCATGGCCGAGCAGAACATGCTCTCCTTCGCCGGCGGGCTTGCCATGCAGGGCTATCGGCCCTTCATCCACACCTTCTCGGTGTTCCTCTACCGGCGCCCCTACGACCAGCTGATCAATTCGATCGCCTATTCCAACCGCAAGGTGCGGCTGATGGGCTTCCTGCCGGGTATCACCACGCCCGGCGGCATCACCCACCAGGCGATCGAGGATATCGCCGTGCTGCGCGCCGTGCCGAACATGACGATCCTTGAGACCGGCGACGCGACCGAGGTCGAGACCGTACTCGAGGTTGCCGATGCGATCGACGGACCGGTTTATGTGCGCATCCTTCGCGGCGAAGTCCCTCGACTTTTCTCAACGCCGTTTGCGTTCAACACGCTGCGTACCCTGTCGGAAGGCGACGACATCCTCGTCGTCAGCTCCGGCGTCTGCACCGAGGAAGCCTTGCGCGCCACAAAACCGATCGAGGCGCGCGGCATCGGGCTTCATCACCTGCACGCCTCGACGCTAAAGCCGTTTGACCGCGAAGGGCTGCTCAAGGCCGCGCGCGGCAAGAAGGGCATCGTCACGCTCGAAAACCACACGATCGTCGGCGGCCTCGGCTCGATTGTTGCCGAGATCGTGGCCGAAGAGGGCCTTGGCGTTCGCCTCAAGCGTCTCGGCCTGAAGGACACGTTTGCCCATGGCGCCTCGAAGCCTTACCTCATGAAGAAGTATGGCCTCGACGCCGGCGCGCTGGTGTCCGCGATCGAGGAGCTGACCGGCAGGTCGCTCGAAATCGGCGAAGACGAACTGACCGAGGTCCGCCTTGATCATGTGCATTCGGCGCAGAAGGCGGAGGCGCTCTGATGGCTCCGCGGTTCACCGTCAGCTACTACGTCAGGGCGGCCGACGAGGCGGAGGCGCGCGCACGGGCGCTGGATATCGCCCTGGAACAGACGGTCGAGATCCCCAGGGATGTCGTGCCCAAGGGTTATGTGGAGGATGAAATCCTCGGCAAGCTTGAGGCGCTGGCAAAAGATCCGGACGGTCGGCCCGGCTATCTCGCCGAGATCTCCTACAGCGAGGACGATGTCGGCGGCGACTTCCTGCAGTTCCTCAACATTGTTTTCGGCAACAGCTCGATCAAGCCGGGATTGAAAGTCGAGAACATCGGCCTGTCCGCGGGCATTCTCGCGCTTTGCCCCGGCCCGAAGCATGGCATTGCCGGCTTGCGGCAAAGGGCCGGCATCGGCGCGCAGCCGCTGTTGATGTCGGCGATCAAGCCGGTCGGCCTGTCTTCGGCCGAGCTTGCCCGCCGCGCGCATGATTTCGCGCTCGGCGGCATGCATTTCGTCAAGGACGACCACGGGCTGGTGGACCAACGGACGTCGCCCTTCGCCGAACGGCTGGCCGCCTGCGTCAATGCCGTCGGCGAAGCCAATGCCAAGAGCGGCGGGCGGGCGAGTTTCGTGCCGAACATCACCGCGTCGGCAAAAGACCTGTTCGAGCGCGCGATGATGGCGCAGGAAGCCGGCGCCGGTGGGGTGATGATTTCCCCGGCCCTTGCCGGCTACGATGTGATCCACACGCTAGCCTCCGATCCGGCCTTCACTCTGCCGATCGTTTCGCATCCTGCGTTCTCAGGTGCCAACGTCGTTTCGCCCGATACTGGCTTTTCGCACAGGTGCTTCTACGGCGCCTTGCAGCGCCTGATGGGGGCCGACGCAGCGATCTATCCGAATTTCGGCGGGCGCTTTGGCTTCACCCGCGAGGAATGCCAGTCGATCGCCAAGGCCTGCGCCACCGACATGGGTGGCCCGAAGGCGATCGTGCCTGCCCCCGGCGGCGGCATGAACCTCGGCCGCGTGCCGGAGATGCGCGACGCTTACGGAAACGATGTGATGTATCTGATCGGCGGCGCATTGCTGCAGGATACGGACATCGTTTCGGCCAGCCGCAGGATCGTCGAAGCGGTCGCACGCTAGGCGTCCAGCGGTCCGGCAATAAGATAACCTCCCCGGGTGCTGCCGAGCGCGATGGTGCGCTCGGCAGCCTTGACCACCGTCGCGGCCGAAACGCTGTCAGCCTATTCACCGCAACGGGCACGGCGCTTTCCGCGTGGCTACTCACCCGCCCTGGCGACGTCATCGCCGACGGGGAGCCTTGCCGCATTGCCGATCCGCCTGCGGTCAAGCTGCTTCAGACCCGGCAGAAAGACGGCGATCATCGTCGTGCCGGCGAGCGCTGCGGCGCAACCCAGGAGCAATGGCTGAGCGCCAAAAACCTCGACCGCTCCACCGGCCAGAATGATGGCCAGCGGGATCGCCGACAGCTCCAGAGCATCCGCAGCACCCAGCACCCGCCCGCGCAGCTTGACCGGCACACGGCGAAGTGCTGCGGTCGCGACGATCGGCCCGATTGGTCCCGTCGCGAAACCGGCCACAGCGCCGGCGGCGATCAGCAGCGAAACCGGAGGCGCCAAGGCCAGCACGAGAATGGCGAGCGCCTCGACGGCGCAGCCGAAGATAAGGATGCCACGCCCGGAGAGCCGATGGCCCCAGGCCGCATAGGCAAGCGTGCCCAAAATGGCGCCGCCGCCGCTTGCCGACAGGAACAGGCCGAGGCTCATGGCGCTTTGCCCGGTCGCCTTGAAAAAGGCCGGCATGACGACGGCCTCCATCGCGCCGAAGATGATGCCGAACAACGTGCCCAGCATGATCAGGCTGCGCAGCAGCGGATCGCGCAACAGGAAGCGAACGGCTTCCCATGCGCCAGCCAGGCCGATGGCGACCTGTTCGGCGCCAACCGATTTGCGCCGCGTCGGCAGGGAGATAACGTCGAGGATCGCCGCGGCGAGTGAACATCCAGCGGTCAGCCACAACGTGTCTTCGACGCCAACAAGCGCGATCATCACGCCGGCAAGCGCCGGCCCGACGAGCACGCCGGCATTCTCGATCAGCTCATCCACGGCCTTGACCCGCTCCAGCCGGAACCCCGCAAGACGCGCCAGTTCCGGATGGCGGCTTTCGGCGGCGATCGATGCCGGACCGTCCATGGCCGCACCGATCGCAATCAGGACGACGAGCGTGCCGATCCCGAGCATATCGAGATGATAGAGAAGCGGCACCGCTGCGACCGCAAGCGCGCTCGTCAAATCACCCGTAAATGCGATCCAGCGCGGGCCGAAGCGATCGACAAGACCGCCGCCGAACAGCGAGCCCGCAATCATCGGCAAGACGCCTGCGGCGGCGGCAATGCCGGTCCACAAAGGGCTTCCGGTCAACGTCAGCACGAACCACGGCAAGGCCACCATGGCGACGGCGTTTCCGAGCGTCGAGAATGCGCCAGCCATGACGCTGCCCAGCACCGGCAACCGCCGTCGGATGCGAATGGAGTGGCGGCTCATGCGGATGCCATCGAGCGCAAACGGCAATGGGCGTGGCAGATGGAGTTGAGCATCGGATCGCAGTTGGTGTTGGAGGGTGGATGAGCGTGCGCGCTGCCTAGGGATCGGCCGGCTTTATTAATTAATTGACTACTTGATCTATTATTTACACGTGTTGCTTCTGCCGTCAAGCAGGACCCTGACCACACACGAACGATGCGGTTCGCGTGGGCTCAGGGGCCAAATTGACGTGACTTCTGTCTGTCTTTGCACAAGACATGACCGATCTTCTGCGGAGGCCTTTCCGAGGCGGAGATGTGCCTGCCCGCTATGACGGCTCTGTTATCTCGGTGAACCCCGATTTGAGCGGCGAGGACCGAATGATGGTGCTGGAAGCCGTCGGCTGTCGGACCATGGCGGCGCTGACGCCTGCGCCAGCGCAAATCGGCAGATGCCCGATCGTTAGTCGGTGTCTCGATCGAACTGGTTGACGATGCGCATGGTCGCCGTCCTCTGGGCGTGGCGCACGTCGGCATCGCGCTTGCTTTTCAGCATCAGGTGGGCGGCACGCACAGCCGGAAGGGCCACCGGCTTGTAACCGGGAACGGGGATCGGGCGTGCTTCTTCAGTCAGTTTAGGCTTACGCATCTGTTCACTCCTCATTCGAACACTGGCCAGGTCATCGTCGCGGCTCGACAGGAATGGTCGAGGACCGGGCAGGAAGGGAGCGTGCCTGCCAATGGAGGCGAGTGTTTGATTGGACATTTCAAGATTTGTTGCCGATTGAAATGACGGCACGGCTCGATTGCACCAGCCAACGCCCTGAAAGTCTTCCGACGGAACGGAACAACCGAAACGGGCCGGCAGTCTGCGTTACGGGAGGAGATTGCCTAAGCCGACTGGATATTGACAGGGACGGCAACGCCTCTTAGGTTCACCATATGGACTCTGTTCAATATTTTGAACAACAAGGAATGCGGTGAGCGGCCGAGGCGCGGAGAGAATTTTGGACCTGGTCGAGTGGTTGGCATCGCGCAGCGATGCTGTCTCGCTCGTCGAGACCGTGCAAGCGCTCGCCCTGCCGAAAAGCAGCACGCTCCTGCTGCTGCGCACGTTGGTCGACGCCGGTTATGTCACCCGCCAGGCCGACGGGCGCTATCTGCTGATCCGGTTGCCCGGCGAGCCGTCGGAAACAAACAGCGGCTGGGGCACGATCCTGAGGGCCGCGGAACCGATCCTGCGCGAAACGGTGGCTGCAATCGAGGAAACCGGTTTCATCGCCGTGCTGACAGGTGACCGGCAGGTTCGCTATCTCAACAAGGTCCTCCCGATGCGGGAGATCCGCTATGACCGCGACATTGCAACCCAGCGTGTCGCCCATTACGTGGCAAGCGGGCTGATGCTGCTGTCCGGCCTCGCGGACGAGCATCTCGAAGCCTATCTCCGCCTCTCCGTCCCCGACGAGGACGACCCGGGAGCCATCGCCGCGCGCGTGAGCGCCGCGCGCCGGCAAGGCTATGTCGCCAATCTCCATGGCCGGGTCGAGGGAGCGGCGGGGGTCGCAGCGCCAATTCGCGACCCCGAGGGGCGTATCGTCGCCGTCGTCAACATGTCCGGCCCGCGCGAACGGATCGCCAACAACCTCAGTCGCGTCACCGAGGTGACGGTCGAGGCTGCACGCCGCGCAAGCGAGGCGCTTTCGCGGCGGATGTTCAAGAGCGAGAAATCGCCAGCGAGGAATTGATGTTCTATTCGACAAAAGCTTGCGTCGCCTTTGCCTGCCGCATCGGCGTGAATGTCGGTCTCGCCGAACCCCAGACGGGACCATCGCTTTCGCTTGGACAGAGCACCCGTGGCATGCTCCGCGCCGCCAATCTGTCGGCCGACGAAGGTACCGTGGCTATGGGAGGCCGGTCCAAATGAGGATGCGTTCGCTGCTTTATGTTCCCGGCAGTTCGCCCCGCTTCCTCGAAAAAGCCCACGAGCGTGGGGCCGACGCGATCATCATCGATCTCGAAGATGCGGTGGCGGCGAACGAGAAGGACGCCGCGCGGGCTGCACTCGGTCGATCCGTAGCCATGGTTGGTCGGGGCGGTGCCCAGATCATCGTCCGGATCAACACCCACGACGTACCCGCCATGTTGGCCGATGCCGCTGCGGCCTGCAAGGCAGGCGTGCAAGCGCTGTACATTCCCAAGGTGTCTTCGCCCGATGTTCTCCACCGGCTCGACGCGCATCTGCGGCCGCTGGAAGAGGCTGCAAACCGACAGGCGATGCGGTTTGCTCCGCTGATCGAGGACCCCGCGGGCCTGCTGAACGCCGCGTCGATCGCCGCGGGGCCGCGGGTCTTTGCGCTGTCTGCCGGCGGCGAGGATCTGGCGACGTCGATGGGCGCCCAGCCGACGCCCGAGGTTCTGCGGGTGCCGAAGCTGATGATCCATTATGCCGCGAAGGCCGCAGGCGTTCTTTCCTTCGGGCTGCTTCGCAGTACCGCCGACTATGCCGACAGGCAGGCACTGGCCGCAGCCATTGCGGAAGCCAAAGACTTCGGCTTCGATGGTGCCACCTGCATTCACCCGAGTGTCGTGCCCCTCCTGAATCAAGGCTTTTCGCCTTCGCCAGAAGAAATCGAGCGTGCGCGCCGCCTGATCGCGGCCGCAGACGAGGCCGACCAGGCCGGGATCGGCGCTTTCACCTTCGAGGGCAAATTCGTCGACCGGCCCATCGTCACTCGCGCCCGCGCCCTTCTCGCGCGCGCCGCGGGTTGATCCCGTCACCAAGCCGACGGGTCAGCCGATGGCGGTGTCGATGCGATCAGGTCGCCAGGTTCAGATCGGTGGCGCGCCTATCCGGCATCCGCCACGAAGCCGACAGCCTCGATACCGGCGACGGCGCAGGCTTCGTCATTGTCAGACGTATCACCGGTGATACCGACCGCACCTATGAGATCGCCGGCCGCCGTGCGCACCAGAACGCCGCCGGGCACCGGCACGATGCGACCGCCCGAGACGGCCGAAAGCCCTTGCACGAAATGCGGCCGCTCGATCGCCGTGTTGCTCAGCCAGCGCGATCCCATGCCGACGGCGAGCGCGCCGTAGGCTTTGCCCGAGGCAATCTCGAAGCGAAGCATCGAGGAGCCGTCCTGCTTCTGAAACGCGATGAGATGGCCACCGGCATCGAGCACGGCGACCGAAAGGGGTTTCATCCGGGCTTTTGCCGCCGCGCCGAAGGCGGCATCGATGATCCCGTTGGCAAGATCGAGAGTGAGTTGGGGCATAAGAGTTCCAATCGCATTTTTGCCGGCGCATGCCGGCAGGAAGATTTCAATCGATGGCCGGAAGGCAGGTTGGGATCCTGAATGCCATCCGCCCGCTTCGTAAGCCATCACGAACGCAACTCACCCGCCACCCTGGACAAAAATATCGTTCAGGGAGGTGGGTAAGATCGAGCCGCTGCTGCGCTTCCGTTTAGGCGAAACCGCAAAAGTGCCCTATCTCTTATTCACGCGTCGCCTACGCAGATGCGCTTCGCATCGACCTGCAAAGGTCAGCAGTGTCCCGCTTTCCGGTGCAATTACCGAAGACGGATAACATGCGACAAAATCGAAGTGCCAGTGCGTCCTTGATGGGTACTTCCGAACGCACGGAGCTCTAGCTTGCGACGCCCATGACCTTGCCGAGATAGGCGACATATTCGCCGAACTTCGGCATGGCGCGGGTGGTGGCCGCGTTGCGGGGGCGCGGCAGGTCGATCGTGACCTCCTCGACGATCTTGCCGGGGCGATCGGCCATGACGAGCACCCGGTCGGAGAGGAACACGGCCTCGGCGATGCTGTGGGTGATCAGCATCACCGTCTTGCGCGATTCCTGCCAGATACGCAGCAATTCGACATTGAGCTTGTCGCGCGTCAGCGCGTCGAGCGCACCGAAGGGTTCGTCCATCAGCAGGATCTGCGGATCGAGGACCAGCGCCTGGCCGATCGATGCGCGCTGGCGCATGCCGCCCGACAACTGATGCGGGTGGGCATCGGCAAATTTGGTCAGCGACAGCACATCGAGGATCTTGTCGACCGCCGCGTCACGCGCATCGGCCGGCATGTTGCGGATGCGCGCTCCAAGCTCGACGTTGCGGCGCACGGTCAGCCAGGGCAGCATGTTGTTGGTCTGGAAGACCACGCCGACGTCAGGGCGCGGTGCCCGCACTGCCTCACCCTTGATCGTTGCCGAGCCGCTCTCATAGGGGATCAGGCCGGCGACGATGCGCAGGAGCGTACTCTTGCCGCAGCCGCTCGGGCCAAGCACCGACACGAACTCCTGGTTCTTGATGGTAAAATCGATGTCTTCCAGCGCCTTGAACGAGCCGAAGGTCTTGTTGAGGCCGCGTGCCTCGATGTGGTTGGCGGCAGCTTCCGCCGCCGGGTTCAAGACCCTGCCTGATTGCGGCGCTTCGGCCGTGGCTGTCGACACCATCTTTTCCTCCCGAACTGAAATGTTCATACCTGTATTCCCCGCCACCAGACGGACTTGGCCGCAAATTCGATCAGCGCGTAGAGAGCCAGCGAGATCAGCGTGATCACGATGATGCAGCCGAAGACGAGGTCGGTGCGCGTCGATGCGGTTCCCAGCATGATCAGGTTGCCGAGGCCACGCTCGGAGCCGACGAGTTCGCCGATGATCGCGCCGATCATCGCAAGCGGCATCGCCACACGACATCCATCGATGAAGCTCGGCAGGGCGCTTGGCAGCCGGAGCGTCGTAAAGGTGCGCCAGGGGCCTGCATTCAGCGCGCGAAAATGTTCCTCGAGGTTCTTCGCCGTGCCGGCAAAGCCGCCGAGCGTCGCGACCACGATCGGGAAGAAGGCAAAGAGAAACGCCATCGCCACCTTGGAAATGAAGCCGTAGCCGAACCAGACGATCATCAGCGGCGCGAGCGCGCTTTTCGGCGTCGTCTGCAGGGCGGTGACAAGCGGATAGATGGTGCGCTGGGCAAAGGGCGAGACATAGACGACCATGCCGAGCATGACGCCGACTACGACGGCAGCGCCAAAACCGATCAGCACCTCGGCAAGCGTGTACATCGAGTTCTCAAAAATTTCGCTTCGCGCCTCCCAGACCGCGACGGCGATCGCCGAGATCGGCGGAAGAATGTAGCTTTTCACTTCAAAATATCGGACGCCATATTCCCAGAAGAGTAGAAAAGCACCGAAAAACAAGACGACTTGGCTATAGGCGGCAAGTCGCGAACTAACGCCTGGCATGAGAGCCTCCGAAGAGCGAGTTGGCATCCGTGGTGAGGCGCGCCGGTCGATGCCGGCGCGCAAGAGCATTTCCAGGAAAAGCGAAACGGCTTTCCGGAGAGAAATGCTTGCGAACAAAGCGGAGCGTTTCGATCACTGCGTTCGAGGCCGAAACGCTCCCGGGATCACTGACCCTGCTTGTCCTTGACCACCTGGTGTGGTGGCGGCACGACGAAGCGCTTGAAGCGCCATTGGTCGAACGCGTCGATGTTTCGTTCCCAAACCTGCGGCGTATGCGGGTTCTCCTCCGTGACCTGGATCATGTCGCAGTAGATCTCGCAGTTGTTGCCGTCGGGATCCTTGAACACGAGGAAGCAGTTGGCGCCCGGACCGTGCTTGCCGATACCGCGGACGATCTCGACGCCCCGCTCCTGCAACATCTCGGCGGCAGCTTCCATGTCTTCGAGGCTGTCGACGAGATAGGAGAAGTGCTCGAGGCCGGGCCTCGTGTACTTCGGCAGGTCGTCACGATCCGGCGAATCCGCCGGCAGTTGCGACAGAGCGAGATCGTGATGGTCGCTGCCCGCACGCAGGAATACCATCTTGTCCTCGATCCAGTCCGAGACCTCAAGGCCGACGACATTGGTATAGAAGTCGACGGATTTGTGGATGTCGCGGACCATCAGCACCATGTGGCCAAGCTTCCGCACGTTGATCTTCTTCTTCATGTTCCTCATCCCAGGTTTGGGCCGACCTCAGCGACTGATGTTGCGGTAGAGGTCGACGGTCTTGATGCTGTCGTCGACGACGAATGCCTCACGCACGAAGCCCATCGTCTTTTCCATGCGATCGGCGCGAACGAAGCCGAGATCCTTGTTTTCAGCGTGTGGATCCCGCACGAGCGCATTGATCTGCTTGATCTGGTTGAGCACGACGGTCTTTTTCAGCGTCGGATACTGCTTGACGATCAGGTCGGCGGATTCTTCCGGATGCGCGGCCATGTATTCGTAGCCGCGGTAGGAGGCGTCGAGGAACTTGTCGACGACCTCGGGCTTCTCGGCCAGCATCGCTTCGGTGGTGACGAAGCCGCTTCCGTACATGTCGAGACCGAAATCGCGATACTTGATCATGCCGATCTTCTTGCCGCTCTCCTGCGCATTCTCATGGAGTATGGGCAGGCTGGCACCTTCCCAGCATTCGGCAAGGTCGACCTGGCCTTCGAGGAAGGACGAGGTGATGACCGCCGGGTTCATCCGGAGCAGCTTCAGATGATCCTTCGGCAACCCGTTCTGCTCAAGCCAGGCCGGCACGATGTTCTGGACCGGCGACGTGGCGCCGCCACCGACCGACTTGCCGCTGAAATCGGCAAGCACCGGCGTCTTTTCACCATCCTTCTGGATGTAGCAAAGCGCGCCCGGCCATACGGTGTTGATCGAGCCCACGAAGACGGCCTTGCCGCCGTTGACGCGGTTGAGAATGACGCTCACCGGATCGCCATAGCCGATATCGAACAGGCCCTGGTCGATCTCGTTGACGGTGCGCTGACCGCCGTAGCCCTGATAGACCGAAACGTTGAGACCTGCTTCGTCGAAGAAGCCCTTGGCCTTGGCAACGAGAACGCCTCCAACGCTCCCTTGCGGCAACCACGACATATTGAACGAGATTTCCTCGGCGGCGGAAGCCGCCGTCATCATCGATGCAAGCGCCCCGGCGAGCGCTGCCAGGCGAAGCGAATTTCCAAACTTTTTAGCCATACTGTCCTCCTCAGTTTAGCCATTGCTGGCGGTTTGGGTGTTAATCGATCCGAGCTCCTCTGATCGGATTGGTGATGGTGCCGACCTTCTCCACGGCGGCCGTCACGATGTCGCCGGCATTCAGGAATTCTCCTGTGCCCATTCCGACCCCGTCGGGGGTGCCGGTGGCGACGAGATCGCCGGGACGCAAGGTCAGGATCGACGACAGATAGGAAATCTGCTCGGCGACCGAGAAGATCATCGAGCCGGTGCTGTCGTCCTGCTTGCGGGTTCCGTTGACGTCGAGCGTCAGGCGCAGATCCTGCGGGTCGCCGACGCAATCGGCCGGAACCAGCCAGGGGCCGAGCGGCGCAAAGGTGTCGAAGCTCTTGCCGCGGAACCAGTCATGCTTGAAGGGAAAGTCGGTTCGACGCGTCAGGTCGCGCGAGGTGATGTCGTTGATGACGGTATAGGCGGCGACATGGTCGAGCGCCTTGTCGACCGGAATATCGCGGCCGCCGATGCCGATCACCGCGGCAAGCTCGACTTCCCAGTCGACCTTCTCTGCCCTCTGCGGAAGGATGATCGCCTCATCGGGGCCGATGACGCTCGAATCGGCCTTCATGAAGACGAAGGGCTGACTCTCGGACTTCGCCGCTAGCACCGTCCCCATCTCCTGCGCATGCTCGACATAATTCGAAGCGGTAGCAAAGATCCTGTTCGGACGATAGGGCGCGCAAAGCTTCGTCCCCGTTCCAAGCGGCTCGAACTTCGGACCGCTGGCGGCGAGATTGTCGGCAAGCGCTGCCAATGCCGGTTCGACGTCGATCCAGGCGTCCAGCATCGCGGCAATGCCGCCGGCACGCCACCGGCTCCAGTCCTCGCCCGGCCGCCCCAGGACGCGCGACACCAGATCCAGATCGTAGACCCCGTGCTCGGTCACGATGACCGGTCGTATTTCTTCCCTGATGAGCCTTTGCCCAAGCGCATGCCAAACCACCGGCTGTCTCCTTCCATGCTGTCGGTATCTTCTTGCATACAATTTCGTCATTATGTATTCTTGTCAAGTGCATCGGTGCACACAGGCGCGAAAGTTGCGAAGAAATGCGCAAAGGAAACGGCGAGCAGGTCCAGCGACGGCACCGAACGGGTCCGGCCAAGTTCGTCTTGGCTGCCGAGAACGCAATTTTCGAGGGATTTTCCGGGCGCGCCGGCCCCAAGGCCTAGCCGAGCCTGAGCGCGCGCCGGCTGCTCACCGGCCGACAGGCCGACCGTAGCGACCACACGATCAACGTCAGAGATAACCAACGTCCGAAGGGGACCCCATGGACCATCAAAGCCTTCAAACCACACCGGCCGACACCGCCCTGCTCGGGAAAATCTTCACGGAGGCGAGGAGCCAAAACGGCTGGCTCGATCGTCCGGTGCCGCACAGGCTGCTGGAGCAGATCCACGAACTCGCATGCCTGGCGCCGACGAGCATGAACTGCTCGCCGCTAAGGATCACCTACCTTGTGACGGCAGAGGCAAAGGAAAGGCTGCGCCCGGCGCTGGCTGCCGGCAACGTCGACAAGATGATGACCTGCCCTGTTGTCGCCATCTTCGCGACCGATTTCGCCTTTGCCGAGCGCCTGCCGTTTCTGTTTCCGCATACGGATGGCAAAGGGTTCTTCGAGCGCAATCCGCACCTCGTGGAAGAGACTGCCTTTCGCAACGCCACATTGCAGGCGGGATACTACATGCTGGCAGCCCGCGCGCTCGGGCTCGATTGTGGCCCGATTTCGGGTTTCGATGCCAAGGTGGTCGATGCGACGTTCTTCAGCGAGAGCCGGCTGAAGTCGAACTTCATCTGCGGTCTCGGTCATGGCGATCCGGCAAAGCTGTTTGCCCGGCACCCCCGCCTGTCGTTCGAAGACGCCTGCCGGATCCTTTGAACGCAAACAGCCCCCGACGGCATCGTCGGGGGCTGCTTTTTGGACCGTCGCAAAGCGTCAGGCCGGTGCGCGTGCAACCACCTTCAGTTCCACGACCATATCGGGATGCGGCAGTTCGTTGACCCCGACCGTGGTGCGGGCCGGCCCATCGGCGGCAAACCACATATTGTATTCGTCGTTCATCGCCCGGTAGTGGCGCATGTCGGTCAGGAACACCGTGACATCGACGATATCGCCGAAGCTTCCGCCGTTTCGGGCCAGTGTTTCGCCGACCTTGCGCAGAATGACCCGCAACTGCTCTGCGACATCGTGAGTCTCGGCACCATCAGAGGCCCTTGCGGCGCCGGCGATGGTTCCATCCGCCTGCCGGGCACTCATGCCGGACAGGAAAAGCAACCCGCCTTCCCGCTTGAGATCAGGATAGTTGGCAAGCGGCTTCACAGCCCCGGAAGCCGCCGCGCTCATGCGGGCTCCATCGTCGCAGCCCAGGGTCTGAAACCCATCTCGGTGCAGGCGGACACGAACTTCTGTTCAGCCTGGCGATCGAGCTCCACCAGCGGCGGACGTACCGCGCGCCAGGTCTCGTCGCCGGTGTGGCGAGCCATGGCGACCTTCATCGCCTGGATCATCGGGAACTGCTGGAACAACGTGCGCACCGGGGCGATCGGCGCGAAAGCCTGTGCGGCCCCGACCGTGCTCGTGGCAGAGACGGCATCGACCATGGCCTTGGCGTTGACATTGGCCGTCGCCGAAATGCAACCGACAGCGCCGCGCTCGATGGTCTCGCCAAGCAGGATCTCCGAGGCGGGAAAGACGCGGAACCCGTTGCCAACCGAGAGAAAGCCGTTCAGCGTCTCGCGATCGCCGGAGCTGTCCTTCACGCCGAGAATGTTGGCGGGGTAGCGCCGCCTGAGCGTCTCGATCAGCTCGAGGGTGATCGGCACGCCGGTGAATTGCGGGATGTGATAGAGCACGATCGAAAGACGGTCGGAGCCGACCGCCTCGATCAGCCGTCCGTAGTATCGGGCAAGACCGTCCGTCGTCAGCGGCTTGAAGAAGAACGGCGGCAACACGAGCACACAGGGTGCCCCGGCATCGACCGCCGCGCGGGTAAGCTCGATGGTTTCCTCCAGGCTGCAGGCGCCGACGCCCGGCATCAATGCCTTCGTCGGGATGCCGGCCTGGACGACGGCATCGAGCAATTCACGCTTCTTGCGCAGCGCGAGCGAAGCGGCTTCGCTGTTGGTCCCGAAGACCGCGAGCCCCGCGCCCTGTTCGACGATCCAGCGGCAATGCTCGATGAAGCGGGGCGTGTTGCAGCTCAGGTCCGCCTTGAAAGGTGTCAGGACGGGAGCGTAGACGGAGAAGAGGTCTGGATTCATGGGTTTTCACTTTCGATTTTGACAGGTGAGGCCGCAGGAAAAGAAGCCGCATTCCTGCTGGGCGAACCGGACGATCTCGCGTCCAAGCTCCTCCTCGCGCGTATCGAAATGCGCGACGATGGACGTGTGATTGTGGCGGTTCAGCTGCAGGAAACGCGGCGCCTTGCCTTTGCGGAGCGCATGGCGCTGGACGAACTCGGCACCATAGGCATCGATGTAGCGGTTCTCGTGCTCTGCAACGGCGACCAGCACCGGCAGGTCGCTCGCGCCCGCATAGGTTACGGGGGAGCGCAGCTCGTAGGCGGCGAGATCATCCCCGAAATATTGGCGGACGTTGGCGGCATTGGGGTTGTCGGGCAACTGATCGGCCCGGAGCCGCGCACTGATGAACACAGCCCCCTTGACTGCGGGGCTCGCCAATCGGCCGACAGCCCGATCATAGAGATAGCCCGCGACATGGCAGCCGCCAGCGGAATGGCCGATCAGCAGGATCGATTGCGGGTCGCCGCCGTAATCGGCGATCGATCCGGTAATCCAGTCGATTGCCGCGGCGACGTCGCGCGCGCCCTCAGGATACTGCGACCCCGGCGCCAGCCGGTACTCGATGTTGACGCCGACGAAGCCCTGTCGGGCGAACCAGCGCAGCACGTTGTCGTAGATCAGCCCATCGGCGCTCTTCGAACCGCGCGTAAATGCGCCGCCGTGGACGAAGGCGACGACGTTGCGCGCACGTCCGCCGGCGCAGGCGTAAGCGCTTTCGAACACATCAAGGCGTTGGGCACCGTCTTTGCCATAGGGAATGTCGCGATGCTCGACGAGCGGCTGGCGGACAACGCTTGCCTCGACATGCGGGCGGTAGACGTCGAGCACGACCTTGCGGCTTGTCGCCAGGTCGTCGTTCCAGATGGCGCCGACGGCGTCCAGCCGCGCCTGATCCGTGACCGTCAATCCCGCAAACCTCATCCCGCGCCTCCAAGCTGCTGTGAGCGACGGTTTTCCGTGCACCGTCGTCTATGTGCATTTCGATAACATCCAAAAACACACTTGACAACCATTTTGCATACACAGATTAATATTTGCATACACGAAACGATTTGATCTCGTGTTGCGCTCCGCATGTCGCGTCGCGCCCGTCATCGACAGAAGGAAATTGACCAATGGCAAAATTGCGCCATCTCGCTATCGCGGTTTCGGATCCGGAAGCTGCAGCCCAGTTCTTTGAAAAGGCATTCGGCATGACGCGCGCCGGCCAGGCCATGCGCGGCGTCTACATGACCGACGGCATCATGAACGTGGCCCTGCTCAACTTCGGCGAAGAGCCGGTTCCGGGCTTCGAGACCGAGAAAGACTATAACGGCCTCATCCACTTCGGCGTCTGGGTCGACTCCGTTGAGGAAACCGACCAGCTCGTGCGCGCAGCCGGCGGCTCCTACATGGCCGGCCGCAAGGAAACCAACCCGAACGTGTTCTACGAGGTCAAGTACAAGATGCCCGAAGGCATCGTCTTCGACGTCACGGAAAATGGCTGGAAGGGTGCGGTCAAGAACGTCAACGCCGCCTGATCAGGCCCGTCGCGGCCGCGCCTCCGGCGCGGCACGCCACACAGCTGAAACAATCGTCCGGCGCGCATGACCGAACGACACGACAAACGCATTGGAGAGACTGACATGGCAAGAAAGACGATTGTGGTTTCGATACCGGTTTCCGAAAAATGCCTGTCACGCCTCTCCAGCGGCTACGATGTGATCACGCTGCCCAACGGCTTGGGCAGCGGATCGCCGGAACTGGAGCGCAGCGCCATCTGGGCGGTGGTGACCAATGGCAGCACCGGTCTGTCGCAGGCCGATATGGCACGGCTGCCAGGCCTCAATCTCGTCTGCTCCTATGGTGCCGGCTACGAAAACATCGATCTCGAAGCAGCAAGGCAGCAGGGCGTGTCCGTCACCCATGCGCCGAACACCAATATGCAGACGGTTGCCGATCACGCGCTTGCCTTGATGCTTGCTGTCTCGCGCGACATCTGCGCCCGCGACCGGGCACTGCGGGCCGGCGCCTGGGCCGCGATCCGTTCGCCCCGCCCGACGCTATCGGGGTCAAGGCTCGGCATGATCGGACTTGGCAATATCGGCCAGGCCATTGCCCGGCGCGGCGAAGCCTTCGGCATGACGGTCACTTACACAGCGCCGGAAGACATGCCCGGTGTCGTCTGGCCCCGTGTGACCGACGCGGTGGCGCTTGCAGCTGTCAGCGACTTTCTGGTCGTCGCCTGCCCGGGTGGACCGGCGACACGGCACCTGGTCAACCGTCAGGTGCTGGATGCGCTTGGTCAGAGTGGCTTTCTGGTCAATATTTCCCGCGGGATGGTCGTGGATACCGACGCGCTGGTCTCAGCTCTGCAACGGGGCGACATCGCCGGTGCCGGTCTCGACGTCTTCGAAGGAGAACCGGACCTGCCGGTGGCACTTTCCGGCCTCGACAATGTCGTCCTCACGCCGCACATGGCCGGACGCTCGCCGGCAGCGGAAGAGGCCCAGATATCCGTGCTTTTGCACAACCTTGACGCGGCTCGTGAAGGCCGGCCGCTGACAGCTCAACTTGCATAAATCCCCGGCTGTCATTAAATCGATTCCAAGCACCTTCGGCTGAAGGTCGCTCAATGTCGTGAAGACAGGAAAGCTGCGCGCATGACAACTATCGCCTCTCAGATCTATCAGGCTCTGGCGGAAGAAATCGCCAAGGGTGTGATGACCCCTGGGCAGAAGCTTGAGGAAAAGATGATCGCCGAGAAATTCGGCGTCTCGAGAACGCCCGTGCGCGAAGCGATGCGCGAACTGGGCGCGCGCGGACTGATCGAGATGAATCCTCGCCGCGGCGGCATCGTCGCGCGCATCGATGTCGAGCAGATGGCCGACATGCTCGAGGCCGAATGCGAGATCGAGGCCTCCTGCGCCCGGCTCGCCGCCCAGCGCATGACGGGCATGGAACGCGAACAGCTCTACGAACTGCATCGGCTCTATGCCGAATGCGTTGGCAATCAGGATCTCGACGGCTGCCGCGACATCAACCGCAAGTTCCACGACGCGATCTGCCGCGGCGCCCACAACACCACGATCGCCGCCATGGCGGTCGAGCTCAGGGTCAGGCTGGCACCGTTCCGCCAGCATCAGGCAGGTCCTGCCGACGTCCGGCTGCAGCAGTCGCTCGACGAGCACCAGAAGATCGTCGACGCCATCCGCGCCAACGACGCCGCGGGCGCCTATGCCGCCCTTTCCGAACACAATGCCCGCCTGAGCGCCGGCGTCATGCGGCGGTTTACGGCAGCAGCCAGCAAATAATCTCGCCCGCAGGCATTTTCAGACCTGAACCGGTCGCGGGGCGAACCCGCCTGCGCTGTCTTTCGCGGGTTGGCTGCCCCGTCAACGCATGGCGTTGCCTGGCTGAGTGACAACGCAGCCTCAGCCTGCCTTCAGCGACGAACGGCGCCTGTTCCGGTGCTGCCTTCGTTCGTCTTCATCCCGTCATCCTGAATTCCTGACGCCGCGGCCGATTGCCGGTGCATGTCGAGGGCATCACTCGAGGTGGCTTTTGGCCGTCCTGCGCCAACTTGCAGATGTGCAAATTTATGTGTTTGCATTCCGGTCGTCACTTGTGCATACATTATAGCCGTATTGAATGCACAAAGGTCGGTGCGCCACAACGCCCGACAAAATTCATGACCCGAGTTCTGGAGGAGAAATCATGGGCAGGAATGCACGATATATGACGTTGGTTCTGGCGGTCGCCGCCATGGGCGCGCTGGCCACTCCCACTTCAGCCGAAACGCAGAAGACGATCGGGGTGACGGTGCCCTATTTCGCCTCGCCGTTCTGGAAGGCCGGGTTGTACGGCGTCGAAACGGCGGGCAAGGAGAAGGGCTACGCCGTCATCAAGGGAGACGCCAAAGATAAGGCCGAACTGCAGATCGAGCAGATCCGCGGCTTCATCGACAAGAAGGTTGCGGCCATCATCATCGGCGCTGCCGACGCCGTGGCCGTTGCACCGGCCGTCGAGGAAGCCATCGACAAGGGCATCCCTGTTATCGCGCTTTCGGTTCCGCCGAAGTCCGACCGGCTGACGTCCTTCGTCGGTGCCGACAATATCGGCATGGGCCGGCTGCAGGGCATCTGCCTCGGCCGAGCAATTGGCGGCAAGGGCGAAGTCGGCCTCTTCGCCGGCCCGGACGAGATCTGGGCGAAGCTTCGCGTCACCGGCTTCAAGAACACGATCGAGGCCGATTTCCCCGACATCAAGATTGTCGCGGAAAAGGCCGGCGGCACAAAGGATGCCGGCGCTGCTGTCGCCGAATGGGCCAAGGCCTATCCCGGCATGCACGGCATCTTCACCGCGGCCGACACGATGGCGGTGGAATCGATCAAGTCGCTCGATGAAGCCAAGGCCATGGACAAGTTCAAGGTATCCACCTCAAACCTGAACGACGAGGCACGCGCAGCACTCGACAATGGCACGCTGACCTGCGCGTCGCTGCAGCCGGCGGTGTCCATGGGACGCGACGCGATGCGCGAAGCCACGGCCGCGATCGAGGGCGGCAAGGTGCTCGGCCGGATCGAAGCGCCGGCGCTGCTGGTCACCCGGGAGAAGGTGGCCTCCTACGACTTCAGCAAGATCATCGCTCCGGCCGACTACCAACCCTAGAGCGTTTCCGATTTAGACGGAAACACAGAAACGCTCTATGTCTCTGTTTTTACGCATTTCCTGACGGAAAACCGCTCCGCACTTTTCCTGGAAATGCTTTAAGCATTCGTGGTCTTTCGAAGACAAGCACAAGATCGACAGGGCCCGGCCGAGCCGGGCCCTGTTTGCATGCGCGGCTTGGCCGCGCGCGCCGTCAACGTTCACAGCCTGGAACGGCTTGCGGCCCGAACCACGGCGCCCGTCATCAACCGGCACTCATTCTGGCTGACCCGTCGCGGAGATCCGCTCAGCCCTGCTTATCGCTGCCGGCTTTTCGGCTAGCTGTGCTGCAGACCTGTTATCATTGCGATGATCTCGTTCTTGTCGGTCTTTGCGGTTTCGCGCACACCGATCTGCTTGCCGCGTCGCAGGACACAGATGCGGTCCGACAATTTGAACACCTGGTCGAGACTATGGCTGATGATCAGGACGCCGATGTTGCGGCTCTTCAGCGACTGCACGATTTCCTCGACCTTGGCCGTTTCGGCAACCCCGAGCGCCGCCGTCGGCTCATCGAGCAGAATGAGCTTGCTTGCCCAATGCGTGGCGCGCGCAATCGCCACGCCCTGGCGCTGTCCGCCGGAGAGATCCCGGATCGTCGCATGGGCTGACGGGATGCGAACATCCAGTTCCTTCACGAGCTTGTCGGTCTCATCGATCATCCGGCGACGGTCCAGCAGGCCGAAGCGGTTTGTCGGTTCGCGGCCAAGGAACATGTTCATGTACACGCTCTGCTGATCGGCGAGCGCGAGATCCTGATAGACGACCTCGATGCCGTGCGCCCGCGCCATCGTGGCGTTCGACATGGTCACCGTTTCGCCCTCGATCGTCATCGTTCCGGATGTCGGGGGATGAACGCCGGAGATGATCTTGATCAGCGTCGACTTGCCGGCACCGTTGTCACCGACAAGCGCCACGATCTCGCCGGGATAGACCTCGAGCGAAAAGTTCTCGATGGCAACGATGCCACCGAACGATTTGCGGATGTCCTGCAGCCGAAGAACCGGCGCACTCTGCGTGGCTTCTGCATTCACAGTCATGCTCGTCCTCCTAAACCGGCCAGGCGGCGGTTTCGCCGAACCCGTTTTCGATTGTTTCGACCACCGGCTCTCCCTTTGCGATGCCGGACACGCCCACGACATAGGCACGGGTAACGAATGCCTGGCCGCGGAAGCCGAACACCGCCGTGTCACCGGGCTTGGGTGCCGCAGCACCGGTCGCGTCGATCATCGCGTAGTAGTCGATGGCGGAAGGCGGCGGCACCTCCACGCTGCGCAGCGCAGCGGCAGCGGCGGTGGGCTCGGCACCAACAATCGCCTTGACGTCATAGGGCGGGAACACCGGGTCGATGTAGAAGCCGCCGCCAAAACAATAGGCCTTGCCACCCGACAGGTGCGACACCTCGGTCAGGTAGAGCACCGCCGGGACTTCCGGCAGGTCCTCCATTGCGTGCAGTGCAGTCGTGCCGTGCAGGCCGTTGCCTGGCTCGCATTGCGTCGCGCCGGCCTCGGCAAGCGCGGCCAACATGACACTCGACGTGGTTCCAGGGGCATTGACTTCGATGTCCTTGCGTCCGGCTCTCGCAAGCGCCTCCGCCGCCCTCGACAGGGTGGCAAGGTTGTGCGTCGGCAGAACCTTGCGGGTGGCGAGATCAAACAGCAGCGCCGGAAAGGTGGTGATGCCTGCAAACCGACCGCCATCAAGCGCATCCAGCCGGTCGGCAACGGCCGCGACCTCGCTGGCATCGTATCCGCCTTCGTGGCCGCGATAGAACGTATCGCCCTCGGCGCGAATGCGCGCGAGCAGGCCCTGCGTTCGCCCTGCCGCCTTCGCACCCGCCGACGCTTCTTCGGCCTTGGTGTCGTTGAAAACCGTCCAGTATTCAGGTTCGAAGCGCTTGGCGGCCGCTGCCGCTTCATGGCGCGCGACCTGCTGCAGATGGCCGAGGTGGGCAAGCTTCAGGCCGGCATTGTGGGTTGCCCGCGCGCAAGCCATATCCACCGCCACGGCGCGTTCGATGCCGCCGCGCTTGACCGCACGGCAGAAGGAGCTGGAGCGTCCGACCTGCTTCGTCATCGCGAAGGTCTTGAGGCCCAATCGAGCCGCTTCGTCACTGAGAACGCGGGCATTGCGTTCGACCGCGTCCAGGTCGAGCACGTAGGCGTTGGCAGGGATCTTACCCTGCTGATGCAGGGCCATTGCAGCCTCGATGAAGGCAGGGTTGCGGCGGCGCAAAACGTCGAGAAACATGGTGGATCTTCCTTCAGCGGGATTTTTCGCGCAGCGATACCGCGACCGCCGCAAGAATGATGAGACCACGAACGATCATCTGGTCGGAGACGGACAGGCCCATCAGGATCAGTCCATTGTTCAACATGCCCATCATCAGCGAGCCGACCAATGCCCCGATGATCGAGCCCTTGCCGCCATTGAGCAGCGTGCCGCCGACGATTACGGCTGCGATGACCGTCATGAGATCGGTCTCGCCGAGCGTGTATTTCGCCGCCTGCAGACGGCCGGCGTAGAGCAGACCGGCAAGGCCGGCGAGGCCGCCGCTGATCATCAACACGGTGAGCCGGATGCGCGGCACGCTGATGCCGGACACACCCGCTGCGCGGCTGTTGTCGCCGACGGCAAGCACATGCGCGCCGAAACGGGTTTCACGGTAGATCAGATGACCGACAGCGACGGCGATCGCCGTCCACCAGATCAGCGAGGGAATGCCGAGGAATGCACCCGAGCCGAAAAAGCCGGTGAAGGTGCCATTCGTGACCGGAATCGACCGAAGATCGGTCATCGACCTCGAGACGCCGGCGAAAAGACCAAGCGTCGCCAGGGTGACAAGAAACGAGGGCAGCTTCACGTAGGCGACCAGCGCGCCATTCAACAACCCGACCAGCAAACCGGCGCCGAGCCCAGCGAGCACGCCGGCGACCAGCCCGTAGTCGTTCATCGTCACGGCCGCGGCAAGCGCCGAGACCGCGACGGTCGAACCGATCGACAGGTCGATTTCTCCAGCAGACATGACGAAAACCAGGCCAATCGCCATGATTGTCGCCGGTGCGGTCTGCAGCACGATGTTCGACAGGTTGCGGACGGTCAGAAAGCCGCTGTCTTTCAAGACGATGGCGAAGAACAGGAAAATCGCCAGAAAGCCGAAATAGACGACGTATTGTTGCAGGTTTATGCGGTTGGCAAAGCCATTCGGCCTGCCTGACGCAGCGGTATTGGCACTGGGCATCCTATTTCCTCCAGAAGGCAGCAGGGAGACAGGCGCTCCCTGCGGCAGGCATCACTTCAACGCATCGGCGATGGTCGCGGGTACGTCCTTGTTGAGGGACCTCTTCCAACCGTCGGCAACGGTGTCCTTGGTCACGGCCAGCGAATCGACCACCAGGAACGGTTGCGACGGCTTGCCCACCAGAGAACCGGCAGCGGCGCGGGCGACTGTCACGCCAATAGTGTAGGCCTCGTCGGCGACGAGCGCGGCGACATTGCCGCCCTTGACCATGTCGAGAGCCGCGGGTTCATTGAGATCCAGGGTGACGATTTTCGTATGTGTGTTCCCGGCACCCCGCAGGCTCGACAGAACACTGAGCGCGGGCTCCGCCCAAGTGACGTAGATGCCGTCAAGATCCGGGTTCTGCGTGATCATGCCCTGCGCGATCTCCTCGCTGCGGGCCGGGTCAGCCATGCCGGCTTCGGCGACGATCTTCATCTCGGGATAGTCCTGCCCGATCGTCGCCTTGAACGCGCCATCGCGCTGATTGGTGACGTAGAAATCGGCGTCGTGATAGATGTAGCCGATCTTGCCCTTGTTGCCGAGCGCCTGGGCCATGGCAATCGCAGCCTTGTTGCCCATCTGGAACAGGTCGTCCGAGACGATCGTCACATAGTCCTTGCCATGCACGTAACCGGCCGGAGAGTTGTCGACAAAGGCGAGTTTGGTGCCGGCAGTGCGCGCAGGGTCGTAGACGACGGCTGCGGTTGCCGGATCCACGGGCAATGAGACGATGATCGAAGGTTTTTTTGCAAGAACCGTCTCGACATCAGCCTTCTGTCGGGCGGCATCGAAGCCCGCGTCGGTCTGCGCAACGACCTCGATGCCAAGACGCTTGAACTCGTCCTGCGCACCGTTGTTGACGGCGTTGGTGTATTCGCTCATCTCGTGCCAGACGAGCGCAGCCGTAAATTTTCCATCCCTGATCTGGGCTTCTTCCGCCGCGGTCAGTGACACGCTTGCAGCCGGTGTCGGCTTTTCACCGTGCGGACCAGTGGTGACGCCATCCGCGGCGTAGGCACTAGTCGTCGCCCACATCGTCGCTAGCAGGGCCAGCCTTGTAACTTCCTTACGCATCGATCTTCCTCCCTTAAGACAGATCCAGCGACCCCGGCGGCGGCAAGCGACGCCGGGGTCGAGAGTTATTTTGCAGCGTCGAGCACGGACTGCGGCGCATCGCGATTGAGCGACTGCTTCCAGCCGTCCGAGACGTTGTCCTTGGTGACGGTGAGAGCCGGAGCGACGACAAAGGCAGGCGTCGGCTGACCGAGCAGCGACTTCAACCCTGCGGCAGCCATGGCGCGGCCGAGTTCATAGGCCTTGTCGGCCACGAGCGCGGTTACGCTGCCGCCCTTGACCATGTCGAGCGCAACCGGTTCGGCCAGGTCAAGCGTGACGATCTTAGTCTTGGTATTGCCGTTGGCACGCAGCGCCGACAGGACACCGTCTGCAGGCTCTGCCCAGGTGACGTAGATACCGTCGAGATCCGGGTTCTGCAGCAGCATCGCGCTTGCGAGCTCCTCAGCCCGCGCCGGATCGGATATGCCTTGCTCGGCAACGATCTTGATATCGGGATAGTCCTTCTCGATCGTCGACTTGAAAGCCTGATCCCGCTGGTTCGTCACATAATAGCTCGCGTCATGAAAGATGTAGCCGACCTTGCCCTTGCCGCCGATCCCCTTGGCGAGCGCATCGGCCGCCTGTTTGCCCATCTGGAAAAGGTCGTCCGTGACGATCGAGGCATAGTCGGTTCCGTGGCTGTAACCGCTTGGCACGTTGGACAGGAAGACCAGCTTGGTGCCATCCTTGACGGCCTGGCGGAACGCTTCGGCTGACGTGACCGGATCGAGCGGCAGGGCGAGGATGACATTCGGCTTGGCAGCCAGCGCCGTTTCGATATCGCTGCGCTGACGGGCTGCGTCAAAGCCGGCGTCGGTGGTTACAGCCACCTCGACACCCGCGCGCGTGAACTCGTCTTTTGCGCCGGCTGAGACGGCATTGGTGAAATCGGACGATGTGTGCCACAGGAGCGCTGCCTTGTAGCCTTTGCCGGTCAATGCGGCGATGTCGGCGTCCGACAGCGTCACGTCCGCGCTCGGCGTCGCGGCTTCACCGGATGGCCCGACCGTCTGGGCATTGGACGGGCTGGCGGCGAACATCAGCCCTCCGGCAATCGCCGCCGCAATGATCTTGTTCAGCATGCTCTTTCTCCCTTTTCTCCTCTAGGGGTGGCAGTTCAAACGGTCACGCCGCAGTAGCGGGCGATGAACGCGGCAAACCCGACGACGCCGGCGAGGTATTCCTCCACCTCGACCCGCTCCTCGTACGTATGGCAATTGCGGATATCGCCCGGCGCGCAATAGACCGCCGGCACCCCGAGACGATTGACGAAGAACGGGGACTCCGACCAGAACGGCGCGCCCTCGATCACACCTCGCCCACTCAGTGCCTCGGCCATCGACGCCGACAGCAAACCGACCTCGGCACGGCCTTCATCGATCTCGGCCGCCGTCCCGCCGAGCGCGTGGTCGCGGCCCGCCGGATAGGCGAACTCGACCTTGATTTCCGGATCGGTGATTGCGGAACGGACGGCCGCTTCGATTTCGGCTGCGGCCGTATCCAGGGATTCGCCCGGCAGAAGCTTGCGGATCAGCGACAGCGTGCAGCGCTCGGGCACGGCGATATATCCGCCGCCGGCCAAACCGGTGATCAGCAGGAAACTGCGCCCGACAAGCTTGTGTTCGGCGCGGGCGGCGACCTCGTCGGAATGTTTCCACAAGGCGCTCATCGCCGCGTGGCTGGCGCGCAGCGCATCCTTGCCGAGTTCGGGCACGCCGAAATAGGCAGATTTGCCGGTGATGGTAATGTCGGCGATGAAAAAGCCGATCTGGGCCGGATAGACCGAGAGCCGTGTCGGCTCGACATAGACGACGAAATCGGGCCGGGCGATTGCGCCCGCCTCGATGCGCGAGACGAGATCCTTGATGCCCGCCGAGACGCCGGTATCGGGCTGACCACTCTCTTCATCGCCGATGAAGGCGAAGGCGACATCACCGCGGAGGTTTATCGATGCCTTGTCCAGCAACGAAAGCGCCGCAAGCGAGGCGGAGATGCCGGCCTTCAGGTCACCCGAGCCACGCCCCCAGACCGCGCCGTCGATGATCGGCGCAGCGAAAGGGTCTTCGCGTTCCGTGCCAGCCCAGTGCTCGCGCCATCCGTCGACATGCACCGTATCGGTATGGCCGACAAACAGCAGCCGAGGACCATCGCCCGCCCCCTTCCGTTCGCCCCATATGTTCGGCCGACCCGGCAGGAATTCCGCCGTCTCAAGGTTGTTAAGGCCAAGGGCCGACATTTTTTCGCGGAGATAGGCAACGAAATTGGCCTCGTTGCCGGTGATGCTCTGGCGCCCGATGGCGCCGCGGAAAAGCGCGATCGCCGCATCGCGATCCAGAGCCTCCGTCAAGCGGGTGATCAGGTCGTTCGGCACCGTCATCGTACAGCCTCCTGCAGCGCGGTCATGCTGGCCCGCGGCAATGAAATCCGGCCGTCCGGCGCATCGACGCCGAACAAGGTGTTGTGCAATTGACCAAGGCCGATGGCAGCAGCCCCAATGATGGCCGCGCGCGATCCGAGCTCCCCCGTCTCGACGTTGACGGGATAGGGGAAGCATTGCGGCAGAAACGCCTTGACCCGTTCGAGTATCTCCGGCCTGAGGCCGATCGAGCCGCCAAGAATGACTTTTTCCGGATTGGCAATCGCGGCGATCGCGCCGATACCCCGAACGAGGTAACGGGCCGTTTCATCCAGAACGGCGAGCGCCGCTTCGTCGCCATTCTGCGCATTCTCGAATATCGCCGGCACGCTGATGAGCCTGCCCGAGAGCGCGGCGTAGCGATCCGCCATGCCATGCGATGCGACGGCGCGCTCGAATGCGCCCGTTCGCAGCGACTCCGCCTCGAACGGGTCGGCACCAAGCGGAAGAAACCCAAGCTCGCCTGCCGCGTTGATGGCGCCGCGAACGAGTTGCCCGCCGACCATCAAGCCGCTACCGACGCCGGTGCCGAGGGCGACATAGGCCAGGTTGTCGATGCCCTGGCCCTGGCCGAGCCAGTTCTCGCCCAACACCGCCAGATTGACGTCATTCTCAAGCATGGCGTCGAAACCGAAGGCACGCTCGAAGGCCGCGACCACGTCCATCTTGTCGAAGCCGGCGATATTGGGGGCAAGCAGAACCCGCCCGGTCTGGGCATCCGGCGCCCCCGGCACGCCGACGACCGCAAGACGGATCTTGTTGCGAGCAATTCGCTGGCGTGAGGCCGCCTGAAAGGCGAGCTGTGCGATCTGGTCGACGATGAACTGGCCACCGCGCGGGTCCGTCGGCTCGGTATCTTCGGCAAAAATCTGGCAAGCCAGGTCGGTGATCGCCACCCTCACCTTCGTACCGCCGAGATCGACCGCGACAATGTAGGCGGCATCGTAGACCAGCTCGTACGTCACGGCCGTGCGCCCGACATGGCCACTGGTTCGGCCGGTCTCCTTGACCCACCCCTCCAGCTCGAGCGCGCGCACGATTTCCGAGATCGTCTGCTTGGACAGACCCGTCTGCTTGGCGATCGAGGCGCGGGATATCGGCCCACCCTGAACAATGGCCTCCATGACGGAGCGCTGAGAGAACTTTCTGGAAATACGAAGACTGTCGCTCACGGCATCCTCTTTAATTCGTTCTGTTACCGAACTTATTATCAGGTCGGACGTTTTGTCAAATGTTTTGCGCAGGTGTCAGCGCAAGCCGCATCATTTCTGTCGCGTCAATCCATGCACCGCGGGCCGAGGTGATGGCACGAATGTCCCGTTTTTATCCAATCTGTCTCTCGTGAAGAAAATTCGGACGCCTTAGTGTCTGCCCATGCCGACGGTCAGTGTCGCAAGGGAGACGAAGATGAAAAGCACGTTGGAGATCAGTAGGACCAGCAGACGTCAGTTCCTGCTCGTGGCAGCAGCCTTGGCCGCGACGGGCACAATTTCGAGGAGTAACGCCATGGCCGAAGTAAAATCAGAGAAGATCGTCAGCGCCAATGGCGTCACGATCGCCACGGAGGCCTTTGGCGATCCGGCGGCGCCGCCGGTGCTTTTGATCATGGGCGCGATGGCTTCGATGTTGTGGTGGCCGGATGCATTCTGCCGCAAGCTGGCGGCAAGCGGTCGCTACGTGATCCGCTACGACAACCGTGACACCGGGCTTTCGACAAAGTATGCCCCGGGCAATCCGCCGTATTCGATGGACGACATGGCGGGCGACGCGGTTGCCGTGCTCGACGCGTACGGCATCTCAGCCGCCAACATCGTCGGCATGTCGCTTGGCGGCATGATTGCCCAGATCGTGGCATTGTCGAACCCGGCGCGCGTGTCATCGCTGATGCTTGTCAGCACGACGCCGATTGGCCTCGGACTCGAGCTCCCGCCGATAAGTGCGGCCTACATGGAACACGCCGCCTCAGCCGAAAGCCTCGACTGGTCGGATCGGGCCCAGGTGATCGATTTCATGGCCAGGGATGCCCGTATAATCGCGAGCACCGCACACCCCCATGATGCGGACCGGATCCGTGCCTTCATCGGGCGGGACTACGACCGTTCGGGCGGGCTGCTCTCCGCCACCAACCATTTCATGCTTCAAGGCGGAGACAGCATCAAAGGCAAACTCAAATCGCTCGAAGTGCCGCTCCTGGTCATTCACGGCACCACCGACCCGATCTTTTCGGTCGAGCACGGGATGGCGATTGCCGACGCGGTGGCCGGCTCCGAATTTCTCCCGATCACCGGCGGCGGCCACGAACTCCATGGCGACGATTGGGGTATCATCCTTGCTGCCATCACACGGCACACGACGTAAGAGAGGCATGCCTGTCGTCATTTTCTTGGCAGCACGCAGGGTCGGACGGTTCGTGTGCTGCTCTCCCTCGCGCTCGTTCTGCGTAGCCAAAGGCAGGAAGCGAGCAATGCCGTTGCCGCCGGCAGCCTTCAGCGGCAACGGGTCCTGTTGCGGGCAATGTCGCGTCGGATTTCCTTCAGCGTGTGCCGCAACTCTGTGAGGGTGCCATCATCGCTCATGGCAGTGCTGGTGCACTCGAGAAGATCGAGCTTGAGCTCCAGCTCATCGTGCCGTTCGATCAGTCCGGCCAGAATTCGAGACATGCGCATGTCATACCCATCAAACGTCGACGCCGCCACGGCGAGCGCGGACGTCAGGATTGTTTCGCAGTCTGCGATACCGTTCCTGTGCGACAGTTTGTTGAAACGTCAGGCCTTTCACGCAAAGTCCTCTGCCTGAATGAGCACGGCACGGAAATCGTTGACGTTCGTCCTGGTCGGGCCGGTGACGATCAGATCGCCGAGCCGTTCGAAGAAGCTGTAGGCATCATTGTTGGCGAGATGTTCGGCAGCGTCGAGACCAAGCGCCTTTGCGCGCGTCAGTGTATCCGGCCGCAGGATCGCACCGGCATTGTCCTCCGATCCGTCAATACCATCGGTATCGCAAGCCAGCGCATGGATACCCGGGCAACCTTCCAGGCCCGCCGCCAGTGCCAGCAGGAACTCGACGTTGCGGCCGCCCCTGCCCTTGCCGCGCACGCTGACCGTCGTTTCTCCGCCCGACAGCAGCAAAGCGGGGCCGGCAATCGGCTGACCGAAATCGCGGACCTGCCGGGCAATCGCGGCATGGACTGCGCCGACATCGCGCGCCTCGCCTTCGATGCGGTTGCTGAGAATGAGCGGCGCGAGCCCAAGTTCCCGCGCCTTTGCCGCCGCCGCCTCCAGAGCGCGTTGGGCTGTCGCCACCACCGTAACCCGGTTCGCGGCATTCGGCGCTGTCAGCGGACGTACACTCGGAGCAGTCAGCGCGGTCCGCACAGACGGCGGCACGTCAATTCCATATCTGTCCAGAATGGTCAGAGCGTCGGCGGACGTGCTGGCATCGGGGATCGTCGGCCCCGACGCAACCACCGCCGGATCATCGCCCGGCACATCGGACAGCACCAGCGTCACGATCCGCGCAGGCCCGCACGCATCCGCCAGCCGTCCGCCCTTGATCGCCGACAGATGCCGGCGAACACAGTTCATCTCGGCGATCGGCACACCGTTCAGCAGGAGGGCGCGGTTGATCGCTCGTTTTTCGGCAAGCGTCACGCCTGGCCGTGGCATGGAAAGCAGGGAAGAGCCGCCGCCGGATATGAGACACAGGACCAGGTCGTCCGGCCCGAGCCCGCCGACACTCTCCAGGATGCGCCGCGCCGCATCGGCGCCCGCCTCGTCGGGAACCGGATGCCCGGCTTCCACGACCTCGATGTGCCGGCAGTCAGCGCCATGGCCGTAGCGCGTAACCACGAGGCCTTCGAGATCGCCGTGCCAATTGGCTTCCACCGCCTGGGCCATCCGTGCCGCCGCCTTGCCGGCGCCCACGACCACGGTGCGTCCGTTGCGCGGCGGGGCTGGAAGAAACGGCGGCACGACAAGCAGGGGATCGACCGCCGCCAGGGCGGCCGCGAAAACTGCGTTCAGGCACTTGTCGGGTGCCATGCGCGGCACCAATGCCGCCCGGCTTCTTGCGAACTGGATATGTGGTGCGGCTGTGCTCATCTGGCGTCTCCCACGGTTTTGCAGACGTTGATGGAATACCGGCGGCGTGTTTTACGAGCGCCGGATTTAGGGTTGGGACTGTCGGACCATACTCCCGGTCCGCCGTCGTCCGGCGCGACCTGGTCAGGACCGCATCAGCGTTGCATGGTCTTCGGAATGAAGGCGATGACGCAGACCGCGCCGATGCAGAGGCTCGCCGCCAGGGCGTACATTCCGGCATCGGTGCTGCCCGTGGCGTCGCGCACGGCACCGATCAGGTAGGGACTTGCGAAGCCGGCGAGGTTGCCGATGGAGTTGATGATCGCAATGCCGGCCGCGGCAGCCACTCCCCCGAGATAGCCGGTCGGCAGCGTCCAGAACAATGGCAGCGTGGTCAGAATGCCGAGCGTTGCCAGCGACAGGGCTGCAAGCGACAGCGGAATGCTGCTGATGACCAGCGTCGAAAGCAGCAGTCCGATCGCGCCGATCACTGCGCAGACGGCGATATGCCAGCGGCGCTCACCGGCCAGATCGGAATTGCGGCTGATCAGAACCATGCCGACGGCAGCGACCGCGTAGGGAATAGCGGTCAGGAAGCCGACTTCCATCACATCCTTGGCGCCGGCATTCTTGATCAGTTGCGGCAGCCAGAAGCTAATGCCGTAAAGGCCCATGATGCAGCAGAAATAGATGCCGGACAGCAGCCAGACCTTGCCGTTGCGGAAGACCGAGCCAAGCGTCATCGCCTGCTTCTTGCGATTGTCATTTGCAAGGTCGGCCTCGATCAGGGCCTTTTCCTCATCCGAGAGCCACTTTGCGCCACGCACGCTGTTGTCGAGATAAAACAGCACGAAGACGCCGAGCAGGACGCTCGGAATGCCTTCTAGCAGGAACATCCATTGCCAGCCCGCCCAACCGTTGACGCCGGCGAATTCCTGCATGATCCAGCCCGACAGCGGTCCGCCGATCACGCCGGCGAAGGCGATGCCGGTCATGAAGGTTGCAACGATGCGTGCCCGACGCTCGGCAGGGAACCAGTAGGTCAGATAGAGGATGACGCCCGGGAAAAGGCCCGCTTCGGCAACGCCGAGCAGGAAGCGCAGCACGTAGAACATCTCCGCCGACGTGACGAACATCATCGCGGCCGAGATAATACCCCAGGTCACCATGATCCGGGCGATCCAGGCCTTGGCGCCAACGCGAGAAAGAATGATGTTGCTCGGCACTTCGAAGACGAAGTAGCCGATGAAGAAGATGCCCGCGCCGATGCCGTAGACCGTGTCGCTGAGCGAGAGGTCGGACATCATCTGCAGCTTTGCAAAACCGACATTGACGCGATCAAGGTACGAGGCGACGTAGCAGATGAAAAGCAGAGGTACGAGGCGCCAGAACACCTTGCTGTATACGGCATTGGCCTTGGCGGCGCGGTCGGGCTGCAACGAACGCGCGTCCGCTGCGTAGGCAGTTCCTTCTTGCATGCTATCCTCCCAGATATAGGCCACGGCTCCCACCGTGGATGTCAATGAGCGAGGACTAACAGCGGCCCTTCGGCAGTTCCAATCGCATTTCGGAATTGCGGCAATTCCGAAACGGAATGAACCGGAACTCCTCATCTATCTATCTGATTATATTCCCTGTTTTTCAGCGCCAAGGCTTACCGACTGGTTAACACTTTCTTCAACCATGCTCTCGAGTACGTGGAGCATGGTGGCAATCGGCGCGTCTGTCTTGCGGTTTTCGAGGTAGATGAACGACAGGGGGCAGAGCGGAATTGCACCGTCCCACATCACCAGTTCTCCATTCTCGACATCGCCTCGCGACACCTCTTCCCGCATGAGACACAGTCCCACACCGCTCTTGACGAGGCTGATCATGGAGGATTCCTGATCGACCTCGATTGCGGCCGCGGGCGGCGCAACCCCGGCATCCGCAAACAGGTCGTGCAGGATACGATGCTGCGAACTCTGCGTGTTGGGTCCCACCCAGGGAAGCCCTGCCAGATCCTGAAGCGTCGCACCGTTCAGCTGCGGCACCCAACTCGGCGGAGCGATGACAACATAGACCACCTTGCGAAGCTCGAGCGCGCCCATGCCGGGCGCCTCGACCCGTCCAAGATAGTAGCCGGCATCCAGATCGCCTGCGGTCACCTGCTGCGCAATTTCACCGGAGATCCCGTGCTTGAGCTTCACCTCGATCATCGGGTGCCATTGCAGCATGCGGGCAAGAAACTCTCCGAGCCGCAGCGATTCCGGATCGACGATGGTCCCCAGCTTCACCGTTCCGGCGACCTCGCCTCTGAGCTGTGCCGCCTTGTTGGTCAGCGCCATGGCCGAGCTGAGGGTGACTTCGGCAAGGTGAAAGATCTCCTTGCCGCTTTTCGTCAGGAACACGCCTGCCGGTGTCCGCTCGAAGAGCGACAGCCCCAGTTCCTCTTCGAGCGCCTTGATATGCTTGGAAACGGCCGGCTGACTGACATGAAGCTGCTCGGAGGCGCGGGTCAGATGCTGGCAGCGCGCAACGGCAAGGAACGTTCTGAGCTGGTATATTTCCATGAGGGCCTACCTGGAACACGCGTGAGACGCTGGATCGATGGTCGCGGGATGGCCGTTGGCCGCCGCGCGGTCGCCATTGCTTTGAGTTCAGCTTTCGCCCGCCGAAATCAACTGCAACGAAAGCAGCCTTCGCGCGTCCGTTCAAGCCTGACTTTGCACGCGTTTGCGTGCATGGCAAGTCGATCACAACCCAGGATTTTCGACCGATAAAGAATCGGAGCGATCTTTCGATCGTCGTTTCTGGATTAACGCAGCGTTAATTTGTGAATGCAAAATATAGCCAGGCAAAATCTGGGGGTTACGCATGCGCATGATGCGCCGATGGCAATCCCGGTTGCGATGATGTGCGTTTAGCTGTGCGGCAGCTCTCTCTTCGAATGAGAGCTGGCGTCGTCACGGCTGCAGGTCGTACTCTACAAAGGACATTCAAGATGAAACGTTTTTCGGTTGCCTTCGGCTCCGAGGCCAAGGCCGTGCGCGATGCTATGTCTCGCTCCCAGGCGATTATCGAGTTCGACCTCACCGGCCGGATCCTGGATGCGAACGCCAACTTCTGCGCCGTCTTGGGCTATGAGCTTGGGGAGATCGTGGGGCAGCATCATCGGCTCTTTGTCGACCCAGTCGAAGCGGCATCGGCCGATTATCGCGCCTTCTGGGCAAAGCTTGCCCGCGGCGAATTCGACCGCCGGCAGTACAAGCGCCTCGGCAAAGGCGGCAAGGAGATCTGGATCGAAGCGTCGTACAATCCGGTCTTCAGAGCGGGCAAGCCCTACAAGGTTATCAAGCTTGCAACCGATATCACCGAATACAAGCGCAGGAGCGTGGAAGATGCCGGCAAGCTTGCCGCACTGTCGCGAGCGCAGGCTGTCATCGAATTCACGACATCAGGTGAAATCCTCACCGCCAACGAGAACTTCCTGGCGACACTCGGCTACACGCTTTGCGAAATCCAAGGCAGACACCATTCGATGTTCTGCGACCCGGCCCACACCACCAGCGAGGCTTATCGCCGCTTCTGGCAGAGGCTGGCCAGCGGCGAGTTCGTGACCGACGAATTCATGCGGCTCGGCAAGGGCGGCCGCAAGGTGTTCATCCAGGCGTCCTACAATCCGATTTTCGACGTGAACGGCAAGGTGTTCAAGGTGGTGAAGTTCGCAACCGACGTCACCGGTCGTGTCAGCAACGTGGAAGTACTTGCCCGTGCACTGCAATCCCTCTCCGATGGCGACCTGACGCAAACCCTGGATACGGAGTTCATCCCGACACTCGACAAGCTGCGGGTGGATTTCAACACAGCCGCTGCCAAGCTGAAGAACGCCATGCAGACCGTCGCCGACAATGCGAGCGCGATTGCAGCCGGCGCGCAGCAGGTTCGCACTGCCTGCGATGATCTGTCGAAACGCACGGAACAACAGGCGGCATCGGTCGAAGAAACGGCCGCGGCACTCGAAGAGATCACCACCACGGTTAGCGATTCCAGCCAGCGCGCGGAAGACGCTGGAGAGCTGGTGCGCAAGACCCGCGAGAACGCGGAACAGTCCGGCTCGGTGATGCGCAGCGCCGTCGAGGCGATGGGACGGATAGAGAACTCATCGGCAGAGATCTCCAACATTATCGGCGTCATCGACGAAATCGCATTCCAGACCAACCTGCTGGCGCTCAACGCCGGCGTGGAAGCCGCCCGCGCTGGCGATGCCGGCAAGGGTTTTGCCGTCGTGGCGCAGGAGGTGCGCGAACTCGCCCAGCGCTCGGCAAAGGCCGCGAAGGAAATCAAGGCTTTAATCACCGCATCCAACGGGCACGTGAAAAACGGCGCGACGCTTGTCGGGCAGACGGGAGCGGTGCTCGAAGAGATCGTCACCCAGGTCCTTGCGGTCAATGGCAATGTCGGAGCCATCGTCGACGCATCGAAGGAGCAGGCGACGGGATTGAAGGAGATCAATCAAGCCGTCAACGTCATGGATCAGGGCACGCAGCAGAACGCCGCCATGGTCGAGGCGTCTACCGCGGCCGCGCGTCATCTGTCGAGCGAAGCCGACGCCCTCTTCCAGCTCCTCAGCCAGTTCAATATCGGCGCGAACACGGCGCCCCCGGAAGCCGTCCGGGGGGGCGCAGCGACCTTGTCGAAACCTGCCTTGCCCCCTGCGCACAGTGCGGCTGCGAGAAGGACTGCGGCCGTCCGTGGCAACGTAGCACTTGCGAGCGACTGGGCAGAATTCTGATCATATCCGAGGTTCGCACCGGCCACCCGTTTCATGATTTGACGAGCAATTCAGGAGAGGTATGCACAAGCGAATACGAAGACATCAGGTCCGGCTCGGCATGTTCGTCGAGGAGCTTGAAGGTGGAACCACCGCAGCGGGTCCGCGGCGCGGCTTCCTGTTGAGCACGGAGCAGGAGGTTGATCGTGTTCGCGCCAGCAATGTTATCAGTGTTCTCATCGACGTGCAGAAGGGTTGCGACATTGCCGGCCGAACACGGGACGCGCCGCCTTTCGGCAATGCGGCCCTAGGCACGATAACCGCTGCCGAAAACAGAGCGGTTTCGCGAACGATCGATCAGACGAAACACCTGCTCGCGGGCGTGTTTACCGATGCCCGCATGGGCGGAACAGTTGCGCTCGGCCAAGCGGAAGAAGCCGTCGAGAAAATCGCTTCGGCCGTGGAGCACAACCCGATCGCCCTGATCGGCATCAGCCGCCTGAAGAAGAAGGACGAATACACCTTCCTGCATTCGATCGCCGTCAGCGGTTTGATGGTCCATTTTGGCCGCTGGCTGAAGCTCGACGAACGAGCTGTCCAGATCCTGGGGTTGAGCGGGTTGCTTCACGATATCGGCAAGCTGCTGCTGCCGAAGGGGCTGTTGAACAAGACCGAACGGCTCGACGATCAGGAGATCGCGCAAATTCGCACACACACCCGGCGCGGTTACGACCTGCTCAGCGCCAATGGCGACGTCCATGAGACGGTGCTGGATGTCTGTCTTCATCACCACGAACATGTCGACGGTGGCGGCTACCCCGACCGTCTTCGCGGCGATCAGCTCAGCATGCCCGTCCGGATTGCTGCCATTTGCGACGTCTATGACGCCATGACGACGCTTCGGCCCTACAAGCGTGCGTGGACGCCTGCCGAGACAGTTGAGATGATGTTTGGCTCGAGGGGCCATTTCGACCGTGAACTTCTCTGCGAATTCGTCGAAAGCCTTGAACCGTTCCTTCGGCTGAAACCTGCAGGCCCATAGTCTGCGCGCCGATCCGGCCATATAGTCGCGGCGAGGCTCATCCCGGACAGTATCTCACGGTTGTCTGGCGGAGCAGACGAAGGGCGCAGAAGGGAGCTGCTATATGTACTATGCCATCCTCGCCTATCACGAAGAGGGAGTGGTTGATTCCTGGTCGAAGGAAGAAGACGCCGCGTTGATGACCGACCTGCTCCAGGTCAACGATCGTCTCGTGCGCGAAAAATCCTTAGGCCCGGCAGCACGGCTTGGCCCCACGGAGCGCGCGGTGACGCTCAGAGGCAAAGGCGAAGGCATCGTCATCGATGGCCCCTTTGCCGAAACCAAGGAGCAGCTGCTCGGGTTTTACGTCGTCGACTTTCCAACGCTTGAGGCAGCCGTTGCAGCTGCCCGCGAGCTGCGCCGCGCCAACCCGACTGCGGTCTACGAAATCCGGCCGGTTTCGCTGTATCTTCCCGGTACGCCACTGGGATCAAGCGGGCAAAAATCGTAAGCTATAACTTACGGAAAGAGACAGGGCTCTCCGGCTTGGAGAGCCCTGTCTGCTGCGCCTGCGGGCCTATCCTACTTCGCGGCCGGCTCGAGCCTGTTCGATGAAGGAGCGGCTTTCCTCGACTGCATCTTCTTGTAGAGGAAGAAATAGAGCCTGATGTACTGGCCGACCAGGACTGCGTTCAGCACCGTGCCTTCGCGGATGAAGGGGATGTCGGCCAGGAAGGCGAGACCGATGCCGGCCGACACGACCAGCAGCGCGCAGTCATAGCCGGTCTTGATGTTGCCCCACTTCCAGCCCGTCCGCTTGCAGAGCGTGTTGACGAACATGTCCATCGGCATGAGCACCAGATTGGCACGGATCATCAGGAACAGGCCATAGGCCAGTGCCGCATCCGCGAACACCAGAAGGGCGACTTTCGCATAGTAGATGTCGAGCTTGACGAACTCGGTCATGCTCAAGTTGAAATCAAGGAATACCGCGAGCGCAAAGGCCGGAAGCAACGAGGCAAAGCTCTTCAGCTTGAAATCCGACGGCAGCACCAGATAGGTCAGTGTCAGCATGACCAGTTCGGTGATGAAATTGTAGGTGCCCTGGCTCAAGGGCGGATAGACCAGCGTCATTGTCCGCGTCAGGCTGCTCAGCGGTGACACGCCGATACCGGCCCGGATCGCCAGGCTGACCCCAAAGGTCAGCACGTAAATGCCCACCACATACATGATCCATCGCCGGGTCAGGCTGCCGGTATCGACGATTTCGGCCTCGTCCGTCTTCTGTGCCATTGCTCATTATCCTCCCAGATTATCCTGATGCCTTTTCGCTACCGCCATATCAACGGCTGCGGGCATGTCGCGTCATGATTTCGTGGATGCCACGGACTCCTCCCGGTCGATCCACGCCCCTCGTCGACAGGCGCCGCAGCGCCTGCCTCGTTTCTCTCCGTCGGCCGTCAGGCCATCAATCGGAACCTGTGCAGCGAGATGAACAGGCTCAGAAGCTTGTTCACGACCGGCTCGCCTTCATTGCGGTTGCCCATCTCCTCAAGGGCCGCATCGATGGCGCCGGCAGCAGCAGTCAGTTCGGACACGCTCATGTTCGCCATCACGCCATAGATCTCGAGCGGCATGACGGCCTTCTCGACCCTATCCTCCGTGACGATGCAGGCTCCGGCATAGGTGTCGACCCGCTTGAGGCAATGGCACATTTCCGCGCTGTCCTTGCCGACGACGACGAAGTATGGCTTTGGCGCCGGCCAGAAGGTGGCAACCGCGCCGCGATCCACGTGGACGCCCTTGAACAGGCCGTTGACGACATGGCGCTTGCCATCGGCATAACGCTGGACCACCGACAGCCGGCTCAGTGTCGCGCCCTCATACTCGGCAACGACCTTGCCGTCCCTTAGCGGCACCCAGACCTCCTGGTAGAACTTTGCGTGTCCGCGACCGTAGACGTCGAAAAGGTAGACCTTGGCCTGGCTTCCGTCTTGCGAGACTTCCAGAGGCACGATGTCGAGCTGATCCGGCGTCAGGTCGTCAAGCCCGGGCACACCCTGCTTGCACATGCCGGAATAATCGATGTCGGCGTTCTTCAGCAGCTTGCGATCCCTGGCGACCAACTCGCCATCCTTGAAGACGTAGAGCGGGTTGATCTGTGACAGGCTGTCGGTCAAGACGATGTCGGCAAACCGGCCGGGGGTGAGCGAGCCGATCTGGTCTTCCATGTGGAACGATCGGGCGGTGTTGTAGGTCGCCATCTTGATCGCATGGATCGGGTTCAATCCCATCTCGGCGCAGAGCGAAATGATCCAGTCCATGTGCCCCATGGTCAGCAAGCGCTCGACGGAGATGTTGTCGGTGCACAGCATGAAGTTTTCGGTCGGCCACTTGCGGGCGACGATGGCCCGCAGCAGGGTCTTGATCACCTCGCTGCTGCCGACGCCAAACTTGATGTGCGTCGGGAAGCCGTAGCGAATGCTCTTTTCGATGTCCTTCTCGTTCCAGACGTCGTGATTGTTCGACACGCCGATCGCCGGCAGATAGTTCAGCACCATGTCGGAAAGCGCTGTCACGCCCCAGTGGCCGTTCATGAAGCCGCCCTTGGCGCGCACCCAGGCCGCCTTGCGGAAATCGTCGTCATCGCCGGAGCTGTAGGTGAAGTGCTCGAATTCGCCGAGGCCGATGACCGGCTCCATCTGCAAAACCGCCTCGGTGACGGAGGCCGATGTCTTCTTGCCCGGTGCAAAGGCATAGAGCCGATAGGGCAGCTTGTCGTAGTCCTTGAACAGGCTTTCGGCTGCCGTAGCACCCTCGTCGCCCGCCGCACTCAGGAGATCGAGGCATTCGGCATAGATCGTCGTCGTGCCGCAGGGAACCATCGCCTCGGCCAGTGCCGTCGGATGCGCCAGCTGGGACTCGAAATGGATGTGCGCGTCGATCAGGCCGGGGATCGCGTAGAGCCCCTTGCCGTCGAAAACATCCTTCACCTTCAGGATGGTCTCATCGGGATTGAGCGCAACGATGCGCTTGTCATAGACGAGGATGGATCCCTGATAGACGGTTTCGCCGTGAACATCGAGGATGTTGAGGTTCTTCAGAAGAAGGTCTGCCTCCTTCTTTCCGTTCAGGATATCAAAGATGGCGCGCACTTTGTCGTAGTGCACGGCTTCGGTTTTGTTCACGCGTCTTTCCTCCACTTGCAAGTCTCGTCGGCATGGCAGAGCCAGGTGTTCAAGCCCTGCTGGGGCAGCGCTCGTGCCGATCTCTCCTCGTTGTCGAAGGCCATAAGAAGTTATTGCACCGCTTCCGAAAAGCAGTATTTTCTGCGCGCAGCGTACTCTTTTCGAGATCGCTTGAATTGGAGGAGACCGGGCATGTTGCACTCGCGCGTGCTGCGCTACATCGACGAAGTCGCCCGCTCGGGTTCCATCCGCGCCGCCGGCGAGCGGCTGAACGTGGCCGCGTCGGCAATCAACAAACATGTGCTGCAACTGGAGGAGATGATCGGCGAGCCGCTGTTTGAAAGGCTGCCAAGAGGGTTGCGGCTGACGCCGGCCGGCGAAATTCTCGTCGCGCATGTGCGCCGGACGATCAAGGAGTACAGCCAGGTCGAGGCCGAGATCCGCGACCTGAAGGCGCTCCAGAGCGGCGAGGTGATCATCGCCACCATGAACGGCCTTGCCGGCGGCATCGTGCCCAAGGCGGCCGCCAACTTCTGCGCCCGCCATCCACGCCTGAAGATCTCGATCCGGGTGATGTTCATTCATGACATCGTCCAGGCTGTTGTCGACGGCGAGGCCGACCTCGGCCTCGCCTTCAACCTGCCGCCCACGCCGCAACTCGAAACGCTGTGGAAGATGGACACCCGGCTCGGCGCCGTGGTCTCGCCCGAACATCCGCTCGTCGGGCTCGACTCGCTGCCGCTCGCCCACTGCGAACCCTATCCGCTGATTTTTGCCGACAAGTCGATGCTGATCCACGGCATCGTCGCCGATGCCTTCGCCAATGCCGGGCTGACCGTCGAGCCGGCGTTCCTGACCAACTCGATCGAAGCGATGAAATGCCTTGCCGCCGCCGGCGACGGCATCGCCTTTCTCAGCAAGTTCGACATTGCCGAGGAACAACGCAATGGCGTGCTCACCTATCTGCAGATCCGCGACCGTACCTTTGGAAAGAACGTGCTTTCCCTTGTCCAGCGCGAAAAGCGCAGCCACGGCCTTGCCACATCGATGTTTGCCGAGGAAATCATGCGGGCGTTGCGGGCGACGACGGAGTGACGGGCTGCCGGGCCGGCGCTGTCAATCGCCGCCTGGGCGATTGGTTCGCTCGGCGTCGAGGATCTTGCGGACCCGCTGCAATGTGGGAAGGCTTGATTCCAGCTCGGCGCGATCGAACAGCGATGCGACGGTTGCCATCGCGGCGGTTACCTCGCCGATCGCTTCCAGGCGGAACGCCCTCCCGGCTGGCGTCAGAAAAACCTTCTTTGAACGGCCATCCCTGGGGTTCGAGCTGATCTGCACCAGCTCACGTTTCTCCAGCACCGACAAGGTGTGCGTCATCGTGGCCTTCGTCACCTGCATGGCATTGGCGATCGCCAAGGGCGTACTGCCGTCGCCCACGCGGTAGAGGTGGTTCAGCGTCGCAAAGTGCGAACTGTGCAGCCCATCGGGAAGGTGGCGATTGAGGAATGCCTGGGACAGCTGGCTGACGATGCCGATTTCATTGAAGAACGTAAAGATAAGGGTGTCGTCGTCCAAGGCCTGTGCTCCAGCCGCGTTCAGATGATCTTGGCATCCAGCGGCCATCTCGGGCTGGGCTCAACCGGAGCAGCATAGCCGAGCCGGCCCAGCATTTGAACGGTCCCGCCTTCGGGCGACAGCATTTTGTGCGCCTGCCGGTAATACCAGCCCATCTCAGGGAATTCCTGCAGCGCCTGGCTGAGCGGCTGCAGGCCAGTTCCAAGGGCCGTGGCGGTCAGATTGATCCGGACCCAATCGCGGCCGGCGGCAATCTGCTCGGTGCGGCTGTTGCCCGGTGTCGTCAGCCAGACATGCGCCATGGCTGTGTCGGTGTTGGCGAGCAGTGCCGCCCGTCCTTGCGCAAAAGCCGTGGACGTCGTGTCGAGCGCCTGCTCGCGGCTCAGTTGCCCGATTGCCGCGAGGCCATCGAAAAGCGGACCGCCGAGGTCGATGCCATCCGGATTGGCCTCGATTTCGGCCTTGCCGATCCTCAGGAGATCGACGCTTTCCCTGTAGGTTCGCTGCGTGTTGATCTCCAGTTCCAGGGCCACATGGGTCATCTCCCGCAGGGTCGCCACCACGGCCGGATCGTTGCTGGATCCCGCCAGCGCACCATGGCGGACGGACGCACCAAGGGCGCCAAGCACCTCCCCTGGCACGGCTTTGGTCAAATCGAACGGCTCCTTCAGCGACCGACGCCGCAAAATCTGTGCGAAGAGGGGATCTGCGCCGATCGCCGTATCCCGCTCGAAGCGGATGACGGCGACCGGACGGGCGTCGAGCACCTGCGCGTCGCTCCCTTCAGGAAAGAGGGAAACGTCCAGCCTGTAATTCTCCGTGGAGGCGGCAATGGCCATCTGTTCGATGAAGCAACCGAGCCCGATGGTGATCTGACGGTTATACGGGTCTGTCTCGGGCAGCAGGCGGGTCGTGTCGACATAGAGCGTCACCAGATCCTTGCCCCCGAGATCGACGAGCCACGGTTGCCGGTTGTGTGGATTGGGCGCCAGGATCGCGTAGGATAGCGCCCGGCGCCGCGGCTCCTGGTCGGGCATTCCAGCCACCGTCCACGGCGCCAACGCGCGATCGGGCCTGCGGGTCAGCAGGAATGCCGTGGATGCGCCGGCAGCCGCCAGGACGACACCACCACCCAACACGGCCGAAAACTGTCTTCGCTTCATGATCCACCCCATTTAGTTTGACATCAAACCAAATAGTACGACATCGAACTAAAGTCAATCGGAACAGCCGTTGAAGAGAAGCCTTCACATGTTTGGGACGAGAGGAAGCCAGACCACCGTCAGGAGCGGATCAGATGCCGCCGGCCTTTGCCGCAACGACCCGGTCCCAATCATCCTGTTTCAGGCGGAAACACATCCACGGCGATGGCGTACCCGACAGGTCCAAGGTCGCGTCGTAGACATGTTCCGCACCGAGCTTTGCCGTCGCCTTTTGCGAGCGAATGTTTGTCGGCGCGATATGAAACCAGACGTCGCGATAGGCGAGAAAGGCATGGCCGAGCATCAGCCGTTTCATTTCGAAATTGATGCCACCACCCCAATAGGCGTTGTTGAGGAAGGTGAAGCCGATCGAGATGCTGTCCGGCATATCGGGGGCGACGTAGTAGCGCGAGCATCCGATGATATCGCCGGACTGCCGGTCGATGGCCACAAGCGTCGCTCCGCTTGCCAGCAACGTGGCGAAGTAGGGTTCGAATTTTTCCCGTTTGTAGCGATCCGTTGCCGGATGTCCTGCCCACACCGCAGGATCACTTGCGGCCGAATACAGCCCCTCGAGATCGTTTGGCCCGAGCGGCCGGAGATGAATGGCCGCACCACGCAGTGTCGGCTGCGGATTGAAATCAGGTCTGAACATGCATCTGTCTCACGATGAGGATGGTGGAACGGGGATCATCCCCGCAATAGCGCGGTCAAAATCGCGATGGCTTTCCGCAAGGCCGTTCCTGACGCCCACCCGGTCCGCTTCTGAACGGTTCTGGCTGAGCTTGCGCTTGCCGGTCAGGTGCGTGATCGGCATTCGGATCCCGACGATGCCACGCAATTGCGCGGCGATGAATGCCGGCGGGGCATCGCTGACGGCCCATGGGTTTGCTGCTCCCCCCTCATGAAGGTCTGTCAGCCGCGTGACGACATCGAGCAGCCGGGCCGGATCATCAAAGAACTCCACCGGGCCTTTTGCCTGGACGGCGGTGTAGTTCCAGGTCGGAACGACCTTTCCATGTTCGGCTTTGGCGGCATACCAAGCCGGCGTGATGTAGGCGTCGGGGCCCATGAAGACGGCAAGACCGTCGCCTATGACCGGTTTCTGCCATTGCGGGTTCGGGCGGGCGAGATGGGCGTACAGCGTGCCACCGTCGCCCTCTCCGGCGTCGAGAAGCATCGGCAGCGGTGTCGCCACAGGGCCTTCAGCCGTCGCGGTGATCAAGGTGGCGATGCGGCATGCCCGCATCATCGCGTGGATTTCACTGGTGTCGTCGACCACAAAAGCTGGCGGCGTGTACATCGAACTCTCCTTGAACTCGGCAGAGCATCGGCGTTAACTGGCACAAGATAAACATCCAGTTTCGGAGATTTTCATTGGGCCAGTTGGATGATGGGAGACCAAGACGCACGGGAGCCGCCCGCCGCATCTACCTCGATCTGCGCGATCAGATCGGCGCTGGCGTTTACGCCCCCGGCGACCGGCTGCCATCAAGCCGGACGCTCGCGGACGAACTGGGCGTGTCGCGCACAACGGTCACGGCAGCGTTCGACCAACTCGCCTCCGAAGGCTACGTGACCAGCCGCCAGGGTTCAGCATCCGTCGTCTCCGACATGACCAGGCCCGGAACGTTGCGTGGGAGACAAGTTGACCATCGTTTGCCGTTGCCACTATCCGACTATGCCGCCCGTCTGATGGAACTTCCGATCCACTATCCGACGCGGCAGACGGGGCTGGAGTTCGATTTTCGCTACGGCGATATTGCCTCCGCCGACTTTCCGACGCTCCTGTGGCGACGGGCGATGAATGCCGCGCTGCTTCGCCGCCGCGACAGCCTTTCCTACGAACATCCGGCCGGCTCCGCCGCCCTGAGACAGCAGCTCCAGGGTTACCTCTGGCGGGGGCGCGGCATTCGCTGCGACGTCGACCAGATCATCGTCGTGTCGGGTTCGCAGCAAGCGCTCGACCTCTGCGCACGCGTTCTCGTCAATATCGGCGATCGCGTCATCCTGGAGGACCCGTGCTATGCGATGGCACGCAACGTCATGGCCGCCGCTGGTGCCGACATCGTTGCCGTATCCTGCGACAATTCCGGGCTCCTCGTCGAAGAATTGCCACATCAGGAAAAATCGGCTCTCGCCTTCGTGACGCCGAGCCACCAGTTCCCGCTGGGCGGCGTCCTGCCCCAGAGCCGGCGGGATGCGCTGCTGCAATGGGCCTATTCGGTTGGAGCCTATATCGTCGAGGACGACTACGACGGCGAGTACCGCTACGACGTGAAGCCGATACCGCCCTTGTTTCAATCGGATCAGGATCGGGTCATCTATATCGGCACGGTCTCCAAGACGCTCTCACCGACCCTCCGGCTCGGTTATCTCGTCATTCCCAGGCCACTGATCAACGTGTTCACACGATGCAAGCAGCTTGCCGACCGCCATAGCGCGAGCCTTGAGCAGGAGGCGCTCGCGATCCTTTTGGACACCGGGTCATACGAGCGACATGTCCGCAAGATGCGCCGGTCCAATGCCGAACGCCGCGCCGCCCTGATCGCGGCGCTGACATCATGCTTCGGTGAAAAGATCGACATCGTCGGCACATCGGCAGGGCTGCATGTCGTGGCCTGGTTCCGCAACATCGGTGCGCGGCATGAGGCGCGGCTGATCGAACTCGCCAGAGCCGCGGGGATCGGCATCTACCCCGTGTCGCCGCTCTATCTCGAGCGCAAACCCGTCGTCGCCGGTCTGGTGCTCGGCTATGCCGCGCTGACACCGGAAGAACTGCGCCAAGGAGCCGAAAAACTGGCATCGGCCATCGACAGTTTTGCGGCACGCGCGCGCGACGAAAACAAGGGGTGAACGGAGCAACGACGCTAGGTTTCCGCCACAAGCCTCGCGAGCGCCAGAGATGCGGTGAGGCCAGGCGATTCGATGCCGAAGAGGTTGATCAGACCGGGCACCCCGTGCACGCTTGGCCCTTGCACGACGAAATCCTGGCTTGCCACTTCGGGCGGCACGATCTTCGGCCGGATACCGGAATAGGCCGGCACCAGTGCGCCGTCCTTCAGATCGGGGAAATAGCGGCGGACACCGGCATAGAACGACGTGGCCTTCGCCGGATCGACGTCATAGTTCAACGTGTCGATCCACTCGATATCGGGTCCGAAGCGGGCCTGACCGGCCATATCGAGCGTCAGATGAATGCCGAGACCGCCCTTAACCGGCACAGGGTAGATCAACCGCGAGAACGGCGCCTTGCCGACATGCGAGAAATAATCGCCCTTGGCATAATATTCCCTCGGCACGAGTGCTGGAGGCATCCCCTCGATCAACCGCGCCAGCTTCGGTGCGGCGAGACCCGCGGCGTTGACGAACAGGCGGCACGCCAGGCTCACCGGCTCGGCACCGCCGACATCCACGACAACACCGCCATTGGTAACCCGGCCACGCTCGACGGGGCTGTTGAGTGCCAAAACCGCGCCGGCATTCTCGGCGTCGCCGAGCAGCGCCATCATGTAGGCGTGGCTGTCGATGATGCCGGTCGACGGCGACAGCAATGCGCCTGTCGTGGCGAGCGCAGGCTCGAGACTGCGGGCGTCCGCAGCCGAGATCTGGCGCAGATCCGTCACGCCGTTTTCTGTCGCCCGGGCGGCGATAGTAGGCAAATGCAGCAGTTCGGCAGCCGAGGTCGCGACGATCAGCTTGCCGCACTGCCGGTGACCAATGCCGCGTTCGCGGCAATAATCATAAAGGAGAATTCTGCCTTCGACACACAGTCGCGCCATCAGGCTGCCGGGCGGGTAATAGATGCCGGCGTGGATGACCTCGCTGTTGCGCGACGATGTCCCGCTGCCGATGCGATCGGCCGCTTCGACGAGGATCACCTCGCGGCCGGCTTGCGCCAGCGCACGCGCGACGGCGAGGCCGATGACCCCGGCGCCCGCAACGATGCACTCCACTTGCTCGACCGACATGGCAGACCCCGATACCGGCGCGCATCACGGATGACGCGCGCCGCAAGGACGATGCAGTAGCACGGAACCGGCAGAAGGGTCAGGCCGCCCGAGCGCTCGCCGCAAGCGGGATCTCGATGTCGACTTCCAGCGTCGTCACGTGCTCGCCGCGGTCCATCTTGACGGTGACCTTGTCGTCGTCGATCTGGACGTGCTTGGAGATGACCGCAAGGATCTCTTCCCTGAGGATCGCAACGAGATCCGATTGGCCGACCGAGGCGCGCTCATGCGCCAGCAGCACCTGCAGCCGCTCGCGCGCCGTCGGCGCCGAGGTCTGCTTTTTGAAGAAACGGAAAATGCTCATGCTGCCCTCCGTCCGAAGATCTTACCGAACAGACCGCGTTTTTCACCCGGGATGGTCATCGGCACGGTTTCGCCGGCAAGCCGGCGGGACGCGTCGAGATAGGCGAGCGCCGGGGCGGATTTGCTGTCGGCGAGCGTCACCGGAGCGCCGATGTTGGATGCCCTGAGCACGTCCATGCTCTCGGGAACGATGCCGAGAAGCGGGATCGACAGGATTTCCAGCACATCTTCGACCTTCAGCATGTCGCCACGCTCGGCGCGCAGCGCGTCATAGCGGGTGAGCAGCAGGTGCTTTTCGACCCGTTCGCCGCGTTCGGCCTTCTCGGTCTTGGCGTCGAGCAGGCCGATGATCCGGTCGGAGTCGCGAACCGAGGAGACTTCCGGATTGGTGACGATCACCGCCATGTCGGCATGGCGCATGGCAAGCGTCGCGCCGCGCTCGATGCCGGCGGGGCTGTCACAGATGATCCAGTCGAAATGCTTCTTCAGGTCATTGATTACACGCTCGACGCCTTCCGGCGTCAGGCTGTCCTTGTCGCGGGTCTGCGATGCCGGCAGCAGGAACAGCGTGTCGAGGCGCTTGTCGCGGATCAACGCCTGCGGCAGCTTAGCGTCGCCCTGAATGACGTTGACCATGTCGTAGACGACCCGGCGCTCGGCACCCATGACGAGGTCGAGATTGCGCAGGCCGACATCGAAATCGACGACGACGGTCTTCTCGTTGCGCTGCGCGAGCGCCGCGCCGAGAGCAGCCGTCGACGTCGTCTTGCCGACGCCGCCTTTGCCCGATGTAACAACAACTACTTTCGCCATCTTCCGCTCCTGTTTCCTGGCCGGCACCGGCTCAGTTAAGTCTCTCTGCCATGATCGAATCGTCTTCGAGCCAAAGCTGCACCGACTGTCCGCGAAGCTCGGCGGCCATGTCGTCGGCGGTCTTGTAGACGCCGTCGATCGCCAGCAACTCCGCTTCCAGGCGGCGGCAGAAGATGCGTGCCGAGGTGTTGCCCACCGAACCCGCAAGCGCCCGTCCGCGCAGCGCGCCGTAAATATGGATCGAACCACCGGCGATGATTTCCGCGCCTGACGCGACCGAGCCGATCACGGTAACGTCGCCCTCGGGAAAGATCACCGACTGGCCGGAACGCACCGGCTCGCGCACGATGATCGAGGCGGTGGCCCGCGCCGCCGGCGTTTCCTGTCCGATGACGGTCACTTGCTCGTGCGCCTTCGTCTCTCCGGCGATCAGTTCGCCCGCCGCGGCCTCGAATTCTGGCGCCGGCCGGCCGCCGCGCATCGACGGTGGCATGCCCGGCTCGAACAGCGACGGACGGCCGCCCTCGATCCCGAGAACGCGGACGTTGCGCGTGGCAAGTTCGTCGAGCAGGCCCTTCAACTGCGGCCGGTCGATCTCCAGGTCGACGATGTCGAGTACGACGGGTCGGCCAAGGAAAAACCCGGCCGAGCGGGCGGCCAGATCGTCGAGCCGCGTCAGCCACTGATCGAGCGGCAGCTCGGGCGACAGCGCCAGGCTCAGGAACGAGCGGCCCTTGATACGGATCGAACGAGCGTCTGTTAGCACTTTGATCATCTTCGTTAATTTTTCGTTGACGGGATCTAGGCGACGGATGGTTAACAAAAGGTTAACGACGACCTGTCGCTTCTCGCAGGCGAGCTCGGAGAAAGCTCGGCGATGCGTTCTCTGGCCGTGCCCGACGCCGCTCGCGCACGCTGTGAAATCCCGTTCCGATCGCCCTTTGAACACGAAGGAGCCCTGCGACGACGGCCAGTCGGTGCCTGCAATTTTTTCTGGCTTCGAGGGCTCACTAGTGCCCACTTGCACGCCACAGCAGCCCAGATCCTCGGGAACCGAACGCAACCCCTTGACGTTGAGCGGTGCGGCGGAGGTCGTCGCATCTCGCAAACGGAAGGTGATTCCCTCAGATGGCGCCCAAACACTTCATCGTCGCATTGATACTGTCACTCCCATGCGCTGCTGCGGCACGCGCCCAGACACCCGAGGACCCCGCGGTCACTGCCTGCAAATCGACCGGTCTTGTCGCGCTTCAGGAACATTCCGCCGACATTACGGGGCTGGTCCTGGACCCGGAAAGCCTCGCAATCACCGCCGCCGACACGAAGGTCGAAGACGTGTCGGTCAAGACGGTGATCCTCGGAGAGGCCTATATCGAGCGCAACGGCACGGCCGGCAAGGCAGATCGGTTCGTGTGCCTGCTTGGCGAGAAGGGAAAGGTCCTCTTGACGTTCTTCACGGCGAAGTGACCGTCCACCTCCGGCGGGCATTCACAAGACCCAACCGGCCCGGGGTGGCCTGGCGATCGTAACCGGCTTTGCCAACGGCACCACGTCGCGAAAGTTCAGTTCCTGGGCCGGGTCACCGTTGCGGAGCGGTCTTGCGGCGGAGAACCCGGCGGCCGCCGACGAACTCGCCGGCATCTCAGGCCGCTCCGGTCAGAATGGCGGCAGGTCGTCGGCGCCCACCACGCGAGCCGAATGGGCAAAGCGTTCCATCGATGATGGGCGTCGTGATCCGTCATTACTTCGCCTTGTCGGCCACCGATCGGTGCATGAAGAATTTGTAATTATATTCCAGTGACTTGCGCCACCAAAATGTCACGATTGGCCACCATTTTTCAGTCATCGGAACGGCACAATCCAGCACTGATTGCTGGAGAGCCCACTGTCCCGACCTTCGAAACAACCCGGCATCTTCAGTGTGGGCGAAAACGCCCGCAAACGACCGGTGGCGACCAATGAGACCCGTTTGACGACGGCTCGCAGGGGTTCACCTCGGCCTGGCGCACATGCGGGATGCTGCACAACCAAGGAGAATGATCATGAACCGCATCGCAAAGCTCTCCCTTATCGCAGCGCTTTCCGCCATGACCTTTGGCGGCATCTCCTACGCGGCAAGCACGACCATGAACTGGCCGGCAGAAATCGAACAGACGGTGCACAGCTTCAAGGGCGACAACTTCACGGTGGTCAATATCGACACCTTGGACAAGTTGAGCGAGACCAGAACCTGGATCGACCAGGCAACGCCCGCCCAGCTGGCCGCCCTGCACAAGGCGGTCGACGGCAACAAGGATCTTGTCGCCAAGCTCAAGACCCAGAATGTCGAACTCAACAACATCGTCGGGGCTGAACAGGCAGCCGACGGCAGCCTGACCCTGTACCTCAAGTAAGACCGAAGGCACACGGCGCCATCGCTCTTCCTGTCAAGAACGATGGCGCCTGTTGCCGTTGACCCGTCACCGGTGGACCAGATGCGCGCTTCCGGCGTGCACCCGGACTGTTTGACGAAACGACATCGGATTTCGAACCGGCCAAATGGAAGAGGGCGCCAACGGACATGGTTTGGCGGCCGAGCCGTCCGTGACGTTCTGGACCGGTCGGAGCCTGATGCCTGGCTTGCATGTCGAGCGAGCCCGTGGCCGCTGGCATCGGCATCTTCGACAGGCCTGCTCAAATCACAAATCAGAGCTTTCTGATGATCGCGGCAGCGACAGGCGGAGCGATGACTTGCAACAGCTTCAACAGTTTTGCCTTGCCGACATGAACCCGCGACCTGCCGGGCTCCAGAGCGCGTACGATTGCCGCGGCGGCCGCGTTGGCGGTGATTTTGCCGCGGCCGCGCCCAGCGGTCATGGGCGTCTCGACCAACGGCAACACCACATCCACCACTCTGACGGAGGTCTGCTGGTATTGCACCCGAAGAGCATCCGAAAACATGCGCAAGCCCGCCTTCGTGGCGCTGTAGACTGCCGAAGTCGCCTTTGGATAGCACGCAAGAGCAGAGCCGATATTGACGATCACGAACGGGCGCGCAGGCGTGTTCGGCAAAAGCAGCCGCGATAGGATGATGGGCGCGACAAGATTGGTCTCGACTTCGGCGACGATCTCGTCGATGCCGTAGTGTGGCTCATCGAGCCTGACATTGTGTTGGATGGCCGCGTTGTTGATGAGACCGTCGATGACATCTGCTTCCGCCAATTCGGCACCAAAGGCGGCAACGGCCGCCTTGTCTCGGATATCCAGCACTCGCACCTCGATCCTTGGATCACGGTGCGCCAGGCCTCTCAGTCGCTCCCTGTCGCGGCCGAGCGCAACGACGCTGTGGCCTTTGGCGGCCAGGTGCAGGGCAATTTCCAGACCTATTCCGGAACTTGCCCCAGTGACGACATATCGTGCCATGTTATCTATTCCCGTTGATTGAACAATCGAGCCTGGAGCAAGAGGAAGCGGATGGCATTAACCGAGGTTAAGCACGCGAAAGGGGCGGCGATTTCACTGTTCGAGCGCATTGCGGGGCAACCGCTTGCGAATACGGAGCGCCTGGCCGAGGCAATTCATGTTCGCCCGGTGAAGCCCGGAGAGACGATTTTCGGCCAGGACGAGCCGCATCCCTACATTTATGTAATCGAGACCGGCCTGGTTAAGCTCACCTACCTTCGCGCCGACGGCGAGGAATGGATCAAATCCTTCGCTACCGAAGGGCGGTTCTTCGCAAGTCTTTCGGCCTTGCTGCCGATGGGGCGCGCCACCTTTTCCGCGGTCGCCATCGAAACCTGTCGTCTGGAGAGAATTCCGTTCGCGACGCTGCAAGCGCTGGTCGACATCGATCTCGGTTGGTCGCGAATGCTGCGCAACGCCCTGATGATCCTTGCCGAACGCAAGGAGCGTCGCGAGCGCCAGTTCCTGACGCTCGATCCGGAGGAACGCTACCGGTCGCTGATCGCCGAGGAACCGGATCTGGTCTTGCGCGCACCCCAGAAGGACCTTGCAGGCTATCTCGGCATCACGCCGGTCGGCCTCAGCCGCATCGCCAAGCGCGTTCGCGAGGAAGCGGATACCTGACTTAACCCGGGTTAATGCTTGCGGCGCTGCAAGGCGCAATACCTGCTCCCGTTCAACAACGGGAGCCACACCTTGACCAATACCGCATCGGACACCCTGCTCTTCCTGCGCTCATGGCTGACAAAGCCGTTGGAAGTCGCCGCTATCGCTCCTTCGAGCACGCGATTGGCCGCAGCCATGACCACCGAAATCGGCCAGTACACCGGTGATGTCCTGGAGCTTGGCCCAGGCACCGGCATCTTCACGCGCGCACTTCTGCAAAATGGTGTCCGACAGAACCAGTTGGTTCTGGTGGAACGAAATCCGGCCTTTGCCGCGTTGCTGCGGGGCCGTTTTCCAGAGGCAACACTGATCGAGGGTGATGCGCAGCACTTGCGGTTGCCGAAAACACGCAAGATCGGCGCCGCCATCAGCGGCCTGCCGCTGCTCTCCATGCCGAGACAAGCGGTTCGCGATATCCTTGAGGCGGTCTTTCGGCACCTTGCCGATGACGGTTGCCTCTTCCAGTTCACTTACGGACCGCGTTGCCCCGTGCCGGCAGCGCTGCTCGAAATACTTCGCCTCGAGGCGTCGTTCCTGCGCTGGGTGCCGCTCAATCTCCCGCCGGCGAGCGTCTACCGGCTGTCGCGCCGTCGGGCATGACAGGGCGATCAGACCAGCGCTCGAGCGCTCGAGCGCTCGAAGCTCACCTGCGCACGCGATGGACGACCACGATACCCGCGGCGCTCATCACGGCGAGCACGAACCAGGTCGCCGCGTAGACGAGGTGGCTGTTGCGAAAGCTGACCACGGTCAAGCCGCCGACCGGCAGGCCGCCGGGATTGGGCGTGGCGTCTGCATCGATGAAATAGGGCGCGACATCCACCAGGTCCTGCGCTCTGGCAATCGCATCGACATCGCGCGAATACCATCGGCTGGCGGCCGGGTCGTTGGCGCGCAGGAAACCGCCGTCCGGCTCTGTCATGCGAAGAAGGCCGGTGACCCGGCCAGCCCCAGGCAATTGGCTTTCCGGGCGTGCGGCAGCATCGCGTCGATCCGCTGGCACAAAACCACGGTTGATCAGGATGGTCGTGTGGTCGTCAACGACCATGGGCGTGATGACCCAGAAACCGGCGCCCCGTTCGGTGACAGCCTGGACCAGGACTTCCTTGTCATGCGCGAAAAGGCCCGTCGCAGTGACGCGACGATATTCGTCCTTGTCCGCGCTGATGCCGGGCCATTCCGATTGGGGTGGAGCCGGCACCGGTTCGGCATGCACCCGGGCGTCTACGCGCGCGATCAGGTCGAGCTTCCAGAAAAGCCGCTTCACCTGCCAGGTGCCGAGAGTGACGAAAGCCGCCATCAGCACCGACAAGGCGACAGTCAGAACGAGACGGGAGCGGGAGGGCTCTGCCCCCCGCCTTGTCTCTGCCGAACGGTCGTCCATCGCCGTACCCGTCAACGGGCCGTCACGGCATGTTCTTCATCATCTCGTGGGTCATCGGCATCATGTTGACGTTGAGGTGATGCATGACCCAGAGCGAACCGGCGAGCGCGATACCGACGATGATGAGGGTGAAGATCAGCGCCATCATCGTCCAGCCGCCTTCCGAGCGCTGGTTCATGTGCAGGAAGAAGATCATGTGCACGACGATCTGGATGGCGCCGAGACCCATGACGACGACGGCCGTCGCCATCTTGCTGTCGAGCGCGCCGCTCATGACCAGCGCGAAGGGAATGGCCGTCAGGACGACGGAGAGGGCGAAGCCGACCATGTAGCTTCGCAGCGACCCATGGCCCGCTTCATGGCCGTGGCTGTGGCCGTGATGGGCCTCATGAGCATCTTCGTGCGCAAGGCTGTGGGGCTGTGAGCTCATCCGATGACTCCGATCAGATAGACGAAGGAGAAGACGCCGATCCAGATGACGTCGAGGAAGTGCCAGAACATCGACAGACACATCAGCCGGCGGCGGTTCTCCGGTATCAGTCCGTGCATCCTGACCTGCACCATCATCGTCACGATCCAGATAATGCCGAAGGTGACGTGCAGGCCGTGGGTGCCGACGAGCGTGAAGAACGACGACAGGAAGGCGCTGCGCGTCGGGCCGGCGCCCTCCTGGATCAGGTGGTAGAATTCATAGAGTTCGAGGCTAAGGAAGGCGAGGCCGAACACGGCAGTGACGCCGAGCCAGAAGATCGTCTCCATCTTGGCGTTGCGCTCCATCTGGAGCATGGCAAAACCGTAGGTGATCGACGAGAGCAACAGCATCGCCGTGTTGATGGCGACGAGCGACAGGTCGAACAGATCGGCAGGTGACGGGCCGGCCGCATAGTTTCGCCCAAGCACGCCATGGGTGGCAAACAGCACGGCGAAGATGAGGCAGTCGCTCATCAGGTAGATCCAGAAGCCCAGCATGGTGCTGCCTTCGGGATGGTGCTCTTCCTCAAGGTAGAACTGCGGCGCTTCGGTTTGGGTGGCGTTCGTCATCTCAGCTGCGCTCCGCCAGAAGTTCGGACCGGGCGTCCTCGGTTGCCGTCACGGTCTCGGCTGGGATGTAGAAATCCCGGTTGTAGGTGAACGTATGGCCGATCGCCACGACCAGGATGGCAACGAACGACACGACCACCAGCCACCACATGTACCAGATCAGCGCGAAGGCGAGCACGACGCTGATACCGGCGAGGATGACGCCCGTGCCGGTATTCTTCGGCATATGGATCGGCTTGAAGCCGCCGAGCGGGCGTTCGTAGCCGCGGTTCTTCATGTCGTACCAGCTGTCATGGTCGTGCACGACCGGGGTGAAAGCGAAGTTGTAGTCCGGCGGCGGCGACGAGGTCGACCATTCCAGCGTGCGGGCATTCCAAGGATCGCCCGTGGTGTCGCGCAGCTGGTCGCGCCTCAGATAGCTGACGACGAGCTGGACGACGAACGAGGCGATGCCGAGCGCGATCAGCACCGCACCGAAGGCGGCGATGATGAACCAGATCTGCAGCGAGGGATCCTCGAACTGGCTGACGCGGCGGGTGACGCCCATCAGGCCGAGCACGTAGAGCGGCATGAAGGCGAAGAAGAAGCCGATCTGCCAGAACCAGAAGCTCATCTTGCCCCAGAACGGATCGAGCTTGTAGCCGAAGGCCTTCGGCCACCAGTAGACGAGGCCCGCCATCAGGCCGAACACGACGCCGCCGATGATGACGTTGTGGAAGTGGGCAATCAGGAACAGCGAGTTGTGCAGCACGAAATCGGCCGGCGGGATCGCCAGCATCACCCCGGTCATGCCGCCGATGACGAAGGTGACCATGAAGCCGACGGTCCACAGCATCGGCACTTCGTAGCGGATGCGGCCGCGATACATGGTGAAGAGCCAGTTGAACATCTTCGCGCCCGTCGGGATCGAGATGATCATCGTGGTGATGCCGAAAAAGGCGTTGACCGACGCACCCGACCCCATGGTGAAGAAGTGGTGCAGCCAGACGAGATAGGACAGGATCATGATCACGCAGGTGGCGTAGACCATCGAGGCGTAGCCGAAGAGGCGCTTGCCGCAGAAGGTTGCGACCACTTCGGAGAAGATCCCGAAGGCCGGCAGGATGAGGATGTAGACTTCCGGATGGCCCCAGATCCAGATGAGGTTCACATACATCATCGGGTTGCCACCAAGGTCATTGGTGAAGAAGTTCGTGCCGGCGTAGCGGTCGAGCGACAAGAGCGCCAGCGTCGCCGTCAGGATCGGGAAGGTGGCGACGATCAGGATGTTGGTGCAGAGCGACGTCCAGGTGAAGACCGGCATCTTCATCAGCGTCATGCCCGGCGCGCGCAGCTTGACGATGGTCGCGATCAGGTTGATGCCCGACAGCGTCGTTCCGACCCCTGCCACCTGCAGGCCCCAGATATAATAGTCGACCCCGACGCCCGGACTGTAATCGGCGCCCGACAGCGGCGGATAGGCGAGCCATCCTGTGCGCGCGAACTCGCCGACGAACAGCGACATCATGATGATCACCGCCCCGGCCGTGGTCATCCAGAACGAGAAATTGTTGAGGAACGGGAAGGAAACGTCGCGCGCGCCGATCTGCAGCGGAACCACGTAGTTCATCAGGCCGGTGACGAAAGGCATGGCCATGAAGAAGATCATGATTACGCCGTGGGCGGTGAAGATCTGATCGTAGTGATGCGGATTGAGATAGCCCTCGTTGCCGTTGAAGGCGATCGCCTGCTGCAGGCGCATCATGATCGCATCGGCAAAGCCGCGCATCAGCATGACCAGCGCCAGGATCACGTACATGATGCCGATCTTCTTGTGATCGACCGACGTGAACCATTCGTGCCAGAGATAGCCCCAGAGCTTGTATTTGCTGATCAGCGCCAGGACGGCGATGCCGCCGATCGCAACGGCGATGAAGGTCGCGACCAGGATCGGCTCGTGATAGGGGATCGCCTCCCAGGTGAGCCGCCCGAAGATGAATTGTGTGAGGTTGGTGCTACCGAACATAGGGCTATCCAAATTCTCTTGAAATGCGGCTTCAGGGCTGAGTGGTGGTGCCGGAATTGTTCAACTGTGCCGGCGCCGGACCGTCCTGGCTCTCGGCGGGCGGCTTCTGATCGCCGTGCATGTTATGCATGTCGTGGTTCATCGACTGCGGTTCCTTGTCGATGCCTTCGGCCGGCTCTTCGCTCTTCGACGGATTGCCCGTTGCCGGGAAAGTCGCGCCGGGTGCCGCTTCGCCGGCATGGCCCGTCTCACCCGCATGACGGTTATCGTGCTCGAGCTTGGCGCGGTTCTCGTGACTTTCGACGCCGCCGCCGCCCATCATGTCGATGTGCATCATGTCCCTCATGCACATCTGGCCGGGGCGCACGCACATGTTCAGCACAGCTTCAAAAAGCCCATCCTCGACGCTGGAAAAGTAGCGGACCGGTTCCCTGGTGCTCGGCTTCTCAAGCTTCAGGTAGGTGTCGCGGTTGAGCATCGTGCCGTTGCTCTTGACCCTTGCGATCCACCGATCGAAGCCGGCCTGGTCGAGCCCATGGAACTTGAAACGCATGTGCGAAAACCCGTCGCCGCTGTAGTTCGACGACAGCCCTTCATACTCGCCCTTCTTGTTGATGACGGCGTGCAGCCGGGTCTGCATGCCGGGCATCGTGTAGATCATGCCGGCGAGCGCCGGCACGTAGAACGAGTTCATCACCGAGGAGGCGGTGAGCTTGAAATTGATCGGCACGTCGACGGGTGCCGCCATCTCGTTGACGGTGGCGATGCCGTAATCCGGATAGAAGAACAGCCATTTCCAGTCGAGCGCCACCACCTCGACGGTCAGAGGCTTGATGTCGGCAGGCACCGGCCTGTCGGCGTCGATCCGGTCGAGCGGCCTGTAGGGGTCGAGCTTGTGGGTGCTGATCCAGGTGATGGCCCCGAGCGCGATGATGATTGCCAGCGGCGCGGACCAGATGACGACTTCGAGCCCGGTCGAGTGATGCCATTCCGGATCGTATTTTGCAGCCGTGTTGGACTGGCGGTAGCGCCAGGCGAAGAACAGCGTCAGGAAAAGCACCGGCACGATGATGATGAGCATGAGGATCGTCGAAACGACGATCAGATCTCTCTGCTGTGCTGCGATATCGCCGGAGGGCGACATCACGACCATGTCGCACCCGGCAAGGACCAGGGTCGATAGAAGAACGGCCGATCGTCCGGCGAGCTTCAATGGAGTGGGCATTTCGGGCTCCATTTGCGTTTTGTCTATTCGGCACTAGTCGCGTATCGGGCTCGGCGGAATGAGGTTGTTCGTCGCACTGCAGCATTCTGTCGCATCGCAGCAGAATAGACAGCGACGTCCGCAAATGCCCAATCTAGTGCATCCTCGCCGGCTGACCATTGGGAAGATGCCGGTGAGTCCACGTTTTTTTTCGCCGCTTCCTTGATCTCGGGCGTTGATTGATCAACATTTCGACGAGGCGGCACAAATCGCCGGGAGGAATTCATGAGCTCGGTCGTCAATCCTACGTCTTCAGGCCTTGAGCGGGACGCCCGTCGCATCCATGACGACAAGCCCTTGTCACCGGGCAGCATCGCCATCGGCGTTGTCATTGGCCGCATGTCGGAGTTCTTCGACTTCTTCGTCTACGGCCTCGGCTCGATCCTGGTTTTTCCAAAGCTCATCTTCCCGTTTGCGCCCAATCCGGTCGCGGCCACATTGTTGTCGTTCGCGATCTTTCCGCTGGCCTTCATCGCGCGCCCTGTCGGCTCGCTGGTTTTCATGTGGATCGACCGCAACTACGGCCGCGGCACCAAGCTGACGATTGCCCTGGTGATCCTTGGCGGCTCGACCGCATCGATCGCCTTCCTGCCGGGCTTTGAGACCATAGGCTTCTGGGCGGTGGCGCTGCTGGCGCTGTTCAGATTGGGCCAGGGTTTTGCGCTCGGCGGCGCTTGGGATGGGCTGGCGTCGCTGCTCAACCTCAACGCGCCCCCGAACCACCGCGGCTGGTATGCAATGATCCCGCAGCTTGGCGCGCCCATCGGCTTTGCGCTCGCCAGCATCATCTTCTGCTATTTCGTCGCCAATCTCTCCGAGGAGGACTTCCTTTCTTGGGGCTGGCGCTATCCCTTCTTCGTGGCATTTGCGATCAACGTCGTGGCGCTGTTTGCGCGCCTGCGTATCGTCGGCAGCAAGGAGTTCGGCGCGGCGATGGACGCGCAGGAGCTGCAGGCCCGCCCGGTATTCGAAATGCTGAGCAAACATGCGGTCGACGTGGTACTCGGCGCTTTCGTGCCGCTCGCCAGCTTTGCGATGTTCCATCTGGTGACGATCTTTCCGCTCAGCTGGGTCATCCTCAATGGCGGACAGTCGGCGGCCCGGTTTCTCATGGTCCAGGTGGCAGGTGCCGCCGTCGGCGTCGTCGGCATCGTGGTGTCGGGTCTGATCGCCGACCGGATCGGCCGCCGCAACGAGCTGATGCTCGGCGCGACGCTGATCGCGATCTTCAGTTTCTCCGCCCCCTTCCTGCTTGACGCCGGTGGGGCTGGACAGGATGCCTATATCCTGATCGGCTTTGCCGTTCTCGGCCTGACCTTCGGCCAGGCCTCCGGTGCCGTGTCCTCGCGCTTCACCCAGTACTACCGTTACACGGGGGCAGCGCTCACCTCGGATCTGGCCTGGCTCGTCGGTGCGGCGTTCGCGCCGCTGGTGGCGCTTGGGCTTGCAACCAGCTTCGGCATCGTCTTCATCGGCGGTTATCTGATCTCCGGCGCGATCTGCACGCTGGTGGCACTGAGCCTCACGAAAGCGCTCGACCAGAATTAACGGCTTCGCGGCTTCAGAGAGCTTTCTCCCGCATCCTCAGCGGCAGCGACGATCGCTCGCCGTTGCTGCGCAGGCCTTTACTCCGGCCGCTCGCCGGGGGAATAGTTGCCCTTTAGCAGCTATTACTCCGGAGATCGGCAGAATGGACCGCATCGACGCCATGAAGGTCTTCGTCACCGCAATCGACGAGGGCAGCCTCGCCGGTGCCGCAAGGCGGCTGAACCGCTCACCGACGGCGGTCAGCCGGGCATTGGGATTCCTCGAGGCGCATGTCGGCGTCGAGCTCTTGCATCGCACGACGCGCAGCCTGAAGCTGAGTGAAGCCGGCGAACGCTATGCGGCTGCGTGCCGGCGCGTGCTCACCGATCTCGAGGAGGCAGACCTGCTTGCCGGCGGCGAACGCTCGGCACCGCGCGGCACGTTGACGATCTCGGCGCCACCGATCGTCAGCGAGGAGGTGTTGCGCCCGATCGTCGATCGTTTCCTCGATCTCTACCCGGATGTCTCGGTCCGGCTCCTTTTGCTCGATCGCTTCGTCAACCTCGTCGACGAGGGCATCGATATTGCGCTGCGCATCGGCCGACTGGCCGATTCATCTGATATCGCCACCCGCCTCGGCGGTGATGTCAGGCGCGTCGTCGTCGCGTCACCCGATTATCTCGCCAATCACCCTCCGATCGAGGAGCCGGCGGATCTCGCCAACCATCGCATCGTCGCCTTCAGCAACTTCGGTCTTGAAAGCTGGACCTTTACGCCGGCGAAGGGCTCGACCATCCCTCGAACGGTTCACCTGCAACCACGTTGCATCGTCAACAGCGTGCGCGCCGCGGCCGATTCGGCCGCGGATGGCAAAGGGCTGACAAGGCTCTATTCCTACCATGTCGCCGAGCACATGCGGAACGGCCGGCTGAAGATCGTGCTGGCTGATGCCGAGCACCCACCCTTGCCCGTCCATCTGCTGGCGCCACCAGGCCGCATGTCCGTTCCGAAAGTGCGCGCCTTCGTCGATTTTGCCGCTCCGACCCTGCGCGCGGAATTTGCGCGCCTGGCCCGCGAGGCCGGAACGCTTGGTTGATTGTACCGATTTTCGCACGGATGTCCGCCAACTGGCGATTATTCTGCCGGATCGAGAATGGATCTAAAACAGCTGCACCAACGCCGAGGGCGTAGGGCGATCGCCAATGGCGGTCGCTGCAACTGAAAAGGATCGAGATCATGTGCCAGGAGCAGAAAGTCGTCATCATCACCGGCGCATCGCAAGGCATAGGCGCTGCGTTGGTGCAAGCCTATCGCAGCCGTAACTATCGCGTCGTCGCCACGTCCCGGTCGATCGGGGAGAGCGGTGACCCCGAGGTCGCAACCGTCCAGGGCGACATTGCCAAGCCGGAAACGGCAGATCGGATCGTGGCCGTGGCTCTGGAGCGCTTCGGCCGCATCGATTCGCTGGTGAACAATGCCGGCGTCTTCCTGTCGAAGCCGTTTACCGAGTTCACCCTGGCGGACTACGAACACAACCTGGCTGTGAATGTCGCCGGCTTCTTCCACATCACACAGCGTGCCGCCGCCGAAATGCTGAAACAAGGCTCAGGCCACATCGTCAGCATCACCACGAGCCTCGTCGATCAGCCGATCGCCGGCCTGCCGGCGGCGCTTGCCTCTTTGACCAAGGGCGGACTGAACGCCGTGACCCAGTCGCTCGCCATGGAGTTTTCAAAAGCCGGAGTACGCGTCAACGCCGTCTCGCCGGGGATCATCAAGACCCCGATGCATGCGCCCGAGACCCACGCCGCACTGGCGACACTGCATCCGGTCGGCCGGATGGGCGAGATCGACGATATCGTCGATGCGGTGCTCTATCTGGAGGCGGCCAATTTCGTCACCGGCGAAATTCTCCACGTCGACGGAGGCCAGCACGCCGGACGCTGGTGACCCCGTCGATCCTGGCTCGGCCGCTGGTCGAGCCAGTCATTTTAGACTTTCCACCTTAACGCAAAGGAGACTGCCATGCCTATCGTCACCGTCCAGGTCACCCGCGAAGGAACGTCCGCCGATCGCACTTCGGTATCACCGGAAGAAAAGGCGGCCATCATCAGCGGTGTCAGCGAAGTGCTGCTCAATGTGCTCAACAAGCCGCTTGATTCCACCTATGTGATCATCGAGGAGGTCGAACTCGATAATTGGGGCTGGGGCGGCGTTCCGGCCGCGCAGTACCGAGCTCAACGCGCCGCGAAGGCGAATTCCTGACGTCCGGCACCGGATTCCTCGGGACTCTCCGAAAAGCGCCGAGGGCGGCAACGGCGCCGGCGTTTTTCGAGGCTATGGAATAAACGCCGGCAGCATCCGTTCTTCCGTCCACTCGAACGGAGAACGGACATGTTGCACTTCTGGAAGAAAGACCCGTCAAACATCCAATTCCTCTGCGATCCGCAGGACCTCGGAGTAATCGCGCCACCGCTGGCAGCAAAGAACAACCTGCCCGACTGGTATCGCAAGCTTCCGGCGGTCGACCCTGAGCATCTTTCCGCCAGGGACAATGGTCTTACCATCAAGCGCTGCATGCCCTTCCTCGACGCCATGACAACAGGGTGGATCCTGCCTCTGGCAGCCACGGTGCGCCTCGAAATCCGCGACGACGGGCAGAATGTCGAGGCCGGCTGGGAATTCGATCGGGCGATGGTCAGCAATCATGGTGCCCATCAGGTAGCCGGCAATCCGAAGGCGCCGAGCCCGCCCTGCAAGTTTCACAATTACTGGTCCATCCGCACGCCGCTCGGTTGGAGTTGCTTGTTCGTGCCGCCGCTCAACCGGCCGCCCCAGCCGTTCGAGTGCGTGGCCGGCGTCGTCGATACCGACACCTACAGCGCCAATATCCACTTCCCGTTCTTCGCGACGGCAGCGGATGGCGTGCATGTGATCGAGAAGGGCACGCCATTGGTTCAAGTCATTCCTTTTCGTCGGGACGATGCCGCAATCCGGGCGGAGATCCGGGCGGAAACGGGCGAAGAGGCTGCAAGCCGGGACGTGGTCTACCGCAACACGATCGCAAGCTCCGGCTGGTATCGAAAGATCGCGCGCGCCGCGCGCTGATTTGCTGCCGACAACAGGAAGCGGGGACCGGTTGCCCGGTCCCCGCTTTGTCTTGTTTGTCGTGCGACCTCAGCGCGTATGCCACACCTTGCCCGGGCGATAGGAACGGTCCGAGCCATTCGACGAGGAATTGGAAGAGCTGTTGGAGGACGAGTTCGAACTGGAGTTCGAACTCGAATTGGATGAACTGTTCGACGAAGAATTGGAGCTTGAATTCGACGAACTGTTCGATGACGAGTTGCTCGACGAATTGGAGGAACTGTTGCCGGCAACCATGATGGAGCCGTCGTTATGGCCACCCGCCTGCCTGTGGACGGATTGCGCCGGCACTGTGCTTTGTTTTGCCTGTGCCTGCGCACCGGCAAAGGCGGCAACGCCGGCGACGAGGGCGGCGCTCAGTTTCCAGTGGTTTTTCATGCCCGTAACTCCTTGTTGAGAACGAACCGGCATTTCCGGTCCGAAGGAATAACGGGCGTCACGAGACCTTATTCCACCGGGAACAGCTTTCTCCGCTCGAACGTCGACGAGGCGCAACGGCGACGATCGGTGATCACGCCGGCAACACACCTGCCCGGCGCTCCCGGCTTGCCAGCAGCCCTCCGACCGCAGTCACGATGATGACGGCCGCGTAGGTGTCGGTCGTCGCCTGGTAGCCGAGCTCCTTTGCCAGAAAGCCTGCTGCCATTGCCGGCAGGCTGAAGGCGAGATAGCTTTGGATGTAGAAGGCGGACAGCAGCCCGGCCCGTTCATCAGCCTTGGCGAGCGGCATGATCGACCCCATGATGCCGAGAAAGCTGGTGCCGAAGCCGGCGCCGGTCAAAAGCGTGCCGACGATCATCACCGGAACGTTGGCAAGGTGCGTGCCGGCAACCACGACCAGCATGCCCAAGGTCGTTGCCGCGACGCCGAAGGTTACGTTGGCCCGGGCACCGCGTGCGCGACGCAGGAAAACGCTGACGGCACCGGCTGCCATCAACGCCGCGACGACGGCTCCGCCCGTCAGCGGCGCACGGCTTCCGGTCACGGATGCGACAAGCGACGGCATCAGCGAGAGATAGAAGCCGCCAAGCGCCCAGTTGGCGATGTTGATCGGGGTCGCCTGCGCCAGCGGCCGCTTGATCTGAGGCGGTATGGCGATCGTCGGCCTGAGTGAAGACAGGGCGCCCGGCCATTTGCCGCCGGTCTCCGGCGTCAGCCATATCACTGCTGCCAGCACGACAAAGCCGATCAAGAGCAGCCCATAAACGAGATGCAGCGGAAATGGCCCGTATTGAATGAGCGCACTGGTTCCCAAGGCGCCGACGGCCATGCCGATCAGCGGCGCCAGCGAATTGACGAGCTGGCCCTTCACGCGATCGACGTCGACCAGCGCTGCGCCGATCGATGCGCCGGCGATGCCAGTCGCAAGTCCCTGAACGATGCGCGCTGCGATCAGCCAGGACGGTGCATCGGCAACGACGAAGAGCGCCATCGCCACGATTTCGAGCAGCAGCGCACCAAAGATCACCGGTTTCCGGCCGAGATGATCCGATATCGAGCCGGCCACCAGCAGCGCGGACAGAAGCGCAAAGGCATAGACCGCGAAGATCCCGGTCATCATCACAGGCGAGGCAGCAAAGCTCTCCTGATAGATGCGGTAAAGCGGCGTGGGTGCCGCCGATGCGCCGAAGAATGTGGCAAGCGTGACTGCGTGGAAGGCGATGGGATTGGCGCCAGCCCGACTGGATTTGGTAGAGGAGACCATCTATATCATCCTTAACGCTAAATCATTGCGTTTACGCGATGTAAGGGCGAAACGTCACAAAAGCAAATAATTTGCGTTTATGAAGCAGTGAAAGTTTCTGATCCATGCGCAACGGGGAAGGACACGTTGAAAATGGCAGGCAGGGAAGGTCCACGCCCGGGCGGGCGCAGCGCCAGAGTGCAGGCATCGGTGCACGCAGCCGTGCAAGCGCTGATGACAAGGATGGAGCGCGCCGCAATCACCATTCCGGCGATCGCGGCGGAGGCGGGCGTGACGCCCTCGACCATCTATCGCCGGTGGGGCGACATCCAGGAATTGCTGGCCGATGTCGCGGTCGAACGCCTGAAGCCCGACATGGTACCGATCGATACCGGAAATGGCGGCAACGACCTTCTGGCCTGGGCGGAACAATATGCCGAGGAAATGTCGTCAAAGCCGGGGCGCGAGATGATACGCGATGTGTTGGCGTCCCAGGATGGCAGCGGCGCCTATCAGTGTTGCAACTTCACCAGGCAGCAGATTGAGGTGATTACCGCGCGAGCGCAGCTTCGTGGCGAAGGGTTTCCGGACGTCGACTCAATCATGGACCGCGTCGTCTCGCCGATCATGTACCGAATCCTCTTTGGCGAGGCGCCAGATGCGGCACATGTTGCACGTTTGGTTGCGGGCGCAATGGAACTGGTTTCGCCAGCTCGCGCTTCGGTCGACGAGCCCGCCTGATCAGAGTTTGGTGGCCACGATCGAGCGGCGCTGCCAAAAACGGCCGCGCGTCGCCAGCCCGAGCACGATGACGGCACCCAGCCCATAGGCGAAGACATCCCACCAGTCCGGGGTAGCGCCGACGACGATCCGCAGGATCGGATTGGAAATGCGAAGGCCAAACGTAGCCGCCAGATATTGGGCAAGCTCGATCGCCGCGCCCAGCAGGAAGGCGACACCGGCAAGCAGTGACGGTCGCGTCTGCAGCACCGATGCGAGCATGCAGTAAACCCACATCACCGCCAGGACATCCCCGGAAAAGCCGCGAACCCACCCCGAGCCGGCACCATGCGTCGCAAGCAGGACGAGGACGGCGAATAGCAGGACGGAAAACAAGGATGCGGTGCGGTCGAAGCGAAATTGCATGGCAAGCGATGTAACGGGACACAACCAGCCTGTCGAGCGGCGAAACAGCGCCATAACGCCATCGCACGCAGCAAGCCCGCCGCCTCACGCCGCCCAAGGTCGAAAGTCGGAATAGGACCTAAGCCCACGCCCGCTAGAACAGCAGTTCGCCGACGGAGAGCTTTCTGAGCGCGACGGCGATGTTGGCGACGAGCGCCTCCTTGTTCGGACCATGGTCCGGATAGCGGGTCATGTTGTCGCCGTTATGCATGAAGACGTAACCGCCGCGCCCGGTTTGCGTCGGGTATTGCCAGATCCAGTCGGCCGGCTGCGGATCGCTCTCGGGCCCGACATCGGTCAGCCAGATCGCTCCGGGCGGCGGATCGGTCCAGCCGCGCGCATACTGGCCGAAAATGCCCTGCCAGCCATCGAAACCGTCTCCAAGGTCGGAGAAGATCCCGAAGCGGTCGTTGCGCACCCGAACCTTGATGTTGCTGAACGGTCGCGGCGAAACCGCGTGGAACGGCGCCATGAACGGCAGCCACGGCTGGCATGGTTCCGCGCAAATGACCAGGTTTCCACCGCTCTCGAGAAAGGCGATGAGATCGTCGGACCGGCTTTTCAGGAAGAACTCGTCGTGGCTGCTGGGGATGTAAAGCGTGTCCGTCTTGCCCAGCAGTTCGGGCCCGAGCTCGTAAAGCGGAGCGAACAGCGGCTCAAAGCCCGCCTGTTTCAGGCCAGCCTCGATCCATTCGGGATGCCATTCCGACGGGACGTGCGAGCATTGCAGATAGGTGAAACGGTTTCTCTGTGGTCGTTCGATCCCGAGTTCCCGGTTCAGCCAGGGATAGAAAGACTGCAGGAAGCGTGTCGTCGCCGGCATGAAGCGCTGGCCGTTGTGCGAGTGCGGGTCGAGCGTTGCCAGCAGCAGCCGTCCGCCGCCCGAAATCGACGGAAAGTCGAGGAACAGGCTGCCGCCGCCCTCGTCGATCTCGAGGATCGAGCGCCCGCCCTCGGGCACGTTATAGGAGCCGCCCCAATGCCAGCTCATATGCGAAAGCGGCAGGCTTTCGGTGATCGGGTGATGCGGCGCGGAGAGACTGACTTCCAGCCTTTCGCCCTTGGTCCACCACAGCCAATCACGGCAGTTGCCGGGCGTCCATTCCAGGCCGGGGATATCGAGCCAGGCGGCGTGGCCTTGCAGGCAGACGACGAGAAAACCGCCGCCATGCATGTAGGCGTTCAGTTGCCGGGCATGCGCCATCGGTACTGCCGCGTCCATCGCATCCGGCATGATCACCGCCGCATAGGCCGACAGGTCGACCTTGGGCAAGTCGTGGATATAGATGAGATCGTCGAGGTAGTGGCGGAAATCCTGGAAGCTGCGCAGCTGCCAGCTGTTGCCCCAGTGGATATAGGCGATGCCTTTGCCACGTCTCGTCTCAGCCATCGAAATTGGCTCCATCATGCCGGAACACCGGCGCATAGGTGTGTTTGGATAACCCGTCGAAATCCGCCCGCGCGATCGGCAGGTCGTAAAGGGCGCTCAGGTTTTCGGCGCTGAGCGCGTCCGCGGTCGGGCCGCAGACATAGCTGTTACCGCTGGTCATCAACAGCACGTCGCTGGCAATTTCGACAGCGTGCTGCGGCATGTGGGTGGAAAAGACGATCGTCATGTCGTGCGTCTCCCTGAGGTGCTCGAGCAGCCCCAGAACCTTGTCCTGGTTCTTGTAGTCGAGGGCCGCGCAGGGCTCGTCGAGCACCAGCAGCTCGCATTCCGATGCGAGCGCCTGGGCAATCATGACCAGCTGACGCTGGCCGCCGCTCAAGGAATTGAACACCTGCGGTTCGAAATGTTCGATACCGAGCATGTGGAAGTAGTGCCGGACGATCTCATAATCCCTTTTGCCGGGCGCACCGAACAGGCCGAGATGGCGGGCTCTTCCCATCAGCGCAATATCGAGCGCGGAATAGGCAAACGGCACTTCAAACAGCTGCGGCACGAAGCCCACCTGTCCGCCGATCGACAATCGGCCGGATCTGGGCTTGATGAGGCCAATCAGCGTGTTGATCAGCGTCGTCTTGCCGACGCCATTGGCGCCGAGAACGGCGAGCGTCCGCCCGCGCGCAAGCCGCAGGCTGTAGTTCCTGAGGATGGTCTTGCCACCTCGTTCGACGGTCAGTTCGCTCGCCTCAATCACTGGACCAGCCTCCCTTTGCATGCAGGCGCCGCAGGATCACCGCGAAGACTGGCACGCCGATCAGCGCGGTAATGATGCCGAGCGGGATTTCTGCCGTCGTCACCGTGCGCGCGAGATTGTCGACCATCAGCAGATAGATCGCGCCCATAACGCCAGAGACGGGCAGCAGCCGTTGATGATCGGCGCCGACCAGAGCGCGGGCAACGTGGGGAATGACGAGGCCGACCCAGCCGATGATGCCCGAGGTTGCGACCACCCCCGCCGAAATCAGCGCCGAAGCCAAAAGGATGATCCACTGCACCAGCACGACCTTGGTGCCGAGCGCGCGCGCCTTCTCCTCGCCGAGCGACATGATGTTGATCTGGAAGCGCAAGAGGTAGATCGCGACGGCGGAAGGAACGACGGCGGCTGCGACCAGCAGAACATCGAGGTAGTTGCTCGACGCGATGCTGCCCATCAGCCAATAGGTGATGGCCGGCAGTTTCTGAAAGGGATCCGCGAGCAGCTTGGCGATGGAAATTGCCGCCGAAAAGAACGCCGATATGACCACGCCGGCCAGAACCAGCGTCAGCATGCTTGTGCGCCCACGAACGGTCGCCAGCAGCTTGACCAGAAAGACGCTGCCGACACCGAAGAGAAATGCCATGCCCAGCAGCAGGTAGCCCTGTAAGCCGATAAGGATTGCCAGCGTCCCGCCGAAACCGGCACCGGACGTGACGCCGATGATGCCGGGATCGACCAGCGGATTGCGGAACAGTCCCTGCAGTGCTGCGCCCGAAACCGCAAGCCCGAAGCCGACGATAACGGCCGCCATGATGCGCGGCAGGCGAACCTGCTCGACGACGACTTCCTGCACCGGATCCCAATAGGGCGTGACCAGCGGGTGGATGTTGTCGATCAGGATGTAGGCGACATCGCGCACCGACAGGTCGTAGCGCCCGATCGTTATCGAATAGAGGACGACTGCGACCAGCAGCGCAATCAGCGCCGGGAGGACGGAAACCGAAGCCAGTTTCCGGCCGACCCAGCCCGTTGATGGTGCCTCAGTCGAAGAGTTCGGCATATTGGGTCGCCGGCGCGTTGCGCTCGGATTCGAGGATCGACTTCACCTGCTCGTCCGAAAGGGCGGCGCCGTAAATCAGCTTGTAGGTATCGCCGATCTGCTTCTTGAAATCAGGCGCGAAATCGGCACCATGGGCAATCGCTGCCAGCCATTCCGACGTCAGGAAGATTTCCGGTGCATCGGGCGTGCGGGCGAAGACCGGCTGCTTGTAGACGCGCCTGTCCTTGACCGCCTTGAGGCTCGCCAGCACCGGATTGTCGAAGAAATCCTTGGGATTGAGGTCGTCGGCATAGGCCGGGATGATGATGATATCCGGGTTCCAGACGAGCAACTGCTCGAAATCGACCGTGCGCCACCATTCGCCGGTGCCGTCGGCCGCCGGGTTGGTAACGCCGCTCAGCGACAGGTCCTGCGAGCCGTTGGCGATGACCTGGATCTGGTCGGCCACCTTGTCGATGTGCAGCACGGAAGGAAGCTTGGCCTTGTCGAGCTTGGCGACCTTGCCGTCGAGCTCCTTCAGGATATCCGACTGCGCCTTCAGGATCGCCTGGGCGCGGTCGTTGCGGCCGGTCATGTAGCCGGTCAAGCTGACATAGTCGAGCCGGTCCTGCTCCGAGCAGCACTGCCAGCCGACGACGGTGAGCCCCACGCGCTCCAGCGGCTCGATCAGCTTTTCGTCATGGGTCCACTGGATCACCGCGTCCGGCTTCTGGGCGAGGATCGCCTCGACATTCGGCACGAAGCCGTCCTGAGCGGCACCGGCGTTGATCTTCGCCATCTCCGGCAGCATGTCGGCGTAGATGCCCTTGGTGAAATAGCGCACCAGGCTATCCTTGTTCATGCCGGCGATATTGTCCGCCTTTGCATCGACGGCGCGATAGATGATCGGTGCGGAGCGGACGATGGTGACGACCCGTTCCGGGGGCTTGGCAAACGTGATCGTCTTTCCTCTGTGATCGACAAACGCGCTTTCTGCCTGCGATGTCGCCGGCAGAAAGAGCGACAACGACACGACCAATGCGGAGAAGGCCTTGAGACGGCTGGACATGGATCACTCCCTTGACTGGCCCGCCGGCGGGCGGGTGACCCGAGCGCCGACGACCCTGTGGCAATTTCATGAGTTTGCTAGTCAAGTTAAAGCTGTGTGTCCAGTGCAAATTGAGGGTATGAAGGCCTCTTTCGAACGGCGTTGCACGCGTTGGGCGCAAGCAGATCCAGTTGATCAATGCGCGATTGAACAGTCGCCGCACGCACCTTGACGATGGGCGATCGAGGAGCGCCGGATTTCGGAATCGCCGAACATTCCTCCATACCCTCGATCAATCAAACAGCCGCTGCCTTGACGACAGCGGCTGAAAAAAATCGGCCGATCAAACCCCGCGGTGACGGGCTGTGCAGGAGCTCCTTGGTGCGCTCTTCTGAACGCTCGGCGCTCTAGAACCGACCACCGACCCCGACGCGGGCGCCGACATAGGCTTCGCCATCCCCTTCGACGGTGGCGCGCAGCATTGCGTCGATGACCCAGGCCTCGTTTGCCTGCAGCGACACGCCCGCCAGCACCGAGCCGAACATGCCGCTGCCATCGAGACCGGAATAGCCGGCCGCGGCACCGACCCGCGGCTTGAGCGTCACGTCGTTCTCCATCGTAAACTGTCGCTCGATCTCCGCCCCAAGGCTCACCCGGAACTGTTCGAGGGCAAACCCCTCCAGACCAAGCTCACCGCCGGCGTCATTCCGGACACCGTAGTCATCGACATCCTCATTCAGATAGACGGCGCGCAGCTTGGGCGTGAGGATCGTATCCTCATCCAGGTCCCATTGGCCGGTAATGGAGCTGTCCCACAGCCAGCGACTGCTATCGAAAGAGCCATCGAAGAAGGCCGTGTCGATGTCGTTGTCGGAGCCGCCATAGAGAAGGCTGGTATTGAAGAAGATGCCCTGTATGAGCTCGAGCGAGGTATATGGGCCGGCGAGCCAACCGGTACCGCGGATCTCGGCGTCGTCCTTCGTCGGATCGGTCATATGATCGATATGGAACGAGAAGCCGATCAACGCCTTTTCGTTGAGGAGATAATCCACGCCCGCCGAAAACAGGCCGAAGCCGCCCCAGCGATCGTCATTCTGTTCGCGGTTGTGGAGCATCATCGTGGCATCGAGCCAGACGTTCAGCGGCGAGACTTCGCCGCCCTCGATGCCATCTGCCGCATTTCTCGCCGCTTCGAGCTGCGCCAGGCTGGTGGCAAAACTCATGCCGACCCCATCCCTCGAAGGCGACACGCGCATTGTCACCGGATCGGTTGCGCTCAGCATCCGGCGCCGATCGAGCAACCCAGGCACCTGGATGCTCGACGCCAGCAGATTCTGCCGGGCCTGAACAAAGCCGCGCACGAGGCTATCGATCTCGCCGACGACAGCATCCGCATCGAAACTTAAATTGTAAGTGATCACGCCGACATTGGAGGCGCCGGCGGCGGCCGTCAGCTGGTACGCGATCTTGACCTGGCCCGAAAAAGCGGGGTCCGGTGTAAACTTGAGGTAATAGCCGACGGGCGCGAATGCACCGACCTGGGCGAGCTCACCCTCGATGATCTCCGCCTTGCCGGCGTTGGCCGGCGTCACGGTCAGGACCTGGGCATCGCTGAACGGTCCGCCCGTCGCACCGCCGTTCAGATAGACGTTTGGTGGTGATGAGCCAGCGGGAACGTTGACGGTCTGGTCGGGGGCACTGACCTCGCGAGCTACGACCTTCAGCGTATAGGCGGCGCTCGCAGAGCTGCCGGCGGCATCCGTGACGGAAAGCGTGAAGCTGTAGTCCGTGACTTCGGCATCTTCGCTGAGCGGCCCGGTCAATTCGCCTGTCGAAACGTTGAGGACCATGCCCTTGGGCAGGGTGCCGCCACTGACGGCATACAGCAGTGCGCCGTTGCCGCCGGTCGCCGATATCGGCTGGGCATATTTTTCACCGGCCATGGCCTGCGGAAGGGCCCCCGCCGCCGGCGTGAATGTGAATGTGGCGGCAGGTGCTGCCCGGGTGACCATGATCGTATAGGTGTTCACGGAGCCATCCTCAGCCGTCACGGCCGTGGTCACCGTGTTCGAACCGACGGCGAGCGAAATCGGGCCGGAGGCCGCACCAGACGCGACCGCCACCCCGTTGACGGTGACTGTCGCCACCGCATCGCTGACGACAGGTGTCACCGTCAGCGACGTCGTCGCATTGGAAACCGAAGCGGTGTAGGACGTAGAGCCCGCCGAAAACGCCGGCGACAGCGAGCCGCTGCTCAACGACAGGCCCGAGAGGCTGGCATCGCTCGAAGCCGAAAGGGCACGGGTCACGATAACCGTGTAGCTCGTCTGCGTCGTGCCATCCTCAGCGGTGACCACCGTCGTCACCGTGTTGGAACCGACCGAAAGCGCGATCGCTCCGGAAGCGGCACCCGAAGCGACGGCCACGCCGTTGACCGTTACCGTTGCCGTTGCGTCGCTTGTCTGCGGCGTCACCGCCAGCGACGTCGTGGAGTTGGAAACCGAAGCCGTGTAGGACGTCGTGCCGGATGCGAAAGCCGGCGACAGCGTGCCGTTGCTCAGGCTCAAGCCCGACAGCTCGGAGTTCGTCGAAGCCGCACGGGTGACCGTCAGCGTATAGCTCGTCTGCGTCGTGCCATCCTGAGCCGTCACCACCGTCGTGATGACATTGCTGCCGACTGAAAGCGTGACCGAGGCCGATGCCGCACCCGACGCCACGGAAACCCCGTTGACGGTGATGGACGCTGTCGGATCGCTTGCGACCGGCGTCAGCGTCAAGGAGGCAGCGGCATTGGGCACTGAGGCCGTGTAGGCCAATGTGCCCGTCGCAAACGCCGGCGACAGCGTACCGCTGCTGAGCGACAGGCCGGACAGGGCTGCATTGGTCGACGGCGCGCGCGTCACTGTCACCGTGTAGGTGTTCGTCGTGCCGTCCTCTGCCGTCACGACGGTCGTCAGGGCATTCGCTCCGACCGCAAGCGTGACCGAACCGGAGGCGGCGCCTGACGGTACCGTCACGCCGTTGACCGTGATCGTTGCGGTCGTATCGCTGACCGTTGGCGTGACCGTCAGCGACGTTGTCGTATTCAAAACGGAAGCCGTATAGCTGGTCGTGCCGGAAGCAAACGCCGGCGACAGCGTGCCTGCAGACAGCGAAAGGCCGGACAGGTCGGCATTCGACGATGCGGCACGGGTCACGGTCACCGTGTAGGTGTTCACTGTCGTACCATCCTGCGCGGTAACGACCGTCGTCACGACATTGTCGCCGACGGCAAGCGCGACCGGGCCGGAGGCAGCACCCGAAGCGACAGCCACGCCATTGACAGTGATCGTCGCCGTCGTGTCGCTTGCCCCCGGTGTCAGCGTCAGCGACGTCGTCGCATTGGGCACCGAGGACGTGTAGGTCGTCGTGCCGGAAGCAAAGGCAGGAGAGAGCGTACCAGCGCTCAGGCTGAGGCTCGACAGATCCGCATTCGCTGACGCCGCGCGCGCGATCGTGACCGTGTAGGTCTTCGTCGTGCCATCCTGAGCGGTGACCACAGTCGTCACGACGTTGTTGCCAACTGCAAGCGTGATTGGCCCGGAGGCCGAACCGGAAGCGACCACGGCGCCGTTGACGGTAACCGTTGCCGTCGTGTCGCTGACCGTGGGCGTCACCGTCAACGATGCCGTCGCATTGCCGACCGAGGAGGTGTAGGCGGTCGTCGCGGAAGCGAAGGCGGGAGAGAGCGTACCGGCGCTCGTGCTCAGGTCGGACAGGTCGGAATTGGAAGAGGCCGCCCGGGTCACCGTCACGGTATAGGCCTTGGTCGTGCCATCGTGGGCGGTGACGACGGTCGTTACGACATTGTCGCCCACGGCAAGCGCGATCAATCCGGAAGGGGCTCCTGATGTAACCGACGTGCCGTTGACTGTGACCGCGGCATTCGCATCGCTGTTCGTCGGGGTCAGAGTCAGTGACGTCGTCGCATTCGGCACCGAGGCCGTATAGGCGGTTGTGCCAGAGGCAAACGACGGGGACAGCGTGCCTGCGCTTAAGCTCAGGGCAAACAGGTCGGCATTCGCCGAACGCGCGCGGGTCACCGTCACGGTATAGGTCTTCGTCGTCGTGCCGTCTTCGGCCGTCACGACCGTGGTTAGCGTGTTAGGGCCGACGTCAAGCTGGATCGAGCCGGAGGCGTCCCCTGACGTAACCGCCACGCCGTTGACCGTGATCGTGGCCCCGGCGTCCGTGACCTTGGGTGTCACTTTCATCGACGCCGTCGTGTTGGGAACAGAGGCCGTATAGGTCATCTCGCCCGACGTAAAAGCCGGATCCAGCGCGCCGGCGCTCAGCGCGAGGCTTTGCAAGGTCGCATCCGTGGAGGGCGGCGAAAAGCAGCTGACCGTGGCAACCACCGTGCCGCTGCTGATATTGCTCCAGGCATAGACGATATGATTGCCGGTCTTAGTCACGGTATAGGTGCCGGTCAGATCAAGCTCGGCGCCCGACCGGCCATGCTCTTGCAGGATTACTCCGTAATCAAGGTCTACATACTCAGTATAAAGCGCAAACCCGGACCCGTTGTCCGGGCTATTGGCCCCGTTCAGGTTTCCCGACGTCGTTGCGTGATACGAAATCACTTCGCCGACGTTCAACGCCAACCCCCTATCCCACAATTCGTCGCTATTTGAAAACGTCTGCCCCGCACCCCAGGTGGAATTGATCGCCGTGCAACCCGCCGATGGAGCCGCCATCGCCACCTGTGGCACCCCTAACGCAACGACAAACAGAGCAAACAACGCCCACAGAACAGAAACAAAACGCGACAAGATCTTACCCCTCCCGCATGAATCACCAGCGGGCTTCCCGGCGCACAACTAGCAATTGGGCAGGAGCGGGCCAACCCCCATTTCAAATATACGTAAAGTCGCATTTTCCTATCGTTAACCGCCTTTTAACGAATAGGGACTGCTGCCCCGCGCGCCGTCGGCTGGGCAAAAAATGCCTGGTGCTTGGAGTTGGCGGCAAAGCAGCGCCAGGTCTTGCCTGGGAGCATCGGCCTAAATGACCGATGCCGCTTCACACAGTGGAGACAACAGCATTGAGCCTGCGCAAACCCGGCGTCGGATGGCGGCGGTTTGCGATAGCTTCACCCGGTCACCGCCCCCTCGTTGGCCGGTCGGGCCAGGGCTGCAAACTTTGCCAGTACGCCGCGTTTGTAGCGTGGCTCCGGTTGCCGCCACAGGGCGCGTCGTCTTGCCAGTTCTTCCGGCTCGACATCGATTTGCAGCAGTTGCTGATGGGCGTCGATGACGATGCGGTCGCCCTCTTCCACCAGCGCGATCGTACCGCCCTCGAAAGCTTCCGGCGTGACGTGGCCGACGACCATGCCCCAAGTGCCGCCCGAAAAGCGGCCGTCGGTGATGAGCCCGACGCTGTCGCCGAGCCCCCTGCCGATGATGGCCGAGGTCGGCGCGAGCATTTCGGGCATTCCGGGTCCGCCCTTCGGCCCGAGGTAACGAAGCACGAGAATATCGCCCGGCCTGATGCGGTCCGACAGGATGGCGTCCATCGCCGATTGTTCGTCCTCGAAGACGCGCGCAGGACCGCTCATGACAGGGCTCTTCAAGCCGCTGATCTTGGCAACGGCACCGCCTTCGGCCAGGTTTCCCTTCAGCACCGCCAGGTGGCCCTCGCGGTAGATCGGTCTTTCGTAAGGCCGGATAACCTCCTGGTCCGACCGTGGCTGGTCCGGAACGGCCGCAAGCTCTTCACCGATCGTCCTGCCCGTGATCGTCAGACAGTCGCCATGCAGAAGACCCGCATTCAGAAGGATCTTCAACACCTGCGGCACGCCGCCCGCCCGATGCAGATCGATGGCCATGTACCGGCCAGACGGCTTGAGGTCGCAAAGGACCGGAACGTTGCGGCGAACGCGCTCGAAGTCGTCGAGCGTCCACTCGACCTCCGCCGCATGGGCGATGGCAAGGTAGTGCAGCACCGCATTGGTCGATCCACCCGTCGCCATGATCAGGGCGACGGCATTTTCGATCGACTTGCGTGTCACGATGTCCCGGGGCTTGATGCCCTTCTTGACCGCTTCGACCAGGACATGGGCCGATTGAGCGGCGCTGTCCAACTTCTCCTGATCGGGGTTGGCCATGTTGGAGGAATAGAGCAGCGACATTCCGAGCGCCTCGAAGGACGAACTCATGGTATTGGCGGTGTACATGCCGCCGCAGGAGCCGGTCGACGGACAGGCATTGCGTTCGATGCCCTCGAAATCCTCTTCGCTCATCTTGCCCGCCATGAAGGCGCCGACGGCTTCGAAGGCGGAGACGACGGAAAGGCTCTGCCCCTTCCAGTGACCGGGCTTGATCGTGCCGCCGTACACGTAGATCGCCGGAGCATTGGCCCGAAGGATGCCGATCATGCCGCCCGGCATGTTCTTGTCGCAGCCGCCGAGCACAAGCACGCCATCCATCCACTGTCCTTGCACTGAAGTTTCGACGCAGTCGGCAATGACTTCGCGCGAGACAAGCGAATATTTCATCCCTTCGGTGCCCATCGACATGCCGTCGGAGATCGTCGGCGTTCCAAAGACCTGCGGATTGGCGCCCGCAGCCTTGATGGCAGCCACCGCGGCGTCGGCCAGCGGTTGCAGCCCGGCATTGCAGGGCGTGATCGTCGAATGACCGTTGGCAATGCCGATCATCGGCTTGGAAAAGTCGGCCTTCTCGTAGCCCAGCGCATAATACATCGCTCGGTTGGGGGACCGTGCGACGCCTTGCGTGATGTGTTTCGATCGCTCGTTGTAGGCCATGGCATGCTCCCTCATTTGGTTCGAGGTGGAGTTTACTGGCGTTCATGAAGCTTGTGAAATATACTTTTCACGCCGGAATAAGTCGTAGAACATATCAATCGGATCACATCATGGATTTGAGACAGCTTCGCCAGTTCGTCGCCGTCGCCGAAGAGCTGCATTTCGGCCGTGCGGCCTCTCGCCTCAACATGACCCAGCCGCCGCTCAGCCAATCGATCCAGGCCTTGGAGAAGGAACTGAACGTGCAGCTCTTCAAGCGCACCAAGCGGAGCGTGGAGCTGACATCTGTCGGCAGGCAATGGCTCGCCCACGTCCGCCAGGTACTGGACGGCGCGAACAGTCTTGCCGGCACCGCAAGGAGGCTGTCGCGCGGCGAGATCGGGGTTCTGCGTCTGTCCTTCGTCAGCACGGCCGACTACAGCGTGCTGCCCGACATGGTCAGCCGCTATCGCGCGGCCTATCCGCACGTGGAATTGACGATGCGCGAAGCGACCAGCGATATCCAGATAGAGGCGTTGCTCGACGAGGAGATCGATGTCGGCCTGATCATCGCGCCCAGCCGGGCGTCCCTCCATCCGACCCTTTCCTACCGGCCGCTCTTGCGCGAACCGCTGGTCGCCGCGGTGCCAACGGCCTGGATCGAGCAGGGACGAAAGGGCTTTGCCGCAAGCAGTCTGGAGCCGGCCGATTTCTTCAAGGCACCCTTCATCGTCTTCCCGCGGCGGGCGGCACCGGCCTTTCATGACATCGTCTCGGGATACTTCGCCGAGCACGGAATGGCATTCTCGACCCACCAGGAAGCCATCCAGATGCAGACGATCGTCGGTCTGGTCGCATCCGGGCTTGGTGTCGCTCTGGTCCCCCAAACCATGACCAATCTTCAGCGGCGCGGCGCAACCTATTTGCCCCTGGCAGGCCGCGTGCCGGAGGTCGAGACCGGCCTTGCTTGGCGCAGTGCAGACCAGAATCCGGCCCTCGACACGTTCCTTGCCGCGGCGGTGGCGGCCGATAGCGATTGAGAATGCGGCTTCTGCCGATCGGGCTGAAGCGCAACGGCTTCTCTGGAATGTCGCGGAACGCTACCGCACGAGACCGCGCAGGTCCGGCATGCGATTGCTGATGATGGTTTCCATCGAGAAGAAGCCGGTGACGGTCATCAGGTCGAAATCGGTGATGAGTTTCTGATAGAAGGCGTCATAGCCGGCCATTCCGCGTGTCACCACCTTGATCAGATAATCCCAGTCGCCGCCGATCCGGTAGAGGTCCGTTACCTCGGGCAGCCGCTCGACATGCGTGCGGAAACTGTCGGCCCATTCCTTGGAATGGTGGCGGGTGCGGATCATCACGAACACCGTGAGGTCGAAGCCGAGCGCTGCAACGTCGATCGCTGCGTGAGTGCCAAGCACAAGTCCGCTGGCGTTCAGCCGCTGCAGGCGCCGCCAGCACGCGTTCTGCGAAAGGCCGACTCGGTCGGCCAAATCACGCTGCGAGATCGTGCCGTCCTTTTGCAGACAGGACAGAATCCGCATATCAATATCGTCAATCTTTTCCATTTTACCGATCATATGACCCGAATTCGACTCGTTCCAGCATAAGAATGATGAGGTTTGCATGCAACCGATCGATTAGACTTATCGTCTGTCCGACCCGGGAGGAAACGATGACGATGCCGTGCCCACGCCAGCCACGCATGAGCGGCCCGCTCGATGCGTTTCGGGAAAGCCTTGCCGGCGACGATACAATCTCGGCGCTGCGGGCGGGGCTGGTCGGCAAGACTGCCAAAATCGAGGGTCCCTTCGGCGTCAAGAACCTCGTCTATGCCGACTATGTCGCCTCCGGCCGGGCATTGATGCAGATCGAGCAATTCATTCTCGAGCAGGTACTGCCCTACTACGCCAACAGCCACACCGAAGCGTCCTACTGCGGCGGCTTCATGACCCGGCTGCGTCGCGACGCGCGCGCGGTGATCGCCGGTTGCTGCGGAGCCGGACCTGAGCATGCCGTAATTTTCGCCGGCTCCGGCGCCACCGCCGGCATCAATCGGCTCGTGAACCTGTTGGGGGTCACCGAGGCGGTCGCCACTGGGCGGCGTGTTCGCATCCTGATCGGACCCTATGAACATCATTCCAACATCCTGCCCTGGCGTGAAAGCGGCGCCGAAGTGGTCGAGATTGCCGAATGTCCAGCGGGTGGGCCAGATCTCAGCGCGCTCGGCGACGCGTTGCTACAGCCGGCCGATCTCACGATTTGCGCCTTCTCCGCCGCCTCCAATGTCACGGGCATCGTCACCGACGTTGCAGCCGTCACCCGGATCGCCAAGGCTGCGGGCGCAAAGATGGTGTGGGACTATGCCGGCGCCGGCCCCTACCTGCCGATCGACATGTCGCCCGACGACGACGCCAAGATCGACGCGGTGGTCGTCTCGCCGCACAAGTTCATCGGCGGGCCGGGCACGTCGGGTGTCCTGATCCTGCGACGCGACGCGGCTGTCACGGCAAAACCATCCTGGCCCGGCGGCGGCACGGTGAAGTTCGTTTCGCCGACCGGCCATGACTACAGCCAAAGCCTCGAGGCGCGCGAGGAAGCCGGCACCCCGAACGTCGTCGGCGATATCCGCGCGGCACTCGCCTTCCTCGTCAAGGAAGCGATCGGGGCTGCGGCAATGCAGGCCAGAAACGCGGACTTGACCCGCCGCGCAATCGCCGCATGGCGCGGCAACGAGCGACTGGAACTACTTGGTCCTCTCGGGCCGGAGCGGTTGCCAATCTTTTCCTTCCGCGTCAGGGACGGCAAGGGCGGCCATGTTCACCAGCAACTGGTAACCCGCATGCTCAGCGACCGCTTCGGCATCCAGGCACGCGGCGGCTGCGCCTGCGCCGGACCCTATGTGCACCGGCTCCTGGGAATTGACGATGGCCAGTCGCAGCGCCTGCGCGAGGCCATTCTTTCAGGACAGGAAATGCTGAAGCCGGGTTTTGTCCGGCTGAACTTCAGCGTCCTGCTTTCGGACGAGGAAGTGGCGTTCATCCTCGAGGCCGTCGGCCAGCTTGCGGCCGACGCGGCCAGCTACGAGCAACATTATGATTTCGATCCGTCGCGCGCCATTTTCTTCCCGCGCGCCGCACTTGCACTGGGGGCGTGAGCGATGACGAGGCCCGACATTGCGGCTTTCTTCGATCCGCGAACCTGGTCCGTGCAATATGTGGTCAGCGATACGAAAACGCGGGCCTGCGCAATCATCGATCCGGTGCTCGACTTCGACGAGAAGTCCGGCGCGGTAGCGACTGGCAATGCCGACCGGCTGCTCGACTTTGTCCGCGCGCAAAACCTCGACGTCCAGTGGATCCTGGATACCCATCCGCATGCCGACCACTTTTCGGCCGCCGCCTATCTGAAGGCCAAGACCGGCGCCCCCACGGCCATCGGCGCGCATATCGTCGATGTGCAGAAACTCTGGGCCGACATTTACAACTGGCCAGGCCTGAAAACGGATGGATCGCAATGGGACCGGCTGTTTGATCGCGGCGACACGTTCCGGATCGGCACTCTCGAGGCCGGAGTGATGTTCTCGCCGGGGCATACGCTGGCGTCGATCACCTATCGCGTCGGTGACGCGGCCTTCGTGCACGACACGGTGTTCATGCCGGACAGCGGAACTGCGCGCACCGACTTCCCCGGCGGCAGCGCCAACGCGCTTTGGACGAGCATCCGCGATATCATGGCTCTGCCTGACGACACCCGCATCTTCGTCGGTCATGACTATCAGCCTGGTGGCCGGGAACCGCGCTGGGAAAGCACCGTCGCCCAGCAGAAGACGGACAACATCCATCTGACGCGCTATGCCTGCGAAAGCGAGTTCGTCGCGTTCCGCGAGGGACGGGATCGAACGCTGCCGATGCCCAAGCTCATCCTCCACGCCCTGCAGGTCAACATCAACGGCGGCCGGCTCCCGGAGCCGGAGGAGAACGGCCGGCGCTACCTGAAATTCCCGATCGATGCGCTGCGAGGGGCGGCATGGTCCTGAAGCCATTGCCTTCAAGACAATGCTCGGCACCAGGGCTTTCCACCGGCCCGGGTGCATCGCTGGTGCCGTCGGCTCACCCTCGACGGAGCTGTCGACCATGACGCTAGACGTTGTCCAGTTCGTGTTGGCAGCATTGTGCGGCGGTCTCGTCGGTTTCAGCCTTGGATTGTTTGGCGGCGGTGGCTCGATTCTGGCCGTCCCCCTGCTCGTTCAGGTCGTCGGCGTCAGCAACGTGCATGTGGCAATCGGGACCAGCGCCGTCGCGGTTGCGGCGAACGCGCTGTCGGGATTGGCGATGCATGCGCGACACGGCACGGTCAAATGGCGCTGTGCTAGCCTTTATTGCATCACCGGCATCGGCGGTGCGTGGATCGGCGCCACGCTCGGCAAGGCACTGGATGGACAAAGGCTCTTGCTGCTGTTTGCGGCGCTCATGGCCGTCGTCAGCGTGACGATGTTGAGGCGGCGACACCTGGTCGGTGATCCGGCGTCGAGCTGCACGCCCAGAAACGCACCGAAGGTGCTCTCGTTTGGAGCCGGAACCGGCATTGTCTCCGGCTTCTTCGGGATCGGTGGCGGCTTCCTGATCGTGCCGGGCCTGATGGTTTCCACAGGCATGCCGACGATTAACGCAATCGCCACATCGCTGGTGGCGATTTCCGCATTCGGCCTGACCACCGGGGCGAGCTACACATTCTCCGGCCTTGTCGATTGGCCTCTCGCTTTTTCATTCATCGGCGGCGGAGCGCTTGGCGCCCTCACGGGTTGCCGCGCCGCCCATGGCTTCAGCAAGTATCAATCCACGTTGAACCTGCTGTTTGCGGCACTCACTTTCGCCGTCGCAATCGGTCTGGCGCTTTATGCCTTGCGATAGGATCGCAGGCGCTTGCCGGAAAGCGTTTCGGCGACACTCTGGCGCCACAGAACGATGCCCCACCGAGAACAGTATCTGTGACGTGTCTTCGTCGCCCGGCGACAAATGTAGCTAACCTACATTTCTTTTGACATATGTAGCTTTCTTCATTATGACGATGATCACGCACGGCGAGTGAGACCATGAGGGCCCAAGAAGGGCTCTCGGATGAGGCCGATGCGATCGTTCGGAGGAAATCGATATGTCACGCCGTTTCGCGCTGGCTTCAGCGCTTGTTGCCCTATGCTCAGTTTTCTCGTCCGGCAGTGCGCAAGCCGCCGGAATGACCGTCTATTGCCCGATGTCGGAAGACGATTGCGCCTCCGTCCTGAAGGCGTTCAAGGACGATACCGGCATCGAAGCGCAGTTCGTGCGCATCGGCGCCGGCGAAATCCTCGCCCGCATTCGGGCGGAAAAGAGCAATCCGCAGGCCGGGCTTTGGCTTGCAGGCGCTGCCGACAACTTCATCCAGGCCGCCAATGAGGGCCTGCTGGCACCGCACAAGAATGCCGGCATCGATAAAGTTGACCAGCGCTACACCGACAAGGACGGCCGCTGGACCCCCATCTCCCTCTCGCCAATCGTCTTTGCCTACAGCCAGGCGGTTCTCGATGAAACCGGCGCCAAGCCGCCGACAAGCTGGAAATCCTTTGCCGATCCGGCCTTCAAGCAGAGCGTCGCTCTGGCTCATCCGGCATCGTCGGGAACAGCCTATGTGGCTCTCGCCTCGATGGTGCAGCTTTTCGGCGAGGAGCCTGCCTTCGAGCTTATGAAGACGATCGACGAGAACGTGGTTCAGTACACGCGCTCCGGCGTCGCGCCATCGCGCATGGTCGCCAACAACGAGATCGCGCTTGCCATGGCCTATACGCAGGACATCGAGGCCGCATTGGCACAGGGCTATCCGGTCGGCTACGCCTTTCCCGAAGAGGGAACCGGCTTCGAGGTGAATGCGGCGGCGGCCATCGCCAACGCGCCTGAGGAGCAGTCCAAGGCTGCCGCCAGCTTCCTCGACTGGGTGCTCACCGAGAAGGGCCAGGCTGCCATCGGCGCAACGTTCCGCGGGCCGATCGTGCCGGGCTACAAGAACCCTGAGGCCAAGATCGACCTCTCCAACGTGAAGATGATCGACTACAACTTCAGCTGGGCCGGCGAGAATCGCGCGCGCCTGCTGGAGCGCTACGAAAACGACGTGCGCCACAAGGCCGACGCCAAGTAACGCCGGCAAGGAGCCTCGCCATGACCCTCGTCTCGCAAGCGACCCCGTCCGGGCGGACGGGGGCATCGCCGGCCTTCCTGCGCAAGATTGTCGTCGATCCCTGGCTGTTCGGCATTTTCGCCGTCGTCACGGTCTCGGTGCTCGTCTTTGCCGCCTTGCCGATCTTCACCGTTCTGAAGCAGGCCGTCATCACCGACCGCGGCTTCGATCTCGCCGCGCTGGCCGAGGTCCTGTCCAAGTCCTTTGTCTGGGAATCGTTGTTCAATACGCTGTTGCTCGGGGCGACCTCGGCCGTGATCGCCACCTTGATCGGCTTCGTTCTCGCCTTTGCGGCAACGCGTACGACCATGCCCGGCAAGACCTTCGTGCATGGGGTGGCGCTGCTGCCGATCATCTCGCCGCCCTTCGTCATGGCGCTCGCGGTGGTGATCCTGTTCGGGCGCTCGGGCCTCATCACCCGTGAGCTGCTCGGCATCCGCAACGCCAACGTCTACGGCTTTCACAGCCTGGTCCTGATCCAGTCGCTTGCCTTCACGCCGATCGCCTATCTCAACATCCGCGGCATGTTGCAATCGATCGACAGTGCGCTGGAAGATGCTTCCGCCTCGCTCGGCGCCTCGCGCTGGGTCACTTTCTCGCGGGTGACGCTGCCGCTCGTCACGCCGGCGATCCTGAGCTCGGCGCTGCTCGTCTTCGTCAAATCGGTGGAGGATTTCGGCAACCCGATGCTGATCGGCGGCAATTTCAACACGCTTGCCGTCGAAGCCTATTCGCAGATGGTCGGTTACTTCGACCTGCATTCCGGCGCGCTGCTCGCGAGCCTCATGCTGGTGCCGTCGATCACCGCCTTTCTTGTCCATCGCTACTGGGTCAGCAAGCGAAGCTACGTGACGGTCACCGGCAAGCCGACGGCTCAAACGATCCGCATTTCCGGCGCGGCCGTGGTGCTGCCGCTTTCGATCCTCTGCTACGCGATCGTCTTTGCGATCCTGCTGTTCTACCTGACGGTCATCTACGTCTCGTTCACGCGGCTGCCGGGCATCGACAACACGCTGACGTTCGACCACTACGCAACGGTTTTCACCGCCGGATTCCAGACACTTGCCAACTCGTTGCTGCTGGCGGGGATCACCACGCCTGTGACAGCCATTGCGGGCATGTTCATCGCCTATCTCTTGGTGAGGAAGGCATTTCCCGGCAGTTTTCTTCTGCGCTGGGGCACGCTGCTCTCTTTCGCCGCGCCCGGCACCATTCTCGGCATCGGCTATGTCAGCACCTTCAACGCGCCACCGCTGCTCCTGACCGGCACGGCTTTCATCGTGGTCGCCGCCATGGTGGTGAAGAACCTGCAAGTGGGCATCGAAGCAGGCTCGAACCAGCTTCGCCAGATCGACAAGTCGATCGAGGAGGCCTCGATGACGCTCGGCGCTTCCAACACGCGGACCTTCTTCCAGATCACCCTGCCGCTGCTCAAACCGGCGCTGTTCACCTCGCTATCCTATGCCTTCACCCGGTCTCTGACGACGCTCAGCGCAGTGATCTTTCTGGTTTCGGCCAACTGGACGCTGATCACGGTCACCATCCTGTCGCAGGTGGAAACGCTGAAGATCGGGGTCGCGGCGGCCTACTGCAGCATCCTCGTCTTCGTCGTGCTCGCCATCCTGGCGCTCATGCAACTTCTCCTGTCGTCGACATCGCCCAAGAGGTAATCCCATGTCGAAAGTCATTTTCTCCAATATTTCAAAGCGCTTCCCCGGGGCGGCCGGCGTGGCCGCAGGCCTTGCGGTCGATCGGCTCAACCTCGTCATCGAAGAGGGGACGCTGGTGACCTTGCTTGGCCCCTCGGGCTGCGGCAAGACGACGACGCTGCGCATGCTTGCCGGTTTCGAGACGCCCTCGGAGGGCGCCATCACAATCGGCGGGCGCGACGTCACCAATGTCCCCGTCAATGCCCGCAATGTCGGCATGGTGTTCCAGAGCTACGCCCTCTTCCCGCACATGACCGTGCGTGAAAACGTCGAATACGGCGTGCGGCTTCTCAACCTGCCGCGGCAGGAGATGAAGGACCGGGTCGGCTCCGTCCTTGCGACGATGGCGCTCGAGACCTACGCCGACCGCTCGCCCTCACGGTTGTCGGGCGGCCAGCAGCAGCGCGTGGCGCTTGCCCGCGCCGTCGTCACTCAGCCGAAAGTGCTTTTGTTCGACGAACCGCTCTCCAACCTCGACGCACAGCTCCGCGAGCGTATGCGCGACGAACTGCGCGCCATCCAGCTTCGTCTCGGGATCACCAGCCTTTACGTTACCCACGACCAGAGCGAGGCCATGGCAATTTCGGACCGTGTCGTGGTGATGCGCAACGGCGTCATCGAACAGGACGACACGCCGCTCAACGTCTATTCCCGTCCCGGCACCGGCTTCGTCGCCGAATTCATGGGCAAGGCAAACATTCTGAATGGCCGTATCGAGGCGGTTGACCAATCCACCCTGTCGATCCGCATCGCCTCCACGGTTGCCTTCACGTTGCCGCGCGGCAGCCGTGCCTTCAGACCGGGCGAAGAGGTGCGCTGCGTCGTTCGGCCGGAGCATATCCGTGTCGATGCAGAAGGAGCGATGCAGGCAAAGGTGCGCCGCGTTGTGTTCCAGGGCGCCTATGTCGAATACCTGACTGATCTGGAGGGGCAGGAATGCGTCTTCCTCGACAGCAATTACTACCGCACGGGCGTGGCTGAAGTCGGCCAGATGCTGCGCCTGTCCGTCGACAGCCAGCCCGTCTGGATCCTGCCGAACAGTGAAGCCGCCGACATGGGAAAAGCCGCATGACCATCAACCAGCCCATCCTCCACAGTCTCTACGAAACGATCACAAGCGTTGCCAAGGAAGCCGCGCTCGCTGCAGGCGCAGTGGCGCGCAAGGGCTTCATCGAGGCGAGCCCGGAGACGCTGCAGACCGAGCAGAAGGCGGGTTTCTTCGACATCGTGACCGCCTGCGACAAGGCGGCGGAACGGGCCGCCTGCGACATCATCTGGTCGCGACTGCCGCAGTCGCGCATTCTCGGCGAGGAAAGCGGCTGGCAGGGTGAGGGCGAGACGACCTGGATCATCGACCCGATCGACGGTACCAGCAATTTCGCCTCCGGCCTGCCGTTCTTCTGCGTCTCGATCGCTGCCTACTATGCCGGCGAGCCGGTCTGCGGCATCGTCTACGATCCGATGCGGGAAGAGCTGTTCATGGCGAGCGACGGACGCCTGACGCTGAACGGCGACGTCGTCTCGCCTTTTGCGCGCGCCAACAGCGATCGCCATGTCGAACTGCTGAGCAACGCCCCCTATGAAGGCGAACGGCCCGATCTGGCGGCGCTCGAGGCCTATGCCGATCTCGTCACCTCGTTTCGCGCCGTTCGGCGCCTGGGCTCCTGCGCGCTCCACCTTGCCTATGTGGCGGTCGGCCGCGTGGCCGTTTCCTACGAGTCGAAATTCAGCGCCTGGGACATCGCCGCCGGCGTACAACTGGTTGCGGCCGCCGCCGGGCAGATCATCGCTCAGGACGCAAACGGACGACGCCTCGAGGCAAACGAGCAGGCGCTTGGCGCCGTGAAAAGGCTCGTTGTCGCGCAGGCCGGTTTTGACTATCAATCGTCCTGCCTGTCGAAGCTGATGGCAGACGGCAGGTTGTAATCCGCAATTGCGAAAGACGCTTCATGACACGAGCATCCGAGATGTCGGTACGATGGGTCCCATGCTGGATCTGATCAGGCAATCCCTGTCCCAGTTCACGCCCGCCGAGCGCAGGATCGCGGAAGCGATCCTCGACACGCCGAGCACGGCGATCACCTGGTCGATCACGGATGCTGCGCGCGTCGCCAAGGTCAGCGAACCCTCGATCATCCGCTTCTGCCGCAGGCTCGACTGCGACGGATTTCCGGATTTCCGCCTGAAACTTGCCCAGCAGCTCGCCGTTCGCCAGTCCACGGCGACCGTCGCCGAGAGCGGAACCGATCCGTTCGCCGGCATGGTGGACGACATCTTCAATCGGGCGGCGGAAGCGTTACGGGAGACGCGGCATGACCTCGACCTCGATTCCCTGCGTCGTGCGGTCAGCCTTCTGGCGCGCGCCCGCCGGATCGACGTCTATGGCTACGGCGGATCCGGTTTTCTGGCAGGCGAAGCCCAGCATCGCATGGCCTCCCTCGGGATCGCGAGCGTCGCCTATTCCGATCCGACCTTGCAGATGGTCTCGGCGGCACGCCTGTCCCCCTTGGATGTGCTGTTCGTGCTCTCCTTTTCCGGCCGCACCAGCTATCTGATTTCCAACATCGAGATCGCCAAGAAGTCGGGCGCGCGCATCGTCGCCATCTCTCCAGGCGGCTCGATCGTCGCCTCGCTTGCCGACGAGAACATCAATCTCAATGCCTACCGCACGTCCGCGGGGCCACTCATCGTTCCGACCGGCCGCGCGCCGATGTATGTGATGCTCGACGTTCTCTTTGGGCTGCTGGCACCGGAACTCGGAAAGACCGATTGAACCGTCCCGGGTGAGGCGCTGCTGCGTGCTGCAGCGTCCCGGGCGCAGGACACGCCGGCAACCGGAATGTCGTCACACTTGTTACTCCCATCGAACCCGTTCCGGTGCGAAACTACCTCCAGAGCAATCTTGCGCGAAAACGCCCGCGCCAACGAGGAGGTTTCAACCGCCATGACGACATCTGCGGAAAAAGGCGGTCACCCCGCCATGCTGACACCACCGGTCGTGTCGCCACGGGCCTGGGAGGACGCCCGCCAGCAGCTGCTGGTGAAGGAAAAGGTCCAGACCCGCGCGCGCAACGCACTTGCCGCCGAACGCCGGCGCATGCCGTGGATGGCGGTGGAAAAAGCCTATGGCTTCGACGGCCCTGCGGGCAGGGCCAGCCTCATCGACCTGTTTGCCGGTCGACGCCAATTGATCGTCTACCGCGCCTTCTTCGAACCGGGCGTGTTCGGCTGGCCGGATCATGCCTGCAGGGGTTGCTCCATGGTCGCCGACCAGGTTGCCCACATCGCCCACCTGAACGCGCGTGACACAACACTCGTCTTTGTTTCGCGCGCGCCGCAGGCCGACATCGCGCGGCTCAAGGCGCGCATGGGCTGGGAAATCCCATGGTTCACCATCACCGACGATTTCGATGCCGACTTCGGCGTCGCCGAATGGCACGGTACCAACGTGTTCTACCGCGACCGCAAGCGTGTGTTCCGCACCTACTTCATCAACAACCGCGGCGACGAACAGATGGGGAGCACCTGGAACTATCTCGACATCACACCGCTCGGGCGCCAGGAGGTCTGGGAAGATTCCCCTGCGGGCTACCCCCAGACGCCGACCTACAAATGGTGGAACTGGAACGACAACTATGGCGCGGACGCCGTGCCTGACAAGAAATGGGTCGAAGTGTCGGATGCCGGCGAAGCGGCGTTCCGGGACCGGCAACAAAACGAGATGCCATGAGCGTGCCAATCGCATACGCAAAGTGTTTTGCCGGCTGTTGAGCTGCGCAACATCGGCAAGGGTCGCGAAATAGGGGCTATGGCGACGGCATCAAGCGCTGGGCGCGGTTGTCGCGCCAATACCGAGCGAGCTTTGCCGAATCGCCTGCATATCGCTACAGCATTCGTCGCACGTTCAACAGAACGGGCGAAGGGTGTTGCAGCGCCTCGGTCCTGCTGCACAAGACCAGCCGGAAGAATGCCTTGAAGACCATCGCCATCGATTTCGAAACCGCCAACGAGCAGCGTGGCAGCGCATGTTCCGTCGGTCTGGCCTGGATCGAGGATGATCGTGTCGTGCGGGTCGAGGAACGGCTGATCCGCCCGAAAGACATGCGCTTTTCCTCCTTCAACATCGCCATTCACGGCATTCGCCCGGAACACGTCGAAGATGCGGGTGAATTTCCCGAGGTGATGGACGAGTTCGCCGACGACTTTCGCGGCGCGACCATGATCGCCCACAATGCGGCCTTCGATTTCAGCGTCTGGCGTTCCTGTCTCGATCTCTACCGGCAGGATTACCCGGACCTGTCCTATCTCTGTTCTGTGAAGATGGCGCAAAAGGTCTGGCCGCATCTCGGATCGCACAAGCTCAACATCCTGGCCGGCCATCTCGGCCTGACCTTCGCGCATCACAACGCAGCCGAAGACGCGGCCATCTGCGCCGAGGCGGCCCTTGCAATTACCAGATCTCTGCGCGTTTCAGAGGTCCGCGACGTCCCGGTGGCAATTGGCATGAGGCCCGGCCGATTGTTTGCCAACGGCTACGACCCCTGCACCTGCCGCAAGAAGTGATCGGCAGGCAGGCGCCCGAACGAAAAACCGTTCCAGTTGACGAGGGCCTTACGCGACCCTTGTGTAACCTTCATGGTGGCACCGCTTGTCCCGATGGATACAGAACCGGCAGCGACAGAGGCGCAAGAGGTCAGGAGCGGTCCAGACGCCGACGAAATGACGTAAGGACTTCAGCCCAGGGCTGCGGCTTCAACCGAGAGCCGGTAGCGCGTGATGAATGGCTGATCGGGATGGAAAGACAGCGAGGTCGGGCTGGCCGGCGAAGCCACCGGGTTGTCGGCCGTCGACACCGCGGGGCCGAGGTCCAGGGCCGAGCAAACCGGCTCAACGCCAAGTGCCAGATGTTTCCCGTCCCATGGATAGGCTTTCCGGCCGCGATTGCTGTACCAGAGCAGCAGACTTGGAAAATGCTCCTTCTGCCACGCGAGCCGTGCACGAAACCCCTCGTCCCGATAGTGCAAGGCGACCGTGCCGTCGACGCCGACAAGCTGCAGCAGTTCCTCGGCATTCTGGTCAAGCGGTACGGATGTCGCATCGACGGTGGTGCCGTCGCGGGCATCGACGCTCTGGAGCTTCGACCATCGGCGATCTGGCGCAAACAGGGCAGCGCCCGGCTCCACATCACCGGGAAAGCTGTGCGTCTCGTTGTACTTTCCCGGTTCGAGCCTGACGGATCCGGGGCGGGGCGTCAGGCGGAAGGTGGGGTGCAGGCCGATCGGCAACCGGCACGGTCGCCGCACCTCGATTTCGAGCGTGATATCGATCGCGGCGGCGTTCGGGTCCGGCACGATGGACCGGCGCACTTGCCTGACCGGATGGTCCTCGGGGTAGCTGCACGTCAAGACGATCTGCCGATCGCCGCAGTCGCCCCAGTTCCAATGCACGTTCGACCCGTGGCCGTGCGGCACATCCGCGCCGGCGAAAGTCTCGCCTGCATCGGACCAGCCGGTGCCAAGCGGGCGTGAACCATCGCTGCCAAACGGCACGCAAGGCCATTCGCCGCGCAATTCCTGAAGGATCGGTGGCAGCGCCGTTCTGTTCGGATCCCCGCCCCAGGGCGCCACATGCAACGGGTTGACCTGCCGCCCGTCGGGCAGCAGGAAGGTGACCGGCCCGAGCATGCCGCCCAAAGATTGTACCGCCAGGCATCCATGCGCCCAGGCCAGGCCGCGCCTTGTCGTCTCGGTCATGCCGAAACGATCCTGCCAAAACGGTTCTCCGCCAGCCCTGGAACCTCGACCCTGAGAGAGTACAGGCTACCGGCGAGCCGCTCTCCCGGTTTCGAGAGGATGCTCGCCGTCGTGACATAGAGCGTCTTCAGGTCCGCGCCGCCGAAGGTGCAGGTCGTGATGTTGGTAACCGGCATTTGGATGACCTCCGTCACCGCGCCCTCAGGCGACACGCGCGCGATGCAGCCGCCGCCGAAACGGCAGTTCCAGAGATAGCCATCGCTATCCATTGCCGAGCCATCCGGAGAACCGCGGGAGAAATCGGCAAGGAAGGCCCGTTCGTTCGAAATCGAGCCATCAACCACTGCGTAATCAAAGGCGTAGATCTCGTTTGCGAGCGTATCGGCGAAATAGAAGGTGCTGCGATCGGGGCTCCAGCACAGCGTGTTGGAAATGCCGAGCCCATGCCGCCATTCGCTCACATTTCCATCCGGTGCTATGCGGTAGAGAATGCCCTCGCCTGCTGCCGTCTCGCCAAGTTCCCCATTGGGCAGAACGTTGTTCTTCATCGACCCGACCCAAAAATGTCCGGCCGGATCGGCGCGCCCGTCGTTCAGGCGCACGCGCGGGTAACCGGGCAAGCGGAAACCATGCTCCTCGCGCCTGTCGCCCTGCGGCCACCACCAGACGAGCTTCGAGGCGAGCGCCAGAAGGAACCGGCCAGGCTCGCTTGTCAGTGATACCGCCACCACCGGCTCTTCGAACATCCAGGAGCGCACGGCACCGCTCGCCTCATCATAGCGATGGACGAGGAAGCGGTTGATGTCGCTCCAGTAGAGCACCTGCTCGGATGCCGCCCAGACGGCGCCCTCGCCGCATTTGTCACCGACCGGGGCTACACAGGTGATCGACCTCTCCATCCGCGTCTCCTATTCGGCCGCGATATCATGGACAAGCGACCGGGACGGTCCGAGCGCATGGGCGTTCTGCACCAGCGCCCGCATGTACCCAAGCGCAAACGCCTTGCCCGCATGCCAGGAGGCGGCACAGGTCATGGCCGGCGTATGGTCGGGGATCATCACGCCTTGATAGTTCTCGTCGCGCAGGATGCGGACGATTTCGGCCATGTCGATATCGCCTTCGTCGACGAATGTTTCGACGTAGCGCGGCATCTTGCCCCTGACATTGCGGAAATGGATGTAGCCGATGCGGCCCGAGCGCGCGAACCGGCGGACATGTTCGTAAATATCGCCGCCCGGCATTTCCTGCAGCGAGCCGAGGCAGAGCTCCAGCCCGTTCGATGGGGAATCGACGATCGACATCAGCCGATCGTACTTCTCCGGCCGGTTGACCAGACGGGCCGTGCCACGCAGCACTTCCGCCGGCGGGTCATCGGGATGGGCGCCGAGCATGACACCAGCCTCTTCGGCAACCGGGACGACTTCCTTCAGGAACCGGGAGAGACGGTCCCAGATCTCGGCATTGCTGACCGACACCGGCTTTGCGCCAGGCAGCCCGCGCCGATAGCGCATGTTCCAGACCATGCCGTCGGGGATCGGCGCATCCGGATCGGGCACGGCACCCGGCGCATCCTCGACGCCGAAGCCGACGGATTCCGCACCGCCGCGCGCATAGGGGCCGCGCGTCCAGCCGTAGACGCCGGCGAGCGAGAAGTTGTAGCCGATGCAGGGCACGCCCGCCTTCCCGGCATCGCGGATCAATTGCTTCAACGCCTCGATCTGCGCGCCGCGTTCCGGACCGTCGAGAAGGATGTCGTGCCAGAAGCGCGGCGAAAAATTCTCGATCGCGGCAAGCTCGAGGCCGGCAGCACGCACGTCCTGAACGAGCGCCGACAGCTCCTCATAGGTCCAGAGGCGGTCGGCCGAGCAATCGCCCCACCCACCGGTGTCGCCGCTGTCGATCTTCGGGTCCTTGCCGGCGAAATAGTTGGTCAGGTGCGCAACGATATGGGTCGCGCCGGACTGAAGTGCGAAGCGATAATTGTCGGGCGTGAGCTGTTCACGGTAGAGGCCAAGGCCGATTTTCATCTTGTTCTTTCCCTGTGCGATTATTTCACGCCGATGCCGGCGGTGAGCCCGCCGTCGATGCGGAAATCCGATCCGGTGATGAAGCCGGCACGATCGGAGGCGAGATAGGCAACGAGTTCTGCGACCTCCTCCGGCTCGCCGATGCGGCCGACCGGGTGGGCCGCACCGAAGCGGGCGAAGGCGTCCTCTTCGCTGACGCCCTCGCCGCCATAGGTGCGCGCGGCCAGCGACAACAGCGGCGTGCGAACGGAGCCTGGGCTGACGGAGTTCACCCGCACGCGGATGTCGGCGTGATCGAGCGCCATTGCGCGGGTCAGCGCATGGATGGCGCCTTTGGTGGCGACATAGGCTGCGACGTTCTGTTGGCAGTTGTGACCCTGCACCGAGGAGATGTTGACGATCGCCCCGCCGCCGCGCTTGTCCATCTCCGGGATGGCAAAGCGTCCGGTCAGATAGATAGAGCCGACATTGACGGACAGGCACCGGTTCCAGGTTTCGAAGCTGGTGTCGAGAACGGTGCCAAAGGGATGGACGGCGGCGGCGTTGACGACAATGTCGAGCCCGCCATGGCGCGATACGACGTCGGCGACGGCGGCCGCCACCTCTGCCTCGACCGACACGTCGGTCAGTCGCGAGGCCATGGCAAGGCCGCGCTCGCCGGCGATCCGGTCGAACGCCGCGTTCGCCGCGGCATCGTTGCCGCAAGCGAGAACCTTGGCGCCGGCCGTAGCAAGCCGGATCGCCGATGCCAGCCCGATGCCGGAGGTTCCGGTGATGAGCGCTATTTTTCCTGCAAATTCAGTCATGATCAGCTCCGAATTCCCCTTAGCGCACACGTTCCAGGACTTGATTGAGAAGCACGGCGCCAAGGATGATCCCGCCACGCACGACGTACTGCCAGTACTCGCTGACATTCATCAGCGTCATGCCGTTGGAGATGCAGCCGAGGAAAAGCACCCCGATCAGGGTTCCCCAGATCCGGCCCTTGCCGCCGAACAGCGAGGTGCCGCCGATGATGACGGCCGCGATCACGTCGAGTTCCATGCCGGTGGCGGTCGTGCCGGTGCCAGCGCCGATCTGCGAGGCGATCAGCGTTCCCGAAATCGCCGTCAATGCCCCGGTAAGACCGAGCGTCAGCGCCTTCACCTTCCAGATGTCGATGCCTGAAAGCCGCGCTGCCTCCATGTTGCCGCCGACCGCATAAACCTCGCGGCCGAAGCTGGTGTATTTCATCAGGAAATGCATGGCGGCGAAGGTGAGTGCGAAGATGTAGACAGGGAACGGTATGCCGAAGAGATAGCCGCCGCCGAGGAAATCGAAGCCGGCCGGAAAGGTCGACAGCGGAAATCCGCCGGTGATGAGATTGGCGACACCGCGAAGGGCGGCAAAGAGGGCGAGCGTGGTAATGAAGGTCGGCACGTTGAACCATTGCCGGAAGCGGCCGGTGAGATAGCCGAGCGAGAAGCCGACAGTGAGTGCCACGGCAAAGCCGAGGATGACCGCACTCCAGCCGCCGATTGCGTCCGTGTAGGCATCGGCGAACCAGGCGACGATGCAACCGGCCAGCGCCACCCCGGCGCCGACAGAAAGATCGATCTCGCCCGAGATGATCACCGCCGTCATGCCGAAGGCGATGATCCCCAGCATCGCCACGGTTCGCAGCACGTTGAGGATGTTGGCGGTCGAGGCAAAACCCGGTGCCATCAGGATGAGGAACAGGACCAGAGCCGCGAGGATGATCTCCATCGGGTAGGTCTTGAGCAGTCGCAGCGAGACGTTCTGTCCCCTGTCTTCTGCGGTCTGGCTGACAAGTGTCATTGGGAGGCCCCTTCCATGCATAGGCCGTAGAGTTGGGTAAGGTCGATGCTGGTGGGGTCCACCTCTGCCACCACATTGCCGTGGTGCATCACCAGAATGCGGTCGGCCACTTCGAGGACCTCCTCGAGCTCCGTCGAAACGAAGATGCTCGAAAGACCCTGCGATGCCTTCTGCCATATGATATCGAAGATCTGCCGCTTGGCCTGGACGTCGACGCCACGGCTCGGCTCGTCGAAGAACATCACCGACGGAGCCCTGTTCAGCCACTTGCCGATCACCACCTTCTGCTGGTTGCCGCCCGAGAGCGAAGACACCGGCAGTTCCGGATCGCCGCACTTGATGTGCAGGTCGGCGATCTGGCGGTCGATAAACGGCTGTTCGCGCCGGCGGGAAATGAGACCATTGCGTGCAATCGGACCGAGACTTGCCATGCACAGATTGTCGGCGGTCGGCAGCGACTGCACGAGGCCGACCTCCTTGCGGTTCTCCGGCGTATAGCCAAGGCCGGCGGCGCGCATCTGACGCGGCGTCGCCCCCGTCATCGACCGTCCCTCAAGGTGAACCGTGCCGGCATCGATCCGGTCGGCGCCGAAGATCGCGCGCATGAGTTCGGTCCGGCCCGAGCCGAGCAGACCGGCGATCCCGAGGATTTCGCCGCGATAAAGGTCGAAGGAGACGTCGTTGAAGTGACCTGCCCGGGTCAGGCCGCGTACTTGGAGCAGCGGCTTCACCCGGTCGATCGTCTGTCGCGGCGGACGCGTCGCGCGGGCGGCGTCGCCGAACATCATACCGACGATCTCGGAGGGCGAGGTCGCGCGCATCTCGACCGCGCCCATATAGTGACCGTCGCGAATGACCGTGCAGGTGTCGGCGATCTCGAAAAGCTCGCTCATCCGGTGGGTGATGTAGATCATCGTCACGCCGCGCGCCCGCAACCGCTCGATCAGCGCGAAAAGCTGCTTGACCTCTTTCGAGGCCAGCGCCGATGTCGGCTCGTCGAGCAGCAGGATCGACGGGTTGAACGACATCGCCTTGACGATCTCGACCACCTGCTGCTGCCCGACGCTGAGCGCTGAGACCGGCTGACGGGAATCGATCGAAAGTCCCATGTCGGACAGAAGGTCAGTCGCGCGGCGATGCAGCCCTTTCCAGTCGACGACGCGAAAGCCGGCACGCCTGGTGTGCGGCAGGCGACCGAGAAAGATGTTCTCGCCGACGGAGAGTTCCGGCACCAGCGACAACTCCTGGTGCACGGTCACGATACCGGCATCGAACGCATCGTGCGGCGAGGTAAATGTCTGGTCTCGTCCGTTGACGCTGATCGTGCCCGAGGTGGGTTCGGTGACGCCGGCGAGAAGCTTGATCAGCGTCGATTTGCCGGAGCCGTTCTTTCCCATCAGGGCATGAACGCGTCCCGGGGCAAAATCATGGGTAAACTCCGACAGGGCGACCGTCGGGCCGTAACGCTTCGTGACGGATCGGAATTCGAGCCGCCCTTGAGCGGCATCTGTCCGGGGTTGTGAGTAGGTCATCCGTGGTTTCCGGTTGGCGCAGCAATGGATGGGCAGGGCCAAAAGACCCCGCCCCGCAACCTTACTTCAGAGCCTTCAGGCCTTCCTTGTAGGCAGCCACGCCGTCGGCATTTGCGCGTGTGAGCGGAAGGACGGGAACATTGACCTTCGTTTCGAACGTCTTGCCTTCCAGCAGTTTCTGCGCGGCCTCGATCGCCTGCTTGCCGACCTCGAGAGGCTGCTGCGCCGTCGTCGCCTGCAGCACGTTGTCCTTGTCGAGCAGCATGTTGGCGAGCTGCTCGGAACCGTCGGTGCCGAAGACGAACACCTTGCCCTCGAGCCCGGCCTTCTTCACCGCCTGGACGGCGCCGATCGTGCCACCTTCATTGGCGGCATAGATCACCTTGATATCCGGATTGGCGGTCAGCATGTCGCTGGCAACGGCCAATGCCTTTTCGGCGAGCCAGGCATCCTGCTGGGCAACGATCTCGACCTGATCGGACACCACGTGCAGGAAGCCGTCGACGCGGGCGTTCGACTGCTCCGGCAACAGCGCCTTGAAGGCGAGGGTACCGATCTTGACCTTCGCGCCATTTCCAAGCGTCTTCAGGAACGGAGCGGCCGCCTCGCCGGTGCCGATGCCGATATCCCGATCCGAACTCGTCACCGTTGCCTGGGCGACATCGCCATTGGCCGACGTGCCGTAGGTGACGACGGTGATGCCGGCATCGCGCGCCTTCTTGAGGGCCGGAACGGAAGCGTCGGCCGAAAGCGGCGCGACAACGATCGAGTTGACGCCGCGGGCAATATAGGTGTCGATCAGCTGCGCTTCTTTTTCGAGCTTGCTGTCGCTGTTTCCGGCGAGAAGCTCGTCACCGGCCGCTTCCGCCGCCTTCTCCATGCCGATCTGGATACCGCGGAAATACTGGTCCTGCTGGAAGACAATGCCGGCGATGGCCTTGCCATCAGCAAGGGCGGCATTGGGTGCGAAGCTGGCGCTCACCAGAAGGGCTGCGAGCGTCAGGACGTGGCGTTTTGCAATGATCATTTTGGGTCTCCTCCCCGATGCCCTTGATCGTATTGCCGGACCCGCGGGCATAGGGGCCGGTGCTGACTGAATGCTGAAAACGATGCCGCCTATGTCTTGATCGCAGCGGGTTGGGCGCCCGATGGCGCACCGACGAATTTGAGGCCGAATTCGAGATGACGGCTCATGAGATAGGCGTAGGCAATCCGGTCGCGCGCTCTCAGCGCATCGATGATTTCGGCATGGGCCTCGTAGGTCGCCGACTGCACCGGCCGCTCCGCCTTGCCCAGACGCATGACCTCTTCGATCACCGAGCGCATCATCCGGTAGGCGGCGAGCGTCGTCCTGTTGCCTGAGAGTTCGACGATCGCCTCGTGGAATTCGTAGTCGTAGCGAGCCGCTTCCTCGACGCTCTCAGCCGTCCGGATCCGGGCGTTGGCCGCTTCCAGCCTGTCGAGGTCGGTTTCGCTTGCATGAAGGATGATGTGATCGCCGACGCCGGTCTCGATGATGCGGCGGAAGCCTTGAAGGTCGCGAAAGGAATCGGGCGATATGCCATTGTGAAAGGCAAAGAGCCGGCGGATCGCCTCGCCGTGACCGCCACTGATGACGGCGCCGACCTTGGGCCGCGTCTCGACAAGCCCATAGGCGCGCAAAACCTGCAGCGCCTCACGCACCGTGTTGCGCCCCGCCTGAAACTGTTCGCCGAGATCGCGCTCGGTCGGCAGCGCGTCGCCAATGCCGAGACCGCGTTCGGCGATCAGATCCCTGATCTGCTCGACGAGCCTGTCGACCGCCGACGTCTTGCCGACCTCAGCTGGCTCGACGCCTGTCGAATGCTCCGGTTTTGCGGAATTGTGCGCCACGCTCTCCTCCTTTGCGTTGTTCTATTTGTTGGTCCAGATTGGAAAACATGTCAAGCACCCTGCGGCGATTTCAGCGTCACTAGGAAGAATTCGGCATTATCCGCTCATTTTTACTTGAATTTATCTCTGCGTCGCTCCTTAATGCATCATCTGGTCCAACAATAAAGATCATCATCGAGATCGCAGGAGTTCAGAAATGAGGCCGATGGAAGAGTGCTTTCGCTGGTATGGCCCCGACGACCCGGTGCCGCTCAGCCATATCCGGCAGGCGGGGGCGACGGGCATCGTCACTGCGCTCCACCACGTCTATGACGGCTCACCCTGGTCCGACGATCAGATCCTGAAGCACAAGGCGCTGATCGAGACGGCAGGTTTGCGCTGGAGTGTGGTCGAGAGCATTCCGGTGCACAATTCGATCAAGCTCAAATCATCGGACAGCGCACGCTACGTCGGCTGGTACAAGGACACGATGCGGGCGCTTTCGCGCTGCGGCATTCGCACGGTCTGCTATAACTTCATGCCGGTGGTCGACTGGACCCGCACAGAACTCATGCACCCGCTGCCAACAGGTGGATACGCGCTGCGCTTCGATGCCATCGATTTCGCCGCCTACGATCTCTTCGTCTTGAAGCGGCCGGGCGTCGAGCAAAGCTATTCGCCGGCCCAGATCGAAGCGGCACAGGCGCGCTTTGCTGCGATGACCCCTGCAAAGATCGAACGGATCGAACGCAACCTGATTGCCGGCCTGCCGGCATCGGAGCGCAAGTTCGATCGCGCTGGCTTTCTCGGAGCACTCGCGGAGTACGATGGCGTCAGCGCCGAGGACCTGCATGAAAACCTCGCGCACTTCCTGCGCGAGATCGTCCCGGTGGCCGAAGAGATCGGGGTAAAACTCTGCATCCACCCCGACGATCCGGCCTTCCCGCTCTATGGCCTGCCGCGGATCGTTTCCACGGCCAATGATGCGCGCCGCATCCTGGCGGCGGCCGACAGCCCCGCCAACGGCCTGACCTTCTGCACAGGATCCTACGGCACCCGCGCCGAAAATGACCTGCCCGCGATGGTGCGCGAGTTTGGCTCGCGCATTCATTTCGCCCATCTGCGCAACGTCCAGCGCGAAGCGGACGGCTCGTTTCATGAGGCCGACCATCTTGGCGGATCGAGCGATATCCCGGCCGTCATCCTCGCTCTCCTTGAGGAGCAGGAGCGCCGCCACGCTTCCGGACGCGACGACTGGCAGATTCCCGTTCGCCCAGACCATGGGCATCTGCTCGCCGACGATATCGGCAAAGAACGGATCAACCCCGGTTACTCGCTCATTGGCCGTCTGAAGGGGCTCGCCGAAATTCGCGGCGTGATGCAGGGCATTTCTGCGGCCAGGGCCGCACAGAACGGACAGGTGACACGATGAAGACTTTTGAGAACGATGCCGATTTGTTCGCGGCCATGCGAAGCCGGCTTTTTACCGCCGTGGTCGGCGACATCCTGGACACGATGGGGCTGCAGCACCAGTTCCTGCCGCCGCGGATCAAGGCCCTGCGTGACGACATGGTGGCAATCGGCCGTGCCATGCCGGTGCTGGAGGCGGATTTCTTTACGACCGCGAGCAACGGCGGCCACGCCGAGATCAGCGCCAAGCCATTCGGCCTGATGTTCCATGCCCTCGACAGCCTGAAACCCAACGAAATCTACGTCTGCGCAGGCTCCTCGCCACGTTATGCTGTCTGGGGTGAACTGATGTCGACGCGCGCAATCCAGCTGAAGGCTGCGGGCGCGATCTGCGATGGTTATTGCCGGGACAGCGGCGGTATCCTGGCCCTGGACTTTCCGACGTTCTGCTATGGATCCTATGCCCAGGATCAGGGTCCGCGCGGCAAGGTGGTGGATTACGCCGTCCCGATCGAGATCGGCAGCATCCGCATCCGGCCCGGCGACATCCTCTTCGGCGATCGCGACGGCGTACTCGTTATCCCGCGCGAGGCGGAACAGGAGGCGATCGCCCTCGCCTTCGAAAAGGCCGAGACGGAAAACAAGGTTCGCCTGGCGATTGAGGCCGGCATGAGCACGGTCGAGGCGTTCGAGCGCTTCGGCGTCATGTAGTCGGCGAGGGCAGGAACCGCGACGGTACCCGCGTTCATGGGCGAAAGGCCCTGCCTGCCCCCAACGCCGGACTTTGCTATCACGGCGACCGTCTAAGACAGGGGGTTGGTCAGCCGTCGAGGATACCGGCGGATTTAGGGATGCGATGTGTAACGGGCAACATTCCTGCTCGTCTGGTAGATATGGGCAAAGTGGCACACAGGATCAGACCAGCGATATGAACGACGCCCTCACCATGCTCGGCTCCCGCACCCATACGGCCGAGGCGCAGCCTTCCTCCGCAGGCTTCCACGTCTTCGCCGACGGCTCGTACGAACCGAGCTCCGGCGAGGGCGGCTGGGCATTTGTCGTCTATCACGATGGAACGGAGATCGCGTCCGAGTTCGGTGGCGCCCGGCGTTCCGCCGACAACACGATGGAGCTGACAGCGCTGCTCAAGGCTACGCTGTGGGTCAACGGCAACGCGTCTGCCAAGAGCGCAATTGTCTGGTCCGATTGCGTTTACGCGGTCAATGGCTGCAACAGCTGGCGCTTGATCTGGAAGAACAACGGCTGGAAGAAAATTGTCCCGAATGCGAGGGTCCGGAGCCGAAGAATAGCGAATGCCGAGCTTTGGATGGCGATCGACCTTCAGCTCTCAAGCAACCCCGAACTGACTGTCGCCTGGTGCAAGGGCCATTCCGGGCTCGTCGGCAACGAGCGCGCAGACAGGTTTGCGGCGCTTGGGCGCCAATCTGCCCGGACCGGCGCTCGCTGATCCCGCAAATGTCTTTCGCCAGCATGGTCGCGCCAATCGCGACGGTGCTCGGAAACGCTAGTGACAGACTCGCACATTGTGGGACATCGTGGTCTCGGCATCGGCCGATCTCGTCGACGACAGATGGACGAGCGTAATGCCAAGCTCGAGAAGAAGCTCAGCAGACTTGATATCTTGGGCCGCAAGATTGTCAGTGTATCCGCGGATCGTGCAGGCGACGCATTTCGAGTGGGCCGCGAAACGGATGTCGCCCAGATCCTCCGCCTCTTCGGCAACGGCCTCCAGTGCTCCGGCGACCGTTTCCAGCATGCCGTACCGCTCACACGCACTCATGTCTTCCAGCGTCTTTGGGATCCCGATCATGTTATCTCCTTCGCGCCCGGCAGGATAAACTGCGGCGCTGGCATCACGTCGAATTCAGGTGTTGGTCTAGATATGGAGATCGCAGCGTCCATTAGCAAATCATGTCGGCCATGCGACTGCTGCATGACAGGCGCCGGCAGTTCAGTTCGAACCGGAGACCGCTTCAGCCGGGTTTCATCTTTACGCGTGCGTGCTATCAGATCGGACGGCCTCAATTTTGCCTGCGCAGATTGTCGGGCTGGAGATGCGTTGACCCGCAAAGCAGAGGCATGTTCGAATTGACCGCCCCATTTCCCTTGCACGCGCCGGACCAGGTGGAAGACGCCGGTAGGCCGGTCACGTCGCCTTCGACCGTGGAACCGTGAACGTGAGTAGCGGCCTCCTGAAATCCGGGCTCTTCGCTACGGCGCTGTGGCTCGCCGCGGTCCTGGCCTTTGCGTTTTATTCCGTCGAAGCGTCGCGGCAGCGCCTCGGCGATGAACTGACGACTGCGGGCCGGACCTTGCACCGCTTGATATCCCAGCGCGCGGCGCAGCACGACGCACATATGACCAGCCTGATCGCGCTTGCCGATGACACCGAACCGGCACGGCTGGACGCCACCCGGCAGGTAATGGAGAGCGTTGCGCGGTTTTATCCGCGCATCGCCTGGCTCGCACTCGTTTCGCTCGATGAGAAGATCGGGAACGAAGCGACGCTGACGGCTCAAAGTGGCAATGCACTCGAACCGCTGATCCAAGTCCCCTTCGGCAAAGGCGAGGATCTTTCGCCGCTGCGCGACGCGATCTCACAACAACAGCCCGGCAAGGTCTCGGCCTATGTCGGCCGAGACGGCCATTATCTACTGGCCAAAAGGGCGCAAGCGCCATCGGACACCGCGCTGGTACTTTCCATCGATGCGCGCCATTTGCTGGAGCCGGAAGAGCGGCCGCGATGGGCGCATCTGACGCTCACGCTCGACAACCATCTCCTGGTCGACCTGCCTGCCGAGGCGACAGCCGGCGCAGCCGTCTCCTTCGTCGCGCCTGCCCATTTCGAATCGACGATCGACAGCGCCAGTCAAAGGATCTCGCTATCGCTCGACCGGCCGATGCCGACCGACGCACTCCTGCCGATCAGACAGCTGATCGGCTTTGCCGCCATGGCCGGACTGGCGTCCTTTGCGCTGATGTTTGCGCTTCGCCAGCGGGCTGCCGTCCAGAAATCCCGAATGTCGACCGAGGAGGCCGAGGCCCGCGCGCTGTTGCAGGAGCGACAGGCGCTTCTTGCGCACGCCTCGCGCGTCAACGCCATGGGCGAGCTCGCGTCGGGCATCGCGCATGAACTGACGCAACCCCTGACGGCGATGCTGAGCCGCAGCCAGGCAGCACTCCGATTGGCCAGCGCCGACAAGCCCGATATCGGGCTGATCTCCGAGGCGCTTGAGGTCAATGTCCGCGAGGCGAAACGGGCGGGTGAGATGCTGAGGCGGATGCGCGATTATGCCTCCAACCGAACGCCGGAGCCTGTCACAAGCGCGATCAACGAAATCGTTGCCGAAATCGCAGCGCTGACCGGTGCCGATCTTCAGGGGCGCGGCATCCGGCTCAAACTCGATCTGACGAAGGAGGCGCTTCTGGCCGACGTCGACCCGATCGAGCTGGAGCAGGTGCTGCACAATCTGATCCGCAACGCGGCCGATGCGCTGGAGGACGCGAAGACTGCAGACCCGTTGGTCGAAATCGAGACACGAGCCATTGGTGACGAGATGAAGATCATCGTTCGCGATAACGGGCCCGGGATCGCCGCAACTGCGTTTCCCAAACTGTTTCAACCCTTTTTTACGACCAAGGCCGATGGCATGGGTCTGGGGCTCTCGCTGTGTGCGACATTGGTGGAGCGCGTCGATGGCCGAATTGAAGCGGAGAATGCTCCAGATGGCGGGGCATGGTTTACGATTACGCTGCCACGCACGGGGAAACGAGAGACGCTGTGAGCAAATACCGGGTCTATCTGATCGACGACGATGAGGCGGTACGGGCTGCTATCGCCTTTCTGCTGCGCACCTACGGCATCGATGTCGAGACGTTTGGCGATCCCCAGACTTTCCTGACGCATGTCGACGAGGAGAGACCGGGCTGCCTTCTTGTCGATCTTCGCATGCCGCTGGTTTCGGGGCTGCAACTGCATGCAAAGCTGGCCGAGCGCGGCATTGACTGGCCGACGATCATGATCACCGGCCATGGCGACGTCGCAGCCTGTCGGCGCGCCTTCAAGGCGGGGATCCAGGACTTCCTGACCAAACCGGTCGACGGTGAAGTGCTGGTGGAGGCTCTGCAGCAGGCATTCGCCAGCTTCGACGCGCGGCTCGAAAAGCGCGAGGCACGACTGCAGCTGGCCCGATTGACCGAGCGCGAGCGCGAAGTCCTCGACATGGTCGCCATGGGCTGGGCGAGCAAGGAGATCGCGGCGGCGCTCAACATCTCGGCACGGACAATCGATGCGCACAGGGCCAAGATCGCCGACAAGCTCGGCACCAGCTCAGTGGCCGAGTTCGTTCGGTTGACGATGGCGGAGAAGGGGTCGGCATAGGTTGTCCTACCTATGCCGGGTGGTGGCATCGCGGATTCTGCCGCTCGGGCTGATTGGGTAGTGCTGGTTTCGGAAAAGCGAAACGCTTCCTCCGGAACAAGGATAGGAACCACGCCATGATCAAGACCCTCCTCGCAACGGCTTGCGCACTCGTCGTCGTCAGCGGCACCGCAAAGGCCGAACTGCTCACCGAAAAGAACATCCCGTCGAGCCTTGCCGTCGAGATCGCTGTGAATGCCGTTCAGGCCTGCGCCGCCGACAAGTACAATGTGACGGCAGCGGTGGTCGATCGCGCCGGCGTGCTGCGCGCGCTCGTGCGCGCCGACAATGCCGGCCCTCACACGGTTGGGGCGGCGCGCGCCAAGGCGTTCACGTCGGCATCCTCGCGCACGCCGACCTCGAAAATGGCCGAGAACGTCGCCAAGAACCCGGCAGCCGCCGAACTGGTCAACATCGAAGGCTTCCTGGTGCTTGCCGGCGGCGTCCCGATCAAGGCCGGTGACGTCACCATCGGTGCGATCGGCGTGGGTGGCGCTCCCGGCGGTAATCTCGATGAGGCTTGCGCCGCCGCTGCCATCGAAAAAGCTTCCGGACAGCTGAAGTAATCTGAAACCACCGGTGGCCGGCTCTCCCGGCCAAGATCGTCGCGATCCCCCAGGACGGTTGCACCGCCCTGGGGCGGAAGCGTGTGGGCGATCCGGGGTCGCCCGGCACCGGCCAGTGGCGCTGAGGCGGCCTGCGACAACCAAGATGTTCTGGATCGGAACGGTGCCGCCGCGTGCGCAGAGGCCTGCCGATAGACCGGCGACAGTAACGTGTTGCCGACGAGCAACATATCCGTGACGATATAATTGCAATTCGAAATTGCGCCTTGCCGTGCCGGCAATCCCATGCGAGGTTACATTGTCTGCAACCCACACTGAAGGAGGCGTGAGATGACATATACTCTCTTTAATATGCGCACTTCTGGTGGAACCGTTGCTGTACTCCGGATGCACCGTGCATCCTGCTTTGCCCCGTCGGGTTCACAAAGCGCCTGAACGCTGGCCTTCAACGGCCCGGCATTTCCCAACTGACCTAACGTTACCGGCCCATGACGCGACGAATCGCGTCCAAGCCCAAATCAACTTTTAGAGGACCCGATCGCGTCGCAGCGTCGGGATAAACACATGCGTGAGACATCTTTGCCTGTTGCCGGCACTCTGCCGGCAGCCCTCGACGACCTGTGCCGTACGTTCGGCATCTGGAAAACAACAACCGGCCTCGTTCGGGCGGCCTGGCGGCATCACCGGCTGGTCAACCAGGCGACCGGCCTCTCCAACAGGATGCGCCGCGATATCGGGCTTCCCGAAATCGACGAACCGCCCGACGACCCCTGGATCGCTGCCTGGGCATCGCCCCGGTGGGCTCCGGCCGTCCGTATCAACTGACCTGATGCATCAACCGTCAAACCCGTCAGGGTGAGACGGTTGATGCCGCTCATGCAACACGGGCGCGACGCCAGTCGTGCCCGTGGCCTGCCCTTGCTACAGCAACGCAGCCCGTGCCGAGCACCAGGTACCGCGCAGCGGGCTCGCACCTGAGGTCCAAATCAACCCCATGTCAGGGGATCGAGACGCAGGTAGAAATCCAGACGCCCGAGATCGGGCATGGCGATGCCGAGCGCCTCGAACAAGATTGCGGTCGCCCGTTGTGCCTGATCCAGCTCAGTCCAGCTTTCACCGGCGTTGGCGGTCATCAGCGCCAGGTCAGCGTAACGGTCCGCCGTTCCCAGACGCCCGAGATCGATCATGCCGGTGCAGCGAAGGGTCTGAGGGTCGATCATGAAGTTCGGCATGCAAGGATCGCCGTGGCAGACCACCCGGTCCCTCGCCTCTTGCTCGAGGCGAACTGCAAGTTCCCGCTCCACCCGTGCCAGCAAGTCTGTCGCGGGCGTCTGCCGGTCGTCGTCGGACAGGAAATCGGGATTGACGGCATTCCGCCCGACCACGTCTGCGGCGCGCGCAAACATCGGCGCAAGGCTGCGATCGAAAGGACATTGACCGGTATCCAGCGCATGGAGCGCTCCAAGTTGCCGGGCCATGGAGGGCCAGGCCTGCAGCAAGTCGGCCGCCGAAAGCGCGGCGGCCGGCACGCCTTCGATTGCCGAAATGACCAGGCATGCACCGCACTCGGCGATATGCCAATCGATCACTTCAGGGACGAGTATGCCTTTGCCCTGCAACCACAGGAGCCGATCGCGTTCCCCGGAAAGCTCTTCGGAGCGGAGAGCCGTTGCGACTTTGGCGTAGGCGTGCCCGTCGCCGCGGCGGTAGACGAAATCTCCGGACTCGCCGGTCATGACAGGCTTCCATTCGAAGGGCAAACGCCCGAGCAATTCCTGTGTCCAACTCAAAGCGACGGCTCCCACGGTCTTGAAACGGCTTGTGTTAGCTGGGTGCCGCCAGCAAAGATTGCAACCATGGAACGACCGATAAGTTCGGCGTCATCGGCTGCCTTCCGCACTGATGCAGCTGCTGCCGATGACGGCTTGCAATGAAATGGCCACCGGTGGTCGACAGATGGTTGTCCGACCGAGCGGCAAGGCTCAAACACATGACAAGGGACGGAAATGAACCAGGCGCTCGCACTCATCGCTCTTGTCGTCCGTGACTACGACGAAGCGATCGACTTCTATGTGAACACGCTGAAGTTCGTCCTGGTGGAGGATAGCTACCAACCGGAACAGGACAAGCGCTGGGTTGTCGTCAAGCCTGCAGGTGACGGCAATACCTCCTTGCTTCTTGCGCGTGCGTCCAATGCCCATCAGCAGGACTATATCGGCGACCAGGCGGGAGGACGGGTCTTTCTCTTCCTGCGAACCGACGACTTCTGGCGCGACTACAAAGCTCTCGCGGCGCGACGCGTCGAATTCGTGAGGGAACCCAAGGAGGCGCCCTACGGGACTGTCGCGGTCTTCAAGGACCTCTACGGCAACCTTTGGGATCTTGTTCAGTTTACGGACGGCAGGGCCTGAGCGGCAGCCGAAGGCAAGACGGCGCAACAGAATATGGCGTTCGTGCCCGTCGATCCTGCGATCAGGCCGGACGGTGAAGCGTCCGATTTCAGGTCGCGGTTTTCCCGCGAGTCGGGCTTGACTTAATCATAGCTCGCCGGTTATGGATTAAACCCATAGCCAGCGAGTTATTGAATTGCCATGCCACTGCCACACGAAATCCTGTTCAAGACACTTGCCGACCCAACGCGGCGGGCCATTTTTGAACGGCTCTGCCGCGAAGGCGACCAGACCGTCGGGGCGCTTACGGCGCATGCGGGGATTTCGCAGCCGGCGGTTTCCAAACACCTGGGGGTGCTGAAGCGCGCCGGCTTGGTCAAGGACCGGCACGAGGGCCGGCTGACGCATTACAGCGCTGAACTCGGCGCGCTTGACCCGCTGGTCGGCTGGGCAAAAGAGATGACCGGGTTCTGGCAGAACCGTTTTGACGACCTTGAAGACCTGCTCAAAAGGATGGATCAATGATCGAAACTGCAACCGAAACGCTCACCGTCGTCGTTGAACGGGAAGTGCCCTATCCGGCCGAAAAAATCTGGCGCGCGCTGACCCAGCCGCACCTGATCGAGGAGTGGCTGATGAAGAATAATTTTAAGCCAGACCAGGGCCACCGTTTCAATCTCACGGCCGACTGGGGCGCGGTAGATTGCCAGGTGCAGACAGTCGAGGCCAACAGGTCGCTGTCCTACACCTGGGACACCAAGGACCTGAAGAGCGTCGTCACCTGGACGCTCACGCCGACGGGCGCCGGCACCCACCTGCGCATGGAGCAATCCGGTTTCCGGCCGGACCAGCAGCCCTACTATCACGGTGCGCAGGCTGGATGGCCAAGGTTCGTTTCGGCCCTCGAGCAGGTCTTGGAGCGGCTGGACTGACGATCTGTACCGCGCCGCGTGTTCGTGCCGGGCGGATCATCCGATCCGTTCCGGCTGGTACGTTGAGGATATGCCAATGAACTGGAACAATTGCATACGACAGGTCCACCGCTGGACGTCTCTTGTCTTTGCGGCGGTGGTCTCCGCCATCTTCGCCACCCTGGGGATAGGCAAGCAGCCGGCCGAGTGGGTCTATTTCCTGCCGCTTTTTCCGCTCGCGATCCTGCTGACCACCGGCCTTTACATGTTCTTGCTGCCCTATCTTGGCCGACGGCATTCGGCGGGTTAGGAGCACGCGGCATGGCCGGCAAGACGACAAAGCCATCGGAGAAGCCGACGGCCAAGAAAGCCAAACCTGACGGGGCGGCTCCGGTTGCGCCCAGCGAAGTCCCACTGCTGTCCGGCGGCAATCCGCAGATCGCCAAGGGCCATGGCGACGCCCCCGTCCAAGCTTACATCGCGGCGATGCCGGGCTGGAAGAGCGATGCCGGGCGGCGGCTGGACGCGCTGATCGAACGCGCCGTCCCCGGCGTCTGCAAGGCTGTAAAATGGAACTCTCCCCTCTATGGCCTTGAGGGCGAGGGCTTTTTCCTCGGCATCCACGTCTTCACCAAGTACATCAAGGTGGCGTTCTTCCGCGGCGCGTTGCTCGATCCGGTTCCGCCCGGCCAGTCGAAGCAGAAGGACGTGCGCTATCTCGACATTCGCGAGAACGACGATCTCGATGAAGAGCAATTCGTCGACTGGGTTAGGCAAGCGAGCCAATTGCCCGGTGAACGCATGTGACAATCGCCAGCGTTAACGCTCCATTAAGCATAGCGAGAATGCAGCCGTCCTACAGGCTTGGGAACGCGCGGGGCTTCACCTAAGTACACGCTCCTCACCCGATGCTGGGTGATTTGCCCGATGCCGGGTGATTTGATGGAGTGACATGATGTCAATGGAAAATGAGGCCGCCGCGCAGGCGCTGGCGCTCGATCGATCGGTCAGCGATGCCGAAATCAATATCGCCATCTCCCATGCACAAAACGCCATCGAGGCCGCGGGTGAGACCCAGTCCCCGGGGTTGCGCCGCGCGCTGCAGGTCAAGGATGCGCTCGAAGGCGCGCTGCGGCTGCGCGGCCGGGCTATTGGCCTGTGATCTCATGAATTCCGCAGGCTGAATGGCCGTCGCACAGGTCGCCAACACTGCGCACGGCCGATAGGCTCCGCACCGTCAAACAGGATCTACGATGCAACTGATGTCCATGCCGGCTGTTGCCGGCATATCCCTGGGCGTTGCGATCGCCACCATCTTCTCCCGCAAGCATCGTGGAAAACCCGGTGGCGAGAGAACCCTCGCCGCCCTGGGAAGTTTCCTGGCAACGCTTCTCGGACTGCTCGCTCTCAACTTCGGGATCTTCTGCTTGCAGCAATCCTAGATGCCGCGCACTGAAGACGCGGTCGGTCTGGCTGCTCACATCTCCCGTGCACAGCAATATCGCCGCGCTGGACACCCTCGTCGTCAGGCGACCGCTCTGAGTGCCGGATCGGGAATGGGGACTGCAGCCATCAATGCCCGCGTATAGGGCTCCTGCGGATCTTCGAACACGGCCCGGCGCGTGCCCATCTCGACGATGCGGCCCGCGCGCATGACGGCGACGTAGTGCGACATGCGTTCGATCACAGCCATATCGTGAGAGACGAAGAGGTAGGCAAGGCCCATCGTCTCCTGCAGTTCCAGCATCAGGTCCAGCACGCGGGCACGCACCGAGACGTCGAGTGCAGCAACGCTTTCGTCGGCAACAATCAGCTTCGGGTTGACGGCGAGTGCCCGGGCAATGCAGATGCGCTGGCGCTGGCCGCCAGAAAACTCGTGTGGATAGCGGCTGGCTGCATCCGGCCCGAGCCCGACGCGCCGCAGAAGATCGGCAACCCGATCGTCCTGCTCGCTCCTGTTGCCGATACCGTGGATGATCAACGGCTCGGCGATCGCCGCGCCGACCGCCATGCGTGGATCGAGCGAGGCATAGGGGTCCTGAAAGATCATCTGCGCCGAGCGCCGAACTGGCCGCATTTGGCGCTGGCCGAGCGGGCCTATATCGCAGCCATCGACGAGAACCTCGCCGCTGAACGGCACCAGCCCGAGTACCGCCTTGCCGGTGGTCGACTTGCCCGACCCACTTTCGCCAACCAGCCCCAGGGTCTGGCCGGGCAGGATCTCGAAGGATACGTCGCTGACCGCCGGGCGGCTCTCCTTGGCTTTCGAGAACCAACCCGCTTTCTTGCCGTAGTCAACCTCAAGGCCGCGCACCAATAGCACCGGGCTTGCCGTCTCCGGGTTCCCGACCAGCGGCTCAGACCCCACGCGCGGTGGTCCATCGGTGCCGGCATGGGCGCCCAATCTCGGCACCGCCGCCAGAAGCTCGCGGGTGTAAGGTGCCCTTGGCGTCTCAAAGATCGGTAGCACCCCGCCCTGCTCGACCACCCTGCCCTGCTGCATGATGACGACGCGGTCGGCCATTTGGGCGACCACGCCCATGTCATGGGTGATCAGGATGATCGAGGCGCCGAACTCCTGCTTCAATTCCTTCATCAGCTTCAAGATCTGGGCCTGCACTGTCACGTCGAGCGCCGTCGTCGGTTCGTCGGCGATCAGCACCTTCGGCCGGCAGGAGAGCGCCATGGCGATCATCACGCGCTGGCGCATGCCGCCCGAGAGTTCATGCGGATATTGCGTCAACCGTCGCGCCGGCTCGGTGATGTGCACGGCATCGAGCATGCGCAGTGCCACCGCCTCGGCCGAAACACCTTCCGAGCCCTGGTGCTCGCGGATCGCCTCGGTCAGCTGAGCGCCGATCGACATCACAGGATTGAGCGATGTCATCGGTTCTTGAAACACCATGGCGACATCGCCGCCGCGCACGCTGCGCATGGCGGAATTCGAAAGGCGCGAAAGCTCGCGTCCTTCGAGCTGGATGTTGCCGGACGCAATCCGCAGCGATGCCTTCGGCAGCAATCCCATGATCGCCAGCGACGTGACGGACTTTCCCGATCCGCTCTCGCCGGCAATGCACAGCGTTTCGCCGAGCTTCAGGTCAAAGCTGACTTCGTCGAGCACGCGCTTGGCGCCATCGGGCGTTCGTGCATCGACACACAGTCTGTCGACACGGAGAACCGGCGGGGGAGCGGATTGGGATGCTGTCACGAAAAGACGATCCTCGGGAAGTAGAAGGACACGACCCAGTTCGGGGCGTCGACGATTTCGCTGATCCTGAGATCGCCGCAGACCGAGCAGAGCAGATAGGCATCGACCGGGCTCAATCCATGCTCGGCGCCGAGCAGGTCGATCATGCGCATCAGGCTTTCGCGCGCGCCGGTCATCAGATCGGGACCGATGCCGGTGGTAACCTCGTAGCCTGCGGCGTCGAGATGGCGGGTGACCGGCCCCGGCGTTGTGAAGCGCGGACTTGCGAGACGCGCATCCTTGACGAGTTCGATGGTCGCATCGACCTCCATCTGGCTCTCGATGGCGGTGCCGCAGACTTCGCCGTCGCCCTGCGCCGCGTGCGTGTCGCCGATCGAAAACAGCGCACCCTCGACCTCGACGGGCAGATAGAGCGTCACGCCCGAGGTCAGGTCGCGAATATCGAGATTGCCGCCGACCCGACGCGGCGGCACGACGGAATGCAGACCCGGTTCGGCCGGCGCCACGCCGATCGTGCCGGCAAAGGGTTTGAGCGGAACGCGACCGCCCGGGCCGTAAAGCGCCGGCGCCATGCTGATGGCGTCATAGGACCACATGTGCAGCGCCGGCTCGCTGAACTGGTCGGCAAGCAGGCCGAAGCCCGGAATATTGGCGGTCCAGCCGACGCCGGAAGGGACGAAGCGGCGGATCGTCACCTTCAACGCGTCGCCGGGTGCAGCACCCTCGACAAAAACAGGACCGGTCACCGGATTGATCCGGTTGAAATCGAGCTTTGCCAGCGTCTCGAGCGTCGAGCCCGCACCCAACTGTCCGCCCGACGAATCCAGGCACTCGAAATGAATGGTCTCGCCCGGCTTGGCGATCAATGTCGGTTCAAAATCGCGGTTCCAGCCGAAGTGGTGTTTGGCGCGGTGAATGGTATGGGTGCAGGCAACGCACATTTTTCTCTCCCCAGATGATAAGAGGCTCCCCGGACATCGAGGTCCGGAGAGCCCAAGGGCTTATTGCTTCACGTAGATCGCGTCGTAGTTGATGACGCGGGTCGGATCGACGTAGATCTCGCCGGCACCGCCCATGCGCGGCGACTTGGCGACGACCCGGCGTTCGTTGGTCACCGGCACCCAGGGCGCATCCGCCATGATGTCGGTGAAGATCTTGCCCCACGCCGCCTGGCGCTCGCCAGCCTTGGCCGGATCCGACATGGAATCGGCAGCAACCGCGCGTGCGTCGAGATCTTCGTTGCAATACCAGGACCAGTTCCAGCCGCCCTGGACAGCACCCGAGCAGCCGAGGATCGGACCGTAGAAGTTGGACGGATCCGGGAAGTCGGCGATCCAGGCCATGCCGCCCGACCAGATCATCGGTGCTTCGCCTTCGGTGCCGCCGGCAGCAATCACGTTGGCCTGGGCCAGAGCGCGAACCTCGGCCTTGATGCCGACGGCTGCCAGATCCTGCTGGATCGCCTGGGCGATGCGCGGCTGCGGATCGGTGTTGGTGGAATAGAGGATCGTCTCGAAGCCATCGGGGTGGCCGGCTTCGGCGAGCAGGGCCTTCGCCTTTTCGACGTCGAAGGCGTAGCCGGTGAAGGCCTTGTCGTAGCCCGGCATCAGCGGCGGCAGCGGCTGGTTGGCGGGCGTTGCCCGGCCGTTGAGGATGCGAGTGATGCGTTCCTTGTTGATCGCCATGTTGACAGCCTGACGCACCTTGACGTCGTCGAAGGGCTTGACCTTGGTGTTGAGCGTCACATAGCCGGTGTGCAATTGCTGGCCGTCGACGATGATCTCGGCGCCCTCGGGCGAGTTCTTGATCTCGAGGAACTTTGCCGGCGGAATGCCGTCGCCGGCGATGTCGACCTCGCCTTTCTGCAGGCGAAGAAGCGCGACCAGCGGCTCCTGCCCGACTTCGACGGTGAACTTGTCGATGTGCGGCATGTCCTTGATGAAATAATCCGGATTGCGCTCAAAAGTCAGGCTCTGGCCGACGGTCCAATCCTTCAGGATGAAGGTGCCCGAGCCGACCGGCTTCTTGCCGAAATCGCCGGCGGCGGCTTCGACCGCTTCCTTCGGCACGACGGAGGCGAAGTTGACGGCGAGAACATGCAGGAAGGTCGCATCGGGGCGCGACAGGCGGAAGACCACCGTCGACGCGTCCGGTGCCTCGATGCCTTCGAGCGTCGTCGTCTTGCCGCCGGTGACGTCGTCGAAGCCCTTGATCGCGCCGAAGAAGCCGGCGCCGGGCCCTTGCGTCTTCGGATCGACGGCGCGCTCGATCGAATACTTCACGTCGTCAGCGACGATTTCGCGGCCGTTGGTGAACTTCGCGCCCTTGCGCAGCTTGAACGTATAGGTCAGGCCATCGGGCGCGACCTCGAAGCTTTCGGCAAGCGACGGCACCAGTTCCGTGGTGCCGGGCGTGTAATCCATCAGCCGCGAGAACAGGCTCTTGATCATCGACCAGTTGACCCAGTCGTAGCCGATGGCCGGATCGAGCGTGGCGATGTCGTCCTTGTAGGTGATGACGATATCGCCGCCCTGCTTTGGCGCGTCCTGCGCGAAGGCAGGTAGCGGCGCAAGCATCAGCGCCGTTGCGACTGTTGAATTTCGAAGCCAGCTTTTGAACATTGTTGTTCCCCTTTTTGGTTGCTGCATAATTTAACGGGCGCGAATGCGCGGATCGACGAGCGGAGCGAGAATGTCTGCAAGCAAATTGCCGAGCACGATCGCGAGCGCCGAGACGAGCGTCACCCCCATGATGATTGGAATGTCGACCTGCTGGATCGCCTGCCAGGCGAGCTGGCCGATGCCGGGCCAGCCATAGACGGCCTCGACCACGACGACGCCGCTCATGAACTGGCCGATATCGATGCCGATCATGGCGATGATCGGCAGCAGCGCGTTCGGCAGTGCATGACGAAAGATGATGCGCGCCGACGACAGGCCCTTTGCCCGGGCAGTGCGGACATAATCCTGGTTGAGCACGTCGATCATCGCCGAGCGCACCATGCGCGCATACCAGCCGGCACCGAGAACACCGAGCGTCAGCGCCGGCAGCACCACATGCGCCGGCGTGCCGAAGCCGCTCATTGGAAACCAGGCGAGCGTGACAGCGAAGACGTAGAGCAGCAAGAGTGCCGCCACGAACTGCGGCGCCGAGACGCCAACGAAGGACGCCATCATCACGGCGCGGTCGACGAAGCCGCCGCGACGGACGGCCGCGAGCACGCCGAGGAACACGCCGAGCACCACCTCGACGGCGATACCCGCCGCCATCAGGATCAGCGTCGCCGGCAGCCGGGCGGCGATCAGCGCGCCGACATCGGTCTTCTGCGCGTAGGACCGGCCGAGGTCGCCCTGAAACAGGCCCTGCAGATAGCTCCAGAACTGCACGAGCAAGGGCTGGTCGAGGCCGAGTTCTCGCCGGATGTTGGCGACCGTCTGCGCCGTGGCGCTGCGGCCGGCGATCATGCGGGCGGGATCCGCGGGAAGCGCATAGAGCAGCAGGAAGGTGATGGCGGCAACGCCTAAGAGAATGAGCGCGGTCTGCACCAGACGGCGAAGCAGCAGGAAAACCATCTCAGCCCCTCCCCCGCTGCGTCGGGTCGAGTATGTCGCGAAGCGCATCGCCGACCAGATTGAAGGAGAGCGCGGTCTGCACCAGACGGCGAAGCAGCAGGAAAACCATCTCAGCCCCTCCCCCGCTGCGTCGGGTCGAGTATGTCGCGAAGCGCATCGCCGACCAGATTGAAGGAGAGCGCGGTCAAAAGGATGACGGCACCGGGGATGAAGACCAGCCAGGGAGCGGCCTGAAAATAGCTCTGGCTTTCGAAGATGATATTGCCCCAGGACGGTGTCGGCGGCTGCACGCCGATGCCGAGAAAGGAGAGCGTCGCTTCGAGCAGAACGGTCGTGGCGATGCCGAGCGTTCCCCAGACGATCGCCGTCGGGATCAGATGCGGCAGGATGTGATGAAAGAGGATGCGGCCATGCCCGGCGCCAAGCGAGCGCTCGGCCAGGATGAAGTCGCGCTCCACCAGCCCACGCGTTTCGGTGTAGACGATGCGCGCCACCTGCACCCAGTTGACGAGCGCGATCACCATGGCGACGATCCAGAGACTGGGGCGCAACAATGCTGCGAGAACGATGGCCAAGAGCAACGCCGGAAAGGCCATCATCAGATCGGTGAAGCGCATCAGCGCGCCGCCGACGATGCCGCGCATATAGCCGGAGAGAATGCCGATCAGCAGCCCGATCGTCACGGCGATGCCGTTGGCGACGAGACCGATGACGAGCGAGGTGCGCGCGCCGTAGAGAAGCCGGGAGAACAGATCGCGCCCGAGCGTGTCGGTGCCGAGCAGGAACTGCGCGCTCGGCGGCAGCGGCGCGCCCTCCAGCGTCAACCCGTCGAACATCTGCTCATCCGGACTATAGGGCGCGATCAGCGGCGCGGCGATCGCAAGGAACACCACAAGGGCAACGACGATCAGGCCGAACAATGCTGCCGGCTGGCGGACCATGGCTTTCAATGCCTGCATCAGCCCGCCTCCGGCAGCGGCTCGGCGCCGCCCACGATCGAGGCAGCGACCTGCTCCATCGACAGCCGCCGCTGCATGGCGCAGTTGCGCAGGATCCGGTAAGCCTGCTCCTCATCCAGCTTGCGGGCTTGGCTGATTTTCTGCACAGCGGCATGGACCAGCGGGCGCATGCGAACCCGCTCTTCCAGATGGGCGATCTTCTCCACGACGGCCTGGCGCTCGCGATGGATGGCAAGCGCCATGACCAGCGCGGGATAGACCGCCGACGAGGCTAGCGGCTTGGCGATGATGGCGGAGGCACCCTGATCCATCGCCCAGGCGACACGGCCGGGAGCTTCAGACCCAAGCAGGGCAACGAGGGGTCGCGGCGCGCGTTCGTCGGTCCATGGCAACAGTCCGGTCCAGCCCTGATCGGCGTCGACCAGAATGAGATCGGGCAGATGGTCGGCGGCAAGCGGCGTCCACTGCACAAGGACGTGGAAACCGAAGAGCTTCAGCTGGCGAGTGAGCCGCTCGGTCGTTGCATCCTCGCGATGGAGGATCGTGGCACGCCAGCCGGCAAAGTTGGGTGTTTCCCTCATGAGACGATCCGGAGCTGGGGTGGCTTGCGCGTGCGACGACCCGTCAGATACGGATCGGCAACGATGGCGGGCTCGGAAGCGATGATATCGAAGCCACCCTCGTCATTGATGCGCCCAAGGTGGAAGGGAAGTGCCGCGTGGCGGGTTTCGGCATCGATCCGCAGCGGGCCGAGAACGGTCGAGCGCGGCGCCGCACAAAGCAGGCGGGACACCACGGCCGGATCGTCGGTGCCGGCATCGATGATTGCCTCGGCACAGAGCTTGACGGCGGCATAGGCACTGGCAAAGACGCTGGAAATCCGACGCGAAGCGCCGAACCGCGCGCTCACTTCAGCCTTGAATGCCGCATTTTCGGCGGAACTTACCGTGTCGAAATAGGCGGCGGCACAGAGCTGGCCGGTCGCCACGCCGAGGCCGATGTCGATGAGCTCGCATTCCTGCAGATCGCAGCTGACGACCGGGCAGTTTTCAGGGCGGAAGGCGGGATCGCGTTCGCCGAGCGCCCGGATCGCGGCGTGCAAGGCATAGCTCGACGGGCCGACGAGATTGTTGAGGATGAAGCTCGGCCGCCGCTGCTCGATCTCGGCGACGATACGCTCGACCGCGGTTTCCTCGAGCGGCAGATAGCGCTCGCCGAGCACCGATCCGCCCGCCTCTTCGATCAGCTCGCGCGCGAGCCGGTTCATTTCCCAGCCCCAGACATAGTTGGCACCGACGAGATAGGGCCGGCGACCAAAGCGCGGCAAGAGATAGTCGAGCAACGGCAGCAGATGCTGGTTCGGGCAGCCGCCGGTGTAAATGACGTTGTCGTTGGCCTCGAAACCCTCATAGGGGCACATGTACCAGAGCAGCCCGTCATGCTTTTCGACGAGCGGAATGACCTCCTTGCGCGCCAGCGACGTGATCGTGCCGACGATGTGCCGGCAGCCCTGATCGCGCAGCAGCGTGCGCGCGCCTTCGAGGTACTGATCGATATTGGCGTGCGGGTCGACGAAGACAGGCTCGATGCGGCCGGGGTGGCGCGCCGCAATCTCTTCGATCGCCAACTCGGCGCCATCGCGGCAGTCGCGGCCCATCGTCCCGTAGGGGCCGGTTGTCGAATACAGGATACCGATCTTCACCGCGTCACGCATGGACCTGCCAAAAACCAAAAACCCCATGACGCGTTTCCCATCGGAGATGGGGCATCATGGGGCGAAACTGCCCGTCGACCATAAGGGTCATGTGAAAAGGACTGAGCTGCTCATTCCGTAGACAAGATTAAGATACGGGCAATGGACCTCTGTCAAGCAAGGATTGACAAGGATGCGGCACCCCGTGCGCAAGTTTACACATCCGAACGAACTGAGCGCAGCAACAAAGGGTGGCGTCGTACTGCCTGCCGCCGGCGAAAAGCAATGCATCGCCACGGGCAACCGGCCCGCAAGCGGGCCTGTCTAATCCGATTGAAGGCCTAGAACTTCCGGCTGATGGCGATCTTGAAGTTCCGCCCGGGCATCGCTGAGATACCGTCGCTGAGATAGGGCTCGTAGTATTTGTCGAAGATGTTGTCGACCGCCAGGTGCACTTCGCCGCCCTCCATCAGCCCGGATGTCGGTGTCCAGTCGAGGAACAGGCCGTGCACCGCATATCCCGCGCTCGGCGGACGGGCGTAGGTCTGTCCGCCCTGATTGTAGGGCGTGCGGTTCTGGTCGTCGACGAAGGTTCCCGTCCAGCCAAAGGCAAGGTCCTGGTCCGGTACCTTGATCCCGGCGGTGGCGATCACGGTCAGGGGTGCAAGATCGTTGATGTAGGTGTCGGGACCCCAGGCATTGTTGACGGCACCCGTGCGCTGACCCGTCATCCAGGAGACGCCGAGGTCGGCGAACATTCGCTCGGTCTCATAGTGCGATTGCAGCTCGATACCGCGGATATCGTAGGACGGGGTGTTCCAGTAAAACGGGACGTTGTCTGGAGCGCCGACAAAGTTGGCCGTGCCGAAACGACGCGTCACCGGATTGGAGACGTGGTTGTTGTAGGCCGAGATCCGCGTCGACAGAATATCGTCCGCTGTCAGCACGTCATTGAAGCTCATGTCGACGCCGATGTTGAACGTGCTGTTGCGCTCGACGTCGAGATCGCGGCTGGTGCCTGACGCTTTTGTCAGCACGCTTTGCGTCGAATAGATCTCGTCGATGTTGGGAACCCGCATCGCATAGGCCCAATCGGCAAAGAACCGGACCGAGGGCGTTGCTTCCCACGAGAGGCTGATTGCCGGCGTCACGCCCTGATGCGAGACGGCCGAATAGTCGTGTCCGGCCAGCGGATTGTTGAAGCGTGGTGCTTCATTCGGCACGCCCTTGGAGCGCACGTGATCGTAGCGAAGGCCCGGCGTCACGGTCAATGTGTCGGTGAGTTCGATCCTGTCGCGAACGAAGGCGGCAAACGTCTTCTGCGTGCCCTCAGGCATGAACCAGGGGGCATAATAGCCGTAATTGTACTGCGCCTGGGTGCGGTTGGCGATGTCGTACATCCAGATGTCGCGGTCATGGTTGAAGTACTGGACGCCGTAGTTGAGGCTGTGCGACAGGCCGCCAAGCGTGAAGTTGGAGGTGTTTTCGGCCTCGAACTTGATGTCGGTATAGGCGGCATCGTTCTCATAGCCGCCGACGGATGCGCTGGGGTTGAGCCCGAGAATATCGGGCCGTGTCGCGTGCTGGCTGGTCGATGAGAAGCTTGCCATCATACGGTAGTTCACCAGCTCGCTGTCGCCGGTGTAGCTGTAATTCAGCGTCGAAGTGAAATCCTCGATCTCGCGCCAGGTGAGAAGGCGGCGCATCGCTTCCTTGTAGCCGTAGCGGGTGATGTTGAAATCCGATGGCGCCGACTGGCCGCGGATGGCGGCCACTGGGCCCCAATTGTCGTTCTGGCCATAGGCGACCGTGCCCCTGATCTCGTGACCGTCGTATTCGGCACCGACATTGGCGAGCACGGTCGTGAGCTTCGAATTGGAATAGTTGTAGATCTCGCCGCCGCCGACGCGCATGTCGTCGCTCTTGCGCCACGTTGCCGCGAGAAGGCCATCATAGGTCACCGGACCGCCGAAATCCGACTTGCCGTAGAGCGCGCCGGTTTCGAGAAACTGCTTGTTGGCGCTCTGGAAGCCGGACTTGGCCCACACACCCCACTCTTCGCCCGGTCGCAGCATGTCGGTCGCGCCCTTGGTTTCCATCAGCACGGTGCCGCCGAAGCCGCCGTTGCCGTAACGCACCGAGGTCGCGCCTTTTTCGATCTCGACGCGCTTGAGCAATTCGGGCTCGATGAAGACCGTTCCCTGGTCGTATTTCTCAAAATTCTTCGGTGCGCCGTCGAGGATGATCCTGACGTCGGACTGCCGGGCGAAGCCGCGAATGGCAATCGTCTGCCCTTCGATGCGCACTCCACCGCCCAGCGACACGCCGGGGGTTTTCTGCAGCAATTCCGGCAGGCTCGAGGCTTGCGCCCTCTCGATGTCTTCGGCATCGAGGATGGCGACATTCGGCGCCCGATCGCCGCGATTGGCATCGCCGCGCACGACGATCGGCGCGAGCTTGGTCCCGTCGGCGTCGACCGGCTCGGAGGTTTCGGTGGCGCCCATGAGCTTTACCGTCGACCCGCCGACGAAGCGATAGCGGACGCCGGTTCCACTCAGCAACCGCGAGAGCGCCTCATCCGCCGTCATCTCACCGGAAAGACCAGATGCGCTGACCCCTGACGCAACCGAGCTGTCGAACACGACCTGCAGCTTGAGTTGGCTCGCGAGGCGGTTGACGGCGGCGGTCAGCTTGCCGGCCGGCACATCGACATGATGCACCGAGGCATCCTGGGCAAGCGCACCCGTGGCCGTAAAGGCAAACACCGTACCTGCCATCAGCAGGTTGAAAATTCCGGAGTGGCGGCGTCCGCCGGTCGCATTCGAATATGGCATGATGGTCCCAGACAATGAAGGATGGCCGAGAAGAGGCCGGGTCTGGTTTCTGGACGAACGAGGTCCCGATACAGGGACACCTCGCGTCCGATTTTTTTAGCGCAGGATCGTGACGTAGGGTCCGATCCGGGTGACCTTGATGTCGAAGGCTTCGGCAAGACCCTGCAACGCCCTGACCGGATCGGAGAGATCGAAGCTGCCGGAGACACGTCTGGCGCCGACCGCGGCATCGGCGATCAGGATTTTGCCCGGGATGTAACGACCGATTTCCTCGACGACGGACGCGATGGTGCGCCCGTCGAAGACGAGACGCCCGTCGCGCCATGCGGCCGCCAACAGCGGATCAACCGGCTTGATGTCGCCGAGCCTGCCTTCATGATTGTAACTCACCTGTTCGTTGACCTCGACGCGGCTTGGCGATGTCACGCGGTCTGTCGCAACCGACACCGCGTGCTCCAATACCGTGACGCTGGCCCCGTCGTCGGTGAGGTTGACGTCGAATGCCGTTCCGAGCGCAGTCGTCGTTCCCGCTCCCGCCTCGACGACGAACGGCCTGTCCCTGTCTGTCGCAACCTGAACAAACACCTCGCCACGCAACAGAACGATCCGGCGTTCGCCTGGGGTGAAGTCATAGGCGATGGCCGATTGGGCGTTGAGCTGCAGCGTCGAGCCGTCGTCGAGCCTCAGGGTCGGTCGTTCGCCCTTGCCGGCGATGACGTCGGCGCGCATCCACATTGCGCCGTCGAGTGCGAGAAAGGCGCCGGTGCCGACGATAAGGACGGCGGCAAGCGAGGCGAGGGTCTTTCGACGATTTGCAGGTGCCTGCACCGCCCTCTCGGCAAACTCCGGCTCGCGCCGGATCAACAGCGTGGCGTCGCCGACCGCCCTCTGCGCCCGCGCAAAGATCTCGGCATGGACAGGGTCTTCCGCACGCCACCGCTCGAACGCCAGCTGCAGCTCTTCGTTCGAAGGCTCGCCGTTCAGGAGCACGAGCCAGTCCACCGCCTGCTCACGCGCCCGCTTTTCACGCGTCTTGTGGTTACGATCCGGTGCTTTGCCAGTCGGCGGATGCCGTCTATCAAGCGCCATCACGACACCTCCTCCAGCCGATCCAGGCAATGCAGGTAGGCTTTGCGCAGATGCCGGTCCACCATGTTGCGGCTGATGCCGGTGCGCATCGCAATTTCGTCGGAGCTCAGATTGCCGATCCGATTGGCGAGAAAAACGCGCCGTCTTTGCAGCGACATCTCCATGATCGCCGTTTTCAGAATCTGCAGCCTGCGGCGAAGGTCGATATTGGCATCGGGAGCGGCGATATCGCTCGCGACGGCAAGCGCCTCGTCTTCGCTGCCGGAGAAAAGCTTGAGTTCGAAGCGGTCGCGGCGCAGCCGGTCGATGCCGAGATTGGCGCAAGCGCGACGCAGAAACGCACGCAAGGACGATTTGCCCTCAAGCGAAGTGCGTCGGTCCACCAGCCGCACATAGAGTTCGTGAACGACGTCGTTTGCTGTTGCCGACGCATGGCCGCGCTGCCGCGTCATCGTGCAAAGCTCGTCGTAGTAAGCCACGATCGCATCGTCGAGCATCAAATGCGAAGCTGATTTCTCTGACATGTCTGTTTTCAGGACGGATCCGGACCGGCCGGCGGGAAGAGGATGGATGGCAATGCGCCGACAGAAGGCCGGCCGCGGCGTTCATTAGCGCGTCCGTGCAACGCACACAACAAATATGAGCTAAAAACTCATCTTTATCGCATTACGGCCGCGCGGACCTCCCCTCCGTCTGAATGGTGCAGCATTCGAGCCGAAAACCGTCTCGACGAAGGTCCGTCAGTCGTCCTGCACCACGGTCGCCTGACCGGTCGAAACGGATGGCCCTGCCCTGGGCGGGGCACAGCGCCTTACGCTTTCCTTATGCCCAAGCCGCATCTTACCAAGCGATTTTCTATGGGCGGTCGGATTAGGCTTTCTGCGGGTACGGCGTTCTTGGATGACCCGCGGTGCAGCGAAATGACGAACGAGCGCAATCTTGAGCGCTGTTGCCATGCTCATGCCGCTTTCACGTGACTTCAGACGGCCGCCTTCTCTTTACCCGGCACGCATGCCCGAAACGGTGCCTCGAAGAGCAAACGAAAAACCTACGACGAGTATCACGCGATGAAGATCAGAAGCACATTCAAGCTCGCTGCGAAGCAAAGCCGGAACTTGCCCACCGAGTATTTCATCCTGGCGAATGTGCGCTTCGAAGGGCAGGTCGTCGGATACCTCGCCGGGCGGCCCATCCGCGAAACGGTAACCGACGGCAGCGGGCTTCGGTATCGGTTCGTCGGCGTGGCCGCGCGCAACGCTGGTGGCGGACCGGACGTGCAGTCGCTGCGGCAGGGCGAGTGGATCGTCCAGCCGGGACTTGTCTATGCCATCATCGACGACGCTCCCGCCAACCGGGCCGCCTGACGCCGACCGCGTGGCGCAACGCTCGAAGACGACCGCAATGTCTATGTAATCTTGGCAGATTAGCTCCGGGGCAGACAATTCGAACCCGGGATCGAACATGCCCTTTTGCAACGCGCGCGGCGTCTTCGCCGCCATCGCCACCACCACAGCCTTCGCTCTCACCGGCTGTGCTTCCACCGAAATGAAGAATTATATCGGCCAGCCGGTGGAATCGGTCATCATCGACTACGGTCCGCCCTCGGCGGTTCTCGATCTCGGCTGGGATCAGCGCGCCTACCAGTGGCGCAAGATCTCCACCAACGTTGTCTCCGGTTCGACCAGCGGCGAGATACGCGACACGCGGCGCGGCCAACGTTATGAAGAATACGTAACGCCCGGCTATGTTGAGGAGCAGGAATGCTTCTATACATTCTACGCCCGCCAGCAGGGCGGCCGCTGGTACGTCACCAATTTCCGTCAACCAAAGCTCGAATGCGAGTGAGCACTTCAACTCCGCTTTGATTTGAGAAATGATGCATTCGGCACCACGGCCACCGGCCGTCCGGAGCCGTAATCAGGAGAGATCGGCATGCGCATCTTGCTGCTAGAGGACGAGCCCGAAATGGCATCGGCCCTGAAGACCGCGCTCGAGCGTCGACAGGTGATCGTCGATCATGTTTCCACGCTCGCGGATGCCGAGGCCGTGGTCGAGCTCTGGTCCTATGATGTGATCGTGCTCGATCGCCGCCTGCCCGACGGTGAGGGCCTGAGCCTTATTCCGAAGCTGCGCGCGTTGCGCGTCGAGGCGCCGATCATGATGCTGACGGCGCTCGGCACCATCAACGACCGCGTCACCGGGCTCGATGGTGGCGCCGACGACTATCTCGCCAAGCCGTTTGCAGTCGAGGAGCTGATGGCGCGGCTTCGGGCACTCGGCCGCCGTCCCGTCACGCTCAAGTCCGACCAGATCCTGGTCGGCCGCCTGACCTATGATTTCCGCCATCGCGAGGCTGTTGTCGACGACAAGCCGCTTGATCTGTTGCGGCGGGAAAGGTTGGCACTGGAGGCGTTGATGCGCCGGCCGGGCCGCACCGTCTTGCGCGCAACCCTGGAAGATTCCGTCTACGCGATGGAAGATGAGATCGATTCCAACGCGCTTGATTCCCATCTCTCGAGGTTGAGGCGAAAGCTCGAGGAGGTTGCAGCCGGTGTCGAGATCAGGGCAATCCGCAACCTCGGCTACCTGTTGCGCGCCACGGCATGAAAAAATCTCGCCCACGCTCGCTTCAATGGGTGCTGGTGCGCCGCCTCATTTTGCTGCAGGCGGCGTCGTTCGTCGCCTTGATCGCCCTCTTGGTTGCGATCCTGATGATTGCCCAGCCTCGCCTGATCATCGACAACGAGGCGGCGATAAAGCACCTGTCTGAGGCCATGGCCCGCGATGAGAACGGCGGCTTGCTGGTGCGCGACACCGAGGAACTGCGTGCGTTTCGGGAGGATTTTCCCAATCTCTGGTTCGTGATCCGCGACACTGATGGACATGTGGTCCAGCAGGGAAGCGTTCCGCAGGCGTACGAAGCGGTTGGCGGCGAACTCTTGAAGAACATCGGTCGTGCAACCTTGCGGTTCGACGAGGGCGACCGGAGGCCGGAAGCAGCACTTGCCAATGTCGACACCGACGTCGGCCGGGTGCAGATTCTTACCTCTTCGATCTCGTCGCGCGACGAGAACGACGGGCTCGAAGTCGAGATCAGCGTCAATGCCGACATGGCAAAGGATGCCGACGGCAATCCTGATTGGCTGCGCGTGCTGCCGGTCCTGGCACTCCTTGTGCTTTGCCTGCTGCTGCCGATCATTGTGGTTATGGGGGTCGCCACACTGGTCACGACGCCGGCTGTCGTTCGACGGTCGCTTGCCGGTCTCGTTGCGACGGCCGATCAGGCCGGGAGGATCGATATCGACAATCGCGCGGTGCAGCTGGAAACGGCCCAGGTTCCGACCGAAATCGCGCCGATGGTACATGCCTTCAACAACGCGCTTTCCCGTCTGGACGAAGGTTACGACCAACGCAATCGCTTCCTGACCGACGCGGCGCACGAACTGCGCACGCCGATCGCCATCCTTCGCACGCGCGCCGAATTGCTGCAGGAAGATCCGCAGAGCGCACGGCTGAGGAAGGATATCGAGCGGCTATCGCATCTGGCGCAACAACTTCTGGAACGCCAGGTGCTCGAGCACAGCACCGGCAGCCGTGAGATCGTTGACCTCGTTGCCCTGGCCAAAACGCTTGCCGCCGATTTCGCGCCTCTTGCTTTCGAAGCCGGCTACGAACTGGCCTTCGAGGCGAATGCGACGAAACCGGTGCCGATCAGCGTTCATGTGCAGCAGATTGAACAGGCCGTTGCCAACCTCCTGCGCAATGCCGTCGAGCATGGTGGCAACCGCGGAACCATAACCGTTCTGGTCGACGCGCGGGGCGGCATCGAGGTTCATGATGACGGTCCCGGCATTCCCCACGACGAACGGGAGCGCGTCTTCGAACCGTTCTACCGTTTGCGCCCGCGTTCGAGTGGTGCCGGCCTCGGTCTCAATCTCGCCCGTGAGATTGCCCGGCTGCATGGCGGCCGCATCGACATCCTTTACGGCTCCTGGTCCGGCGCGCGGATAAGGCTGCAATTGCCGGTTCTCGACATCGATCATCCGGCGATCCTGTCGACCGCCAGCGCTTGAACCGGCACCGACGACCTCTCAACTTTTCAGATCACTTTTCGCCCTGGCCCTTATCAACGGCCGGCTGATGGTCCACATATGTCTCGGCGTTTCACGGTCGGCTTTCCCGGGAGTTCCCGTTTCGACAGCAGCAAGGACCGTCAGAACAGAGTGGAGAATTGCGATGCAGGCTTCATCCCAGGCCATGACAGGAGAACTGGAAGGAAGCGGCGGCCTGCCAACAGAGAGCAGAAAGATTCTCGATTGGCTGGTCACCGAGACCCGCGACCAGCGCTTCATTGACAATATCTTCGTGGATTTGTGCGAGCGGCTGGTGCAGGCGGGCGTGCCGCTTGCGCGCGCGACGTTGCACTTCCGGATCCATCATCCGCAATGGCTCGGTGCCCGCATCCTCTGGCGCAAGGGACAATCGGAGGCGGACATCCGCATGTACGATTATGGCGTCGAAGACACGTCGCAATATCTCAACAGCCCGCTCTATGCGATCAACACTGGCGCCAGCCAGGTTCGAAAGAATCTCGAGGCGCCGACCGATGACGAAATCCCGAACTCGCTTTACGACGAGTTGCGCGCAGACGGTCTAACCGAATACATCGCCTTGCCGCTCGAACATACGCTGGGCAAGCGCCATGTCGTCACCTTCGCCAGTGATCGGACGGGTGGTTTCGAGACGGCCCATCTCGAAACGCTTAAAGGCTTGCTGCCGGTTCTGGCACTTGTCAGCGAAATCCGATTGAAGAACCGGATGGCGCGAACGTTGCTTGAAACCTATGTCGGGCCGCATGCAAGCGAACAGATCCTTGCCGGCGCGACCACACGCGGAAGCGGTGTCACCGTCAGCGCCGCGATCCTGATCTGCGACCTTCGCGACTTCACCAAGCTCTCCGATCTCTGGCCACGGGATGACGTGATCGAGCTTCTCAACGGCTATTTCGACGCCATGTCCGAGCCGATCGAGCGGCATGGCGGCGAGATCCTGAAATTCATGGGCGATGGCCTGCTGGCGATTTTTCCGCTCAGCAATGCCCAAGCCAGTGAAAACCTCCTGCAGGCCATCGGCGAAGCGGAGGTCGCCATCGCCACCTTAAACCAGGAGAACGTGGCGAAAGGACGCGAAGCGCTGGGCTACGGGATCGGCGTTCACGTCGGCGACGTGATGTATGGCAATATCGGTTCGCGCCGTCGGCTCGACTTCACGGTGATCGGGCCGGCCGTCAATATCGCATCGCGGCTGGAAAGCCTGACCAAGCAGGCGAAGCGTCCTGTGCTGTTGTCGCGCGCCTTTGTCGAACTGGCGGGACGCACCCGCGAAATGGAGCATCTGGGCGCCTTTGCCGTGAAGGGACTCGATGACCCGATCGACGTCTTCGCATTTTCGTCCGGCACCGCTCAAGCGGCGGAATGATCAGATGGAGGCCGACGGCCTGCGTAATGAACGACAGCAGTCGTTTACGCCAGACGCTCGCCCACCCGGCGCGCGACGGTCTGCGCCATGGTTTTCAGGTGGTCCGCGGCGGAATAGCCGGAGATCGTCTTGCGCGGCTTGAGATCGTGATCCCCGTCCTCCAGCCATAGGATCTCTATTGCGCCAGAGAGCCGATATCCAGGAACCTCCTCGCGCGTGCCAAATTCGTCGCGCGTGCCCTGGACGATCAACGTCGGCGTCTTCAGATCTTCCAGGTGCTTGGTGCGCAGCTGCTCTGGCTTTCCCGGCGGGTGGAAGGGATAGCCAAGACAAAGCAGGCCGATGATTTTCCCCTCGGCATAGAGCTCATCTGCAATCATGCTGGCGACGCGCCCGCCCATTGATTTGCCACCGATCAGCAACGCGCCGGCTGCGCCAAGGGCATCTACCGCCGCCTTGAACTCCGGATTGAGCGTTTCGGCACGTGGTGGCGGCTTGCGGCCACCGGATCGGCGCGCTGCCATATAGTCGAATTCGAATCGCGCGACCCGAAAGCCTTCGGCGGCAAGCGCTTTGGCACAGGCGGTCATCGATGCGGAATCCATCGGCGCGCCGGCGCCGTGCGCAAGCAGGATGGTCACGGCTGCATTCTCCGGTCCATCAAACAGCATGATCTTTTCCATCTCGTCACCTTCCGCCGGCGAAATTCAGCCTGGCATCAAACCCGGCACAAGCGACCGTTCTTCACCCGGCTCTCGCCAGCCGCTTGAGCGCATTCTTCTGGATCGCCGCAGGTTCAGAAGAACGCTCCAAGGACACCAGCACTTTGATTCTCGGCCATATTTCGGCCCTCAGTCCTTCCACTTGAAGGCGGACCGCTCTAGCCGAGCGGGCTTGGCGCGAATTGCGCCACCAGCTCATGCCTGTCGCCGGGATAGGTCAATCGAACATGGGTTACCGGTGCACGGCCGCTCCAGGTGCGGCGCTCGATCACAAGGCAAGCAGCACCGCTCGAAATGGCGAGTGCCTGCGCCGCACCGCGCCCTGCCCCAACGGCCCGGATGCGATGCTCGGCCGTGCTCCACGGCACCTTGCCCAGCAACCACGAACCGGGCGCTGACGTTTCGAAGAGTTCCGTTTCGGCTTCGGGAACGGCTGCGAGGCTGATCAGCCGCTCCTCGAAACAGAAAGGCCGGCCGCCGGCGAAGTGCCGGCACGTGATCTCGATCAGTCTTGCAGACGGCGGCAGGTCGAGACGACCCGCATCCCTGCTCTCGGCCTTGCGGATATTGCGTTCGTCGAGCTGGAAACTGTACTCCAACCCGAGGGATTGAACCTCCAGCTTGACGTCATGGATTTCCATCACCGCCGATTGCACATGGGGAAAGGTGACGTAGCTCCCGGACTTGCGTCGACGCTCGATCAGTCCGCGCTTGACCAGCTCGGTCAGCGCCTTGTTCACGGTCATGCGCGAGCAGCCGTATTGTTCGGTCAATTCATGTTCGAACGGGATACGGTGGCCCGGCGGCCACGCGCCGGAGAGAATATGACCTTCGACCTCTCCGAGGATTCTCTGGTGCAACGAAAGCGACTGCGTTTGGTTGCCTGTTTCGTCGGCTGGCTGATCGCTCGAAATGTTGGCATCCTCGGTGGTTTTCTCTCGCCGGCAAGCTTAACCGTTTCCCAGCGCTGCGACAGCCCTCCCCTTGCCCTTTCCTGCTTTTCCACCATAGCTTCGCTGACAAGCGGCCTCGCCGAGCCGATAGGCGTCGTTTGACGCATCGGCCCATCAGCACTTCCCGTGCTCGCATCGCCACGAGCGCATGACGGTGGCAGGTCGTTGCGGGCCGTCGGTGACGTCATCGCATCGACCAGCATGGCCCGGCCGCCGTCGATTGAAAAGGATCCAGCATAACATATTGTAATTATTTGATTTATCACTGAAATCAGGCAGCAACCTGACCACCGAATACACCGGGTGTGTGTCGCCGCGATCCGGCTTGCGTCTCAAGCGAAGGAGTTATGGCCATAAGGTTGCGCAGCGTTGACAGCTGTCAACCACTGGCTCCTCGTTTGGTCATATTGTCAGCTCGGTGACCGTGCCTAGCCTATGACGGCATCTGCTTTCCCGCGTTTCGCGGGAACACGTCCTGGATCGCGGGCTGCTTTCGAAAAGCAGCGAGACCGCCGATCACCGTTCAGGCATGCGACCTCAGTGTCTGTACCTGTGTCAGTAAAACAGGTGCCACGGGGTCAGAAAGGCCCGAGCCCATTCCTGTTCGCGCTCGCGCTCACGATCGTCCGCAGGCTCGCGCGGCGTCAACTCGACGCGTGGCTTAACCGCCTGCACGACCGCTTTCGGTGCTGGAGGCTCAAGGTAGCCAAGCGTCATCCCGCCGAGATAGAACATGTTGCATCCCTTCCAGTCCGCCTGACATCATCGTCATCGCATCACGATCTTGCCACAATCCAGCCCCCTGTCAATAGTCGACTAAATCCATATTCTAATAGCGTGAATTACAGGCGTCTCGGGTTATGCAGCCGCGGCGGTGTCGCGGCCTCCACTCGGACCTTAAACACCTGGTCCGATGACGCCCGTGGCGGTGCTATTGTGGGGCAGTGGAATCGGTCCGCAAGGACAGCTCTCCGAGAGCCATCACCAGAGTTGTCCGCGGACAACAGATGATCTCTCCGGCGCGTTCACCGGTGCGTGGAGCAGTTATACAGGCGTTCGGCTATCCATTTGTACATTCACACCGAATCGGATCATAGTGCATCTGCGCATATTGCCCCGATATGACAATTTTTGCGCAGTTTTTGGAGAACTCGATGTTGCAGCATAAAATCCATGGCCTCGATGTGCAGGAGCATTTACCCACGCTCCTGGCTGCCGATGCCTTGGAACTCGCGCATCAGCTCCAGCAGCATCAGAAGAAGATCTTCCCGCCGCAAATGCAAAAGACGTTGCGTCTTTTCAGCCCGGCCGAGGCCGCTGCCTTTATCGGAATCGGCGAAGGCTATCTGCGCCAGATCGCTTCAGAGGGCCATGGCCCCGAGCCGTTGTCAAACGGCCGGCGCATGTATGCGGTCTCCGATATCGAGCGCATTCGACGTGTTCTGGACGAAGGCGGCAAGTCGGGCAAATACGTACCGCATCGTCGCGGTGACGAGAGACTGCAAGTCATCTCAGTCATGAACTTCAAGGGTGGATCGGCCAAAACAACGACCTCGGCACATCTTGCGCAATATCTGGCGCTTAGGGGCTATCGGACGCTTGCAATCGATCTCGATCCGCAGGCCTCGCTTTCGGCGCTCTTCGGCCACCAGCCGGAGCTGGACGTCGGTGAATCCGAAACGCTGTACGGCGCCATTCGCTACGAAAACCCGCGGCCAATCGCCGAGATCGTCCGCTCGACCCACATGCCCAACCTTCATCTGGTCCCCGGCAACCTTGAACTCATGGAGTTCGAGCACGAGACGCCAAAGGCGATGACCAGCGGCTCAGCCGAAACCATGTTTTTCGCGCGGATCGGCGATGTGCTTGCCGATATCGAGAGTTTTTACGACATCGTCATCATCGATTGCCCGCCGCAGCTCGGTTTTCTCACCATGTCGGCGCTGTGCGCTGCGACATCAGTGTTGATTACCGTGCATCCGCAGATGCTCGACGTCATGTCCATGTCCCAGTTTCTCTCGATGACCAGCGAGTTGATGCGCGTCGTCGAAGATGCCGGCGGCCGAACAAGCTACGACTGGATGCGCTATCTCGTGACCCGGTTCGAGCCGAACGACGGTCCGCAAAGCCAGATGACCGGCTTTATGCGATCCATCTTCGGCAACCGAATGCTGCACAACGCCATGGTCAAATCGACAGCCGTTTCCGACGCCGGCGTAACAAAGCAAACGCTCTATGAGGTCGAGCGGTCGCAGTTTGTCCGCGGCACCTACGACCGCGCAATGGATTCCCTGACGCTCGTCAATGGCGAGATCGAGGACCTGCTGCGCAAAGTGTGGGGAAGGAAGTAAACCGTGGCCCGCAAGAACCTCATCGGTGTTTCAGACAACCACTTCGCAGACGGCGAAGACGACCGCCCGCTGGCTGGTCGGCCAATCGTCGGCCTTAGTCCCGGCCAGCGGCCCTCGAGCCCGATCGGCGGCATTACGCGCTCGCTTTCGAATATTACGCAGAAGGTAGAGCGCGCACAGGAGCTGGAGCGCCAGCTCGCCGAAGGTCTGGCAATTATCGAGCTCGATCCCGCACTCGTCGATGCTTCCTTTGTCGCTGATCGTCTTGGCGTTGCAGCCGAAGCCGAGCAGTCGCTTCTTCAGCAGATCCGGGATCACGGACAACAGGTTCCGATCCTGGTTCGCCCGCATCCGAGCGAGGATGGGCGCTACCAGGTGGCCTATGGCCATCGTCGCCTTACCGCCATGCGAGAGCTCGGCAGTAAAGTCAGGGCTGTCGTTCGTGATCTCAGCGACGAGCAGTTGGTGATCTCGCAAGGCCAGGAAAACAACGCGCGCACCGACCTCTCGTTTATCGAGCGCTCGCTGTTTGCCGCGCGCCTGGAGGATCGAGAGTTTTCGCGTGATGTCATCATGTCTTCGCTGGGCGTCGACAAGGCTGCCCTGTCGAAGATGATCGCCATCGTGCGCCGCCTTCCCGTCGACCTCATCGAGGCAATCGGCGCAGCACCATCCATCGGGCGGCGGCGCTGGACCGAACTCGCCGATCTCGTGGCCAATGACGACAAGCGCACAGAAGCGCATGGTTACGCCCGCCGCTCGGATTTCCTGGCCCGCGAGAGTGATCAACGTTTCGAGACACTGTTTGCGTTCCTGAGCACCGTAAAGGTCAGGAGCCAAGCGGTTGCATGGGTGGCGCCGGATGATACCCGCCCCGTGCGCATCCGGGAGACAAACAGCGAAACGACGCTTTCCTTCAACAAGAAGGCCGCGCCGGGTTTTGCAGATTTCGTGAGGCAGAGGCTCAAATCTCTGTACCTCGAATATCAAGAGGAAACAGGAGACTAACAGAGCAAAAGAAAAAGGCTTCCGAACGACTAGCGCTGCGGAAACCCTTCTCTCGTGTAGCAACTAGAGAATCCCATTTCCGCGAATCACTGTCAAGCGTTTTTAACGTCGTTTCGGCGAACGAACTTCTTTTGCCTTTGAAAAGGTGAAGAAAGATGGAGCGTGGAAATGTGACGACGCCCTTTGGGCGGCGCGCGATGACGATTGGCATGTTCGCAAGCCAAGTCGTCGCGAGCGAAATCGATTCGCATCAGTCGATCGATAAATGGAAACTGTTTCGGACCGTCTGCGAAGCAAAGGCAATCGTCGGCGTATCCGACCGTGCCTTGGCCGTGCTGAATGCATTGCTAAGCTTCTATCCGAAGCTCGAGCTGACCTGCGGCAAAGGCCTGGTGGTTTTCCCGTCAAACAACCAACTGGCGTTGCGCACGCACGGCATGGCCGGTACGACCTTGCGCCGTCATTTGGCAGCCTTGGTGGAAGCAGGCCTTATCCTCCGCAAAGACAGTCCCAATGGCAAACGCTACGCCCGTCGAGACACAAAGGGGTCGATCGGCGACGCCTTCGGATTCGATCTCTCTCCGCTGCTCGCACGCGCCCGCGAACTGCAAACAGCAGCAGCTGACGTCGCGCTTGCCCGCCAGGAGACACAGCTCGCCCGTGAGCGTCTCAGCCTTTGCCGTCGCGACCTCTTCAAGCTCATCGAAGTCCTGCGCGAAACCGATCCTGCGTCCGATTGCGACAGCCTGCAACAGCGTTACCTGCTCGCAGTCGAGCACCTACCAAGGAAACCAACGCTTGCTGAAATCGAACACGTGCTCAGCCAACTCGACCTATTGCGCGCAGACGTACTCAACCAATTGGAAAAACTGATAAATTTACAAAAACTGGCCACCAATGATAGCCAAAATGGCTGCCACATACAGAGTTCACATCCAGACTCTTCTACTGAATCTGAACGGGGCTTGGGACATGAAACGCAGGCAGGTTTGAGATCGAACAGCGGAAACAGCGTTCTCATCGAGGAAACGCTGATCAACGACACCCTGGCGACCGACCTTCGCGTCAGCCCCCGCCAGATGGCGACTGAACCGGGTCAATCCACACAGGCTTTCCCGCTATCGACGGTGCTGAAGGCGTGCCCTGACATCGTCGATTATGGTCCTGGTGGCGAAATCCGCTCCTGGCGCGACCTGATGACGGCAGCCGTGGTTGTCCGCTCCATGCTGAATGTCAGCCAAGGCGCCCATGACGAAGCTTGCCGCGTGCTCGGCCCGGAAACGGCGGCGGCGGTGCTTGCATGTATTCTGCAGCGCTCGGCGCACATCACGTCGGCTGGCGGTTACCTGCGCGATCTGACCCGCCGCTCACTCCGGAAGGAGTTTGCCATCGGTCCCATGATCATGGCGTTGCTGCGATCTCATCCTGGCAACGTGTCGCTAGCAAGCTGACGTCGAAGCATCGTTCGGTTTTGGAGCAGGTTGACAGCTGTCAACCGATCTTTACCCGCGCCCGGAGTTTAACACGCCGAGCGCATTGTATCTGTCCCGGCGCAGCCATACCTGGCCATCAGACGTCAATCGTTCAGATTGCGCGATAGTAATTGCCTTGCGTTTCGACGAAGGCTGCGCGTAACTTCTCTCTGCGCGCGGTATTAGCGCTGACATGCGTCAACCTCGGGGACGATTATGTATTTCAACAGGATGACATTTAGATCTTCGTTCGTCTCGCTGATGATTTCTCTGGCGGTCGTCGCCTCACCGGCGGCTGTTCCCGGTAAAGCAAGCGCTCAAACCAACATCAATATCAACATCGGGGTTGGTACCAGCCTCAACAGCGGTCGTGGCATAACGTGCAGTCAGGGAGAACGGTTGCTCCGTAACCGCGGCTTCCGCGATATTCGTCGGGTCGACTGCCGTGGCCGATTTTTTGTCTATCGCGCATGGCGCGGCAATACCCGCTTCGAAATCGGAGTTCGTCAATTTGACGGCAGGATTGTCGACATGCGGCGTATCGATCGCCGGAGATAGACGGGCTTTACAATGTCCGTGGGTGAGTGTGCCCCATGAGGATCGATCCGGAGGCATGGCCATTTGACGTCACGGCCACCATCCGGCCTCGGCGAGTAGTTGGGGGGCATATCAATAATCCCAGCCCTCGCTGACCCTGAGGGGCAAGTTGGATGGCATACTTTTCGCTATTCCGCCGAGTCTGCAGCCGTTAAACAACGCAATGCGGCTCTGGTGGATGGATCGGATAAGGCCTTGTCCGGCAAGCGGGACGGCGCTCGAAAGGAAGTTAAATCAGCGATAACTTCCCTCACCCGAAGCCCTGGTCTGCCTATGTCGATCGACGCAAGACAATTGGACTTTTGTACGAGGTGAACTGCATATCAGTCGATTGAGGCTGGATATTCTTTTGCGCCACAAGACCTGCCGTACCGTCTACGTGCGGTGTGAGCCCGGGAGATCTGCGTGCGGTCAAAAGCGCTATGCTATCCTCCGAGATACGAGAGGGCGAAACGATACTGCGGATCTCCACGGGGGTAGACAGTTGGGCTGTGCCTGCCGCAGTCATCCAGCGTGTTGACAGCTGTCAACTCTGCTGGCCGCATCCATCTGGATTTCGACCCAGTGGAACAAGGCTTGGTTCTCCCGTGAATGATCCTGTTTGTCGAAGCAGCAGCGTTCGATTTGGCTGCGGCAATGGCACCATGTGGGCCATCGGATTAGCGCGGCTGGCGGTCAAGTCAGGGTGACGGCGCTCTGGGGCAGCGCACAAGCAAGGGTTCATTGTTCGATTTTGGAGAATGAGAAGCGGGCAAGAACACCATGGCAGCGGTGACATCACACTGAATGTGGGCTGTCTCTTCGGTCGCGTCTGCGGGGGATGGCTTCTGTCCGGACTGACGGGGGGGCCGCCGCCGTCCGCGTACGAGGGTTTCGGTCAACGTCATTGGTATCCCTAGCCATCGGCATGCATTGGGTTCCTTCGTCGCTAAGATTTCCTGAAGTGGGTGTGTGGGCAGGAGTGCGCTATTCTGTGATCTCAGGGTCGGAGGAGGCGCGCCGCATTCGAGATTTTTCGGGCCACAATGGATGCCGTTGACAGCTGTCAACTCGTTGCGGAATAGCAGGGGGGCGTCTGCGAAACGATGCTGTTCGGCACGATGTAGATGCCATGACCTGGCCGCCGGTAGTGGCCGCCCCACCACCTGGCAATGGCTAAGGCGCTTTTGTTGTTCGGCATAGCAGCAACCTTTTGGACTGATGTCAGCGGTCGAAGGCGTCGGCAGTGCCTGTGGCTTTGGCTGAGTGGAGTTGCGCAACGCTTGGCAACGTGGTTGTCAAGGGGGCTCTGATCTCGGGTTATTCTGCGGATGGTTGGAGTGCATCTGAAGTGGTGTGATCACACAACTCCGGTCTCGCCGCCAGCAGTTGACAGCTGTCAACACGAAGTCCTGACGCACCCGTTGCCCTTACCGGCAGGCGAGACAGATCTGTCACTCCGATTGTTGTCTGCTGCCACTCCCGTCCGCTTTGTGCAGAGCGTCAGCCCATCGCTGCCCGATACCCTTCCTGCCGCTTTCAGAGCTGTTATCGGAATAGAAAGGATGCAGTGTTATCCTGGTGATGTCGGCCGTCTTGCGTTGCGAATGCCCCGTAAGAGCGTACAATGACCTGGTCAAATCGTTCGATTCGAGCCTGATTTGCGCTCAATAGTAACGTTGCGTGGCCAATCTGGCTCTCCGGCTTGATCGACGCAAAAACCCGACGACAATCACTGCACTTTTCGGTAAAAAGACGCATCTTGTGTGTCGGAAGATAACGACCATATTTCTTCCGTTTGCCGAAAATAGCGTGTGATTGTAATGCGATACGATATCCAGAATTCGCTCCTGCAGATGCTCTGTTCTGCGTCCATCGATGCGGAAGACCGCCTCGCGCGGCTGGATGAGCGTGCCGGCCGCCACCCGGTCGCCGAAGGTTTCCGCGAGCGCGGTCAGTTCTTCGATGCCGCCAGCGCGCTCTGGGTTGCGGGCGAACTCGTCCACGTCGAGGACCTCGTGCTGCATGATGCGCATATGGATGCCCGCGCACCGACGCACGAGTTGACGATTGCCCACGCGATCCTGCGGACGCGCCGAAGGATCTGGCTGTCTGATCCGGATTGGGCACTGTCGAACGTCGGTCTCGGGGTGCTTCGGGGCGAGCAGGTTGGTGCCGGGACTGCGTTGCTCGATGCGGACCGGGGGCATTCGACTGAGGCGGAGGAGGAAGAGGACGCCGCCATTGACGACGATGCCGGCGACAACCCGCTATCCCTCGAACTCGCCGAGATCGACGCGGCGATCGAACGGTCGCAACGCCTGCTTGACGAACAGGCGGGTGAACCCGGCGAAGGCGGATTTGGCGGAACGGAACGCCCGTCCGCGCCGGAGCCCAAGGGCCAGCTGGGATTGCTTTTCGATGACGAGTGGGATGAGGGCGCACGGCTCGAGGCATGGCGGTCGCTGATCCCGGCGGCGGATCGGTTGCCGGCCTGCCTTGGTGCCGCGATGCTTTTCGATGCGTGGGAACAGATCGAGCCGCTTCGCAGGCAGCATTGGCTCGGAGGGTTGCTCGTCGGTGCTTACCTGCGCGCGCGCGGCAAGGTAACGTCGCATTTGCTCTGCTTCAACACCGGCCTGAAGACAATCCGCCACGAGCGACGCCGGTCGAAAGAGCAAGAGGTTCGGCTGAGGGCTTTTCTCGAAGCTCTGGTTCTCACGGGAGACCTTGGTCTCAAGGAACTGGACCGGCTGTTCCTTGCCAAGACCCAGATGGAAATGCGCGTGCGCCACCGCCGATCAAACAGCAGCCTGCCGAGCCTGATTGAGCTTCTGCTGTCCCGGCCGATCGTATCCGCCGGGCTTGTCGCGCGGCATGTGGGCGTCACCCAGAGGGGAGCGCTGAACCTGGTTCGCGAACTCGGCGCCAAGGAGATGACGGGCAGGGGGCGGTACCGCGGTTGGGGCATACTGTAGCCGACCGCAGCGTCGGCAACCATTGCCGATGATGATATTGGGTCTCGCCAAATTTTGCAGGCGGCAGGTCTCGCCCGCTACGACGGCGTTTCAGATGTAAACCACAATCGACGACGGCAAGGAGGCGGGGCCGGATCACCGACGCTGCCGCCGGTCCGGATCGGCAACTGTTGCGCCGGCACGATCTGGCGACCGGTTTCGACCCGCTTGGCCGCAATGATCGAGTTCGGCCTCCGGCTACCCGACGACTAACCGAGCAGATTGCGGATCGTGCGCATAAAGGCACGGGCACCCACCGCGATCAGGGCGTCGGGAAAGTCGTAGTCGGGATTGTGCAGGCGAGGGTGGTCCTCTCCCGCCCCCAGGAAGAACATGGCTGAGGGGGCAACGCGGCCGAACAGGCCGAAGTCCTCCGATCCCTTCATCGGCAGCGCCGTAGCGCCTCTGTCATGGCTGATCTCTTCGTCGACAAGCGCGCGACGCAGTTCGTCGACGGCCGCCGGCGCATTGCTGCATTGATGGAAGATGTCCTCGTAGTTGATCGACGATACCAGTCCTGCGGCCTCCGCATGGCTACGGACAAGCGTTTCAGCGCTCTCTACCAGGCCGGTCATCCGCACGTCCGTCAGCGTGCGCAAGGTCGCCCAGATCTCGGCGCGGCCGGGGCTGATGCCGAAGGCGGGTTCGCCAAGGCGCGCATGGGTCACGGTTACCAGCGTGAAGTCGGCATCGAGGCGGCCGCCGGCGCCCAGGCCGGTCAACTCCTCCAAAAGCCTGGCCATGGCGAACGTCGGGGCGATGCCATCCTCCGGGCAGGAGGCATGCGACGTCTTGCCGGAAAGCACGATCTTCATGCCGCGCGAGGCACAATTGACCGGACCTTCCGCCAGGGCGACGTGCCCCAGCGGCAGGCCGGGAAAGTTATGCAGCGAAAACACGAAGTCCGGTTTCAGCGCTTCGAATTTCGGGTCGGCCAACACGGCGGCAGCCCCAGCTCCATTCTCTTCGGCCGGTTGGAAAAGCAGGATGGCCCGTCCGCGTGCCGGTCTCCTGTGAGAGAGACCTTTCGCAAGTGCGATCAGGATAGCCGTGTGGCCGTCATGTCCGCAGAGGTGTCCCTTGCCGGCGAATTCGGATCGGTGTGGCAGGGATGAAAGTTCTTCGATCGGCAGGGCATCGAGTTCGGCGCGGATCATGACGGTCGGACCGTCGGTCGCTCCTTGATAGACGGCCGCTACCCCGTGTCCGCCAAGGCTGGTGACGATCGCGTCCGGTTCGCTTGGCCGCAGCGCTTGGGCCACCGTCCTGGCTGTCTCGGCCTCCTGGCCGGATAGCTCCGGCCTGCGGTGAAGTTCGCGCCGAAACGCGGTGATCTCGTCCAGTTCGCCACCATTCAAAAACATGCCCAACATCCCAAACTAGAAAATCGACCCCGTGGCGCGCCGACGAGCGAGCCTCGATCCCGGCAGCGAATGTGAAGTGGCGTTTCGGCTCTGTCCAGAGCATCCCGTTCTTCAGGTGGAATCACGAAAGGGGGATAGGACGCTCCAGCCATGAAGGTGAGATTGAAGGAAGGGTGCGTCGACGACGTCGTCGAAGGGATACCGCCATCTCGTCATTCGCGACCGCGGGCCGCAGCGGGTGCGCCATAGCGTCTGGATCGCGACCGAGCAGCGGTTGTCGGGGCAGCCACAAATCGACCTCCATCCGGGCGGCCCGCATGCACTTTGCCTGGTATCCCGGGGACTGGATCCGCGAGGAACTGGCCGCAGGCCAGCTCAAGCCCTTGCCGGTCAAGGAGGGAGTGGAGCGTTGGGGACGATGTATCTCGTCTATCTCGATCCTGACGGCGCCGGACCGGGCGCCCGCGGGTTGGAACAAATCATCCGGTGTGAGGCGCAGAGCATCGCTTAAGCCGTTGGCGCGAGGCTGAGCACCTATCTACGGGCGCCGCCGACAAGTGATATCGACCGCGCGGCGGCGGTCACCAGCGGGGAGAAGCGTTCTTCGGTTTCTTCCGGCGTGTAGCGGCTGCGTGATACCGCGATGTTGATCGCGCCGTAGGGCGTGCCGTTGGCATCCAGCACCGGGGCGGCGATCGACAGGTCGCCGTGAAAGTATTCCTCGAAGGCCGTGGCGTAGCCCTGGGTCGCCGATTGTTTCAGCTTTGCCTTCAGCGCGTCGATGTCCCAGGTCGTATGGGGCGTAAACGGGTAGAGATCCGATTTTTCGAGAATTGCATGGGCTGCGGTTTCTGGCAGGCCGGAGAGGATGGCGATGCCCGGCGCCGTGCAATAGGCCGGCAGCCGCGTGCCGGTGATGACGTCGTTGTTGAGCACGTGCCGGCTCATGAAGCGCGACACGAAGACGATGTCGGTATCGTCAAGCACCGTGAGGTTGACGGTTTCTTCTGTCGCTTTGCTCAGGTGCAGGAGATAGGGCATGCCGCGTTCGACGAAGCCGCTGGCGCGGGTGTAGTGGTAGCCGAAATCAAGCGCCTTCACCGTCAGCTCAAAGCGCTTGGTATCCGGGTTCTTGCCGAGATAGCCGAGCTTGGCGAGCGTGTGGGTGAAGCGTTGGGCGGCGCTCATGTCGAGCCCGGTTTCCTCGGCGATCTGCGACAGGCTGAGGTTCGGGCGGCGACCATCAAAGGCTCTTAAGACCCTGAAGGCCTTCTCGACCGACTGAACCAGCAAGGGATCGCGGTCTTCTCCCGACGTTTCGTTTTCGTCTGTCGCAGCCTTGTTCGCCTTGCGCGCCATCAATCCCCCGGTCCTCACCGTTTCCCACATATCGATAACAGAATCGCCAAGCCCAGGAAAAGGTGCTTGACAGCTAAAATAAACATAATCACACTATGACATAACAATTATCGCATTGCAATAGTTGTTTAATTGCAACGGAGAAAATCATGGACCGCTTCATCCTGACTGAACGGCGCGGCGAAGTCGGCGTCATCACGCTGAACCGCCCCGAAATCCTCAATGCCTGGCACAGCCCGATGCGCCAGCAGCTGGTTGCTGCCTTCAAGGCCTTCGAAGAAGACGAGGCGGTCCGCGCCATCATCCTCACCGGTGCCGGCGATCGCGCCTTCAGCGCCGGCCAGGACCTGAACGAGACCCGCACGTTCGATGGCGCCCGCGGTCAGGAATGGGTGGGTGAATGGGAGCGGCTCTATGATGCGATGCGCTCGCTGTCGAAGCCGCTGATTGCAGCGCTCAATGGCGTTGCCGCCGGCTCGGCATTCCAGGTGGCACTTCTGTGCGATTTCCGCATCGCCCATCCGGGCGTTCGCATGGGTCAGCCGGAAATCAATTCCGGTATCGCCAGCACCACGGGCCCGTGGATGATGCGCGAGATGATCGGCTTGTCCCGCACCATCGACCTGACCCTCAGCGGGCGTCTTATGGAGGCGAATGAATGCCAGGCCATCGGCATCATCAACCGCATCGTGCCGCAGGAACGTGTCATGGACGAAGCGCTGTCGCTGGCGCATGAACTCGCCGCCAAGCCGCCGGTCGCCATGCGGCTTGACAAACAGCGCTTCAGGGAGATGACAGAGGCTGGTTTCCGCGACTGCCTCGAAGCCGGCGCCCGTATCCAGCGCGAAGCCTACGCTTCCGGCGAACCGGCGCGGATGATGGAACAGTTTCTCGCACGGCGTGCGGCAAGCAAGGCCTGACAAAGGCCAGGCCGCTTATGGGAGGCGGCGCGCAATCCAAGATAAGAGGGTAGAACAATGACCAACGACAAACGCATTCTGATTGATCGTCGCAACCTGCTGAAAATCGGCGGAGGCCTGGGCGTTGCCCTGGCCGCGCCAGCCATCTTCACGCGGCACGCCTTCGCCGCCGAAGCACTGACCGTTGCCGATCCCGGCGGTCCTTATAGCCCGGGATACCGCAAGGCCTTCTACGATCCCTTCGAAAAGGCGACCGGCATCAAGGTCATCAATGTCGCCCGCGATGCCGAACCGACCGCGCAGTTCCGCGCGATGGTCGAGACGCAATCCTACAGCTGGGACGTCTGCACGCTGACGCTGTCTGCCCGCGACATTCTGGAAAAGCGCGATCTGCTCGAACCGATCAACCTGCCGGCTGCCGACGTGCCCGGGCTGATGCCCGACGCGCTCACCGAACTGTGGCTCGGCGTCGACGTCTATTCCACCATCATGGCCTACCGCACCGATCGCTTCGACGCCGCCAATGGTCCGAGCTCCTGGGCCGATTTCTGGAACGTCGAGAAATTCCCGGGTCGTCGCGCCCTGCGCAAGAACCCGATCGATACCCTGGAGCAGGCGCTGCTTGCCGACGGCGTGCCGCTTGCCGAACTCTACCCCCTCGACATCGAACGCGCTTATGCAAGCCTTGAGAAGATCAAGCCGCATGTCGATGTCTGGTGGACCGGTGGTGCACAGTCGAGCCAGCTGATCCAGAGCGGCGAAGTCGACCTGATCGCGCTCTGGAACGCTCGCGCCCAGGCGGTCATCGACGGCGGTGCGCCGGTCAAGATCGGCTGGAACCAGGGGCTTTACTCGATTGAGGGATGGGGCATTCCCAAGGGCTCGCCGCGCGCGGATATAGCCCGGCAGTTCGTCCGGTTCTGTGCCGATCCGAAGCAGCAGGCGCTCTTTACCGAGTTCCTCGCCTACGGACCGACCAACCTCAAGGCCTACGAGCATATCCCGGCGGAACGCGCCGCGGCGCTTCCGACCTCCGAGGCCAATCTCAAGGTCATGACCATCGCGCGCGAAGACTGGTGGAGCGCCAACCGCTCCGAAATGACCGAGCGCTTCAACGCCTGGATCCTGGGTTAAGGGGAAATTAGATGCTCGCGAAGCCCGAACAAGCCACTCGCCCCAAACTTCTCGTCGACGGACTGGCTAAGAGCTACGGTGCCACCGTCGCTCTGAAACCCACGCACGTCGCAGTCCAGACCGGCGAGTTCCTGACGCTTCTCGGGCCTTCGGGCTCCGGCAAGACCACTTTGCTGCAGATGATCAGCGGGCTGGTCCTGCCGACGGAGGGCCGCCTGTTCATCGACGGCAGCAACGAGACGGACACGCCGGTGCACAAGCGCGACATCGGCCTGGTCTTCCAGCACTACGCCCTGTTTCCGCATCTGACGGTGGCCGAGAATATCGGCTTTCCCCTGAAGATGCGCGGCAAGAGCACGGCCGAGATCGACAAACAGGTCAAGGGCGCTCTGGACATGGTTCAGCTCGGCCATCTGGCCGGGCGGTTCCCGCGCGAGCTTTCGGGCGGACAGCAGCAGCGCGTGGCGCTTGCGCGCTGCTTCGTCTACCAGCCGTCGATCATCCTGATGGACGAGCCGCTGGGCGCGCTGGACAAGAAGCTGCGCGAACACATGCAGTTCGAAATCAAGCGGCTGCACCGGCAGACCGGCGCAACGATCATCTATGTGACGCATGACCAGGAAGAGGCGCTGGCGCTGTCGGACCGCATCTGCCTGATGAACCACGCCATGGTCGAGCAGATCGGCCCGCCGCAGGAAATCTATGCCCGGCCGCGCACGGCCTTTGCTGCCGATTTCATCGGCATCTCCAACATCTTCCGCGGCCGCGTCGAGATCGGCTCCGGTGGTGCCGCCCATCTTTCGACCGAAAGTGGCCGCTTCCGGATCGATGGTACCGGCCTTTCCAACAATGCCGAGATGGCGCTGGTGGTGCGGCCGGAGCATCTCGAACTCGGCTCGACCGGGGCAAACGAAATCAGCGGCCGCGTGGCCGAAGTCGTCTATGCCGGCTCGGAAACCCGCCTGCTCGTCGACATTTCGGCCAGTGAACTGGTGACGGTTCGTGTTCTTCCCGGCAAGCCGTTACCAAGCATCGGCGAAACCATCATGCTCAGCTGGGCGCCGGAAGCGGCCGTGCTGGTGACGCCATGACCGCCGCCGCCATGACCCCAGCGCGCGCCGCGCGTTCCAGCCGCTTCCGCTTCGGCCCGCTTTGGCTGGCGGTGCCGGGTATCGCCTTCCTGCTGATCTTCTTCCTCGTCCCCGTTGCAAGGCTCATGGGCCTCAGCCTCGAAGACGCCGACACCGGGGCGATGACCGCCAGCCACTATGCAAGGATCTTCGAGACCGACGTTTACTTCCGCGTCCTCCTGATCACGTTCCGCATCGCCGGGCTGACGACGCTCTTCTCTTTGTTGCTCGGCTATCCCTTGGCCTACTGGCTGTCGCGCCTGCCGGACCGAACGCGCGGGACGATGATCCTTCTCGTCATGGTGCCGTTCTGGACAAGTTATCTCGTCAAGAGCTTCGCCTGGGTCATCGTGCTTGGGCGCACCGGCGTCATCAACCAGATCGGTCTTGGATCGGGTCTGCTCAGCCAGCCGCTCGAACTGCTGCACAATGAAATCGGCGTGATGATCGGCATGGTCCATGCCATGGTCCCGCTTGCCATCCTCACGATGTTGCCTGTGATGACCGGCATCGATCGCCGGCTGACACAGGCATCGGGAACGCTGGGCGCGACGCCGGCTAAGGGCTTCTGGCTCGTTTATTTCCCGCTCTCGCTTCCGGGTGCTGCGGCTGCCGGCCTGCTCACCTTCATCTCCTCGCTCGGCTTCTTCATCGTTCCGGCTCTGCTGGGCGGCCGCCAGCAGACGATGCTGGCGCAGCTGATCATCGTGCAGGTCCAGGAGATCCTGAACTGGGCCTTTGCGGGCGCGCTCGCCGCCATGATGCTGGTCGCAGCATTGGTGACCTGCTGGCTCTACGACCGGGTCTTCGGTCTCTCCAGCCTCTCGGGTGAACCGTCCGACGACAAGGCCGGCAAGACCGGTTTCCTGCGTGGCATTGGTTTGGCGATCCTCGATCGCGTCGCAACCGTCAGCAGCGCCATCGCGGCCGGCAGCCACCGCCTGCTGGGGGCTGCGGTTTCGAGCCGAATGCTCGGCATCTACAGCCTCATGATGTTCGCCTTCCTGATGCTGCCGACGCTCGTCGTCCTGCCGATCGCTTTTACCAGCTCACAGTTCCTCGAGTTCCCGCCGCCGGGATTTGGTCTCGAATGGTTCCGGACCTACTTCACCTCGGACCTCTGGGTTGCGGCCACCATTCGCTCCTTCGGCGTTGCCTTCGCGACCGCCATCGTTGCAACGGTGATCGGCGGCTTTGCCGCGCTCGCGCTTGCCCGTTCGCGCTCGCGCTGGCGGGGCATCATCTTCGCCTTCTTCCTGGCACCGATGATCGTGCCACGCATCGTCATCGCCGTCGGGCTGTTCTACCTCTTCGCCCAGATGGGACTGGTCGCGACCGACCTCGGCCTGGTGATCGGCCACACGGTGCTGGCGTTGCCCTTTGCCTTCGTTGCCATCGCGGCGGTGCTGAAGAGCTATGACTGGCGGCTCGACCAGGCGGCGGCCACGCTCGGGGCAAACCGGGTTCAGGCCCTGCGCTTCGTCACCGTGCCGCTGATCAAGAGCGGTCTGACGGCAGCGTTCCTGTTTGCCTTCATTACTTCGTTCGACGAGCTGACCGTGGCGATCTTCGTCAGCGGCGGCGTCAAGACGACACTGCCGAAACAGATGTGGGACGACATGATCCTCCAGCTCAACCCGACGCTCGCGGCCGTTTCCGTCGTCGTCTTCATCGTCGTGACGACACTTCTCCTGGCGGCGGAAAAACTCCGCCGCTCCACCTGACACACCATCCGAGATCCTCCCATGACCGTTTCTCTCGAAGGCTTCCTCGGAAGCTTCACGACCAAGGCTGCCCGCAAACCGGAACAGGTGTTCGCCCGTTTCAACGGCGAGCCGATCACTTTTGCCACCCTCGATGCCATGTCGGCAGCCCTTGCCGCCGAGTTGCGACGGCGTGGCCTGAAATCCGGCGACCGCGCCGCTGTCATGATGCGCAATTCGCGCCTGTCGCTGGCCGTCCTGTTCGGCCTTGCCAAGGCCGGCGTCGTCTGGGTGCCGGTCAACGCGCAGCTGCGCGGCGAGGGCCTGCGTTATATCCTCGAACATTGCGAACCGGGCGTCGTCATCTGTGACGCCGAGCTTGCCGAAACGATCGCCGAAAGTGGTGCCGCTCTGCCTGCGGCCGGGCTCATTCTCGCGGGCGAACAGGCGGGTGCGGCGTCGCTCGAGACGATCCTGTCGTCGGGTGCCGCCTTCGAGGAGGCGCCGCCTGCCGCCGACGATCTGTTTGCGATCATGTATACCTCAGGCACCACCGGCCGGCCGAAGGGCGTGCTGGTGACCCACGGCATGATCCGGCTTGCCGGCGAGGCGGTGCGCACGCTGTCGGTCGCCGGCCCCGGCGATGTCTTCTTCGTCTGGGAGCCGCTCTATCATATCGGCGGTGCGCAGCTGATCGTGCTGCCGATCATCGAGGACCTGTCGCTTGCCATGGTCGACAAGTTCAGTGCCAGCCGTTTCTGGGACCAGGTGCGCAGCTATGGCGCCACCCACATCCACTATCTCGGTGGCATCCTGCAGATCCTTTTGAAGCAGCCGGAAAGCGTACGCGACCGCGAGCATCCGGTGCGGATCGCCTGGGGGGGCGGCTGCCCGAAGGAGGTCTGGCCGCTGTTCAAGGAGCGCTTCGGCGTCGAGATGCGCGAGTGCTACGGCATGACGGAGGCCTCGAGCATCACCACCTGCAACGCCACCGGTGTTGTCGGCGCCGTCGGCCAGCCGATGCCCTGGTTTTCGGTCGATATCCTCGACGACAAGGGCGCGCCGGTGCCGACGGGCGACAAAGGAGAGATCGTCGTGCGGACCTCGCTTCCGGGCGCGCTGTTCAAGGGTTATCTGCGCAATCCGGAAGCAACCGAAAAGGCTCTTCGCAACGGCGCGCTTCATACCGGCGATTCCGGCTCCTTCGATGCCGATGGCAATCTCTGGTTCCATGGCCGGCTCACCGATAGCGTCCGTTGCAAGGGCGAGAACGTTTCTGCCTGGGAAGTGGAGCATGTCGCCGCCGCCTATCCGGCAGTCGAAGACTGCGCCATGATCGGCGTTGCCGCCGATGTCGGCGAGCAGGATATCAAGCTTTTCGTCAAGCCGAAGCCGGGCAGCGCCATCGATCCGATCGACCTGTCGGGATGGCTCGCCCATCGTCTCGCACCCTACCAGAACCCGCGCTACATCGCCGTCGTCGAGGAGTTCGAGCGCACGCCAAGCCAGCGCATCATGAAGCACCGGTTGCCTGCTGGTCTCGACAACTGTTGGGATCGGCTGGCGCGGCAGTAGGGTCGAGGTTTTTGGACGAAGACGGTGAACGAAGGGAGGCGACGGGATGGATCAATCTGACGAGATCGTGCTGGTCGGATGCGGCAACATGGGGTTTGCGCTGCTCGAAGGCTGGGTCGGGCGTGCGGGTATTCCCGCCGGTCGAATTCACGTGATCGAGCCTGCGCAGGCACTTCGCAGCCGCGCGGCGGCTGTGGGTGCCACCGTCCATGCCGATGCGGGCGAGCTACCACAGGCGTTGCGGCCCCGCGCTGTCATCATTGCCGTCAAGCCGCAGGTCGTTCGTTCGATGCTCGGCGCTTACCGGCGGTTCGGCGGAAAGGCTGCTTTCGTCAGCATTGCCGCCGGCGTGCCGATATCGACCTTCGAGGCGACGCTTGGCGAAACAGCGATCATCCGCGCCATGCCCAATATGCCGGCTTCGATCGGGCTGGGGGTGATCGCCGCCTTTGCCAACGTCCATACCGACGACGGCCAAATGGCCTATGTGACAAACCTGCTCGCGGCCGTCGGCGCCGTTCATTGGCTGGCGGAGGAAAAACTCGTCGATGCGGCGACGGCGATTTCGGGGTCGGGGCCGGCCTACCTCTTCCATTTCATCGAGTGTCTGACAGAGGCGGGCGTTGCCGTTGGTCTATCGGCGGAGACTGCGCTCGCCTTGGCAAAGCAGACGGTCGAGGGTGCTGCTGCTCTTGCCGGCACCAGCGGCTTTTCGCCCGCAGAGTTGCGTCAACAGGTGACCAGCCCGAACGGCACTACGGCTGCAGCGCTCCAGGTTCTGACGGCCGAGCCATGTCTGGCCGAACTGATGACGCGGGCGGTCGCCGCTGCACATCGCCGGGCGCTGGAGCTTGCGGTCGCCTGATCGCCGGCCGGAGATGTGTCAGGGCGTCGTGAACGACGCGTCGCGCACACCGGGAATATGAAAGGTCTGCTGGAAATAGGACCGCAGCGCCTGCATCGGCGGCGTGAATTCCGCCCCGCGCCGCCAGGCAAGGCCGACGTCCATGGCAGGCACCGGATCGCGCACGGTGATCGTCTCGATGCGCCGGCCTTCGAGCGACCAGGGGCGATGAACCATGTCGGACAAAATGGTCACGCCCTGGCCATTGGCGACCAGCGAACGGACCGCCTCGACCGACGAGGTCCGGAGATTGACGCGCGGCTGGTAGGTCGAGGCGCTCCAGTATTTCAGCGACGAGTGCGCTGCCTCGTCGACCGTCAGCATGATGTAGGGTTCCTCGGCGATCTCGCGAAAACCCACGCTGTCGCGTTGAAGCAGCGGATGCTGGGCCGGCACCCAGAGCCGGCGCGTCGAACTCATCAGCTTTTCGGTCGTCAGCGCCGGGTTGAGGATGTTGGACGTCAGGAGCACGGCCATGTCGTAACGGTTTGTCAGCAGGCCTTCCTCGATCGATTCCCGCTTGAGTTCGAACAGCTGCAGTTCGAGTTTTGGAAACAGGCGCCGCAGCCGCTCGATATGCTGCGGCAGGAAGTAGCCGATGACGGTATAGGTGGCGGCGATTGCCAGCGTGCCCTCGACGGCGCTGCTGACGACGTTGAGATGCGTCGCCTCATCCACCTTCTTGAGGATCTCGTAGGCGTGCGAGAGGAACTCCCGCCCTGCCATCGTCAGGTCCATGCCGCTCGGCGTGCGCAAGAACAGATTGGCGCCGACGATGCGCTCCAGCTCCTTGATGGCCGTGGTGACTGCGGATTGGGAGATCGAAAGATCGATCGCCGCCTGCGATATCTGGCCAAGTTCGGCGGTTGCGACGAAGTAACGAAGCTGACGAAGGCTGATCGACATCCCGCATTTCCCATCTGATTATTTTATAATGCGGCTGAAAAAATCAGAAAGTCTGCCGCACTTTTGCGCAATCGGTTGATCGTCCTTCAGGCATCTTCGTCTAAACCTCTCTAAAGACGCTAATTTTTGCAGGCGCTTTTTGCAACTGCGAATTCTGAAATTCAGATAATCGGCATATGAAAATAGAATTTTTCAAATGCTTCGTTTCACCCTAGCGTTTCCCGAGAGGTCAGGGTTGCCGGGAGAGCAATCTCCAGGAGAGCGACCTGCAACAGAGGGATGAGGCATTGCTCGACGTCGTCGACATCAATTGCGACATGGGAGAAGCGTTCGGTCGCTGGCGCATCGGCGATACGGACGATGCGACGCTGATGCCGCTGATCAGCTCCGCCAACATCGCGGCCGGTTTCCATGCCGGCGATCCCAACCTGATGGATGAGGCGGTTCGGCTTGCGGCCGAACATGGCGTCGGCATCGGCGCCCATCCCGGCTATCGCGATCTGCAGGGGTTTGGCCGCCGCAAGATTGCCGGCACGCCACGCGAACTCGTCAACGACATCGTCTATCAGGTCGGCGCGATCCGCGAATTCGCGCGCCGTCATGGCGCACCGCTGCAGCATGTGAAGCCGCATGGCGCGCTCTATATGGAGATGGCGGTCAACCGCGAACTCTCGCAGATCTTCATGCAATATATGCGCACCGTCGCGCCGAACGCCTTCGTCTTCTGCATGGCGGGATCGGCGACGGAGCTAGCGGCACAGGATGTCGGCCAGCCCGTCATTCGCGAGTTCTATGCCGACCGCGATTATGACGACAGCGGCTCGATCGTCTTTACCCGCGATGCCGGCCGGCCGGATGCCGCGGCAATCGCCCGCAAGGTCGTTCGCGCTTGCCGGGAAGGGCGGGTGCGCACCGTCACCGGCGCCGATGTCGAGGTCCCGTTCGAATCCATCTGTTTTCATTCCGATACGCTGGGCGCGCTCGATATCGTGCGCCTCATGCGGGAGGGGCTGAGTGCCGAAGGCATTCGCATCGCTCCCGTCTCTCAGGTCAAAACCAGATAACATAGCGGAGGCAACCATGAGCAAGCACGAAATCCGATCGCCCCTTCCAGGAACCTTCTATCGCTCGCCTGCTCCGGATGTTCCGCCGTTCAAGACGGATGGCGATGCCGTTTCCTCCAGCGACGCCATTGGCCTGATCGAAGTCATGAAGACCTTTCAGGAAATCCAGGCCGGCGTGGCCGGCGGCAGCATCCGTTTCCTCGTCGACAATGAAGAGCCTGTCATGGCCGGCCAGGTGATCGCCGAGGTCGAACAATGAAACTGCGCTCGGTTCTCGTTGCCAATCGCGGCGAAATCGCCGTCCGCATCATCCGCGCCGCCAAGGCGCTCGGTATCCGCACGGTTCAGGTCTATAGTGCCGCCGACGCCGACATGCTGGCCGTCAAACTCGCCGACGAGGCGATCGAGATCGGGCCACCTGCGCCGAAGAAATCCTATCTCAACATAGAAGCGGTGATTGCGGCGGCCAAACGCGCCGATGTCGATGCGGTTCATCCAGGCTATGGCTTCCTGTCGGAGAACGGTGATTTCGCCGATGCCGTGGTTGCCGCCGGCCTCATCTTCATTGGACCTTCAGGTGATGCCATCCGCCTGCTGGGCGACAAGGTCGCTGCACGCGCTGTTGCCGAGAAGGCCGGCGTGCCGACGGTTCCGGGCAGCGATGGCCGGATCTCCAGCCTGACGGAAGCGCGTGCCGTAACGGAGCGCACCGGCTTTCCCGTGATGATCAAGGCGGCAGCCGGCGGCGGTGGCCGCGGTATCCGTATCGTCAACGATCCGGCCGAACTGGAAACGCAGTTTCCGCAGGCGTCCGCCGAAGCGCTGGCATCCTTTGGAGATGGCGGCCTCTATCTGGAAAAGGTCATCACCCGCGCCCGCCACGTCGAGGTGCAGATCCTCGGCGACGGTACGGATGTCGTGCATTGCTATGAGCGCGAATGCTCGCTGCAGCGCCGCCGGCAGAAGGTCTGGGAAGAGGCGCCGTCCTTCCTGCTTCCGTCCGATGTGCGCAAGAAGCTCTGCGACAGTGCCGTCGCGCTGGCGCGCTCCGTCGGCTACCGCGGGGCAGGCACGGTCGAGTATCTCTATGACGACGAGACCCGCGAATTTTACTTCATCGAGGTCAACACCCGCATCCAGGTGGAGCATCCGGTCACCGAGATGATCACCGGCATCGATCTGGTCGAGGAGATGTTCCGCATTGCCGCCGGCGCGCCACTGTCGGTCCGCCAGGCCGATATCGCCGTCAAGGGCCACGCCATCGAGTGCCGGATCAATGCCGAGGATCCGAGACGCGGTTTCATGCCGGCGCCGGGCAAGATCGAGAGGCTCGATGTGCCCGAGGGCGAGGGTATTCGTTTCGATACCATGCTCTACGAGGGCTACGTCATCCCGCCATTCTACGATTCCCTGCTCGGCAAATTGATCGTCTGGGGCGAGGACCGCAGCGCCTGCCTGGCGCGGCTTTCGCAGGCGCTGGCAGAACTGAAGATCGAAGGCGTGCCGACGACGATCCCGTTGCATCGCGCACTGGCTGCCGATCCGCAGATCGCCAAGGGCGCCTTTCATACCCGCTTTCTCGAGACATGGCTTGAAACTGAATTTGCCGCCGATGGCGGCCGTGCCGCGGAGGTCGCGTGATGCCGACACGATATACGTTCGGAGGCGACGAGCACCTGTTCGTCGAGTGCAGCGACGAGATGTCGTTGGAAGCCTTCTTCAAGAGCCTCTCGATGGCCAACGGCGTCAAGGAGAGCGGCATCAAGGGCATCACCGAGATCTGCCCCGCGAATGCGTCGTTCCAGATCAAGTTCGACCCGGATCAGATCAAGCCGGATGATGTGCTGAAGGAAGTGCGTGCCATCGAGGGGGCTGCCGAGCGGGCCGAGCCGGTCATCCGCACCCGCATCGTCGAAATTCCCGTTTTCTACAACGACCCCTGGACGCATGAGACGCTGATGCGTTTTCGCGAGCGCCATCAGGAGCCGTCGGGAACCGATCTCGACTATGCGACGAGGATCAACGGCTACGGTGATGTCGACGATTTCGTCGCTGCCCATTCCGGCTCGCCCTGGTTCGTGTCGATGGTCGGCTTTGTTGCCGGCCTGCCGTTCATGTACCAGATGGTCGAAAGGCAACGGCAGATCCAGGTGCCGAAGTACCTGCGGCCCCGCACCGACACGCCGAGGCTGACCGTTGGTCATGGCGGCTGCTTCGGCTGCATCTATTCGGTGCGCGGTGCCGGTGGCTACCAGATGTTCGGCATCACGCCGATGCCGATCTTCGACCCGACGCAAACCACCAGCTATCTTCGTGATTTCATGGTGTTCTTCCGCCCAGGCGATATCGTCAAGTTCAAGCCGATCGACCGGGACGCCTATGACCAGGCGGTCGAGGATGTCGACAAGGGGCGCTTCAGCCCGCCTGTGCGCGAGGTCAGCTTCGACCTGCGCGAATTCCAGAAGGATATCACTGGCTACAACACCCGGCTGGAGGGCAAGATCAATGGCCATTAAGGTGCTGCATCACGGCCTTGCGACCACCGTCCAGGACCTTGGCCGTCCGGGCTACTTCCACCTCGGCATTCCGCTCGGGGGCGCGATGGATCGCTACGCGATGCGCGCCTCCAATCTGCTGGTCGGAAACGACGAGGGAGCGGCGGGTCTTGAGGCGGTGTTCCTCGGCCCCAAGCTCGAATTTACCGAAGACGCTACCGTTGCCGTGACCGGTGCCGACATGCCGGTCAAGGTCGACGGCGTCGAGCAACCGGGATGGACGGCCTTTGCCGTTCGCGCCGGGCAGACGCTGACCTTCGATTTCCTCAAATCCGGCGCCCGCATTTACATCGCCGTTGCCGGCGGCATCGACGTTCCGCTGGCGCTTGGCAGCCGATCGACCTACCCGATCGGTGCGCTCGGTGGCTACAAGGGCCGGCCGCTTGCGGCGGGCGACGAACTGCCGGTTGGTGCAGCCAATGGGTCGGGTGAAGGTCGCTCGGTGGCTGAGCCGTTGCGCCGCCTGCCCGCAGCCCCCGTGGCGCTTCGCGTCCTGCCCGGTCTCTACTGGGATCGCCTTTCCGACGAGGCCAAGCGGAGCTTCTTTGCCGACGAATGGAAGGTGGCGCCGGAGGCCGACCGCATGGGCTACCGCTTCCGCGGTGGCACCAAGCTTTCCTTTGTCGACCGCGAGCAGCCGTTCGGCGCCGGCTCCGACCCGTCCAACATCGTCGACAGCTGCTACCCCTACGGCTCCATACAGGTGCCCGGCGGAACCGAGCCGATCATCCTGCATCGCGATGCGGTGTCGGGCGGCGGTTACTTCATGCTCGGAACGGTGATCTCCGCCGACATGGACCTGATCGGGCAGATGCAGCCGCATACGCCAACCCGCTTTGTCGAGGTGACGATGGATGAGGCATTGGCGGCGCGGGCAGAGGAAAACGACCGGCTGGAAGCCCTGCGCACGTCGCTGCGCTGACGAGGCCACAGGAAGCGGAGGGGAAGATGGAGCGCGGGCATCGGAAGGGACAATCGGTAGCCGCGCCCGGATACGCCGGCAACGCTACCGAACGCGTTCGCCTATTCGACGACGCGCGTCAGATAGGCGGCGGTGACGCTTGGGCCTGGAATGATCGCGACGATCTTCATCTGCGCGATCGTCCGGTTCATCGAGGCGTCTATGTGGTTCTCCAGCATCGCCGCGGCAGCTGCAGTCGCGCCGCGCGTCATCAGTTCGACGATCAGCCGGATCTCCGCAATCACCGCCGGGTCTCCCGGAAGACCGAGCTGCCGCAGCAGCCGTTCCGTCGCGGTGACCGGCAGAAGGTTGTTGCGGATCAGTTCGCGCAGGCGCTCGTTCGGCATGGCCAGCACGCAGCACTCGGTAAACTGCGTGCGGATGTCCTCGAGGTTCTGCCAGGCGTCGGTCGGTTGCGAACGGTCGAGTTCGCTAAGCCGGCTAAACAGGACGGCAAGCCGATCCCTGTCGATATGGCTGGCGCCAAGGGCAAGCGCCTGCGGTTCGAGCAGACGGCGCAGCATGAAATGGTCCTTGACGGTCTGGGCCGTCAGCGGGCCGGCGATCCAGTGCGAGCTTTGGTTCTTGCGCACCAGCCCGCGCTCGCGCAGCCGCGTCAGCACGTCGCGCACGACGGTGCGGCTAACGCTGAAGTGATTGGCCAGTTCGTTTTCGATGATGCGGTACTGGCCGAAGATGACGCAACCGGCGACATCGTTCTCGATTTCCGTGTAGATGCGCTCCCAGGACGAGCGGCTCTGCAGCGCCTCGTCGGCGTGTTGCGGGATGGTGAGACCGAGCGACTTGATGTCGGTGCGGTTGGGCTCGATCGCCCGGCCCGGCGGCCCAACGAGATAACCGCGCCCCTTGAAACGGTGAACGAGCCCATCGCTTTCCAATTGCAAGAGTGCGCGCTGAACCGGCGCGCGCGAGATCTGCAGGATCTCCGCAATCGGCCCCTCGAGCAGAACGAGGCCGGTCGGCAAGATGCCGTCGGCGATATTGCTGCGCAGAACGTCCTCGGCAATTTCGTAGCGGCGCTGGGTATTCTGGCCGAGGCGTGGCTCGCTCATGCGATCGGGCGTCTTCCGTTTGGCTGGCAATTTCGTCCTCTTTCTTTACGCCACTTGCCTGGGGATGTGACAGCTGAAAATAAATGCATTTTGCATACTATATGGCAAATTAAATGTGCGATTGCCTATCATGTCTGGCAATGAACACATGACGCGTGACCGCTGTTCAGGCGAATGTGAGTGCCGTTGCTGCCCTGTCAGTTGCGTCTATATGGTGCGCTGGAGCGGTTAGGAACTGCAGATTGCACGGTATATCTGATTGTCTGGCACATTTTCCGGCCGAGGTCGGCGTCTGCGATTGCGTGTCGGGATGATGGCGCATTTCACTTCGAGATAAAAGACGAATAAAAGTCTATTGCATACAAAAATCATTCATGTCATTGTTCGTGACATGCAAGCGCTCAGAAGAAGCGTGCAGGTGGAACTTATCTTTTGAACCGCAAAGGACCTTCATCCCCGACGCGCATGTGACCATGCGCGAACGCAATCGCATGTCCGTTCGGATGCCGAATCGGCTCCGGCGACGGCGAAGCTTTGGGGGTGGGCGTTACGGCGGCAAACTGGCAGGAAACCAATGTCGACGGTCCTTCAGCTCAAGAACATCACCAAAACCTACGGCGACATGCGCGCGCTCAGCGGCATCGATCTCGCCTTGCCCGGCGATGCCTATATCTCGCTTCTCGGGCCGAGCGGATCCGGCAAGACGACGCTGCTCAGGGTCATTGCCGGTTTCGAGCATCCGGATGGCGGCGCGATCCTGTTTGACGGCAAGCGCATCGACACCGTGGCGCCGCACCAACGCGGCATCGGTTTCGTCTTCCAGAACTTCGCGCTCTTCCCGCATCTGTCCGTCGCGCAGAACATCGCCTTCGGCCTGGAAAACAGGGATGTCGATCCGGTCACCGACCGGCGTGTCGTCGACGCCAGGGTACGCGACATCATCAGCCTCGTCGGCCTTTCTGGTCTTGAGGGCAGGGCGGTCACGCAGATATCCGGCGGCCAGCGACAGCGCGTCGCGCTCGCGCGCACGCTGGTCACCGAGCCGCGCATGGTGCTTCTCGACGAGCCGCTCGGCGCGCTCGATGCCAATCTGCGCGCCCGGATGCGGGCGGAGTTGAGGGCGATCCGCGAGCGTTGCGGCGTCACCTTCCTGCATGTCACCGGCAGCGAGGCCGAGGCCCTGGCCATGGGCGATACCGTCCTTGTGCTCGAAAGCGGCCGCATCGCCCAGTCGGCCGATTCCGACACGGTCTACAACAGGCCCGCGTCTCCGGCCGTTGCCCGCTTTCTCAACTGCTACAACCTCTTTCAGGGACGGATCGAAGGCGGTGCCTTCGTTGGTGGCGTCGGCCGGTTTGGGCTCGGGTCAGCTGCGCCGACGCGGGCGGCATCACCGGCCTACGCGATCCGCTACGACCGGGTTTCGGTCCGGCCACGCGAAGCCGCCATTGCCGAGGACGAGATCCGCATCGAGGCCAATTTCGTCGCCAGCGAATACTCCGGCGCCGCGGTCAATTCCTTCTTCGCGCTCGATGACGGCCGGGTTTTCGAAGTCGAAAGCCACCTCAGCCACGCAGCGCCCGAAACCTATGCCGAACAGGGCCGCTACGCGCTCGTCTGGAAGCGGGAGGACGCCCTTGTCTATGCGTGAGATCGTTTTCGCAAAACCCGGCGCCACGGCGCCGCACCGTTCCCGCCCGGAGAATGAGAGATGAGCATGATGGCCGTTGCGGAGCAGACGGAAACCGAACCCGTCGTCGAGAAGAAATCACCGGGAAAAGCACTTTGGCTGCTGGCACCCGGCGTCATCTGGATGAGCCTCTTCCTCGTCCTGCCGATGCTGATGATGGTCTATGTGTCCTTCTGGACGCAGACGACCTTTACCATTGAGCCGACGCTGACGCTGAAAAGCTGGGTCACCTTCTTCACCAGCGACACCTATCTCGGTGCGCTCTGGACCACGGTGCGCATCTGGCTGATCGTGCTCGTCGCCACCGTGCTGGTCGGCTATCCCGCCGCCCTCTTCGTCGGGCTGTTCGTCAAGAACAAGGCGCTGCAGACGGTGCTTCTGGTCCTGTGCGTCATCCCCTTCTGGACGTCGTTCCTGATCCGCGTTCTCGCCTGGCGGCCTATGCTCGGCAAGGAGGGTGCGATCAACATGATCCTGATGAACCTCGGCATCACCGATGCGCCGATCGAGGTGCTGTTGTTCTCCGAACTGTCGGTGATCATCGGCATGACGCAGATCTACTGCGTCTTCATGGTCGGGCCGATCGCCTTCATGCTCGGCCGCATCGACACCTCGATCATCGAGGCCGCTCAGGATCTCGGCGCCGGCTTCTGGCGGATCTTCCGGACGATCATCCTGCCGCTGTCGATGCCGGGCGTGGTCGTCGGGGCGATCTTCGTCTCGGTCATGGTTCTCGGTGAGTTCGCGACCTCAGCGGCGCTTTCGGGCCGCAAGGTCAACCTGCTCGGGAACATCATCGTCACCCAGGTCGGTTCGCTGAAATGGGCCTTCGCGGCGGTCGCCGGCGTCGTGCTCACCATCCTGATGGGCGCGGTCGTGGCCGCCCTGCTCAGGGTCGTCGATCTCAGGAAGGAGCTCTGATCATGAATGCCAGCGGCATCAAAACCGGCCTTGGCGCCTATACCGCGCTCTTCCTCGTGTTCCTCTATGGCCCGCTCGTCGTGCTTGCCATCCTGTCCTTCCAGACGGGACCGGAAGGCGGGCCGCAGTTCCCGATCATCGAATGGTCGACCTACTGGTACAAGCATCTCTTCGGCCTGACGCCGCCGTCGCGCATCGCGCCGCTGCCGATCGAGCAGGCGCTGGTCCGCTCATTGGGTCTCGCGGTGATGACCATGATCGTCTCGACGGTGCTGGGCGTCACGGCGGCGCAGGCGTTCCGCCGCAAGTTCCGCGGCTCGGGCGTGGTCTTCTACCTCATCGTTCTCGGCATGATGGTGCCGGGCGTTCTGGTAGGTCTCGGCATGGCGCTCGTCGCAAACACGCTCGGCATCGACCGTCACTGGTGGAGCACCGCCTTTGTTCTCCACGTGGTCTACACCTTCCCCTTCGCCTTCCTGGTGATGCTGGCGATCTTCAACCGCTTCGATCCGAGCATGGAGGAAGCGTCCTGGTCGCTCGGCGTCACGCCGGCACGCACCTTCCGCAAGGTGACGTTCCCGCTGATCTTCCCCGGCGTGCTTTCCGCCATGCTCTTCGCCTTCACGCTCTCCTATGACGAGTTTTCCCGCACGCTCTTTGCCTCGGGCCGCGACCTGACATTGCCGCTGGCGATCTACGGCACCTTCTCGGTCGAAGTGCATCCGAACGTCTTTGCCTTCGGCGTGCTGACGACGCTGTTTTCCTTCGCTCTGCTCGGCACCTATGCAGCGCTGATGATGCTGTCGGTGCGCCGCGCCAAGCGGGTCGCGATCCAGGAGGAGGCGTGATGGCCGGCTCTTCCGCACGCGGCTCAGCGATCGTCACCGGTGCCGGTTCCGGCATCGGCCGGGCCATCGCACTGCGGCTGGCGACTGATGGTTATGCCGTCGTTGTCAACGATCTCTCGCCTGAAAGCTCGGCGGCGGTCGCCGGCGAGATTGTGGCAGCCGGCGGTGTGGCAACGGCAATATCGGGCGACGTGTCCAGCGAAGCCGACGTCACGGCGACCGCCGAGAAGGCGGCCCAACGCCATGGCCCCGTGGCGCTGCTCGTCAACAATGCCGGCATCGCCCATCAGGCGCTGTTCGAAAATCTCGAGGTCGCCGATTTCGATCGGATGTTTGCGGTGCATGTGCGCGGCACCTTCCTGATGACCAAGGCGGTGCTGCCGGGAATGCTTGCCCGCGGCGAGGGCGTGATCGTCAACATGGCCTCGCAGCTCGGCCAGATCGGCGGCGTCGAGCTCGTGCACTACTCGTCTGCCAAGGCCGCGATCATCGGCATGACCAAGGCGCTGGCACGCGAGGTGTCGAGCCGCGGCGTGCGGGTGAATGCAGTCGCGCCCGGCCCCATCAATACGCCACTTGTCATGGGGCTTTCGCAGGATTGGCGGGACGCCAAGAAGGCGCAGCTGCCGCTCGGGCGTTTCGGCGAGCCGGACGAAATCGCCGCGACCGTTTCGTTTCTGGCGTCGCCCTCGGCAAGCCTGTTCGTCGGCCAGACGCTCGGGCCCAATTCCGGCGACGTGATGCTTTGACAGGAAAGATGAACATGCCAAATCCTCAGAAGACCTCCTGCATTGTCATCGTCACCGGTGCCGGCATCGGCATCGGCCGGGCGGCTGCGATGGCCTTTGCCGCCAAGGGCGACCACGTCGTCGTCACCGACATTCTCGAGCGCGAAGGCTCCGCCACGGTCGACGCGATCCGCGAGGCCGGCGGCTCCGCCGAATTTGCCTATTATGACGTGCGCTCGACATCGGCGACCGACGCGCTGGTCGCCGACCTCGAAAAGCGCCACGGCCGCATCGACGTCGTCGTCGCCAATGCCGGCATTGCCCATCGCACCCCGCTTTCGGCGCTGACCGACGACAAGTGGGACCTGACCTTCGACATCGACTTGAAGGGCATTTTCCGTCTCGTGCGCGCCGTCGCACCCGGCATGCGCCGGCGCGGCGCGGGCAGCATCGTCGCGCTCTCCTCGATCATGGGCGTTGCCTATGGCTGGGACGAGCACGTGCACTATTCCGCCGCCAAGTCCGGTGTCGTCGGGCTGGTGCGGGGGCTCGCGGTCGAGCTTGCCGGCGACGGGGTTCGCGTCAATGGCGTGGCGCCCGGCTACATCCGCACGGCGCAGCTTTTGTCGAAGGAAAATTCGCTGGGGCCTGACGGTGCGGAGGCGGCCGCCGCCTTCATCCCGATGAAGCGGCTCGGAACGCCGGAGGATATCGCCGACGTCATCGCGTTCCTCGCATCCGATGCTGCCAGATACATCACCGGCCAGGTGCTGGTCGTCGATGGGGGCCTCCTGGTGGGGCGTTACTGAAGCCGCGCTGAGCGGCGAAAGAACAAGGGGCCCGCATCAAGCGGGCTCCGGGGAACAACAACAACTGGAGAAGAGACAATGCCAAATCTGGAACTCAATCGCCGCTCCCTCCTCAAACGATCCGCGGGCATGATGGCGCTGGCGATGGGCGGCGGCACGCCGTTCCTGTCGTCGCGCGCAGCCTTCGCGCAGGCAGCCGACCTGGCAGGCCAGCAGTTGCGCACCATCGGCCTTTCGGTCACCGTTCAGGAGCGCATTCTCGAGCAGTTCAAGGCGGCTGCCGGCGTCGGCGGCACCTCAGGCACGGCGGCAACCTTCCCGGACGCCCAGACGAAGATCCTCTCCGGCTCCAAAGACTATGATTGCTGGGAAATCATCGCCGAGCGCCTGCCGTCTATCGTCATGACCAACAATGTCGAGCCGATCCCGGCCTCGGCGCTGAAGAACTGGGCCAATATCCGCGACACCTTCACCACCGCCAGCGACAAGTGGGATCGGTCGGCCCAGATCATCGGCCAGATCTGGACCGACGAAAGCCAGACCGCGCTGAACATGGTGCCGGCCGTCTATAACTACGATTCCATCGGTTACAATCCCGACGTGCTTTCGGCCGAAGAGGCCAACAGCTGGACGGCGATCTTCGATCCGAAGTGGAAGGGCAAGTCCGGTATCAACACCGACCCGCTGATCGCGATCGGCCAGGCGATGATGGCGATGAACTCGCTCGGCCTTTCCGACGTCAAGAACCCCGGCAATGCGACGGCGGCCGAAATCGACGAAGCTGCAAAGTTCCTGATCTCCAAGAAGAAGGAAGGCCAGTTCCGCGCGCTCTGGGGCGATTTCGGCGAACTCGTCAACCTGATGGCATCGGGCGAAATGGTGGTTTGCGACGCCTGGCAGCCGGCGGTCATGGCCGTCAAGGCGCAGGGCAAGCCCTGCCGCTACGCCGTGCCGAAGGAAGGTTATCGCGGCTGGGCGATCGGCCCGGCGATGATTGCCGGTACCGCCAACAAGGAGGCGGTTATCGCCTATGCCGACTACTGGCTCTCGGGCGAGCCGGGCATCACCGTCTCCGAGCAGGGCTACTATTCGCCGTCGACCAACATCAAGAACGTCATGGCGCCGGAGAAATATGCCTTCTGGTACGAGGGCAAGCCCTGGGTCGGCGCCGAGGAACGCGGCATCAAGGAAGGCGACCTGCGCGACGGCGGCTCGCTGGAGGAGCGCGCCAAGAACGTCGCCTACTGGCACCAGTGGCCGGATGAATACGACCACCTGATCCAGAAGTGGGACGAGTTCCTCAACGCCTGATGAGGCAGGCCGGGAGGCGCAAGCCTCCCGGTCGCCCGAGACGCATCCGATACCCGTGATTTCAGCAAGCTCCGGAGAGCCACGATGATCTTCGACCTCGAACTCAACACTGTCGGCAAGGTCTACGACAACGGCACGCCCGCCGTGATCGATTTCAACCTGTCGGTTTCCAAGGGCGAGTTCATCGCGTTTCTCGGCCCGTCCGGCTGCGGCAAGACGACGACGCTGCGCATGATCGCCGGCTTCGAGACGATCTCGTCGGGCGAGATGCTGATCAAGGGCAAGCGCATGAACGACATCCGGCCGGAACACCGGCCGACGTCGATGATCTTCCAGAGCTACGCGCTCTTTCCGCACATGACCGTGCGCCGCAACGTCGGCTACGGGCTCGACGTCAAGGGCATGGCAAAGGCCGAGCGTGACGCCAAGGTCGACCGTATCCTGGCGACGCTCGGGCTCGAGGATATCGCCGAGAAAAAGCCCGACCGGTTGTCGGGCGGCCAACGCCAGCGCATCGCGCTCGCACGCGGGCTCGTCGTCGAGCCGGATATCCTGCTGCTCGACGAACCGCTCGGCGCGCTCGACGCCAACCTGCGCAAGGCGATCCAGAACGAGTTGAAACTGCTGCAGAAGACGCTCGGCGTCACCTTCGTCTTCGTCACTCATGCCCAGTCCGAGGCGCTCGCGCTCTCCGACCGCATCGTGGTGATGAACCAGGGCAAGGTCGAGCAGATCAGCCCGCCGCACCAGCTTTACACCCGGCCGAACACGGCGTTCGTCGCCCAGTTCATCGGCAACAACACGATCTTCCAGGGCGAGGTCGACGGCGCATCGGATGACCGGACGCTGGTTTCGACGCCGCTCGGTCAGCTTTCCGGTCGACCGAACGGCACGCTCGCCAGGAAATCGAGGGTCAACGTCGTCATCCCGGCCGAAGCGATCGAGGTGCACCCCGCCGCTCTGGTTTCGCGTGACCAGATTGCGCACACGGTCGGCGGCAACGTCGTCGGCGCCAGTGTCAGCCGTTTCGACGTGGTCGGCCACGTATCCCATCTGACGGCAACACTTGGGGACGGGCGCACCGTCTCGCTCGAAGCCCATGTCGACAAGTACCAGCCCGATGCCTTCCCTGTCGGCGCCGACATTCTTTTGAGCTGGCAGCCGGGCGAAGCCACGGTCATTCCAGCCTGACGTCCAGCCAGCTTGACCTTTTGAACGATAAAACACGAAGGAGACATACCATGGCCAAGGAAATCCTCTGCAGCTTCGGCATCGACGTCGATGCGGTTGCCGGCTGGCTCGGATCCTATGGAGGCGAGGATTCGCCTGACGATATCTCGCGCGGCCTTTTCGCCGGCGAGGTCGGCAGCCCGCGCCTGTTGAAGCTCTTCGAACGCTTCGGCATCAAGACCACCTGGTTCATTCCCGGTCACTCGATCGAGACCTTTCCGGAGCAGATGCAGGCGGTTGCCGATGCCGGCCACGAGATCGGTATTCATGGCTACACCCATGAAAACCCGATCGCCATGACGCGCGAGCAGGAGACCGCGGTTCTCGACAAGTGCATCGATCTCGTCACAAAGCTCTCGGGCAAGCGCCCGACCGGCTATGTCGCGCCGTGGTGGGAGTTTTCCAACGTCACCAACGAGCTGCTGCTGGAACGCGGCATCAAGTACGACCACTCCCTGATGCACAACGACTTCACGCCCTATTATGTGCGCGTCGGCGACAAGTGGACCAAGATCGACTACTCCAAGAAGCCGTCCGACTGGATGGTGCCGCTCACGCGCGGCAAGGAAACCGATCTCATCGAAATCCCGGCTTCCTGGTATCTCGACGACCTGCCACCGATGATGTTCATCAAGAAATCACCGAACAGCCACGGCTTCGTCAATCCACACGACATCGAACAGATCTGGCGCGATCAGTTCGATTGGGTCTATCGCGAGATGGACTATGCGGTGTTTCCGATTACCATCCATCCCGATGTTGCCGGGCGCCCGCAGGTGCTGATGATGCTGGAGCGGCTCTATGCCCACATGATCAAGCATCCCGGCGTGAAGTTCGTGACGATGAACGAGATCGCCGACGACTTTGCCAAGCGCTTCCCGCGCAAGAAGTGAGCGACTGACGGGGGCGGTCCGCGTACCGTCCCCGCCTTTTTACCGATTGCCCGCCTTTTTACCGATTGGATGACACCATGTGCTCTCTCTGCGGCGTCCTTGGAGGTAACGAACACTGGGCCGATGCCGTGGCGCGGCCGGGCGTCTATACCCGCAATGTCGAGCGCATCGACCGAAGGCGCGAGCGCGCCAATCGGGTGCGGATCGCCAACGGGATGCTGGCGCGCTTCGGCCTCACAATCACGGACTGGCAGGGCGCATCCTTCGTGCTTGCGACCCGCACCGGCAAGAGCGAGATCATCGAGGATCTCGGCCACCTCTGGCCGGCGGCCGAACGGCTCTGTGGCCGCCCCTGCGATCCGCTCGACGTGGACCTGATTGCTGCCGCGGAGGTCGCGATCGATGACTGAACCGCAGATCCCGCTTTTGACCCCGATCAACCTGCTCACGGGCTTCCTCGGCTCCGGAAAAACGACGCTCCTTGCACGCCTGCTCGCCGACCCCGCCCTTTCCGACGCCGCCGTTCTCATCAACGAATTCGGAGAAGTCGGTCTCGACCATCACCTGGTCGAGCGCATCGACGACACTATGGTGCTGCTGCAATCGGGCTGTCTCTGCTGCACGGTGCGCGGCGAGCTTGCCGATGCGATCAAGGACCTGCACTCGAAACGCGAGCGCGGGCTGGTTCCGCCCTTCCGCCGTATCGTCGTCGAGAGCACCGGGCTTGCCGATCCGTTCCCGGTCCTGTCGACGATCAAATCCGATCCGGTTCTGCGCCATCATTTTCGCCCCGGCAACGTGATTACCACCGTCGATGCGGTCAACGGGCTCCGTCAACTCGGCAGCTATGTCGAGTCTAATCGACAGGCCGCCGTTGCCGACCGGCTTGTTGTCACCAAGGCCGATCTGGCGCCGGCGGCCGATATGTCGGGCCTGGTCGAGAAGTTGCGTGGCATCAATCCGGATGCGCCGCTCTTGACCGCAACCGATCCCGCCTTCGATGTCGCCGACCTCGTCGATGAAAACCTCAGCCTGCGTGCAGCGGCGCTGCAATCGACAAGCGGGTTCTACTGCGAAGCGCCGGCTCAACTGGCAACGGCTGACGGCGGCGTGCATCAATCGGCGGTCACATCCTTCGTGATGATCGTGGAGCGCGCCATCGACTGGACGGCGTTCGGTATCTGGCTAACGATGCTGCTGAACCGTCACGGCGACAGGGTGTTGCGGGTGAAGGGCATTCTCAACATCGCCGGCGAGGAGCGCCCGGTCGCCATTCATGGCGTTCAGCATCTTGTGCACACGCCTGTGCACATGGAGCGCTGGCCGGATGAGGATCGCCGTTCGCGCATCGTGTTTATTGTTGACGGTCTGGATGTCGAGCTGCTGAAACGGTCGTTCGAGGCCTTTGCCCTCGACCGGTCGTCGGTCGGGGACGGGGCCGTGCCGAAACGCAGCCTTCAGGAACGTCAGTCGTCTTCATGAGCAAACATCTGCCTGATCAACCGACACCAGCGACACCATCCCTCCATCTGGAAGGGCGGCCGCGCCTGCGAGTACTCGGCACGGCGATTTCGCTGCTGGAGGAGTTGCGGGTTCGTGCCGAGGCCGATCTCGGCATCGAGGTGGTGTTCGACAACAACGACTTCCTGACGACCCAGCACAAGGCGGCGCAGGAGCCGGATAGTTACGACATCTACGATCAGTGTTTCCACAACCTGGATATCGTCTGGTACTGGCGGGCGATCCAGCCGATCGAGATCGGCCGCATTGCGCTCTGGGACGAGATCAACGACCTGACGAAGACTGGCCATATCGGCCCGAATGCCCGCCTGGGGCAGGGCGACGCGCCGGTCAAGAAACTGTTCGTGCAACCCAATCTCGAGCTTGGCGACACACCGTCGAGCACGATCTCGATGCTACCGACGACGCATAATTTTGACAGCTTCGCCTACAGGACCGATGTCGCCCCCAATACGGTGTCGATGAACAGCTGGGCGGCGTTGCTCGACGAACGCTGGGCAGGACGTGCAGCCCTGGTCGACGAGCCGGCGATCGGCATCTTCGATGCGGCGCTGGCCGCGCAGGCGTCTGGATTGATGTCGTTCGACAATATCGGCGCCATGACGGTCGACGAGATCGATCGGCTGATCGGCCTGCTCGAAGAGCGCAAGAAGAACGGCTACTTCCGCGCCTTCTGGCGCACGGCCGAGGATGCGGCGCGGCTGATGGTGCGAGGCGAGACCGATATCCAGAGCATGTGGTCGACGGGTATCAGCATCCTCAACGGCCAGGGCGTTCCGGTGGAGCAGGCGGTGCCGGCCGAAGGCTATCGCGCCTGGCATGGCGGCTTGTGCCTTGCGCGTCATCTGTCGGGCCGCATGCGCGACGTCGCCTATGAGTATCTCAACTGGTGGATTTCCGGTTGGCCGGGCTCGGTGGTCGCGCGCCAGGGCTATTATATCTCGACGCCGGAGCGCTCGCGACAGTGCATGTCGGCGGCTGAATGGGACTACTGGTATGGCGGCCTGCCGGCTACCTGCGACCTGCCGGGGCCAGACGGTACAATCCGCATCCGGGCGGGATCGGTCCGCAGCGGCGGTTCCTACTGGCAGCGCGCCAACTGCATCGCGGTCTGGAACACCACCATGGACGAGCACAATTATCTGGTTCGCCGCTGGATGCAGCTGGTCGAGCGATAGAGGGGTATGCGATGACGCAGGATCTTGGCGGGCGGTCGATCGCGCAGTTGTCTGCGCTGCTGCAAACCGGTGCGCTCGATCCGCGAGACCTGACAGCCTGGACGCTTGAGCGGATCCGTAGCCACGACGACCAGGCGATCTTCACCATGATCCTGCCGGAGCGGGCGATGCGCGAGGCGGATGCTTCCGCCCGACGCATTGCCGCCGGTCGCCCGCTTGGGCTTCTCGATGGAATTCCCGTCGCGTGGAAGGACCTGTTTGCCATTGCAGGGGTTCCGACGACAGCCGGATCGGCGGTCCTGAAGGACGCGCCGGCAGCGCAAGACGACGCTGACGTGGTAACGGCGCTCGGCCATGCCGGCATGGTCAGTGTCGGACGGGTCAACATGAGCGAGTTCGCGTTTTCCGGGCTCGGCATCAACCCGCATTACGGCACGCCGCGCAATCCGCGCTCGCTCGACGTCGATCGACTGCCGGGCGGCTCGTCCTCCGGTTCCGGCGTCGTGGTTGCCGCCAACCTTGTGCCCGTCTCGATCGGTACGGACACGGGCGGGTCGATCCGCATTCCCGCCGCCTTCAACGGCGTTGTCGGCTACAAGGCGACCCGCGGCCGCTATTCCATGCGTGGTGTTTTTCCGCTCGCCAGGAGCCTGGATTCGCTCGGGCCCCTCTGCCGCACGGTGCAAGATGCCGTCTGGGTCGATGCCGCCATGCGCGGCCTGCCGGCGCCGGAAATCCGCCGTGGTCATCTCGATGGCCTGTCGATCGTCGTGCCGACGACAGTGGTGTTCGATGGGGCCGAGGAGGGTGTCGTCTCCGCTTTCGAGGCAGCAATCGGCCGGCTGCAGCGGGCTGGCGCACATGTACGCCGCCAATCGTTTCCGGCGTTCGAGCGTATCTTCGAGACCCTGGCGCGCCATGGACCGCTGGTGACGGCCGAAGCCTACGCCTTGCATCGATACCGGCTCGAAGGCCCGCAGGCCGCAATGATGGACCAGCGCGTCGTGGCTCGGGCGCGGCTGGGGCAAAAGATCAGCCTTTCCGACTACATCGCCACGCTTGAGATACGCGAGGCGTTGATCGCCGAGGTCGCCTCAAGCGTTGGGCCGAACGAGATTATCGCCATTCCGACGGTCGCGCATGTCGCGCCCGCCACCGATCAGCTTCTCACGGACGATGCCTTGTTCGTCGAAACCAATGCCAAGACCTTGCGCAACACGTTGATCGGTAATTTTCTCGACTGGTGCGGCGTCTCGCTCCCCTGCGGCACTGGCGAGGCCGGCATGCCGGTCGGCCTGCTGCTCTCCGCCCAGCCGCATCACGACGCCCATCTCCTGTCGATGGCGCTTGCGGCGGAAGCGGTGGTGCGCGCCGATTGATCTTTCACTACGCCCAGCGACAAGAGCAAGCGCACTTTGCGACTAGCCGGAGGGCCAAAGGCATAGTCTACTGCTTGAAGACCTCCGGAAACGCCGGTCGCAAAGGCCCTGAAGAGGCTGCGACAGCAAAGGCGACCGGTCAGGAATAATGGGCCGCGATCGGCCGTCGCCTCGGCACCACGGGAACAGCCGAAGCGAAGGGACGGCGGACGGGATGGGAGCTTCGCATGGACGTGAGTTATTCCACGGCAGGCACGGCGGCGCGCGAGCGCAAGCGGTATTGGGACGAAGCGGTATCGAGCACCTACTTTCCGCTCGACCTGCGCTTCCAGAATTCCGCGGAGTTTTCCGGCGACTTGAACGTCTGGGACCTCGGCGCAGTCTCGCTGTCGCGGCTCGATTCCGACGGCCTTCTCTACCGCCGGCAGAAGCGGCACCTGCTGCATGAGCGTGAAGAAAGCTACCTGATCACCGTACCGGAAAAGGCGGAGATCAGTTTCGAGCAAAGCGGCAAGGCCGTGCGCTGCAAGCCGGGCGCCTTCTTGGTCGAGCGCAGCCACTTGCCTTACGAATTCAGCTACACCGCCAAGAACACGCTCTGGGTGCTGAAGGTGCCGATCGCGACGCTGCGCCCGCGTGTCGGCCTGCCCGAACGTATCGCCTCGCTCAGCTTCGATTCCACCCGGGGCACCGGCGCATTGTTCGTCGACATGATCCGGCTGATCGCGCCACGGCTTGTGGAGATGGATGCACCTGCCCGCGACATGACCGGCAAGCATCTTGTCGACATCCTCGCTATGTCGCTCATCTCCGATGAGCGCATGCTGATGTCGGATGCCGGGTCGGTTCAGGTCGGCCACCTGCACCGTGTCGAAAGCTATGTCCGCGCCAACCTTGCCCGTACCGATCTCGGGCCGCAGGTGATCGCCGATGCCTGCGGCATCTCGGTGCGCTATCTGCACCAGTTGATGAAGCGGCAGGGCACGTCCGTGTGCCACTGGATCCGGGTCCAGCGGCTTTTGCGCTGCGACGAGATGTTGCGCGATCCGGCCTGCCGCAAGCTGGTTTCGGAAATCGCCTATGCGCTTGGGTTCAGCGATCACGCGCAGCTCAGCCGCCACTACAAGGCGCATTTCGGCTACAGCCCGAGCGAAGCGCGTGAGCGCTACAGCCTGACGAGCCCCAGCGGCTCCGGCTGAGCCGGGCGGCCGTTCGTTCCAGACACACGCGAGGTGAGCGCGCCCGACCGGGCGAGGGCGAAGCCTTGCCTGCTTTTCAATGAACCGAAGACAGGAGACGAACCTTGCAGAACCTTCGCGTTGCCGTCGATGTCGGTGGCACCTTTACCGACATCTGCATCATGGACGAAACCACCGGCCTGATCCGGGTCGAAAAGACGTCATCGTCGGCAGATCCGATCGACGGCATCATGTCCGGCGTCGAAAAAGCCGGCATCGACCTGTCGAAGGTGGCGCTGTTTTCGCACGGTACCACCGTTGCCACCAATGCACTGATCACGCGGCGCCTGCCGCGAACGGCAATGGTCTGTACCCGCGGCTTCCGCGACGTGATCGAGATCCGCCGCGCCAATAAGGAAGACCTCTGGGATACCTACAAGGACGTGGTGCCACCCTATGTGCCGCGGCGTGACCGGCTGGTCGTCTCCGAACGTATCGACGCGCAGGGCGGGATCGTAGAAACGCTCGACGAGGACGAAGCCCGTGAAGTCGCGCGCATTCTCAAGCGCCGCAATGTCGCGGCCGTCGCCGTCTGCTTCATGAACGCCTTCATGAACGGTGCCAACGAGCGGCGGATGAAGGAAATCCTGATGGAGGTGATGCCCGGCGTACCGGTGTCGACCTCGTCGGAAGTCCTGCCCGAAATCTTCGAACATGAGCGGTTCTCGACCACGGTCGCCAATGCGGCGCTCAGCCCCGTCGTCGTCGACTACACCTCGAGGCTCGGCAAGCGGCTACAGCAGGACGGCTACGAGCGCGACCTTTTGCTGCTGCACACGGGCGGCGGGGTGATGACGCCGAAGAGCGTCGAAGACTTTGCTGCGCGCCTCGCCGGCTCCGGCATCGCTGCCGGCGCGATCGCCAGCAAATACATCGCCGAACTCTGCGGCTTCAGGAACTCGATCGGCCTCGACATGGGCGGCACCTCGACCGACGTGTCGCTTGCCTATGACGGCCAGTCGCGCATCACCAAGGACTGGTTCATCGAATTCGGCTATCCGATCCGCTTTTCGTCCATCGAGGTTCTGACCATCGGCGCCGGCGGCGGTTCGCTCGCCTGGACCGATGAGGCGGGATCGCTGCGCAACGGGCCGCAATCGGCGGGCGCCAATCCCGGCCCGGCCTGCTATGCCAAGGGCAACCGCCAGCCGACCAACACCGATGCCAATGTCGTGCTGGGCCGCCTTGGTACCAGCCTGGCCGGCGGCAAGATCACGCTTGATGCGGACCTGGCGCTTCAGGCCGTCCGCGAGGGCGTGGCCGAGCCGTTCGGGCTCGAGCCGCATGCGGCCGCCGATGCCATCATCCGAGTGGCCAATGCCAACATGTCTGACGCTGTGCGGCTGATCTCGATCAGCCGCGGCTATGACCCGCGCGACTTTGCGCTGGTTGCTTTCGGCGGTGCAGGCGCCCTGCATGGCGCGGCGATCGCCCGCGAGCTGTCTATCCCCGCCGTCATCGTTCCGCCGAACCCCGGTGTCACCTCGGCGCTCGGCTGCCTTCTCGTCGACATGCAGCATGATTTTTCCGAGAGCTATCTGAAGCCGGCTAACGACGCCGACGCAACGGCTATCGAAGAGGCCTTCATCCGCCTCGAACAGGAAGCGCTGGAACGGCTCGCGCATGAGGGTGTGGCCGACAAGGATGTGGTGCTCCAGCGCAGCATCGACATGATGTATCTCGGACAGTGGCGGTCGCTCGCTGTCTCCGCGCCGTCGCCTGTCACCGACATCGCGCCGCTGGTCGAAGCCTTCCATCGTGAGCATCAGCGCGAATACAATTTCCGCCGTGACGAGACACCCGTCAGCCTGTTCCGCATCAACCTGAAGGCAGTCGGCATGGTGCCGAAGGCATCTCTTGCCAAGCACGTGCCGACCGGACTGATCCCTACGCCGAAGACGCGGCGCAGTGTCTGGTTTGCAGCCGACGCCGCGGTCGATACGCCCGTTTACGAGCGCGAGACGCTGCCCGCAGGCTTCGTCTTCAAGGGGCCTGCCATCGTCGAACAGCTTGATTCCACCGTCGTCGTCCCGCCGGGAACGACCGCGGAAGTGGACACATACCTCAACATCATCATCCGCATCGAAGGTGAAGCGAATGTCTGAACAGCAAAACCTTGACCCGGTGACCTTCGAGGTCCTGAAAAACTCCTTCATCACCAGCGTCGACCAGATGGCCGAGCAGATCTTGAGAACCTGCTATTCCTTCGTCATCTACAACCGCGACTTTTCGAGCGCCCTTCACGATGCCGAAGGCAATTCGGCAGCCCAGGGCAACCAGGACATCGCCGTCCATGTCGGTACGCTGCACTTCACCTGCAAGGACGTGATCCGCGCCTTCGACGGCGACATGCATCCGGGCGACGTCTACGCGATCAACGATCCCTATGCCGGTGGCACCCATTTCAACGACGTTCGGCTGATCCGGCCGATCTTCGTCGACGGCAGGATCATCGCCTTCAGCCAGTCGAACGGACACTGGTCGGATCTCGGCGGCAGCGTGCCCGGCTCCTTCGACGTCGCGGCCAAGGAAATGTTCAAGGAGGGCATGCGCATCACGCCGATCCGTCTGTTCGACAAGGGGCGGTTCTGCAAGGACGTCGCTCATCTGATCGCCTCCAACACCCGCGACCCGGCCTCGATCATTGGTGATATTCATGCGCAGGCGCAGGCGACCCAGGTCTGCGAGCGCGAGATCCTGCGGCTCGTCGGCAAATACGGCGAGGGCACCGTCAAGCAGGGGCTTGGCGCTGTGCAGGATTATGTCGAGCGGGCCATGCGCCAGCGCATCGCCGCGCTGCCCGACGGCGAGTGGGAAACGCAGGACTTCATCGACCGCGATCCGGCCGGCAACGAAGGCATGATCCCGATCAAGGTCAAGCTGACGATCAAGGGCGATCGGGCGATCTACGACTTCACCGGCAGCCATCCGACCATCGGCTCGATCTACAATTCGGCCTTCGGCGCGACCTTCTCGGCGGTGGCGGCCGGCATGAAGACCTTCTTCCCAGATCTGCCGCTCAACAGCGGCTTCTACCGGGTGTTCGAAATCATCGCGCAGGAAGGCTCGATCGTTGACGCCAAATGGCCGGTGGCCGTTACCGGCTTCCTCATGCCTTTCGAGAAGATCATGAACGCGATCTACGAGATCTGGTCGAAGATCATTCCGGAGCGCGCCATCGCCTGCGCCTTCAATCTCGAATATCTCCTGACCGGCGGGCGCGACGCGCGGGCGGCGGAAAAGCCGATCTTCATGTTCTATGACTGGTTGCCGGGCGGCTGGGGCGGACGCAACGGCATGGACGGTTGCAATGTGACGACCGCCTGCTTCGGAACCGGACTAATGGCCCAGCCGGTCGAAGGGCAGGAACGGGCAAATCCGATCCTGACCACCGAATTCGAGGTGCTGACGGATTCGGCCGGCCCGGGGAAATGGCGCGGTGGCGCCGGGGTGATGAAGACCTCCCGCATGCTGGAGGCCGAAAACACCGTCATTTCCTATATCTGCGACCGCGAGCGCGCCATCGTCTGGGGCATCGAGGGCGGCTTGCCCTCCATGCCGCACGGATTGACGTTGACGCGGGAAAAGACCGGCAGGAAGGAGTGGCTCGGCGCCACCTTCTCCGACGTGGCAATCGAGGCCGGCGATATCTTCTCGCGCCCGACCGCCGGCGGCGGCGGCTTCGGCGATCCGCTGGAGCGCGATGCGCAGCGTGTCCTTGCCGATGTCATCGACGACTATGTGTCGGTCGAGCGGGCGGCCAAGGACTATGGCGTCGTCATTAGCCCCATCGATCCGGAAATCTGCGCCTACGAGATCGATGCGGCGGCGACTGCCGCGTTGCGACGACAGATCAGGGCTGAGCGCCTGGGCTGGCTTGAGACGGATCCAGCCGAGATCTCGGCGCGATTCAAGGCCGGCGAGATCGACGCACTTGACGCGGTTCGCCGCCACGCCGTCATCCTCGACTGGGACACGGGCGATCTGCTGCCCGTATCCACCGAACAGTTTCGCGACATGTATCGCAAGCGCTCAGCCGCCTGCTGGCAGTAACAACGCAAACGACGCGGCCGGTGGGCGGAGCGCCCACTCGGTAGACAGGGGGACGGCATGGCAGGTGTTACGATCGTCGCGGCCACGGAGGCCGACAGATCCGCGTGGAACGAGCTTCACGCGGGGTTCGCCGCCTTCTATGGCGTTCATCAGACCGACGAGATGCGGGACCGGGTCTGGGGCTGGATCCGCGACGGTGCGCTCGAATGCAGGCTGGCGCTCGATGGCTCCGGCCGCCCGATCGGGTTGACGCACTTTCGCGAATACATCCGGCCTCTCTTGGCTGCGCGCGGCGGCTTCCTCGACGATCTCTTCGTGGCGCCCGAGGCGCGCGGCAGCGGGGCGGCCCCAGCCCTCATTCGGGCCGTCGCCGATATCGGACGAGAGCGTGGCTGGTCTGTCATCCGCTGGATCACGCGCGACAACAACTACAGGGCTCGCGGCCTCTACGATCAGTTGGCCACCAGAACCGATTGGCTGACCTATGATATTGCCTTGTAACACATTGAAACCGGAGATGCCGATGACCGCACAGCCCAATTCCACCGAAGCGCGGGACATGGCCTACCATCTCCATTCCTACACCAACCCGCGCAAGCTCGAGCGGGAAGGGCCGCTGATCATCGGCCGCGGCGAAGGCATCCACGTCTTCGACAACAGCGGCAAGCGTTATATCGAGGGTATGGCTGGGCTCTGGAGCGTGGCCGTCGGCTTCGGCGAGAAGCGGCTGGTCGAGGCCGCGCGTCGCCAGATGGACAAGCTTCCCTATTACCATACCTTCTCGCAGAAAGCGCACGGGCCGGTGGTGGATCTGGCGGAGAAGCTCATCGGCATGGCGCCGGTGCCGATGTCCAAGGTCTATTTCGCCAATTCCGGATCCGAGGCGAACGATACCGCGATCAAACTGGTCTGGTACCGCTCCAACGCGCTTGGAAGACCGGAAAAGAAGAAGATCATTTCGCGCATCAAGGGCTATCATGGTGTAACAGCGCTGAGCGCCAGCCTGACAGGGCTGCCCAACAATCATCGCTCCTTCGACCTGCCGTTTGCCAACATCCTGCACACCACCTGCCCGCACTACCGCACCGGTGCCGAACCCGGCCAGGACGAGCTTGCCTTTTCGCGCTGCTGCGCCGAAGAGCTGGAGGCGCTTGTCCTTGAGGAGGGCCCGGAGACGATCGCCGCCTTCATCGGTGAACCGGTCATGGGTGCCGGCGGTGTCATCGTTCCGCCCGAGGGCTATTGGGCGGCGATCCAGGACGTGCTGCGCAAATACGACATCCTGTTGATAGCCGACGAAGTGATCTGCGGCTTCGGGCGCACCGGCAACATGTTCGGCTCAGAGACCTTCGGCATGCGCCCTGATATCATGACGCTCTCCAAGCAGCTGTCGTCGTCCTACCAGCCGATCGCGGCGCTCATGATCAACGACAGTGTCTATGAGCCGATCGCCAATGAGGCCGACCGGATCGGCGCGCTCGGGCACGGATTTACCGCGAGCGGCCATCCGGTCGCCGCTGCCGTATCGCTCGAAAACCTCGCGATCATCGAGGAGAAGGACCTGGTCGGCAACGTCCGCCGCCTCGCACCGCATTTCCTTGGTCGTCTGAATGCGCTCGAACGGCACCCGCTGGCGGTCGAAGCGCGCGGCATCGGCCTCATCGGTGCGCTTGAGCTTGAGGCGGCGGATGGCGCGGCCGCTGGCGCAACCGGCGCCCGGGTAGGAGCGATCCTGCAGAGGAACGGGCTGATCTGCCGCAATATCGGCGATTCCATCGCCTTTTGCCCACCGATGATCATCACCGCGGCCGAGATCGACGAGATGTTCGATATCGTCGAGGCGAGCCTTGGCGAGCTCGGTCAGCAGGCAGCGGCATAAGGGCCTCCATGTCGGGCCTACGTCAGATAGCGGGCCGCCAACACGCCGGCCCGCAGACGTTTCTGATAAAAGAAGATCTTCGCAACGAAGCAGTTGAAAGCCGAAGGTGCGCGCTTTCCTTCGGTTGCATCTTCATCCTTCGTCGTAGCTAAAAGACGCAGATTGACACGCCTTCAATCCTGGACATATCATTAAGTCAAATTACTTGACTTATTAATGCGTCATCGAAACCTGGAGGGGAGTTCGTCATGTCGGCAGTCGAGGAAATGCGGTCCAGACCAATTGCAGGAGGGACCGGAGGGATCATTCATTCAGTGACGGCAAGGTTGTTCGGTGGGGCCATGGCCGCATCGTTGGCCCTGCTTGCGGCGGGCCAGGTACAGGCCGAGTCCGTTCTGACCATGCACATCGAAGAGCAGACGAGCTGGGTGCAGAATTTTAACCCGTTCGATCTCGGCGGGCGGCGCCAGAGCACCATGGACTTCGTCTACGAGCCGCTCGTCATCTTCAACGACTACGACGGCGGCAAGCCCGTCTGGCGGCTGGCGACCGGCTACAAGTTTGCCGACGACCTGAAGTCGATCACCTACACGCTGCGCGACGGCGTGAAGTGGTCGGACGGCAAGCCGCTGACATCGGCCGATATGAAATTCACACTTGAACTGATGCTGAAGAACCCGGCCGTCGATATCGTCGGCGTCGGTGAGAGCGTCGCCTCCGTCGAGGCGGTGTCGCCGACCGAGGTCAAGATCAATCTCAAGGACGTCGATACCCACTTCCCGGAATCACTCGCCGACTTTCCTGTGGTGCCCGAGCATATCTGGAAGGACGTCGGCGATCCGCTCGCCTTCAAGAACGAGAAGCCTGTCGGTTCCGGCCCGATGACCGAGATCCGCCGCTTCACGCCGCAGGTCTACGAGCAATGCCGCAATCCCAATTACTGGGACGCAGCGACGCTGAAGGTCGATTGCCTCAAGCTGCCGCAGATTGCCGGCAACGATCAGATGCTGGCGCTCCTGCCCGAAGGCGGCCTCGACTGGTTCGGCTCGTTCCTGCCGCAGATCGACAAGACCTATGTCGGCCTCGATCCGGAACACAACGCCTATTGGCAGCCGCCGGCCGAAACCGTCTCGTTCCAGATGAACCTCAAGTCGGCCAATGCCGGTAACGCTGAAGCGTTCAATGACATAACCTTCCGCCGCGCCTTCAGCCTGGCGATGGACCGCACATCGATGGTCGATATTGCCGGCTTCGGCTACCCCGTCGTCAATGCGCATGCGAGCGGGCTGCCGCCGCGTTTCGATAGCTGGCGCAACAAGGCGGCCGAGGCGGCCCAGGACGAATGGCTCGCCTATGATATCGACCGAGCCAACAAGCTGCTTGACGATGCCGGCTACAAGAAGGACGGCGAAGGCTTCCGCACGACGCCGAGCGGCAAGCCGATCACGTTCCCGATCATCGTCCCCAACGGCTGGACCGACTGGATCGATGCGGTCCAGATCGCCGCCGAAGGCCTGCGCAAGATTGGCATCAATGCTTCGGTGGCGACGCCGGAATACGAGCAATGGCAGAAGCAGATTCTCGACGGCTCGTTTGAAGCGGTAATGAATTCGCGTGCTGACGGGCCGACGCCGTTCCGCGGCTACTTCCAATCGCTGTCGACCGCTTTCGGCGGACGCATCACCAGCGCCCCCTCGCGTTACTCCAATCCGGAACTCGACAAGGTGTTCGACAACTACCGACGGGCGACGACGGACGAGGACCGCAAGAAGCTGTTTGACGAGGTGCAACTGATCGTCGCTGACAATCTACCCGTCGTTCCCGTCTTCAACGGTCCGACCTGGTATCAGTTCTCGACCAAGCGCTTCACCGGCTGGGTCTCGAAGGAAGAACCGGCGATGAATCCTGAGGATCACGACAACAACCGCATGCGGCTGGTGCATTTGCTGCGGCTGAAGCCGGTCGAATAGAGCCAGGGAAGGGCTGACGGATGCGGCTTCCCCGCCGACGGCTTGCCGTCTACTGCGTCGCGTTCCTGTTTGCGATCGTGATGAACTTTGCGGTTCCCCGGCTGATGCCGGGGAGCCCCGTCGACAGCATGATCGCCCAACTCGGCCCGCGGGCAACGCCCGCGGCCATCGCGGCGATCAAGGCGCGTTTCGGCGCCATCGAGCAGCCGATGTGGCAGCAGTTCGTCGACTATATCGTCGGGCTGGCGCATTTCGATCTCGGCGTGTCGGTGAAATATTATCCCCAGACAGTGCTGGAGGTCCTTGGCCGGTCGGCCGGCTGGACGGCGTTCCTCGTCGTGACCGCCATCGTTTTTTCACTGTCGATCGGGGTTTCGCTAGGGGCACTTGCCGCCTGGCGTCGCGGTGGCCGTTTCGACAGCTTCGTCTCGCCGTTTTCGGTGGTGATGATCGCGGTGCCGCCCGTCATCATCGCGCTGGCGACGCTGTTTATCTTCGGCGTCACGTTGCGCCTGCTGCCGGTCGGCTATGCCTATGACCCGAACCTCGATCCAGGGCTCAATTTCACGTTCTTCGGCAGCGTTTTCCTGCATGCGATCATGCCGGTTCTCACCCTTTCGCCCTACCTGATCGGTGAGTTCCAGACGACCATGCGCTCCAGCATGATCTCGGTGCTCGGCGAGGATTATGTCACCATGGGGAGAGCCAAGGGGCTGTCGGAAACCGCCGTGATGTTCGGCTATGCCGCCCGCAACGCCATGCTGCCGGTCTTGACCAATCTGGCGCTGATGCTCGGCGCGGTGTTCGGCGGGTCGATAGTCACCGAGATCGTCTTCAACTATCCCGGCCTCGGCCTCACGCTCTATACCGCCAGCGTCGCGCGCGACTACCCCGTCATCCAGGGCCAGCTGCTGCTGATGACCTTGGCGACGCTCGGGGCAAACCTGCTTGTCGACATCCTCTATGGCGTCGTCGATCCGCGCATTCGGGAGGGGCGGGCATGACCTCAGGTCTCGCATTATTGTGGCGGCAGAAGAAGGCCGTCGCCGGTCTCGCCATCATCGTCGCACTTTGCCTGATGGCGCTGCTGGCGCCGGTAATCGCGCCGGGCGACCCCGGCGAACGGGTCGGACGCTCGCATCAGCCACCGACCGTCGAACATGTGTTCGGCACCACCAAGATGGGACGCGACGTCTATTCCCAGTTCGTCTGGGGCGCGCGCCCTTCGCTTGCCGTCGGTTTCGCCACCGGCCTCGCCATCACCGCGCTCGGCACGATCGTCGGGCTGGTCGCCGGTTACTTCGGCGGGCGTACCGACGCCACGCTTGATCTCGCGACCAACGCCGTGCTCGTCATTCCCAACATCCCGCTCCTGATCTTGCTCGCCTCCTTTGCGGGCACAGTCGGGCCACTGGCGATCATGGCGATCATCGCGCTCACCTCATGGCCCTGGGGCGCGCGCATGACGCGCTCGCAGACGCTGGCGCTGCGCAACCGTGAATTCGTCGTCGCCGCCCGCATGGTCGGCGAACCGCACTGGCGGGTGATTTTCGTCGAAATCCTGCCCAATCTCGTGCCGCTGATCGGCATCAACGTCGTCGGCAGCATCATCTACGCCATCGTCGCCCAGACGACGCTCGAATATCTCGGCTTCGGCGATCCCCTGCGCGTCACCTGGGGCACGATGCTCTACAACGCCCAGAACTCGTCGGCGATCATCATCGGCGCCTGGTGGGATATCGGCGCGCCGGCTGCCGGTATCGCCTTGGTCGGTCTTGGTCTCGCGCTTCTCAACTTCACATTCGACGAGATCGCCAATCCGCAGCTTCGTTCAGGCCCTGCGCTTAGCCGTTGGCTACGGCTGAACCGGCGGCGCAATCGGGCGCTGGAGGTGGGACAATGAGCGAGCCGCTGCTGCAGGTGCGCAATCTGGATGTCGATTACCTCACCGACGACGGCGCCTTTCGCGCCGTCCGGAACGTTTCCTTCGACATCAACCGCGGCGAATTGTTCGGGCTTGCCGGCGAATCCGGTTGCGGCAAGAGCACCATCGCGTTTGCGATCACCCGCCTGTCGAAGCCGCCGGCCTGGGTGGCGGGAGGCGAGATCCTGCTCGAAGGCCGCGACCTGCTGCAGATGCCGGAAACGGCCCTCCAGGATGTGCGCTGGCGACGCATCGGCATGGTGTTCCAAAGCGCGATGAACTCGCTCAATCCGCTGATGCGGGTCGAGGCGCAGTTCCATGACGTCCTTGCCCGCCATACCGGCGCGACGCGGGCACAGACGCGGGCACGCGCCGAGGAGATGTTTCGTCTGGTCGGCATTCCGACCAGCCGGCTCGACGACTACCCGCATCAGTTCAGCGGCGGCATGCGCCAGCGCATCGTCATCGCGATCTGCCTGGCGCTTCGGCCACAGCTGATCATCATGGACGAGCCGACGACGGCGCTCGACGTGGTTGTGCAGCGCGAAATTCTTGAGCAGGTCGTCGACCTGCAATGCACACACGGTTTCTCGGTGCTATTCATCACCCACGACCTGCATCTGATGGCGCAGCTCTGCCATCGCATCGGGGTAATGCTGAATGGCGAACTGGTCGAGGTCGGTGACGTCAGGCAGATCAGCCGGACGCCCGCGCATGACTATACGCGCAGGCTCTGGGGGGCGATCCCGCAGTTGCCCGCTTCCGTCAGGAGATTGGGGGCCGTAGAATGAACGTCATGCCCGTCGCTTCACCTGTCGTGCCGACGCCAACCGACGCGATCGTCCAGCTCGAGGCGATCGCGCGCAGTTTTGGTCATGTCGAGGCGCTCCGCGGCATCTCGCTGGCGCTGAGACCGGGCCGTGCGCTGGCTCTGGTCGGCGAATCCGGCTGCGGCAAGACGACATGCGCCCGCATCATCGCGCGCATGGATGCTCCGACCGCGGGATCGATGCAGTTTCGCGGCCGCGATATCACCACCGTCGGGAACGCTGCCGACGAGAAAGCCTATCGCCGCGCCGTCCAGATGGTGTTCCAGGATCCATTCGCATCGCTCAATCCTGTCTTCACGGTCTATCATCACCTGGCAAGACCGCTCGCCCTGCACGGTCACGCCAGGGGCAGGGCGCAGTTGCGGCAGGCCGTCGACACGCTGTTGAGCGATGTCGGTCTCGACCCGGCCCTGACCGCGCACAAGTTTCCGCATGCGCTTTCCGGTGGCCAACGCCAGCGCGTCAACATCGCCCGGGCGCTCGCCGTTCGGCCCGACGTCCTCGTCGCCGACGAGCCGACATCGATGCTCGACGTCTCGATCCGACTGGATATCCTCGAACTGCTGGCCGGCATCAAACGCGATCGCGCTCTCGCCATGCTCTACATCACCCACGATATTGCGACGGCCGCGCACATTGCCGAAGACGTGGTGGTGATGTTTGCGGGCCAGATGGTCGAATGGGGCGAGACGGAAGCGGTGATCGGCGATGCGCGTCACCCCTATACGCAACTGCTGCTCTCTGCAGTTCCCGATCCCGATCGCCCCTTTGTGCCGGGCGCCAGCGCCCGCTTTCTCGGTCATGCCGAGGAAGTCCGTCGCATCAGCCGCCCGGTCTCCAGCGTGGTCGAACAGGTCGGCTCCAACCACTTCGTGCGCGCGCTTGGCGCCGCCTAACGCTCAGTACAACAGGTTTGCTCATGGATTATCTCGTCAATCTATCTCTGCTTCGACCAAATCCCGACCTCGACCTGCGGATGGCGGCGGCCGGGGTGACGATCAGGCGCGCTTTGGCGCCCGAGTTCGAACTGGTGACCGCGTGGGTTCGGGAAAAATTCGGTGCGGGTTGGGCTGGCGAGACCGCCGTTGCTCTCGCCCGTCAGCCTCCGACCTGCTTTCTCGCCACGCGAAACGGGCGTCTCCTTGGCTTTGCCTGCCATGAATCGATCGCGCGTGGGTTCTTCGGTCCGACCGGCGTCGATGAGGCGGCCCGCGGCGAAGGCATCGGGCACGCGTTGCTGCTTGCCTCTCTGCTCGATTTGAAGACGATGGGCTACGCCTACGCCATCATCGGCGATGTCGGGCCGTCGGAGTTCTACGAGAAGACCGTCGATGCGATGCCGATCCCCAATTCCGCGCCCGGCATTTACGCCGGCATGCTCAAGATCGACGAATAGCCCTGCAGGAGATGATGATGACGATCGCCACCAAACCGGAATTTCGGCTGGAAACACTCTGGACGCCGGCAAAGACGGATACCCAAGCGGTTTACTCGCTGACATTGACGAACGCCTCCGATCGCCCGCTGAAGGACTTCCGCCTTTGCGTTTCCGGGCCTGCCCGCATCGACCCGGCTGCCACCGTCGAAGGCGGTGCTTTACTGAGCAGGCTATCCAATCATTCCGAGTTTGCGCCGCCGGCCGACCTGGTGCTGCAGCCGGGAGCTGTGTGGACCGTGAAGGCCCATGGCATGAGCTTCGCGCCGCAACACTGGACCGACGGTGCCAACTCCGCCTATCTCGTTCTTGCCGATGGCAGCACGGCGCCGATCTCCGTCGTGCCGTCGCGGGCCCATGGCGACAATGCCGAGCTGAAGCGCGGCGCGGTCATCTATCCTGTGCCGAAGGTCGCGCCGGTCGCCGTTTCCATCGTGCCCTGGCCGCAGGAGGTATCCGTCTCCGGTCGCCTGACGCCGCCGCTTGGGCTCGATCTGGCGCCGGAGGGGCCAGAGGCCGCGGCCGCGGCGGAAGCATTTGCGGACCTCACAGCCAGCCTGTTTCCCGTCGAAGGAATTGTGCGCCCGGTCGCGGAAGGCGGCCTTCCGGCAACGCTCGCGCTCGCAGGTGACCTTGCGGAGGAAGGCTATGTCATCCGGTTCTCGCCGGCCGGCGTTGCGGTGACCGGCGGCACGCGCACTGGTCTGCTCTATGGCCTGATCACGCTCGGCCAGATTCTGCGCGGCGCTCGGCTCCATCCGGGAACGTTCCTGTTTCCGGCCGGCGGTGAGATCCGGGACGAACCGGCGCTCGGCTGGCGCGGCACGCATCTCGACGTTGCCCGTCAGTTCTACAGCACCGCCGAGGTCTCACGGTTCCTGCGGCTGATGGCCTGGAACAAGCTCAACCGCTTCCACTGGCACCTCTCCGACGACGAGGCCTGGCGGATCGAGATCGATGCCTATCCGGCATTGACCGACGTGGGTGCGTGGCGCGGCCATGGCCGCAAGATCCCGCCGCTGCTCGGCTCCGGCCCTGATGTCACCGGCGGCTACTACACGAAGGCGGCGGTCCGCGAGATCGTCGCACTTGCCGCGACCCTGGGTATCGAGGTGATGCCGGAGATCGACGTTCCCGGCCATTCCTTCGCGATGCTGCAGGCCATTCCCGAGCTGCGCGATCCCAATGAAGCCGGCAGCTATTATTCCGTGCAGGGGTTCCCGGACAATTGCCTGAACCCGGTGCGCGAGGAAACCTATCGCGTGCTCGAAGTCGTCTTCGACGAACTGATCGACCTCTTCCCGTCGAAGATCATCCATGTCGGCGCCGACGAGGTGCCGCTCGGCGCCTGGTCGGGTTCGCCTGAGGCGCTTGAACGTCTGCGGACCGTCGCCGGCGACGAGATGGCGGAGGCTCACGCCAAACGGCTGAACGTCGTCACCAACACGCATGGCGCCGACGAGATCGACGGGTCGGGTGCTGCCGTGCTGCAAGCGGAGTTTCTCGCGCGCGTCCAGGGGTTCCTTGCAAGCCGCGGCTGCGTCACCGGCGGTTGGCAGGAGGCCGCCCACGGCAACGTGATCGACAAGCAAAAGTCGTTGCTGTTCGGCTGGCGGACGGTCGAGGCCAATGCCGAGCTTGCCGGTGAAGGCTACGACATCGTCGTCTGCCCGGGGCAGGTTTATTATCTCGACATGGCCAACAGCCCGGCCTGGTCCGAGCCCGGCGGCAGCTGGGCCGGTTGGTCGGACCCGGAAAAACTTTACCTGTTCGATCCGATCGAGGGCTGGACGGAAGCGCAGAAGAAACATTTGCGCGGATTGCAGTGCTGCATCTGGTCCGAGCCGATGACCGATCGCGGCGTGTTCGACCGGCTGGTGTTTCCGCGGCTCTCGGCACTGGCCGAAACCGGCTGGACCCGCCCGGAGCGCAAGAATTTCAAGCGCTTCGAGGCGCTGGTCGGGCTGATGCCTGTCCTCTACGGCTTCTATTCCGAGCAGTAGGCCTGTGGCTCGACGGGGCGCCAAAGCAATTTGATGCCCCGTTCCCCCTTGCATTTTTGGATGGGCAGACGCCGCGAATCAACGTTTGCGGCGTGGCCGTCACCCGTGACATAAGGGCGCCGCAACGTTTCGGGCCCCTAAAACATGATTCGTATCGAGAATATCAGCAAGCAGCTCAGCCACCGGATCCTCTTCATCGAGGCATCCGCGGCCCTCAACAAGGGCGAGAAGGTCGGCCTCGTCGGCCCCAACGGTGCGGGCAAGACGTCTCTCTTCCGGATGATAACGGGTGAAGAGATGCCCGATGAAGGCCAGGTCGCCGTCGATAAGGGCGTGACGATCGGTTACTTCAATCAGGACGTCGGCGAAATGGCGGGCGGCAGCTCCGTGGCCGAGGTGATGAACGGCGCCGGGCCGGTGAGCACCGTTGCCGCCGAACTGCACGAACTTGAAGCCGCCATGGTCGATCCCGATCGTCTCGACGAGATGGACGCGATCATCGAGCGCTACGGCGAAGTGCAGGCGCGTTACGAAGAGCTCGACGGCTATGCGCTGGAAGGTCGCGCTCGCGAAGTGCTGGCGGGCCTCAGCTTCTCCCAGGAGATGATGGACGGCGACGTCGGCGCGCTTTCGGGCGGCTGGAAGATGCGCGTTGCACTCGCCCGCATCCTGTTGATGCGCCCTGATGTCATGCTGCTCGACGAGCCGAGCAACCATCTGGATCTCGAAAGCCTGATCTGGCTCGAGGCCTTCCTCAAGGGCTACGAAGGCGCACTCCTGATGACCTCGCACGACCGCGAGTTCATGAACCGGATCATCACCAAGGTGGTGGAAATCGACGGCGGCCAGCTCAACAGCTATTCCGGCGACTACGGCTTTTACGAGCAGCAGCGGGCGCAGAACGAAAAGCACCAGCTGGCGCAGTTCGAGCGCCAGCAGGCGATGCTTGCCAAGGAAATCAAGTTCATCGAGCGCTTCAAGGCGCGTGCGTCGCACGCAGCCCAGGTGCAGAGCCGGGTCAAGAAGCTCGACAAGATCGACCGGGTCGAGCCGCCCAAGCGCCGACAAGCCGTGTCGTTCGAGTTTCGCCCGGCGCCGCGCTCGGGCGAAGACGTCATCAACATCAAGAACGTGCACAAGAAGTACGGCGAGCGCAGCATCTATGAAGGCCTCGACTTCATGGTCCGTCGCCGCGAGCGCTGGTGCATCATGGGCATCAACGGCGCCGGCAAGTCTACGCTTCTGAAGCTGGTGACGGGCTCGACCGATCCGGACGAAGGCAGCGTCGCGCTCGGCGCCAGCGTCAAGATGGGCTATTTCGCCCAGCACGCCATGGACCTGCTCGATGGCGAACGCACGGTGTTCCAGTCGCTGGAAGATGCCTTCCCGCAGGCTGGCCAGGGTCCGCTTCGCGCGCTTGCCGGCTGCTTCGGCTTTTCCGGCGACGACGTCGAGAAGCGCTGCCGGGTGCTTTCGGGTGGCGAGAAGGCACGGCTGGTCATGGCGATGATGCTGTTCGACCCGCCGAACCTCCTGGTGCTCGACGAGCCGACCAACCACCTCGATCTCGATACCAAGGAAATGCTGATCAAGGCCCTGGAGCAGTACGAGGGCACGATGCTGTTCGTCTCGCACGACCGCCACTTCCTGGCGGCCCTGTCCAACCGCGTGCTGGAGCTGACGCCCGAGGGCGTGCATCAGTATGGCGGCGGTTATACCGAATATGTCGCACGCACCGGCCAGGAAGCGCCGGGGCTGCGTAGCTGATTTCGATCGATCGCGGCCACGCCGCGACAATGGTCTGAAACGACAAGGGCCGAAGCGCGTTATGTGCTTCGGCCCTTTCTTTGTTGATCATCTTATCTCGAAACCGTTGCGGCGGTTCGGACGACCGGCGTCAGGCGCGCTCTTCCCAGACCTTGGCGAGTTCGACCAGTGTTTTGACGGCGCTCTCCATGTCCTGGCGGCTCACCCATTCGAGCGGCGAGTGGAAGGCGTGGCCACCGGCGAAGATGTTGGGGCAGGGCAGTCCCATGAACGACAGGCGTGAACCGTCGGTGCCGCCGCGGATGCTGCCGCGCACCGGCGTCATGCCCGCACGGCGCACCGCTTCCAGGGCATTTTCGGTGATCTCGGGATTGCGGGCGAGGATCGCCTTCATGTTGCGATACTGCTGCTTGACCTCGAAAGTGTAGGACGAGCCCGGATAGGCGGCGATCACCTCTTTGACGATGCCTTCGATCAGGGCCTCCTTCGTCGCAAGGCCCTCGTCCTCGAAATCGCGCACGATCAGGCTGAGGCTCGCCTTTTCCATCGTGCCGGTGACGCCGGTCGGGTGGATGAAGCCTTCGCGGCCCTCGGTACTTTCAGGCGCGATGTCCTTCGGCAGGCGATCGATGATGGCGCCGGCGACCTTGATGGCGTTTTCCATCTTGCCCTTGGCAAAGCCCGGATGGATGGCAACACCGGCGATGGTGATCTCGACGCCGTTAGCGGAGAAGGTCTCATCCTCAATATGGCCGGCGGTCTCGCCGTCGATGGTGTAGCCGAACTGGGCGCCGAGCTTCTTCAGGTCGACCTTGTCGGCCCCGCGGCCGACCTCCTCGTCGGGCGTGAAGAGGATGCGGATGGTGCCGTGTTTGATACCCGGATTGTCCATCAGGACCTGTGCTGCCGACATGATCTCGGCAACGCCGGCCTTGTCGTCGGCACCCAGAAGCGTCGTCCCGTCGGTGGTGATGATGTCGTTGCCGATCTGGTCGAGCAGAACAGGGTGCTCGCTGACGCGGATGACCTGTTGCGGGTCGCCGGTGAGGCGGATGTCGCCGCCCTGGTAATTCCTGACGATCTGCGGCTTGACGTTGGTGCCGGTGAAATCCGGCGCCGTATCCATGTGCGAGCAGAAGCAGATGACCGGGACCGGCTTGTCGACGTTCGACGGAATGGTGGCGTAGACATAGCCGTGTTCGTCGAGATGCGCGTCCGACACGCCCATCGCCTGGAGTTCGTCGACCAGCAACCGGCCGAGCGTCTTCTGCTTCTCGGTGGTGGGCGTGGTTTTCGACTTGGCATCCGATTGGGTGTCGATAACGACGTAGCGAAGGAAGCGATCGATAACAGTGTCGGTCATGGGCAAAGCGTCCAATATATCTGCGTCAACGATAATCCCGCTATAGCGCATCGCCGCCACTACCGTGAATGGTCTTTTCGCCACGCCGACGGGTTTTGTCGACGCGGCGAAGGCGGTTCGTGGTCTGTCGCGGACGTTACGACGATTTCGCCGTTGAACAGGCAAGTGCCGTTTCCGCCTTCGGGCGAAGACCGAAGACGAACAGGCTTGCGGCGGCCGATAGCCAGACACCGACCATGCCGTAGAGCATGACCCAGCCAAATCCCTCACTGAGCGCCGCATGGATGACGCTCTCCGACATGCCGTAGCCGGCGTCCAGCGTGCCGCCTGCGGAGATCTTTTCGGCGAGGCCGCGCAGTTCGCTTACGGTTATTTGTCCGGCAAATGAGCTTTGCAGCGAGGACAGTACGCCTTCGACCAATATCAGGCCCATCAGGGCGATGTTGATCGCGAGCGAAATCATCCGGGCACTGGTGTCTATCCCCGAGGCCATGCCAACCCGTTCGGCGGCGACAGCACCGGTCGCGGCGTTGGTGACGGTGGTGTTGGTCAGGCCGATGCCGATGCCCGCGACCACGCATCCTGGAAGCATCGTCAGCCAGCTGGCGTCGGCATGGCTGCTGCCGATCTTCATCATCAGGAAGCCGAGGCCGATCGTGAACAGGCCGGCTGGGATCACGATCCCGGGACGGAAGCGCAGCATCAGGCGTTCGGCAAAAGGCGGGACGACGAGCGGGGGAAGCGTATAGGCGAGAAGTGCCACGCTCGCGGTGACACCGTCATAGTCGAGGCCTGCCTGAAACCAGATCGGCAGGTAGATCATGAACGGCCAGAAACTGATGTTCATGCCCATCGATCCGAACAGGGCACCGGAGAAGCTGCGGACGCGGAACACCGAAAAATCGAACATAGGCCGGGCACTGACTTTTTCGGCAATGACGAAGCCGATCAGGCTGACGACGGCAAGGCCAAGGATCGACAATGCGGTCGGGCTGGCAAATCCGAGTTCGGGCCCTTGCGTGATGAAATAGGCGAGGCAGAAGACCGCGACTGACAGGGTGACGATCCCGGCGATATCGAGGCGCTCGGCACCCGGATCGCGCGATTCCTGCACACCTGCGAGCGCCAGCGTCACCGCGACGCCCGAAAGCACGACGTGAACGAGAAACACCCATTCCCAGCTCAGAAGTGCAACCGTTGCGCCGCCGATGATCGGGCCGAAGCCGAGGCCCAGACCGAAGATGGTGCCCCACCAGCTGAAGGCGATCCCGCGCTGGCGGCCGGATGGGAACTGGTGCGAAAGAACGGCGATCTGGCAGATCAGCATTACGCCGCCGGCCATGCCCTGGAGAAAGCGTGCGATGATCAACACCGAGGCGTTGTCGGTCAGCCCGCAGATCAGCGAAGCGATGCCGAAGGCGACAATGCCGGTGATGAAGATGCGCTTGCGGCCGTAGCGATCGGCCAGCGTTCCCGCGGCCATAAGAACGGCGGTGACGGCGATAGTGTAGGCGTTCATGATCCATTGCAGCTGTTTGAAGTCAGCGCCGAGGACCTGCTCCAGCGTTGGCAGGATCGCCGGGATGCTCGATATCTCCAGGCCGAACATCGCGGTGGAGAGGCAGACGGCTGCCAGTGCCAACGCGCTGCGGCGGTTGATGGGTTCGTTCATTCTCATGATCTTTCAATGCTGCGGCGGGATGAAGGACGCGCCGACGCCGGCTCTTCCATGCGCTCCGCGCGATTTGATCTCGATTGGCAGGGGCACCATAATCGGGCCTTGATCACAACTGAATTGTATGGATAGCTATTTCAGAGATAACAAAATCGGATAGATGCAATGACGACGCTGGATGTGGATGCGGTACAGGCCTTTGTCGCGATCGCCGATTTCCAGAGCTTTACCCGCGCGGCGGAGTTTCTCGGCAGCACGCAAGGGGCGATCAGCGTCAAGCTGAAGCGGCTTGAAGATCGGCTCGGCGTGCGGCTGCTGGAACGCACGCCAAGGCAGGTGCGTCTCTCGGCACAGGGCGCCGTCTTCATAGAAGGCGCACGGGAGTTCCTTGCGGCGCACGAGCGGGCGCTTGCCGGGCTTTCGTCCACGCGGCGCCGCTTCGGCCTCGGTATCGCGGCCCATGTGGCCGGGCCGGAAGTGCCGACATTGCTGGCGCGTCTTTATGCCCATGATCCGGGGCTGTGCATCGAGGTTCGGCTGGAAACGTCTCGAAATCTGCTTGGCGCCTTCGACCGCGGAGAGCTCGATGCCGTCATCATCCGGCGTGACGAGGATCGGCGCGACGGCGAGACGCTCGGGCCGGAACATTTCGGCTGGTTCGCGTCACCCGGCTTCAAGCGCGCGCCTGGCGAACCGCTTCGCCTTGCAGCGCTGGCGCCGCTCTGTGGTGTGCGCGATATCGCGACACGCGCGCTCGATGCGGCCTGCGTTCCCTGGGTGGAGGTGTTCGTCGGCGTGTCGACCGCCGTGAACGCCGCCGTCTCGGCGGGCCTGGCGGTCGGCCCGTTCTCCTGCCGCCTTGCGCCTTCCGATACGATCGAAGTCAGCAAGCAGTTTGGCCTGCCGCCGCTTCCGTCCTCGGAGATCGTTCTGCATTCGACTTTGACCGATGCGCGGTCCCGCAAGGCCCTGCAAACTCTAGCTGCCGCCTTCCGTGAGCGGCACGCAGTCTCAACTGAATCCGACATGTCGGCACAAAAGACATGGCCGAAGATCGAACTTGCGGCGTCCTGAGGCTGCGGGCGCGACTGATTCTTGGAGGTCGTGTCCGCCGCCATTAGCGGCTGGAGCGTCCCCGCCTGTGAGGACGCTGTGGGCGGACAATTACCGCGTGGTGGCGAAGCGTTGCTGTTCCAGACCGATCCTGCGCGCCGGTGCCGCCGGCGCCTTGACCCAGCCTTGGCCGGTCGGCACTTTTCTGTCTGGCTTGCTGGCGCTTGGCCCCTTCAGCCAGCGGATGATGGCCTCGAAGCCGTGTTTGGCGAGGCGTTTCGTGATCCGCAGGCTGTCGTCATCGAGATCGCAGGCGAGGCCAATTTCCTTCCAGTCGAGCTTGTTGCCGGTCTGGGGCGGCATTGCGCGCCTGACCACGAAATCCAGCATGTAATGGCGCAGGTTGTCGTAGTCGTGCTTGGGAAGGGCGCGGGCGAGCCGCAGCTCGCAGAACGATTCAATCTTTTGATGAAAATTGTGAACCGGGGCAGTCAATGGGGGCATGTCACTTGCAACTCATACGTGGTTAGCCGGCGAGACGCCGGGGTACGGGCAGCTAAGTGAATCGCGTTAATGAAGCGTTTCGCCGGTCAGAGATTGCAACGCGCCTGTGCGTACCATGCGGCAGAGGCGGCCAATCTTCATGCGTGACAGGAAGTCCCAAGGCTCGGGTTTACGACCACCGCAGCGCTGCGGTCATTACGGGGAAGTCCCACAATTGCAGCTCTTCCGCGGTCAGAAGAGCGAGCGTGATAGACAGACCCTGCATGTCGAGCGACGTGACATAGGTCCCGACCAGCGAGCGTTCGATGACAATGCCCTGTTTCTCCATGAAACGGCGGGCGGCGTTGTACGCCAGGTAAAGTTCGGCAGGTGGGGTTCCGCCAAGGCCGTTGACGAAGAGCAGCGCCTTGGCGCCGGGCTGCATCGCGATGTCGCCGACGATAGTTTCGCAGAGTTGGTGGACGATTGCGTCCGAGGTGGCAAAGGGTTGCCTGGAATGCCCGGGCTCGCCGTGGATTCCGATCCCGACTTCCATCTCGCCGGCGCCGAGTGCGAAGGTGGTGCGTTGCGTGTGTGGAACAGTCACGCCGTTGAGTGCGACGCCCATCGATCGTATCCGCACGCTCAATCCGTCTCCGAGCTGTTTCAACGCCTGCAAGGGCATGCCCTGCTCGGCGGCCGCGCCAAGCAGTTTCTCGACGACGAGCGTTCCGGCAACGCCGCGCCGCCCATGCCCTTCGCCGACCCGTGCCGTTTCGATGTCGTCGGCAACGATCACGGTTGCGATGTCGTGGCGGCCCGCCGCCATCTCCATCGCCATCTCGAAGTTCATGATGTCGCCATCGTAATTCTTGACGATCAGCAGGCAGCCATTGCCGCTGTCCGTCTCTTCGATCGCGCTGATGATCTGGCTCGGCGTCGGCGAGGTGAAGACGTGCCCGACGCAGGCGGCGTCCAGCATGCCCTGGCCGACAAAGCCGATGTGCATCGGCTCGTGGCCGGCGCCGCCGCCGGAGATGACGGCGACCTTGCCGGGCAGAAGATGCCGCCGCCGAACGCATCTTTTGTCCGCTCCGAACACGACGAACGTCTCATGGGCACGCACGAAGCCTTCGACGCTTTCGGCCGCCATGGTTTCCGCAGTGTTCATAAACTTCTTCATCGAGCCCCTCCCAAGGCGACGACTGTCTTACTGTTCAGCGGTGGGCCTGTATGTGGACGTCATTCCGGTCCACCCGAGATCGCGGCGATCTTCTGCACGAGTTCGGAGATCGCCTCCTCCAGCAACCGGTTCCGTCGCTCGTCACCAAAATCGGGGACCATCAGCGACAGGTGACGCAGCTTTTCCGACGACCCGAGCTCCGGCAGTTTTCCGGGATGCGCATTCTGGTAGGCAGCAAGGAACCGTTCCTGCTCGGCAGCGCTGAAATGGCAGACGCGAAAGATCGTCGCGAGATGACGGGCAGGCAGTGGCGTCGCATAGGTCGGACTGGTGATCTGCGTGACGAAGCTGCGGTGTTTTCCAAGCTCGGTCGCGAGCCGCTGGCGCGTCCCGGATGGCCGGTTGTCGATGATCTGCGCCAGAATGGATTTGTAGGCGATGATGGCGTCTTCGTTGTCTTCGCGCGCCATTCTAGTCTCCGGCTGCCCTGGTCCCGTCGGCATTCAGCCCGACAAGCGCCGATCCTATCGCGGGACGTTGTGCCGGCGCCACGGAAAAATGTCTGAGCCCGGCAGCGAGCAGCGCCGGCAGGAAGGACGGATTGCCGGCCATGTCCCCGCAAATACTGGCGGGCTTGCCGGCGCTCAGCGCCATTGCCTGGGCAATGAGGCGCAGAACAGCCGCAGCCGCCTTGTCGCGATAATCCCTGATGTCGGAGCCATCGCGAGCCGATGCCGCCAGATACTGCGCAAGATCGTTGGTGCCGAAGGAAAAGAACTCGGCGTTGTCGAATGTATCGAGCATCAGGGCTGCGGCCGGCACTTCGACCATCATGCCGATCTGTGGAATGCGATGGGCTATCTTGCGGTGAAGCAGCAACTCGGCTTCCTGGGCAAAGATCTGCCGCATGCCGTCGATCTCGGAAGGAAAGGTAACCATCGGCAGCAGCACACGCAGGTTGCCGAAAGGGGCGGCACGCAGGAGGGCCCGGGCCTGAACCCGGGCGATTTCCGGCCGGGCGAGAAGCAGCCGGATCCCGCGCATGCCCATGGCGCCCGTACCGTCGTCGAGGCCTGCGAGCGGTTTGTCGCCACCGATGTCGAGCATGCGGATTGTCACGGGCTCGCCATCCGCCCATTCCAGCGCGCGTCGATAGATCCGGCACTGCTTGTCTTCGTTGGCTGCGTCCGCAAGCGAGCGCACGGCGAATTCCGAGCGCATCAATCCAATCCCCGCAGTCGTCGTCGCGCCGATGCCGTCGATCTCCGAGGGGTCGTTGACATTGATCGACAGCAGGATGGGGACGCCGTCCGATGTCTGCAGCTTGCCATGGTCAATCGCAGTTGCGTGGGTCTGTGATGGCACGCGAGCCGGCGCAGACGAGAGACCCTCAGCTTGCGCATCGAGAAAGACCATGCCGGCATCGCCGTCAATCCGCACCTGGCTGTCCGTGGCCACGGCAAATCGATCACAGCCGACCACCATCGGGATGGATTTCGCGCGGGCAAGCAGCGCGACATGGCCGGCGGCGCTGCCGCCAAAAAGCACGATGCCGCCCCCGGCGGACCAATCATGGCCCAGAAACCGGCTCGGCTCGATGTCCTTGCCGACGAAGATCGAGCCGGCCGGAAAGTCTTCGATGGGTGTGCCGGACCAGATGCCGAGCACGCGGTTCTTGATGTCGAGGATATCGACGGCGCGGGCGCGCACTTCTTCCTCATCGGCACCCTCGAGTTCGGCAACATGGGCATCGATGGCGGCCACCCAGGCGAAGACGCTGTGCTCTCCGGCGCTGACGCGTTCCTCGGTCATTTCGGCAATCGTCGGATCGCGCAAGACCTCGATCTGGAAGTCGATGATATCCCTGCTGTCGCCGTCCACCCGATCGGCAAGATCCTGAAGTGCAGCGACCGCGGTTTCGACGGCCTGCGCCAGCGTACCTGGGTCGGATGCCCGTGGCGCAACAGGCATGGGGACCAATGTCGGCCTTTCCGCGAGATAGACCGGGCCGGATGCTGTGCCGGGGGAGGCGCCTGTCGCCTGGAGCTTACGTGGTGCGGCCATGCTTCTTGTCTTCATCGAAGTTTCGCTCGATGAGTTCCTTGAGCGCGCGGATCGCTTCCTCGGCGAGAACGCCATCCGCCCGGATCCTGAGGATCGAACCCTTCCTGATCCTCGCGCCCATGATCTTGATGATGCTCTTGCCGTTCAGCCATATGTCGCTGCCGTTGACGGCGACTTCGATCGAACAGGGAAATGACTTCGCAAGCCGGGTAAAGGTCACGGACGGGCGCGCATGCAGCCCCACGCCATGCTTGACCTCGATTTCCGTCTGGCACTTGGCAGCCAATGGTTCGACCTCTCCTATGGTTAGCCTCGATCCGCTCATCAGGGCGAAAGCTCCTCGGCAGTCGCGACGACCTTGGAAAGCGAGGCGCCGCCCGAGGCTTCGGCCGCGGCCATGACCGCACCCTCGACAAGCGGCGCGTTGCAGATCGACACCCTGGCAGAACGGGGCGCACCCAGCATTTCGATGGCCATTTCGCTGTTGGTCTCGGCGCCGCCGAGATCGACGAAGACGGCAACGCCGGCCTCCGACCAGGCGCTTTCGATCGCCCGCAGAATGCCGGCGGCATCGGTGCCGAGTTCTCCGTGAACATTGCCGCCGGACCAGGCTAGCGGCACGCTATCGCCCACCATCTGCCTGACCATGTCGGCGATGCCCCGCGCCACCAGCGGCGAGTGAGAGACGATGACGATGCCCACGTTCATGGTCGTTGCGGTCATTCCGGGCGGTTCTCCTCAAGGTACCGGCAAATGGCTACGGTCAGCAGGGCGCAACTCGACGCACCCGGATCGACATGGCCGATCGAACGGTCGCCGAGATAGGCCGCGCGGCCGCGCATCGCCTTCATCGGGGCGGTGTCGTTGGCGGACAGTTCGGCCCGGCGGGCTATATCCGACAGCCGGGAGCGGTGTGCAAGTGCATCCTGCACCGGATAGAGAACGTCGAGCAGGGTCTTGTCGCCGGCGGTCGCCCGGCCCCGCCGCGCCACTGCATCGATAGCGCGCTTCAGGATGATCGGAAACGCACCACCTGCCTCCTGGGTGCGAAGTTCGCGGCCCATTTCCATAAGCAATGTCCCATAGAGCGGCCCGGCTGCGCCGCCGATGTTCATCACCAGCGTCAAGCCGATCTTCTCGACGGCATCGGGCAAAGGCAGGCTGGAAAGATTGGCTTCCTCGGCGCTGACTGCCTCGCAGCCGCGCCGCATGTTGGTGCCGTGGTCTCCGTCGCCGATGGCGCGATCGAGCGCGCACAGATGGTCGCTGTTGGCCGCAATGGTCGCGCGGCAAACTTCGATCAAGCCGGCAATCAGCATCGGTTCCGTCTGCACCAGCGTCCTCCCAGCCGCTTCGCCGCCTTATGCCATGGCCGCCGCGACCTCGAACACGCCGGCAACCGCCACCGCGCCCGGATCCGGCACGCCTTCGAGATCCTTCTCGCCGACATAGGAGGCGCGGCCGGCCTTGGCCTTCTTCATGGTCCTGGTCGATTCCGCGCCGGCGGCCGCAGCTTCTGCCGCTGCCGCAACGCTTCCCGAGGTCAGGGCCTTGAGTGCCGGGGCAAGCGCGTCGACCATGGTGCGATCGCCGACCTCGGCGCCACCATAGAACGTCATCCGCTCAAGCCCGGCAAGCAGCGCCGCTGCGATATCCGCCTTTTCCGTCATCGCCTTGGCGGCAGCGGTGAAGAAGATCGACAGAAGCACGCCACTTGAGCCGCCCATGCTGGTGCTGAGGATATCGCCGATCGACGCCAGTGTTGCTGCCGGCTGCTTCAGCGGCAGACCCGACAGCCGGGCCAGGACGCTGCGCGCTCCGGTGGCAACCGTCGAGCCGGTGTCGCCATCGCCGACACGGCCGTCGAGCCTGTTGAGTTCGCCCTCGAGCGAGACCAGATGTTCGCAGAGCGCCGCGATCAGCCGCTTCGTGCGCTCGTCGTCGCTGGCCGCAGCCGCGCCATTGGATTTGGCGGCGACCTTCGGTGCGGGAAGCACGACGATGGCGTGGCGCTCGACAACGGGAATCCAGGCTTGCGGCGCGACCGCTGCCGCAAGCGCTGCCTCACGGCTGTCGTCCAGCGCAATGAGCGAGAGCGAGAAGCCGTTCATGTTGAGCGCCGTCATCATCGGCGCCGGCCCGATGATCAGCTTGACGCTGGCGGCAAGCGGGGACGACAGCACGGCATTGGCAATAACGCTCATTTCCAGCGGTGGCACGGCGCCGAGATTGTTGATCAACAGCGCGTGCGGCCCTGCCTTGCGCTGCGCTGCCGCAAGTCGCGCAGTCATGGTGGCGACGATATCGGCGACCGGTTGAAGCGCGATGCGTTCGACGCCCGGCTCGCCGTGGATGCCGAGCCCCAGCTCGCCTTCAGCCTCGCCGAGGCGATCTTCGTGCGCCTGGCCGGGCACGCTGCAGGTGCTGAGCGACATGCCGAGCGAAATGATGTCGCCGGCGGCGCTAGCGGCGTGGGCTGCGACCGATGCCAGGTCCTCGCCCGCCTCGGCATGAAAGCCGGCGATCTTGTGGACGAACAGCGTGCCGGCGACGCCGCGCGGCTGGTTGATATCCGGTATGGCGATATCGTCGGCGACAATGACCATGTCGACGTCGAAGCCTTCGGCCCGTGCCTTTTCCGCCGCAAGGCCGAAATTCAGCCGGTCGCCGGTATAGTTCTTGACGATCAGCAAGGCGCCCTTCGGACCGGTGACCGCCCGGATCGCTGTCAGCACCGCGTCGACGCTTGGCGAGGCAAAGATTTCGCCCGACACGGCCGCTGTCAGCATGCCCTTGCCGACGAAACCCGCATGCGAGGGTTCGTGTCCGGCGCCGCCGCCGGAAATGATCGCCACCTTCGACTTGTCCCAGTCGGCACGCAGGATCACCTTGATCTCGGGGAAGGTATCCAGACGGGCGAGGCGTCCCGCACCGCTGGTCAAAAGCAGACCATCGACCGCTTCGGTGACGATGTTTTCCCGACGATTGAAGAAATGTTTCATGGAATGATACCCGTGTGTTTGTCGTTGCATGCCGTCTTTGTTTGACCTTTGCGGCTCAGACGAGCCGTTGTCCACCCGCATCGAAATAGAGCGGATCGCGAAGCGTCAGATTGATCCGGTCGCCCGGCCTGATCTCGATATAGGGATCGGCGAGGGTGACGAGCTTGTGATCGCGAACGCGGATGTGCAGATGGTTCTGGTCGCCCAGATGCTCGATCCAGTCGACCTGCGCATTGGCATTCTGGCTGACGGCGATCTCGAGATGTTCGGTCCTTGCCCCGATCGTCTTCGTGCCCGCGGGTGGTGCGGCGCCTTCGAGCAGGTCGGCCGGCAACAGGTTGATGTGCGGCTGGCCGAGCCGGGCCGCGACATGCAGGTTGGCGGGATTGGAGTAGATTTCCCGCGGGGTGCCGACCTGCATAAGCTTTCCCTCCGCCAGAATGCCGATGCGGTCGGCCATGGTCATCGCCTCCACCTGGTCATGGGTGACGTAGAGCAATGTCGAGCCCAACTCCTTCTGGATGCGCTTCAGCTCCAGCCGCAGTTCCGAGCGCAGCTTGGCGTCGAGCGAGGAGAGGGGCTCGTCCATGAGATAGATCGACGGTCTGCGCACCAGAGCGCGACCGATGGCAACGCGCTGCATCTCGCCACCGGACAGCCGCGTCGAGCGGTTTTCCAGCTTGTGGTCGATCCGCACCATGCGGGCAATCTCGCGCACCCGCCGGTCGATCTCCTCGTTGGACAGTTTGCGGACCGGTGCCTTTAGGGGGAAGGCCAGGTTTTCGTAAACCGTCATGTGCGGGTAGAGCGAATACTGCTGGAAGACGAACGCGACATCCCGTTCGGCCGGTGCCTGACCGGCGACGTCCCGGCTGCCGATCTCGACGCGGCCATTGTCCGGCTTCTCAAGACCGGCGATGAGCCGAAGCGTCGTCGTCTTGCCGGCTCCGGTCGGCCCCAGAAGCACGACAAACTCGCCGTCGCGGATCGCAAGATCGAGGTCGCTGATGGCCTGGTTGTCGCCGAAGCGCTTGTTGAGACCTTTGAGAACAACGTCAGCCATGCTGGCCTCCCGAATAAAGCGATGAGGCGACTGCGCGACCGGACTTGCAATCGAAGAGCGCGAGGTTGGCGGGGGTGAACTCCAGCCCGACGGTTTCGCCGATCTGGAAATTGCGGTTTGCCGGCACGCGTGCCTTGATCAGCCCGTTACCGGTTTCGATGGCTACGACCTGATTGGTTCCGAGATACTCGCTGCCGTAGACAGCCCCGCGCAGCGGTGAGGCATCGCTGAAGCGGATATGCTCCGGCCGCACGCCGAGCGCGAGTTCACCGACCGCAACATCCTGATGGATCTCCGGCACGATGACGTCGACGCCGTTGAGCGAAATTGCGGATGCGCCCCTTTTCAGGCCGGATGTGAAACGTAGAAAGTTCATCGGCGGCGAGCCGATGAAGTCGGCGACGTACATGCTCGCCGGCTTGCGGTAGATCTCCTGTGGCGTGCCGAATTGCTCGATGACCCCATGGTTCATCACCGCGATCTTGTCGGCCATCGCCATGGCTTCGTGCTGGTCGTGGGTGACATAGACCGTCGTTGCGTGCACGCGGTTGTGCAGCTCTCTCAGCTCATGGACCATCACCTCGCGGAACTCCGCATCGAGCGTACCGAGTGGCTCGTCCATCAGAAAGCATTTCGGCCGCCGCACGATCGCCCGACCGAGGGCGACGCGCTGCCGGTCGCCACCGGCAAGGCCCGAGACGGAGCGGTCGAGGATATGGCTGATCTGCAGGAGCCGTGCGGTCTCTTCGACGCGCTCGCGGATTTCCGCCCTGGGCATGCCCTGGGACAGCAGCGGGAAGCCGATGTTCTTGCGCACGTTCATATGCGGGTAGAGCGCAAAGAGCTGGAAGACGAAGGCGATGTCGCGGGCGCTGGCCCGGTTGAAGGTGACGTCCTCGCCGTCGAGATAGATCTTGCCGCTCGTCGGCAATTCGAGCCCGGCGATCATGCGCAGCGTCGTCGTCTTGCCGCATCCGGAGGGTCCGAGAAGCGCCAGGAACTCGCCGTCGTTGACGACGAAGCTCGACTCCTTGACCGCGACGAAATCGGCGAATTCCTTGCGCAGGTTTTCAATTCTGATCTCGGCCATCGGTCACTCCGGAAATTTCGAAACGATGATGAACATCACCGTGCCGGCAAGCAGCGTTACGAGCGAGTAGGTGTAGAGCACCAGCGCAAACGGCTGGAACAGCATCAGAAAGCCGGTGGCGATCAGCACGGTCGCGATGTTTTCCATTGGGCCGCGCCGGAAGAAGAACGGCCGCTTTGGAGAGGTCTTGGTAGGTGTCCGGGTCAGATCTGTCATTTGCGCACCGCTCCAAAGGTGATGCCGCGCAGCAATTGCTTGCGTAGGAGAATGGTGAAAACCAGGATCGGGACCAGGAAGATCGTCGTGCCGGCCGCCACGGCCGGCCAGTCCTGGCCGCCTTCGCCGATGATCGTCGGGATGAACGGCGGCGCGGTCTGTGCCTGGCCCGAGGTCAGGAGTGCCGCGAAGGCATATTCGTTCCAGGCGAAGATCAGGCAGAAGATGGCGGTTGCCGCGATGCCGGTGGTTGCCTGCGGCAACACCACCTTTCGAAACGCCTGCAGCCGGGTATAGCCGTCGATCATCGCTGCTTCCTCGTATTCCCGTGGGATTTCGTCGATGAAGCCTTTCAGCAGCCAGACGGCGAGCGAGACGTTGACGGCGGTGTAGAGCAGGATCATGCCGAGCGCTGTATCGGAGAGCCCGAGCTCGCGGTACATAAGGTAGATCGGGATCGCGACGGCGATCGGCGGCATCATGCGCGTCGACAGTATGAAGAACAGCAGGTCGTCGGCAAGCGGCACCTTGAAGCGCGAGAAGCCGTAGGCGGCCAGCGTTCCGAGGAAGACGGCAAGGAAGGTCGAGCCGAAGGCGATCACCAGCGAATTGACGAAGCGTGGCAGGAAGTTCGACGGACCGGCGATCACCATGTTGCGCTTGCGCGTGACCTCGTCGCAGGTGCTTGTCGGCTCCGGCAGGGAGGCGATGTAATCAGGGGTCTGCCGCGTCCTCGTCGTGAACAGGTTGCAATAGCCTTCGAGCGTTGGGGTGAAGACGATCTTAGGCGGATAGCTGATCGAATCCGGCGGCGACTTGATGCTGGTCAGGAAGATCCAGACGAGCGGAATCAGCGTGATCAGGGCGTAGACGATGACGATCGTGCCGGCCACGCGTTTGCTGGTGTCGCTCGGCGCGACGACCGAATGGGCGGTGTTGGCGGAGCTCATCGTTGTTTCACCTTGTTGAGGGCTTTGACGTAGATGTTGGCAAGGCCGAACACCGCAACGAAAAGAATGATCGCGAAGGCGGACGCCCTGCCGGTTGCCCAGCTTTCGAACGCCGCACGCTTGAGTGTGATCGAAGCGACTTCGGTGACGGACCCTGGGCCGCCGCCGGTCAGCAGCGTTACCATGTCGAACATCTTGAAATTCTCGATGCCGCGGAAAAGAACAGCGAGCATGATGAAGGGAAGGGCCATCGGCACGGTGATCGACCAGAACTGTCGCCAGCCGGAGGCACGGTCGACTTCGGCAGCCTCGTAGATGTAATCCGGGATCGAGCGCAGCCCGGCGAGGCAGATCAGCATCACATAAGGGGTCCACATCCAGGTATCGACGATGATGATCGCCCAGGGCGCCAGCGAGACGTCGCCGAGCATCCGGATCTCGGAGGTCGGAATGCCGGTGACCATCGAGGCGGCATAGGCGAACAGGCCGATCTGCGGCTCATAGAGGAAGCGCCAGAAATTGCCGACCACGGCCGGCGAAAGCATCATCGGGATCAGGATGATCGTCGTCCAGAAGGCGTGGCCGCGAAACTTGCGGTCGATGAGATAGGCGAGAGCAAAGCCGATGACGGTCTGCAGCACGATCGTCCAGAAGACGAAATGGGCCGTCGTCTGCATCGCCTGCCAGATATCGGGGTCAGTCAGAACGCGTTGGTAGTTCCTGAGGCCGACGCCTTCGACGACTGCGTTCGGGCGATTGGCCCGATAGTTGGTGAAGGACAGATAGATTGCCCAGAGCAGCGGGAAAATATTGATCGCCAGCAGCAGGGTGATGGCAGGGGCGATGAAAGCCCAAGCGATCGCCCTGTCGGAGAGGCCGCGTACCCGCCGGGCAATGGGCGCCGGCGTTGCCATCGCGGCCGTCTCGGCGATGGAGGAATGGGAAAGGGTCAAGGTATCACCTGGTCTTTTGGGTCGGGATTTCGAGGCGGCCCGCAGCGATTGCCGATGGGGCCGCCCTTAGCGGCACGAGATCTCCGGATTTCGAGCCCGGACTAGATCTTGCCGTCTTCCTCGAACACCTCTGTCCAATCCTTCACCAGGCCGTCGAGCGCTTCCTTGGCGGTGCCGTTGCCGGCGACCACGTAGTTGTGCACGCGTTTCTGCATGTCCTGGAGCAGGGAGGCATAGCTCGGCTCGGCCCAGAAATCCTTGACGATCGCCATGGAGTCGAGGAACGCCTGGGCATAGGGCTGGCTGGAGGCAAAGCCTGGTGCGTTGACGACGGCCTTCAGGCAGGAGTAGCCGCCGAGTTCCCACCACTTGGCCTGCACGTCAGGCTGGGCGAACCACTTGATGTATTGCAGCGCGGCATCGCGCTTTTCAGAGTAGGACACGACCGATATGCCCTGTCCGCCGAGTTGGGCGAAATGCGCCTTTTCGGCCGGATTGGGGAAGAAGCCGATGCGATCGCCGCCAACCTTCTCGTCCTTGTAGAGGCCGGGCCAGGTGAAGGCGAAGTTCATCTGCATCGCCACCTGCCCCGATTTGAACGCATCGGCGGATTCGACCATGTAGACGTTGGAGCTGCCGGGCGGTGTGCAGCAATCGTAGAGCGCCTTGTAGAATTCGAGGCCCTTCACCGCATCGGGTGAATTGACGAAGCCTTCCATTTCGTAGGGCTTCTTCGGGTTCTCATACTGGAAACCCCAGTCGTAAAGCACGTTGGTGACACCCATGGTGATGCCTTCCGAGCCGCGCTCGGTATAAATCGAGGCACCATAGACGGTCTTGCCGTCGACTTCGCGCTTCTGGAAGAATTCGGCGATCTGCTTCAGCTGATCGTAGGTTTTTGGCGGGCCGAGATCCCAACCGTATTTCTCCTTGAATTCCTTCTGCAGTTCCGGCTTTTCGAACCAGTCCTTGCGGTAGGTCCAGCCGACGACGTCGCCCATTGCCGGCAGCGCCCAGTAATTCGGCGTGTTCTTCGGCCATTCGGAATAGCCGACAACGGTCGCCGGCACGAAGTCATCCATTTTGATGCCTTCCTTGTCGAAGAACTCGTTGAGCTTGACGTAGTGGCCGTTCTCCGCCGCGCCACCGATCCACTGGCTGTCGCCGATGATCAGGTCGCAGAGTTTGCCTTGGGAGTTGAGTTCGTTGAGAAAGCGGTCGGCATAGCTGGTCCACGGCACGAATTCGAACTTCATGTCGATGTTGGTCTTGGCGGTGAAATCCTTGGACAGCTCGACCAGAGCATTTGCCGGGTCCCAGGCGGCCCAGCACAGTGTCAGTTGTTCGGCCTTGGCCGCATTCGGCAACGCTGACGACAGGGCAAGCGCCGAGGCGAGCCCGAGAAGGGCTTTCAATTTCATCTGCATGAGTTCCTCCCAGAACTGAAAAAGCCGGCTCCCCGCCAGCGTCGAAACGGTATCGACTTCAATGAATGCTCACATGAACTCCTCACGCGTCATGTTTAGCAATATGTTTAGTGAACAGCATTTTTATAAACAACGCAAGCGGCAATCGTTGCTGCGTTGCACACAGGGCGTGGGGTGGGCGCTACGCGAAAGGCTGGGCCCGAAAGCGGCAAGGCCCGGTCACCTCACGGCGGCCGGGCCTCGTCTTCAGGTTAGCGGGCTATCGCAGAGGGATAGCTGCTGGAGATCGACCGTCTATGGTCTCAGGAGAACGTCAAGGCGCGGTCGCCGTCCGCATCCTTGATGCGGGTGGGAAGTCCGATCCGGTTGAGGATGTCGAGGAACGGGCGCGGCGGCAGCTCCTCGACGTTGACCATCTGCTTCACGTCCCATTCGCCCGATGCAATCAGCATGGCGGCAGCGACCGGCGGTACGCCGGCGGTGTAGGAGATGCCCTGCGATCCGACTTCTTCGAAGGCTTCCTTATGATCGGCCACGTTGTAGATGAAGACTTCGCGTTCCTCGCCGTCCTTCAATCCCTTCACGAAATCGCCGATGCAGGTCTTGCCCTGGTAGTTCGGTGCCAGCGACGACGGATCCGGCAGCACGGCCTTGACCACCTTGAGCGGCACGACCTCGAGGCCTTCGGCAGTTTTCACCGGCTGCTCGGACAGGAGGCCGAGGTTTTTCAGGACGGTGAAGACGTTGATGTAGTGATCGCCAAAACCCATCCAAAAGCGGACGTCGGCGCCGTCCATGTGCTTTGCCAGCGAATGAACCTCGTCGTGGCCGGTCATGTAGGCCTTGCACTTGCCGACCACCGGCAGGTCATATTCCTTGCCGACCTCGAACATCGAATTGGTCTGCCACTGGCCGTTCTGCCAGGAATAGACGACGCCGGTGAATTCGCGGAAGTTGATCTCGGGGTCGAAGTTGGTGGCGAAGTACTTGCCGTGGCTGCCGGCATTGATATCGACGATATCGACGGCGGTGACCTTGTCGAAATACTCATCCTTGGCGAGGCGTGCATAGGCGTTGACCACGCCCGGGTCGAAGCCGACGCCGAGGATGGCGGTGACGCCCTTTTCCTTGCACTCCTGCGCCCGCTGCCATTCGTAGTTTCCGTACCACGGTGGCGTTTCGCAGATCTTCTTCGGGTCTTCGTGGATCGCGGTGTCCATATAGGCAGCACCGGTATCCATGCAGGCGCGCAGCACCGACATGTTGACGAAGGCGGAGCCGACATTGATGACGATGCCGGCCCGGGTCTTTTCGATCAGCGCCTTCGTTGCCTCGACATCCATGGCATCAAGCGCATGGGCTTCGAGTGTCACGTCGGTCTTCAGGCTCTTCTTTTCGCGGACCGAGGCGACGATCGCGCGGCACTTTTCGACCGTTCTGGATGCGATATGGATGTCTCCCAGTACATCGCAGTTCTGCGCGCACTTATGCGCCACGACCTGAGCCACGCCACCGGCGCCGATGATGAGAACGTTCTTCTTCATTTCGGGTGATTTTTCCTTCTTTTGTGGGGGTATGACGAGCCTTAGGAGAGGCTCTGTTCGTAGTCGGCGAATGAAAATTCGCGGACGAGCCTGACGCTGCCGTCAAGCTCTCTGATGGCGATCGACGGCATGCCGACGCCGTTGAACCAGTTCTTCTTGACCATGGTGTAGCCGGCCGCATCCTGGAACGAGACGCGGTCGCCGACCTTCAGCGGCTCCGGAAAGCGGAACTCGCCGAAGATGTCGCCGGCGAGGCACGACTTGCCGCAGACCATGATGCTGTGCGGGCCTTCGTTCGGCTCGACCTTGGCGCTTTCGCGGTAGATCAAGAGGTCGAGCATGTGCGCCTCGATCGAGCTGTCGACGATGGCGAGGTCCTTGCCGTTGTTGAGCGTGTCGAGAACGGTGGTCTCGAGCGTCGTGCTGCGGGTGATCGCGGCTTCGCCGGGCTCCAAATAGACCTGAACGCCATGACGGCCGGAAAAGGCCTTCAAGCGCTCGCAGAAGGCGTCGACCGGATAGTCGTCGCCGGTAAAATGAATGCCGCCGCCGAGACTGACCCAGTCGGCGCGGGAAAGCAGTCCGCCGAACCTTTCCTCGACCTCGCCCAGCATCCGGTCGAATAGGCCGAAATCCCTGTTCTCGCAGTTGTTGTGGATCATGAAGCCGTTGATGCGGTTCATCGCAGTCTCGATCCGGGCCGCATCCCATTCGCCGAGCCGGCTGAAGGGGCGGGCGGGATCGGCAAGGTCGAAACTGGACGAGCTCATTCCCGGATTGAGGCGCAGCCCGCGGGCAATGCCGGACGCCTTGTCGGCGAAGCGGTCGAGCTGGCCGATCGAGTTGAAGATGATCTTGTCGGCATGGCCGATCACCTCGTCAATTTCATTGTCGCCATAGGCGACGCTATAGGCATGGGTTTCGCCGCCGAATTTTTCGCGGCCGAGCCGCACCTCGTAGAGTGAGGAGGACGTCGTACCATCCATGTATTCGCGCATCAGATCGAAGACCGACCATGTGGCGAAGCATTTGAGCGCGAGCAGCGCCTTGGCGCCGGATTTTTCGCGCACATAGGCGATCTTCTCCATGTTGCGAAGGAGCTTCGCCTTGTCGATCAGATAGTAGGGGGTCTGGATCATGATGTGCCTTGTGTCTTCAAGATGTCTTCGGATGCTTGGGCTGTCGGTGGGCAGGCCAGGGTTATCTGACGGTTAGCCCCAGCGCCCGCCGCTTCATGGCGCGGGCGGCAAGCGAGATATTGATCGAGCTTTTGGAGCGATAGTTCATGGCCAACGTGCCGACGTTACCCGCCTCGCCGATCATCGGTGCGGTGGGCAGTTGTTCGGGTAGCGAAGATTGGTTGGCAGCCGGTGTCGGGCAGAACTCTTCGCCCCTGATCGAGCCTAGCCAGATCAGATCGTGTTCGCCCGTTTGCCTCAGCACGGCCGCGGCCTCAAGAAAATCGGCTTGCGCGGCCGCATCCTGCGGGTCGAGGCGAAGGCGTTCCTGGCTGGCATGGATCGCGGTCGCAATGCCATGTGGATCGCACTTCGGTCTGCGCCACAGCAGATATCGTCCGTCGATCAGGTCGATGTAGTCGTCGAGCATGGCGACGGGCAGCGGTTCTGCGGCAAATGGTCCAAAAAACTGGAACGGGTCGGCGGCGGATGCCGGTTCAAAGCGCGCGCCGGTGTCGTGCGACGTTTCGGGCTCGAAGTCGACAATGCGGGCGACCGACACGGGGATCTGCGGCCAGTTCGAAAGCGCCTGCTCGGCAACGTGGCATTTCAGGTCGGCGTCGCAGCGAAGCGAATGGATGATGGCGAGGCTGGTGCGTGCCGCCGCGTCGAGCTCGAATTGCTCTGGGCCGTCTGCGCAAGCAGCCCGTCGTGTGCTTTTCAGCGTGTTGCAGTCGAACAGCTCGGCGAGCGCCGCCCGGCTTTCGCCGAGCGCGGTTGCGATGTCGAACGCGGTAAGCAGGCCGGAGCGCCAGCCGGCAGTTTGGGGAAGATTTTTCATTACATGCTGTCGAGAGCTAAGGCCTGCTCGCTATCAGGAAGTCCGCTTGTGGCGGTGCGAGGCGGCGACCGATTTCATCGTCTCAGCTAGCAGGGAGATAGCTGGGATGGCGTGACATGCCCCGGTCGCGCACGGTAAAAGCCGCGGCCGGGTTACGATCCCGCTTTGAGGCGCACGGGTTCTCGAAGGGCATATGAAGTCACGATCAGCATGCCACTATCGTAAATGCGACGGCGCATAAGTCAAGGCGATGGGCCCGGTGTGCGCAAGCGCCGCACTCTCCGGCGTGGCTTTCGGTCATCGATGCGGCTTCCCGAACGGGGCATGCGCGGCGCCAGAACGTACGAGAAAATGAGGAGTAGCAAAAAATCGCGGCGGTCATGCGAATCTTGGAAGAGCGATCCCTCTCGGGCTTCAGTTCTGGTTTTGCATTGATTGAGAACCGGGCGCCGTGCTGTCACATTATGACGGTCGCTTGATGTGCAGCCATCCTCCCGGCTGCGATAGCGATGTTCCCTCTGGAGGTTACACCTCTCGCTTTGCGTGGAGGTCATATCTCTCACTTTGAGGCCGCCGGTTCTACGGTGGCCTTTTTCTTTTGACACCACAACAAGACCGGCAAAACCACGTCCGAAATCGGGCGGGCTTGCGGACTCGAAATCTCCGTGGTAACGTTCCCACGAATTCATGCCATGGGAGGGCGTGTGGAATGCAGCGGAGGCGGCCGACGATCATTGACGTCGCGCGAAAGGCGGGGGTGTCGAAGAGCACCGCCGGCCGGGCACTCTCCGGCGCGTCCAATGTTACGGACGAGGCGCGCGAGCGTGTGCTCGAGGCCGCCCGTGCCGTCGGCTATGAGCGCAACGATCTGGCCGTCGGCATGCGCTCCGGCCGCACAGGCCTGCTCGGCCTTGTCATTCCTGATATCACCAACCCGTTCTGGGCCGAGGTGGCGCGCGGTGCGCAGGACCGCGCGGCCGAAAACGGCACTTCGCTCCTGGTGTTTTCCTCCGATTGGGATCATGGCCGCGAGGCGAGCCATCTGCGTGCCCTGCGGCAGGCGCGGGTCGATGGCGCCATCATCAATCCGGTTGCCGACAGCTTCGACGATCTCGACAGGTTCGGGCTGCCCTTCGTGCTGATCGGTTCGAGTGCTGAACGTTTTCCGGCCAATTCTTCCGTCGGTTCCGATATTGCCCAGGCGGTCAGGCTCGGCATGGACCATCTGGTGTCCAAGGGGCATCACGCGCCGGCGCTGATCCTCGGGCCGAAATCGCGTATCGCGCGGGCCCGGTTTCTGCGCACTTTTCATGAACATTGCGTCGAGCGCGACATCGACCCGGCAGCACTGCCGATGGAAGATGGCGAATATACCGTCGAAGGCGGGCGCACCGCGATGATGCGGCTGCTTGCACGCGACCGGGTCGGCCATCTCGCGGTTTTCGCCGCCAACGATCTGATGGCGCTCGGCGCCATGGTCGCCGTGCGCGAAGCCGGTCTGCGTTGCCCGGAAGACGTCTCCATCCTCGGCTTCGACGGCATTCCCGCAGGCGCATTTTCCTGGCCGGGACTGACGACGGTCGCCAAGCCCGGGCGTGAGATCGGCGTGCGCGCCGTCGATTGCCTGTTCGATGAAATCGCCGGCCGCCCCGAGCATGGCCGGGTGTTCATGCCATGCCGGCTGATCGAGCGCGGCTCATTGGCCGATCTGTCGCTCAACCAGCCCAGACGCGCAGCAAGCTCCGGGAGGGGGTAAGCAATGACCAATCGTGACGAGGCGGTGATGTCGCCTAAATTTGGGAACGTTCCCAAATCGAGCGCGCGCCGCAGGCAGGGGCGCGTTGCGGTCGCCGCCGATGGCTGGCGCCGGTGGTGGCCCTATTACGTCATGATGGCGCCGGGCATCCTGTTCTTCCTCATCTTCCATTACCTGCCGATCTGGGAGGCGCGCATCGCCTTCGAACAGGTCCGCATCGTGCCACCCAACATCTGGGTCGGCATCAAGCATTTCCAGGTGCTGTTCTCCTCGCCGGTGTTCTGGCAGGTGCTGGCCAACACCCTGATCATCTCGGCCATGAAGATGGTGTTCTTCCTGCCGGTGCCGATCATCGTCGCGCTGCTGTTGAACGAGGTGCGCGGCGGTTCGCTGCGCAAGTTCATCCAGTCGGCGATCTATCTGCCGCACTTCCTGTCCTGGGTGGTGATCGCCGGCATCTTCATCGCGGCGCTGTCGCCGACCGATGGCGCGGTCAACAATATCATGGGCATGGCCGGCATCGCGCCGCGGTCGTTCATGACCGATACGGGCGCGATCCGCTGGGTGCTGGTGTTCACCGAGATCTGGCGTTCGGCCGGTTGGGACAGCCTGCTTTATCTCGCCGCCATCATCGCCATCGACCAGCAGCTTTATGATGCCGCCGAGATCGATGGCGCCAACCGCTGGCAGAAGATCCGCCACGTCACGCTGCCCGGCATCGTACCGACGATCGCGACGCTGTTCATCCTCAATGCCGGCATGTTCCTCAACGCCGACCTCAACCAGGTGATCAACCTCTCCAACGACGTGGTGCGCAGCAAGATCGATATCGTCGACACCTATGTCTACCGCATCGGGCTGCAGACCGGCGAATACTCGCTGGCAACGGCCGCAGGCCTCTTCAAGGCCGTGCTCGGCACGATGATGATCGTAATCGCCCATTTCGTTTCCAAGCGTTTGACCGGAAAGGGAGTCTGGTAATGGCCCTGTCGCGCAAGACCCCGATCGAACGCATCGAATATGCGATCATCGTCTCGACGCTGCTGCTGCTCGTCGTCGTCACCGTCCAGCCGATCCTCAACCTGCTCGCCGTCTCGCTGTCGAACCCGGCAAAGGTGCCGGGCATGAGCGGGCTGACCATCATCCCTCGAGGGTTCTCCTTCGAGGTCTGGAGTGTTCTGCTGCAGCACCCCAATGTGCAGCGCGGCATCTTCAACTCGATCTTCATCACCGCTGTCAGCACCGTGATCGGCGTGGTCGGTACCGCGCTGATGGCCTGGGGGCTTTCAAGGCCCGGCCTGCCGGGTCGCAAGGCGCTGTTTATCCTCGTGCTCGTCACCATCGTGTTCGAGCCGGGCATCATTCCCGACTATTTCGTCAACAAGCGTCTGGGCCTCCTCGACAGCTACTGGTCGGTGATCCTCTTCAAGGCGGTCAATGCCTGGTATCTGATCATCCTCATCCGTTTCTTCGAGGAGATTCCGCAGGAACTGCTGGAGGCTGCCGAACTGGATGGCGCCAACCCGTTCCAGGTGTTCTGGCATCTGGTCCTGCCGCTCGCAAAGCCGGCGCTCGCGACCATCTCGCTGTTCTATCTCGTCTTTCACTGGAACGAGTTCTTCCGCGCGATGATCTATCTGAACGATCAGGGCAAATGGCCGTTGCAGGTGGTGCTGCGCCAGTTCGTCATCGATGGCGACAAGGTCGCGATCGTCGGCGCCAACAACGCCAGCAACAACACCGGCGCCAGCCAGATCGACCTGAGATCGCTGAAAGCCGGCATGATCCTGCTCACCATCGTGCCGATCCTGGCGATCTACCCGCTGATCCTGAAATTCTTCACCAAGGGAACCATGAGCGGCGCGCTCAAGGGGTGACGAAGACACGCGTTCAAACAAAGAAGCCTATCTAAACGGAGGAGACGAAATGCTTAGAAAAATGGTCCTGCTGGCATCGACAGCCCTGGCGCTCAGCCTCGGTGCTGCCGCCCCGACATTGGCCGAACCGGTCAAGATCCGGGTGGTGTCCAAGGACTTCACCCCGTCCAACCCCGACGACGTCAAGCACCTGCAGCGCATTGAGGACGCGCTTCGGGCGCAGGGCACCGATCTGGACATCGAACTCGTCGACCTGCCATCTTCCGGCTATGCCGACAAGCTGTCTGTCATGCTGCTCTCGGGAGACATCCCGGACCTGATCTATTTCCAGGGCGGCGACGCCAAGATGGTCGAGCAGGGGGTGCTCGAGGATCTCGGCCCGATGCTGGCCGACACCAAGTACCTGAAGGACGCGCTGTGGCCGCACAATGTCGAGCGCCTCAAGAACTATCCGTACCTGCTCTACGTCTATCCGGTGCGCGGCCCCCAGCCAGTGATCCGCAAGGACTGGCTGGAAAAGACCGGCCTCAAGGCGCCTGAAACCGTCGAAGACTATGTCACCCTGTTCAAGGCGATCAAGGACGGCGATCTCGACGGCAACGGTGTCGCCGACAGCTATGGCGTGACCACGGCCGACAACACCAACGAGCTCGATTCGATCTTCAACCAGGCCTTCGGCATCACCGGCACCTGGATGAAGAACGCAGGCGGCGAGTGGGTGCATGCGCGCACCACCACGCAGGAGAAGGACAAGATCGCCTTCTACGCCTCGCTGCGCGAGCAGGGCCTCTACGATCCCGAATACATCACCACCAAGTTCGACGTGAAGGAAGACAAGTTCTACACCGGCCGCGCCGGCGTGATCTTCGGCTCCTCCGGCGAGGTTATCGACATCTATGGCGGCAAGATGCGCCAGGTTCATCCGGGCACCGAGCTCGTGCTGCTGTCGCCGCCGAAGGGACCGGGCGGCCAGGGTCTCGCCGCCGTCGACGTCTCCAAGGAATCGCGCGGCTTTGCGATCTCGTCGGTGTCGGAACACAAGGCCGAAGTGATGAAGCTCTTGGACTTCATGGCAAGCCCGGAAGGCCAGATGTTCGACCGCCTCGGCTTCGAAGGCCAGGAATACACCAAGGACGGTGACGCCTATAAGGTCACCGACAAGATCGCCACCTGGTATGCCCGCTTCATGGTTGCAGCGAACTGGACCCCGCCTGTTGTCTGGCAGTCGGAAGCGGCCCAGCAATCGCTGGCGACGATCCAGAAGGACTTCAAGCCGGACAACACCTTCGTCTGGCCGGCCGACTATGCCGCCGATCTCGATGCCACTGAAAACGTCTACCGCTCCTGGGTCTACAAGTTCATCTCCGGCGCCGCCAAGATGGATCAGTGGGATCAGTACGTCGCGGAGTGGGAAGCGGCCGGTGGCAAACGTCTCAACGAGTATGCAAGGACTGTTCTCGATGCACAAAAGTAGCGTTCAAGGGCTCTCTCTCAAAGGGAGAGTCCGCGCGCTCATCCATGGCGTCGCGCTTGGCGACGCCATGGGGGCGCCGGTCGAAAAACTGCCGGCCGCCGAAATCGCTAAGCGATATGGCCGGGTCAGCTCGCTGGACACCGAGTGGCACAAGATGTCGCTTGACGCTACGGCCCGCAACGGCCGGGTGCGCGGCAACGGCATCGTCACCGACGACACGCTGATGACGCTCTGCCTCATGGATATCTATGGTGACGTCGGCCGGCATCTCGATGCCTGGGACATGGCCGACGGTATGGTCAGGCAGATCGCCTGGGTGCCGCGCTACGTGCCGGAACTGCAGCGCGAAGCGATGCTGATCGAGCGCCTTTTCTATCCGGAGAAATGGATCTTCCAGCGCCACCAGCTGACATCGTGCGATCCGCGCCAGGGCGGCATCGGCAACATGGTCAATTGTGGTGCCGCGATGTATGTCGCGCCAATCGGCGTCGTCAACGCCTGCGATCCGAGGGCCGCCTATGACGAGGCGATCGCGTTTGCCTCCGGCCACCAGGAGAGTTTCGGGCTTGAGGCGGCGGGCGTGTTTGCCGCTGCGGTTGCCGCGGCGTTCGTTCCGGGAACTGATATCGAAGGCGTGATCGAAGCCGTTCTGGCATTGGCCAAGGACGGGACGCGCAACGCCATTGCCGACATCGCAGACGTTGCCCGCAAGCTCAAGGTGCAAGGTGCTGATCATCAGACGGTCGTTGCCGCCTTCCACGCGGCGATCGCGCCCTATTCTCCCATGGGCGACGACGTCAACCATACCGCCGCCAAGGCAGGTCGCCTGACGGCCGCCTATCAGCCGAGCCGCCTCGGTTCGATCGAGGAGCTGCCGCTGGCGCTCGGGTTCTGCCTGCTCAACGACGGAGATTTCCGCCGCTCGATCGAGGACGGCATCAATTCCGGTCGCGATACTGACTCCATCGGCGTCATGGCTGGTGCGATCCTCGGCGCGATGCACGGCGAAGGTGTCATCGACGACGCCGACCATGCCCTCCTCGACCGGGCCAACAGGCTCGACCTCACCGCTTCGGCCGATCGCTTCACCGAAGTGGCAACGACGATGCTTGCCGCCGACCAGGCGGCCGCCGACCGGCGGGCCAGCTTCCGCGCCGCCCTCACATTCTGATCGATAACGAAAGACGCATGATGCCCAAGCTCAGCAAAGAGACGATTTACGAGAAGATCTATGCCGGTTTCATCGGCAAGGCCATTGGCGTTCGCCTGGGCGCCCCGGTCGAACCGACGATCTGGAGCTATGAGCGCGTCCAGAAGACCTATGGCGAAGTCACCCAGTATCTGCGGGACTTCAAGAATTTCGCCGCCGACGACGACACCAACGGCCCGGTCTATTTCATTCGCGCGCTGCGTGACTACGGCCTCAAGGCGAGTGCTGCCGATGTCGGCAAGACCTGGGTGAACTATGCCGCCGAAGAGCATGGCATGTACTGGTGGGGCGGCTTTGGGGTTTCGACCGAGCACACCGCCTACCGCAACCTGCGTGCCGGCATTCCTGCGCCGCAATCCGGATCGATCGCCCAGAACGGCGCGACCGTTGCCGAGCAGATCGGCGGCCAGATCTTCATCGACAGCTGGGGCTGGGTGCATCCGGGCGAGCCGCAGAAGGCAGCCGACGCTTCGGCTCGCGCTGCGAGCGTTGCCCATGACGGCGACGGCCTGAACGGCGCGCGCTTCTGCGCCGCCGCCATCGCTGGGGCTTTCGAGGCGACCTCGATCGCCGAGGTGATCGCCGCCGCCATGGCGACCATCGACGCGAAATCCACCTATGCCCGCGTGGCGCAGGCGGTGATCGACTTCCACAAGGCCAATCCCGGCAACTGGCGCGCCTGCCGCGACATGCTGACTGCCGATTGGGGCTATGACCGTTATCCCGGAGTCTGCCACATCATCCCCAATGCCGGCGTGACCGTCATGGCGATCCTCTATGGCGAAGGCGACCTGCCGCGCACTGCCGAGATCGCCACCATGGCCGGCTGGGACACTGACTGCAACGCCGGCAATGCCGGAGCGATCGTCGGCACGTTCCAAGGGCTTCAGCCGGGTTGGGACAAATACAGAAAGCCGATCAACGACTTCATCGTTGCCTCCGGCGTCGTCGGCTCGATCAATATCGTCGACATCCCGTCCTTCGTCCGAGAACTGACGGTGCTGGCGCTTCAACTGCGTGGTGACGACGTGCCGGCTCTCTGGCTCGAAGACTTCACCCGCCGTGGCGTCCGCTTCGACTTCGACCTGCCCGGATCGACCCACGGTTTCCGCACCGAGGGCTTCAACCAGATCAGCCTCAAGGGCTCGACCGAGAAACAGGCCGAAGGTTCGCGCGGTTCGCTCGAAATCCAGCTCGACCGCCTCGAGCGCGGCCAGGGCGGACGCATCTTCTGGAAGCCGTTCTATCGCCGTTCCGATTTCGACGATGAGCGCTACCGCCCGATGTTCTCGCCGCTCGTCGATGCCGGCCAGACGGTGTCGTTCAAGCTGTGGCTCGACCCCTGGAATGGCGACGGCAACCTGCGCGTCGCCCCCTATATCCGCCGGGCCATATCCGGCGCGATCGAGGAGACCGGCGCGTGGCACGTGCCCAACCACGAGGGTTGGCAGGACTATGCGTTCACCGTGCCTGAAGGTGCCGAAGCGATCGACGAGATCGGCATCCAGGTCGAGTATTTCGGTCGGTTGAAATTCCTCGGCCGCCTGTTCCTCGCCGACTTCAAGGTCGAAGGTGCTGGCCACACGGTCATCGACCCCAAGGGCGAAGTGCAGGAATGGGGCGCAATCTCGCGCTTTACCTGGAACCGCGGTCACTGGACCCTGCAGGATGGTCGCATCCATGCGCATACCGCCAGCGATGCCGACATGTGGACGGGCCACTACTACGCTCGCGACGTCGAGGTGATTGCCGATATCAAGCCGCTTGCTGGACCTTCGCAACTGGTCACCGCCCGCGCGCAGGGCACCAGCCGGTTCTATGCCGCGGGCTTCGACGGCGACGACGTGGTCATCCTCAAGGAGGATTTCGGCACCACCGTTCTCGCGCGCGCACCGTTCAAGCGTGAGCTTGGCAAGAGCTACGGCTTCGCGTTCACCCTCAAGGGCGATGCGCTGTCCTTCGCCATCGACGGCAAGCCGTTGATCGAGGCGCGTGACGGCCAGTTCGTCTATGGCATGGCTGGGCTTCGCCTCGGCGCGCTCGGTCGCATGAGTGTCGGAACGATCGAGATTGTCGAGACTGCCTGAGCGGCCCTGATCTCGCTCGCCGGCCCTTAAAAAACGGGCCGGCGAGGAGCCGGGAACCGCGTCTGCATATCAAGTGGGAGGAGAGACCATGTCCGAGATCGAACTCAGGAATGTGGGCAAGAGCTACGGCAGCATGTCGGTGCTCGACGATATTTCGCTCGACATGGGTAGCGGCGAATTCGTCGTCCTGGTCGGCCCGTCCGGCTGCGGGAAGTCGACGCTCTTGCGCATGATCGCAGGGCTAGAGGACATCAGCGCCGGCGAGATCACAATCGGTGGCCGCATTGTCAACGACATGCCGGCCAAGGAACGCGACCTTGCCATGGTGTTCCAGAGCTATGCGCTCTATCCGCACATGAAGGTGGCCGACAATATGAGCTTCGCGCTGAAGCTCGCCGGCGTGTCGAAGAGCGAGATCAAGCGTCGCGTCGATGAAGCAGCCGACATCCTCGGGCTCGGGCATCTGCTCGAGCGGCTCCCGCGCGAACTGTCGGGCGGCCAGCGCCAGCGTGTGGCCATGGGGCGCGCCATCGTGCGCGACCCGCGCGCCTTCCTCTTCGACGAGCCGCTTTCCAACCTCGATGCAAAGCTTCGGGTGAAGATGCGCGGCGAGATCAAGAAGCTGCATCAGCGCCTGGGCAAGACGACGATCTACGTCACCCACGACCAGACGGAAGCCATGACCATGGCCGACAAGATCGTGGTTCTGAACGGCGGCAAGATCGAGCAGATGGGGCCGCCGCTGGAGCTCTACAAGAACCCGCAGAACCTGTTCGTTGCCAGCTTCATCGGCTCGCCTGAGATCAACCTCTTGCGCGGCGAGGTCGATGGCCAGATGCTGCGGCTTGCCGATGGCGCCCGGCTGCCGCTGCCCACAGGTCACGGGCTCGCTTCGGGGCGCAAGATCGTTTACGGCATCCGCCCGCAGCACATCCACCTTGCCGACAGTGGCATCGCCGCCGAGGTCGTGCTGGTCGAGCCGACCGGGGATGCGCAGGAGGTGATGCTTCGGGTCGAGACCACCGACATCACCATGGTTCTTGGCGAAAGCGCGCTTCTGCAGTCGGGCGCGAAGGTGACAATCGGCTTCGACACGGCCAATGTGCTTTTGTTCGACGACAAGACGGGCGGGCGCCTCCAATGAACGATTTCGTCAAAAAGCACTGGGATCCTGATGCCGTAGGGCCGCTTCAGGGGATCAAGGTGCTTGACCTTTCGCGTCTGGTCGCCGGCAACATGCTGTCGCTGCAGCTTGCCGATTTCGGCGCCGACGTGATCAAGATCGAGCCGCCGGCGGGCGACCCGCTGCGCGAGTGGAAGGACGAAGGCCTGTCGTTGTTCTGGAAGACCTATGGGCGCAACAAGCGCTCGGTGGTCCTCAACCTCAGGGAAACGGCCGATCGCGAGGCACTCTGGGCACTGGTCGCGAGCGCCGACGTTTTCATCGAAAATTTCCGCCCGGGAACACTGGAACAGATGGGCTTCGGCCCGGACAAGCTTCTGGTGCGCAATCCCGATCTCGTCGTCGTGCGTGTGTCCGGCTTCGGCCAGACCGGTCCCTATGCGGCATTTCCCGGCTTCGGCACTATCGTCGAAGGCATGAGCGGCTACGCCTACCGCACCGGCTTTCCCGACCGGGAGCCGGTGCTGCCGCCCTTGGCGCTCGCCGACATGATCGCCGGCGTATACGGCATGTCGGCGACGATGACCGCGCTGTTTGCGCGCGAAAAGGGCAGGGCGCGCGGACAGGTCATCGACCTGTCGCTGCTGGAGCCGATCTTCTCGGTTCTCGGCCCAGAGGCCGCGATCTATGCGCTCAACGGCACCGTCAAGGAGCGCATCGGCAGCGCCTCGAACACCGCCTGCCCGCGCAACGTCTATCAATGCGCCGACGGCAAGTACGTCGCGCTGTCAGGCTCGACACCGGCCGTCGCCCGACGGATCTTCGAGATCATCGGCCGCGCCGACATGAACGAGGATCCGCGGTTTCGTTCCAACAGCGAGCGCCTCAAGCATCGCGATCTGGTCGATGAGGCGATCGGCGCCTGGTTTGCCGTTCGCTCTCACGACGAGGCACTTGCTGTCATGCGAGACAGCGGCGCAACGGTCGGACCGATCTACAACATTGCCGACGCGACCGAGGACGCGCATTTTTCCGAGCGCGAGGTGATCGTATCGCTCGACGATGCGGAGCACGGGCCGCTGCCCATGCACAACATCGTGCCGCGACTGTCCGAAACGCCGGGGCGCTTCCGGCGTCCGGCACCCGCGCTCGGGGAACACACGGCCGAGGTGCTGGCGGAGGTCGGGCTCTCCGCTGCGACGGTCGCTGCCATCACGGATGCCGGCCGTTAAGCCTCGCGACACCGAAACCGCGTGACGAAGACGTGAAGGAAGCCGGGTGGCAAGGCCGCACTTTACGCCCGGCGGCCTCGCCGGCCCCGGCAGGCTGCCACCAGCCCATGTCGACATGCACAGCGTCACGCATTCCGGCCAGTGTCAGCCGAAGAACAAGGCGCGCATGCGGGCCAGCAGGCCGCTGCGTTCGCCGTTCAGAATCGACCGGACGAGCCCGGCTGCCGTCGCGGCATGCACCGTTGCACCGAAGTGGCAGTAGCAGATCACGCCGTGAAGCTGCCAGTCGCGTAGCCCGAAGAACCGGAGCGCCTCGCCGTAGGTATCGTCTTCCAGGCCGGCGGCTCGCAGCATCGGGTCGTTGAACGCCACGGAAATTGGCGAACCGTCGCTGCGCAAGGTATCGCGCACGGCGGCCGACTGGTGCTCGGTTTCATAGAGCGTCGCCAGATGGCGGGTCGGGCTCTGCTCGAGAAGCTCCGCCCAGCGTTCCAGGCGCTCGCTGTGGGACATGTTCAGCGGACGGACGTCCGGTTCGATCTGCGCGAAGACCTGCAATTGCTCGCGTGTATGGTGCTTCATTGTCGCCTCCATTTAGACGATAGATGCGCTGCGCCAACCCTTTTCCCTGGCGTGAGCGTGACTCTTGTCGGGCCTGAAGTCCAATCACGATGACGCCCCCCTGATCCGCCTTCGAGATGATGCGGCGACGTTGCGTCCACAGGCAACATGCCTGACCTTTGGGGAGGACCCAGATTTCGCCATCTTGTGGGATCACGCCGACTGCCTGTTGCAAGGGAGGCATCCATGAAGACGAAGGCGCGCGACCGCGAACTCATCAACGCGATGAGACGATATTTCGTGGCAAAGGCCGAGCTGTCCGCGCTGCGGGCGGCACTCGAACAGGCCAGGCGTGCCACAGGTGAAGACATCGGCGGTTTCTACGATCCGCGGACCAATGTCGCCCACGCCGATCAGATCCGGCGATCGCATGCCCTCAACGCCGAGATGCGTTTGCTGATGGATCGGGCCGCAGCCTGGGGTCGCCTGGAGGTTGTCGAGCTGGAGAAAGGTCATACGCCAGAAGAGCCGGAAACCGCGTTGCCGCCAGCCGGCGATCCGGCCGGGTCCTCCACCGCATAACTGCGGCGATCCGGCTCACACGACAGTCACTGTCCCAACGAAGCGCACCCCGGCCGCATGGACGATATGCAGGGGCAGATCAACGCCAGCTGCGCGGGCTTTCATCCGCAATCGCCGAAGTGCGGCGTCGAGGCGGCGGCTCTCCGGGTCGGAATGGGTGTGGCCGAGGAGGGTGTCGATAGCCCCGCGCGAAACGGTCGCGCCGCCGGCGCCGGCAAGTTGTTCCATCAACATGGCTTCCCGTCCTGAAAGCTGGATCGACTCACCAGTCGGCGCGATCAGCCGGCGTTGCTGCAGCTCCAAAAGCCAGGGCTGCTGCGTCGTCGCCGAGGGGCCATCGCTGCTTGCGGCATTGGCTGACGGTGACGCACTGGCCCGGATGCGGCGTGCAAGGTTGCCGATGGCGAGCGCCAGTTCCTCGCCATCCACCGGCTTGGTCAGATAGAGGTCGGCCCCTTGCTCATACCCGTTTATGCGATCCTCGCGATTGGCGCGCGCGGTCAACATGATCACCCCCATGCGTTTGCCTGAGGAGGCTGTGCGCGCGAGTTCGAAACCGCTGACGTCGGGCAGGTTGACATCAAGGATCGCCACGTCGAAATCATTGCGGATCAGAGCGGTGTAGAAACCGATGCCCGATGCGACATCCGTGACATCGATCGCTTGCAGCCTCAAGTAGTCGGCAATGCCGTGCCGCAGATCGTGGTCGTCCTCGACCAGGAGGACGCGGATAGCCGTCGCGCGCTGATCCTGCACGTTTGCAGCTTGTGAAAAAATGGCTTTTGTCGTCATAAGCGTGCGCGAAACATTCCGGAATAAAATATGATACCGACCTACGGCGGTGTGCCTGTCGTCATGCAATATGAAGCTGTCGTGAAGCATGCCGTACGGCAGGTGGCCGAATGGATCGGTAAGCGTGGTGTCGGCGTTTTCTTTTCCGTCGTCTACGTATTGCTGACCACGCCGGCCGCTGCAAACGACATTTTGTCGTGGCCGACAACGACAATGGACAGGCTGCCTGCGCTGGAGCGCAAGCTGGCGATTCTGGTTGATCCCTCCTGGTCGCTTTCGCTCGCCGACGTGATCGCAAAGGAAAAGCAGGCGGAGTTCACGCCCGTTGAAGGCCGTAGCGTAAACCTTGGCTACAGCAGAAACGCCACCTGGCTCCGGTTGGAGGTCGATGCGGCCGAGGATGGCGCAGCCCTCCTGTCGCTTGCGCCGAATTTTATCGATTTCATCGATGTCTACGTGGGCGGCCAGCGCTCGGCCCTTACAGCAGGGGACTTCACCCACTACGCGCTCGGCGACCATCGCCCGCTCCCCGCCGACGGCCTTTCCGGGCTGCAGAACGTCGTGCCGCTGAGCCTGTCGAAGGGTGAGGTTACGCTCGTCTTCATTCGTGTCGCCAATGCCAACTCGTCGACCCATCTCAACATGCGGATCTATCCGGCTGGTGACCACACCATGCGCGTGTCTACTGCCAGCATGACTTCGGGTCTCTGGTTTGGCGGCATGGGGGTGTTGCTCGTCATCCAGCTGGTGTTTTTCTATTTCGACCGCAAATGGCAGTATCCGCTTCTGGCTTTGAGCACTTTGGGCATCATGCTCGTCTATACCGGCAATCTCGGGCTCAGCCGGTTCCTGCTGTTTCCCGGGGATGGTGCTGCAAACGACATGTTCATGGGCATTTCAGCATGGTTCGGTCTTTTCGCGAGTGCTCTTGCCTATTCGAGCATCCTCGAGCTGCCGCGCCTGGCGCCCAGGCTGCACCGGCTCCACCAGCTGAGCGCGGTCGTCGGGCTTATCGGCATAGGTTTCGCGATCTTCAAGGCCAACATCGTGTTCGGTCCGATCGGCAACAATTTCGCGTTGCTGATGGGGGTGGTCAATGTGGTGCAGGGGCTGCGCACGGCCAACGTGGATGGAGCCGCGAGCCGTCTGCGCGCTGCCGCATTCTGCGCCATTTGGATCGGCTCGGTGCTGTCTTTGTTGCAGCGGCAGGGCTATGCCTGGATGCCGAACATGTTCTGGCACGCCTATGCGATCAGCGGCCTCGTCCATGCGATCCTTTTGACAGGCGCCCTTGCCGTCAGACTGCGCGCCGCCGAAGCGTTGAACAGCGACATGCGTGAACAGGCGCTCGTTGCCGCCCAGAACGCGGAGCGGACCGCGAGCGCCTTGGTGGTGGAGAAGACGCGTGAGCTGGTATCGGCCAGACAGGTCGCCGAAGATGCGCTGCAGGCCGAGCTGCGTTCGCAGCAGCAGCAGGTCCGCTTCATGGAAGTGATCTCGCACCAGTACCGCACGCCCTTGGCTGCCATTCGTTCCAACGTGGATAGCATCGCAATCAGCCTGCCCAAGGGTGATGAACGCAACCAGAGCAGGGTCAAACGCATCGAGCGTGCCATCGTGCGCCTGGTCGAAATTTTGGAGGTCAATCTGGCGCGCAGCCGACTGCAAGGTCCATCCTTCCAGCCGCAGCTGGCCCTGGCCGCGCCGGGGGACATTGTCGCTTCGGCGGCTGCCCGCGCTCGGGATCTGATGCCGGGCGCGGATATCTCAGTAGACGTGGACCCTTCAGCGCTGAGCCGCCGCACACAGGCTGACGCCGGCATGCTTGAGCTCGCCGTCGTCAACCTGCTCGAGAACGCTGTCAAATTCTCCCAGCGGGACGGGGCGGCGCCGGTTGTTCTTGCTCTCGCGCACAGGGATGGAGCGGTGTCGATCTCCGTGAGCGACAAGGGTATCGGAATTCCACCTGGCGAGCTGGACGACGTTGTGACCCACGGGGTGCGCGGATCGAATGCGAGCAACATCGAAGGTTCCGGAATGGGGCTGTCCTTGGTGTCCCGCATCGCGGTAGCGCATGGCGGATCGGTGTCGATCGCCAGTGAGTTGGGGATGGGAACGACGGTGGAGATCCTTTTGCCGGCAGCTTTGGGGACGGGCAGGAACCCGACGACTGCGGGCGATCTCGCAACCGCGCAGTGAGCGCTGCGCCCTCGTCGGAACGTGCAGCCGAGGGATGCCAGTGAACTGCGCTGGTACGCCGTCGAGACGGTGAGAGAGCGGCTCTCTTCAGTCGCCAAATGACGGCTGCGAACACGCGGCGGCAGTCATGCCGCCGGAGCCGCGATGCTTAATTATCCTTTAAAATCATAATCTAAACGGTCTGTCGCCACACGGCCTTCGCAAAGCTGACATGGTGATGCAGGCGCGCAACGGTTTTCGTTCCATTTCGTTGCAAATCGTTCCATCTCGTTCCTGTCGCAGCTTTCGGCCGCCCAGTAGGTTGCCCACCGCATGGGTGGACGGATCGGCCGGATGGCAAGCTGGTCGTGTCTGACCCGAAGTCTAATCATGAGTATCGGGGGCACAAGAATATGACAGCAACGGCACAGCAGGACGTGCTCGGGAAACGCCGCGCGGCGCGGCAGGGCACTGCTTCCTTGCGCGCGCGTCTGCGGGTCGGCACGGCCCTCGCCGGCATGGCGATCCCGCTTGGGCTCCCCGGCCTGGCGCTTTCGGCCGACGAGTGTGGAGCCCCGATTGGAGGCGTCGTCACCTGCAATGCCGCAGGAAGCCCCTATGCCGGCGGAATCCTTTACAATGTCGGTGCTCAGGACCTGACCTTTACCTTGTCCGCAGACGCAGAAGTGCGCAAGATCACGATGGGGACCGGTGTCGTCGATATCTCCGCTGCCGGCAACAACTTGCTGCTCAATCTGGAGGGACGCGTCATCGCCGAGGGCGCTGGTGGCGTGGGTGTTCGGGTCGACTCCGATGCGGCCTCGGCCACCGTGAAGGTGAACAGCATCGTGTCTGGCAGTGCCGGCCTTCACGTCTTCAGCGGCTTCGGTTCGGCATTCATCAACGTCGGCTCCATCGAGAGCGCGACAACCGGGCTGAACGCGTTGAACTACGACGGGCCGATGACCATCGACGCCCATTCGATCTCGACGACCGACAACAATGCCTTGGGGATCGACGCTTACAGCGCCGCGACTGGAACGCTGACGATCAACAGCAACGGGCTCATCTCCACTCGTGGCGATTTCAGCACCGGCATCCTCGCCTCGACCAGCGGCAGCGTCTTCATCGACGTCAACGCTGTGGCGACCCAGGGACAATCCAGCAATGGCATCACCGCCGCCATTGACGGCACCGGTTTGATTGACATCAAGGCCGCTTCGGTATCGACCAAGGGCGTCGACAGCCACGCTGTTAGCGCACAGGCGAACTCTGCCGGTGGCCGGGTTGCGATCAACGTCGCTTCGGCGACGACGCAAGGCGATGCAAGTTCCGGCGTTCAAGCCACGACGCGCGACGGCAGTATCGATATCACCAGCGGCGGCGTATCGACCGCAGGCAATACCGCGGCCGCCGTCAAGGCAACATCCGACACGGGCGCGATCACCGTCAACAATACCGGCGTGATTTCCACCCAGGGCACTGCGAGCCACGGCGTTACGGGATACTCGGCGGGTGGTAGCGTTTCGGTGACGAACAGCGGTTCAGTCACGACTGCCGGCGACGGTTCAATCGGTCTCGCCGCCGAGAGCATTGACAAAAACGTCTCTATCAACAATTCGGGAAGCGTAGCGACTGCCGGCGACAATGCACAAGCGGTTTACGCCGCGAGCGACAAGGGTGACGTCACCGTCACCAACAGCGGTACGGTTTCGGCGACAGGCGAACGTCTTGCCGGCCTCTATGCCACCTCGAAGTCCGGCAACGTCACCGTGATCAGCACGGGCAGCGCCAGCGCGTCGGGTGATTTCAGCAGCGGCGTTTTGGCCGAAAGTGTCGGAGGAAACGTCTTCATCGACGTCGCTTCGGCTTCCGGTGCCGGTTTCCACAGTCGCGCCGTGTCTGGCTATTCCTCCACAGGAGACGTCACCGCTAAGATCGGCTCGGCTTCGACGACTGGCGAGGCCTATGTGATCGACCTGCGGAGCCAATACGGGAACCTGAGCTTGCTCGCAGGCGATCTGGATTCGCGAGGCGACGGCGCCTACGGCGTGTTTGCAGGCTCCGATTCCGGCCGCATCGACCTGAAGGTCAACTCCATCACGACCAAGGGGGAAGACGCCAACGGCATCGAAGCCAGTTCGCTCACCGGCCCAATAGCCATCGACGTCAGTGGCCAGATCACCACCTCCGGCGAAGGCGCCGACGGCATCAGTGCCAGTTCCGATACCGGTACCGTAACCATTGACGCGCGCGGTGCCATCACCACTTCGGCAGAGGATGGGGACGGTGTCAACGTCAGCAGTGGCGGTGACGTGACGATCAGAACGATGGCGATCAACACCGCCGGCTGGGGAAGTGACGGCATCCTTGCCGAAACCGACATGGGAAAGCTGACTATCGTCAGCAAGGGCACGATCACGACGACCGGTGACCGTAGCGAGGGTATCGACGTCTCCAGTGGCAGCGGCGCTATCGACGTGACCGCCGGCTCTCTCGTTACCAAAGGCGAAGGCAGCACCGGCATCGAGGCCGAGAGTGTGGCCGGCGCCGTACACATCGCCAGCAGTGGCACGATCGCAACCGAGGGCCAAAACAGCCTTGGCGTCGAAGCCTTCGGTGCGGCCGGCAGTTCGGTCGAGGTCAATTCGGTATCGACCGCAGGCAACAACGCCACCGCCATTCTGGCAAGCGCCGACACCGGGGACGTTTCGGTCAAGGTGCTCGATGTCCGCGCCTCGGGCGCGCTTAGCGACGGGATCGTGGCGCGCAGCAACCGCGGCTCGGTGAATGTCACGGCGCGCGATAGCAGATCTGCTACTGGCGCAGCCATTCGCGCCACGAGCACCACGGGCACAGCCACGGTCGCGGTCGCAGGCACGGTTCGCTCGACCGGTAGCGACGCCATTGTCGTTGAAGGCGGCGCCGGCGCGAACATCACCATTGCGGCCAATAGCCAGGTCACCGGCGCCTCAAGCGCCATCGTCGCCAGCGGTGCAAACGTGGCGATAACCAACTTTGGTGCACTCAATGCCGGTGCCGCGCCGACGATCATTGCTACGCAAGGTCCGGTTTCGCTGGCGAATATCGGGACTTTCGCCGGTGCCGTGCGCTTCGGTGCGGGCGACGACCTCGTCACCAACAGCGGTCAATTCGCGCTCTCGGGCATCAGCGACTTCGCTGCCGGCACGGACCGGTTTGTCAATGCCGGTGTCGTCAGTTTGCTGAGCAACGCAACCCTGTCAGGTCTCGAGCGATTCGAGAATGCCGGTCTCGTCACCCTCGCCAACAACCGCGCCGGCGATGTCCTGGCGCTTTCGGGTGACTATGTCGGCACAAACGGGCGGCTGGCGCTTGATATCGACGGGACCTCCGGCAGCATGGTCTATGACCAGCTGGTGGTCGGCGGGGCAGCCTCGGGCACGACTTCGATCGCGCTCAACTATCTGGGCGGTGGTGCCTTGATGCCAGGCAACATGCTGAAGCTGGTCGACGCGGCAGGCGGCTCGGCCGCCGATGCCGTCACACTCGCGCCTGAAACCGCGAATGTGGGCTTTTCGCGCTACGGCTTGCGCTACGACGCGGTGGGCGACGATTTCTTCATCGTGGCGACTGAAGGCACCGCGCTGTTCCAGACGCTCAAGATCAACGAGGGGGCGCAGGCACTGTGGCGCCAGTCGGCCGACGCCTGGTCAGCCCATGTTGCCGGCCTGCGCGATCCGGCCCGGGATGCGTCGACGTCCGAGCGGATCTGGGTCCAGGTCTACGGCGTTGCCGATGCGCGCGACCAGGCCTTCGTCAGCGGCAGTGAAGGGACAATCCAAAACGTCGAACTTTCCTACCGCCAGCAGCACGCCGGCGGGCAGTTCGGCGTCGATCTCGGCGCAATCGGCAACACCGGCGTAACCTATGGCTTGACCGGCGGTTACATCGACTCGACGCTGAAATTCGCCGGGACGGCCGATAGCACCGACTATCAGGGCTACAACATTGGCGCCTATGCCGGCGGGCAATGGGGCAACTACTTCGTCAACGCTTTGGCGAAATATGACCTCTACAGGGTCAAGATCGATAGCGTGACGGCAGGCTATGCCGACACGCTCGACGGCCACGCTTACGGCCTGCAGGTCGAAGCGGGCGCCCGGTTCGGTGATGCGGACCTCTTCATCGAGCCGGTCGTGGGCCTTGCCTACACCCGCACTGACCTCGACACGATCGAGGCCCTGGGCGCGGCGGTCGACTTCGACACACTGGACGGCCTGCGTGCCAAGGTCGGCGCGCGTGTCGGTGGGTCTGCGCCAGTTGCCGATGGTCTCGCCACCTTCTACCTGGGTGCGCATCTGGTGAACGAATTCGCAGGCGAAGACGGCGTGCGCCTCAACGCCGGCGGATCGTCGACCGCCCTGGTCAACGATCCGATTGGCGCCTACGGCCAGTTCCAGATGGGTGTCAGCCTGGTTTCGCAGACGGGCCTTGTCGGTTTCATCGAAGGCACTGCCGATACCAGCAGCGACTATCAGAACTATGGCGGCCGTATCGGGGTCCGCATGGCGTTCTAGGTTCCGGTGCTGACTGAGCCCCCAATTCCGGGGCCCTCGCCATGCGGGGGCTCCGCTTCATGGCCGAAGCATCGACCGGACCAGCGTCGGTCCGGTGTCTTCTCGTGCTGACTGCAGCGCCATTGCAGCTAAGCTTCGTGCTTGGCGGCAATGGCGCCTTTTGCTGGTGGTCGAGAAAAGGCCAAGACGGTTGGCGGCTACCGGCGATCCGCGAAAACAACGCGAAAGGATAGGGATGCTGCGGTCGTTCGGCCCTTGGCTGTAGGTCATTTTTGGTCATTTCGCTGCAAATTGGAACAAAGCTTCAAACGGCGCATGGAAGTTCTGCCGGCTGAGCACCGAGCGGTGTCGGGACGCTATGACAACCTCTGCTTTGCCTCGCGTGAGTTCCCGGTTGAATTCTGCGCGCTATTACGACAAACTCCGTCTCGCAATCGTTTGTCCACACGCTCCCTAGATGACAGGCCGAGAGGCTTACACACTGCCGTTGGGTCTTCTTTTGGCGCAGGGGTGCTGATCAATATTGGCGGAACGGCCCTAAGGTACAAATGACCTTCTTTCTGCAAACCTTTGGTGGCTTGAAGCTCGTCGACTCAGAGGGGCGGCAAGTTGCCTACCCCGAAAAAGGTTTGTTGCTTCTGGCCTATCTGCTGACGATCAGGGAAGGGGCCGAGCATCGCGCCGCCATGGCCGCATTCCTGTGGGGCGACGAGGACAACGCCGTGTCCCTCGTCAACATGCGCAAGATGATATCCAGGATAAAGCTCCGCCAAGACGAACTCGGTGCACAGCTCCTCTCCTTTTCCAGCAATATGATCCACGTCGAACGGCTGGCGGTGTCGTCGGACATGGTCTGGGTTGCCGATGAGGATGAGGCGGACCCCTTGCGTCAGTTGCGCAATCTCGCGACGCTGATGCATCGTTCGTTCCTGGGGCCTGTCGGCTGCCAGAGCCGTGACTTCTACGGATGGTTTGCCGAGCAGAAAGACCGTCAGAATACCCTTCTCAAAGCGCTGCTGAAGAGGGTGTCGCGTCTGGCGCGCTCGGACGAAGACGCCGAAATTCTCAAGGATGCGGGGATACTGCTCATCGGAGCGGAGCGCGCCGATCCGGACACTCTGCAGCTGCTTGTCGAAGTCTTCAACGCCGAAGAAGAGGTCGACCAGCTCCGCAAAATTCTCGAGAAGCGGAGCAACGCGCTGGCGCGCGGTGCTGATCTGGTCAACGCCACGGCGAACCGGGATGCCAGGCAAACAGCTGCGAGCGCACAGGCCCATCCCTCGCTCGTCAGCATATCAGAGCAACGCCCTCGTGTTGAACCTGACGACATGCGCCGGCACGCGGTACCTCGTTTGGTGCTATTGCCTCCAAGCGATCATATCGGGCGCCCGGACAGCCGCTTCATCGCGAACGCCTTGATCGAGGACATCACGATCGGGTTTTGCGCGTTCAACAGTCTTCAGGTCATCGCCCACCATTCCGCCGTCCAGATCGGACATCAGCTCGAAGACCAGGCGGATTTCTTTCAACGCCACGCTCTCAATTACATCCTCGATAGCCGGATCAGCAATCAGACAAGCGAAGGAACGTTGTTCGTTCAGCTTGTCTTTTTCCCCGACAACGAGGTCGTGTGGGCGGAACGGTTCAGCCTGAGCCAACCTGACCTCGTCGCTGCCCGCCGCGTGATCGCACGAAACATCGCGCTTTCGGTTTCAAGCGAGATCGAACGGCACGAGGCGACACGGCTTTACAGGGAACTGAACCCGGCGGCGTACCACAGTTATCTCGTGGGAAGACGGCATTTGAACCGGCTCACGCTGCCCGACCTTCGGCGTGCGCGCAAGGAAATGAAGACGGCGCTGCACGCGAGCACCGATTTTGCTCCGGCGCTGAGTTCGATCGCCAGAACCTATTCCAAGGAATGGCTGCTGACCGCACGGGGCGATATCGAGCTGCTGAAATCCGCCGAGGGGTTTGCGGTGCGCGCAATCGATGCGCGCCGGAACATGGCCGATGGCTACCGAGAGCTTGGCGTTGCCAAGCTTTTGCAGGGCGCATTCGATGAAAGCGCCGAGGCGATGGAACTGGCCGAGACGCTGGGGCCGCACTACGCCGATATCATTGCCGATCATGCGGATACGCTGGTCCATTGTTCTCTTCCCGGCAAGGCGTTGCAGAAGATCGAACGGGCGATCGAGCTCAATCCCTTGAGCCCGGACTCCTATCTCTGGACCGCCGCGGGCGCAAACTACGCGCTGAGCCAATTCGAGACCTCGCTGGACTATATCGGCCGTATGGCCGATCCGAGCCTGGCCGACAGGCTCTCGGCTGCGAACTGGGCGATGTTGGACCAGAAGGACAAGGCGCGTGTCTTTGTTCGCCGCGTGCGCGAAGCCAACCCCAACTTCGATCTGGAAACGTGGCTCGCGGCTGTTCCGAGCAAGGAACAATGGCACAGGGACCTCTATCGAGACGGCTTGAAGAGGGCGGGATTTTAACCGGAGCAATCCATCGTGAGAGGGGAAGTGAATGACTAAAGTTGTTGTGATCGGTATCGAGGGTGAAAAGGGGCTTTGGGTGGTCGATCTGGACGCTCGCAGTGTCGAGCCTCTCGAAACGCCGAAGTCAGGCGGACTGAAGACCGTCGCAGATCTGCGTGCAACGGGGGTGAGCGTGATCAAGGGTGCGGATGTGGCGCTGGTGGTCAAATCGGCTGCCGCGGCGTCGTCGGGCCACTACGAGGGGTAAGCGCTGGCGTGTGGAAGCAGGGCTCGCTCGCTGCCGACGCAATGCGAACGGTGGCGACGGCTTCCTCGGTTTTGTGGCGTCGTCGCCTCTCAGGGGCTGTTGCCTGATCCTCGAATGGGATCGGGGTGGCGGGGAACCTTTCGACCGGGTTTGAGGTGTTCCTGCGCTGCGCGTAACGCATGGCGCAGGACCATTGTTGCGCGACCCGTCGTTGTCAGGCGGCCATCGGTGCTGGCGCGGCCCGCGCAAGCCTTTCGCGCTATCCAAAGGACTTCGAGTAGACCCTCAGCTTCGCAACCTGTTTGTAGTCGCTGGCCTTGTAGTATTCCGCAGCGGCTCCCTGGCTTTGCGACAGGAGCCAAGCACTTGAAAAACCGGCGTTGTGAGCTTCTGCTTCAAGCAGTTTAAGCAGCCGTTTTCCAATGCCCCTGCCTTGATGAGATGGAAGGACGGCGATCTCGGGTATGTATAGGCCCCTGCCGGAAGCGGATGTGTGCGGGAGGCCGATGGCAAACCCGAGCAATTGTCCGGCCTCAAGGGCGCCGACCCCTATCCAGCCCGGTGTGGTCGACAATTCGCCCATGCGTGCCGTCGCCCCCTCCAGCGACCACTCTTCATTCCAAGGCGGCTCCACATAAGCCTGCACGATAATCGTCGCTGCCTGTGACGCCTGGCCCTCATTAATGCGCTGAAAGATGACCGGCATCCAAGCTCCGCTTTGCCTGTATTTCCTCAAATCGGCATTGATCCGAGGAGAAGATTGTAATGCGCTGCTGCCACAGAAGCGCCGATTGTTGAGTATTCGAATCCTCGGAGATTAACAACTCTACGGTATTGTTGGTTTCATTTAAAACGTACAAATTGAAAATTGAGTGGTGTCGGCGATGGCCGGTTTCGAGTACGGCGCCAAGGCATCCGCTCTTCCGATCCGGGTGTCTCGTCACGTCATGCGATATCTTTCAGCGACCGAAGATAGCTCGGGATCGTTCGCTGAAAGACCGCGCTAACGGTCTCTTTTCCTTCGAGCAGGCAGAGAAGTCCGCCGCCCTCGATCAATGCCAGGCACTGGTCGGCAACGACCTCCGGCAACAGGCAAGAGCGCAGTCGCCCCGCCTCCTGATCTTGCCGCACGGCGGCGGCAATCTCAGCGCGGGCCGTTGCGATCTGCTGCGTTATCACGGACTTCACCTTTGGCAAGATCGAGAAGATGAAGCGATAATAGGCGTTTACATCGGGTGTGACGGTGGCGATTTCCGCAATGAGGCGCTCGTAGCCGGCGCACAGCTCATTGATCACATGCTCAAGGTTGGCCTCGCCTCCGGGCTGGGCCGCAGTCTCTGCCGGTTCAAAAAAGCGAACAAAGAAATACTCGATCGCGGCGTCGTGCAGCGCGTCCTTGTCCTTGAAGTGGTGATAGACGGCACCCTTCGACAGGTCGGATGCTTCGACCAGATCCGACATGCTGGTATTCTCGTATCCACGTTCCAGAAACAGCCGGAATGCGCACTCGATGATGGAGGTCTTGGTGTCTTTCACGATGTCTCCTCAATGGGTCGGAACTTGGCCTCGGCGTAAGTCCGCCGATATCGACCGGGGCCAACCTGTTGAAACCGCCCTGCAGATCCGCAACGACATTGCCCCCTAGCCTTTGTCGAGCGCCGTGCCGGGCGAACGCGGTTGGTATCCGGATCGCTCGACCGCGCCCTGATGCCAGCTTGTCGAGATCTCGAATGAAGACGCCATCGATCAGGTCCGTCCTTCTGGCGCGCAGGCCGCTTGGGAACAGGAATAGTGATCCACTGCAAAGCTGAAGAGCACCTTCAGCATGAACAGGGCGAAAGCGATCGACATGAAGGGGGACACGCCGGGGTATAGCGCAAGCCAGCTCAGGCCCGCGGCCAGCAGAGACCCACCGGCAAACGTCTGTAGCGGGTTTGATTTCAACACGTTGACGACAACGGCACCGGCGATCGTGTAGCCCCACACGACCAACGAGGCCGCGAAGTCGGTGCCCAGCAGAAGGGCGACGATGATCACGTGGACATGGATTGCGATGAAGATCCACCGGTTGCGCGGCCGAGCGGCGTAAAAGTCGTTCGTGGATCGCGTGAAGTTCGCGACGCAACCGGCAGCGATATCGAGCACGAGGATCAGCGCCAACGCGCTTCTCCACAGCGGCACCGACGCCAGAAAATCCGGAAATCTGGTGGCGAGGGCGACAGGCAGAGCGATGCCGAACGAGATTGTCGCGGCCAGTTCCGGCAGGGTTTGCTGCAACCCGAAGACATCGTGGAGGTGGCGATGCACGGCAATGGGCTTCAACAGGTATCTCCATCACAAACCGAACGGTCGGTTTGTCTCATGCTGCATGTCTTCCGTCAATGTCTGTCAGCGTGACGGCGAAGAGCCTCTCTCCGAAAGAGGTACGGCGTGGGGAGCGATGCGGGAGGACGCGCGCTCACGGTTCGCGCCGGGTCGCCCCGTGACTTCGGAAGGCGCGTTGCGAACGCAGGACCGCCGGGACGCCGGCCTCAGCTGCCGATCAAGGGGGTCGCTCGGCATGCGCAGGGTTGCCCGCCGTTGGGCGCAAAAAGGCCGGCAAGAATGCCGGCCTTCGTCGTCCGTTGTACCAATTTTGCAGCCTGAAAAAATCAGGCGGCCTGAAGAACTGCGTCCGGCTCCGGATCTTCAATCGACTTCCCGGCATTGTATACGGTCTCGTCGAGAATGCCTTCGCGCTTGGCAACGATCGTCGGCACCAGTGCCTGTCCGGCGACATTGACGGCGGTGCGGCCCATGTCGAGGATCGGGTCGATGGCGAGCAGAAGGCCCACACCCTCAAGGGGAAGCCCAAGCGTCGACAGTGTCAGCGTCAGCATGACCGTTGCGCCGGTGAGGCCGGCGGTCGCTGCCGAGCCGAGCACCGAGACGAAGACGATCAGGACATATTCCTGGATGCCGAGCGGCACGCCGAAGAACTGCGCGATGAAGATAGCCGAGATCGCCGGATAGATGGCAGCGCAACCGTCCATCTTGGTCGTTGCGCCGAGCGGCACGGCAAAGGCGGCATATTCGCGCGGCACGCCGAGGCTCTTTTCCGTCACGGTTTCGGTGACGGGAAGGGTGCCGACCGACGAGCGCGACACGAAGGCCAGCTGGATTGCCGGCCAGGCGCCGGCGAAGAAGCGCGAGGGCTTCAGGCCATGTGCGACCAGCAGCGCCGGATAGACGACGAACAGCACGATCGCGAGGCCGATATAGACGGCCGCTGCGTACCAGCCGAGCTGCGCCAGCGTTCCCCAGCCATATTGCGCCACGGCGCGGCCGAGCAGGCCGATGGTGCCGAGCGGCGTCAGCCGAATGACCCACCAAAGGATCTTGCGGACGATGACGAGCAGCGACTGGTTGAAGGCGAGAAAGGGCTTGGCTGCGTCGCCCGCTTTCAACGCGGCCGTGCCGAAGACGATCGAGACGACGAGGATCTGCAGGACGTTGAAATTCAGCGACGTGCTGGCGCTACCCTCCGTCAGCTTGGTGCTTGCCTCCAGGCCCAGAATGTTGGCGGGGACAAGGCCCTTGAGGAAATCGAGCCAGGACCCGGAATAGGAGGGTGCCTTGGCAGCTTCCTGCGATACGGTCGAGCCTATGCCGGGCTCGATGATGAGGCCGAGCGCAATTGCGATGACAACGGCGATGAGCGAGGTGATCGCGAACCAGAGAAGCGTTTGCCAGACCAGCTTTGCCGCATTCTGAAGCGTCGCCAGATTGGCGATCGAAGCGACGATCGCGGTGAAGACCAGCGGCGGGACCAGGGCGCGCAGAAGCTGCACGAAGATGGCGCCGATCGTCTGCAATGTCACGGTCAGCCAGTTGGGGTTGCCGGCCGCGTCGACGCCCATGTTGCGGGCGATGAGGCCGAGCAGCAGACCGATGACCATGGCTGCGAGAACCTGGAAGCCGAACGACAGGAAGAACGGCTTCGGCGGGGATTTGATGGAAGCTTGGGACACGATTTACACTCGATTGATTGGTGGAGCGGAGCGCGAGGGAGGCAGCGTCCGCAACGAGGGCAAATTAGTCAAGGTTGTAAGGGAGTTTAAGCAACCGTTTCGCGCGCGACGCATGATAGGCGGAAAAATTTTCCCGGCAGGCGGGCGAGCTTCGGTGCACCGAGGGATGGACGATCGTCTCCTCCATCCCGCCGGCCGCGTTTTCGAGCGTCGGCGAGCCAATCCGTGCAGCGTCATACCAATCCGCCGATACCGCCCTATCTGCAAGGCCGTAGATGTCACCCGGAGGAGATGAGCATGCAGATCAATCGCACTGGACAGGCAAAATGGGCCGGCGGTCTCAAGGACGGCAAGGGGCAAATTTCGACGCAGAGCGGGGCCTTGAAAGACTATCCCTACGGCTTTGCAGCTCGTTTCGAGGGCGTGCCGGGCACAAACCCGGAGGAACTCATCGGCGCGGCTCATGCCGGTTGTTTCACCATGGCATTGTCGCTGATCCTGGGAGAGGTCGGGCTCGCGGCCGAGAGCATGGAGACCACCGCCAAGGTCACGCTCGAATCCGTCGCCGACGGTTTTGCCATCACCGCGATCCATCTGTCCCTGAAGGGAAGTGTGCCGGGCGCGGATCTCGCAACATTCACCGAACTCGCCAACAAGGCGAAAGCGGGATGCCCGGTGTCAAAGGCGCTTGGTGCAGTTCCCATCACACTCGACGTCAGCCTGGCATGATCGGCGTCAGCGCGGCATGAGCGTGAGCCCGGAAATGAGGCGGGCGCCCATCTCAGATAGATAGGCGCGCCGCGAAAGCGGCGTCCCGTCGCTCAACGCCAGCCGAGCGCTGGCGCCACGTGCTTCAGGATCGCCTCGATGACGTGGGCATTGTAATCGACGCCGAGCTGGTTGGGCACGGTCAGCAGCAGCGTATCGGCTTCCGCCACCGCTTCATCGCCGGCCAACTGCTTGATCAGCACATCCGGTTCGGCCGCATAGGAGCGGCCGAAGATTGCCCGCGTGTTCTCGTCGATGAAGCCGATCGTGTCCTGTTCCTTGCCGCTCTGGCCGAAATAGGCGCGGTCGCGATCGTCGACGATCGCAAAGATGCTGCGGCTCACGGAGACCCGAGGCGTGCGGGTGTGGCCCGCTTCCTTCCATGCTTGCCGATAGGCGCGGATCTGGGCTGCCTGCTGCACATGGAACGGCTCGCCGGTCTCGTCGTCCTTGAGCGTCGAGCTCTGCAGGTTCATGCCGAGTTTGGCGGCCCAGACGGCGGTTGCGTTCGAGCTGGAACCCCACCAGATGCGGTCGCGCAGTCCTTCCGAATGGGGCTCGAGCCGCAGCAGGCCGGGCGGGTTCGGAAACATCGGTCGCGGGTTCGGCTGGCCGAAACCGTTGCCTTTCAGCGCTTCCAGAAATACTTCCGCGTGGCTGCGGCCCATGTCGGCATCCGATGCGCCGTCCTGCGGCACGTAGCCGAAATAGCGCCAGCCATCGATCACCTGCTCGGGCGATCCGCGGCTGAGACCGAGCTGCAGGCGAGAACCGGAGATGAGGTCGGCGGCGCCGGCGTCTTCGGCCATGTAGAGCGGGTTCTCGTAACGCATATCGATGACGGCGGTGCCGATCTCTATGCGCTTCGTCCGGGCGCCGACGGCGGCCAGCAGCGGGAACGGTGAGGCCAGCTGCCGAGCGAAATGATGCACGCGGAAATAGGCGCCATCGGCGCCGAGCTCTTCGGCGGCGACCGCAAGGTCGATCGACTGCAACAGCGCGTCACCCGCCGAGCGGGTCTGCGACTGGGAGGAGGGGGTCCAATGGCCGAAGGAAAGGAATCCGATTTTTTTCACGATAGCGCCGCCTGGGAATGTGTCATTGCTCGTTTCCTAGATGGCATGGGACCGCCCCGAGCAACAGAGGTTGGGGGCCGAACGCTGTGTTTCCGAAACGCGCAGGAAACGACATGCGTTCGATCCGTGAAAATGCAGCGAGCAGTTTAGGATGTTTCATTGAGGTGCAAGGGTGGCAGGCCCCTTCCTGAACTGCCGGCGGTAGCTTGCCGGCGAGATCGAGAAGGCGCGGGTAAAGTGCTGGCGCAGCGAGACGGTGGAGCCGAAGCCCGCGATCTCGGCGACCCGGTCGATCGGACAGGAGCCGGTTTCGAGCAGGCGTTGCGCGGTCGCCAGGCGTTGATTGAGCAGCCATTGTGTAAATGTGGTGCCGGTCGCCTTGCGGAAATGTCGGGTGAAGCTGCGCAGGCTCATTCCGGCCCGCTCCGCCAGTTTACCGAGCGACAAGGGTTCGCTCAGATGTTCGATGGCCCAGTTGATCGTCGCGCCGAGCTGCACCTCGCTGACGGCCGCCGGCATCGGTTTTTCGATATATTGGGTCTGGCCGCCTTGGCGATGCGGCGCCACCACCAGCCGCCGGGCAATGCGATTGGCAATTTCCGCTCCATGATCGCGGCGAACGATATGGAGGCAGCAATCCATTGCGGCGGCCGTTCCGGCCGATGTGAGGATGTCGCCATCATCGACGTAGAGCGCATCCTGATCGAGGGCGACCTGCGGGTAGCTTCGTTGGAACTCTCCGGCCCAGGCCCAATGGGTGGAAGCCGGTCGCCCGTCGAGCACGCCGGCTTCAGCCAAGACGAAAGTGCCGAGGCACAGGCCCACCAGCCGCGCGCCGCGCGTATGAGCAGCCCTCAGGCTCTGCAGCAAGGCTTCGGGTGGCCGCTCGTCCGGATCCCGCCAGGCCGGCACGATGACGGTATCGGCCGCGCCCAGGTGGCTCAGATCATGTGTCACCTCGATGCGAAAGCCGGAACCGGTGGGGATCGATCCGGTGTTTTCGCCGCAGATCAGCAGCCGGTAGCGTGGCACTCCAAGTTTCAACAACTCGTCGCCAAACACGATGCAGGGCACCGAAAGGTGGAAGGCGCTGATGCCTTCAAAGGCGATGACGGCGATGGTGTGCATCGGTGCTGTGATCCCGTTTCGAAGAGTTGGCCAGAACCTAGCATATATTGTCATTCCGGCCACTTTCGTGAGGCCGCCTTATGCGGGATTTTCCCGCGGCCAACAAAGACGCGAAAGGACATTTCCATGATACAGCACCCAACCATCCGCGCCCTCGCCGGTGCCACGGCGCCGCAAAGTCTTGATCCTGAGAAGACAGCCCTGCTGGTGATCGATTTTCAGAAGGAGTATTTCAGCGGCAGAATGCCGATCCCGGATGGCGAAAAGGCACTCGTGAATGCCAAGCGCCTTATCGCCCGGGCCGATCAGGACGGCATGCGCGTCTATCACGTGCAGCATGTGACACCGGCGGGCAGCCTTGTGTTCGCCGAGGACAGCGAGATGTCCCGGTTGCACGACGCGATCCAGCCATCCGCGAGCCATGCGGTGATCAGCAAGTCGTCGGTCAGTGTGTTTCCTACCACCGATCTCGACCAACGGCTGAAGGAGGCCGGCATCGATACGCTGATCATCGCAGGTCTGATGACCCATGCCTGCGTCGCCGGGGCCGCCCGCGATGCCGTGCCGCTCGGTTACAGCGTGATCGTCGCCGACGACGCCTGCGCCACGCGCGACCTCGATATGGCGGATGGCAATACCGTCAGCCATATCGCTCTGCACCGCGCAGCTCTGGCCTCGATCGACGACACCTTCGGCGACATCGTCACGACCGATCGCCTCCTTGAGCTGCCGCTGACGGCCAAATGAGGCGTTGACGGTCAGCCAGCCTTGCAAGAAACGCCGCCGCCGACTGATCAGGTAGGTGGCGGCGATCGTTAACCGATGCGCAGTTGGCGGCCGCCCCGACCCTGGAGAAATCGGGATCTCGGCCGCCAACCGATTGGGCTTTCAACTCAGCCCGGCTGGAGGGCCACCTTGCGGGAGACCGCCACGAGCGAGGCGCCCAGCAGCGCAGCCAATGCGGCGAAGAGGAACACACCCGCCGGTCCCTGGAGTTCGACGATCACGCCGCCGAGGATTGCTCCCGTCGAGATGGCGATCTGGAATGTTGTCAGTGTCGCAGCGCCCGCACCTTCCGCCTCGTCGCCGGCAGCCCGGCTGATGAAGGACTGGACGCTGACGGGCAGAGCGCCGAAGGCGAACCCCCAGGCTGCCGTGGCTGCCGCGGCAACGGCCGGCAGCACGCCGGCGACGGCGAGAAGCAGAGCCGTGGCGGCGATACCGGCCGCCGCCAGCATCATCGACAGGCGGGTGTTGCGCTCCGCCAGAAAACCTCCGGCGATATTGCCGAAGAAGCCGCCGATACCGAAGGCGAGCAGGATCGCGGTGATCATCTCGACGTCAAAACGCGGAACCTGTTCGAGATAGGGGCGGATATAGGTGAAGCCAGCAAAGTGACCGGTGACAACCAGCAGGATCGTGGCAAGGCCCAGCCGGATCGCCGGGCGCTTCAGGACCCTTGCGATCGTGTCGAGGCCGGTGGTCCCGATGGGCGGCAACGATGGAACAGTCAGCGCCTGGACGATAAAGGTGATCACTCCGACTGCGGATGCAAGCAGGAACGCATAGCGCCAGCCGAGCGTGGCGCCGATCCAGGCGCCGACGGGTGCCGCGCACACTGTCGCGATCGACACGCCCGACATCACGATCGCCATGGCCCGCGGCATCAGTCGGCCGGGAACAAGCCGCATGGCGAGCGCCAGCGACATGGCCCAGAAACCGCCGAGCGCGACGCCGAGCAGCACTCGGGCCGCAAGCAGAAAGGGAAGGTTCGGCGCAAAACCCGCCATCAGGCTCGAGACGACGAGCAGGCCGGTCAGAGCCAGAAGAACCGTTCGCCGGTCGAACCGTCCCGTGTAGACGACGATCGCCGGACCGGCGACCGCCGCGACGACGGCCGTCGTCGTCACCGATTGCCCGGCCGCCCCGACGCTGACCCCGAGATCCGCCGACATCGGCGTCAGCAGGCTTGCTGGTAGAAACTCTGCCGTCACCAGGCCAAACACGCCAAGCGAAAGGGACACCACGGCGCCCCACCGCGCGCGGCTCCGGTCGTCCGTCGGGGCCGCTGATTTTGTCACCAAGCCATCCATATTCTCGATCTCCGCGATTGTTGATGGCGAAAATAGGTGGGATCTTCAGGAGTTTCTATGCTAGAAAATCCAAAAGACTGTGCCGTTTCTCCAAACTTGCCGGTGGGTTCATGAGCGATGCATTGACCGAAATCTTGCGCGGGCTGCGGCTCGACGGTGTTGAATACGGGCGTTGCCAACCCTGCGCGCCCTGGGCGACGGCCTATCCGGCGCAGGAGCCCGCGCGGTTCCACTTTCTCGCATCAGGCTCCGCCCACCTTCGTGCGCCGGATGGCGAATGGATCGAGCTTTCGCAAGGCGATGCGGTTCTGTTGCCCAGAGGCGATGCGCATGTACTGGCGAGCAAGCCGGGCATTCCGCCGGTCTCGATCGCCGACCTGCCGAAAAGGCAGCTGTGTGACGGCATCATCGACGTGCAATGCCCGTCGACGGACAGCAAGAACCTCATCTTCTACGCGGTGATGCAGTTCAATGTCGATCGGCTGCATCCACTCCTGCAACTGATGCCGGCCGTCATGCGCACCAGCGATCTTGCGTCGAGCGAACCGTCGATCCCGCCACTTCTCGACGCCATGACGCGGGAAGCCGAGATGCAGCGCGTCGGTTCGGGCGGCATTCTGGCGCGGCTCGCCGACGTGCTGACCGCAACGCTCATTCGAACCTGGGTGGAGCATGGCTGCGGCACGGCGACCGGCTGGCTGGCGGCTGTGCGCAATCCGGAACTCGGTCGTGTGCTTGCCGCCATCCACCTTGAGCCAACGCGGGATTGGAGTGTACCCGAATTGGCAAAGCTGATGGGGGCGTCGCGATCGGGTTTCGCTCAGCGTTTCGTCGACATCATGGGCGAGACACCGGCGCGCTATGTCGCACGCATGCGAATGCACCAGGCGCATCAATGGCTGCAGGAAGGGCAGAGGGTAGCCCTTGTCGCCGGCCGCCTCGGCTATGATTCCGAGGCTTCGTTCAGCCGCGCCTTCCGCAAGATCATCGGGGCACCGCCAAGCCACTATCGAAGCAAGACCTCGGTCAGGGAGAAACTGGCTTCCTGATACGATCTGATATTCTTTTCCCCGGTCGCCCGGGGTCAGAACCGCCCGCTTATGCCAACCTTTGCGCCGGCAGATGTCTCGCCGTCGCCTTCGATGTTGAACAGCAATCCGGTGTCGATCGACCAGCTCTGCGCAGTTTGCAGCGATAGCGCGGCCGAGAGCGAGCCGAACAGACCCGCGCCATCAAGCCCGGAATAGCCGATCGTACCGGCGAGCTTGGGCGTCAGCGCCATGTCGTTCTCGAGGCTGAACTGCCGGGCAATCTCCGCCCTCAGGCTGATCCGCAATTGCTCTTCGGTGAAGCCCTTGAGGTCGACGATGTCGCCGGCGCCGTTCTTCACCCCATAGTCGTCAACCGTTTCGGAGAAATAGACGGCTCTCAGCGCCGGCGTAAACACGGTTGCATCGTCCAGCTGCCATTGCCCCTTGACCGAAGTGTCCATGAGCAGGCGGCGCGTGTCGAATGTGCCGTCCCAGGCATTCATGTCGATGGTGTTGGACGAGCCGCCATAGAGCAGGCTCGAATCCCAGAAGATGCCCTTGCCGAGTTCGAAGGAGGCATAGGGACCGGCGAGCCAGCCATTGCCCGAAAGCTCTGCATCCTCGTCGGTCGGGTCGGTCATGCGGTCATAGTGGAAGGACAGGCCGAGCAGTGCTCTCTCAGACAGCAGATAGTCTGCGCCAAGCGAGACCATGCCGAAGTTGCCCCACTTGTCGTCGTCGTCCTTGCGACGGTGCATCAGGAACGTGCTGTCGAGCCAGATGTTGAATGGCGAGGCTTCGGCCTGGTCAACGCCATCGGCCCTGTCGCGCGCCGCCTCGATCTGGGCAAGGCTTGTGGAAAAGCCAAGTGTAACGCCATCGGTTGAAGGTGTCATACGGGTGGTGACCGTGTCTGATCCCGCGGCCATCCGGCGCCGGTCGATCAGGCCCGGCACCTTGATGGTCGAGGCGATCAGGTTCTGCCGTGTCCGCACGAAGTCGCGCACGAGTGCGTCGATCTCTGCGGCCTGCCCGGAGGTATCGAAGGCGAGATTGTACGTCACGGTCCCGGTGTTGGAGGTGCCGAGCGCACTGACCATACGGAAGCCGATGCGCACCCGGCCGGAATAGGCCTTGTTGGGCGTGAACTTCAGATACCAGCCAACCGGAGCGGCGGCCGGACCAACCTGTGCCAGTTCGCCCTGGATGATGGACGCCGTTCCGGCCTGGGCCGGCTCGACAAAGGTCGCCTCGGCCGCGATGAACGGACCGCCGGTGGCGCCGCGATTGAGATAGACATCAGGCGGTGCCGATCCGGCCGGGACATCGACCACCTTGTCGGTGACGGTGATCGCGCGGGCCTGGACCTTCACGGAATAGCTCGCCGTTCCCGTTGCGCCGTTGTTGTCGCGAACCTCGATCGCGAAGGTGTAACTGCCTCCGGCGTCCGCGGCCAGCGGGCCGGTCAGTTCACCCGTTGAGACGTTGAGGACCATGCCTTTGGGCAAAGCGCCGGATGCCAGGCGATAGAGCATTGGCCCGGTTCCGCCCTTGGCGGCAATCGGCTGGCTGTAGTCCTCGCCGGCCATGGCGTCCGTGAGCGTGCCAGCGGGTGGCTCGAAGCTGAAATCGACTGGGGCGGCTGCAATCGCGATCGAATAGCGTGCGGTTCCCTCAGCGTTGTTGGCATCGGTTGCCGTCACGGTGAAATCGTGGTTTCCGGCTCGGGTCGGGATGCCGCCGATCGCGCCGGTGGCGCTATCGAGTGCGAGCCCCGCAGGAAGCTGGCCCGATGTGACGGCATAACGATAAGGCGCGGTTCCGGCCGAGGCGGTGACGGCGCCGCCGCTATAGGCGGCTCCGGCGGTTCCAGTCGCCAGCGCGCCAGCCGGTGGCGAGAAGGTGAGCGTCGGTGCTGTCACTGTGATCGACACCGTCGCGGCAGGCGAGGTGCCGGTGACGTTGGTGGCCACATAGGTGAAGCTGTCGGAACCGGAATAACCCGGTGTCGGGGTATAGGTGATCGCCAGTCCGGACACCGCGGCGGTGCCGTGCGCCGGCTGGGCATCGACCGAAACCGTATTCGCTGCGCCGCCGCTCAGATCGAGCGTGATCGGGTTGGTCGCGGAGTTTGCTGCGACGGTTGCACGCACATCGTTGGCTGTCGGTGCCTGGATGACGATGGCGATCGAGTAGCTTGCGGTTCCCGTTGCATTGTTGGCGTCGGTTGCCGTCACGGTGAAATTGGCGGTTCCGGCCGTCGTCGGCGTTCCCGAGATGCGACCGGTGATGCCATCGAGCGCGAGGCCTGCAGGCAGTGCGCCTGAAGCCACGGCATAGCGATAGGGCGCGGTGCCGGCCGACGCGGCGATGGTGACCCGGTCATAGACCGTCCCGACGATACCTCCGGTCAACGTGCCGGCTGCAGGCGAGAAGCTGAGAGTGGGTGCCGTGACGGTGATCGTCACGGTCGCGGCTGTCGACGTGCCGGTCGCGTTGGTGGCGGTGTAGGTGAAACTGTCGGAACCGGAGTATCCAGGCGTCGGTGAGTAAGTGATCGCAAGCCCAGACACCGAAGCGGTGCCGTGCATCGGCTGCGTCCCTATCGCGAGCGTATCTGCGATCCCGCCGCCGAGATTGAGCGTGACCGGGTTCGCCGTGGAGTTTGCCGCGACCGTTGCGCTCACATCGCCGGCGGTCGGTGCCTCGACCGCAATCGCGATCGAGTAGGCCGCCGTCCCCGTTGCGTTGTTGGTGTCGGTGGCCGTGATGGTGAAATTGTAGTCTCCGGCCGTTGACGGCGTTCCCGAGATGAGACCGGACGCAGGATCGAGCGTCAGCCCGTCCGGCAGCGTGCCGGTTATGGCATAGGTGTAGGGTGAAGTGCCGGCCGATGCAGCGACGGTGACGCCGCTGTAGGCGGATTTGGCGGTCCCGCCGGGCAAGGCGCCGGCTACAGGCGAGAAGCTGAGGGTAGGTGCCGTGACGGTGATTGTCACGGTCGCGGCTGTCGACGTGCCGGTCGCGTTGGTGGCGGTGTAGGTGAAACTGTCGGAACCGGAGTATCCAGGCGTCGGTGAGTAAGTGATCGCAAGCCCAGACACCGAAGCTGTGCCGTGCGTCGGCTGCGTGCCGATGGCCAGCGTATCGGCGATCCCGCCGCCGAGATTGAGCGTGACCGGGTTCGCCGTGGAGTTTGCCGCAACCGTTGCGCTCACATCGCCGGCGGTCGGTGCCTCGACCGCAATCGCGATCGAGTAGGCCGCCGTCCCCGTGGCATTGTTGGCATCTGTGGCCGTGATGGTGAAATTGTAGTCTCCGGCCGTTGTCGGCGTTCCCGAGATGAGACCGGACGCAGGATCGAGTGTCAGCCCGTCCGGCAGCGTGCCGTTGACGGCATAGATGTAGGGCGCGGTGCCGGCTGATGCAGCGACGGCAATGCCGCTGTATGGGGTCGCAGCCGTTCCGCCCGCCAGTGCGCCAGCGGGCGGAGAGAAGGCCAGGGTCGGCGCAGAAACGGTGATCGTCGCGGTAGCGGCGGCGGACGTGCCGGTCGCGTTGGTAGCGGTATAGGCGAAGCTGTCGGAACCGGAGTACCCCGGCGTCGGGGTGTAGGTGATCGCGAGTCCCGACACCGAAGCCGTACCGTGCGTCGGTTGGGTGCCGATGGCAAGCGTGTCCGCCGCACCGCCGCTGAGGCTGAGCGTTATTGGATTGGCCGTGGAGTTCGCCGCAACCGTCGCACTCACAGCGTTGGCGATCGGCGCAGGCTTTGGTGTGACCGAACTGGACGCATCGGAGGCCGGACCGGGGCCGATGCTGTTGGTGGCCGTGACTTTGAAGGTGTAGGCGGTGCCGTTGGTAAGGCCCTTCACGGTGATGGGACTTGATCCGCCGGTTGCCGCGGCACCGCCCGGATCAGCCGTCACGGTATAGCTGCTGATCGGCGTGGTGCCTGCATTCACAGGGGCGGTGAAGCTGACCGTCGCCTCGCCGTCACCCGACGCAGCGCTGACGGCGGTCGGCGCATCAGGGGCTGCGCCCGCGCGATTGACGACGATGTCATAGGTCTTCGTGGCGACGGTGTCCTGCGCCGTCACCACGATGCTTACGGCGTTGCCGCCGACCTGGAGGTTGACGGGAAGGCTGCCCGGCGCCGCGATGACGGTTCCGTTGACCGAGACGACGGCGCCGGGATGTGCGCTGGCCGGCGTGATGGTGATGGCGGAAACGCTATTGCCCACCGAGACAGTATAGCTGGTGGTGGCGGCGTCGAAGGTCGGGGCAAGCGTGCCGCTCGAAACGCCGATGCCCGAGAGGTTGGCGTCGCTCGAGGGCGGCGCGACGATCATGGGCGTACCGCCGGTGAACGCCTTGGTCATCTCGTTGCCGGCGAAGTCCTTGATGCCGGTGCTGGCGGACAGGCCGAGCGCCAAGGTACCTTCTCCCGAAACATTCGCGATCTTCACCTGATAGGTCGATCCCGATCCCGACACACTGTCGATCGTGCCTTGCGCGGTTCCTGTTTTCGCCAGGGTGAACTTGCCGATGTCCACGGCCGTGACCGGTTCGGAAAACGTGACGTCGAAGGTGGCGGCTGTCGCGGTGGGGTTGATTGACGTTACCGTGGGCCGGACGCCGTCGATCCTGATGCCTGATGTATCGGCAATGTTGCGCAGTGTGATATCTGCATCCACTAGGCGGTTGTAGTCCGTGATCGTTGCCCCCCCGCGCGCCATTGACGAGATTGCGATTCCGTCTTCGTCGAGGTCGTTTTCGGCAACAGTGTAGGAAAACGTCATGGTGTTAAAGACGGCGCCGATCAGGTTGATCCGCCGCTCGACAGCCCCAAAGACAGCCTTCAGGTACGGCCCCCCGTTGCTAGCGATGTGCTGATCGAACTCCACGTCGAACAGCAGCGTGGCGCCGATCGCGTAGGTTCGTGCGGGCGTGTTGAGCGGTTTGACGGCGGTGACAACCGGCGCGGCGACATAGGTATAGCCGTTTGCGCGCGTCACGGAACTGTTGCCCACGGTCGTCACGGTCACATCGGCCGGGCCGGCCGCTCGTGCCGGCGCAGTGGCGGTAATCCGGGTGGCACTATCGACGGTGAACGTGGTGGCGGGAACGCCGCCGAATGCAACGGCACTCACACCGATGAAGTTGGTGCCGGTGATGGTCACGGATTGTCCACCGGCACTGCTTCCAATCGACGGCGTGACGCCGGTGATCGTGGGAGGTGCGCTGCGCGTGACGACCACCCGATAGGTCCGCGTGACCGTGCGGTCCTCGGTCGTCACGGCAATGGTGAGTGTGTTGTCGCCAACATTGAGTGGCACGGCGGTCGATGTGCCCGATACGGCGCTGACCCCGTTGATCTTCACCGTCGCGGTGGTTCCGGGCGTTGACGGTGTCACGCCGAGGGTGGAAACGCCGTTGGCCACCGTGGCCGTATAGGTCAGGGTATTGGTGTCGAAGGCCGGCTCGAGGTTGCCGCTCGACAGGGCGAGACCGGAAAGTGCGGCGTCTAACGGGTTGCTTTTCGTGACGCAGACGACGTCCATACGCCAAGGAACGGTTGTCGGGCTTTGGTTTATGAATTCGACATAGATTCCACCGTCAACGAGGTTTTGCCCGGAAATCGATGCGGATTCATTGCCAGTTACAACACCGGCTTCATAACTGGTCATGAAGTATTCGACGCCAGTTTCAGAGATCGCGGTGAAGTACGCGCTGTCCCAGTAGGATGGATTGCGGATCAAATCGATATGAAGCCGGTCCGTCGTTAGAAAATCACTCTTGGGGTAGGTCTTCGAGAGAGCTAGGACGTCCTTCCCGTTCAGATCGGCAACGATATCCTCGCACCCTTTCGACGCAGCGACGGCTTCTCCCGCGACGGCCACCAGGCCGGAAAGAAGAAACACCAAGGCCATGAGCAGCCGGATCTGATTGCGCCAAAACCGGCGCATCTTTCCATCCTTCGGCCCGGCCTCGACCAGTGTTGTGGCGCACTTCCGTTCGACGGTACCGTCAGAGAGCATCGCAGCGGTGTTGCCGCCGCCTGCCACACGAACAGCCCGGTTGCAGGAGCGTGCGGCAGTGGCCGATCGATCGCTTGTCATGACGCATTTCTCTCAACAAAAACCGCGCCATGGCAGGCGCGCTTCCTGTTAGCTTGGAGAAAGTGCCGTCTTCAATTGGCGCAGGCGATCCGGAGCGGAAATGCGCACCCCGTGCCAATGACCCTGCATTTACTGCCAAATCGACTGTCTCGCCGCCACCCTGACCGTTTGCCGTTCAGGTCCTTAACGCCCGATCAGGCTGATCCATTGCGACCAGTCGGTCGCCGACAGCCCAGGCGCGGATTTCAGCAGGGCCGGATGATGCGCCGAAAGGTGCCGTAGCTCCCGCGGCGACATGCCGAATTCCCGACGAAAAGCACGGCTGAAATTTGCCGCGTTGGTAAAGCCGTGTGCTAAGGCGAGGTCTGCAATCGCCACGTGCCTGTACTCCGGCGCTCGAAGATTGATGAAGGCACGCCGCAGGCGCTGCTGCGCCAGGAAAACCGAAAATCCCCCAACCAGCTCCAGAAGCCGATAGACCGTTCGGCGCGACAGCCCGAATGCGGCCATGACACGCTCCACTGTCAGATCCGGTTCGAGCAAGTGGTCGGTTATGTAGCGCCGGACCGCGATCGACAGCGCATGGCCGACGCTCGCTGCATTGCCCTCGCTCGTCTGGCTGTTGATCGCAGCGCCCGCGAGATCGAGCAGCGGAGACAGGACCGCTTCCGCGTCGCCGACGGAGATATGATCCAGTTGCCTGTGCAGGCTGCCGAGCGTGTCCCTCAACAGCGAAACGAGCGGCATGCTCGACGGTAGGACCAATTCATGATTGTCGTCCGGGCGCTTCAGACGGGGGGCCAGCATCTGGCGCGGAATGACCAGGCTGAGATGCTCGTGATCGATTGTGGACGTGGCGAGCGGCTGCGCCATATCGATCACGTAGAGGTCACCGGGGCGGGCAATGCTGTCGGAGCCGCCGCGGCTGCCGCTTTGACCATTGAGATAGAACTGCACGAGATACCCGTCCATGCCGTCCCGGGCGATCTTGTAGCGGGAACGATCGAAGTCCTGACCGCTCGATCGAGTGCGCGCGACCCCGACACCTCCGATCAGGGCCGCATCGACGCTGGCGAAGAAAGGCTCGTCGGACGGACCGCGAAGGCGTGTGTCGAAAAGAACGCCGATCGACTCGCGCCACATCAAATGGGCGTCTTGCTGCCGCATGGCTGTCGTGTCGAATCGAGAGCGCGGCAATCCGAAGTGATCGATAGGCGAGGAGTCCAAGCTTGACGTGGCATCAATTGACATGGTCGGAAAACTTCGTTCTTGCGCTGCACTGATGGTCATAAGTTGACAACTGGCAATTGGCTTACCCAAGCATGTCCGCCACAACTCCTGAATACATCCGTTCATGTCGCGACTCTCGTTGGCCGCAAGCTAAACACTAGAGATAGCTGGATATTCTTGCGAGATCATTTCAGCCGCAAGGAGAAAAAAATTCCGAAGCGACAAGCTTCGAGCGGATAAAGGCAGACTGCGGCCGTATGCCGTTGCGGCACATTTCAGCTCTGTTTGCCGGTTTCGCCGTACTGCTTTTGACGGAAAACCGCTCCGCACTTTTCCAGGAAAGGCCCTAAGGGCTTGTCGCGGCCTTAAGAGCGCCTGCAAGCTTTCTGACGGCGACGTCGAGCTCGATCGGCGTATAGGCGGCGAATCCCATCAGGAATCCGGCCTCGCCAGCGCCGGATGCGTGAAGTGCCGACAGGCCCAGCAGCTCGACGCCAACGCGCCGCGCCGCGTCGATCGCGGTGCACTCTGGCAAGCCGCAGGTCAGCACGCAGGGCATCTGAAGACCGCCGATCGGAATCCGTGGCTCTACGAACGCCGAAAGGTGGGGCCGCACGAGGCCGACAAGAGCATCGAGACGTTCGCAGTAGACGCCGCGCATGGTGCGAACGTAAGCGCCGAAATGCCCGCCATCCATGAACCGGGCGAGTGTCAGTTGCGCAATCGAAGCCGTATGGCCGTCAAGCAATGTCCGTGCAACGGTCATCGGTTTGACCAATTGCGGAGGCAGCACGACATAAGCGATCCGCAGCCCGGGAAAGAGCGATTTGGTGAAGGTGCCGATGTAAATGGTCCGGTCGTGAGGGTCGAGGCCCTGCATGCAGGCTGTTGGTTTTCCGGCATAGTGGAATTCGCTGTCGTAGTCGTCCTCGATGATCCAGGTCTGGTGCTTCCCTGCCCATTCGATCAGGGAAAGTCGTCGATCGAGCGCAAGCGTCGCGCCGGTCGGAAACTGATGCGAAGGCGTCAGGAAAACGGCCTTGGCCTTGTGAGGCTGGCTCAGGATCCGTTCGACCGTGATGCCCTGATGGTCCACGGGAATTGGAACACATTCGAGGCCGGCAGCGTCGAATGCCTTGCGCGCGCCGTAGTATACCGGATCTTCGATGAAGATGCGGTCACCGGGATCGAGCAGCATATTGGCGCAAAGTGCCATTGCCTGTTGTGAACTCGTGAGAACCAGCACACGGTCGGCGCTGGCGTGCGCACCCCGTTCCAGGTTGACATAGTCGGCAATCGCGCGTCGAAGCGGTTCTGCGCCTTGTGGATCTCCATGAAGGAGAGCCTGTGTGCCCGTTTCCTTCAGGACCTGGCGCTCCAGACGTTCCCACAGCGAAAGCGGAAAGCTGCGCGTCTCCGGCACACCCGGTGCGAATGGCCGGGGTACAAGTTGTTCGCGGACGCCGCCGCTGCGGGACATGGCGGCACCGCGTTTGCTGAGGCTTGGCTCCTTGTGGCGCTGGAGCGCATCTCGTGGCGGAACTTTTTGGGCCGCGGAGAATGCCTTCACCTCGGCGACGAAACTGCCGCTGCCCACCCGTCGGTCGATAAAGCCCTCGGCATGGAGTTGGCAATAGGCGGCCTCGACGGTGTCGCGGGAGACACCGAGCGACCTGGCGAGTGCACGCGACGCTGGCAGCGGCCTGCCGGGGCCAAGCGCACCATCGACGATGAGTTGCCGGACTGCTCGCTGAATCCGAGCGTGGAGCGGCAGCGCTGCATACGCCGGATGGACGAGCCAAGCCTGCACGGTTTCCAATTGGGAATGCTTGAACAAATGGTCTGGCCGTCGACTGATAAATGGATGGGATAATCAGTCCATTTATCAACTAAAAGTCAAGCCGCATCCTGGCCCGGCGCCAGAGACTTTCAGGAGATTCCACCGGATCATGTCGCATACCTCGCCACCATCGCCCTTCCGTTTGGGCGACCTCACGCATCCCATCGTCGCCGGATTGATCTCCGTCATCGTCAACTATGGCGGAACCTTCATTCTGGTCTTCCAGGCCGCAAAGGTCGCGGGTCTGAGCCCGGAACTGACCGCATCGTGGGTGTGGTCTGTTTCCATCGGGGTGGGTCTGACCGGACTGTTTCTGAGCTGGCGCTATCGCGAGCCGATCATCACGGCCTGGTCGACCCCGGCTGCGGCATTCCTCGTGACGGCTCTTGCGACCACGCCCTATGCCGAAGCGGTGGGCGCCTATCTGATCTCGGCAGCTGCCTTCGTCGCATTGGGGCTGTCGGGCTGTTTCGACAGGGTCATCAAGCTGATCCCGCCCGGCATCGCCGCGGGGCTGCTCGCGGGAATATTGCTGCAGTTCGGCATCGGAGCTTTTGGCGGCGCGACGGTCGATCCGCTGCTGGTCGGGCTTCTGATCGTTGCCTATGTCCTGTTGAAACGCTTTACCGCACGCTATGCCGTGGTCGGCATACTGGTGCTCGGTCTCGTGTTCCTGGCCATGCAGGGCCGTATCGATCTTTCCGGGCTGCAGTTGAAGCTGGCCGCGCCGGTTTTCACCATGCCGCAATTCTCGCTGAATGCGCTTCTGAGCGTGGCGCTGCCGCTGTTCCTGATCACCCTGACCGGGCAATACATGCCGGGCATGCTGGTTCTGCGCAACGATGGCTTCAAGACCGGCGCCAGCCCGATCTTGACGGTGACGGGTTTGGGTTCGCTTGTCATGGCGCCGTTCGGCTCGCACGCCTTCAACATCGCGGCCATCACCGCCGCGATCGCTACCGGCAAGGAGGCGCACGAAGACCCGAGCAAGCGTTGGGTGGCGGGGATCGCGGCGGGCGTCTCTTACGTTCTTGTGGGCGTGTTCGGCGTGACACTTGCGGCAGTCTTCATGGCATTGCCGGCGACGTTCATCACCACCTTGGCCGGGCTTGCCCTGCTGGGCACGATCGGCGGCAGTCTCGCCGGTGCAATGGCCGATCCGAAATCGCGCGAGGCAGCGTTGATTACCTTCCTCGCTTCGGCCGCCAACATCAGCCTGCTCGGGATCGGCGGCGCGTTCTGGGGCCTCGTGATCGGTATTGTCGCTTCCATCGTGCTGAACGGCCGCCTGCCGCGTCGGGACTGTGGCAAACTGGTTGCCATCGAGAGGGCGGCAGAGTGATATCCGTGGCAGATGTCGTACCGGCCGTCCTCATGATGTCGGATGTGGAACGTTGCCCATTTTCTTGACCCCGACCGCTTGAGCGGGGGCAGGCGTGCGCTTTGCCCGCCACTCGGTGGGGCTCATGCCGGTCACGCGCCTGAACTCGCGGTTGAAGTTGGATTTCGTCAGAAAGCCGACGTCGTAGACAATCGTGGTAATGGCGATGTCGCCGCTTTCCAGGAGCCGGCAGGCCTCCGCGATCCGGAAATCGTTGACATATTGCGACAGGTTCTTGCCGCAAACGCTGTTGACGGCTTTCGACAGCTGGCGCGTGGGAATGCCGGCCCTGCGCGCAAGCCGGCTGAGGTTGAGATCATGATCCCGGTAGAGCCCTTGCGTCTGCAATAACGGCTTCAGGCGCGCCACGATATGCGCGTCGTCGTCAGACGCAGGCGTTGGCTGCACCGCTTCGGGCGCAGGCGAGGACGGGTTTCGCGATGCGATCGCAGCCGCGGCCCCGAGCAGCATGACGAGAGGGATCGTTGCTGCGGTGACGATCATGGCGGCATGTGAGCCGTCGAACACGCGAAGATCCATCGCGATCAAACTGTCGGCGATGGCTGCAAGCAGCATCGTCGTGGCCATAACCTGCAGCGACCGATGGATGAGCGGCGCATCGTCGAAACGCGCCAGATCGAGCGCGTCGGTTCCGGCCCAGGCCAGACGTCCGAGCGCCACCGCATACCAGGCGAAGATGGCGATGAGGATAACGTCGATCAACTGTGGCCGGGCAACGGTGAGGATCGCGACCAGGAGCGACGGCAAGAGGTGGGGCCAAACACGATGGGCGAGTCTGTTGCCCTGCTCGGTGACAAAGGCCGCGAAACAGACCCACGCCAAGGGGCCGACGGCTGAGGCAAGGATGGCCTGGGCCGGCAAGACGCGTTCGATCCCATAGCCCCAACGCACGCCGATGACGATCGCAAGCAGGCAGAGCAGCAGCACCAGAATGCGGAAATGCCGGCTCGCAGCCTGCTCACGAAGGCACATCTGTCCGAAAAGGATGAGCAGCAGAAGGGCCGCGACGAACGGCAGCGGAATGAAAAGCATCGGGTCGGTCCTGTTTGGGCGACACTATTGACCAGATCGCGATCGGAGACGACCTGGATCATGATCTTGGTCTCAATTGCAAAAACGTCATGCGAGGTTGGTCCGCATCATTTCAACCGGGCCAGCTCCATGATCTCGTTCAGACCGTTTCTCATCCTTGTTTTCCAGTTCACGCTTTTCATCTCCTCTGCGGCCTGTGCGAGCGTCGGCTTTGCGGAAGTTGAAGTCCCGGACCCTCTCGATCGCCCTATACAGGCGTCGATCTGGTATCCGACGAATGACGAGCCGCGATTGCAACCGCTCGCAGACTACGAGCAGATCGTCGCCCTAAACGGTCACGTCGCCGGCGAAGGACTGCCGTTGGTGGTTGTCTCGCACGGCACGGGCGGCAGCGCCTATGGCCATCACGATACCGCTTTCGCGCTTGCCGAAGCCGGCTTCGTCGTGGTGGCCCTGACGCATCCCGGCGACAACTATGCCGACATGCGCCACTACGCGAGCCGCAGCCAGCTGACGGAACGCCCCCGTCAGGTCTCACTGATCATCGACTATATGCTGCGGGCGTGGCCGCACCGCGGAGCGATCAATCCGGATCGTGTTGGCATTTTCGGGTTTTCGATCGGCGGGTTCACGGCGCTGGTCGGGATGGGTGGAAAGCCGGTGCTTTCCGGCCTCATCGAGCAATGCGCAGCCGCTCCGCAGCGATGGGTCTGTCGCGAATTCGGTGGGGTGGACAATCTCGCCAGAAGCTTCGGCGCTGCACCTCTTGATGTCGTTCACGATGCACGGCTGAAAGCGGCGTTCGTGGCCGCACCGGCCATCCCGGCACTCTTTCTTGCTGATGGCCTCAGTGATGTGCACAAACCCGTGGCGCTCTGGGCGGCCGCTTTGGACGACATCGTGCCGGTGGAGCCGGACTTCGCCATCGTCCGCGACGGATTGCCGGTCAGGCCCGTTTCCCATGTCGAGCCCGGTGCGGGACACTACTCCTTCCTCGCGCCGTGCACTCGGAGCCAACGCGCGGAGCTGCACGAGATCTGCACCGATCCGCCGGGCTTCGATCGCGCCGCATTTCATGCGCGTCTGAACGCTGCTGCGGTCGCCTTCTTCAGGGCCAATCTCTAGGCGGATGCTTGGGTGGATGTGAGTGGTGCGAGGCGAGGCGCCCGTATCGATGGGCGACGACGGGGTCGACTGCCTCATTGCGTATGGGAGGCATACGCCGCTGCAGGAGGACGCAATCGCCGCTGCAAGCTAGACACAACAGCAGTTTCAGAGCGGAGGTCGGTCGATGAATGCAGTGGGGCAGAGATATTCCGGGAAGGTCGCGCTGGTTGCCGGCGCAAGCAGGGGCATTGGCGCCGCCACTGCCAGGGCATTTGCGGCGGAAGGTGCGGCGGTCGTGCTTCTCGCCCGCTCGAAACAGGCGATCGATGACGTCGCCCTTTCGATCCGCTGGCAGGGTGGGGAGGCGCTGGCGATAGAGGCGGATGTCGGTGACGAGAGCGCGATGGCACGCGCGTTGGACATCGTCCTGCAGCGCTATGGACACCTGCACGCTGCCTTCAACAATGCGACCGATGGCGGCATGCCAGCGCCGCTTGCCGATCTCGATGTCGAGGCCTTCGATCGCGGCCTGCGAACCAACATTCGTGGCACCTTCATTGGCATGCGCCACCAGATCAGGGCCATGGTGCGCAACGGCGGCGGCGCGATCGTCAACATGGCCTCGGTCGCCGGCGTGAACGGGACATCCGGTCTTTCGGCCTATGTCGCGGGAAAGGCCGGCATTATCGGTCTTACGAAAGCTGCGGCGCTCGACTATGCCGATCAGGGCATCCGCATAAACGTCGTCGCCCCTGGCCCGATCCTGACCCATCATCTGGAAGCCGCCGGTGCGAAGGCTCAGGAGCAAGCCGCCCTTTCGACGCCGATGCGCCGGCTCGGAACGGTTGAGGAGGTTGCCGCGGCCGTGCTTTGGCTCTGCTGCGAGCAGGCAAGCTACATCACCGGGGCGGTGCTTCCCATCGACGGTGGCATGAGCGCCGGCACCAAGCTTTCTGTGAACTACCGACGGGGTGAGCCGCTCGGCAAGGGTGCGGATTGATTGTTCTGCACTTGCATCGGGCTGTGGATGGCGTTCTATGCCGCTGTCGATCTGGACAGAGGTGATCCTATGGACTGGGAAGAACTGCATCTTGTTCAAGTCCTTGCGCGCTACGGTTCCTTAAGTGCCGCGGCGCGCGGCCTGGGCACGAGCCAGCCGACACTCAGCAGACGCCTGGATGCGTTCGAGGGCAAATGCGGGCAGAAGCTGTTCGAGCGACATCCGAACGGATTGATGCCGACGATGGCATGCCGTTCCATTCTGTCTGCGCTGGACGAAATGGAGGCGGGTGCTCTTGCGGTGGAGCGGCGTCTTGCCGCCCAGGAAGACGATCTGCAGGGAGCCATTACCGTCACCAGTCTCGACTGGTTGGGTGACTATGTCATTGCGCCCATGCTGGCGAGATTTGCGGCCTGTCATCCGGGCATCACGATCAATCTCCTCAACGACAGCAGGCGCTTCAACCTGTCCAGGCGGGATGCCGACATCGCGTTTCGGTTCGGCAGCTTCGACCAGAACGATATCGTCGAGCGCAAGGTAGCGGATATTCGCTATGGGCTGTTTGCAGCCGACGGCTATGTCGATCGTTTCGGACAGCCTTCGGCTGACAGCAGCGGCACACATTCCGTCGTCGAACTGGATGAAGCGCCGGTGCGCGTGTCCCTTTCCGGCTGGCTGCGGGAGTTGCTTCCGGACGCGCGGGTGATCCTGCGGACAAATTCGATACGCTCGCAGCTGAGCGTCGTGGAGGCCGGGTTGGCTGCCGCCACGCTTCCCTTTTTCCTAGCCGCCGGTCGACCCGGACTAAAGGCCTTGGTTACGGGGACATCGGCGCCGACCCTGCCACTCAAACTCGGCGTCCACAGCGACGTGCGCAACATCGTCCGGATCAGGAAACTGATCGATTTTACCGTTGCCGAATTCGCCGGCCTTCGATCCAGCCTTCATCCTGCCAATCCTTGAGCCGATGGCGTCGCCGGGGCTTTACCAAA
>NZ_JBXAIA010000006.1:0-402656 GCF_058795755.1 Ensifer sp. GW823-FHT05D09 | reverse complement strand
AAAAGTCATCGCACGTCCTCTCTCCGAAAAATCTACAGAACTTATACAACTTTTTTATCAAACTCGACAATCACCCGAAACACCGTTTCTGCAGATTCCGTTATCGAGCGGATCGCGCCGGAAAAACGATCAACGGTGCGGGCGCAAAGCCGGTTTCATCGGCGCCTGATCCCATGTAGCGTCGGCCGCGAATCTCGCCAACGGCCTCGCCTTGCGCAGCGGGCGTCGTCGATGGCAGCGCTCCTCCCACGGGATTCCGACACGATAAAAGAGGTATGTTCATGACGGAAAGCAACCACAGAACCGCCGACCACCCGATCGACACGATGTTCCTGAAGCGCTGGTCGCCGCGTGCGTTCACCCAGGAGGAAATCAGCGAGGAAGACTTGCTCCTACTGCTCGAAGCCGCCCGGTGGGCACCGTCTGCGAGCAATAACCAGCCCTGGCGGTTCGTCTATGCCCGCCGCGGCACAGAGCATTTCGCGCGTCTGCTGGATATCTTGAACGAGAGCAACCAGCGCTGGGCCAAGCATGCCGCCGCGTTGGTGATCGTCATCTCCAAGACCCATACGCAGGCGGCCTCCGGCGAAATGCGGGCCGCCTACACCCATGCCTTCGACACCGGTGCTGCATGGTTCAGCCTTGCGCTGCAGACAACGGTTTCCGGCTGGCACGCGCACGCGATGGCCGGCATCGATCGCGACAAGGCAATGATCACCCTCGGCGTCCCCGAGCACCATCGGGTCGAGGCCGCGGTGGCAATCGGCCGGCTGGCCGACCCCTCGACGCTGCCGGACGATCTGCGCGAACGGGAAAAGCCGAGCCAGCGCAAGCCGCTTGCAGAACTCGCCTTCGAAGGCCGCTTCAAGGCGGAATAAACAAAAAAGATCCCGGTGCCTTGCGGCACCGGGATCTGCGAAGCGATTGCGACAGTCTTTCGATCAGATATCGAGGTTGGCAACGTTCAGTGCGTTTTCCTGGATGAAGTCGCGGCGCGGCTCGACCTCGTCGCCCATCAGGCGCGAGAACAGTCCATCGGCGTCGGTCGCATCGTTCACCCGCACCTGCAATAGCGAGCGCACGTTCGGATCGAGCGTCGTTTCCCAAAGCTGCTCGGCATTCATTTCGCCCAGTCCCTTGTAGCGCTGCATCGAAAGACCCTTGCGGCCTGCCGCGAAGATCGCATCCAGAAGCGCGCGCGGACCGCTGATGTCCTGTGCGCCATCGCGACGGCGAAGCACTGGCGGCGCGGAGTAGATTTCCTTGAGCTTAGACGTCAGCTGGTCGATATGACGGGCGTCGGACGAGCCGATCAGCGCCATGTCGAGGACGGCGACTTCCTTGACGCCACGCACCATGCGCTCGAGCTTGAGGCCACCTTCGGCGGTCACTGCTCCGCTCCAGCCGCGTTCGGTCTCTTCGGCGATGACGTCGAGTCTGCGGGCCACTTCGATCGCGACCTGCGCGTATTGTTCGCGCTGGCCGTTCAGTTCGACATTCAAGGCGCCGGCAATTGCCGCCTGTTCGACAATCGAGCGATTGTAGCGCGAGTGAAGGCCATCCATCAGATTGCGCACGCGAAGCGCATCGTTGATCACTTCGCGCAGGTCCTGACCGGCGCGAACCTCGCCGGATGCCAGTTGCAGCGTCGCTTCCTCGAGACCCATGGAGATCAGGTAATCTTCCAGCGCCTGCTCGTTCTTCAGATACTGGGCGGACTTGCCACGCGTCACCTTATAGAGCGGCGGCTGGGCGATATAGAGATGACCGCGTTCGATCAGCTCCGGCATCTGCCGGAAGAAGAAGGTGAGCAGCAGGGTGCGGATGTGGGCGCCATCGACGTCAGCGTCCGTCATGATGATGATCTTGTGATAGCGCAGCTTGTCGGCGTTGAACTCGTCCTTGCCGATCGACGTGCCGAGCGCGGTGATCAGCGTGCCGATTTCCTGGCTCGAGAGCATCTTGTCGAAGCGCGCGCGTTCGACGTTGAGGATCTTGCCGCGCAGCGGCAGGATCGCCTGGTTTTCGCGCGAGCGTCCCTGCTTGGCCGAACCACCCGCCGAATCACCCTCCACCAGGAAGACTTCAGACTTTGCCGGATCGCGTTCGGAGCAGTCGGCCAGCTTGCCCGGCAGCGAGGAAATGTCGAGTGCACCCTTGCGGCGCGTCAGTTCGCGTGCCTTGCGGGCCGCCTCGCGCGCAGCCGCCGCTTCGACGACCTTGCCGACAAGGATCTTGGCGTCGGAAGGATGTTCCTCCAGCCAGGTGCTCAAGGCTTCGTTGACGAGGCTTTCGACAACAGGACGGACTTCCGAGGAAACCAGCTTGTCCTTGGTCTGCGACGAGAACTTCGGATCCGGCACCTTGACCGAGAGAACGGCGGTCAAGCCCTCGCGGCAGTCGTCGCCGGTCAGCGTCACCTTTTCCTTCTTGGTGATGCCGGATGTTTCGCCATAGGACGTGATCTGCCGGGTCAGCGCGCCACGGAAGCCAGCCATATGCGTGCCGCCGTCGCGCTGCGGAATGTTGTTGGTGAAGCAGAGCACGTTCTCGTGGTAGCTGTCGTTCCACCACATCGCGACTTCGACGGTGATCCCGTCCTTTTCGCCGCGGATCGAAACCGGCTTCTGCACCAGCGGCTTCTTGGCGCGGTCGAGATAGGCGACGAAGGCTTCGAGGCCGCCGTCATACATCATCTCGTCCTGACGCACGTCCGAATGGCGCTTATCGGTCAAGACGATGCGCACGCCGGAATTGAGGAAGGCGAGTTCGCGCAGGCGATGTTCGAGCGTGCCGTAGTCGAAGTCCGTCTTGGTAAAGGTTTCCGTGCTCGGCAGGAACGTCACCTCGGTGCCGGTATCGCTGCCGGCGTCGCCGATCACCTTCAACGGAGCATCAGCCACGCCGTGGGTGAAGCTCATCTCGTGGATCTTGCCCGCCCGACGGATCTTCAGCCGCAGCATCACCGACAGCGCGTTGACCACCGAAACACCGACGCCGTGCAGACCGCCGGAAACCTTGTAGGAGTTCTGGTCGAACTTACCGCCGGCGTGGAGCTGCGTCATGATGACCTCAGCCGCCGAGACGCCCTCTTCCTTGTGGATGTCGGTCGGGATGCCGCGGCCGTTGTCGGTGACCGTCACTGAGCCGTCGGCATTGAGCGTCACCGTGACGATATCGGCGTGGCCCGCCAGCGCCTCGTCGATCGCGTTGTCGACCACCTCATAGACCATGTGATGCAGACCGGAGCCGTCGTCGGTGTCGCCGATATACATGCCCGGCCGCTTGCGTACGGCATCCAGGCCCTTCAACACCTTGATGGAGTCGGCACCATATTCGGCGGCGGCGCCGGTATCGGTTTCAGGAATATCGGTCATTCGGCTTCGGGTCTTTCCAGGTTCTTCGGACGTGGTGATTCGTTGCGAATCACGTCTCGGACGCCTCGCGGACTATAGAAAATTTGTCCACGGTTCCAAATCCCGGACCGCGCGGAGCGGCCGGAAAACAGCTGTTCATCCCCTGTCATTAGCAGGAAATGTGGCTTTTTCCAAAACATCTTCCAGGGCGCGTATCGTGTCGACGGACAAATCGCGGATTTGCCCGCTCAACCGGTTGGCAAAGGCGGTATGTTCCGGTGCCAGCCCCGAGGTATCCAGCACCACTTTCGGTGCGGAGACATGGGCGATCTGGAACAATTCCTCGGCCTCGTCCCAGATGACGTTGAAGTAACCGGCCACGCGCTGCAGGAAATCGAAGCTCGGAGCGCCGCGTTTTCCATGCTCGAGCGCCGAGAGATAGGCGGCCGACACGCCGATCGCCGCGGCCATCTGCTTCTGCGATACGCCCTTCTTGCGACGCAGATCGCGCACCGCCGCGCCGAAGGGGGTCACGTCGGGCTCCCCTTGCGTGCCAGGCGGACATAAAGCGCGCCATCGCCGCCGTGATTGCGCGCAGCCGGCTCGTAACTCGAGATCAATGGCCGGAACTCCGGCAGCGAGAACCAGAGCGGAACGGCACGTTTCAAGGCGCCATCGCTGCCGATCGACGTTCCCTTGCCAGTGATAACGAGAACATGGCGCAGCCCGCGCTCATGGGCTCTCAGAAGAAAATGCAGGAGGAAGCCATGGGCTTGGCTCTGGATCATGCCGTGCAGATCGATCCGCGCTTCGAGAGCCAGATGCCCCTTCGACAGCTTGCGCTTGACGGGTTTTTCAAGCGGATAGTGATGCCGGCCGTTCGAGGTGTTGGCGAGCGCGATTCCCTGCTGTTCACCGGCCCCACCGGCCGGCGACGCCGCTTGCGTCTTTTGCGGCTCATCCTTGGGCGCGGCTGGAACGTCCTCGCCGAGAAACTCCCGGAGATCGTCGAGGCGGCCGGGCATGGGCCTGGTCGTGCGCGCGACCTTTCCCCACAGAATCCGCTCTTCGGCTGAAAGCTTCTTGCCCCTAGCCATTGCCGTATCTTGCCGCAGCCGCACGGGGGATGAAGATGTAGAAATCGGCGTCGTTGCGAACGGCACCCGCAAGCTCGCCTGCCACGTCGCCCGATCCGGTGAAGATGTCGCCGCGAGCCGGACCGACGATCGCCGATCCTGTGTCGAGCGCCAGCATCAGATGTCTAAACGGCTGTCCGGCATCAAGACGCGTCAGGCTGTCACTGGAGATGAAGAACGGTACACCGAAGGTATGGATCAGCCGATCGACGGCAAGCGACCGTCCCGGTTCCAGCGACACCTTGGCGGCGGCGACCGGCCCGAGCCGCTCGTCATGCACATCAGCCTCGCGGAAGAAGATGAAGGAGCGATTGTGCCAAAGCACCTCGTCGACCTGATCCGGATTGGCGGCCAGCCAACCCCGGATGCTCATCATTGAAACGGTAGCGGCATCGATTTCGCCGCGATCGATCAGCAGCTTGCCGATCGGAGAAAAATAGTGGCCGGTCTTGGCGGCATAGGTGATGCGCCGGCGCGAACCGTCGGGATAGACGAGCCGCGCGGCACCCTGGACGTGGACGAAGAACACATCGACCTTGGATCTGGCATAGGCGATCTCCAGGCCGCGCCCCGCCAGAAAGCCCTGCTCGATCGCAGGGCGATCGGGATACTCGCCGACCAGGCCGTCATGCAGGCGGCCGAAGGCGAAATAGGGATCCATGTCCACGGGCCGGTTGGTATCATCGATATCGACGAGATCAATCGGACGGCGGTAGATCGGATATCGGAATGTGTCGTCCGCTGTCGCCTGCACCTCGATCTCGGGCTCATAGAACGCGGTCACGAAACCGGTCTTGCCGGTTTCCGGCCGGATCCTGAAGGCGACGAACTGCTGCTCGAAAAATGCGCGCGCCGCAGCCGCATCGGCGACTTTCACGCTTGCGGCCGAAAATGCCGGCATCAAGTCATCGACGGAAATGCCAAGCGAACCCGTGCGATAGGGCTTCGCCGTCGAGACATGATGATGACAGCGGCGCAGCGCTTCAATCACCGCGGTCGGATCGTCGTCCTGCCACCCCGGTAGATCGGAGAAGGTGACAGGCTCAAGTCGAAGCGTCATGGTCGCACCTTGCCGATCAGTTTTCGGATTCGGTCGCGATCAGCTTCCAGTTCGGATCACGCGAGCGAATGTCGCGCGAGAAGGTCCAGAGATCGTTGACTTCGGCCACCGACTCCGCGTCGCCATCGATGATGGCGCCTTGCTTGTCGTAGGTCGCCGAGATCAGCTGGCTGACGATCCGGATCGTGATGTTTTCTTCGCTGTCCTTGACTTCGGCGTGGACGATGTCGGCCTTCTCGATGCCGACGAAGGTGGACTTCACCACCTCGCCCTTGCGCTCGCGCTCGGCAATCGCGGCGTCGAAGCCTTCATAGACCTCGCGCGACAGAAGGTTCTTGAGCGTCTTGCGGTCGCCGTCGGCAAAAGCCATGACGATCATCTCATAGGCCATCTTCGCGCCGTTGACGAACTCCTTCGGGTCGAAGCCATTGTCGGCGTCGGTCAGCGAACGGAGCTGATCGTTGAGCGGCGTTCCCGCTTTGGCGAAGGCGTCGATTGCAGCGTAGCGCGCCGAATCATCCTCGACATTGTCGCGGCGCGGCAGTTGGACGACTTTGCCATTGTCGGCCTTTTCAGGCCCCTGGCTCATATCCCGCGGCGAATAGGGATCAAACGGTGGTCGTTCGTTGCCGGTCCGGCGACCGAGCACGCTGCGCAACTGCAGGAAAATGACCACTGCGGCGATCAAGAAAAAAAACGTGATGAAGTCGAAAGAGCCCATTTCCACCTGAAACCGCTGTTAGAATTTCTCGTAGCTATTCCATATAGTCCGCAAGGATAGATCATTCAAACCGCGTTGTCGCACCCTTAGATCGGAGGTGACGATGCGAAGACCCTTTCAGGCACCGATAATGCGCTCAATGTTAATTCCCCTGGTCATTCTTGGACTGCCGCTCGCCGAGATTGCCGGCTTCGTCATCGTCGGCCGCGAGATCGGCCTCGCCATGACCCTTTTACTCGTCCTGTTGAGTGCGATCGCCGGGGTCGTTCTACTTCGCGTTCAGGGTTTTGCCGTGATCAGGCGCGTTCAGGAAGCAACGCGCACCGGCAGCGACCCCGGACGCGAGGTCCTCGGCGGCGCCTTGATGTTCGTCGCAGCACTTTTGCTCATGGTGCCCGGCTTCATCAGCGACATCTTCGGCCTGCTTCTGTTCGTGCCACCTGTCCGACAGGCGATCGCCAGCTATCTCCGATCAAGAATGACTGTCGTGACCACCGCTTCGAGCCAGTCCTGGCACGGGCCGAGCCATGCGCCGCAGGAGCGCAGCCAACCACGCGTCATCGACCTTGGCGAGGGCGAGTTCTCTAGGACCGACGACGACGAAACCAACCCGTCCGAAGAGCGCCGGCGGCAATAGCAAAGGCCTGTGGCGCAGGGTTGTAAGCCCTTTGGCGAAATGCTAGATGGCCTCACCGAATTTGAAGTCGAGGAAACCCTTATGACGACTGATACCGCATCCAACGGCAACGGCAGCGCGCAGCAGAGCCCGTCGCTCAACATCCTCGCCCAGTACGTCAAGGATCTCTCTTTCGAGAACCCGGGCGCACCGCGTTCGCTGCAGGCCCGCGACAATGCACCGTCGATCAACATCAACGTCAACGTCAACGCCAACCCGCTTGCCGAGAACGATTTCGACGTCGTGCTCTCGCTGAACGCGGAAGCCAAGGATGGCGAGCGCGTTCTGTTCAACGTCGAGCTCTCCTACGGCGGCGTTTTCCGTGTTGCCGGCTTCCCGCAGGAACACATGCTGCCGCTGCTCTTCATCGAGTGCCCGCGTCTGCTGTTCCCGTTCGCGCGCCAGATCGTTTCCGACGCGACCCGCAACGGCGGCTTCCCGCCGCTGATGATCGATCCGATCGATTTCGCTCAGATGTTCGCCCAGCGCATGGCCGAAGAAAAGGTCCGCTCGCAGGTGGCAAACGCCAACGAGACCGCCAACTGATTTCGCTCAGTCTGGATCGTATTTAGGAAAAAGCCCGGTTTGACCGGGCTTTTTTCATTTCAGCGGATCGTATTTCGCCCAGATCGCCTTCGCTCCCATCTTGGCGACCAGCGCGGCATGCGCCGCCTCATCCGCCTCAGACAAACGGTTTGGCAATGGCCGTGGTCGCTGCGCGACGGCAATCGGTGCATCATCGTGTTCGACGGTTTGCCCCGCACCCTTGTTGCTCGACACCAATCCGAGCGCCGCCTGACGACCGCCGAGCATCTCGATATAGACTTCGGCAAGAAGCTCGGAGTCGAGAAGCGCGCCGTGCTTGGCGCGATGGGAATTGTCGATGCCGTAACGCCGGCAGAGCGCATCGAGCGAGTTCGGACCCATCGGATGCTTGCGGCGGGCAAGAGCAAGCGTATCCGTCACCCGTTCCCCGGCAATGGCGGGAAGCCCGATGCGGCCGAATTCGGCATTGATGAAGCCCATGTCGAAGGTCGCATTGTGCGCCACCCACCGGGCATCGCCGAAGAAATCGATGATCTCTTGGGCGACATCGGCAAAAGGCGGCTTGTCCTTCAGGAACTCGTCGGTGATGCCGTGAATGGCAAGCGCATCCGGATGAACCTTGCGATTGCCGGGATTGATGAAGATGTGCAGCGTGCGGCCGGTCGGAAACTGGTTTTCCAGCTCGACGCCGCCGATTTCGATCACCCTGTCCTCGCGGTTGTCGAGGCCGGTCGTTTCCGTATCGAAGATGATCTCACGCATCGAGCGCTCCATTTTTGGTGAGATCGTCGACGACTGCCCTCACCTGTTGGCGTGTATTGTCGAAGCTGTGGCTGGTATCGACGATGTAATCGGCGCGTTCGCGCTTCTGGCTGTCCGGCACCTGACGCGCCAGGATCATGGCAAATTTCTCTTCGGTCATCCCTGGACGTTTCATCGCCCGCTCTCTTTGAAGGTCGGGTGCGCAGCTGACCACGACCACCCGATCGACACGCGCCTCGGCCCCCGTCTCAAACAACAGGGGAATATCGAGCACGACAAAGGGGACATTGGCCGCGGCATTCCTGTCAAGGAACTCGCGTTCCTTCTGACGAACAAGTGGGTGCACGATGCTTTCGAGCTCGCGCAGCCTTTCCGGTGTTGCCAGGAGCTGACGCGACAGCTCGGCCCGATCGACCGCCCCATCCTTCACCGTTCCCGGAAAAGCTGCCTCGACAGGAGCAACGGCCTCATCGCGATAGAGCGCATGCACCACTTCATCGGCGTCGTTGACCGGCACCCCGAACTCGCGAAACATCTGCGCCGTCGTCGACTTGCCCATGGCGATCGATCCGGTCAGGCCAACGATCATCATGCGTGCGACCCCATGTCATCGATGACGAGTTGCCGAAGGTTGGCATCGACGACAGGCCGGCGGCCGAACCAGCGTTCGAAGCCGGGCACTGCCTGGTGCAGCAACATGCCAAGCCCATCGACGATGGCAAAGCCCTGTCGCTCGGCCTGACGAAGCAAAGGCGTCTTCAACGGCACATAGACGATATCGGTGACCACCGCGCCGCTCGCCAGGACGGTGAAATCGATCTGCGGCGCTTCCTGTCCGTCCATGCCGAGCGATGTCGTGTTGATGAAGAGGCCGGCACCCCTCATCACTTCGCCCAATGCCTCCATCGGATGGGCGTGCACGGTCGATCCAAAACGGTCGGACAGCTCTTTCGCCCTTGCCACCGTACGGTTGACGACATGGATCGTCTTGACGCCTCGGTCGCGCACGGCCTGGATGACGGCGCGGCTGGCGCCGCCGGCGCCGAGCACCACCGCGGTCGAACACTGGTCCCAACCATCAGCGCGCTCATCGAGATTGGCGACGAACCCGCGGCCATCGGTATTGGTCGCGTGAACTTCTCCGGCTTCGATCCACAGCGTGTTGGCAGCGCCGAGTTCCAGACAGAGATCATCGGGGCGGTCTGCCAGACGATGGGCAACCTCCTTGTGCGGAATGGTGACGTTGCCACCGCAAAAGCCCGACGTGCCTTGTTTCAACTCCGCGATGAAGGTGGAAAAATCTTCCGGCTTCACTTCATGTGCGCGATAGCTGCCCTCTATCCCGAGCTGTTTCAGCCAATAACCATGGATCAGCGGCGACCTCGAATGCTTGATCGGGTAGCCGGTGACGAAGGCGTGGTTAACAAATGTTTCACGTGAATCACGCATCGATCGTTCCCAATTCCCGGAGTTTTGCGAGCAGCGGCAGCATCGGAAGACCGAGGATGGTGAAGTAGTCGCCGTCGATCCTGTCGAACAACTGGATGCCTTCGCCCTCCAATTGATAGGCGCCGACGCTGGACAAGGCCTTGCTGCCGACACGCTGCAGATGGCGATCGACGAATTCCGGCGTCAGCGCGCGCACGGACATCTGTGCTGACGAGACGTGGCGCCAGAGAACCGCGTCGTCGCGGATGAGGACGACCGCACTGTTCAGGCGATGGGTCTTGCCCGAAAGCGACAGGAGATGTTGTCCGGCTTCCGCCATGTCCTTCGGCTTGTGGTAGACCCTTTGGCCCAGAGACATGGTCTGGTCGGAGCCGATCACCAATGCTCCGGGGAAATGCCCGGCGACATCTCTCGCCTTGGCTTCGGCGAGCGTCATCGCCACCTCTTCAGGCGCGGCGCCTTCTTCCTCGAGCGGCTTTTCAAGCGCGCGCTCGTCAATCTCGGCAGCGCGTGCGGCAAACACCAGCCCGGCATTTTCCAGAAGCGCGCGACGGAACGGGCTTGCTGAAGCCAGGACGAGTGAAGGTGTCATCATCGAAGTTCCCGAATTGTTCGGATTCGCTCTATCGCAGCCGCGGACGCAGGGCAACAATTGCCGCGGCGGTTTCCTCGATCGAGCGTCGGGTCACATCGATGAGCGGCCAATTGTTGCGCGCGCAAAGCGCGCGGGCATATTTCAACTCCTCGGCGATCGCCGCCCGATCCGTATACTGATCGCCGTGGAAGCCCTGCGTGGTGCCCAGCACCCTGTGTTGGCGAACCTGCGAAATGCGATCGGCGGTCGCGATCAGGCCAACGACCAGCGGCTTGGTGGCCGCCATCAGTCGATCGGGAAGCGGCACGCCTGGGACGATCGGAATGTTGGCCGTCTTGATGCCGCGGTTGGCCAGATAGATCGATGTCGGCGTCTTCGATGTTCGGCTGATGCCGATCAAGACCACATCGGCGTCATCAAAGTCGGCCGGCAGCTGACCGTCGTCATGGTCCATGGTGAAGTTCAACGCGTCGATCCGCGCGAAGTAATCGGCGTCCATCACGTGCTGCGCGCCGGAACGGCGTCGCGACGGCGAGCCGAGATAGGACTGGAACAGTTCGATGATCGGATCGAGCACGGAGACGCACGGCACACCCATCTCACGGCAGCGTTGGTCGATGATGCCGGCCAGCTCGCGATCGACGATTGTATAGAGCACGATGCCGGGCGCGCCATCGATGGCGTCGAGAACCTGCAGCAGCTGCCGGCGATTTCTGATGAGCGGATAGACGTGTTCAAGCGCATGCGACGCCTGGAATTGTGCGGCTGCCGCGCGCCCTGCGGCGATCAGCGTCTCCCCTGTCGAATCGGAGATCAGATGCAGGTGGAAGTAGTTTTTCTTGTTCTCCACGCTATTCTCCGGGTGCTGTTGATAAACCGGGATAAAAACCGCCGATGACGCGCCGTCGGCTCGGGCGACGGGAAAACCTCTGACTTATTCACAATTGGTCCAGCGCGGAAGAAAGCTTCGCGGAGCTTGTGGACAAGACTCATGGCAATGACAAAGTGTCACGTGTTTCCATTCGTTGTCCACAGCTATGCGCGCTTTTTCGAACGCGGCAATCGCCTGATTCCCATCGGCTTTTTGCACTTATCCACGAAATGCGGCCGCAGCTGCGATGCTGGCTCCCGCCCGCCTTGATCCGATCGGGCCGTCGTGGATGACGTGTGGTCATCTTTTAATCCTTGATACCCACCGACTCTAAGAAATAGAAAGAGTCTAAATACCTTTGTTTATATATTGGGAGAGACCATCCGTGGCCGAGACACGAAGGAAAGTTCTGGAGGTTTTGGACGGGAAGACAATCAGTCCCCCTCCCATCTGGCTCATGCGCCAGGCCGGTCGCTACCTTCCGGAATATCGGGCAACGCGGGCCGTTGCCGGAAGCTTCCTCGATCTCTGTTACACGCCGGATCTGGCCGTCGAAGTGACGCTGCAGCCGATCCGACGTTATGCTTTTGATGCAGCCATTCTCTTTTCCGATATTCTCGTGATCCCAGATGCCCTGAAGCGCAACGTTCGCTTCGAGGAAGGGCATGGACCAAGAATGGATCCGATTGATGTCGACGGCATCAAGGCTCTGAAGGCTGACGGTATCTCCAATCACCTGAAACCGGTGTTTGAAACGGTGTCGCGGTTGCGTGCCGAACTCCCCGGGGAAACAACGCTGCTCGGTTTTTGTGGTGCCCCCTGGACGGTCGCGACATACATGATCGCTGGCCATGGAACACCGGACCAGGCCCCCGCCCGGCTATTCGCCTATCGGAACCCGGAAGCATTCGAATGGCTTTTGACGTTCCTCGCCGATGTGTCCGCCGATTATCTGGTCGAGCAGATCGATGCTGGCGCCGACGCGGTGCAGATTTTCGATTCCTGGGCCGGCGTTCTCGGTGAGGAGGAATTCGAGCGTTTTGCGGTCAAGCCCGTTGCCCGAATGATTGCGTCGGTCAGAGCGCGACGCCCGCAGGCGAAGATAATCGCTTTTGCCAAGGGCGCAGGGCTCCTCCTGAAGCAGTATCGCCAGAAAACGGGTGCCGATGCCATCGGGCTCGATTGGACCGTTCCCTTGTCCTTCGCTGTCGATTTGCAGAAGGACGGACCGGTGCAGGGCAATCTCGATCCGATGCGGGTCGTTTCCGGTGGCGTTGCGCTCGATCAGGGTATTGACCGTATTCTCGATGCGCTCGGAAATGGGCCGCTGATTTTCAACCTTGGACACGGGATTACGCCGCAGGCTGATCCGGAAAACGTCTCGGCGCTGGTGTCGCGGGTTCGCGGGAAACGTTGATGAGCGAACGCCAGACGGATAGTGCTCCCGGAAACAGGGCGCGGCTGAGGGCGATGATTGCGCTTGGTGGATTTGCCGCGCTGCTCGTCGGGCTTTTCGTCTGGCAGCCGGAGAGCCTCTACCTCTGGATCAAGGCGCTGCACGTGATTGCCGTGATGTCGTGGATGGCAGCGCTGCTCTACATGCCTAGGCTGTTCATCTACCACACCGATGCAGCGCCAGGCTCCGAACAGTCCGAGACGTTCAAGATGATGGAGCAGCGTCTGCTGAAGGTCATCATGAACCCGGCGATGATGATCTCCTGGGTGCTTGGACTTTACCTCGCCTGGAGCGTCTATGGTTTTCAGGGCGGCTGGCTTCACGCCAAACTCCTGTTCGTGGTGATGCTGACTGTGGTGCATGTGCGCTTCAGCCGGGCGGTACGGGCCTTCCAGCGGGATGAGAACCGCCGCACTGCACGCTACTGGCGCTTGATGAACGAGGCCCCGACGCTGCTGATGATTCTGATCGTCATCATGGTCGTGGTGAAGCCGTTTTGAATTTTATCGATTGCTAATTGTAAGAGTTCTCGCTAATTTTCGACAACCCCTTGCGGCGTTTCACGTGAATCGCTATTTTCTGCCATCTCCTCTTCATGGCTTGTGACAAAGACCAGAGCCTGCCCCCCTGCCGCAGCTCCCTTCAGAAAACACGCCGTCTTCCCATTCCCGTACGAAACATGGATCCTTCATGGCTGAAATGAAGCTACAAGAACTTAAGAACAAGACGCCGACCGATCTTCTGGCCTTTGCCGAAGAGCTCGAGGTGGAAAACGCCAGCACCATGCGCAAGCAGGAGCTGATGTTCGCCATCCTCAAGATGCTCGCTGCCCAGGATATCGAAATCATCGGTGAAGGCGTCGTCGAGGTTCTGCAGGACGGTTTCGGCTTTCTGCGTTCTGCCAATGCCAACTACCTTCCCGGCCCTGATGATATCTACATCTCGCCCTCCCAGATCCGCCGCTTCTCGCTGAAGACCGGCGACACGGTTGAGGGACCGATCCGCGGACCGAAGGAAGGCGAACGCTACTTCGCGCTGCTCAAGGTCAACACCATCAATTTCGACGATCCGGAAAAGATCCGTCACAAGGTTCACTTCGACAACCTGACGCCGCTCTATCCGAACGAACGTTTCAAGATGGAACTCGAGATCCCGACCTCGAAGGATCTGTCTGCCCGGGTGATCGACCTGGTCGCCCCGCTCGGCAAGGGCCAGCGCGGTCTGATCGTCGCTCCGCCGCGCACCGGTAAGACGGTTCTCCTGCAGAACATCGCTCACTCGATCACCGCCAACCATCCGGAATGTTATCTGATCGTTCTCTTGATCGATGAGCGTCCGGAAGAAGTGACCGACATGCAGCGCTCGGTTAAGGGCGAAGTTGTCTCCTCCACCTTCGACGAGCCGGCGACGCGCCACGTTCAGGTTGCCGAAATGGTGATCGAAAAGGCGAAGCGCCTGGTCGAACATGGCCGTGACGTCGTCATCCTGCTCGACAGCATCACCCGCCTCGGTCGCGCCTACAACACCGTTGTTCCGTCATCGGGCAAGGTTCTGACCGGTGGTGTCGATGCCAACGCCCTGCAGCGCCCGAAGCGTTTCTTCGGTGCTGCGCGCAACATCGAAGAAGGTGGATCGCTGACGATTATCGCGACCGCGCTGATCGACACAGGCAGCCGCATGGACGAAGTCATCTTCGAAGAGTTCAAGGGTACCGGCAACTCGGAAATCGTGCTCGACCGCAAGGTCGCCGACAAGCGCATCTTCCCGGCGATGGACATCCTCAAGTCCGGAACGCGTAAGGAAGACCTGCTGGTTCCGCGCCAGGATCTGCAGAAGATCTTTGTTCTTCGCCGGATTCTGGCTCCGATGGGCACGACAGACGCCATCGAGTTCCTTATCGACAAGCTGAAGCAGACGAAGAACAACGGCGACTTCTTCGACTCGATGAACACCTGATACGGTCAGGCCACCTTACCAAGATTGAGACCGGGCAAGATGAATGCCCGGTCTTTTCATTTCTATCCGTTATTTCATTAGCCGGATTCTCTGACTGAAGTTCTTGACGACTGCTTTTCGATTCGTGGTCGCAACGAATTTCGAGCTGCTCTCCCTGAGATGAGCATTCGTCGTGTTTGGTGATTCACGTGAAACACAATCGCCGAGCAGCCTCAGACTTGATCTTTCCCTGACTATTCGGCATAAGCTCCCAACCGCTCTTAACCTCTGCGCTTGCCGGGAAACGCCGATTGTCGCGTCTCATCCCGCAACCGACAAAGAGGGGTCAGAAAAACGCGCCTGAACTCAATTCCAGAGCCGGGCGTGCGCAGAGCGATCAGTCTCATTCGGGCCCAGGTGATAACAATGCCATCCGTGGATACGATTTACGCGCTTTCCAGCGGGGCGTTGCCGGCAGGCGTGGCGGTCATCCGCATCAGTGGACCGAGGACGATCGAAGTCGTTGGGTCGCTGTGCGGCGCCGTTCCGGAACCGCGCGTTGCTTCGTTGAAACCGATTCGTTCCCGCAACGGTTTGGCGATCGACAGCGGCCTGGTCATCTGCTTCCGGGGCCCTGCCTCCTTTACCGGCGAGGACTGCGCTGAACTGCAGGTCCATGGTAGCCGTGCCGTCGTTCAAATGCTGTTGCACGAATTGTCCGGCTTCGATGGCTTGCGTCACGCGGAGGCTGGAGAGTTTTCACGGCGTGCTTTCCAGAACGGCAAGATGGATCTTGTCGAGATCGAGGGTCTGTCGGACCTCATTGTTGCCGAGACGGAGATGCAGCGCCGTCTGGCGCTCGAGCATTCCGAAGGGGGTCAGTCGGAGGTCTATGATAGCTGGGCGAAGCGCCTGATCCATGCGCGGGCGATGATCGAAGCGGAGCTCGATTTTGCTGACGAGGAAGATGTCCCAGGCTCGGTCAGTGAGCGGATCTGGAGCGACATGGAACGGCTGCGCGATGAAATCGACGCTCATATCGCCCAAGCTCCAATTGGAGAGATCATTCGCGACGGCCTGAAGATCGTCATTGCCGGCGAACCCAATGCCGGCAAATCCAGTTTGCTTAATGCACTGGCGAAACGTGATATCGCGATCGTCACCGAAATTGCCGGCACCACGCGTGACGTGCTTTCGGTCGATCTTTCCTTAGCCGGATTCTCCGTCAAGTTGTTCGACACGGCCGGCCTGCGCGAGACTGACGAGACGGTCGAGCGCGAGGGCATTCGCCGTGCCCGTGACGTGATCTCGCGCGCCGATCTGGTTCTTCTCCTGTCGGAAACGAAAACGGGCTTTGATACCCTGCAGGAACTCGATCTCGCCGAGATTCCGGTATTGAAGGTTGCAACGAAGTCCGACAGAGAAGACGGCGATGGCTTTGTTGGTGCCGATGTCGCGATTTCGACCAGGACCGGGGCGGGGATGGACCAGCTCTTGCGTGTGATTGCCAGCTATCTCCCTGATTTAACTGGTGTTACGGCGCTTTCCATCCCCTCGCGGCGCAGGCACGTGGATGCCCTGCGCCAAGCCAGTATCGCGCTATCGGACAGCCTGACACTCGACCAGCACGGGCTGGATATACGTGCGGAGCTGCTCCGCGTCGCTGGTGATGCTATCGGCCGCATTACCGGGCGGGTGGATGTCGAAAACCTGTTGGATGTGATATTTTCCGAATTCTGTATCGGTAAATGACGCTTGACTAAAACAATGCAACGCTAGCGAGTCATGAGACGTGTTTCACGTGAAACGATTCGAACCCGGAATGCGTTTGATCGGAGATAGCAACAATGGTCCATTTTGACGTCATCGTCATAGGTGGTGGTCACGCAGGCTGCGAGGCTGCTGCCGCTTCCGCGCGTCTTGGAGCACGAACCGCTCTGATCACGCACAAGGCGTCAACGATCGGCGTGATGTCCTGTAACCCCGCGATCGGTGGACTCGGCAAGGGGCATCTCGTGCGCGAGATCGATGCCCTTGACGGTCTCATGGGACGGATCGCCGATGCTGCCGGCATCCAGTTCCGCCTGCTCAATCGGCGTAAGGGACCGGCTGTTCGTGGCCCACGCACCCAGGCTGACCGCAAGCTCTATCGCGAAGCGATGCAGCGCGAGATTGCCGCCACTGAGAACCTCAGCGTGATCGAAGGCGACGCCTTTGATCTCATAGAGCACGACGGGAAGATAACCGGGGTCGTCATGAAGGACGGCCGGTCCTTCGGCGCGGCTGGAGTGGTGCTGACGACAGGCACCTTTCTAAAAGGGTTGATCCATATTGGTGATCAAAAGATACCGGCTGGCCGTGTCGGTGAAGAGCCATCACTTGGTCTCTCCGCCACCCTGGCGCGTTATGGTCTTCGCCTGGGACGATTAAAGACCGGGACCCCAGCACGCTTGGACGGCAAGACGATTGATTGGGACCGCGTCGGCCGTCAGGGGCCAGACGAGGATCCTGTGCCCTTCTCGTTCATGACCGATCGGATCACCAATCGGCAGATCGATTGTGGCGTAACGCGCACGACTGACGCGACGCACAAGATCATCGCCGACAATATCGGCAAGTCGGCGATGTACTCCGGGCAGATCGAGGGGGTTGGTCCGCGCTATTGTCCTTCGATCGAAGACAAGATCGTTCGCTTCGGCGAGCGGGACGGCCACCAGATCTTCCTCGAGCCGGAAGGCTTGGATGACGACACCGTCTACCCAAACGGCATTTCAACCTCCCTGCCGGCAGATGTTCAGGACGCGTTCATCCGAACAATCCCTGGTCTTGAAGCAGTGAAGATCCTGCAACCGGGTTATGCAATCGAGTATGATCATGTTGATCCGCGCGAACTGGATGCGACGCTGGCTGTGCGCAAGATGCCGGGTCTGTTCCTCGCTGGCCAGATCAATGGCACTACCGGTTATGAGGAGGCTGGCGCTCAAGGCCTGGTCGTAGGCTTGAATGCAGCGAAAGCGGCGATGGGACGCGAGGCCGTCATCTTCAGCCGCACCGATTCCTACATTGGCGTAATGGTTGACGACCTGACCTCTCGGGGTATCACCGAGCCCTATCGCATGTTCACGTCGCGAGCCGAGTACCGTCTGTCTCTGCGGGCCGACAATGCCGACATGCGTCTGACGCCGAAGGCAATCGAGATTGGTTGTGTCTCTGAGGCACGGAAGGAGCGCTTTGCCGAATGGAAAGCGCAGTTCGACAGCGGACGGGCGTTGCTCAAGCGATTGTCCGTCACGCCCGCCGAAGGGAACCGCCATGGCCTCAAGCTGAACCAGGATGGCCAACGGCGAACCGCATTTGAGATCCTATCCTACCCGGACCAGACAATTGATGCCTTGGTGTCTCTATGGCCCGAGCTGCAGGATATTCCGCGTGCGGTGGTAGAGCCACTTGAGATCGACGCGGCCTACGCCGTCTACATGGATCGCCAGGCATCGGACATTGCCGGTATCCGCCGCGAGGAGACGATGGTCATTCCTGCTGATTTTGACTTTGCGGCCCTCGCTGGTCTATCGAATGAACTGAAGCAGAAGTTGACGACGCAGGCGCCGCGAAATCTGGCGCAAGCGCTCAAGGTCGACGGGATGACCCCGGCCGCGGCGTCGTTGATCCTGGCTTGGTTGAAACGGGTCAACCGCTCTGCGGTGCGAGACGAGAAGGTAAGTGCGCAATGAAAACGAGTCCTTTCGCTGGCTTGAACGGACTGCGTGTTTCACGTGAAACGAATGAACGACTAGAGCACTTCGCTGCGCTGTTCCAGAAATGGGCGAAGTCCATCAATCTCATTGCGCCTTCCACCCTCGAAGATCTTTGGCGTCGCCATATCGTCGATAGCCTCCAGTTGGTGCAACTGTCGCCCGGTCCGAAGACCTGGGTCGATCTTGGCAGTGGTGGCGGATTTCCCGGTGTCATTACGGCCATCTATCTTTCCGAATTCTCCGACGGCTGGGTGCATCTGATCGAGAGCAACAACAAGAAGGCTGCGTTCTTGCGCGTCGCGCTGATGGAAACGGGCGCGCGGGGTTCCGTTCATCCGATTCGAATCGAAGACGCGAGTTCCGTTGCGCCGAAATGTGACGCGATTTCGGCGCGTGCGCTGGCCGACCTTAGCCTGTTGCTTGACTATTCGTCACCCTGGATGATGGCCGAGGGCGGCAAAACAGTCGCTTACTTCCATAAAGGGCGGGATTACCAGCGGGAGATCGACAAAGCCGTTGGCCGCTACGACTTTGATCTGGTAAAACATCCAAGCATTGTCGAGCGAGATTCTGTCGTGCTCGAGATCGCAAATCTTTCGCGAAGAACACAGTGATTGGCGAGCGGAAACATGTTTGGCGCAAAAAACCGGATCATCACGATAGCAAACCAGAAGGGTGGCGTCGGCAAGACGACGACTGCGATCAATCTGGCAACCGCACTGGCGGCCATTGGCGAGAAGGTTCTGATCGTTGACTTGGACCCGCAGGGCAATGCGAGCACGGGTCTCGGCATTCAGCGCCGTGACCGCCATCTGTCGTCCTATGAACTGATGGTTGGATCGCATTCGATCGCCGAGATCGTTCAGCAGACCGCTGTGCCGAACCTCGCCATCGTCCCCTCGACGATGGATCTTTTAGGCGTCGAGATGGAAATCTCAAGGGAAGCCGACCGAGCCTTTCGTCTGCGCAAGGCCTTGGCCAGCCCGGAGGCGCTGGAGTACACCTACGTTCTCGTTGACTGCCCCCCGTCTTTCAACCTTTTGACGATGAACGCCATGGCGGCCGCGCATTCGGTGCTGGTGCCGTTGCAGTGTGAGTTCTTCGCATTGGAAGGTCTGAGTCAGCTGCTGGAGACGGTCGACCAAGTGCGCAGAACCGTTAATCCCAGCCTCGATATCCAGGGTATCGTGCTGACGATGTTCGACTCGCGCAACAATTTGGCTCAGCAGGTGGTGAGTGATGTTCGCACGCACCTGGGGGACAAGGTCTACCATACGCTCATTCCGCGGAATGTTCGTGTCTCCGAGGCGCCGTCCTATGGCAAGCCGGCCATCCTTTACGATCTGAAATGCGCAGGCAGCCAAGCTTATCTTCAGTTGGCATCGGAAGTGATCCAGCGTGAGCGGCAACGCAAGGCCGCCTAATTATTTCGGTACCGGAATTAAAATCGGGTGATACTATGAACGACGATAGCTCGAAGAGAAGGCTTGGTCGCGGACTGGCTGCATTGATCGGCGAGATGGATCAACCGATCCAGGCGGGCGCTGCCCCTGCCCCGGTCAATCCCGATCGACGGGTGCCGATCGAGTTCGTGTCGCGAAACCCGAGAAACCCTCGCCGGCAGTTCGATGAGGGTGAGTTGCAGGACCTCGCCAGCTCTATCCGACAGCACGGCATCGTTCAGCCGGTCGTTGCCCGCACGATTGGCACGGACCGCTACGAGATCATTGCCGGCGAACGCCGTTGGCGAGCAGCGCAGCTGGCTGGTTTTACCGAAATTCCGGTTATCATCCGGGATGTTGACGACCGGACGGCGCTCGAGATTGCCATCGTCGAGAACGTGCAGCGCTCAGACCTCAACCCACTCGACGAGGCTCTGGGCTACGAGCAGCTGATCGCTGAGCACGGCTACACGCAGAACGACCTTGGCGAGATCATCGGCAAGAGCCGTAGTCATGTCGCCAACAGCCTGCGGCTTCTCAAGCTGCCTGAGCCCGTGCGGGACATGTTGTCCGAAGGAAGCCTTTCGGCCGGGCATGCGCGCGCTCTCATCCCGACGTCGGATCCGGCGACGCTTGCCCGAAACATCGTTGCAAAGGGTCTTTCGGTTCGCGACGCCGAACGCTTGGCGCAGAACGATATTCGCGCCCAGAACGACCCCAATTACGCCAAGGCCGCGCGACGGGACGAGAAGGACGCCGATACGCTGGCGCTGGAGCGGACATTGTCCGATAGCTTGGGGCTTGACGTAACCGTCAGCCACAAGGCTTCCGGCGGCCACCTCCGGATTTCCTACAAGACACTGGATCAACTGGAAGAGATCTGCCGTCTGCTCGAGCGTCGCTGAACGCACGGCGTCGGCTTTCCCCATGTTCGGCATGGCCTGATTTAGGCTCGTGAATGCGGGCCGAGTGCGATGGCAATCCTTGAAAAGATGTGTTGCCCGGAGGCTCGTTCAGGTCTCCCTCATTTCGGCCTCGTGCCGGACACCAGGGACCTGACGTCGGCTGCATCAAAGGACCTTACAGCGCAAGGGATTGGGCTTGCTATGCCTGTGGCGGGCACAGCAATTGTCTGCTGTTTTCGTGCTGAAGGCGGCGATGCGACCCCGAAGTGAATACCCCCCGATATCCCCGGGCAGGCGGTCTTTCTGGCAATAGCTCTTGCGCCGGCCTTCATCCGGATCCTGCTGCGCCAGCCTCGCATCGCTTGCTGGCTTGAAGGGACGAGTGCGATGGTCGGCCTGCAGACGCTGCGATGCATCGAGGTCCTGAAGGGATCAACACCATCGTGCATGCTATACACGCGATGCTGATACGCTCACAAACAACTGAGTTGGCAACGGGAACCTGGAGAATGCCGAGCCTTCTCATGCATGGTGCTGACCTTGTCAGCCACCCGAGCCGCGACAGCGATTGTTCAGCGTCTGGCTGATTGCACGGCAATCGCCATCAGGTTCTGCAGCACCATGCTCTCCTCGAGGCTCTGGCGGGTGCGGCTCTGAAAAATCGTATTCTGCAGCCGTGTCAGCTCACGGCGGATCGCCGGCGCCGACCAATGCCGAAGCGCTGCCTCGATGATGGGTTTGCGGCGAAAGTGCAGATGGCGACCCATAGTGGCGATCACCTGACCGGGCTGCTGGCGCGATGAATCCATCTCGGCGCGCATCAGATCGAGCTGCTGAAATTGCCGCAAGCACCCTTGCAAAACAAGGAAAGCCGGTGTTTTCGAGGTGGTTATCTTCTGCATTGCGTGCAGAAGACCGTCAAGATCACCTTTCAACACGGCATCGACCGCATCATCAACGGAGATAGCGCTGGCATCGCCGACGATGTCGGTGACATCTGATTCATCGACGGTCGCCTTGCCGCGGCAATAGAGCGCCAGCTTGCGCACTTCGTTGCGCGAGGCCAGTCGGTCGCCGCCCAGCGCCTCCATCAGTCTTTCCCGTGCAGCCGGTGTTATGCCGAGCTTTTCCTCGCCGAGTTCTTTGTCGATCAGGGCCTGCAGACTGCGGGCATCGTCGCTATAGCAGGCAATGGTCGCGATCGAACGAGCGGTCTCCGCGACCTTGCGCAGCGCCGATCCCTTCTTGAGATCACCCGCTTCGACAAGGACGTAGCTACCGGTCGGAGGTTCGCCGGCGAGGATCTGTAACGCATCGACGAGCGCCTTCTCGTTGGCGGCTCCGCGCACCCAGACCAGCTTTTCACCGCCGAAAAGGCCGATCGAGTTGACCTCGTCGAGAAGCCGGCCGGGGCTCTGCTGCAGATCGCTGGCGTCGAGCTTGGTGATGGAAAAAGGGTCGTCGAGCGGCACGCCACTGAGCGACGCGATCGCCCCTGCCCGCTCCGAGACCAGACCACGGTCTGGCCCGTAGAGGACAAAGAGGCGATAGAGGCCCGCTGACTTCTGAAGGAAAGAGTCGAACTCGTGCGATTTGACTTCGCTCATTCCGCCACCGACCTAGCGGCTAAGGGCCGCGGCGATGTCAGCCCGGATCAGCTCTGCCAGTTCCTTTGCAGCGCGGTTTTCGCCGTCGCGCACGGCGCGAACCTTGGCGAACTCCTGCACCGGGAAGTCGACAAGTGCGACAGCGGTGCGATTGCCCGACTTGATGGTCTCGCCGGTTCCGATCTTGGAGAGGTTGTAGTCGGCCTTGACGACGATACGGCCAGCCCCTGCCCGATCCCGCGCCTGATCGTAAAGTACGCCCATGGTGCGGCTCGCAACCGTCAACGCCAGATGATACTGCGGATTGACTGGTTCTCCCTGGCCGCCGGCGACGAGGAAGATCAGGGCGTTGCGCACTTCCTGCTCGACGCGTTCGTCGGCGTCGGAGATTTCGATCGACGCAAGCGCGGCGGGTGTGCCGACTGCATCGGAATAAAGCGGCCTGACCTGGCAGCCGGCGAGCGCGGTCAACATAAGAACACCAGCCAGCATCGGGATCGACCGCATGCGGGAGCCAGCTCTATCAGACAACGACATTGACGATCCTCTGAGGCACGACGATGATTTTCTTGGGGCTGCTGCCGTTGAGTATGGTCTTGACGGCATCGAGAGCGAGAACTGCATTTTCGATTGCAGTCTGATCTGCATCGCGCGCGATTGTCAAATCCGCGCGCTTCTTGCCGTTGACCTGAACCGGAAGCGTGACTTCATTCTCGACGACGAGCGCGGCATCGAACTTCGGCCAGCCGCTTTCAGCGATCAGGCCCTTGCCGCCGATCGCCTGCCAGCATTCCTCGGCCAGGTGCGGCATCATCGGTGCGATCAGGCTGATCAGGATCGATGTTGCATCCTTGGCGGCCGCCGTCAGTGCCGCATCGGCCTTGCCGGTGGCAACCTGCGTCAGCGGGGCTGCAAGCACGTTGACGAGCTCATAGATACGCGCCACGGCCTTGTTGAAGGCCAGCTTGTCGTAGTCGGCTTCGACTGCGCGCAGCGTCCTGTGGGCCGCTTGCGAGACCGCCAGGCCGGCGCCGTCGTGTGCGGGGGCTGCCTCGACCGTGCGAAGCGTGTCTGCCGCCTCGCCGATCAGGCGCCAGACGCGCTGAACGAAGCGGTGGGCGCCTTCGACCCCGGCCTCGGACCAGATGACGTCACGGTCGGGAGGCGAATCGGACAGGACGAAGAAGCGTGCCGTGTCGGCGCCGTAGGAGGCGATGATGTCGTCCGGGTCGACGACGTTCTTCTTCGACTTCGACATCTTCTCGATCGAGCCGATGGTGATGTCCTCGCCGGTCTCAAGCAGAACGGCGCGGCGTTGTCCATCGACCTCGTCGATGCGGATTTCCGCCGGCGTGATCCATTCGCGCTGAGCGCCTTCGCCGCGGCTGTAGGTCTCGTGCACCACCATGCCTTGGGTGAACAGGCCCTTGAACGGCTCGTCGAGCGCAACGTGACCGGTCGCCTTCATCGCGCGGGTAAAGAAGCGCGAATAGAGCAGATGCAGGATCGCGTGCTCGATGCCGCCAATATACTGATCGACGGGCAGCCAGTGGTTGGCCACCTTCGGATCGGTCGGGTTGTCCTCCCAGGGCGCTGTGAAGCGTGTGAAATACCAGGACGAATCCACGAAGGTGTCCATCGTGTCGGTTTCACGGCGAGCATCCTTGCCGCAATGCGGGCAGGCCACGTGCCGCCAGGTCGGATGGCGATCAAGCGGGTTGCCCGGCTTGTCGAAGGTAACATCCGGTGGCAGGACGACGGGCAGGTCGGCCTTGGGAACGGGAACGACGCCGCAGTCATCGCAATGGATCACCGGGATCGGGCAGCCCCAATAGCGCTGGCGGGAAATACCCCAGTCGCGCAGGCGGAAATTGACCTTGCGTTCGGCGCACGGTGCACCGGCCAGCTGTTCTTTCTCCAGCTTCGACGCCACTTTTTCAAAGGCGTCTTCCGTCGACAGGCCATTGAGGTCGCGCGAATTGATCATGACGCCGTCGCCGATATAGGCCTCGTCGCCGATCGCAAAGCTCGCAGCGTCGCCGTCGCGCGGCATGACCACCGGAACGACCGGAAGGCCATACTTGCGGGCAAAATCGAGGTCGCGCTGGTCGCCCGATGGGCAACCGAAGATCGCGCCGGTGCCATAGTCCATCAGCACGAAATTGGCGACGTAAACCGGCAGCTCCCAGCTTTCGTCGAGCGGGTGCCTGGCGCGGATGCCGGTGTCCATGCCCTTCTTTTCAGCGGTCTCGAGCGCTGCCAGCGACGTGCCGGCGCGGCGGCACTCCTCGCAGAAGGCCTCGATTGCCGGATCCTTTGCCGCAGCTTGCCTGGCGAGCGGGTGATCAGCGGAGATCGCGAGGAAAGACGCACCGAACAGCGTGTCCGGACGGGTGGTGTAAACGGTCAGCTCGGTCGTATCGGCGTCGGCGGTGCCTTCGACGATCTGCCAGCGAATGGACAGGCCTTCGGAGCGGCCGATCCAGTTCTTCTGCATCAGCCGCACTTTTTCCGGCCACTGATCGAGCGTATCCAGCGCGTCCAGCAGCTCCTGGCTGAAGTCTGTGATGCGGAAGAACCATTGCGTCAGTTCGCGCTGTTCGACGAGCGCGCCCGAACGCCAGCCGCGGCCATCGATGACCTGCTCGTTGGCCAGAACAGTGTTGTCGACCGGATCCCAGTTGACCTTGGACTGCTTGCGGTAGACCAGGCCCTTCTCGAGGAAATCGACGAACAGGTGCTGCTGACGCTGGTAGTATTCAGGGTCGCAGGTCGCAAATTCGCGGTTCCAGTCGAGCGACAGCCCCATGACCTTCAGCTGCGCCTTCATCGAAGCGATGTTCTGATAGGTCCAGGTCGCTGGATGCACGCCGCGCTCCATGGCGGCGTTTTCCGCCGGCATGCCGAAGGCATCCCAACCCATGGGGTGAAGCACGTTGAAGCCGCGGGCGCGCTTGTAGCGAGCGACGACGTCGCCCATCGTGTAGTTGCGCACATGACCCATGTGGATGCGCCCGGACGGATAGGGGAACATCTCGAGCACGTAATATTTTTCGCGCGGGTCGTCGTTCTCGGTCTGGAAGACCTGGCCGTTTTCCCATTCCTGCTGCCAACGCGGCTCGGCATCACGCGGATTATATCGTTCGGTAGACATGTCTTTTAGGTGTTCCGGAAGTTCTGCGGGGCAAGGAAGCGCCCTCATGATAGTTGGGGTGACCTTCATCATGAAACCGCTTGATGGTCAAGTTTTCGAAGGGTTTGGCGCGACACTTTGGCGGATTTGAGCCGGCGCGCGCGGCGATGGCCTTGGCAAGGCGCGCAAGTTTGCCTAATCCGCTAAGTCATCGTCCGAAAGGTCGTCATGTCGGAGAACAGGTCCATGGAAGTTCAAGAGCGGTTGCAGGATGTCGTGAGCCGGATTCACGCGGCGGAGAAGGCGGCAAAGCGCCCGAAGCATGCCGTCAGCCTCGTTGCCGTCTCCAAGACATTCGACGCGGATGCGATCCGTCCGGTGATCGAGGCCGGCCAGCGCGTGTTCGGCGAGAACCGCGTGCAGGAAGCCCAGGGCAAGTGGCCGTTGCTGAAGGGCGAGACGCCGGATCTGGTGCTGCATCTGATCGGGCCGTTGCAGTCCAACAAGGCGGCCGAAGCCGTTGCCCTTTTTGACGTCATCGAGACTGTCGACCGCGAGAAGATCGCCCGGGCGATATCGGCGGAAATGAAGCGTCAGGAAAGGACACTTCGTCTCTACATCCAGGTCAACACCGGGCTGGAACCGCAGAAGGCGGGTATTGCGCCGAAGGACACCGTTGCGTTCGTGACCTTCTGCCGCGAGGAACTCGATATGGCGATCGAAGGGCTGATGTGCATTCCGCCGGTCGAGGAGAATCCCGGCCCGCATTTTGCGCTGCTGGCGAAGCTTGGCCGCGAGTGCAAACTCGACCGGCTTTCGATGGGCATGTCCGGCGATTTCGAGACGGCGGTGCAGTTCGGCGCCACCAGCGTGCGCGTCGGCTCGGCGATCTTCGGCTCGCGCTGATACCAAAACGCCGCATTACGCTTTCGTCGGGGTTCACCTTCGTTCTCATTAGCCTATCCTTGTGCATGAGGAGGCCGGGCATTGCCTGGCATGCATTGGGAGGAGAACGGATATGGCGAGCCGCTATTCCGAAGTGTACGGCGCGTGGAAGACGGATCCGGAGGGGTTCTGGTCAGAGGCGGCTGAGGCGATCGACTGGTTCGAGAAGCCGGAGCGGGTCTTCGACACCGAACGGGGCATCTATGGCCACTGGTTTCCCGGTGGGTTGACCAACAGCTGCTACAACTGTCTCGACCGACATGTCGAATCGGGCCGTGGCGAGCAGATCGCCTTTATCTACGACAGCCCGGTTACGTCCAGCATCGAGCGCATCTCCTATGGAGCGCTGCTTGACGACGTCAAGGCGCTGGCCGCCGTCTACCGCAAGCTCGGCGTCGACAAGGGCGACCGCATCATCATCTACATGCCGATGATCCCGCAGGCAGCGGTGGCGATGCTTGCTGCCGCGCGCATCGGCGCCGTGCACTCGGTGGTGTTTGGCGGCTTTGCCGCCAATGAACTTGCCGTGCGCATCGATGACTGCCGGGCCAAGCTCGTCGTTTCCGCGAGCTGCGGCATCGAGCCTGGCCGGACGGTTGCCTATAAACCGCTGCTGGATGCGGCGGTGACAATCGCTGAGCACAAGCCGGCGCATTGCCTGATCTACCAGCGTGACATGCTCAAGGCGGAGATGACGCCGGTGCGCGATGTCGACTATGCCGCGGCCCTGTCAGCGGCAAAGGACGCTGGCGATGAAGTTGGCTGCACGCCGGTTGCGTCCAACGACCCGCTTTATGTGCTCTATACGTCCGGCACCACCGGCCAGCCGAAGGGTGTGGTGCGCGACAATGGCGGCCACATGGTCGCACTCAAGTGGTCGATGCCGAATTTCTTCGGCGTTCAGCCCGGCGAGGTCTTCTGGGCCGCGTCCGACATCGGCTGGGTCGTCGGGCATTCGTTTATCGTCTACGGCCCTCTTCTCAACGGCAACACCTCGGTCCTGTTCGAGGGCAAACCCGTCGGCACGCCGGATCCGGGCACCTACTGGCGAATCATAGCGGAGCATGGCGTGGCCGTGATGTTCACGGCGCCGACGGCGTTGCGCGCCATTCGCAAGGAAGATCCCGACGCCGCGTTGGTGTCGAAATATGATATCTCGGGCTTTCGTGCGTTGTTCCTTGCTGGCGAGCGCGCCGATCCCGATACGATCCGCTGGGCCGAGAGGGCTCTGGGTGTTCCTGTCATCGACCATTGGTGGCAGACGGAAACGGGATGGCCGGTCGCGGGCAATCCGCTCGGGCTCGGGCTTCTACCGGTAAAGTATGGCTCTCCTGCCGTTCCATTACCCGGCTACGATGTCCAGATTCTCGACGATGCCGGTCACCCGGTCGAAGCGGGAACACTGGGCAATGTTGTGGTCAAGCTGCCCCTGCCCCCAGGGTGCCTGCCGACCCTGTGGAACGCCGACCATCGCTTTCGCGCCGCCTATCTCGACGAATTTCCCGGCTACTACAAGACGGCCGATGCCGGCTATCTCGACGATGACGGCTATGTGTTCATCATGGCGCGTACCGACGACATCATCAATGTCGCCGGCCACAGGCTGTCGACGGGCGCCATGGAGGAAGTGTGCGCCAGCCACCCGGATGTGGCGGAGTGCGCAGTCATCGGCATCGCCGACGAACTGAAGGGGCAGATCCCGGCCGGATTTCTCGTCATCAACTCGAATGTTTCACGGGAAACGTCCGAGATCGAGCGGGAGGTCATCAGCCTCGTGCGTGATCGCATCGGCCCGGTCGCTGCGTTCCGCACGGCGATGTGTGTCAAACGGCTACCGAAGACCCGATCCGGAAAGATCCTGCGGGCGACGATCCAGAAGATAGCCGATCGCCAGCCATGGAAGATGCCGGCGACGATCGACGACCCGGCGATTCTCGACGAGATCGCCGCCGTGCTCCATGCCAAGGGCATCGGTATCTGATTGCGTGTCGCAACATCAGCGCATGTCGCTGTCGGGTGCGGTCGATCGCGCAACGACGGAACTGAACCACGCGCTGAACGCGGCGACCGCTTTTCCACGCGCGTTTCTGGTGATGAGAAAATAGCTTTCGTCTTCAAGCGTCGCGACCGTCGAGAGGATGATGAGATCACCCCCGTCGATCTCGCGGCGGAAGACCTCGACCGGGCAAAGCGCAACGCCGTGGCCGGCAATCACGGCTGTTGCCAGCAGGTTGAAGTCTTGAAAGACGGGGCCGCGGGGCGGGCCGGTCATGGGCTGGCCGGTCTTGGCAAACCAGTCACGCCAACGGGTCGCCGTTTCATCGTGGAGCAGGTCGGCAGCTGCAATCGCGTCTGCGGTGTCGAGCGCGCCCTTGCGCTCTATGTAGCGCGGACTGGCAACCGGACGGTTCGCCCGTGAAAACAGGCGGTCGTTCTGCACGCCGTCCGACCCGTCGGCGCCAAGGGTTATCAAGACATCGCAGCCCGTTTCCCGAAGTCGTTGCTCGGCCATCGCATAGATCACCTTCACGTCGATATCAGCGTGCTGTTCGAGAAATTCGTTGAGCGCCGGTATAAGCCACCGCGTGGCGATCGACGGGATGCAGGCGACGGTGATCGCCGACTTGGCGTTTGCCCGCAGCATGTCCGTTTCTGTTGCGATCCGGGCAAAGCACGACGTCAAGGCATCCGCCAGCCGCTCGGCGTCAGGAAGGAGACGGACGCCGCGTTTCTCCCGCCGAAACAGCGGCCTGCCGAACCATTCCTCAAGCAACCGGATCTGGTGGCTGACCGCGGCGTGCGTGACGTGAAGCTCGTCGGCGGCGCGCGAGAAGCTGGCGAGACGGGCGGCGGCTTCGAATGCGCGAAGCATGCCAAGCGGCGGGAGCATCTGTAATTTCTCCTCAACTATCGCCCGAGAAATCGTCGTTTGTCGACGAGGACACCAAGCGAGATAAGGGGTCAAGCATAGCGAATGCGCATTTCGACGCCCGCGATGCAAAAATTTCTCATAGGAGGGCATAGCATATGTTCGTACGCAGTCTGCAGGATATCGAGGCCACCGATCATTTCGTCGAATGGGGAAGCGGTACCAGCCATCGGTTGCTGACCGAAAGGGATGGAATGGGCTTTACGGTCTGCCATACCGTCGTTCGTGCCAACACCGTCTCGTTGCTGGAGTATCGCAACCATCTGGAAGCCTGTTATTGCATCGCCGGGAACGGCGAGGTGGAGGACATGCAGGGCAATGTCTTTCCGATCCGACAGGGCGACATCTACGTGCTCGACCAGCACGACAAGCATTTTCTGCGGGGCGGAAAGGACGAGGATCTGATCCTGATCAGCATCTTCAACCCGCCGCTACAGGGCACCGAGCGCCATAATCTCAGGGATCAGTCCGGTTCGGCCTACTGAAAACAAAAAAAGCCCGGATCGAGCGATCCGGGCTTTTCGTCAGCTCATGACAGGAGGCGATCAGTACTGATCGTCTTCGTCCTCGTCCTTGCGATCCGACTTCAGCGACTTGAGCTTGGCGAAGACGGCATCGGCGTCGATTTCCTTCTCTTCTTCGCGCTCGTAGCTGAAGTTGAGCTTTTCGGTCTCCTGGGCGGCTTCCAGCGTCGCGCCGAGTTCGGCGGCTGTCGGCAGCGGGCGGCCCTTGGCGGCGCGTTCGACCTCGAGGTCGAGATCGATCTGCGAGCACAGGCCCAGCGTGACCGGGTCCATCGGCGTCAGGTTCGTCGAGTTCCAGTGGGTGCGTTCGCGGATCTGCTCGATCGTCGACTTGGTGGTGCCGACGAGGCGGGAAATCTGCGCGTCCTTCAGCTCGGGATGGTTGCGAACCAGCCAGAGAATGGCGTTCGGGCGATCCTGGCGCTTGGAGACCGGCGTGTAGCGCGGGCCTTTGCGCTTGCTATCGGGAACGCGAACTTTCGGCTCGGACAGCTTCAGCTTATGGTTCGGATTTCCCTCGGCGCGGGCGATCTCGTCGCGCGAAAGCTGGCCGGTTGCGATTGGATCTAGACCCTTGATGCCCTGCGCCGATTCACCGTCGGCAATCGCCTTCACTTCGAGCGGATGCAGCTTGCAAAACGTGGCAATCTGTTCGAACGACAGTGCGGTATTGTCAACGAGCCAGACGGCTGTTGCCTTGGGCATAAGCAGTTGCTGAGCCATGGATATAGTCCTTTTGTCCGCCGCGCCGGTGTCGCGGGCCGTGGAGTCTACCACTGATTTCCGGGAATTGAGCGCCTCTATAGCGTCGTTGTCTCAAAATTGCAATTCTCCAGTTCCAAATGTCCTTTTGTCTAATTGCGGCTTGGCTTTGACCTGCTATGTATCGTCGCCGAGGCGGGGTCTCCGGGAGTGAGAACCCCAGACAGGAATGCGCAGGGAGGAAAGAATGTCCGCCAAGATCTATCCGGTGTTGAAGTCTGCCAAGAGCCGGACGCTGCTCGACAACACGACCTATCTGAAGTGGTATGAGGAGAGCATCTCCGACCCGGCCAAGTTCTGGGGCAAGCACGGCAAACGGATCGACTGGTTCAAGCCCTATACCAAGGTCAAGAACACCTCTTTCAAGGGCAAGGTCTCGATCAAGTGGTACGAGGATGGGCTGACCAACGTCTCCTACAACTGCATCGACCGCCACCTGAAGACGCACGGTGAAAAGACGGCGATCATCTGGGAAGGCGACAACCCCTATATCGACAAGAAGATCACCTACAACCAGCTCTACGAGCAGGTTTGTCGTCTGGCCAACGTGCTGAAGAAGCATGGCGTCAAGAAGGGCGATCGCGTCACCATCTACATGCCGATGATCCCTGAAGCATCCTATGCGATGCTTGCCTGCGCCCGCATCGGCGCGATTCATTCGGTCGTCTTCGGCGGCTTCTCGCCTGACGCGCTCGCAGGTCGCATCGTCGATTGTGAATCCACGTTCGTCATCACCTGTGACGAGGGCGTGCGCGGCGGCAAGCCAGTGCCGCTGAAGGAAAACACCGACACCGCCATCGATATCGCTGCCAAGCAGCACGTGATCGTCAACAAGGTGCTGGTCGTGCGCCGCACCGGCGGCAAGATCGGCTGGGCGCCGGGCCGCGACCTCTGGTACCACCAGGAAACGGCGACCGTGAAGCCGCATTGCGAGCCGGCGAAGATGAAGGCGGAAGACCCGCTGTTCATCCTCTACACCTCTGGTTCCACCGGCAAGCCGAAGGGCGTGCTGCACACCACCGGCGGTTACCTCGTCTATGCCTCGATGACCCACGAATATGTCTTCGACTATCGCGACGGCGATATCTACTGGTGCACGGCGGATGTGGGTTGGGTGACCGGCCATTCCTACATCGTCTACGGTCCGCTCGCCAATGCCGCGACCACAGTGATGTTCGAGGGCGTTCCGAATTTCCCCGACGCCGGCCGTTTCTGGGAAGTGATCGACAAGCACAAGGTCAACGTCTTCTACACCGCGCCGACGGCGATCCGCTCGCTGATGGGCGCCGGTGACGATTTCGTCAAGCGCGCCTCGCGCTCGTCGCTTCGCCTGCTCGGCTCGGTTGGCGAGCCGATCAATCCCGAAGCCTGGGAATGGTACTACAACGTCGTCGGCGATCAGAAATCACCGATCGTCGACACCTGGTGGCAGACGGAGACTGGCGGCATCCTGATTACGCCGCTGCCAGGCGCGACCGATCTCAAGCCCGGTTCGGCAACGCGGCCCTTCTTCGGCGTCCAGCCGCAGCTGGTCGACAACGAAGGCAACGTGCTCGAAGGGGCGGCCGACGGCAATCTCTGCATCACCGACAGCTGGCCGGGTCAAATGCGCACGATCTATGGCGATCATGCGCGTTTCGGCCAGACGTACTTCGCCACCTACAAGGGCAAGTACTTTACCGGTGACGGCTGCCGCCGCGATGAGGATGGTTACTACTGGATCACCGGCCGCGTCGACGACGTGCTCAACGTCTCCGGCCATCGCCTCGGCACAGCCGAAGTCGAATCGGCGCTCGTATCGCACCATCTGGTGTCGGAAGCCGCCGTCGTCGGCTATCCGCATCCGATCAAGGGACAAGGCATCTATTGCTACGTCTCGCTGATGGCCGGCGAAATCGGCAATGACGAGCTGCGCCAGGCCTTGGTCAAGCACGTCCGCTCGGAAATCGGACCGATCGCCACACCGGACAAAATCCAGTTCGCCCCAGGCCTGCCGAAGACCCGCTCGGGCAAGATCATGCGCCGCATCCTGCGCAAGATCGCCGAGGACGATTTCGGCGCGCTCGGTGACACCTCGACACTCGCCGATCCGGCGGTTGTGGACGACCTGATCGCCAACCGGCAGAACAAAGCTTAACAAGCGACAGATAGTGAAAAGGGCGGCATCAGCCGCCCTTTTTGATTCATGCTCTCTTCCGACCGCGGCCTTGAACGCGGCCGGAGATCAAATCACCGTCTCGACTTTATGAGCCGGATTCCAATTAAAAGTGTCGAACGAAATCAGGCGTCGCTTGCGGCAGGCCTTGGCTGCTTGCAAGCGGAAGAAGGAAACTGTTCCACAAGCTCAAACGGTGAGATCTCTCAGAAATCGATCGCCCGGCCCTTGATTTCCCAGTCGCCGAAGCGTGCCGGGTCGGCGCCGCCGCGGCCGCCGATCTCCGTTGGCAGCACCTTCTCCGCTTCTGCCTGCCGCCGTTCCTCGGCTTCTTTCAGCGCGCGCAGGGCAGCGGCCGGTAGCGGTTTTTTCGGGTGGTCGGGGGCATTGTCGTTGTCGTTCTGCATCTCGCCAGTATCCGGATTCGTGCATCTGTATTGAAGAACGGGGCATTTGCACCCATCATATAAGGCGCCGTTGCCGCAACGGAAACCCTGATTCACGTGAAACGTAGACGACCCGGAGCCCATCATGAACCTCGTTCGCACCGCCATGCTGCTCGCAGTGATGACCGCCCTGTTCATGGCGGTCGGCTTTGCCATCGGTGGACGTGGCGGCATGATGATTGCCTTCGTCATGGCGGCGGGCATGAATTTTTTCTCCTACTGGAATTCCGACCGCATGGTTCTGCGCATGTATCGTGCGCAGGAAGTCGATGAACGCAGCGCGCCGGAGTATTACGGCATCGTGCGCGATCTTGCCGCCAATGCCGGCCTGCCGATGCCGCGGGTCTATGTGATCGACAGCCCGCAGCCGAACGCCTTTGCGACCGGACGCAACCCCGAGAATGCCGCTGTCGCTGCCTCCACCGGCCTGCTTCAGGCCCTTAACTATGACGAGGTTGCAGGTGTCATGGCGCATGAACTGGCGCACGTCCAGAACCGCGACACCCTGACGATGACGTTGACGGCGACACTTGCCGGCGCGATCTCGATGCTCGGCAATTTCGCCTTCCTGTTCAGCGGCAATCGCGAAAACAACAACAATCCTCTGGGCTTTGTCGGTGTCCTGATCGCGATGATCGTCGCGCCGATTGCGGCGATGCTGGTGCAGATGGCGATCAGCCGCACGCGCGAATATTCCGCCGATCGCCGTGGTGCCGAAATCTGCGGCAAGCCATTGGCTCTGGCTTCGGCTTTGCAGAAAATCGCCGGTGCCGCACACCGGATTCACAACGACGATGCCGAACGCAATCCGGCGACCGCGCATATGTTCATCATCAATCCGCTCTCCGGCGAGCGCATGGACAACCTGTTTTCCACCCATCCGAACACTGAAAACCGGATCGCCGCCCTGCAACAGATGGCGCAGGAGATGTCGATGGGGTCGACGTCGCCGGTTCGGGCTGATAATCCGGTGCGCAAATCGCGCTCTGTTCCCTCTACCGGTTGGGGTCGCGGTGGTTCCGAACCGCCGAAAGGTCCCTGGTCCTGATGTCTGCCGAAAACAACAACGATTCACGTCCGAAACAAAACCGCTCGCACAAGCAGCCGGTCAGGTCGAAAAGGCCTGCACAACAGGAACGCGGCCCAGAAAAGCCCGGTCTGCGCACGCGTCAGGCGGCGGCCAAGATCCTCGGCGCGGTTGTTGATCGCAAGACGTCGCTCGATGGCATGCTCGATCATGAGCATGGCAATCCCGCCTACCGCGAACTGAACGAGGCCGATCGGGCGCTGGTGCGCGCCATTCTCAATTCGGCCCTGCGCCACCTGCCGCGCATCCAGGCGGCGATCGGTTCGATGCTGCAGACCCCACTTCCCGAGGGCGCGCGCGCCCTCGACCATGTTCTGGCCGTGGCCGCCGCGCAGATCCTCTACCTTGACGTTCCCGACCATTCCGCCGTCGACCTTGCCGTCGAGCAGGCACAGGCCGATCCGCGTAACCGCCGGTTTGCCAATCTGGTGAATGCCGTCCTTCGCCGCTTGTCGCGCGAAAAAGACGCGATCCTCGAAAGCCTGCGCACCCTTCCGGCAATGCCGGATTGGTTCTTCGACAGGCTAGTCCAGCGTTATGGGCGCGAGCAGGCCGACCTCATCGCCGAAGCGCAGCTGACGCCGGCGGCGATCGACCTGACGGTCAAGTCGGACGCCAATGGTTGGGCTGAACGGCTCGGCGGCACGGTCTTGCCGACAGGGTCTGTCCGCCTTGCCGAATTCTCCGGCTCCATCCCTTCCTTAGCCGGATTCTCTGATGGCGAATGGTGGGTTCAGGATGCGGCCGCATCGATCCCGGCCCGCCTGTTCGGACCGCTTGCCGGAAAGACCGTTGTCGATCTCTGCGCTGCCCCCGGTGGCAAGACGGCGCAGCTCATCCTCGCCGGCGCAGACGTCACGGCGTTCGATCAGTCCGCAAGCCGCTTGCGCCGCTTGAAGGGCAATCTCGAGCGTCTGGGCCTTCAGGCAGAGATGAAGGAAACCAACATGGCCGATTTTCGGCCTGAGGACCTCTTCGATGCCGCCTTGCTCGATGCGCCCTGTTCTTCGACCGGGACGACCCGCCGCCACCCGGACGTGCTTTGGACCAAGGGGCCGGAGGACATCGAGAAGCTCGCGCTGCTGCAGGAGCGTTTGCTGCGCCACGCGCTGACGGTGGTCAAACCTGGTGGTATCGTCGTCTTCTCCAATTGTTCGCTTGACCCGCGTGAAGGCGAGGAAGTGGTTACCCGGGTGGTAGCTGCCGGCGCTGACTATGAACGCGTTCCGGTTCTGGCCAAGGATTGGCCGGGGCTGGAAGATGCGATCACCCCGCTGGGTGAAGTGCGCACGACCCCGTCGATGTTCCCGCTCGATCCGCCTTTCGCTGGTGGACTCGACGGGTTCTACGCCGCAGTGATTCGCCGCAAATAAGTCTGGAAAAGTCGAATTGCCGTCCGGACAGCCTCGGATGCGGGCTGTTTTGTTGTGTCAATTGACGCTTTAAGGCTGCGAGCCTATCAAAGACGAAATAATTGTTAAAAGTTTAATGATCTTTCCGGCACCATACGGAGTTGACGTTGAGCGCCGCCTGACCGTTCGGACAGACAAGGACGCTCTGACATTTTGAAACGGCGCATGGTGCGTCTCGAAAATCGAATACGGATCTTCGGGGGGGCGCATGCGTTATCGATACTGGCGCGAAGCCGACGCATCCGTTCGACGAACTCGCACGGCTTGCTTCAGGAATGAGGAAACCGGCGGGCGTTGATGGTGTTTTCCGGCAGGCGAAGGCTTTCCTATCTGTATGCGCGTGAAGGCTGGCGCCGCGTGTCGCGCCGGCTTTCGGTCGGCCGCGTCTCGTCGCTGCGCTTTACCGGTTCGACGCCCAGCCGCCTGATCGTGGCGCCAACGGACCTCAGGGCTGTCGATCCCTTCGTGGCCGAGGAAATTCTTGAAGGTCGCTACCCGTTGGCCGGTCGCGTGCTCGACACCGAAGGCGAATCGCCGTTTGAAATCGACCTACCATCGCTTGAATTCGCCGTCCGGCTGCATTCGTTCGGCTGGCTCCGGCATTTGCGGGCCATCCGCGAGGATGCCGGCTTCGTGCGCCTGCGGCAGATCGTCGACGACTGGATCGCCACTCACGGCCGTAATTTGGGTGGCATTGCCTGGGATGCCGACGTCATTGCCCAACGCATCATCGCGTGGCTCTCGCACTCGCCGGTGGTGCTGCGCAATGCGGAGCATGGCTTCTATCGCCGTTTCCTGAAAAGCGTGGCCTTCCAGGTCCGTTATCTCCGACACATCGCCGAAACGGTCAGAGATGGCGAAGCGCGCCTGCGTGTCCGGATGGCGCTTGCCATGGCATCGGTCTCGATGCCGTCGACGCCCTCGGCCATTCGCAAGGCGTCGCGTCACCTCGATTTCGAACTCGACCGGCAGATCCTTGCCGATGGCAGTCATTTTTCGCGCAGTCCGCGCGCCGGCCTGGAGCTGCTGCTCGACCTGCTGCCGCTGCGCCAGACCTATGTCAATCTCGGGCATGACGTGCCGTCACGCCTCATTCCCTGCATCGACCGGATGTATCCGGCCTTGCGCTTCTTCCGCCACCAGGGCGGCGAATTGGCGCTCTTCAACGGTGCCACCTCGGTGCTGGCGCATGAACTGGCCTCGGTGCTGCGCTACGACGAAACAGCCGGTGAGCCGTTCCGCTCGCTGCCGCTTGCCCATTACGAGCGCCTGTCGATCGAAAACACCGTCGTCATCGTCGATACCGGTCGGCCGCTTTCGGTCGATCTGTCGCGCAGCGCCCATGCGGGCTGCCTGTCGTTCGAAATGTCCTCCGGCAAGACGCGGTTCGTGATCAATTCGGGCGCGCCGAAGTTTGCCGGCGAACGGTTCCGCCAGATGGCGCGGATGACCGCGGCGCACTCCACCGTCACCGTCAACGACACGTCGTCCTCTCGCTTTTCGCAGTCACGGTTTCTGGGACCGATCATGACCAGCGGCGTCTCGCGGGTCGTCGTGGAGCGCAAGGACGAACCGGGCCGACTCGAATCCGTCGCGGCCAATCATGACGGCTATCTCTCATCGTTCGGGCTGTTACACGAGCGCGACATCGGCGTGCTCAACGGTGGCCGGATAATCCGCGGGCGCGACCGGCTTTCGCGTGCCGACGGCAGCGATCCCGAGGAAACCAACACCGCCGTGGCGGTCGCCCGCTTCCACATTCACCCGGCCGTCACAATTCGCCAGAACAGCGGCCGCGAGATCTACCTCACCGCACCCGACGGCGAAGTCTGGCTGTTTGCCTGCCAGGACGGCGAACTGGCGGTCGAGGAAGACATTTTCTTTGCCGATCCCTCGGGCATCCGCGCCTCGTCACAGCTGACGGTCACCTTTGCGGTTGCCAGGCAGCCGGAGATCCAGTGGACCTTCTCGCGCACAAACTGAGCTTATTTTAGGATGTGCGCTTGCCGAGGTTCCTTCGGCCGGCAAGCTATGCTAACGGGCAGCCATCCCAATGCCGGAGCATCCTCCCCGCGCGTCCGGCGCCGCCAAAGGAGCATGGTTGATGGCTGTCGCCTCCAAGAAAATTCCCGCCCCGAACGAGGTTCCTGTCCGGACCGCTCTCCTCTCCGTGTCCGACAAGACCGGCGTCGTCGAGCTTGCTCGGGCGTTGCACGAAAAAGGCGTGCGCCTGGTTTCGACCGGCGGCACGCACAAGGCGCTGGCACAGGCAGGTCTTCCCGTCAGCGACGTTTCGGACCTCACGGGCTTCCCTGAGGTCATGGACGGCCGGGTCAAGACCCTTCACCCCGGTGTCCACGGCGGCCTGCTGGCGATCCGCGACGATGCCGAGCACCAGGCGGCGATGTCGGCCCACGGCATTACCGCGATCGATCTGGCGGTGATCAACCTCTATCCCTTCGAGGAAGTCCGTGCGCAGGGCGGCGACTATCCGACGACGGTCGAAAACATCGATATCGGCGGCCCTGCCATGATCCGCGCATCGGCCAAGAACCACGCCTACGTCACCATCGTCACCGATCCGGCTGATTATCCTGTCCTCATCGAAGAGTTGGCGTCGGGTGCCACCACCTATGCGTTCCGCCAGAAGATGGCTGCCAAGGCCTATGCCCGCACGGCCGCCTATGATGCCGCCATCTCCAACTGGTTTGCCGAGGCGCTCGACACGCCGATGCCGCGCCACCGCGTTCTCGGCGGCGTCTTGAAGGAAGAGATGCGCTACGGCGAAAACCCGCACCAGAAGGCGGGCTTCTACGTCACCGGCGAGAACCGTCCGGGCGTGGCGACCGCCACGCTGCTGCAGGGCAAGCAACTCTCCTACAACAACATCAACGACACTGACGCCGCCTTCGAACTGGTGGCCGAGTTCCTGCCGGAGAAGGCGCCGGCCGTTGCGATCATCAAGCATGCCAACCCTTGCGGCGTGGCCACGGCCCCGACGCTGGTCGAAGCCTATCGGCGGGCGCTCGCCTGCGATTCCACCTCGGCCTTCGGCGGCATCATCGCGCTCAACCAGCTGCTTGATGCGGAAACGGCCGAAGAGATCGTCAAGCTCTTCACCGAGGTCATCATCGCGCCTGAGGTCAGCGATGAGGCCAAGACGATCATCGCCCGCAAGCCGAACCTGCGGCTGCTGACCACCGGCGCCCTGCCCGATCCGCGCATTCCGGGCCTTTCGGCCAAGACGGTCTCCGGTGGTCTTTTGGTCCAGACCCGCGACAACGGCATGGTCGAGGACCTGGAGCTGAAGGTGGTGACCAAGCGCGCACCGACGGCGCAGGAACTGGAAGACATGAAGTTTGCCTTCAAGGTGGCGAAGCATGTGAAGTCGAACGCCGTGGTCTACGCCAAGGACGGTCAGACGGCCGGCATCGGCGCCGGGCAGATGAGCCGCGTCGATTCTGCCCGTATCGCTGCGATCAAGGCGGAAGAGGCGGCCAAGGCGCTCGGTCTGGCAACGCCATTGACGCGCGGCTCGGCCGTCGCCTCCGAAGCCTTCCTGCCGTTCGCCGATGGATTGCTCTCGGCGATCGCGGCCGGCGCTACCGCCGTCATCCAGCCGGGTGGCTCGATGCGCGACGAGGAAGTCATTGCCGCGGCCGATGAACATGGCGTCGCCATGGTCTTCACCGGCATGCGCCACTTCCGCCACTGACAGGGCCCGGGGACGACGCTTCACGCCGGCCCCGGATTTTCGCACCTAGCTTGAGACCATCAGAAGCCGTCGCGCCCAAAGGACGCGGCGGCTTTTTTGCGCCCGTCATCCGCCGGATAGGGCGTGCGCAGCAGGATCATGAGGCCGGCGACCAGGAAGGCGATGAGGGCCATCATGCCGATGCGGGCCGAGTCGGTGGCAAGCGTGATCGTGGCGACCGATGCCGGGGCCAGGAACGATGTCGCCCGACCGGAGAGGGCGTAGAGGCCGAAATAACGGCCGGCTTCGTCGATGCTGACACTGCGGGCGAGATAGGAGCGCGACGAGGCCTGCACCGGGCCGAAGGCGATGCCGACCAGCAGGCCGTAGAGGATGTAAGCCTTCTCGGCCGCTGTGCCGAACAGGCCGCCGGAATCGTCAGTCGACAGCGGCATGAGGCCGAACAGAGTGAATCCCGGACCCGTCGAAACAATGCCAAGCGTCGCGATGATGAGACACACGAGGCTCGCGGTAACGATGACCTTGGAGCCGAGCCTTGCATCGAGCCTGCTCGCATAAAGACACCCGCCGATCGCGACGATGTTCAAGATGATGCCGTAGATTCCGAGTTCGAGGGTCTGCCAGCCGAACATGGCGGCGGCGAAGGTACCGCCGAGCGCCAGCAGCCCGTTGACACCATCCTGGAAGATCATGCGCGCGATCAGGAAACGCATGATGCCCGATCGTTGCCGGAGTTCGCCGAGCGTACCCTTCAGTTCCCGCAGGCCCGTGGCGGTCGCCTTGCGCAGCGACATCGTCGCTTTTGTGGCGTCGGGTGTGAAGAGGAACATCGGAATGATGAACACTAGGTACCAGAGCGCCGATATCGGTCCGGTTATGCGTGCGTCCTCGCCCTTGCCCGGATCGAGGCCGAACAGCGGGTCTATACCAGCAGCAGTCTTGCCGGTTTCCGGATTTGCCGCAAGAAGCGCCACGACGGCGATCAGGACGATCATGCCGCCGAGATAACCGAGCCCCCAGGCGATGTTGGAAATGCGGCCGACATCCTTCTCGTCCACCAGCCGCGTCATCATCGAATCGTTGAAGACGATCGAAAATTCGGCAGCGACCGTGGCGAGAACGATGAAGAACGCGGCGTAAATGATCGGTGAACCGGGGGCAGCAAACCAGAGCATCGCCAGGGATGCGATCTTGATGACGGCGAAAAAGCCGATCCAGGGCTTGCGCGGTCCCGTCGCGTCGGCGATCGAGCCGAGCACGGGGGAAAGAATGGCGATGATGATGCCGGAAACGGTGAGCGTATAGCCCCACATCGCCTGACCGACAGCGTGATCCTCTGTCAGCCGCGAGACGAAGTAGGGGCCGAAGATGAAGGTGGTGATGACCGTGAAGAAGGGTTGCGCTGCCCAGTCGAAGAGCATCCAGCCGGCTATGCCCGCGCGTGACGCGCGCGGTCGTTCGTCTGTCCTGTCGGCCGAAATCTGCAAGTGCCCCTCCCGAAAAAGACTGCGCCGCGCATCCCCTCGAACGCGCGGCGCAGACTATCTTCAATCTGATCGTTTCCAAATGGTCCAGAGCGTAATGCAGGCGAAAAAACTGCCCACATTTCTGCTCCCCGGATGATCAGTCCCTAAGAGGCAGGATTACCTCGCCCTTCCGCGTGCCAGGTCATTCAGAAGGCCCGCAGCGACGGTGATCTTGGCAAGCGTGGTTTCACCCTTCTCGGTCAACAGACGCAGCTGGCCCGTTGCTTGGGCGACCCGCTCGCGCTCGTTCTCCTCCCAGGCGGCGACCGGGCTGCGTTCCTTTTTCTGCTCGCGCAGTGCCGCTGCAGTGATATCGCGCCGCGCGGCGGCGATATCGGATACCGCCCGTGAAAGCGCCATCGCCTCGAACTGCTCGGTTGCCGGCACACGATCGGAGGCGGCCAGCAGCCGGTTGATCCGAAGCGTGTCGGTGACGGCGAAGTATCCTTGCGCGGTACGGTTCAGCGTCTCGCCGGTTTCGGCAGAAATCTGCATGATTTCCGGCACCAGCGTCATCAGGGCCAGTTCCGAGATCTCCTCGGCAAGCTTGGCGGGTACGCCGCCCTCGACGAAGGCAGCTGTCTTCACCTGTGCTTCTTCGGCGCTCTCGCCGGAGACCGCGGTCCGCATCGTGCCGCGCAGCTTCTGAAGCCCGTCGCGCAGCCGCGATACGGCCTCGGAAACCGAGCCGGTTGCCGCATGGGTGCGCAGCGCCCGCTCGGTCACGAGCGTGAAGATGCGGCCGACTTCCTGGTAAAGGACGTTCTGCAGCCCGCCGCCGATCTTGGTGTCGAGGGCGTCGATCTCGTCATAGATCCGCGGCAGGTCGAAGCCATCGAGCGCCAGAACGGCCGCCTTGACGACATCCGCCGAGAGGAAACCTGTCGCATCCGTCAAGGTCGATACGAAGGCAGGGCCGCCACGGTTGATGACCTCGTTGGCGAGCACGGTCGCGATGATCTCGCGGCGCAGGCGGTGGCCATGGATGTCGCCGGCATAGGTCTTGCGCATCTTGCCGGGGAAGTAGCGTTCCAGTGTCGCCGTGAAATACGGGTCGTCCGGAAGGTCGCTGGCGATCAGCTCGTCGAACAGAACCAGCTTGGAGTAGGAGAGCAGCACGCCGATTTCCGCACGGGTCAAGGGCTTGCCCGCCTGGTAGCGCTCAGTCATCGCCTGGTCGGTCGGCAGCGTCTCGACCTTGCGGTTGAGATGACCGTCGACCTCCAGCCGCGTCATCAGTCGGCCGAGCGTCGTGCGGTTGCCGGCACCCTGCATGGCGGTCAAAGAGATCGCCAGCGACTGCTCGTAGTTGTTGCGCAGCACCAGATGGCCGACTTCCTCGGTCATCGACGCCAGCAGCGTGTTGCGCTTTGGCCGGGTCAGGCGACCGTCTCGCATGGCGGACGCCAGCGCGATCTTGATGTTGACCTCGACGTCGGACGAGTTGACGCCCGCCGAGTTGTCGATGGCGTCGGAGTTGCAGCGACCGCCATTGAGGCCGAAGCCGATGCGGCCCTTCTGGGTGACGCCAAGGTTTGCGCCCTCGCCGATGACACGGGCGCGGACCTCTTCGGCTGCCACGCGGATCGCGTCATTGGCGCGGTCGCCGACTTCGGCATCCGTCTCGTTGCTGCCACGCACATAGGTGCCGATGCCGCCGAACCAGAGGAGATCCACCTGGCTCTTCAGGATCGCGTTCATGATCTCGAACGGCGTCGCCTTCTGCTTGTCGATGCCGATCGCCGCCATCGCTTCCGGCGTCAGCGTCACCGACTTTTCGGCACGCGAAATGATCATGCCGCCTTCCGACAGCGTCTTGCGGTCATAATCCTGCCAGCTCGAACGCGGCAGGGCGAACATGCGCTTGCGCTCGGAGAAGGACACGTCCGTATCCGGGTTGGGATCGATGAAGATGTCGCGGTGGTCGAAGGCTGCAAGCAGTCGGATCTTTTCCGACAGCAGCATGCCGTTTCCGAAGACGTCGCCCGACATGTCGCCGACGCCGGCAACCGTGAAGGGGGTCGTCTGGATGTCGATGTCCATCTCGCGGAAGTGGCGCTTGACGGTTTCCCAGGCGCCGCGGGCGGTGATGCCCATCTTCTTGTGGTCGTAACCGGCCGATCCGCCCGAAGCAAACGCGTCGTCCAGCCAGAAGCCGGCTTCCTGCGCCAGACCGTTGGCCGTGTCGGAGAAGGTCGCCGTGCCCTTGTCGGCGGCGACGACGAAATAGGGATCGTCACCGTCGCGGCGCAGCGTGTCCACTGGCGGCACGACATCCTGGCCGACGATGTTGTCGGTGACCGACAGCATGGTCCGGATAAAGGTCTTGTAGGCTTCGGTACCGGCCTTGAACACCTCGTCGCGGTTGCCGCCGACCGGCAGTTGCTTCGGATAGAAGCCACCCTTGGCGCCGACGGGCACGATGACGGCGTTCTTGACCTGCTGTGCCTTCACCAGGCCCAGCACTTCGGTGCGGTAGTCCTGTGCCCGGTCGGACCAGCGAAGACCGCCGCGGGCGACCTTGCCGAAGCGCAGGTGCACGCCTTCGACCTCGGTGCCGTAGACGAAGATTTCGCGGAACGGACGCGGCTCGGGCAGGCCGTCGAGCTGCTTGGGGTCGAGCTTGAGGGCAAGCACCGCACGCGGCTTCCCGTCGGCGTCCTTCTGGAAGTAGTTGGTCCTGAGCGTCGCCTCGATGGCGTTGACATAACGGCGCAGGATCCGGTCCTCGTCGAGGCTCGGGACCGACGATAGCGCGGTTTCGATCGAGGCGATGAGCGTGTTGCACTTCTTGGCCCGTGGCTTCTCTTCGAGCGCCGGGTCCATGCGGGTGACGAACAGCTTGAAGATATCGGCGGCAATACCGGGATACTTGTTCAGCGTGTCGGCGATATACCCTTGAGAATAGGTGATGCCGGCCTGGCGAAGGTAGCGGGCATAGGCGCGCAGCACCGTCACTTCACGGGCGTTGAGACCTGAAAGCAGGATCAGCCGGTTGAAGTTGTCGTCCTCGATCGTGCCGTTCCAGGCGGCGAGGAAGGCTTCCTCGAGTGCTGCACCCGACTTGTCGAGATTGAGCGCAAGCCCGTCGCGATGGACGAGTTCCATGTCGTGCAGCACGACGCGGTGCTTGTCCTCGCCATGCTTGCCGACGTTGAGGTCGTAGGTCTGTTCGCTGATGACACGGAAGCCGAGGTTTTCGAGCAGTGGCACGCGGCGCGACAGCGATACGGGCTCGCCGGCATGGAAGATCTTCAGCTCAGCCGTATCCGGTCGGTTGACCGGGCGGTTGTAGTTGTAAAACGAGATCCGGATCGGATCTTCCGCCTTGCAGGCGGCGATGTCAGCGAGGTCCGCATAGGCTTCGGCCGGCGTGAAGAACGACTGGTAGGCGCCGTCGACATCGAGTTCGATGCCGTCCTTGCGGGCAAGCAGGTCGAATCGATCGATCCAGCGCGTGACGATGCCGCGCACGGCCTCTTCGAGCTTGGCCTGCGGGATGCGCGGGGTCTTGCCGCTGGTGCGGCCGATGATGAAATGGACGCGCGCCAGGCCACCTTCCGGGAAGGCCGGATAGTAGGCCGAAACGCGACCGTCATAGGCTGTCTTCAGATAGTCGCCGATCTTCTCGCGCACGTCGGAATCATATTGTTCGCGCGGCACGAAGACGATGACCGAAACGAAACGGTCGAAATGGTCGATGCGTGGCAGAACGCGGATGCGCGGACGGTCGCCGAGCTCATTGATCTGTTCGCAGAAGGCGGCCAGCAGCCCGACGTCGATCTGGAAGAGATCGTCACGCGGGTAGGATTCGAGCGTGTTGTCCAGCATCTTGCCGGAGTGGCTCTGCGGATCGTAGCCGAAATGGTCGACGATCTTCTCGATCTTGTGGCGCAGCAGCGGAATTTCGGCCGCCTGGCGGGTATAGGCCGATGAGGTGAACAGGCCGACGATGCGCAGTTCGCCGGCGACATTGCCGTCGGCATCGAAACGCTTGACGCCAATGTAGTCCATATAGGCGCGGCGGTGCACCACCGATTTCACGTTGGCTTTGGTGACGATCAGGAAATCCGGGCTTTCGAGGAAGGCCAGAATTTCCGGCGTCGTCAGAACCGCGTCCTTGCCCTGGCGCAGCACGCGCACATCGGGGTTGGAAAGGATGCCGAGACCCCTGCCCGTGCCACGCTCGACCGAGGCCTTCCCGCCCTTGCCCGAATAGGTGTACTCGCGCATGCCGAGGAAGGTGAAGTTATTGTCCCGGAGCCAGCGGAGGAAGGCGAGCGCTTCGTCGCGGTCGCTCTTCTTGCGCGAGGCATTGTAGTCCTCAAGTTCCTGCATCGCCTGATCGAGCAGCGTCGTCATCGCCGGCCAGTCGTGCACGGCCTGATGAACCTGTTCGAGCACGTCGCGGATACGGTTGCTCAGCGACTGCGCCTCGACCGGCGTCAACTTGTCCAGATGGATCTGGATATGGCTGACGCGGTGCGCCGGGTCGCTCGGTTCGTCCGGATCGAACAACTTGACGGGCTTGCCCGGCTCCTGGACCAGAATGGGATGGATCGCGAGATGGATGTCGCGGTGCGTGCTCGTCACCTCGCCCATGACCGAATCGTAGAGGAACGGCATGTTGTGTTCGGTGACGGCAATGATCGAAACCTCGGTGCCGCCAGGCGCGACGCCGGGCACCGTTTCAACAGAAACCTGAGGTTTTCCGCCGTCCCAGCGCGCGAGTTCGCTCCTCGCATGGGCCGCCGTCAGTGCCAGCATGTCCGCCGAATAGAGATCGAGGTCGTCGTTGCTGGCCCCGCCGAAGAGGATCTCCGGCGCCAGCGCGTCGGTGCCCAGTTTGATGGCGGCCGCCTTCGCTGCGTCGATGTGTCTGTCCCGCTTCGGATTGTATTTCACGCCCATGAAGTTTCTCCCATTCATGATAGGCTAGACCCTATCAGAACCATGGCTAATGGCGACCGCTTTTTATGACGATTTCGGCAAAAACGAGCCCAAAATCGGAGAATCTCACGTGAAAACAGCTTAAATCCATTTAAATCGAAGGCAAATTGGCGAAAATTGCTCGAATTCCGATGAAAAAGCATGAAAACGCCAGCGGCTTGTGCGGAAGCTCTCTGCCATAGCCTGTTGACATGGCGGTGACAGTCGGTGATCAGAGGTCAAATCGAAGGATTGGACTGGCCGATGCCCGAAATGCCCTCCTTGCCCGGTGCCGTGATCGTCATTTCCAGTCACGTGGTGCGTGGTACCGTTGGCAATCGGGCCGTTGTCTTCGCCCTGGAGACGCTCGGCCATCCCGTCTGGGCACTGCCGACGGTTATCCTCCCTTGGCATCCTGGCCATGGCCGTTCGACGCGAATCACCATCCCGGACGCGGAATTCCAGTCTGTCATCGACGATCTCGCTCAGGCGCCCTGGGCCGGCGAGGTTCGCGCGGTGCTTTCGGGTTATCTCGGATCCGTCGGACAGGCAGACGGCGTTGCCCGGCTGGTGACGACGCTTCGCGCCCGCAACCCCGATCTCGTCTATGCCTGCGATCCTGTGATTGGCGATGCCGAAGGGCTCTACGTTCCCGAAGCGACGGCGACGGCGATCCGTGACCGGCTGCTGCCACTTGCAAGCCTGGCCACGCCCAACCGTTTCGAACTGGCCTGGCTTGCAGGTGCAGCGCTCGAGACCAATGCGGCCATCCTCGATGCGGCGCTCGGGCTTGGCCCATCGCGCATGCTGGTCTCGTCGGCGATCCCGATGATGAATGGCGGCACGGGAAACCTCTATCTCTCCGGCAACCATGCGCTTCTTGCAGAACATCGGCTGATCGAGAACCCGCCGAACGGGACGGGCGACTTGTTGACGGCGGTGTTCCTGGCGCGATTGCTGGAGGGGCTTTCGGAGGAGCGGGCGCTGCAGATGGCGACAGCCAGCGTGTTTGAAATCATCGCGCGCACGGTCAAGCGCGGTGCCGATGAACTGACGCTTGAACAGGACGCGTCCAGTCTCTCGACGCCGATGGCCATGGTGCAGATGCGGCGCCTGCTGCATCCGAGCCAGATGCGCCGGAAATAGAAGAAGCTGTTCACGGTTTGCCGTCGAATGGCTTGGTGGATTGAACTCTCGACTACAGCGGGGTAACCGATGGATATGCAGCGTTTTCCGGACCACCTTCTGAACGGCTATCATAATTTCATGAATGGCCGCTTCAGCGAACAGCAGCAGCGTTACAAGACATTGGCCGACAGCGGGCAGAAGCCCAAGACCATGGTCATTGCCTGTTGTGACTCCCGGGCAGCCCCCGAGACGATCTTCGACAGCGGCCCGGGCGAACTCTTCGTCGTGCGTAACGTCGCCAATCTGATGCCACCCTACGAGCCCGACGGCCATTATCACTCGACCTCGGCGGCGCTTGAGTTTGCCGTGCAGTCGCTGCGCGTCACCGACATCGTCGTCATGGGCCATGGACGCTGTGGCGGCATCAAGGCGGCGCTCGATCTCGACGCCGAGCCTTTGTCGCCGGGCGATTTCATTGGCCGCTGGATGCACCTCTTGAAGCCCTCGGCCGAGCAGATCCAGAGCAACGAAGTGATGACCCAGGCCGAGCGGCAGCGGGCGCTGGAGCGCGTCTCCATCCGCAACTCGATCGCCAATCTGCGCACCTTTCCCTGCGTCCAGATCCTCGAAGCCAAGGGCAAGCTCAACCTGCACGGCGCCTGGTTCGACATTTCGACCGGCGAGCTCTGGGTGATGGACCCGAAGACCGGCGATTTTGCCCGCCCGGGCATGTGATCAAAGTGAAAAAAGAAGCCCGGTCCTTTCGAACCGGGCTCCCCAATCTGCAAATCTCGTAATGCTCGCGGTCAGTCGCCGTCGATTTCGGCGCCGATGATGGCGATGGCCTGCTGGTAGACGCTGGCCGCATTCCAGCCCTGGATCGCGGCGAAATTCGCCTGTCCCTGCTGGTATCCGGCGCCCGGCTGCCAGCCGTGACCACGCAGGAAGTTTGCGGTCGACGCCAGCGCGTCGGCCTTCGAGCGAACCATGTCCACATGACCGTTGCCGTCGCCATCGACGCCGTACTTCAAGACGTTTGCCGGAAGGAACTGGGTCTGTCCGATTTCGCCATGGGCCGCACCCCGGGCATCGGGGCTGAGGTCCCCGCGCTGGACGAGCTGGAGCGCCGCGTAGAGCTGGTTGGTAAAGTAGTCGGAACGGCGGCAGTCATAGGCGAGCGTCGAAACGGCAGAGAGCGTGTGCTCCTTGCCCATGAAGCCGCCGAAGCCGGTTTCCATGCCCCAGATGGCAATCAGCGGGCCCGCCGGCACGCCATAGCGCTGCTCGATGCTGTTGAAGAGCGCCGCATTCTGGGCCTTCATCTTCTTGCCGCGCGAAATGATCGTCTGGCCGCCACGCTTCTGCATGAACTGGCTGAGCGAAAGCTTGAAGCTCTTCTGGCCACGGTCGGCGCGGATCGTCGCCTTGTTGTAGGAGACGTTCGAGAGTGCCTTGTTCAGAACCGCAGGGCTGATGCCGTTGCCGGCGGCTTCCTGCTTGAACTGCGTCATCCAGGCGGCAAAGCCGCTGCCGTCGTTGCCGCACTGTGCCGCGGAAGCGGTCGCTGGAAGCACCGCCGTTGAAATCAGGGCCGCAAGCCCAATCGCTACGCACTTTGCCGTGTGCATGAAAAACCCCGTGATTGCCCGAATCTGGTTGCCGTTACAAAGATGCCAGCCTTCGCCGGCTCTGTCACCCGCCCCTCAATGGCGGAAAATACCTAACGGTTTCACGTGAATCCGATCAAATCTTCACACGGATACGTGAAACAGCAAACCCCGCAGGCCGATAACGGGCCAGGCGGGGTTCTTATTTGTGTCTTACCGTCTGTTTGTTCAGGCGGCCTGCTTCTTGGCGCGGATCAGGCCGCGGTTGATGAGCAGCTCGGCGATCTGGATCGCGTTAAGTGCTGCACCCTTGCGCAGGTTGTCGGAAACGACCCAGATGTTGAGGCCGTTCTCGACGGTTGCGTCTTCGCGGATGCGCGAGATGTAGGTCGCGTCTTCGCCGGCGCACTCGTAAGGCGTGACGTAGCCGCCGTTTTCGTGCTTGTCGACAACAAGGCAACCCGGCGCTTCGCGCAGGATATCGCGCGCTTCGTCAGCAGTGATCTCGTTTTCGAACTCGATGTTGACCGATTCCGAATGGCCGATGAAGACAGGAACGCGCACGGCCGTGCAGGTGACCTTGATCTTCGGATCGAGCATCTTCTTGGTCTCGGCCAGAACCTTCCACTCTTCCTTGGTGTAGCCGTCTTCCATGAAGACGTCGATGTGCGGAATGACGTTGAAGGCGATGCGCTTGGTGAACTTCTTCGATTCGATCGGGTCGGCAACGAAGACCGCCCGGGTCTGGTTGAAGAGTTCGTCCATGCCGTCCTTGCCGGCGCCGGAAACCGACTGGTAGGTCGAGACGACGACGCGCTTGATCTTGGCATGGTCGTGCAGCGGCTTCAGCGCGACGACGAGCTGGGCGGTCGAGCAATTCGGGTTGGCAATGATGTTCTTCTTGGTGAAGAGCGAGATCGCGTCCGGGTTCACTTCCGGCACGATCAGCGGCACTTCAGAATCGTAGCGCCAGGCCGAGGAGTTGTCGATGACGACGCAACCCTGCTGGCCGATCTTCGGCGAATACTTCAGCGAAACCGCGCCGCCGGCCGACATCAGGCAGATATCGGTGTCGGAGAAGTCGTAGTTTTCGAGGTTCTTGACCTTGAGCGTCTTGTCGCCGAAGGAAACTTCCGTGCCCTGGGAACGGGCGGAAGCAAGGGCGACCACCTCATCGGCGGGAAAGCCGCGTTCCGAAAGGATGTTCAGCATCTCCCGGCCGACATTGCCGGTAGCGCCTGCGACTGCAATCTTGAAACCCATGATCTAAGCTCTCTTTTCTGTCTCTCCTCGTCGGGTGGAGGGGGAAACCGCGCGATCCGCCGCGAGGGTTCCTGTCCCCGGCCAAACCGGGGAGAGAGCGGAGGGCCAGAGACGTCAGACGGTTTTCGTCGTCGTTTTGGCCGTTGTTTTGAAGGAAGCTGGGAAACGCATATCCTGCCCGGCGATTTCTGCCAGGATGCTGCTGTCAGCGAAGTTATGTTCGCGGCGAAGCATGGAATGCCTTCCTTTCCGAGGCTCCTAATAATTGTTTCTATCGGCGAGTCAAGCGTACGATGCTTGGGCACCCGCAAACGTGATCGTTATGTCACGTCGCTGTCATCGCCGGGCGTTAGGACCGCGGCATCCGACACCTCAAAGGGACGATCGCCATGCGCACGCTTCTTGTCACCCTCTTCGCCACAACGGTTCTGGCCCATGCGGCCCAGGCCGCAGACGTCTATCCGATTGATCGTGCGACGATTCTCGCCGGCTCGCCGTTCGATTTCAAGGTCGAGCTCAAGGGTGCCGTCAAGGCGGAAGACATCAAGGTGACCGTCAACGGCCAGGATTACAAGGCAGCGCTCGGCGCTGAGGCGGCCTATGTCGCGATGGAAAAGGGCAAGGAAGACAAGGAACTCGGATCGGCCCTACTCTTGCGCAACGCCGTCATCGGCGCGCCGGGCAGCTACAAGGTCGAGGTAACGTCGGGCGAACAGACGAAGACCGTGACCTGGGACGTCTTTGCCACCGCTGAGCAGCCGAAGGCCAAGAACATCATCTTCCTGCTTGGCGACGGCCTTTCGGTCGCCCATCGCACCGCCGCCCGCATCATGTCGAAGGGCATGACCGAGGGGAAGGCCAATGGCCGCCTCAACATGGACGATCTTGAGCGCATGGCCTTCATCGGCACGTCGGCCACCAACTCGATCGACACCGACAGCGCCAACACCATGTCGGCCTACATGACCGGCCACAAGACCGTGATCAACGCCGTCGGCGTCTATGGCGACCGCACGCCCGACAGCCTGGACGATCCGCGGGTCGAAACGATCGCCGAGGCGCTGCGTCGCCAGACGCAAAAGTCGATCGGCCTCGTCACCACCTCGGAAATCGAGGATGCGACGCCTGCCGCCGTCGTCTCCCACACCCGCAATCGCAATGACAAGGCCGAAATCGTCGGCATGATCTACGACGTCAAGCCGGAGGTGATCCTCGGCGGTGGCTCGGCCTATTTCCTTGGTAAGGAAACGCCAGGTTCCAAGCGCAAGGACAACCAGGACTACATCAAGCTGTTCCAGGACGCTGGTTACGCGCTTGCCACCGACAAGACCGAACTTGCCAATGCGCCCGCCGACGGCAAGCTTCTCGGCCTGTTCCACACCGGCAACATGGACGTGACGCTCGACCGCGAGTTCCTGAAAAAGGGCACGGCCGAAAAATTCCCGGGCCAACCGGGCCTCGTCGAGATGACGAAGACGGCGCTCGACCGGCTGTCGAAGAACGAAAACGGCTTCTTCCTGATGGTCGAGGGCGCCTCGATCGACAAGATGAGCCATCCGCTCGACATGGAGCGCGCCGTCGTCGAGACCATCGAGTTCGACCAGGCGATCGGCGTTGCCCGCGAATTTGCCAAGAACAACCCGGATACGCTCATCGTCGTGACCGGCGACCATACCCACGGCGTCTCGCTGCTCGGCATTATCGACGACACCGTCGAGGGCAAGGAAGGTCGCGACAAGGTCAAGACGGGTTCCTCGGCCGGCTTCCCGAACTACACCGACGAAAACAAGGACGGCTTCCCCGACAAGATCGATGCCAGCCGGCGCCTGGCCATGTTCGTCTCCAACTTCCCCGACTACTACGAAACCTTCAGCCCCAAGCTGGATGGCCCGTTCGAGCCAGCGGTGAAGAACGACAAGGACGAGTATGTCGCCAACGAAGCCTACAAGGACATGCCCGGAGCCGTCTTGCGTGTCGGCATCCTGCCGAAGGACGAAAGCACCGGCCAGCACACGGTCGATGACGTGGTTCTGCAGTCGGAAGGCCCTGGTAGCGAGGGCTTCAGGGGTTACATGGAGCAGAGCGACGTCTATCGCGTTCTCGTCGACGCACTTGCGCTTGGCGTGAAGCAGACCAACTGATCGGTCAACGACCTACCTTCCCCCCGGCAACGGGGAGAAGGTTTTGTGCTGACACTTTGTTCCGGCCCCATGTTCATGCGTTGCCGCGACATCAAATGGCGATAAGACGATGCCCCTCGCGAACCCCATTTCCTTGAGCCGTCGCACTATGCTTGGCCTGATCGCCGGCGCGGCCGTTGCGAGCGACGGGCGCGTTGCCCGGGCGGATGCCAGCCTCACCTTCGACGAGCTCTATGGCAAGGTCAGCGTGCTTGGTCTCGAATTCTCGCAGAAGGTCAAAAGCCTTGCCGGCCAGGAGGTACGCATGCGCGGCTTCATGGCACCGCCGCTCAAAGCCGAGGCGGCGTTCTTCGTGCTGACGGAAATTCCGATGGCGCTTTGCCCGTTTTGTTCGTCGGATTCCGACTGGCCCGACAACATCATCGTCGTCTACCTCGGCGAGAAGCAGACGTTCGTGCCGCCCGGCCAGACGATCGAGGTGCGCGGGACACTGGAGGTCGGCTCCTGGACCGACCCGGAGACCGGCTTCGTCAGCCTGCTGCGCCTGCGCTCCTCCGAATTCTATACGGTCTAGCCGTATGCTTGGTCTTCAGCTTCAAGGGATCGATATGCGCTTTCCCGGGCTGGCCGCGCCGGCCCTTGCGATCGATAGCTTGAGCATTCCAGCCGGCAGCCGCGTGGCGCTCACCGGTGCGTCCGGATCCGGCAAGAGTACGCTGATCAGCATCCTGACCGGCCTGGAGCGGGTCGGACAGGGTCGCATCCTCTGGGGCGACGTCGATATCTGCACGCTTTCCGAAGGCGGCCGTGATCGCTGGCGCGGTGCCAATATCGGCCTCGTCCTGCAGAATTTTCATCTTTTTCCGGGTTTGAGCGCGTTCGAGAACGTTCTGCTGCCTGCACGGCTTTCCGGCGCGATGGCCCGTGATATCCGTGCCCGTGCGCAGGATCTGCTGCTGCGCGTCGGGCTCGCCCGGCCGACACAGATGATCGAGACCATGTCGCGCGGCGAGATGCAGCGGGTGGCGATTGCCCGGGCTCTTCTGCGCCGGCCCGGTGTGGTCATAGCCGACGAGCCGACTGCCAGTCTCGACAGCGATGCCGGCGATGCCGTTGGCGACCTGCTGATCGAGCTTTCCCGTGAAAGCGGCTGCACGCTTGTTGTCGCGACGCACGACCCGGCCCTTACCCGACGTCTGGACCGCCGCATCCGGCTTGTCGCCGGGCGCATCGTCGAAGACGGCGTGATCGGGGAGCGTGCGGCATGATCGGCTTTATCCTTGCGGATCTGCGGCGTCTGTGGGCAGGTTCGCTCGTCGTCGTCCTGTTGGTGGCGCTGGCAACGGCGCTCGGTGTTGCCGTCACCTTGCAGGAGCGGGCGCTTCGGCTCGGCAGCGCCCGTGCTGCCGGCAAGTTTGACCTTGTGATTGGTGCCCCCGGCAGCGAGACGCAGCTCGTGCTGTCGTCGATCTTCCTGCAGCCCTCGCCACTGCCTCTGATGGATGGCACGGTCCTGCCGCGCCTTCTCGCCGACCCGCGCGTTGCCTCCGCAGCGCCGGTCGGGTTCGGCGACAGTTTTGGCGGCTATGCGGTGGTCGGCACTTCCTCCGGGCTGGTGCGCGACCTCGAAGCGCTTGCCGAAGGACGTGTCTTCGCCGTCGCCGGCGAGGCTGTTGTCGGCGCTGCCGTCGATCTGCCGATCGACTATGCGGTCAAGCCGACCCATGGGCTGGCCGAGCTTGGCGGCCATGCCCACACCGAGCTTTCCTACCGCATCGTCGGGCGCCTCAAGCCCACGGGAACCGCCTGGGACCGCGCCATACTCGTGCCGATGCAGGCCGTCTGGGCGCTTCATGGAATGGAAGCCGAACACGACGAGGCTGACGCACATCACGACCACACCCATGACGAACACGCGTCCGGTGGCGAAGCGGCTCATCAGCCTATAGAGGCGGACGCGGCGCTCGATGAGGACTGGAGCAAGGTCACGCCCGGCCTGCCGGCGATCCTCGTCAAACCCAAATCGATCGCCGACGCCTACAAGCTTCGCCAGGATTATCGCGACAACGCGACGCTGGCGGTCTTTCCGGGCGAAGTGCTGACCAATCTCTATGCCACGCTCGGCGACGCTAAGAAGGTGCTCGTCGGGGTGACGACGGGCGCCCAGGTTCTGGTTGCCGCCGCGATCCTGCTCGTGACAGTCCTGCATGTCGGCCAGCGCCGGCGGCAGATCGGGGCGCTGCGCGCTTTCGGCGCGCCGCGCCGGGCGGTGTTCGTCATCGTCTGGAGCGAGTTGTTTGCGCTGACAGCATCCGGCGTGCTTCTCGGTTTTTCGCTCGGCTTCGGTGCCGCGAAATTCATAGCCGGATATCTTTCTGCCGAAAGCGGCGTTGCCATGCCCGTCATGTTCGCGGCCGGCGATGGATTTCTTGTCTCGGTCATTCTCGCTTTCGCAGCCGTCCTCGCGGTGCTGCCGGCGATGCTCGCCTACCGGCAACCGCCCGCGGCAGCGCTGCGCTCCTGAAAACCCGGGATTTCTTAGACGAAAGTCATAAGCCCAAAGCATCCCTGCCTGCGGCCCTTCTTTTCTGACATCCTGTGATCAGGCGCACCACGTTCGGACGTTCTTGGGAGGAATGTCCGGACCAGCCAATGGGCGCTCCAATGGGCTGTTTTGGAGTGGAGGATAAACAAAATGGCAAATGTCGCGACTGCGGACGACGCAAAGACGCGTCCGATGACCGGCGAGGAGAAGAAGGTCATCTTCGCCTCGTCGCTTGGTACCGTGTTCGAATGGTACGATTTCTATCTCTACGGTTCGCTTGCCGTTTACATCGGCGCGACCTTCTTCAGTTCCTATCCGGAAACGACGCGAAACATCTTCGCGCTTCTGGCGTTTGCCGCGGGCTTCCTGGTTCGCCCGTTCGGCGCTCTGGTCTTCGGTCGCCTCGGTGACCTCGTCGGCCGCAAATACACCTTCCTCGTGACGATCCTGATCATGGGTCTGTCGACCTTCCTGGTCGGCATCCTGCCCGGCGCTGCCCAGATCGGCATCGCTGCACCGATCCTGCTCATCGTCCTGCGCATGCTGCAGGGCCTGGCGCTCGGCGGTGAGTATGGCGGTGCTGCCACCTACGTGGCCGAGCACGCGCCGCACGGGCGTCGCGGCTACTTCACCTCCTGGATCCAGACCACGGCGACGCTCGGTCTGTTCCTGTCGCTGGTGGTGATCCTGCTCGTGCAGTTCGCTCTCGGCAAGGAAGCCTTTGCCGCCTGGGGCTGGCGCATTCCGTTCCTGCTGTCGTGCGTGCTTCTCGGCATTTCCGTCTGGATCCGCCTGAAGATGAACGAATCCCCGGCCTTCAAGAAGATGAAGGAAGAGGGCAAGGGTTCAAAGGCTCCGCTGAAGGAAGCCTTCGGCCAGTGGAAGAACGCCAAGATCGCGCTTCTGGCTCTGTTCGGCGCCGTGGTCGGCCAGGCGGTTGTCTGGTACTCCGGCCAGTTCTACGCCCTGTTCTTCCTGACGGGCGTGCTCAAGGTGGACGGTCAATCGGCCAACATCATGGTCGCTATTTCGCTGCTGCTCGGTACCGGCTTCTTCGTGTTCTTCGGCTGGCTCTCCGACAAGATCGGCCGCAAGCCGATCATCATGGCCGGCCTGCTGCTTGCCATGCTGACCTACTTCCCGCTGTTCAAGGCGCTGACCTGGGCCGGCAACCCGGCACTCGCAGAGGCCCAGGCAACGGTACGGGCGACCGTGACCGCCGCACCTGGCGACTGCAAGTTCCAGTTCAACCCGACCGGCACGGCGAAGTTCACGACCTCGTGCGACATCGCAACCGCGTTCCTTACCAAGAACTCCGTGCCCTATGACGTGGTCACGACGGCAGCTGCCGGTACACCGGCAACGGTCAAGATCGGCGAAACGACGATCAACAGCTACGACGCTGTTGCCGCAGGCGACGGTGCCAAGGCTGCCAACGGCGCCTTCGAAAAGCAGACCAACATGGCGCTTCACGATGCCGGTTACCCGCTGGTTCGTGGTGCGGCAAAGGTTCCGGAATCCAAGCTGGACGGCTTCGTTGCCGCCAACCCGGAACTGGCTCTCGATGCTGCTGCCGTTCGCGGTGGCGAAAAGACCGTGGTTCCGGCCGACAAGCTCGTCACCGACAAACTGCTGACGAAGGACGAAGTCGGCACCGCTACCGAGATGGCCGTCTACACGATTGCCGGCGGCGGTACCTTTGCGATGGTGGCAGATCCCGCCAACGTCAACTGGACGAAGATCGTCGCGGTCCTGACCGTTCTCGTCATCTACGTGACGATGGTCTATGGCCCGATCGCCGCCCTGCTCGTCGAGATGTTCCCGACCCGCATCCGCTACACCGGCATGTCCCTGCCCTACCATATCGGCAACGGCTGGTTCGGCGGTCTGCTGCCGGCGACGGCCTTCGCAATGAGCGCGGCCCAGGGCGATATCTACTACGGTCTCTGGTACCCGATCATCTTTGCGGGCATCACCTTTGTTATCGGCATGCTGTTCTTGCCGGAAACCAAAGATCGCGACATTCACGCGATGGACTGAAGCATTTCCAGAACAAGGGCGAAGCGGTTCTTCGCCAGGAAATGCGTGACAAGCAAGAGACGGAGCGTTTCTGAGACTCAGGTCTGAGCCGGAAACGCTCCGAAGACTTCCCCGAGAGGCATCACGGCTCTCCTGACTCCGGCGCGGTCTTTTCGCGCCGGCTTTTTTTATGAGCGGGAGCCCGAGCGTTTGGGGATGGGCCAGCCGCCCTCATCGGCGTGGAAAAGCCAGCCGCGTTTGGCAAAGAGAAACGCCACCATCAGCGACGTCCAGAGGCCGAGCAACAGCCCGGCGGCGACGTCGCTCGGATAGTGCGCGCCGACGATGACGCGTGAAACGCCAATCACCAGCGCTAGAGCGAAAAAGAACGGCCGAAGTCTCGGCAGCAGCATGGCAAAGACGCCAAAAAAGGCGCCGGCTGCCGTCGAATGGCCCGATGGAAAGCTCTCGAACAGATTGTCGCCGGTAAAAGGCGTCAAGCTATAGGCGCCGAGATCGACCAGAAGCTCCGGCCTTGCCCGCCCGATCAGGAACTTCAGCGCATGCACCAGCACGCTGGCGGTGCCGATTGTCAGGAAGAAATAGGCGGCAAGGTTGCGCACGGTGCGGGCCCTGCGTTGAAGCGGTGCCTTGCGAACCGCACGCCGCAGAATGAAGGCGACTGCAAGCACCAGGCCGGAGAGGTAGATCATCCAGCCGAACGTGCCGAAGTCGGTGATCAGGCGGTTGAAGGCGACGACGCTCTCAGGCAGGGCCTGCGCCCGCGTCGAGAGAAACGGATCGAGCGGGATGAAAGCAAGCACGAGGATCAGCGTCGTCACGAGGATCCATCCGGTTGATGCGAGCGGTCGATTCATCATTGCCTTCCCAAACGGTCTGCATGCGCAAATGTGGCGCGGTCCTTCTTCCCACCCATGGCTCGCGGCGGATTTGCCTGCATGTGTCGGTTCGGCCGCCAAATTCAAGGTCACCGAACGCAAAACACCTCCGGATCGCTCCGGAGGTGCCTTAAAAAATGCGCCGCCCGCCGGGCGCGCGCTCTTCGCAGGTCAGGCCGACAGTGCCTTGAACTCCGTAAGGATGGCTTCGCCCATCTCGACCGTTCCGACCTGGCGTGCGCCTTCGGCCATGATGTCGCCGGTGCGAATGCCCTTGTCGAGCACGGTGGCGATCGCCTTTTCCAGATTGTCGGCTTCCTTCGTAAGGTTGAAGGAATAGCGCAGGCACATGGCAAAGGACGCGATCATGGCGATCGGGTTGGCTATGCCCTTGCCGGCAATGTCGGGTGCCGAGCCGTGTACCGGCTCATAAAGCGCCTTGCGCTTGCCGGTCACCGCATCCGGTGCACCGAGCGATGCCGAAGGCAGCATGCCGAGCGAACCGGTCAGCATCGCCGCCACGTCCGAGAGCATGTCGCCGAACAGATTGTCGGTGACGATGACGTCGAACTGCTTGGGCTGGCGCACCAGCTGCATGCCGCCGGCATCCGCCAGCATGTGCTCGAGCTGAACGTCGGAATACTTCGCCTTATGCGTCTCGGTCACCACCTGGTTCCACAACACGCCCGACTTCATGACGTTGCGCTTTTCCATCGAGCAAACGCGGTTGTTGCGGGTGCGCGCCAGTTCGAAGGCAACACCGGCGATGCGCTCGATCTCGTAGGTATCGTAGACCTGGGTGTCGATGCCACGCTTCTGGCCGTTGCCGAGATCGATGATTTCTTTCGGCTCGCCGAAATAGACGCCGCCGGTCAGCTCGCGCACGATCAGGATGTCGAGGCCCTCGACCAGTTCCGGCTTCAGCGACGATGCGGCCGAAAGAGCGGGGTAGCAGATCGCCGGACGCAGGTTGGCAAACAGCTGCAGGTCCTTGCGCAGGCGCAGAAGGCCGGCTTCCGGACGGACTTCGTAGGGGACGGCATCCCACTTCGGACCGCCGACGGCGCCGAACAGCACGGCGTCGGCGGCAAGCGCCTTTGCCATGTCCCCTTCCGAAATCGCCTGGCCATGGGCATCATAGGCCGAGCCGCCCACAAGGCCTTCGTCCGTGACGAAGCCGGCGCCGAGCTCGGCGTTCATGTAGGCAATGATTTTGCGGACTTCCGCCATGGCTTCCGGGCCGATGCCGTCGCCGGGCAGAAGGAAGAGATTGCGCACTGTCATGGAAAGTCCTTCTCGCGGGGAAAACTCGCGCGCGTCTTAGCGCAACTTCGTATCGAGGGAAATGATCGTAACGAAAGAATTGTGCGTCACCGTCCCGGTCCGATGCCCGTTCCCGGAGAAACAGCGCGCAACCCGAAAGGATGGAATTCTCACATCCGCGGCCTGAAGCCGCCAACGCCCGAACACCCGGAAGGACCCGGACCATGCGCACTTTCACTCGTGAGATCACCGCGCTTCTCGGCGCCAGCATCAATGCCCTCATCTTCGGCAATCGCCGGAACGATGCGCTCCATCGCTAACATTGTTTCTTCGCGCGACCACTCTGCGGTCGAAGCGCATTTTCGTTTCGACATTCGCCAACGCCTCGCCTTTCCGCTTGACGGAATCGCTGGCGGGGGATCGAATGGCCGGTGAAACAACCGGGGACTTGCCATGTCCGAGACGCTGCTGATCGGTGCCTTTCTCGCCGCCCTTTCCTATACGCTCATTCCCGGGCCAGCCTTTCTCGCCTTGCTCGGCATCGGCGCCGGCCAGGGCCGCAAGGCAGGCGCGCTGTTCATGGGGGGCCATCTCGCCGGCGATATCCTCTGGTCGGCGCTGGCGCTGGTTGCGATCATCGGCGCCCGTTCCGTCGGCACGACGGTCTTCGATATTCTCGGTCTCTTCTGCGGCCTTTATCTCGGCTGGATCGGCTGGACCGCCCTGCGTGCCCGGCCGAAAGGCGACAACAGGGCGCTGGTCACGGTGGAGAAGCCGCTGCGGCGCGGGCTGATCTTCGGCCTGACCAATCCCAAGGGCTATCCGGTGGCGCTCGCCACCTTCACTGCCTTGCTCGCCGGCTCCGCCAACGCACTGGAGTTCGACGCGCTGCCGATGCTGCTCGGCGTCTCGCTCATCGGCTTTCTTGTCGCCGACCTGATCCTGATCGTCATCATCGGCGCTTCGGTGGTGCGGCGCTTCTATCGCCGCCATGAGCTGGCGATCGTCCGGCTATCGGGCCTGTTGTTCATCGGTTTTGCCGTCCAGGCCGTGTGGCATGCCGCCCCCGGTCTTCTCGGTTTGCGCAAGCCTTGACGTCAATGCCTTGACGCCCAAGCCTTGACGGCAGGGACGTTAGCGACCACCTCAAGCTCTTCCGCCCGAGATGCCCTGCGGCTTCCGGGCGCTTCCCTCCCCGGCCTTGGGCCGGCATCCGCATGCGAAAGGATCCTTCATGACCGCCAGCACCCCGCTCAATCCTGCCCTGACGACCTGGACCGGGCATGAGGGCCTGCCTCGCTTCGATCTGGTGAAGGACACGGATTTTGCGCCGGCCTTCGAGGCGGCCTTCAAGGCGCATGAGGTTGAGATCGACGAAATTGCGGGAAATCCTGCGGCGCCGACCTTCGACAACACCGTGATCGCGCTCGAGATTGCCGGGGACGAGCTGTCGCGCATCTCCTCGATCTTCTGGAACAAGGCCGGTGCTGACACCAACGAAACCATCCAGGCGTTGGAGCGTGACATCGCGCCGAAAATGTCGCGGCATTATTCCAAGATCGGCATGAATGCCGCGCTGTTCAAGCGGATCGACACGCTCTGGGAAAACCGCGAAGGCCTCGGTCTCGATCTGGAGGCGACGCGAGTGCTGGAGCGGCACTGGAAGGGGTTCGTCAAATCCGGCGCGAAGCTCGGCAAGGACGAGCAGGAGCGGTTGGCTGCGATCAACGAGACGCTCGCTGGCCTCGGTGCCAAGTTCGGCCAGAACGTGCTCGCCGACGAGAAGAGCTGGGCGCTCTTGCTTCAGAGCGACGAGGACCTGGCCGGCGTTCCCGATTTCTTGCGCGACGCGATGGCCGCCGCCGCCGCTGACCGTGGCGAAAATGGCAAATATGCGGTGACGCTGTCGCGCTCGATCATCGAACCGTTCCTGACCTTTTCCGACAATCGCGAGCTTCGCGAACAGGCGTTCCGCGCCTGGATCGCCCGCGGCGAAAATGGCGGCGAAACCGACAATCGTGGCCTCATCGGCGAAACCCTGGCGCTCAGGGCCGAGAAGGCCAAGCTGCTCGGTTACGACAACTACGCGGCGCTGAAGCTCGACAACACCATGGCCAAGACACCTTCAGCCGTGAACGGCCTGTTGATGCAGGTCTGGGAAAAGGCGGTTGCCCGCGCCCGCGAGGAAGAGGCCGATCTTGCCAAGCTGGTCGCTGCAGAAGGGCGCAATCATGACGTCATGCCGTGGGACTGGCGCCACTATGCCGAAAAGCTGCGCGCCGAAAAATTCAACTTCTCGGAAGGCGAACTGAAGCCCTATCTGCAGCTCGAAAAGATCATCGACGCCTGCTTCGATGTAGCCCAACGGCTGTTCGGTATCACTGCGACCGAGAAGAAGGGCATTGCCGGCTATCATCCTGACGTGCGCGTTTTCGAGATCCGCTATGCCGGCGGAAAGCTGGTGGCGCTGTTCCTCGGTGACTATTTCGCACGGTCGTCGAAGCGGTCCGGCGCCTGGATGAGCTCGTTCCAGTCGCAGCACAAGTTGACCCTCAAGAACGGTGCCGTCGGCGAGCTGCCAATCATCTACAACGTCTGCAACTTCGCCAAGCCCGCCGAGGGCAAGCCCGCACTGCTGTCGCTCGACGACGCGCGCACCCTCTTCCACGAATTCGGGCATGCTTTGCATGGCATGCTATCCAACGTCACGTACCCCTCGGTGTCCGGCACGGGCGTCTCGCGCGATTTCGTCGAACTGCCGTCGCAGCTCTACGAACATTGGCTGACGGTGCCCGATATCCTCAAGCGCTATGCGGTGCATTACCAGACGGGCGAGCCGATGCCGGAGGCGCTGCTCGACAAGGTGCTTGCCGCACGTACGTTCAACTCGGGTTTCGCGACGGTCGAGTTCACCTCGTCCGCCCTGGTCGACATGGCCTATCACACGGCGGAAACGCAGGGCGAGCCGATGGCGCTCGAGGCAGCAACGCTCGACAAGATCGGCATGCCCCAATCTATCGTCATGCGCCACCGCAGCCCGCATTTTCTGCATGTGTTCTCCGGTGACGGCTATTCTGCCGGCTATTACTCCTACATGTGGTCGGAAGTCCTGGATGCGGATGCGTTTGCCGCCTTCGAAGAAACTGGCAATCCCTTCGACCCCGGCATGGCCAAAAAACTCAAGGACTACGTCTATTCGGTCGGCGGCTCGATCGATCCGGAAGACGCCTACAAGCGGTTCCGCGGCAAGCTGCCGAGCCCGGATGCGATGCTCGCCAAGAAGGGTCTGGCGGCCTGAGGCGCGGCGGCGGGTTTATCGCGCCATTTGGCGCGATCGGCCCGCCCAAAGCGCCCGCGCTGTCTCGCAGGCTGCTTCGAAGTCCGCGGCATTGCCGAGGCTGAGAAGGGCTGCCGCTGCCGTGGTGACGATCGTCGTCTCGGCGCGTTCGTCGCGGGCCGCTCCCGTCCAGACCGCTTCCCAGTATTCGCGGGTGCTGAGGCCAGTGCGCGCTTCCGCCGGTGGCGTCGGCAGGGCCGGAATGACGAGATCGGCGGCCTCGCCCCCGACCAGGCGAAACAATGGTGTCTGGCGATAGGGCGTAAACTCCGCATGGTCACGCGTATTGCCGAGGATCGTCAGTTCCTTCACGTCGAGCAGAAGCGCAATGTCGCGGCTCAGGGTTCGGGCTGCGGAATTGGCAACCCCAAGCAGGCACGTGCGCGCGCCTGTGGGGTTGGTGAGGTGCACGGCGGAACCAAGCGGGATGCGCATTTCCATCAGCCCATAGAGGCCGAGCAGGCGGTAGATCTGCGGTGAAAGTGCCGGTAGCGGAAGATAGGCGATCCCGGTTTCTTCCAGCGCCATGTTGGCCTCATCGAGCGAGGAGCAAACGGCTATGCCGGCGCGGGTGGCGGCGATTTCGAGTTTGCCGCGCTCTGCGCCCTCCTGACCATAATGGCCGTGCAGCATGACGCGGTAGCCGGCGCTTGCCACCAGCCTTGCTGCGTGCAGGAACCAAGGTGCGGTCTTCAGCTTCGGCGAGAGATAACACGGCCAGTCGAGGTCAGCCGTGCCCTTGCCGGCCGAAACCGCGCCGACATGGCGGCGGATCGCCCTGACGAAGCCGGCGATCTCTACGGCGGTCGCGCCGCGATATTGCAGCGCCGCCATCAGGGCGCCGACCTGAACAGGATCCGCCTCTCCGGCAAGGATGATTGCCAAGGCATCTTCCGCTTCCGCTTCGCTCAGCGGACGGCTGCGGCCGGCACCGGTGCCGATGGTCGCGATGCTGCGGGCGAGTCGGCGTTGAGGGGCAGCATCGTCGCCGATCCGCGCCAGCTTGGCGGCAAAGGCTTCGGGTGTCGGCTCGCCGTCCAGCATCAGGCTTGGTCGAACTGAGAGCGGCGGCGCTGCGATCAGCCCTGCCCCCTCCCAGCCGCTATGGTCCTCAGGGCTGGCCGCTGTGGCCGGGCCTGCTCGTTCGAAAAGCGCCTCCGTCTCTGCGGCAAGGGCGCGCACCCGCAGTCTCAGCGTTTCAGCAAAAGGCGTTGGTCGCAGCCCGTGTCCTGTGCGCAGGAAAAGCGGATCGCCATACTCTTCGCGCAACTGGGACAGCAGCCGGCTCATTGCGGAGGGCTGCAATCCGACGCCAGCGGCGGCACGGCTGACGCTGTTTTCCCGCAACAGCGCATCGAGCGCCAGTAGCAGGCGCAGCCTGCTCATATCGGTCTGCCGTTCGTGCGAGGGTAAAGACGTCTGCGCTTGAGCCTTCATCACTGTTCGTTCCCTCAAACATGAGTCGGGCATATTCGAAGCCGGTGTTTTGCGCCCGTTCATATTTAGAAGCGTTCTAAAACAGCGTCGTTGTCACCCATGTCGCCAATAACTAAGTGGACTGCAATACTCAAGTTATTTGTGGGGACAGAGATGAGCATTGAGGCACGCGGCCTGGCGGAAAAAGGCATCGAGCGACACACATTCGCGTTACCGGTTTGGCGCAAGTCCGCTCAACGGTCGTCGGGTCGTCGTCGGCGCTTTGTCTACGCCTGCCTTGCCGGCACGGCGCTGACGGTGCCGATGGAAGCGCAGGCGCAGAAAGCCAAGGACAAGGGGAAAGACACGGAGCTCGAACAGATCGTCGTCACTGCGACGGGCTTCGAGCAGAACGTCAAGGATGCCCCGGCGAGCATCACCGTGGTCACCGGCGAAGAGCTGGAAAAAGGCTCGTTCCGCGACCTGACCGATGCGCTGCGCGATGCTCAGGGCGTTGCGGTGACCGGCGTTGCCAATGAGCGCGATATCTTCATTCGCGGCCTGCCGGGGTCCTACACGCTGATTCTCGTCGACGGTAAGCGTCAGAGCACGCGCGACGCCCGCACCAACGGCAACTCCGGTTTCGAACAAAGCTTCGTGCCGCCGGCGGCCGCGATCGAGCGCATCGAAATCGTGCGCGGACCCATGTCGTCGCTCTATGGCTCCGATGCCATGGGCGGTGTCATCAACATCATCACCCGCAAGGTCTCCGACACCTGGAATGGCTCGATCACCACGGATGCGACGATGCAGCAGCATGCGCGCTACGGCAATTCCGGCCAGCTGTCGTTCTATGCCAACGGCCCGATCCTGAAGGATACGCTCGGCATGCAGATCTGGGGGCGCGGGCTGAAGCGCGGCGAGGACACGTTCCTGTCCGGCATCACCGGCGCCCGCGAGCACGACCTGACGGCACGGCTTGCCTATACGCCGAACGAGGACCACGACTTCTACCTTGAGGGAGGCACGGCAAGGCTTCGGCGCGACGCCAATGTCGGCAACACGATCGAGACAGGTCCAAGGGCCGTCAGCACCTACAACGACAATGATCGCGATCACTGGTCGCTTTCCCACACCGGGCGCTGGGGACCGACCACGTCCGATTTCTCGATCCTGCAGGAATGGGCAGAGCGGCGGAACTACAACTACAATGCGACGCAAGGCCGCTTCGACAAGCAACCGCGCGCGCCCGAGGTTCGCAACACCGTCATCGACGGCAAGTTCACGACGCCCTTCGACCTCGGCGGCGGCCACACGCTTGTCACCGGCGGGCAGTATTTCGAGGCGCGTCTGTCAGACCAGAACCCCGGACGGCGCACCGGTCTCACCGAAAAATTCTCGGCGACACAGTGGGCGCTGTTTGCCGAAGACGAATGGCGCATGCTCGACAATTTCGCGCTGACGGGCGGCTTGCGCCTCGACCACCACGAGGAATATGGCTACCACCTCAGCCCGCGACTTTACGGTGTCTGGGACGCGACCGACAGCCTGACGGTCAAGGGCGGCATCTCCACCGGCTTCCGCGCGCCTGATATCCGCAGCATCGCTCCGGGCTATGCCTACACGACCGGCGGCGGCGGTTGCTCCTATGGGCCGGCCGGCACCTGCGGCGTGATCATCGCCGACCCGAACCTGAAGGCCGAGTCGAGCACGAGTTATGAAATAGGTGCGGTCTGGGATAATGGCGACGTTATCCTCGGCGGCACCTATTTCTACACCGACTTCAAGGACAAGATCTCCAACTCGCTGGTGCTCGATGCCGCGGGCAATCCGGTGCGCTGGAGCGAGGACCCGAACTACCGGCTCTGGTACAACTACAATATCGACGATGCCGTCATTCAGGGTGTCGAACTGACGGCGACCTGGAACGCGACGGCGGATCTGACGCTTCGCGGCAGCTACACCCACACGCTGTCGGAACAGATGACCGGAACCTATGCCGGCTTCCCGCTGGCCCGTACGCCGGAGCATATGGCCAATTTCAGGGCTGACTGGTTCACCCCGGTCGAGGGTCTGGAAGCCTGGACCTCGGTCAATTATCATGGCGAGGAGATCGCCGCCGGCGCGCGCATCGGCACCAACGGCAAGCCGGTGACGATCAACGGCCAGCAGGGTCGGAAATACGACGCCTACACCACCGTCGATATCGGCACGAAATATGCGCTCGGCGAAGGTCTGACGCTGAATGCGGCTGTCTACAACCTTCTCGACAAGACGGTTGAGCAGACCGACTTCAACACGGTGATGGAGGGGCGCCGTTTCTGGATGAGCCTGACGGCGACGTTCTGAGGCAATTCGCCGAGGTCCCTGCCCCGGTTACGGACGACGCCCTCGCGGGCGCCGTTTTCGCTTTCAGCCGGCCTGCTCTACGCCAAGGGTCGCGAGAAAGCTCTCCATCCGCTTTACGGCAAGGTCCGGCCGGTCGAGCACATTGGCCTGGTCGGCAAGCCGGAAGATGTCGGCATAGTGAAGCAGGCCACGGGCCGACTGCATGCCTGCCGGCATGGTGAAATGGCTCTGGTGGCCGTTCAGCCAGGCGAGGAAGACGACGCCGGCCTTGTAGTATTGTGTCGGAGCCTCGAAGATCTTGCGCGACAGTGTCACCGTCGGCTCGATCACGCCGCGGAAGGTGGCCACATCGCCCTTGGCCAGGGCCGCGAGCGCCTTGGAGGCCGAAGGTGCCACCGCATCGAATATGCCGAGAAGCGCGTGGCTGTATTTTTCCCCGTCGCCCTCGATCAGTTCCGCATAGTTGAAATCGTCACCGGTGAAGCAAAGCACGCCTTCCGGCAGCCGGTTGCGGAGCACGACTTCTTTCGCGTTGTGGAGCAGCGAGATCTTGATGCCTTCGACCTTGTCTCGGTTGGCATCGATGATCGACAGCACGGCATCGAGCGCCGCATCGAAATCGTCGGCTCCCCAGTAACCCCCAAGCTGTGGATCGAACATGTCGCCGAGCCAGTGCAGCACCACCTTGCCCTTCGTCTGGCGCAGGATATGGCCATAGACGTGACGATAGTCGTCGGGCGAGCGGGCGACGCGGGCAAGCGCGCGGCTTGCCATCATGATGGCGCGGCCGCCCTCACCCTCGACGAAGCCGATCTGTTCCTCATAGGCGGCAATCACATCGTCGAGCGAACGGGCATCGGCCGGTGAAAGGTGATCGGTGCCGGCGCCGCAGGCAAGATCGGCCCCCGGCACGGTTCGGGCTTCTGCGAGCGAACGGCGGATCAGTTGCTGCGCGCCAGGCCAGGCCAGGCCCATGCCGCGCTGGGCCGTGTCCATCGCTTCGGCGATCTTGAAGCCCAGACCCCAGAGATGATGGCGGAAGGCCATCGTCTGCTCCCAGTCGATGGCGGCGTTGCCCCAGGGATCGGCATCGCGAAGCGGATCCGAAACCACGTGGGCAGCCGCATAGGCGATGCGGTTGAAGGTCGGCGTCGCGTGGGGTCGCTCGATCGGGGTGCCCGTCAGCCGGTATTGCTCGAGTGAACCATCTTGGCGTGGCAACGTCAGGCTTGTCATCGGCTTTCGTCTCCTCCTCGGACCGTTGCATTCGAATAATTTAGATCGTTCCAAATTTCAAGCAGCATTTCTCGCCGTCGTCTCGCGAAGCGTGGTCATCGATCAGTGAGAGTGGCCCTAACGTCACGATAAGTCGTTGGAAATAGGCAATGTTATCTTAAATTCCGGCATTCGAAGATTACGGATAATGTCGCGGATGTCCCTGCTTCCCTTGTCAGTCTTCGTCGATAACATCGCGCCAAAAGCAAATTCCTCTTGACGAATTTGGAACGTTCCAATTATGAATGTGAAAAATAGGGCACGTTTGGGAGGATGCTGTGATCAAGGAACGGGTAACGGTGGTCGATATTGCCCGCGCAGCCGGCGTGTCGAAGTCGACCGTGTCGCTCGTCCTGCAGGGCAGCTCGCTGGTCAATGAAGTCACGCGCGCCAAGGTCAATGCGACCATTCGTGAGCTTGGCTATGTCTACAATCGCAGCGCCGCCAATTTGCGCCAATCCAAGTCGAAGATCATCGGCATCGTCGTCAACGACCTGACCAACAGCTTCTTTGCCGAGCTGGCGGTGGGCGTCGATACCGTCGTGCAGTCGGCCGGTTTCGTCCAGTTTCTCGCCAATACCAGCGAAAAGATCGAGCGCCAGCGCGAGGTGGTGGCCTCGATGCGCGAGCATGGGGTTTCCGGGCTGATCATTTCGCCGGCGCGTGGCACCGAGGCGGCCGATCTGGCGCCGCTGGTCGAGAGCGGCATTCCCGTCGTGCTCGTCGTTCGCGATATCGCCGATGCCGGCGTTTCGTCACTCACGTCCGACAATCATGCCGGCGCCATGGCGGCCGTGCGCCACCTGATCGAGCGCGGTCATCGCCGCATCGCCTTCCTTGGAGGCTTTCCCGATACCGCAGTGTTCGAGGCGCGCATGCGCGGATACCGCGAAGCCTTGCTTGAGGCCGGGCTCGATGCGGCCGACGGACTGGTCATCGGTTCGGCGCCATCGCGCGCCGGCGGCGTGACGGCGATCGAACAGGCGATGATGCTTTCCGACAGGCCGACGGCCGCGCTTTGTTTCAACGACGCGGTCGCCTTCGGCGTCTGTGACGGACTGCGGGCGCGGCGGCTGGAGCCGGGCGCCGACTTTGCCGTGATCGGTTTCGACGACGTGATCGAGGCGAAGACCGCGGTGCCGGCGCTGACGACCGTGTCGGTCGATCCGCAGGGCATGGGGCAGCGGGCGGCGGAATTGCTGCTGAAGCAGATCAATGCGGGAAGGGCAGAGGCAGAATCGATCATCGGTTCGGTGCGTCTCGTCGTTCGCCAGAGTTGCGGTGCTGCGATCGAGCGCAAAACGAGGGAGGCATTGTCATGACAGGGTGGGGTCTGATCGGCGCAAGCACGATCGCGCGCGAATGGGTGATCGGCGCAATCCGCGCGACGGGTGGCGAGGTTATCTCCGTGATGAGCACCAGCGCCGAGCGCGGTGCTCTCTATGCCACGGAAAACAGCATCGGTAAGTCGGTGACGTCGGTCGAGGACCTGGTTGGTGATCCCGATGTGAAGGCCGTCTATGTCTCGACCACCAACGAGCTGCACCGCGAGCAGACGCTAGCGGCCATCCGCGCAGGCAAGCATGTGCTGTGCGAAAAGCCCCTGGCGATGACGCTTGAGGATGCGCGCGACATGGTGGTCGCTGCGCGCGAAGCCAGCGTGGTGCTGGCCACCAATCATCACCTGCGCAACGCCGCCGCCCACCGGGCGATGCGGGATGCTATCGCCGAAGGCCGGATTGGCCGGCCGATTGCCGCAAGGGTCTTTCATGCCGTCTATCTGCCGCCGCATCTGCAAGGCTGGCGGCTGGAGCGGCCCGAGGCCGGCGGCGGCGTCATCCTCGACATCACCGTGCACGATGCCGATACCCTGCGCTTCGTGCTCAACGACGATCCGGCCGAAGCCGTCGCCATCAGCCATTGTGCCGGCATGGGCAAGGCGGGGCTGGAAGACGGCGTCATGGGCGTCCTGCGCTTCCGTTCCGGCGTGATCGCCCAGTTCCACGACGCCTTCACCACCAAATTTGCCGAAACCGGGTTCGAGGTGCATGGCACGGAGGGCTCGCTGATCGGCCGCAATGTCATGACGCAGAAGCCGGTCGGCACCGTCACCTTGCGCAACGCCGAGGGCGAAAGCCTGCTGCCGCTCGATCCGGCCAATCTCTATGAGACGGCGCTCGCCGCCTTCCATGCCGCCATCGAAGGCAACGGCCAGCCGTCGGCAACCGGCGAGGACGGTGTCTGGTCGCTGGCAACCGGGCTTGCCGTCGTCAAGGCGGCGGCGACCGGCCACGCCGTGGCGATCGAAACGGGACTTTGAGTTGATGTCGATGAACAAGCATATTTCACCCGCTGAAGCCGCCGCTCTGATCCCCGATGGGGCGGTCGTTTCGGTCTCGTCCTCGAGCGGCCTTGGCTGCCCGGACCTGATGCTGAAGGCAATCGGCGAGCGGTTCGAGGCGACCGGCCATCCGCGCGACCTGACGACGCTGCACCCGATCGCCGCCGGCGACATGAGCGGCATCAAGGGTGTCGACTACATCGCCAGGAAGGGCCTCCTGAAGAAGATCATCGGCGGATCCTATCCGTCGGGTCCGTCGACCGCCGAGCCGCCCTTGATCTGGCAGATGATCGGCGCCGACGAGGTGGCCGCCTACAACGTTCCCTCCGGCATCCTGTTCGACATGCACCGCGAGGCGGCGGCCAAGCGCCCCGGCGTCATGACCAAGGTCGGGCTCGACACCTTCGTCGACCCGTCGCGTGAAGGCTGCGCCATGAATGCTTCCGCCGCAGCCGAACCGGTGGTCAAGAAGGTTTCCTTCGAAGGCGAGGACTGGCTCTACTTCAAGGCGATCGCGCCTCAGGTGGCGATCATCCGCGCGACCACGGCGGACGAGCGAGGCAACCTCACCTATGAACATGAGGGCGCTTATCTCGGCGGTCTCGACCAGGCGCTGGCCGCCCGCAACAATGGCGGCATCGTCATCGCCCAGGTCAAGCGCATCACCAAGGAAGGTTCGTTGAAGCCGCACGACGTGCGTGTGCCGGGCGTGCTCGTCGACTATGTCGTCGTCGACCCCGACCAGAAGCAGACGACGCAGACGCTTTACGATCCGGCGATCTCCGGCGAGATCTTCCGTCCGCTCGATAGCTTCCGGGTGCCGGAATTCAACATCCAGAAGGTGATTGCCCGCCGGGTGGCGCAGGAGTTGCAGACCGGCAGCGCCGTCAATCTCGGCTTCGGCATTTCGGCCAACGTGCCGCGCATCCTGCTGGAAGAAGGGCTGCATGGCGCGGTCACCTGGGTGATCGAGCAGGGCGCCGTCGGCGGCGTGCCGCTTCTTGATTTTGCCTTCGGCTGCGCCTCGAACGCCGACGCCTTCATGCCGTCGCCCTATCAGTTCACCTATTTCCAGGGCGCGGGCTTCGATGCGTCGCTGCTCTCTTTCCTTGAGATCGATCGTAACGGCTCCGTCAATGTCTCGAAGCTTTCCTTCCGCCCGCATGTGACGGCCGGCGCCGGCGGCTTCGTCGACATCACCGCGCGGGCGAAGAAGATCGTCTTTTCCGGCATGTTCAATGCCGGCGCCAAGCTGGCCGTCGAAGGCGGCAGACTGGTGATCGAGAAGGAAGGCAAGCTGAAGAAGCTGGTCAACGAGGTCGAACATGTCACTTTCTCAGGCCGTCGCGGCATCGAGCAGGGGCAGGAAATCACCTATGTCACCGAGCGCTGCGTGATGAAGCTGACGCCCGAGGGTGTGATGCTGACCGAGATCGCGCCGGGCGTCGACCTCAAGGCCCATATTCTCGACCAGTCCGAGTTTCCGCTGATCGTCTCCGATCGGTTGAAGACCATGGAAGCGGCCCTGTTTCACGAAGCACCGATCGGTCTGACATTACCGGCAAAGCCTCCTGCCCGCACCCTTGCAGGAGGCGCCCGTGTCTGAGGAGCGCATCCGGATTGCCATCGACGGCGCAATCGCCACGATGACCGTTGCCCGTCCCGAAAAGCTCAATGCCTTCGACATCGACATGCTGAAGGCTCTGGCTGGCGCCTGCGACACGGTCGAGGCGAACCGCGAGGTCCGCGTGCTGATCCTGACGGGCGAGGGCAAGGCATTTTCGGCCGGCGGTGACATCAAGGCCTGGGGCGGCATGGATGCGGCCGCCTTCGGTCATGACTGGGTGCGCTTCGGCCATCGCGTGTTCGAACGGCTGGCAACGCTCAGAATGCCCGTCATTGCTGCCCTCAACGGCCATGCGCTCGGCGGCGGGCTGGAATTGGCTGCCGCAGCCGACATCCGCATCGCCGAAAGCCAGATCAAGATCGGCCTGCCGGAAACGAGCCTCGGCATGGTTCCCGGCTGGTCGGGGACCCAGCGTCTCGTCACCCGCTTCGGCGCCCAGATCGTTAGGCGCATGGTCCTCGGCGGCGAGATGTTTACGGCCGAGACGGCGAAAGCCGAAGGCCTGGTCGATGCCGTCGTCGAGACCGGCACGGTGATGCAGGCCGCGCGGGACTACGCCGCGCGCGTTGCCAAGCGCGGTCCGGCCGCACTCGAAATTTCAAAGCTGATGATCGCTTGCGCTGACGGCGAGGACAAAGGTGCTGCGGTCGAAGCGCTCGGCTCCATCCTCGTCGCCAAGACCGGCGATCTCAGGGAAGGCGTCGCCGCTTTTACCGAAAAGCGCGAAGCCCAGTTCAAGGGAGAATGGTAATGACGGTTCTGGTGAGGCCCAAGGCACTCAGCGATCACAAGGTGCGCACGTTCCAGATGCTGATCGACGGCAAATGGGTCGACAGCGCTGACGGACGCACGCTCGAACGTGTTGCACCCGGTCACGGCGTCGTCGTCAGCCGTTATCAGGCGGCCTCCGGCGTCGATGCCGAACGGGCGATCGCCGCCGCCCGCCGCGCCTTCGACGATGGTCCCTGGCCACGCATGACGGCATCCGAGCGGTCGCTGGTTCTGCTCAAGGCGGCAGATATGATTGCCGCGCGCGCCGACGAGCTTGCCTTCCTCGATGCGATCGAATCCGGAAAGCCGATCAGCCAGGCCAAGGGTGAGCTTGGCGGCGCTGCCGATATCTGGCGCTATGCCGCAGCCCTTGCCCGCGATCTTCACGGCGAAAGCTACAATACGCTGGGAGACGGCACGCTCGGCGTCGTCCTGCGTGAAGCGATCGGCGTCGTTTCGATCATCACACCGTGGAATTTCCCGTTCCTGATCGTCAGCCAGAAGCTGCCTTTTGCGCTCGCTGCCGGCTGCACGACGGTGGTCAAGCCTTCCGAAATGACCTCCGCCTCGACGCTGGTGCTCGGCGAAATCCTGGAAGCTGCCGGCGTGCCGGCCGGTGTCGTCAACATCGTCACCGGCACGGGTCCGGAGGTCGGCGCGCCGATGACGACGCATGGCGATGTCGACATGATCTCGTTTACCGGCTCGACCGGCGTCGGCCGTCTGACGATGGCCAACGCCGCGCAGACCTTGAAGAAGGTGTCGCTCGAACTCGGTGGCAAGAACCCGCAGATCGTCTTTCCCGATGCCAATCTCGACGAGTTCATCGATGCGGCCGTGTTCGGCGCCTATTTCAACGCCGGCGAATGCTGCAATGCCGGCTCGCGGCTGATCCTTCATCGCGATATCGCCGACGAGGTGACGGCGCGCATCGCGGCGCTCTCGGCCAAGGTGAAGGTCGGCGATCCGCTCGACCCGGAAACCCAGGTCGGGGCGATCATCACGCCGCAGCACCTGGAAAAGATTGCCGGCTATGTTTCTGCCGCATCGAAGGACGGTGCAGCGGTCGCTCATGGCGGCGAAACGCTCGATCTCGGCATGGGTCAGTTCATGGCGCCGACTATTCTTTCTCAGGTTCGGCCCGACATGGCCGTTGCCCGTGAAGAAGTTTTCGGGCCGGTTCTGTCGGTGCTGACCTTCGAGACCACCGACGAGGCCATCCGTATTGCCAATTCGATCGACTACGGTCTTTCGGCCGGCGTCTGGAGCCGCGACTTCGACACCTGCATGACCATCGGCCGCCGGGTGCGCGCGGGCACGGTCTGGATGAACACATTCATGGACGGGGCATCCGAGCTGCCCTTCGGCGGCTATCGCCAGTCCGGCCTTGGCCGCGAACTCGGCCGCCATGCGGTCGAAGACTATACCGAGACCAAGACGCTCAACATGCATATCGGCGCGCGCACCGGTTGGTGGATGCCGCGCTAATCGCGGGATGTGAGGAGACGGATGATGAGGGCACTGATCGCAACAACGAAACGGGACGAGGCGCCATCGCGCGCCGCGGGCCTGCCGTCGTTGTGCGCCTCGGCCCGGTATCTACCAGTTGGCCGGGATCTGCGGAGAAAGCAGCAGCTGCAGCTTGCTGACGTCGGTTTCGCCGCCGATACGCTGCAGCAGCACGCGGCCCATGTCTTCGCCCGTGGCCGTCAGGTCCTCGTAGATCGTCTCCACCTGAGGCTGGATCGCGCCCAGCAAGTGCGACGTCTGCTTGGCGACGATGTCATATTCGTTGCCGAGCGTCAGTCCGCAATCGCTCATGCCGGTAATGGTGGCAAGAGCGCAGACCTCGCCGCCGCACATGAAACTGTCAGGCGGATCAGCCTCGGTATAACGCTGGCGCACACGGTCGCGAATGTTGCCGGCGGGGCTGTCGAGATCGATACCGGAGAGGATTTCGTAGGCGCAGCCCGCCTCGCGCACCGCAGTCATGAAGCCGTGTTGCAGATGGCCGGTGAAGGTGAAGCCGGCCGGGCCGCTGATCAACGCCGGCTTGCGGCGCCCCTTGGCGATCAGGCGGCGGGTTGCCTGATAGGCGAAGGTGAAGTTGTCGTAATCGACATAGGCGTGCGGCGTCGAAAGCTCGGTGCGCCCGTGGGTGACGAACGGAAAGCCGATCTCGGACAACACCATGACACGCGGATCGAGCGGTTCGGTACGCGAGAAGATCACGCCATCGGCCATGCTGTTGCGGGTGATGTAGTTCACCGCCTCGACATTGGTGGTGTTGAGGAAGTTCGGCATGACGATCACGTGGTAGGACGTGCCCTGCAGCGCCTTGGATATGCCGCTCATGATCGAGGTGCCGTAGCCGAGGATTTCCTCGTGCGGGTCGAGCAGAACGGCAATGACGTTGGTGCGGCCGGTCTTCAGCCGCTGGGCGGCGCGGTCGGGCGAGTAGCCGATTTCGATCGCCACCTCGCGCACCCGCCTGCGCGTCTCGGCGGAAATCTGCGGCGCTTCGGCAAGCGCGCGCGAAACGGTGGTGACCGCAAGGCCGGTGATCTCGGCGATCGTGCGAAGGGTCGGCTTGCCGCGTCGGACGGCCAGGCCATTGTCTTCGGAACGGGCGGGCTTGGAGGGATCGGCCAATGCTAGTCATCCTCAAGGCGGTCAAGAGCGGCTTTTGTAACGTGGCACGAACGCTTAGGCAATCGAATCATGAAAACGTTTTAAATCTTGCGTCGCGGCAAGGATTGCTGCACTGCGAAACGTCTGAAGCTGTATATAAGTCAGTAAATTCAATTGCTTCTTGAGGTGGAGAAGCGCACGCGTGCGGAATGCTTGACTTGCTGAATTTATAACGTTTTAAATTGGCCAGCCGCCGCCTTAGGCGGTGCGATATCCGAGGCGGGAGGAGGTTCCGCTTCGATAACTTGCAAACGGGAGGATAACGATGCGCAAGTTGATGACGACGACGGCTGTTGTGGCGCTGATGATGGCGGCCACGGCCGCGCGCGCAGCAGAGAACGTGGAAGTGCTGCACTGGTGGACATCCGGTGGCGAAGCTGCCGCGCTCGACGTCCTGAAGAAGGACCTCGAAGGCAAGGGCATTTCCTGGACCGACATGCCGGTCGCCGGCGGCGGCGGCACGGAAGCCATGACCGTGCTTCGCGCTCGCGTCACCTCGGGCAACGCCCCGACCGCCGTGCAGATGCTCGGCTTCGACATTCTCGACTGGGCCAAGGAAGGCGCGCTCGGCAACCTGGACGAGACCGCATCCAAGGAAGGCTGGGACAAGGTCATCCCGACGGCCCTGCAGCAGTTCTCGAAGTATGACGGCCACTGGATCGCAGCTCCGGTCAACGTGCACTCGACCAACTGGGTGTGGATCAACAAGGCAGCTCTCGACAAGGCCGGCGGCAAGGAGCCGACCAACTGGGAAGAGCTCGTCGCGCTCCTCGACAACTTCAAGGCTCAGGGCATCACGCCGATCGCCCATGGCGGCCAACCGTGGCAGGACGCGACGATTTTCGACGCTGTCGTGCTCTCGCTCGGCACCGATTTCTACAAGCAGGCCTTCATCGACCTCGACCCGGCAGCGCTCGGCGGCGACAAGATGAAGGAAGCCTTCGACCGCATGACGAAGCTGCGCTCCTATGTCGACGACAACTTCTCCGGTCGCGACTGGAACCTTGCTTCGGCAATGGTCATCGAGAACAAGGCCGGCATGCAGTTCATGGGCGACTGGGCCAAGGGTGAGTTCCTGAAGGCGAAGAAGGTGCCTGGTACCGATTTCGTCTGCATGCGCTACCCGGGCACGCAGGGCTCCGTCACCTTCAACTCCGACCAGTTCGCGATGTTCAAGGTTGCCGACGACAAGATCCCGGCTCAGCTGCAAATGGCATCGGCGATCGAAAGCCCGACCTTTCAGTCGGCGTTCAACGTCGTCAAGGGTTCGGTTCCGGCCCGCACCGACGTTCCGGACACGGACTTCGACGCTTGCGGCAAGAAGGGCATCAAGGATCTCGCCGAAGCCAACACCAACGGCACGCTGTTCGGTTCGATGGCCCATGGCCATGCCAATCCGGCTGCCGTCAAGAACGCGATCTACGACGTCGTGACGCGCGAGTTCAACGGTGAACTGACCTCCGACGAGGCAGTCAAGGAACTCGTTGCCGCCGTTGCGGCTGCGAAGTAACGGGCAAGACCCGGTCCGGGACGCGAAACAGGCGTCCCGGACACCCATTCTGACATGCAAGCGTCTTTCAAGCGCCGCGTTTCACCGCGGACGCGAGGAGGCGTTTTGATACCAAGAACCTGCGTGGATGCCGTACCGGGGAGGGTCCCTGATGGCTGAGCGCCAGAAGTGGTGAACGTTCATGGATAACCGCAGTCGCCTGCAGGACCTGATACCGAAACTGGTCCTTGCCCCGAGCTTCGTTATCGTCCTGATCTTTGTTTATGGCTTCATCGCCTATACCGGCTTCCTGTCGATGACGGACAGCAAGATGCTGCCGTCCTACAATTTCGTCGGTTTCAGCAATTATCAGAAGCTCTGGGCCCTGCCGCACTGGTGGCGGGCGGTGAGCAATCTGGCGATCTTCGCCTCGCTCTACATCGTCATCTGCTCGGTGCTGGGGCTTGGACTGGCGATCCTGCTCGACCAGAAGATCCGGGCGGAAGGCTTTTTGCGGCCGATCTATCTCTATCCGATGGCGCTGTCGTTCATTGTCACAGGTACGGCCTGGAAGTGGTTCCTCGATCCCGGCATCGGCCTTGAAAACACGATGCACCTCTGGGGCTGGGAGAGCTTTTCGTTCAACTGGATCAAGGACCGCAACTACGCCATCTACTGCGTGGTGATCGCGGCCGTCTGGCAATCGACCGGCTTCATCATGGCGATGTTCCTTGCCGGCCTTCGCGGCGTCGACAACGAGATCATCAAGGCGGCGCAGATCGATGGCGCACCGACGTCGACGATCTACCGGCGGATCATCATTCCGCTGATGCGGCCGGTTTTTCTTTCCGCCTTCGTCGTTCTCGCGCATCTCGCGATCAAGGCCTACGACCTGATCATCGCGCTGACGGGCGGCGGGCCGGGCCAGGCCACCGAACTGCCGGCGACCTTCATGTATTCCTACACCTTCACCCGCAACCAGATGGGCATCGGCGCCTCGTCGGCCATCATCATGCTGGTGATGATCTTCTCGATCATCGTTCCCTATCTCTACTCCGAAATCCGCGGAGGAAAACGCTCATGAGCGCCCCCAGCCCAGACAATGTCATCTCGCACAACCGCCTGATGCGGGCGCTGATCTACACGATCCTGATCGTCTTTGCGCTTTATTCGCTGCTGCCGCTCTACGTGATGCTGGCCAATTCGCTGAAGCCGCTCGACGAGATCCGCCAGGGCGGCATGCTCAACCTGCCGCAGACCCTGACCTTCGAGCCCTGGCTTCAGGCCTGGTCGAAGGCGCAGATCGGGGTGCAGCCGACGGGCCTGAAGCCGTTCTTTATCAACTCCATCCTGATGGTGGTGCCGGCGGTCGCGATCTCGACGATCATCGGTGCGCTCAATGGCTACGTGCTGACCAAGTGGCGTTTCCCCGGTGCCAACATCTTCTTCGGCATGCTGCTCCTGTCGTGCTTCATCCCGTTCCAGATCGTGCTGATCCCGATGGCGCGCGTGCTGGGGATCATCGGCCTTGCCGGCTCGATCTGGGGCCTGATCTTCGTCCATGTGATCTACGGCCTCGGCTTCACCACGCTTTATTTCCGCAACTACTACGAGGCTTTTCCGACGGAGCTGGTGCGCGCCGCACAGATCGATGGCGCCAGCTTCTTCCAGATCTTCTGGCGGATCATGCTGCCGTCGTCCGGCCCGATCATCGTCGTCTCGGTCATCTGGCAGTTCACCAATATCTGGAACGACTTCCTGTTCGGGGCGTCCTTCTCCGGCGCGTCGTCGACGCCGATGACGGTGGCGCTCAACAACCTGGTTTCGTCGTCGACCGGGGTCAAGGAATACAACGTTCACTTCGCGGGCGCGATCCTCGCCGCCCTGCCAACGCTCATCGTCTACATCGTGTCCGGCCGCTACTTCGTGCGCGGGCTGATGTCTGGCGCCGTGAAAGGATAAGCTCATGTCGTTCCTCAAAATCAGCAACCTGCGCAAATCCTACGGCTCGCTCGAGATCCTGAAGGACATCAACCTGGAGATCGACGAAGGCGGCTTCCTCGTGCTGGTCGGCCCGTCGGGCTGTGGCAAGTCCACGCTGCTCAACACCATTGCCGGCCTGGAGCCGATCACATCTGGCGAGATCGCCATCAACGGCCGCTCGGTCGCCGATCTGCACCCTTCCAAGCGCGACATCGCCATGGTGTTCCAGTCCTACGCGCTCTATCCGAACATGACGGTCGCCGGCAACATCGCCTTCGGCATGGAAATCCGCGGCGTGCCGAAGGACGAACGCGAAAAGGCGATCAAGCAGGTTGCCGACATGCTGCAGATCGGCCATCTGCTGGATCGAAAACCCAGCCAGCTGTCCGGCGGCCAGCGCCAGCGCGTCGCCATGGGCCGTGCGCTCGTTCGCAACCCGCAGGTCTTCCTGTTTGACGAGCCGCTGTCGAACCTCGACGCCAAGCTGCGTGTCGACATGCGCACGGAGATCAAGCGCCTGCACCACCGCATGAAGACGACGATCGTCTACGTCACCCACGACCAGATCGAGGCGATGACGCTGGCAACCAAGATCGCGGTGCTGAAGGACGGCGTGCTGCAACAGTTCGGAACGCCGGCAGAGATCTACAACAACCCGTCCAACATGTTCGTCGCCGACTTCATGGGCTCGCCGGCCATGAACCTTCTGACCGCGCGGATCGAAAAGAACGGCGCCGATGTCGCGGTCACGCTCGCGCGCCCGAATGCCGAGCCGATGAAGCTGACCGTGCCCCATGCCAGCGGCGCGCTCTCGGGCTACGCCGGCAAGGACGTCGTCTTCGGCATCCGTCCGGAAGCCTTGACCGACCCTGACGGTGCCGACCGCAATGCCAAGGCGATCGTCGAAGGCGAATGCCTGATCGAGGTGGTTGAGCCTGCCGGTTCGGACACCTTTGCGGTCACGCGGCTGGGCGGCAAGGAAGTCGTCGCCCGTCTTCGCGCCGATGCGCGCATCGCGCCCGGCCAGACATCGCAGCTCGCCTTCAACCTCGACAAGGCGGTGTTCTTCGACCCCCAGACGCAGCAGCGGATCGCGTAACCAACGATGCATCAGCCGGATATCGTCATCATCGGGTCGGGCATTGGCGGTTCCACCGTGGCGGCGGGGCTTGCCGGCTCCGGCGCGCGCATCGTCATCCTCGAGCGCGGCGAACGACTGCCCGACACTCCGGAAGCGCGCAGCTACAGCTCGATCTTCGTCAAGGGCCATTTCCGGCCGAAGGAGATGTGGCGCGAAGCTGACGGTACCGAGTTCAATCCGGGGAATTTCTATTTCGTCGGCGGCAACTCCAAGCTCTTCGGCGCGGTGCTGTTGCGCTACCGCGCCGAGGATTTCACCGAGATGCAGCATCTCGGCGGCGTCTCGCCGGCCTGGCCCTTTGCCTATGACGAGCTGGAGCCGTGGTACGGCAAGGCCGAGCGATTGTTCGAAGTTCGCGGCGAACTGGGCGACGACCCGACGGAGCCGTTCCATGCCTCGCCCTATCCTCACGGCCCGGTGCCGGACGAGCCGGCCATTGCCCGCGCCCGCACTGAGCTGAAGGCGCAGGGGCTCCATCCGGCGACGCTGCCGCTCGGGGTCGACATCGACACCTGGCTTGCCGGCGGGCGCACGCCCTGGGATGGGTTTCCCAACACCGGCAAGGGCAAGAAGGACGCCGAGACCGCGTCGCTGGCCGCCGCGCTGAACGACCCCAATATCGAGCTGATCACATCGGCGCATGTCGACACGCTGGAGGCAGGTCCGAGCGGCCGGATCGAGGCGATCCACTACACTGAGAGGGGCGAGAAGAAGCAGCTGTCGCCCAAGCTGGTGATCCTGTCGGCGGGGGCGATCAACTCGGCCGCCATCCTGCTGCGCTCCGGCGACGGCAAGGGGCTTGCCAATACCTCCGACCAGGTCGGCCGAAACTTCATGAACCACAATTGCAGCGCCATGCTGGCGATCAATCCGTTCCGGCGCAACGACAGCATCTACCAGAAGACGCTAATGCTGAACGACTATTACTTGACCGGCGGCCGGGACGGCTTGCCGCTCGGCAATGTCCAGCTGCTCGGCAAGATCAACGGCGACATCCTGAAGGCCAATGCGCCGAAGTGGGCGCCGCGTTTCGCCTTGGACTTCATGGCCGGCCACGCGGTCGACTGGTACATGATGACGGAGGACCTGCCGAACCCGGAAAGCCGGATCATGGTCGACGGCCGCGGCATCATCATGCAGTGGCGGCGCTCGAACATGGAGGCGCTGTCCGGGCTCGAAGCCAAGATGCGCGTCCACTTCAAGGCTGCCGGCTATCCGATCGTGCTGTCCCAGGCCTTCGACAAGCGCACGCCGTCGCATCAGTGCGGCACGGTCCGAATGGGCACCGATCCGGCAAAGGCGCCGCTCGACGTCTATTGCCGCGCTTTCGACCATCAAAACCTCTTTGTCGTCGACGCCGGCTTCCTGCCGACCTCGGCCGCCGTCAACCCGGCGCTGACCGTGGCGGCGCAGGCGCTGCGCGTCGCCGACCATATCGTTGCCAAGGAGCTCACATGACGACATCGGCCCGTCCCGTTGCGATCGTGACCGGCGGCCGGCGCGGCATCGGCCTCGGCGTTGCCCGCGCGCTGGCGCGCGACGGTTTCGATATCGCTCTGACCGGCCTTGGCGCCGCCGACCAGACGACGGAAGCGACACTTTCGGAACTGTCGGCTGGGGGAGGCCGCGCCATCTATCTCGAAGCCAATCTCGCCGATGTCGGCGCGCATGCCGGGACCGTCGAGCGTATCCGCAAGGACTTGGGCCCGATCCGCTGCCTCGTCAACAACGCCGGCATCGCCTCCGTCGTGCGCGGTGACTTCCTCGATCTGCAGCCGGAGAATTTCGACACGATCGTTGCCACCAATCTGCGCGGCACGGTGTTCTTCACGCAAGCGGTGCTGCGCTCGATGCTGGCCGACGAGCCCGGCGCGGCGGCACGCTCGATCATCAATATCACCTCGGTTTCGGCGACCATGAGTTCGCCCGAACGGCTCGACTATTGCATGAGCAAGGCCGGTCTTGCCGCCTTCAGCCAGGGACTTGCCCTGCGACTGGCCGACACCGGCATCGCCGTCTTCGAGATCCGGCCGGGTATCATCCGGTCCGACATGACCGCCGGCGTTTCGGCGAAGTACGACGCCCTGATCGACGGTGGCCTGGTGCCGATGAAGCGCTGGGGCGAGCCCGAAGACATCGGCAATATCGCCGCCAGCCTTGCCGGCGGAAAATTCGGTTTTGCCACCGGCTCGGTCATCCAGGCGGATGGTGGCCTGTCGATCGGAAGACTCTAGGAGAAGTGCAGTCATTCATCAGCTCGCACGGGCGAGCAAAGTTCGGGTTTGTCACGTCGGAAATTTGGATCGTTCCAAATGGTCGGGCCGTGGAGGAAGACAGCAAATGACATACGACTACATCATTACCGGCGCCGGCCCCGCGGGCTGCGTTCTCGCCAACCGCCTTTCCGAGGATCCGTCCGTGCGCGTGCTGTTGCTGGAGGCGGGCGGCGGTGACTGGAACCCGCTGTTTCATATGCCGGCCGGTTTTGCCAAGATGACCAAGGGCGTTGCCAGCTGGGGCTGGGAGACCGTGCCGCAGAAGCACATGAAGGGCAGGGTGCTGCGCTATACGCAGGCCAAGGTCGTCGGCGGCGGCTCGTCGATCAATGCCCAGCTCTACACCCGCGGCAATGCCGCCGATTACGACCTCTGGGCATCGGAGGACGGGTGCACCGGCTGGGACTATCGCAGCGTTCTCCCCTATTTCAAGCGCGCCGAAGACAACCAGCGTTTTGCCGACGATTATCATTCCTACGGCGGGCCGCTCGGCGTCTCGATGCCCGTGGCGACACTGCCGATCTGCGATGCCTATATCCGCGCCGGCCAGGAGCTTGGCATTCCCTACAATCACGATTTTAACGGTCGCCAGCAGGCGGGCGTCGGCTTCTACCAGCTGACGCAGCGCAATCGCCGGCGGTCGAGCGCGTCGCTTGCCTATCTCTCGCCGATCAAGGATCGTCGCAATCTGACGGTGCGCACCGGCGCGCGCGTCGCCCGGATCGTGCTCGAGGGCACTCGTGCCGTCGGCGTCGAAGTTGTCACGGCCAAGGGCAGAGAGACCATTCGGGCGGAACGCGAGGTCCTGGTCACCTCCGGCGCGATCGGCTCGCCGAAGCTGCTCTTGCAGTCGGGCATCGGGCCGGCGGATCACCTGAAATCGGTGGGGGTTGGCGTCAAGCACGACCTGCCGGGTGTCGGTGGCAATCTGCAGGATCACCTCGATCTGTTCGTGATTTCCGAGTGCACCGGCGATCACACCTATGATGGCGTCGCGAAACTTCATCGTACGCTATGGGCAGGTCTGCAATATGTGCTCTTCCGCTCGGGCCCTGTGGCATCCTCGCTCTTCGAGACCGGCGGCTTCTGGTACGCCGATCCGGACGCCCGCTCGCCGGATATCCAGTTCCATCTCGGACTCGGCTCCGGCATCGAGGCCGGTGTCGAAAAGCTGAAGAACGCCGGCGTGACCTTGAACTCCGCCTATCTGCATCCGCGCTCGCGCGGCACCGTCAGGCTCTCCGCAGCCGACCCGGCCGCCGCCCCGCTGATCGACCCCAATTACTGGGAAGACCCGCACGACCGCAAGATGTCGATCGAAGGGCTTAAGCTCGCCCGTGAGATCATGCAGCAGGCGGCACTCAAGCCGTTCGTGCTGGCCGAACGCTTGCCGGGCAATAGCGTCGTCTCCGATGAGCAGTTCTTCGATTATGGCTGCGCCAATGCCAAGACCGACCATCATCCTGTCGGTACCTGCAAGATGGGCACCGACGCCATGGCCGTCGTCGGGCTCGATCTGAAAGTGCGTGGGCTCGACGGTCTTCGCGTCTGCGACAGTTCGGTCATGCCGCGCGTTCCCTCTTGCAACACCAATGGGCCGACGATCATGATGGGCGAAAAGGGCGCAGACATCATTCGCGAGCGCCAGCCCCTGCCGCCGGCGATCTTCGCCCATGAACGAAACGATATCAGGCCGCGTGCCCGTGCCGCTATCCGCTGAGGAAAATCATGATCCGACACTGTGTCTTCATTCATTTCCGTCCGGAAATTTCGGCGGAGGAGAAAACGTCGATCTTCGCCGAGATCGCCGGGCTGAAAAGCCGGCTTCCCGGCCTTGTTGCGACCCATGAGGGTGCCAATGTCAGCCCGGAGATCGGTATGGACAAGGGCTATGCCGAAGGCTTCATCGTCGACTTCGCCGATGCCGGCGCGCGCGATGCCTATCTCGCCGATCCGGAGCACCAGAAGACCGGCGCGAAGATCGTTGCAGCCGCAGAGGGCGGTATCGACGGCATCTTCGTCTACGACCTCGAAATCCCGGATTGACGGATATGGCAGATTTCGATGCGCGTGCCTTTCTCACCACTCTTTTCGAGGCGGCCGTGCGCGCTGCCGACCCTTATGAGGCGATCCGTGCGCATCTGCCGGAAAAACCCAAGGGGAGAACGGTCGTCGTCGGGGCTGGCAAGGCCGCAAGCCAGATGGCGGCGGCCTTCGAGAAACTGTGGGATCACCCGCTGACAGGCACTGTCGTTGCCCGCCACGGGCCGATCGAGCCCTGCGAGCGCATTCGCGTGCTGCAGTCGGCCCATCCGGTGCCGGATGAGGCGGGCCTGCGGGCGTCTGAAGAACTGCTGAAGCTGGTGGAAGGCTTGACCGCAGACGATCTGGTCGTTGCGCTGATCTCAGGCGGTGGGTCGTCGCTGCTGCCGGCGCCGCCGGAGGGCCTGACGCTTGCCGAAGAGATCGCCGTCAACCGGGCGCTGCTTGCCTCCGGCGCGCCGATCTCTGCGATGAACGTTGTGCGCAAGCATGTGTCGCGCATCAAGGGTGGGCGTCTGGCTGCAGCCGCCGGTCCGGCCCGTCTCGTCACCCTCGTCGTCTCCGACGTGCCCGGCGACAATCCCGCTTTCGTCGCCTCCGGCCCGACGGTGGCGGACGGCTCGACCGCGAAGGAAGCGCTTGAGATCGTCGATCGCTATGGCATGGTCCTTCCCGAAGGCGTGATGGCGCATCTGCGATCCGAACGAGCGCATGCGCCCGATCCATCGGATGCGATTTTCCGCAGGCACGAATGCCATGTGATCGCTTCGGCGAGCGTCTCGCTGCAGGCGGCCGCGGGCAGAGCTAGAGAGTTGGGCGTCGAGGCCCGCATTCTGTCGGATGCCATCGAAGGCGAGGCGCGGGATATCGGCCGCATGCATGCCGCTCTGGCGCGTGAAGTCGCGCTGCGCAATCGGCCGTTCGAAAAGCCGGTCGTGCTCCTGTCCGGCGGCGAGACCACGGTGACGATAACAGGCAAGGACTACGGCAAGGGCGGCCGCAACAGCGAATTGCTGCTGTCGCTGGCGCTCGACATCGAGGGGCTCGACGGGGTCGACGCTCTTGCAGCGGACACCGATGGCATCGACGGCTCCGAGGACAATGCCGGTGCCTTTGCCGATGGCAAAAGCGTTGCCCGCATGCGGGCTGCGGGCGCCGATCCGCGCGCGCATCTGGCCCGCCACGACGCCTGGTCGGCATTTTCGGCGAGCGGCGATCTGTTCGTACCCGGTCCGACCGGAACCAATGTCAATGACTTCAGGGCGATGCTGATCCGTTAGGGCGCAAGCGCCCCCACCAAGACGGTTAGCCGGATTCTGCGTTGAATCTGAAACAGCGACACCGCCGCCGAGATTTTCGGCGGCGGTGTCGTTTCACGTTACTTGGCGCGCTTCAGCGCATCGCCGAGGATCGAGACGATTTCTCCGAAGTGATTTTCGTCGGCGATCAGCGGCGGCGAGAAGGCGATGATGTCGCCGGTGACGCGGATCAGCAGGCCCTTTTCGAAGCAATCGACGAAGACATCGTAGGCGCGAGCGCCGATGGCGCCGTCGCGCGACTGCAGCTCGATGCCGGCGATCAGGCCGATGGTGCGGATGTCAATGACATAGGGCAGGCCCTTCAGCGAATGCATGGCGTCGTGCCAGGCATCCTGCAGATCGGCGGCACGGGTCATCAGGCCCTCGTCGCGGTAGATGTCGAGTGTGGCAATGCCGGCGGCGCAGGCGGCCGGATGGCCGGAGTAAGTGTAGCCGTGGAAGAGTTCAATCGCGTTTTCCGGGCCATGCATCAGCGCGTCATGCACCTTGCGGCTTGCAAAGACAGCGCCCATCGGGATGGCACCGTTGGTGAGCCCCTTGGCCGCCGTCACCATATCCGGCGTCACACCGAAGAAATCGGTGGCGAAGGCAGCGCCGAGGCGACCGAAACCAGTGATGACTTCGTCGAAGATCAGGAGGATGCCGTGCTTGTCGCAGATGGCGCGCAGCCGCTCGAGATAGCCCTTCGGCGGGATCAGCACGCCGGTCGAACCAGCGACCGGCTCGACGATGCATGCGGCGATGGTCTCGGCGCCATGCAGTGCCACCAGCCGTTCGAGATCGTCGGCAAGCTCGGCGCCGTGCTCGGGCTGGCCCTTGACGAAGGCATTCTTGGCGGGATCGTGGGTGTGGCGCAAGTGGTCGGAACCGGGAAGCTGCGGGAAGACGCGGCGGTTGTTGAGGATGCCACCGACGGAAATGCCGCCGAAGCCGACGCCGTGATAGCCACGCTCGCGGCCGATCAGGCGCGTGCGGGTGCCCTGGCCGATCGCGCGCTGATAGGCGATCGCCATCTTCAGCGCAGTGTCGACCGATTCAGAGCCCGAGCCGGTGAAGAACACGCGATCGAGCTTCTGGCCTTGCGGGCCTGGTGCGATCTCGGCGAGGCGTTCGGCAAAGTCGAAGGCGATCGGGTGGCCCATCTGGAAGGAGGGCGCGAAATCCATTGTCGTCAGCTGGCGTTCGACCGCAGAGGCGATCTGGCGGCGACCGTGACCGGCGTTGACACACCAGAGGCCGGCAGTGCCGTCGAGGATCGTGCGGCCGTCGGTGCTGGTGTAGTGCATGCCTTCGGCGGAGGCGAGCAGGCGCGGGGCCGCCTTGAACTGCCGGTTGGCGGTAAAGGGCATCCAGTAGCTGTCGAGTACCGGGGCGTTGGGCTTGGTGTGCTGGTTCATGGCATCCTCCTGAGGTCGGCGATTGACGCCATGATTTGATTTGCCAAACAAGTCCTTTTCTGCTGTCGTTCAAGCTATTGAATCTTATAGGATGAAGGTTTGGAAATTGCGGTATTCCGAACAACCTGAACACCTGGATGGGTAGCCATGAGCGTCGACATCGGAAACCGGCTTCGTCACCTCCGGCTGATGCACAATCTGTCGCAGCGCGAACTGGCGAAACGGGCGGGTGTCACCAACTCGACAATCTCGCTGATCGAGTCGAACGCGTCCAATCCTTCCGTCGGCGCACTGAAGCGCATCCTCGACGGCATTCCGATCGGGCTGGCGGAATTCTTCTCCTTCGAGCCGGAGCGACCGCGCAAGGCGTTCTATGCGGCAGAGGAACTGGTCGAGATCGGCAAGGGTCCGATCTCCTATCGCCAGATCGGCGAAAACCTCTTCGGCCGCAGCCTGCAGATCTTGAAGGAATGTTACCAGCCGGGCGCCGATACCGGAAAAGTGCCGCTGGTGCATGACGGCGAGGAGGGCGGCATCGTGCTTTCGGGGCGGATCGAGGTCACCGTCGACGACGAGCGGCGGATCCTCGGACCGGGCGATGCCTATTACTTTGAAAGCCGGCGGCCGCACCGGTTTCGCTGCGTCGGGCCGGTGCCCTGCGAGGTGATCAGCGCCTGTACGCCGCCGACGTTTTGAGGGAGCGGAGTTCGGGACCGCCCCTCATCCCGCTGCCGCGACCTTCTCCCCGTTCTGACGGGGAGAAGGGATACGCCGCCCGCGCACGATTCCGTCTCAAGACCTGTGACTATGCGGGAAATGCGTGTGTAAAGCTAACGCGATTGGAAACCGTGTCATTTCAGGTGGAAAGGGGGCAGGTGGAAAAGGAGGCGATGCCGCGTCCTCGACGGCGTTCCCTCTCCCCGCAGGCGGGGAGAGGGCTAGGGTGAGGGGCCCTTCTGAGCTTAGAGGCCCGATGTTGACCGATCAGGAAAGCTTTGCGCAGGCGTCGGCGATGCGCTTCAGAGCTTCCTTCAGTTCCGCTTCCGACGTCGCATAGGAGATGCGGAAGAACGGTGACAGGCCGAAGGCCGAGCCCGGGACGACGGCCACATGGGCATCGTCGAGCAGGTAGGCGCAGAAGTCCGTATCCGTCTCGATCGTCTTGCCCGAAGGCGTGACCTTGCCGAGCATGCCGGCGCAACCCGAGAAGGTGTAGAAGGCCCCTTCCGGAACGCGGCAGTCGAGACCGTCGATGGCATTGAGGCCGTTGACGACCAGGTCGCGGCGGCGCTGGAAGCTGGCGGTGCGTTCCTTGAGGAACTCCTGCGGGCCCGTCAGGGCTGCCACCGAAGCGGCCTGGCTGACTGACGAAGGGCAGGAGGTCGCCTGGCTCTGGACGACGGCCATTGCCTTGATCAGCTCGCGCGGACCACCGGCATAACCGATGCGCCAGCCGGTCATGGCATAGGCCTTGGAGACGCCGTTGACCGTCAGGGTGCGGTCTTTCAGGCGCGGCTCCAGCTGGGCGGGCGTAACGAAGCGGAAGCCGTCATAGACGATATGCTCGTACATGTCGTCGACCAGCAGCCACACATGCGGATGCCTGAGGAGCACGTCGAGCAGCGGCCGGTAGTCGTCGGCGCTGTAGGCGGCACCCGAAGGGTTGGACGGCGAGTTCAGGAGCACCCAGCGCGTCCTGGGCGTGATCGCCGCTTCGAGCTTGTCGGCGGTCAGGCGGAAGCCCGAGGCCGCGTCGCAGGGGATCAGCACCGGCTTGCCTTCGCAGATCTGGACGATATCCGAATAGGAGGTCCAGTAGGGCGTCGGGATGACGACTTCGTCGCCGGCATCGATCGTCGCCATCATGGCGTTGAACAGGATCTGCTTGGCGCCGGTGGCGACCGTGATCTCGTCCTGCTCGTAGGCAAGGCCGTTTTCGCGCTGGAACTTTTCGCGGATCGCCTTCTTCAGTTCCGGCGTGCCGTCGAGGGCGGTGTATTTGGTATCACCGCGCTTGATCGCCGCGCAGGCGGCATCCTTGACATAGTCGGGCGTGTCGAAGTCCGGCTCGCCGGCGCCGAGAATGATGACCGGCTTGCCCTCGCGCTTCATGGCTTGGGCGCGTGCGCCGATTTTCAGGATTTCGGATACCCCAATCGAGGAGATCCGCGAGGCGGGCTTGAAGCCCGCCTCCTTGACCGTTGCGTTGATGGTCATGGTCGATCCTACTCGATGTCGAACGAAACGCCCTGCGCCAGCGGCAGAGCCTTCGAGTAGTTCACCGTGTTGGTGGCGCGACGCATGTAGGCCTTCCAGGAATCGGAGCCCGATTCGCGGCCCCCGCCGGTTTCCTTTTCGCCACCGAAGGCGCCGCCGATTTCAGCACCTGAGGTGCCGATGTTGACGTTGGCAATGCCGCAATCCGAGCCGTCGACCGCCAGGAAGAGTTCGGCTTCCTGCATGTCACGGGTGAAGATCGACGAGGACAGGCCGGCAGCGACCGCATTGTGGTCGGCAACGACGGCGTCGAAGTCGCTGTACTTCATGACGTAGAGGATCGGCGCGAAGGTTTCTTCGAGAACCGGACCGGCCTGCTTGGGCATTTCGACCATGGCAGGCTTGGCGTAGTAGCCGTTGGCATAGCCGAGTTCGACGCGTTCGCCGCCGGTGACGGTGCCGCCATGGGCCTTGGCTTCGCCGATCGCCTTCTGCATGCCGTCAAACGCAGCCTTGTCGACCAGCGGGCCGACGAGGGCAGTGGTTTCGAGCGGGTTGCCGACCGAGACGGAACCGTAAGCCTTCTTCAGGCGCGGAACGAGCTGATCGTAGACGCTTTCGTGCACGAACAGTCGGCGCATGGTGGTGCAACGCTGGCCGGCGGTGCCCATGGCGCCGAAGGCGATGGCGCGCAGCGCCATGTCGAGATCGGCCGACGGGCAGACGATGCCGGCATTGTTGCCGCCGAGTTCGAGGATGGCGCGGGCAAAGCGCTTGGCAAGGCGCGGGCCGACGTCGCGACCCATGCGGGTCGAACCGGTTGCCGAAACCAGCGGCACCTTCGGGTTGTCGACCAGGACTTCACCGACGGTGCGGTCGCCGATCAGAACCTGCGACAGGCCTTCCGGCGCATCGCCGAAGCGGGCAAGCGCACGTTCGAAGATAGCCTGCGATGCAAGCGCGGTGAGCGGGGTCTTTTCCGACGGCTTCCAGACGACGGAGTTGCCGCAGACGAGCGCCAGCGCCGTGTTCCACGACCAGACGGCGACCGGGAAGTTGAAGGCGGAGATGACGCCGACGACGCCGAGCGGATGCCAGGTTTCCATCATGCGGTGGCCGGGACGCTCGGTGGCGATCGTCAGGCCGTAAAGCTGGCGGGACAGACCGACTGCGAAATCACAGATGTCGATCATTTCCTGGACTTCGCCGAGGCCTTCGGAGGTGATCTTGCCGGCTTCGATCGAAACCAGGCGGCCGAGGTCGGCCTTGAAGGCGCGGAGCTCTTCGCCGAGCAGGCGGATCAGTTCACCGCGCTTCGGCGCCGGCACCAGGCGCCAGGCCTTGAAGGCTTCATGGGCCTTGTCGATCTTGGCGGCTGCTTCCGCGGCCGAAACCGTCTTCAGGCTGGCGATCTGCTCGCCGGTAACCGGGCTGAAGGACGGCATGTCGCCGCCGGTGTAGAGTTCCTTGGCGACGCCCATCTTTTCGAGCAACGCTGCTGCTTCCTTGGTGACGTCGATCTTCTTCGTTGCAATGTTCATGGTCTGACTCCCGTTTTCCTGTCTTAGATCATTGGTTAGAGCGGAATGTGGGCGGAAAAGCGCAAACACTTTTCCTCATTCCGCTCGGGCCTATCCGAAGCGCACGCTGCCGAGTTTCCCCGGCGAGGTGAGCGTCTTCAGGCCTGCGGCCATGTCCTTGAGTTTGTCGTTTGTATAAAGGTCGTAATAGGCCTGGTTGCGGCGGCCGATCGCATGTTCCGCGCTGAAACTGCCGTGATACTCCTCGACGGCCACGGCGAAAACCCATTCTCGCAAACGCGGCTCGAAAGTCGGATCGCCGAGAAGCGGGCTGTCCTTCGCCACCACGAGATTGAAGTGTACACCACCATCGCCGATATGGCCGAAGTCGCAGACGGAGACGCCTGGAAACTTGTTCGGCATTTCCGCTTTCATATGGTCGCAGAAGGCCATGATGTCACCCCGGCGGAAGGAGACGTCGAAGGCGATCAGCTTGCCAAGGTGCTTCACACCCTCCGAAAGCGCGTGGCGCAGCGCCCAGATTTCATGCGGCGGACCGACGAAGGCGTCGGCAAGCGGTGCCGTCTCCATCTCCCAGATTTCTGCCAGCACGGTTTCGAGCACGGCGTCGAGCGACTGCTCGCCTTCGCGTGGTGCCCAGCTGCGGCTGATCTCGGCGAGGATGACGTAATCAGGCACATGCCCGCCCTGGAACGGGTTCTTCAGCGACGGCACATGCGCGAATGCCGCCTTGACGGCGTTGCTCGACATGCCCTCGAAGGCCGAGAGATAGGCGCCGAGCCGCTCTTCCATGGCGCGCAGCAGCGGCATCACATGGGCGCCGCTTGCCGGCACCAGCAGCGCCGTTGCCGTCTGTTGCGGCAGGCGCTCCAGATTGAGCACGCATTCGGTGATGATGCCGAAGGCGCCCGACGTGCCGACGAACAGCTGTTTCCAGTCGACGCCGGTGTTGTTCTTGCGCAGGTCGCACTGAAGATCGAGCACGGTGCCGTCTTCATCGGCGAGAACGACGGTCATGCCCAGCACATTGCGGCGCACGTCGCCATATTTCAGGAAGCGCGAGCCGCCGGTGTTGGTTGCGATCATGCCGCCGACGCGCGGATCGGCACCGAGATCGATGGGGAAGAACAGGCCATGTTCTTCGAGCCGGCGATTGAGATCGGACAGTCGGAGCCCGGCATCGATGCGCACCGAACGGTTGTCGAGGTCGAGCGCGAAGGTTTTCGTCAGGCGGTCGAGGCTTAGGATCGCTTCGCTGCCGGATGCGTCCGGGGTCGAGCCGGAGACCAGTCCGGTGTTGCCCGATTGCGGGATCAGGGCGATGCCGTGGCGCACGCAATAGGCAACGGTGGCCGAGGTTTCCTCTGTCGTTGCCGGGCGCAGAACGACCGAGGCCAGGCCGTGATCGTAGCGGGCGCCGGTCTCGTAGGCTTGCCTGTCTTCAGCGCGCGTGACCACACCCTTGTCGCCAAGGATGCCGGTCAGCGCGTCGATGTGTGCCTGTTCGATCATCGGGACGACATCATTCCGCAGCGATGGCTGCGGTCAAGGCCCGCAGGCAGCTTTCGATCGATGCCGCTTCGATGCCGGCATAATGATCGAACTCATTGAGCACGGTAGCGCCGAGGTCGATCTCGAAACGCTTCTGGTTCGGGCTTGCGACAAAGTCCTGCTGCGCGCCGTCGCCGAGATTGGACTGGAAGATGCCCGCGGCACTGACCGGCAGGAAGTCCTCGTAGACGATGGCGTCGAACTGTACGAGGCCGTCGGCGATTAGCCTGTCGAGGTCGCGGCGTTCGGATATGCGTGTGATCCGGCCCCTCTCGGTCAACGAGTAGCTGAAATAGCCGAGACCGGCTTCGCGGATGCCTGCCCAGGTATCCGGGAAGCTTTCAAAGGCCTTGGCCAGTGCCGCCTCGTATTGCCGGGCGTTGGAGCCGTCGGCTGCCGGGCGGACGATCTTGCGCGAGGCTTCCAGCAGCTCGTCATAAAGCGCGCGGCCCTTGGGGGTGAGCGCAATGCCGCGCTGCTCGATCTCGCCGAAGCGGGCGGTGTGCGAGCCGGCCTTCCACTCGCCGTCGGCATCGCGGTAGGACACGGCTTCTTCCAGCGCCTTGAACGAGGTCTGGCGAAGCAGGATCGGGCATTTGCGCGTCGGCGGTCCTTCGACGACGGCCTTCGGGGCGATACCATACTCCGGCATCAGCGCCTGGACCTGGTCGATATCCAGCGTGCGCGGCGTCAGGTGGTTGATGTGTGGGCCCTTGAACGACACGACGTCGGCAATCAGCCGGTGGGCGTCATGCAGGCGCTTGTACATGTCGGCGCTGACATTGGCCTTGTCGTGCCAGCGGAAGGTTTCCAGCACCTCGGAAACGAAGCGTTCGGCGTCGGCCTTGTCGAGGCCGCCGTCCCGCTCGGCCTTTTCGGTGAGCTCGACTGCAACGGGGGTAAAGATCCGGCGCTCGGCAAGAATGGCCGCCGATTCAGCGCGCAGGCTCTCGTCGGCGATCAGGTCCAGGCGCAGAAGCGAGGTGAAGACGCGGAAGGGATTGCGCTTCAAGGCGGCGTCGCCGACCGGGCGGAAGGCCGTCGAATGCACCGGCACGCCGGCGGTCGAAAGATCGTAGTAACCGACCGGGTACATGCCCATGACGGCGTAGACGCGGCGCATCATCGACAGTTCGGCAGGTGTGCCGAGGCGGATCGCGCCGTGGCGCTCCTCGGAGATGCGATCGAGCGAATCCGTCGCATCGAGGCGTTGCTTGAGGGCCGGATCGGCACTGAGCGTATCGTCGTTGACCTTGGCAACCAGCTCCATCAGCGTGCCGTAGGCCGGCACTTCCTCGCGGTACATGACCGACATGGCTGCGGAAAAGGCCGAACGGATGTCATCGGCGGATACGAAACTATTCTCTTTCACTGGGGCTCGCCTCGCGCTATGGGTGAAGGACAAGGTCATTCTCATTTCGGATCATATCTGAAGGAACTGGGCATTGATCGCGTTGCTTGTGACTATGTTGATGCGAGGCTGGAATGAAGTTAAGCCGCAGACTGGTTCCTGACGTTACGACGCTGCAGGCTTTCGAATGCGCGGCCCGGCACGGCAGCTTCACGCAGGCGGCCGCCGAGCTCAATCTCACCCAGAGCGCCGTCAGCCGGCAGATCAAGGATCTGGAAAACCAGCTCGGCGTGCTCCTGTTCGAGCGGGTGCGCCAGCGGGTCATTCTCTCCGAGGCCGGGCAGAAGTTCCTGCCCGAGGTTCGCCGCCTGCTCAACCAGACCGAAGAGCTGATGGTGCGGGCGATGGCCTCGGCGCGCGCCGATTCGACACTGTCGATCGCGTCGCTGCCGACCTTCGGCAGTCGCTGGCTGGTGCCGCGGCTGCCCGATTTCCTTCGCCAGCATCCCGACACGGTGGTCAATATCGCCTCGCGCTCGGCACCGTTCGATTTCGACGAGCAGAACTTCGACATCGCCATCCACTACGGCCAGCCGGTTTGGGCGCACGCGACCTGCAGCTATCTCTGCAGCGAGATCATCGTGCCGGCTGCGAGCCCGAAGCTGCTTGCCGCCAATCCGGTTTCGACATTGGAGGATATCGTCGGCGGTCCGCTCCTGCACCTGGCGACGCGGCCCAAGCTCTGGGCGCAATGGTTCGAGGCCAACGGCATGGACGGCCGCGGTGCTTATCGAGGCAATCGCTTCGACCAGTTCTCGATGGTGATCGAGGCGGCGACCGCCGGTCTCGGTTTCGCCTTGCTGCCCCGCTATCTGATCGAGCAGGAGCTGGCAGCGGGAACATTGCGCATCGTTCTCGACCGGCCGATGCAGACGGAGAACAACTATTATCTCGCCGTTCCGGAAGGCAAACTCGAAAACCCGATCAGCCTCGCCTTCCGTGAATGGATCACCGAACAGGTCGCGTCGGTTCCTGTCGCGTCGACCTGATTGGGGCATTGATCGGAACCTTCCGGAAGCCTCGGCGTTTGGCGACGGACTGCTACCCAGAGATGCGCGGGGAAGGGGCGAAATTGACACGGATATTTGAGGGCACCATCGGCGGGCGCGGACACTTGCGTTTTCGCCCGATGAGAACGTGCGCAATTCATTCAAACTTGCGTCGCCGATCCTTGCAAGCTGTTGGCAGCACGGCTAAAAAATGCCACTTTCATGCATCACGCGGCCTTGAAAACGAATGCGCCGCCGGCTTTGCTTTTTCCGATGCCCAGTTCAGGGGCGGTGCCAGTTTCCGCCAGTTTCCGGTTCTCCGGAAAATGACGGCGGATGGGAGGACACATGACCGTGTCTAGCAACGCGCCGGCCAAGCCTGGAACCTCAGGACCGCAGCCAACCCGGCACAACAACGAGAGCCGGGCCGATCAACCCCGGTTGGATTCAGAACCAGCACCCATGCCCCTTCATAACACGCCGTCCTCCTCTTCTCGCGAACCGGAAGCGAAACAGATCGATTACAACGATTCGATCCGCTCGACCTTTTTCTCGATGGAGGATTTGCGGCAATGCGGCGAGACACTTGCGCTCAAGGGCGCACCGTCTCTGCCGGGCTTCTTCCCGTTCGAATTTCGTCCGCGCCACCGCGAGAATGAAAACGAAATCCTGAGGGTGTATCGGGCGACAGCGGCCGACGTCGAGGCGGGGGCGTCGATCACGCCGGCCGCCGAATGGCTGCTCGACAACCATCACGTGGTCGAGGAAGCCATCCAGGAAGTCCGTCGTGACTTCCCGCGCAAGTTCTATCGCCAGCTGCCGACGCTGTCGGTTTCCGGAACCGTCATTCCGCGCACCATGGCGCTTGCCTGGCTCTATGTCGCCCATACGCACAGCACGGTCTCGCGGGAAAGCATCACCGCGATGGTCGAGGGCTTCCAGAAGCACGACACTTTCAAGATCGGCGAATTGTGGGCTTTGCCCTCGATCCTGCGCTTCGTCCTGATCGAAAACCTCAGGCGCATCGCCATCCGCGTCGAGCGTTCGCGCGGCATGCGGCGCAAGGCCAACGACATCGCCGACCAGATCATCCGTCACAACGACCCGGAAAAGTGCAGGGCGCTACTTGCCGAATCCGAGGCGCTTGCGACCGACAATACCTTTGTTGCCCAGCTGCTCTACCGCATGCGCGATGGTTCGCAGACCTCCGGCTCGGTGATCGCCTGGATCGAGGAACAGCTCGAGAAGCGCGGCAGCGATGTCGAGGACGCGCTGGTCGCCGAGCAGAACCGCCTGTCGTCCGGCAATGCGACGATGAGCAACATCATCCGCAGCCTGCGCGAGATCGACGACACCGACTGGGCCGTCTGGTTCGAAAGCGTCAGCAAGATCGATGCGGCGCTGCGCGACGGCTCCGACTATGCCGCGCTCGAATTCGGCTCGCGTAACAAGTACCGCGATACGATCGAAAAGCTGGCGCGCCGCTCCGGCCACAGCGAATACGAAGTCACCCAGATCGCCATCGAGATGGTAAAGGAAGCGGAAGCGGCGGCGGCCGTCGAGCCGCAGCTTCAGGAGCCGAACGTCGGTTCCTTCCTCGTCGGCAAGCAGCGCAAGGCGCTCGAGCAGAAGATCGGCTACCGCCCGTCCCTGCTGCAGAGCATCATCCGCCTCAGCCGCAAGCTCGACTGGTTCGCGATCGCCGGGCCGAACATCCTGCTGACGATCCTCGCGATGTTCGCCGTCTATTCCTTCGTCAGCCCGATGGATATTCCGAACGGCGCAAAGCTGATCATGCTCTTGCTGTTTGCGCTGCCGGCATCGGAAGGCGCAATGGGACTGTTCAATACGCTGGTCACGCTCTTCGTCAAACCGTCGCGCCTGGTCGGCTACGAATTCCTCGAGGGCGTTCCGGAATATGCCCGCACGCTTGTCGTCGTGCCCTGCCTGATCTCAAAGCGCGATCATGTCGACGAGCTCGTGCGCAACCTCGAGGTCCACTACCTCGCCAACCCGCGCGGCGAGATCTATTTCGCGCTGCTGAGCGACTGGGTCGACAGCAAGCTCGAGGAAACGCCGGCTGATACCGACGTGCTCGACTACGCCCGGCGCGAGGTTGCCGAGCTTTCGGCGCGTTATGCCTATGACGGCAAGACCCGATTCTTCCTGCTTCACCGTCGCCGCCTGTTCAACGAGGCGGAAGGCGTGTGGATGGGCTGGGAGCGCAAGCGCGGCAAGCTGCATGAGCTGAACCTGCTCTTGCGCGGCGATCGCGACACCTCGTTCCTCCAGGGCGCCAACACCGTGCCGGAGAATGTCCAGTACGTCATGACGCTCGATGCCGACACACGCCTGATGCGCGATGCGGTGACGAAGCTCGTCGGCAAGATGTACCACCCGATCAACCGCCCGGTCGTCGACCCCGAGACGCAGAAGGTGATCGCCGGCTATAGCCTGCTGCAGCCGCGCGTGACGCCGTCGCTGACGACGGGCAGCGAGGCATCTGCCTTCCAGCGCATCTTCTCCGCCAACCGCGGCATCGACCCTTACGTCTTCACCGTGTCCGACGTCTACCAGGACATCGCCGGCGAAGGCAGCTTTACCGGCAAGGGCCTCTATCACGTCGATGCCTTCGAGGCGGCACTCAAGGGCCGGATCGAGGAAAACGCCGTTCTCAGCCACGACCTGCTCGAAGGCTCTTATGTGCGCTGCGCGCTTGTGACCGACGTCGAGCTGGTCGAGGATTTCCCGACCCGCTACGAGGTCGAGATGTCGCGTCAGCATCGCTGGGCTCGCGGCGACTGGCAGCTTTTGCCCTACATCTTCAATCCGTCGAACGGCCTGTCGATGCTCGGCCGCTGGAAGATGTACGACAACCTGCGCCGCTCGCTGATCCCCTGCGCATGGCTCGTCGCCTCCGTCATGGGCTGGTACTACATGCAGCCGACCGAGGCGCTGATCTGGCAGATCGTGCTGATCTTCAGCTTGTTCGTCGCCCCGACGCTGTCGCTGATCAATGGTCTCCTGCCACGGCGCAATGATATCGTCGCCCGCGCCCACCTTCATGCGGTGCTGACCGAAGTTCGAGCCGCCAACGCCCAGGTCGCCCTTCGCATCGTCTTCATCGCCCATGGCGCGGCGATGATGGGCGACGCCATCGTTCGCTCGCTCTATCGCACTTTCGTCAGCCGCAAGCTGATGCTGGAATGGCGCACCGCCGCCCAGGTGCAGAGTGCGGGACACGGAAGCATCGGCGACTATTACAAGGCGATGTGGATTGCGCCGGCGCTGTCGGCGATATCGCTGGCGCTGGCTGCCATTTCCGATACCGGCCTGCCCTTTATCGGCATCCCCTTTGCGCTCCTCTGGGCGCTGTCGCCCGCCGTCGCCTGGTTCGTCAGCCAGTCGGCTGAGACCGAGGACCAGCTCGTCGTTTCCGACGAAGCGATCGAGGAAATGCGCCTGATCGCACGGCGCACCTGGCGGTATTTCGAGACCTTCGTCACCGCCGAGCAAAACTTCCTGCCGCCGGACAATTTCCAGGAGACGCCGCAGCCCGTGCTGGCCGAGCGGACGTCGCCGACCAACATCGGCGTCTACCTGCTCTCGGTGATGTCGGCGCGCGACTTCGGCTGGATCGGCTTCGAAGAGACGATCACCCGCCTGGAGCAGACGATCGCCACCATCGACCGGATGCCGAAATACCGTGGGCACCTGTTCAACTGGTACCGCACCAACACGCTCGAAACGATGGAGCCGCGCTACATCTCGTCGGTCGACAGCGGCAACCTTGCCGGCCACCTGATCGCGGTGTCGTCGATGTGTCGGGAATGGGCGGAAGCGCCGTCTGCGCATGTCCAGGGTAGTCTCGACGGTATCGGCGACGTTGTCGCCATCCTTGCCGAAGTGCTGAAAGACCTGCCGGACGACCGCAAGACCGTTCGCCCGCTGCGCCGTTTGATCGAGGAACGCATCGTCGGCTTCCAGAACGCGCTGGCAGCGGTCAAGCGCGAGCATGAATTCGCATCGATCCGTGTGATCAACCTCGCCGTCCTGGCGCGCGACATGCACAAGCTGACCGTCAACCTCGACCACGAGGTGCGCACGGGCCAGAGCAGCGAAGTGACGAAATGGGCAAATGCGCTCGTCACCACCTGCGAAGCGCATATCGCCGATGGCGTGTTCGATCTCAGCGCCATCGAAGCGCTGCGCCAGCGATTGGTGGTTCTGAAGGACCGCGCCCGCGACATCGCCTTCTCGATGGATTTCGGCTTCCTGTTCCGGCCGGAACGCCGCCTGCTGTCGATCGGCTTCCGTGTCAACGCAAACGAGCTCGACGAGGCCTGCTACGACCTTCTGGCGTCCGAAGCGCGCCTGACGAGCCTGTTCGCCATCGCCAAGGGCGATCTGCCGACCGAGCATTGGTACAAGCTCGGCCGCCCGATCGTGCCGATCGGCGCGCGGGGCGCTCTGATTTCCTGGTCCGGCTCGATGTTCGAATATCTGATGCCGCCCCTGGTCATGCAGGAGCGCCAGGGCGGCATCCTGAACCAGACCAACAATCTGGTGGTCAAGGAGCAGATCAATCACGGTCGCCGCCTCGGGACGCCGTGGGGCATTTCGGAAGCGGCTTTCAATGCCCGCGACCATGAGCTGACCTACCAGTACACCAACTTCGGCGTGCCGACGCTCGGCCTCAAGCGTGGCCTCGGCCAGAACGCCGTCATTGCGCCCTATGCCTCGATCCTTGCCTGCATGTACGATCCGAAGGCGGCGCTCGCCAATCTCGGTCGGCTGCGCGAAGTCGGTGCGCTCGGTGTCTATGGCTTCCACGATGCCGTCGACTTCACGCCGACGCGCGTGCCCGAGGGGCAGAAATGCGCCGTCGTTCGCAACTACTATGCCCACCACCATGGCATGTCGATTGCAGCCGTCGCCAATGTCGTCTTCACCGGCAAGCTCAGGGAATGGTTCCACGCTGATCCAGTGATCGAAGCTGCCGAACTGCTGCTGCAGGAAAAGGCGCCGCGCGACATTCCGATCATGAACGCCAAGCGCGAGCCGGAATCGCTCGGCAAGGGACAGGACGACCTGCTGCGGCCGGAAGTGCGGGTCATCGAGAACCCGCTCGCCCAGGACCGCGAAACCGTGTTCCTATCGAACGGCCACTATGCAGTGATGCTGACGGCAACCGGTGCCGGGTATGCGCGCTGGAACGGCCAGTCGGTCACCCGCTGGAAGCCGGACCCGGTCGAAGACCGCACGGGCACGTTCATCTTCCTGCGCGATACGACGACGGGCGACTGGTGGTCGGCGACATCGGAGCCGCGGCGTGCCGTCGGCGAAAAGGTGCAGACGCGGTTCGGCGACGACAAGGCCGAATTCGTCAAGACCGTCGGTGACCTCACCAGCGAAGTCGAGTGCATCGTCGCCACCGAGCATGATGCCGAGGGGCGCCGCGTCATCCTGCTCAACACGGGAACGCAGGACCGCTTCATCGAGGTGACGTCCTACGCCGAGCCGGTGCTTTCGACCGACGAAGCCGACAGCGCCCATCCCGTCTTCTCCAAGATGTTCCTGCGCACGGAAATCAGCCGCCGCGGCGACGTCATCCATGTCAGCCGCAACAAGCGCAGCCCGAGTGATCCGGATATGGAGGTGGCGCATCTCGTCACCGACAATGCCGGCAGCGACCGCCCGACCGAAGCCGAGACCGATCGTCGCCGCTTCATCGGCCAAGGGCGCACGCTTGCCGAGGCCGCCGCCTTCGACACGGACGCGGTGCTTTCCGGAACCGATGGCTATACGCTCGACCCGATCATGTCGCTGCGTCGCGTCGTGCGCGTTCCAGCCGGCAAGAAGGTCAGCGTCGTCTTCTGGACGATCGCCGCGCCGAACCGCGAAGCCGTCGACCGTGCGATCGACCGTTACAGGCACACGGAAACCTTCAATCACGAGCTGATCCATGCCTGGACGCGCAGCCAGGTGCAGATGCGCCATGTCGGCGTCACCTCGCAGGAGGCGGCAAGCTTCCAGATGCTCGGCCGCTACCTTGTCTACCCCGACATGCACCTGCGCGCCGATACCGCGACGGTTCAGGCGGGGCTGGCGTCGCAGTCGACGCTTTGGCCGCTGGCGATCTCGGGAGACTTCCCGATCTTCTGCCTGCGCATCAATGACGACGGCGACCTTGGCATTGCCCGTGAGGCGCTGAGGGCGCAGGAGTATCTGCGCGCCCGCGGCATCACCGCCGACCTGGTGATCATCAACGAGCGGGCCTCGTCCTATGCGCAGGACATGCAGCACGCGCTCGATTCCATGTGCGAGAACCTGAGGCTCCGCGGACTTTCCGACGGGCCGCGCCAGCACATCTTCTCGGTGCGCCGCGACCTGATGGAAGCAGAGACCTGGTCGACGCTGCTGTCGGCCTCGCGCGCCGTCTTCCACGCCCGCAACGGCACGATCTCCGACCAGATCGCCCGTGCCAACTCGCTCTACTCGACGCCGCCGGTGAAGGGCAGCGACAGCAATGTCCCGTTGTTGGCAGCCCCGCTGCAGCCGGCGGATGCGGTCGACGCCGAGATCGTCGGCGACGGCCTCGACTTCTGGAACGGCTACGGTGGCTTTGCCGAAGGCGGGCGCGAATATGTCGTGCGCCTGCGTGGCGGCGAGGCGACACCCCAGCCGTGGATCAACGTCATCTCCAACGAGCAGTTCGGCTTCCATGTTTCTGCCGAAGGTGCGGCCTTCACCTGGAGCCGCAATTCGCGCGACTACCAGCTGACGCCCTGGGCCAACGACGTGGTCGTCAACCGTCCGGGCGAGGCGTTCTTCATCCGTGACATGGCGAGCGGCACGGTGCTGACCCCCTACGCTGCGTTGTCGCGCAGCCGGTCGGTCGTCTTCGAGACGCGCCATGGGCTCGGCTATTCGACTTTCCGCAGCACCCAGGACGATCTCGATATCGAGGCGACGCATACTGTCCATCGGACCCTGCCGGCTAAACTCGTGCGTATCTCGATCCGCAACCGCTCCACGGCTGCCCGCCAGCTCAAGGTCTACGGCCTCGCCGAATGGGTGCTCGGCAACAACCGCGCCCGCATGGCCCCGTTCGTCCTGTCGAAATGGGACGAAGCCTCGGATGCGCTGGTTGCCACCAACCCCTACAGCATCGACTATGCCGGTCGGTCGGCCTTCTTTGCCGTCGAGGGCGGTGAAGGGGTGAGCCATACGGCAAGCCGTCGCGAGTTCCTTGGACGGATCGGCGGCATTCTGGTGCCGCAGGCGGTTCTGGCTGGGGCCGAGCTCTCCGGCTCGATCGATGTCGATGGCGACGCCTGCGCGGCGCTCGCGACCGATCTCGTCATTGAGCCCGGCGCTGAAAAGCAGCTCACCTTCATTCTCGGCGATGCCGACAATGACGAGCAGATGCGCTCGGTGCTCGGCGAGCTGCGCCAGACCGCGTTCGACACGGTCATCGACGCAGCCAAGACTTTCTGGAGCGAGTTCACCGATATCGTGAAGGTGGACACGCCGGATGCGGCCTTCAACACCATGATCAACAACTGGCTGCCCTATCAGAGCCTCGGTTGCCGGATCATGGCGCGCTCGGCCTTCTACCAAGCGAGCGGCGCCTTCGGTTTCCGCGATCAGCTGCAGGATACGTTGGCGTTCCTCATCCATCGGCCGGAACTGGCGCGGGCGCAGATCCTCAACGCCGCTGCGCGACAGTTCGTCGAAGGCGACGTGCAGCATTGGTGGCTCCCGGGCACCGGTGCTGGTGTCCGTACGATGATCTCGGACGATGTCGTCTGGCTTGCCCATGCGGTCACGCATTATTGCGACGTCACAGGATCTGACGACATTCTGGGTGAGAAGATCGCCTTCATCACCGGTCCGGCACTCGAGGAAGGCCAGCACGACAGCTTCTACAAGCCGGAGATCTCCGACGAGATCGCCGACGTCTACGAGCATTGCGCTCGCGCACTCGATCTCGCGATCAAGCGTAGCGGCGAAAACGGGCTGCCGCTCATTCTCGGCGGTGACTGGAACGACGGCATGAACCGGGTCGGCATCGCCGGCCGCGGCACCAGCGTCTGGCTCGGCTGGTTCCTGGCGGGCACGTTGCGCGGCTTCCTGCCGTTTGCCCGCGAGCGCAAGGACAAGGCGCGCGTCGGACAATGGGAGACACATCTTGCTGCCTTGAAAAAGGTGCTCGATGAAGCCGGTTGGGATGGCGATTACTATCGTCGCGGCTACTACGATGATGGCGCGCCGCTCGGCTCTAGCGAAAGCGACGAATGCCGGATCGATTCGATCGGTCAGTCCTGGAGCGTGCTTTCGGGCGAGGGCGACGAACAGCGATCGCAACATGCGATGGATGCCGTGATGGCAGAACTCGTCGATCCCGACCGTCGCATCGTCCGGCTGTTCACCCCGCCGCTCGAAAGAACCAGGCAGGACCCGGGCTATATCAAGGCCTATCCGCCCGGCGTGCGCGAAAACGGCGGCCAGTATACCCATGCAGCAACTTGGGTGGCGTTGGCCTTTGCCGAACAGGGCCGGGCCGAGGAAGCCTGGCGCGTCTTCCAGATGCTGAACCCGGTCTCGCATGCCCTAAACCGAGAAGGCGCCGATCACTACCGTGTCGAGCCCTATGTGGTTGCCGCAGATATCTACGGCGAAGGTGCGCTCGCCGGGCGCGGCGGCTGGACCTGGTACACAGGGTCTGCGGGCTGGCTCTACCGCGCCGGCGTCGAGGGCATTCTCGGCATTCGCCGGCAGGGCGAAAAGCTGGTGATCCGTCCGGTGCTGCCGGAGGCTTGGGATGGCTACTCGGCCGAGGTGACCCTGAACGGAAAGAAACACAGGATTTCGGTCAAGCGCGACGCGAAAAGCCGCCAGCCGATCGTCAGCATCAATAATAGTGTCACAAAAAACGCGCATGAAGGCATTTTGCTGTAACTGCCGGTACTGAATGAACGCTGAAACCGGCTTTGCACCCGAACGGGCAAGGCCGGTTTTTTCTTGCAGATTTGCCGGCGGGCGACCTCTTCACGAGGTCGCGTATCAATCGACGGCATCGGGACGTTCATTGGCCGTGGCGGCTTTGGACATTCCGGCGCCCGTTTCAACAGGGGTGGGGCAGGGGCGCCAGATCCCGGATACCAGAACGCATGCTGCAAAAGACTTTTGGGGGCGGCTCGAACCCGACGATATCCGCCCGCATCGTTCCCAAGGAGCGCGACACGCGCCTCGACGTATTGCGGGCGCTTTGCCTGCTGACGATCTTCGTCAATCACGTTCCCGGGCAATATCTCGAATATCTGACCCACAAGAACTACGGCTTTTCGGATTCCGCCGAGGCCTTCGTCCTGATCTCCGGCCTCTCCGTCGGGCTTGCCTATGGCGGCAAGTTCGTCTCCGGCGCGCGTCTGGCGCTGGCGTTGAAGATCTGGCGGCGGGCGCTGGCGCTCTATGTCGCCCACATCATGACCAGTATCGTCACCCTGGCGATCTTTGCCGGCGGCGCGCTCTATTTCGGCAGGCAGGACCTGATCGGCGAGATCAACATCCGGCCCTTCGTCGAGCAAACCGAACAGGGCATCGTCGCGATGGTGCTGCTCGGGCACCAGCTCGGCTACAACAACATCCTGTCGATGTATGCGGTGCTGTTCCTGATGTTGCCCGGCATTCTCTGGCTGAACGGCATCAGCAGCCGGTTGCTGCTCGTGGTTTCCGCACTGCTCTGGCTTGTCGCCGGCGTGTTCAAGCTGGTGCCCTCCAACTTCCTCGACGAGGGCTACTGGTTTCTCAATCCGTGGTCCTGGCAGTTCCTCTTCGTCATCGGCATCGTCGCGATGACGGCGATCCGAGAGGGCGCAGTGCTGCCGCGCAGACCGCTGCTGATCGCGATCGCAGCAACCTATCTGGGCCTCTCGGCGCTATGGGTGCTGTTTTCCTGGTGGAGCATCGACCTGTCCTTTGGCCTTCCGGCGGTGCTGACGGGTTTCGACAAGACCTTCCTGTCGCTAACGCGCCTGACGCATGTTCTGGCGCTCGCCTATCTCTTCGCCGTGCTTCCGGCCGTCAATCGCCTGGCGCGGCTCGATGCGGACCATCCGCTGGCGATGCTCGGGCGTCATTCGCTGCCGATCTTCATCTTCGGCACGATCCTCGCCATGGTCGGCCAGGTGCTTTTGTTCGTGACCGGCCGGAGCCCGCTCGCCGGCACGCTCTTCGTCATCGTCGGCATCGGCCTGCACTTCGTTTACAGCTATTATCTGGAGTGGCTGAAGGGCCTCTCCAGCGCCAAGCCGGTGCGGGCGGCGTGACCGAAACCGGGTACCGGCAGGAGGTTTGGGTCACGATTGTACTGCCCATCCAGATGCCGGAGCGCCGACTGAGGGAAGTGAGTTCGGGAACCTGCGCAGCCAGAATTTAATCGCCTTGCCATTGGCGAAGGACGGTAATCCCGTCTGCCGAGCCGGGCCAGAGATAGACGGTGTAACGATCCTCACCATCGAGCCCGTATTCGCTGAGGGTGCGAAGTCCAGTCGATACGATCATGGCACCCAGAGCTCCCTTGGGAACGCGAACACGCGCAGCCTCCGGAAGGTAGTCCGTGAGCCCGGCTATGACGATTTCGCCTGCGGTGTGAAGCCGTGCGATCACGACATGATCTGCATTTTCGATGTCGACCTCCGGCTTGTGTTCGCGCAGCTCCACCACAAGCGCAACATCCATGTTTCGGGCGGTCATGACGACAATTGCACCGTCGCCCGCAAGCAGTCGGACGCTCAAGTCCTCGTCCGTCCAGCTTGATGGCAGATCTTCGGCGCGGGACGTGTCTGCGAGATAGAACTGATGGTAATCGGCCATCACCATGCCATCGAACAACACCGTCAATTGAGCCCCCTTGCAAGTATGTTGACCAGCGCCTGCAGCAGATACAAGCGATCGACCGATTGTCGCGAAACCGAAAGACGCGCATGCGACTGGCTGTAGATATCAGGCTAGGCTGATCACCCAATGAGCCGGATTGCAAGGGCCAGCTTGATATGCGCGGCCTGAACGAAAAAGCCCCGGTGACGATCCGGGGCTTTCGTATTGCAAGTGGAATGGGGTGTCTGCTCAGGCGGCCGTGTGGCTCATGCGGACGTCTTCGTCCGTCAGGATGCCGCTGGCGCGCAGCAGAGCGGCGAAGCGGCCGTTGCTCGCGCTGAGCTCGTTGAAGCCGCCCATCTCGACGATCCGGCCCTGATCCATGAAGATCACCAGATCGGCCTCGCGCACCGTCGACAGGCGGTGGGCGATGATGAAGGTGGTGCGATCCTTGCGCAGCGCATCGATTGCATCCTTCACCCGAGCCTCGGTCTCGACGTCGAGCGCGCTGGTCGCCTCGTCGAGCACCAGGATCGGTGCATTCTTGAGGATGGCGCGGGCGATCGCGACGCGCTGGCGCTCGCCGCCCGACAGGCGGTTGCCACGCTCGCCGACGACGGTGTCGTAGCCATTGTTGCGGCTTTCGATGAAGTCGCTGGCGGCAGCCGCTTCGGCAGCAGCCATCACTTCGTCGAGCGACGCGTCGTCACGGCCAAGCCGGATGTTCTCGCAGATCGAGCGGTTCATCAGGCCGGCGTCCTGGAAGACGGTGGCGATAGACCGGCGCAGCGACTTGCGCGTCACCTTGGAGATGTCGACGCCGTCGATCAGGATCTGGCCGTCGCGCGGCTCGTGAACGCGCTGCAGCAGGTTGACGAGCGTGGTCTTGCCGGCGCCAGTCGGGCCGACGATCGCGATCGTCTGTCCCGCCTTGGCCGTGAACGACACGTTGCGCACGCCCTGAGTGGTGTTGGCAAAGTCGAAGGAGATGTCGCGGAATTCGACTTCACCCTTGACGGCACCCAGGTCCGTGGCGCCAGCCGGCTCTTCGCGTTCGCGCACCGAATCCTCCAGCTGGAAGAAATCTTCAAGCTTGGCGCGGGCTTCGAAGATCTGCGTGACAAAGGCCTTCATCTGGTCGAGACGGCCGATCAGCAGGTTGGCAAAGCCGATGAAGGCGATGACTTCGCCGACGCGCAGCTCGCCGCGCTGGACCAGCACCGTGCCGATGACGAGGATCACCATCATCGAGATGGTCGAGGCGACGCGGTTGAGCGCGCTGGCCAGCGCCCACCAGTCGAGGACCGGGAACTGGGCGGAGATCAGGCGTTCGGTGAACTTCTTCAGTTCGCGTGTCTCGGCTTCGATGCGGTTGTAGCTGTGAACGACTGAGACGTTGCTGATGGCGTCGGACACGTGCGAGAAAACCGTGTGGTAGTGGTTTTCGACCGAGGCCTGGCCTTCCTTGGTGCGGCTCATCACCACCTTGCTGATCATGACATAGGCGATGCCGAGCACGACGAGTACCAGCGACAGGCGAACGTCCATGGCAAAGGCAGTCGGGATCAGGAGCATCAGGGCAACGGCAGTCGCCAGATGCTGGCGCATGAATTCGAGCCAGAGGCCGAACAGCGTTTCGCAGGCGCGCAGCAGCGTATGCAGCGCATTCGACGTGCCGCGCTGGGTGTGCCAGGACAGCGGCATCGAAACGATACGCCCGAAGGCCTCCGTCAAAAGCGTGGCACGGCGGCCATGGGCCAGCCGGTCGGCTTCGCGGGCGACGAGAACGAAGGCGACGGTGTTGAACACGCCAAGCGCTGCCCACATCAGGAGCATCGGCGTGACTTCGCCCTTGGAGGAAATGGCGTCGATGATGCGGCCGAACAGGATCGGCTCGGCAATCGTGATGGCGGCGAGCACGACGTTTGCGAGCACGATCGCCGAGACACGGAACTTGTGAACCGCAAGATACTGGAGCGCTCTCGCATACACTTGGAACAATGACACTGTCTCACCCCTTCCGGGTACCGGATTGTGCGCCGCACCAAACATTCGTGCGGCAAATGCGTACGCCTCAACAAACTCCGGCAGCCGGGCACGAGGCTCGATTCTGCCGGCCGTCAAGGCCGCTGTGGGACGATCATTGGCGATATCCTAGGGAAATCAGAAACTTGAGACGGCTTTGACGGCGGAACCCCGTTTGCCCATCGGCGGGCTTGGTGCGGGTATTCATAGTTTGCTATCTTTTCCGTCCAATTCCGATTTCTTGCGATTTCCGCACAAGACCGGGCATGGTATGTCGAATTATCGCGGGTGCAACATGAATGGCCCCTGAACGGCTCATTCATGTCCGGTTTGCGGGCCCCGCACGCCTGTTCTACCTGGAAGGTGATCCATGAATATCACGCTGCTCGTGCAATTTCTTGCGCTGATCGAAGAGATGAAGACGCGCGAAGAAATCGTGCCGGAATTCGAACGGTTGCTCGACCGCTGCGGCTTCGACTTCTATGGTGTCGTCCGGCAGCCGAAGCCGCACGAAAATCCGCTGAGGCTGCTGCTCGCCGGTCGCTGGCCGGAAGGCTGGCCGCAGATCTACATCCGCAAGAAGTATGTGGTGATCGATCCGACCATCCGCTACCTCGGCCACGCCCAGCGCGGTTTCCGTTGGCGCGACACGCTGTTTGCCTTCCGCTCCGATCCGCATCGCAAGCGCATGGAAAGCATGATGATCGAGGGCCGCAACCACGGCCTTCACGATGGCTACATCTTCCCGGTGCACGGCCGCCGCGGCCTGCTCGGCAACCTGACGGTGGGCGGCCGGGTCGTCGATCTCAGCCCCGTCGAGATCAGCCTGTTCGACCAGATCGCCAAGCGCCTGTTCTGGAAGCTGCTCGAACTGACCGACCCGGAGATCTCGGCCGATCTGGCATCCCGCGTCGAAGTACAGATGACGCGGCGCGAAATGGAAGCGCTCAACTATCTGGCCGACGGCATGACCTCGAACGACATCAGCAAGGTGCTCGACATCTCCAGTCACACGGTCGACTGGTACATGAATGGCATCCAGGAGAAACTGAAGGGCAAGAACCGCCATCACGTCGTAGCGATTGCCTTCCGGCTAGGACTGATTTCCTGATCCAATTCTCTCGGATTTCTGCTCGACTCTGAAATTGCGCTTCATTCTGCGACCCGCTAATACTTCATTTCGCGGGTGCAGCATTTCCCGCGTTTCAAGTCTTGAGGAGTCCGACTTGCCCATCTCTAAGATCCTTGTTGCCAACCGTTCTGAAATTGCAATCCGCGTGTTCCGCGCGGCCAATGAACTAGGTCTGAAAACGGTCGCGATATGGGCTGAAGAGGACAAACTGGCGCTGCACCGCTTCAAGGCGGACGAAAGTTATCAGGTCGGCCGTGGCCCGCATCTGGCGCGCGACCTCGGCCCGATCGAGAGTTATCTGTCGATCGAGGAAGTGATCCGCGTCGCCAAGCTTTCCGGCGCGGATGCCATCCATCCGGGTTACGGCCTGCTGTCGGAAAGCCCTGAGTTCGCCGAGGCCTGCGCGGAGGCGGGTATTACCTTCATCGGTCCGAAGCCGGAAACCATGCGCCAGCTCGGCAACAAGGTTGCTGCCCGGAACCTCGCGATCTCGATCGGTGTCCCGGTGGTGCCGGCAACCGAACCGCTTCCCGACGACATGGCGGAAGTCACAAAGATGGCCGAGGCAATCGGTTATCCGGTGATGCTGAAAGCCTCCTGGGGCGGCGGCGGCCGCGGCATGCGCGCGATCCGCGACCCGAAGGATCTCGCTCGCGAGGTCACGGAAGCCAAGCGCGAAGCCAAGGCTGCCTTCGGCAAGGACGAAGTCTATCTCGAAAAGCTGGTCGAGCGTGCGCGCCACGTCGAAAGCCAGGTGCTCGGCGATACCCACGGCAATGTCGTGCATCTGTTCGAGCGCGACTGCTCCATCCAGCGGCGCAACCAGAAGGTCGTCGAGCGTGCGCCGGCGCCCTATCTCAGCGCCAGCCAGCGCGAAGAGCTTGCCGCCTATTCCAAGCGCATCGCCGAGGCGACGAACTATATCGGCGCCGGCACCGTCGAGTATCTGATGGATGCCGACAGCGGCAAATTCTATTTCATCGAGGTCAACCCGCGCATCCAGGTCGAGCACACGGTGACCGAGGTCGTCACCGGCATCGATATCGTAAAGGCGCAGATCCACATCCTCGACGGCTACGCTATCGGCACGCCGGAATCGGGCGTGCCCTCGCAGGAAAACATCCGCCTCAACGGCCACGCGCTGCAGTGCCGCATTACCACGGAAGATCCGGAGCAGAACTTCATTCCGGACTATGGCCGCATCACCGCCTATCGCGGAGCCACTGGCTTCGGCATCCGTCTCGACGGCGGTACGGCCTATTCGGGTGCGGTCATCACTCGCTACTATGATCCGCTTTTGGAAAAGGTGACGGCCTGGGCTCCAAATCCGGACGAGGCGATCCAGCGCATGATCCGCGCGCTGCGCGAATTCCGCATCCGCGGCGTGGCGACGAACCTGACCTTCCTCGAAGCGATCATCAGCCACCCAAAGTTCCACGACAACACCTACACCACGCGCTTCATCGACACGACGCCGGAGCTGTTCCAGCAGGTGCGCCGTCAGGACCGCGCCACCAAGCTGCTCACTTACCTCGCCGACGTCACCGTCAACGGCCACCCGGAAGCCAAGGGTCGGCCGCGTCCGTCGGACGAGATTGCCGCTCCGGTCGTGCCGTTCATCGGCGGCGAGATCAAGCCGGGCACCAAGCAGAAGCTCGACGAGCTCGGCCCGAAGAAATTTGCCGAATGGGTCAGGGCGCAGCCGCAGGTTCTCGTCACCGACACAACGATGCGCGACGGCCACCAGTCGCTGCTCGCCACCCGCATGCGCACCTACGACATCGCCCGTGTCGCCGGCACCTATGCCCGCGCGCTGCCCAACCTGTTCTCGCTCGAATGCTGGGGTGGGGCGACATTCGACGTTTCGATGCGCTTCCTGACCGAAGATCCGTGGGACCGGCTGGCACGCATCCGCGAGGACGCGCCGAACCTGCTCTTGCAGATGCTTCTGCGCGGCGCCAATGGCGTCGGCTACAAGAACTACCCCGATAACGTCGTCAAATACTTCGTCCGCCAGGCGGCACGGGGCGGCATCGACGTCTTCCGCGTGTTCGACTGCCTGAACTGGGTCGACAACATGCGCGTGTCGATGGAAGCGGTCGCCGAAGAGAACAAGATCTGCGAAGCGGCGATCTGCTATACCGGCGACATTCTGAATGCCGCACGGCCGAAATACGACCTGAAGTACTACACCGCGCTTGCCGCTGAGTTGGAAAAGGCCGGCGCCCACATCATCGCCGTCAAGGACATGGCCGGACTGCTGAAGCCGGCCGCCGCCCGCGTGCTGTTCAAGGCGCTGCGTGAAGCGACCGACCTGCCGATCCACTTCCACACCCACGACACCTCGGGTATTGCGGCTGCCACCGTGCTTGCAGCGGTCGATGCCGGCGTCGACGTCGTCGACGCGGCGATGGATTCGCTGTCCGGCAATACCTCGCAGCCCTGCCTCGGCTCGATCGTCGAAGCCTTGCGCGGCTCCGAGCGTGATCCGGGCCTCGATCCCGAATGGATCCGCCGCATCTCGTTCTACTGGGAAGCTGTGCGCCACCAGTACGCCGCCTTCGAAAGCGATCTCAAGGGTCCGGCGTCCGAAGTTTACCTCCACGAAATGCCGGGCGGCCAGTTCACCAACCTCAAGGAGCAGGCCCGCTCGCTCGGTCTCGAAACCCGCTGGCACGAAGTGGCGCAGGCCTATGCCGACGCCAACCAGATGTTCGGCGATATCGTCAAGGTGACGCCGTCGTCGAAGGTCGTCGGCGACATGGCGCTGATGATGGTCAGCCAGGACCTGACCGTCGCCGATGTCGAGAACCCGGCCAAGGACATCGCTTTCCCGGAGTCTGTCGTGTCGATGCTGAAGGGCGATCTCGGCCAGCCTCCGGGTGGCTGGCCCGAAGGCTTGCAGAAGAAGGCGCTGAAGGGCGAGAAGGCCTATGTGGTGCGCCCGGGTTCGCTGCTGGAAGCCGCCGACCTCGACGCAGAGCGTAAGGTCATCGAAGAGAAGCTCGAGCGCGAGGTCAACGACTACGAGTTCGCCTCCTATCTGATGTACCCCAAGGTCTTTACCGACTATGCGCAGGCAGCCGAGACCTATGGCCCCGTCAGCGTGCTGCCGACGCCGGCCTATTTCTACGGCATGGCGCCGGGCGAAGAGCTGTTCGCCGACCTCGAAAAGGGCAAGACGCTCGTCATCCTCAACCAGACCCAGGGCGAGATCGACGAGAAGGGCATGGTCAAGGTGTTCTTCGAACTCAACGGCCAGCCGCGTCCAATCAAGGTTCCCGATCGCAACCGCGGCGCCTCCAGCGCCATCCGCCGCAAGGCGGAGGCCGGAAACGCCGTGCAGCTCGGCGCGCCGATGCCAGGCGTGATCTCGACGGTTGCAGTCCATGCAGGCCAGGCGGTCAAGGCCGGCGACGTGCTGCTGTCGATCGAGGCGATGAAGATGGAAACGGCGCTGCACGCGGAGAAGGACGGCACGGTTGCCGAAGTTCTGGTGCGCGCCGGCGACCAGATCGATGCCAAGGACCTGCTGATCGTCTTTGGCGGCTGACGCTTTCGACGAGATAAGACAAGAACGGCCGGACGCGAGTCCGGCCGTTTTTTTTGCGCGAAGGGAAGAATAGCAACTCCACCCCCACATCCGCCTTCTCCGTCATCCATCTCTTCCTCCGTCATCCTCGGGCTTGACCCGAGGATCCATTGAGACGGCGGCGATAATCCGCGATCGCCCGATGCGTCTCGGGGCGCGACGAAGGCTGGGGTTTGTGGTGTGGATCCTCGGGGCAAGCCCGAGGATGACGATGGAGAGAGGCGGAGAATGACCGGAGGGGAGCTCGCCTCCACCCACCATGCTCCCTGAGGCGCCGCTCAGATATCGTAGCTGTGCGGTGCGCTCAGCGAGGCAATGAACTTCTTGGTGCGCTCGCGCTCGGGCGTCGAGAAGATGGTTTTCGGGGCACCGCTTTCGACGATCACGCCGCCGTCGAGGAACACCACCTTGTCGGCGACGCGCGAGGCTAGCCGGAGGTCGTGGGTCGCCATCACCATGGTCGTGCCTTCGCGGGCAAGCCGGCTCAATACTTCGACCACTTCCTCGGCCAGTTCCGGATCGAGCGCCGAGGTCGGCTCGTCGCAGAGAAGGACGCGCGGCGATGGCGCCAGCGCCCGGGCGATTGCCACCCGCTGCTGCTGTCCGCCCGACAGCGTTGCCGGCCAGGCATCGGCCTTGTGCGCCATGCCGACCTTTTCGAGCAGTTCCATCGCGCGTGCCCGCGCCTTGTCGGCAGGCCATTTCAAGACGGTGACCAAGCCTTCCATGACATTACCGAGCGCGGTCTGGTGCGGGAAGAGCTGGAAATTCTGGAACACCATGCCCGTCTGGCGGCGCAGGCGCTGGATCGCCTGCCAGCCGGTCTTGCGTCCTGGCTGAAAGTCGAGCTTGTCGTCGCCGAGCCGGATCGAACCTGACGTCGGGATCTCCAAGAGGTTGATGCAGCGCAAAAGCGTGCTCTTGCCGCCGCCCGACGGGCCGACCAGCGCCGTCACCGTGCCCTCCGCCAGCGTCACGGAGATGTCCTTCAGCACGAGGTTGTCGCCGAAGCGCTTTTCGATGTGGGAAAGCTCGATCATGTGCGCGCCTCCAGAAAGCCGCCATAGCGGGCGAAGCGGCGCTCCAGTCGCACCTGCAGGGCCGACAGCACCGAGCTCATCGCGAGATAGATCAGCGCCGCCTCGATATAGAGGATCAGCGGCTCATAGGTGGTGGCGACGATGCGCTGGGCCGTCTGGAAAAGCTCTGGCACGGTGATCGCAGCCGCCAGCGAGGTATCCTTCACCAGCGAGATGAAGGTGTTGGACAAAGGCGGCACGGCGACGCGGGCTGCCTGCGGCAGGATCGTGCGCCGCATTGCCTGGCTCCAGCTCATGCCGATGGAATAGGCGGCTTCCCATTGGCCGCGCGGCACAGACGAAATCACCGCGCGGATGATCTCGGAGGTGTAGGCGCCGACATTGAGCGTGAAGCCGATCAGCGCTGCCGGAAAGGCGTCGAGCAGGATGCCCATGCTCGGCAGGCCATAAAAGATCACGAACAGCTGGACGAGCAGCGGCGTGCCGCGGATGACCCAGACATAGAACCGGGCGACGGCGACGACGGGCGCCGGGCCGAACAGGCGGGCGATTGCGGTCGCGAGGCCCAGCGTCAGCCCGAGAATGAAGGAAAGCAGCGTCAGCGGGATGGTGAATGTCAGCCCGGCCCACAGCAGGGACGGCAGCGAATCCAGCATGAGTTGGAGCCAGGTGGGCAAGGGACAGGCCTTTCGAAAAAGCGCGATCCGCCCCGGGGACCGGAACGGATCGCTTTTCATAACCGAGATTGGCCGGCGGAGAAACCGGCGCTGATCTCAGCCCGATGTTACTTCGAGACGTCGGCGCCGAAGTACTTCTGCGAGATTTTCTCGTAGGTGCCGTCGGCCTTGATGTCGACCAGCGCCTTGTTGATGGCTTCGAGCAGTTCCGGCTCGTCCTTGCGGATGATGATGCCGGAATAGTCGGCGTCGGCCTTCTCGGCGGCGATCTTCACGTTGGCATCAGGCTTCTGCTTCTTGAAGTCGAGGAAGGAGAGGCTGTCGTTGATGGTCGCATCGGCGCGGCCGGTGAGCACGAGCTGGATCGACTGGTCGAAGCCGTCGGTGCCGACGAGTTCGGCGCCGGAGGCCTGGGCCAGCTTGCCGAAGTTGCTCGTCAGTGACTGGGCGGACTTCTTGCCCTTGAGGTCGGCAAAGTCCTTGATCTCGGCGTCGTCGCCCTTGACGATCAGCACCGCCTTGGAGGCGATATAGGGCTCGGAGAAGTCGTACTTCTTCTTGCGCTCCTCGGTGATGCCGACCTGGTTGATGACCGTGTCGTAGCGGTTGGCATCGAGGCCGGCGATCAGGCCGTCCCACTTGCCTTCCAGGAACTCGGCCTTGACGCCCAGCTTCTCGGCAACGGCCTGGCCGATCTCGACGTCGAAGCCGACGAGCGCGCCTGACTTGTCGTGGTAGGTGAAGGGCGCATAGGTGCCCTCGGTGCCGATCTTCAGAACGCCGGCGGACTTGATCTGGTCGAGGTTCTCACCGGCCTGAGCGGGCACGAGGGCGGCAACCTGCAGGAGGGCGGCGGTAAAGAGCGTGGGGAGGAGTTTCATCGTGTCTTTCCATCTTTCTAAGTTCCGGCCCGTCGTCCGGATTGAGGGGAGAATCGCACAAAAAAACCGGCGCTTGAGCGCATAAAACTCCAATTCCTGAGCGTTTTGATGAAGATTTTTCCCCGGATTGGGAGAATTTTCATCCAAAATGCGCGCCTGTCGCCAAATCTGGCCGTTTTCGATTTTGTCGCGCCGGTGCAGTTGAAATCGCTTTCAAAATTCGCTATGCACATTTTCATCGATTCATGCACGTTTATGCACGATTGGCGAAATGTCGACAGACCTTCTTCTTCGAGAGCGAAAGACACTGATCCAGGAGCGGCTGAAGGCCGATGGCCGGGTGCTGGCCGCAGACCTTGCTGCAGAGTTTCGGGTGTCTGAAGACACGATCCGGCGCGACCTGCGCGAGATGGCGGCAGCGGGCCTCTGCGAACGGGTCTATGGCGGGGCGCTGCCGCTTGCGCCGAGTTCGCTGACCTTGAGCCAGCGCGTGGCGATGGCGCCGGAGCGAAAGGCTGCCCTTGCCCGCGCCTCGGTTGGCTTCATTGCGCCCGATAGCACCGTGTTCCTCGATGCTGGCTCGGCCAACCTCGCCATCGCACAGCTGATCGCGCCGGACCTGAAGGCGACGATCGTTACCAACACGCCGCTGATTGCCGCCGCCCTGATGGAAAAGCCTGAAATCGACCTGATCCTCGTCGGCGGCCCGCTCAACCGTGCCGTCGGTGCGGCCGTCGGCGCGCGGGCGCAGCGCGATATCGAGCAGCTTCGACCTGACCTGTGCATTCTCGGCACCTGCGGCGCCGATGCCGAGGCGGGCCTGACGGCGATCTATTTCGAGGATGCCGAGTTCAAGCGGCTGGTGGCTTCCCGCAGCCGCGCCCTGCTCGTCGCCGTTACCAACGACAAGCTCGGCACGGCCGCCTCCCATACGGTCGTCGGCATCGACCAGGTGACGACGCTGGTGCTGGAGGCAGATGCGCCGGCGCATCACGTGACCGCCTTCGAACGCTCAGGAACGACCATCATCACAGCGGAGGCAAGCGACCGATGAGCATTGCGCATGTGGCTCTTTGGACGAGGGATCTGGAGGCTGTTGCCGCCTTCTGGTCGAGCTTTCTGGGCGCTGGCGTCGGCGAGATCTACGAAAGTCGCCGTCGGCCAGGCTTCCGCTCCCGCTTTCTGACGCTCGGTGACGGGCCGGCGATCGAGATCATGGAGGGCCCCTGGGTGGCGCCGGCCGATCCCCAAGGCACCGAACGCACCGGTCTTGCCCATGTGGCCCTGTCGCTCGGCAGCGAGGCGGCGGTCGACGCGATGGCGGCCCGGGCGGTTGCCGAGGGCATTCTGGTAGCGCCGGCACGGTGGACGGGAGACGGCTTCTACGAGGCGGTGCTTCGCGACCCCGACGGCAATCTGATTGAAATCACCATTTGAGCCGGCGGCTTCCGGCATAGAGGCATAGATCCATGGACCAACGTTCCCCTTCCACTGCCGTTCGGCAAGGTTACATGACCCGAAACCGGCTCGCCGTGTCGCTGCTGTTCCTGATGAACGGTTTCGTCACCGGAAGCTGGGCCCCGAAAATCCCCGAATTCAAGGATCGCCTGGGCATCAGCGAAAGCGTGCTCGGTCTGCTCATCCTGATGTTCGGTATCGGCTCGCTGGTGCTGATGCCGATCGCCGGCGGCTTCATCGCACGGGTCGGCTCGCAGAAGGTGGTCAAGGTCACCGCCATCCTGCTGTCGCCGCTGCTGCTGCTTTTGACGTTGCTGCCGAATGTCTGGGCGGCCGCCGTCGGCATGTTCCTGCTCGGCGGTTTCGTCGGCGCGATGGACGTGGCCATGAATGCCAATGCGGTGGAGGTCGAAAAGTCGATGCGCCGCGCCATCATGTCCTCCTGCCACGCCTATTGGAGCCTCGGCGGCCTGATTGGCGCCGGCATCGGCGGCTTCCTGATGGCGCGTTTCGGCGTCCTGCCGCATGTCCTCGTCGTAACAGTGCTGTCGCTGACGGTCATTGCCATTGCCTGGCCGATGATTCTTGCCGACAAGCCGCACCCGGCAGCCACCAAGGAAAAACTGCGTCTGCCGATGACACCGCTTCCCTGGCTGATCGGCATCATGGCGCTGTTTTCGATGGTGCCGGAGGGAACCGTGCTCGACTGGGGCGCGCTCTACCTGCGCAACGAACTCGGCGCTTCGGTCGAACTGTCGGGCTTCGGCTTTGCCGCCTTCTCGGCGACCATGGCAACCATGCGCTTTGCCGGCGACCATGTGCGCGATCGTTTCGGCGCCAAGCGCACGCTGCGCATCTGCACGGTGACCGCGCTTGTCGGCATGGTGCTCGCAGGTCTTGCGCCCAATGCCTACATTGCCATCCTTGGTTTTGCGATCGCCGGCATCGGCATCTCCAACATGGTGCCGATCGCGTTCTCGGCCGCCGGCAACATGCCGGGCCTGCAGCCGGGCATCGGCCTCTCGGTCGCAACCTTCATGGGCTATTCCGGCATGCTGTTTGCACCGTCGCTGATCGGCTTTGTCGCCGAGCACACCGGCTTTGCGATCATCTTCGCCTCGGTGCCGGTGTTGTTCATCGTCGTGCTCATGCTGTCGCATCACGCGCACCATGCGGACCACGCAAAGGGGCATTGAGGCCGGGCGCGCGCCATCAAATCGCCGTCAGGGCATGATGTCGCCGTTGACAACGATGCTTTCCTCATCCACCTGATGGACGAAAAGCAACAGTGGGATGGGAAGAAATCCAAGCGGTTTCCGCCTGCATCCCGCGCTGAAACGATAAGACCGGGTCACGACGTGTGACCTGGGGGACCAAGAGGCCTTCATGTCTGCCGCCTTCGATTTTGATCCGCAGCCCCGCCGCGCGTCCGTCGCCGTCGATGTCGGCGGGGTCATAGTGGGTGGGGGCGCGCCGGTGGTCGTCCAGTCGATGACCAATACCGACACCGCCGATATCGACGGAACGGTGGCGCAGGTGGCCGCCCTTCACAAGGCCGGCTCGGAGCTGGTTCGCATCACCGTCGACCGCGACGAGAGTGCTGCCGCCGTGCCGAAGATCCGCGAACGGCTCGAGCGCCTCGGCCTCGATGTGCCGCTGGTCGGCGATTTCCACTATATCGGCCACAAACTGCTTGCCGACCATCCGGCCTGCGCCGAGGCGCTGGCGAAGTACCGCATCAATCCGGGCAATGTCGGCTTCAAGGACAAGAAGGACAAGCAGTTCGCCGAGATCGTCGAAATGGCGATCCGCTACGACAAGCCGGTGCGCATCGGCGTCAACTGGGGTTCGCTTGACCAGGAACTTTTGACGCGGCTGATGGACGAGAACCAGGCGAACGGCTTTCCGCTGACGGCCCAAGAGGTGACGCGCGAGACGATCGTGCAGTCGGCGCTGCTGTCGGCCGAGCTTGCCGAAGACATCGGCCTTGCCCGCAACCGCATCATTCTTTCGGCCAAGGTTTCGGGCGTGCAGGACCTGATCGCCGTCTACGCCATGCTGTCGACGCGCTCCGACCATGCGCTGCATCTGGGGCTGACCGAGGCCGGCATGGGCACCAAAGGCATCGTCGCCTCGTCGGCCTCGCTCGGCATTCTCATGCAGCAGGGCATCGGCGACACCATCCGCATTTCGCTGACGCCGGAGCCCGGCGGCGACCGCACCCGCGAGGTGCAGGTGGCGCAGGAACTGCTGCAGGTCATGGGCTTCCGCCAGTTCATTCCCGTCGTTGCCGCTTGTCCCGGATGTGGCCGCACGACCTCGACGGTGTTTCAGGAACTCGCACAGAAGATCCAGGACGACATCCGCCGCAACATGCCGGTCTGGCGCGAGAAATATCCCGGCGTCGAGGGCCTCAAGGTCGCGGTCATGGGCTGCATCGTCAACGGCCCCGGCGAAAGCAAACATGCCGATATCGGCATTTCGCTTCCGGGCACCGGCGAAACGCCCGCGGCTCCCGTCTTCATCGACGGCCAGAAGGCGATGACGCTGCGTGGCCCCAACATCGCCGGCGATTTCGAGACGTTGGTTTCCGACTATATCGAGAAGCGTTACGGCCAGGGTCAGGCCGCGGCCGAGTAAGCGGTCAGAGCCGTTCCCGCCCGGAAGCGTCAAGGTTCAGATCTACAGCCGCGATGTCAGCAGCTTCAAGCCGGCAAAGGCGAAGAAGCCGGCCATCAGGCTTTCGATCAGGCGTTTCGACTTGAGATAGGCGCGGTGCACCGGCGACAGCGAGAACACGAGTGCGAAGCCGCAGAACGTGATCAGGCCAAGCACCATGCAGCCGCCGATGAAGATGGCAGTGACGCCGACGGGCGCACCCTCGGGCATGCCGAGCGAGACCAGCATGATCCAGGAGAAAATCGCCTTCGGATTGGTCAGGTGAATGCCGAGCCCCTTGAGGTAGAGCCGCTTCAGCGAGGTCTGTGCCTTCGCCACGGCGACGATCTCGTTTCTGTCGCTTCGCATGGCTGCGCGCAGCGCATTGTAGGCGAGCCAGAAGAGATAGCAGGCGCCGGCGATCTTCAGCACGATGATCGCGTGGCCATAGGCGCGGATCAGCGCCGAGAGGCCGGAAGCCGTCAGCATCGCCCAGGTATAACTTCCGGTGAGAACGCCCAAAGCGAGCGCAAGGCCGGCCTTGCGCCCCTCGCTGACCGAGGTGGTGATGATCGCCAGGATCGCCGGTCCGGGCGAAGCGGTCGCGATCAGATAGGCTGTCCAGGCGACGAGAAGTTGCGGCAGGTAGGGCGTCGGGTCGAACATGCGAAAAAGCTCCAGCTCGTTCGCCGGAGGCTAGATCAGTTCTTCCTTTGTTTGAAACGGCGAAATGTGACCGTGACAAGATCTCAGAGAATCTCGTCGAGCGCCTCGATCAGCCTTGTGCATTCGGCATCGGTGCCGATGGTGATGCGCAGGAAATCGCCGATCCGCGGTTTGGCGAAATGGCGCACCAGCACGGCGCGCTCACGCAGCGCCTGCATCAGCGTCTCCCCGGAATGGCCGGGATGGCGGGCAAAAACGAAGTTCGCCTCGGAGGGCAGCACCTCGAAACCGCGCTCGGTAAGCTTTTCGGTAAGGCGCTCACGCGATGCGATGATCTTCTCGCGCGTCGCCTCGAACCACGCCTCGTCCTCGATGGCGGCGGTTGCCCCGGCCTGGGCCGGGCGGCCGAGTGGATAGGAATTAAAACTGTCCTTCACCCGCTCCAGCGCCTCGATCAGCGGCCGCTGGCCGATGGCGAAGCCGACGCGTAGGCCGGCAAGCGCGCGGGATTTGGAGAAGGTCTGGACCACCAGCAGGTTTTCGTATTTCGGCACCAGGGCGATCGCCGACTGGCCGCCGAAGTCGATATAGGCTTCGTCGATGACGACGGGCTGATCCGGATGAGCTGCAACGAGCCGCTCGATCTCGGCGAGCGGCAGGCCGATGCCGGTTGGTGCATTCGGGTTCGGCAGGATGATGGCGCCGCAGGGCCTTTCATAGTCGGAGAGGTCGATGCGGAATTGCGCGTCGAGTGGCACTTCGACGGCGTCTATCGCAAACAGCCGGGCGTAGGTCGAGTAGAAGCTGTAGGAGATGTCGGGGTAGAGAAGCGGAGCGTCGTGCTTCAGCAGGCCCGCGAAGATGTGGGCCAGAACCTCGTCCGAACCGTTGCCGACAAAAACCTCGCTGGCGGTGAGGCCGTGACGGGCGGCGATCGTTTCACGCAGGCGAAGTGCCAGCGGATCCGGGTAGAGCCTGAGATCGCCGTTGGCGGCTGCGGTGACGGCGCTCAGAACCTTATCCGACGGACCGTAAGGGCTCTCGTTGGTGTTGAGCTTGACGAGGTTGGCGATGCGCGGCTGTTCGCCCGGCACATAGGGCTTCAGCGTCGAGACGATGGGCGACCAGTATTTGCTCACGGTTCAGTTCCTGCGATTGGCGATGAAGCGGGCAGTTTCGGCAAGGATCGACGAGCGCGCGCCATAGGGTTCGAGCAGCGCTTCGGCCTCCGCCACCAGTTGTTCCAGCCGGGTTTCGGCCCAGGCCTGTCCGTGCAGCGCAACGAGCGTGCCCTTGCCGCGCGCAGCGTCCTTGCCGGTTGCCTTGCCCATGGTCTCGGCGTCGGCCGTCAGGTCGAGCAGGTCGTCGGCAAGCTGGAAGGCGAGGCCGATCTTTTCGCCGAAGCTGCGCAGACGCTGACGGTCGGTGGCGTCGGCACCGGCGACGATCGCGCCCGCTTCGCAGGCAAAGCGCAGCAGCGCGCCTGTTTTCATCGCCTGCAGCGTAACGATGCCGGCTTCATCGGGAGCGGATTTCTCGGCTGCCAGATCAAGCGCCTGCCCGCCTGCCATGCCGCCATGACCGGCAGCGCGCGAAAGCGCCAAAACGAGTGCGGTCTTCTGCACGTCGGCAAGCGGCGTTTCCGGCGAGGCGACGATGTCGAAGGCGAAGGTCAGAAGGCTGTCGCCGGCGAGAATGGCCGTGGCCTCGTCAAAAGCCTTGTGCACGGTCGGCTGGCCGCGCCTGATATCGTCGTCGTCCATCGCCGGCAGGTCGTCGTGAACCAGCGAGTAGCAGTGTACGCATTCGAGCGCCGCACCCACGCGAAGTGCTGCATCGACGCTGCCGCCCAGGAGATCAGCGCATTCGATCACCAGAAACGGCCGCAGCCTCTTGCCGCCGTTGAGCACGCCATGGCGCATCGCGCCGAGCAGGTTTTCTGGCCGAACGATCTCGTCGGGTTCGGTGCTCAAACCCAAAAGGCGTCCAAGCAGCGTCTCGATTGCGAGCGCGTTGCGCTTCAGTCGGGTCTCGAAGGTCGGTGTTTCCTGTCTCATGCTGCGCTCTTTGGCATGCGCGAAAGCCGCTTTCAACGGGCTTTCGTGTCGCGGTAGTGCGCTTTGTCGAGGACAGAGCTGTGAGTGCCTTGCCTTTTGCCAGAAAGCCCGTTCAACTTTGTGAGCCCATGCACTAAGAGAAACGGATGGACAGAGAGGTGGACAGTCAGGCCGTGGACATCGTTCCCGAGGCGCGTGAGGAGGGCGATATGCCCGCCAGTCGCTGGTCGTCCCTCCGTCGGACGTGGCGCCTGCACCGCCGTCGCATCGTTCTTGCCGTTGTCGGCCTCGTGCTTCTGCCCTATGCGCTGATTGCGCTCTACCTCATCGACTTCATTCGTCCGGTCTCGACGCTGATGCTGCGCGACCTCGTGCTGCTGCGCGGCTACGACCGGCAGTGGGTCGAGTTCGACCAGATCGCGCCGGTCTTGGTGCAGTCGGTGATGATGTCCGAGGACGGACAGTTCTGCATCCACGACGGCGTCGACTGGGGCCAGATGCGCGGCGTGGTGCAAGATGCGCTCGAGGGGGAATCGACGCGTGGCGCCAGCACCATCCCGATGCAGACGGTGAAGAACCTGTTTCTCTGGAACGGCCGCTCCTTCGTTCGCAAGGCGATGGAACTGCCGCTCGCCATCGCCGCCGATTTCGTCTGGAGCAAGCAGCGGATGATGGAGATCTATCTGAACGTCGCCGAGTGGGGTGATGGCATCTACGGTATCGAGGCTGCCGCCCGTCATCATTTCGGCGTTTCCGCCGCCAAGCTTTCCAGGCGCCAGGCGGCCCTGCTTGCCGTGTCGCTGCCCAACCCTAGGGAACGCAACGCCGGCAAGCCGGGGCGCGGACTGAAGCGCCTGGCATCGTTGATCGAGCGCCGTGCCAGCCGGTCTGGCGAATACATCACCTGCCTTTATGATTGAGATGACGTCTATTCATTGGTCCTGATGTTCGCCGTGGCCTAAGGGTTACGACCGGATACACAGGGAGACCCAATGATGGACAAGCTCGTTCTCTACGTCGGCAACAAGAACTATTCGTCCTGGTCGCTGCGGCCGTGGCTGGCGCTGGAGGCTGCCGGCATAACCTTCGAGGACGTGGTGATCCCCTTCGATTTCGCCGCCGGAAACCCGAAGCTGCGGGAAATTTCGCCGACCGGTCGCGTGCCGCTTCTCATCCATGGCGACACGAAGATCTGGGAATCGCTGGCGATCATCGAATATGTCGCCGAGCTCTTTCCGGAAGCTGGCGTGTGGCCGTCAGACCAGCAAGACCGGGCGCGGGCGCGCAGCTATGCCTGCGAAATGCTGTCCGGCTTTCGCGCCTTGCGTGGCGCCTGCCCGATGAACATTCGCCGAAAGAAGCAGGCACTGGCTGTCTCCGACGAGGTGCGCGCCGACGTCGCCCGCATCGAGACGATCTGGGCAGAAGCGCTGGCGCGCTCCGGTGGTCCGTTCCTGTTCGGGTCGTTTACGGCTGTTGATGCGATGTACGCGCCTGTGGTTAACCGCTTCGACGTTTACAATCTCGTTCGCGATCCGACGACTTTGGGGTATATCGAACGGATGAAGGCGCACCCGGCGTTCCGGAAATGGGAAGCGGCCGCACGCGCGGAACCGTGGATCGTTGCCGAGGACGAAGTCTGATTCGATCTTCCTCGAGCGAGGAGTCGAAAAATTGCGCTCGGGGACTGGTCAAGTGGCAGTTCGCCATGTATAAGCGCGCCAAATTTCCGTGATTAACATCTGTTTTATACGGCCATTTCGGCTGCTGAACAGTGTTTTGCCCGATAAGTGGAGAATGAAATGGCTGTACCTAAAAGAAAAACGAGCCCGTCCAAGCGTGGCATGCGCCGTTCTGCCGACGCCCTGAAGACGCCGACCTACATCGAAGACAAGAACTCCGGTGAACTGCGTCGTCCGCACCATATCGACCTGAAGACCGGCATGTACCGTGGTCGCCAGGTTCTGACCCCGAAGGAAAGCGCATAAGCGCTGACATTGGCGGACCGAGTTAAAGGGCTGGCTTTGCCAGCCCTTTTCTTTTGCGGGGCCTGACACCGTATCGACGGAGACGTTGGGTTATAGCAATACCGATTGGTCCTGCAGCGCCGCGCGCCCGTTCAGACGGGCAAGGATCGCTGTGTCACTTTGATTTGCTGCACCATGCAGCAAGCAAGCTGGTGATCTCGGGCGTCACGGGGCGCATGGCGATCACGCATCGAAGAGGGAGCGCATTTTTCCATGCTTGCCGCCATTCCATTGCTGATCCTGCCCTTTGCCATCTACAATCTCGCCATGCTCGGCCTCTTCGGCGGCACGGCCGGGCTTGATGCCGGCGTGATGTCGCTGTCGATGCTGTCCGGCGCGACATGGGCGATGAGCTTCGGCGACCTCCTGATCGTCGTGGCCCTGCTTCTGCTTTTCGCGGAAATTCTGAAAGCGACCCGGACCGGCACGCGGGCACTGATGGACCATCTGCTGTCGATGGTGCTGTTCATCGCGTTTCTGGTCGAATTCCTACTGGTTGCGCCTGCGGCCACCCAGATCTTCTTCATCCTGATGACGATCAGCTTCATTGACGTCATCGCCGGTTTCTCCGTGTCGATGCGCACGGCCGGCCGGGATGTCTCGATCGGTCTTTGAAGTGGACTGAGGAGCGTTCACGCCGCGCATCGATGAGGATTGCGGCGTTGTCGCGACTGGCTTAGCCGAGATTGTCGAGCTTGGTCTGAAGGGCGCGCAATTGCTCCTTCAGTTCGTCGATATCCTTGGCTTCCGCCTTCTTGGTCTCCTTGACCGGAGGCGAAGCGATGAACGGCGAAAACATCTGCATCGCCTGATGGAACATCTCGGTGTTGCGGCGAACCTGTTCTTCGACCAGTTGCAGCGGGGCTTGCAGGTTCTTGCCAAGCGGCGTGTCGCCGAAGGCCTTGTTGATCTGCTCGCGCATCTGCACCTGCTGCTCGGTAAAGGCCTGCATCGAGTGCTCGAGATAGCTCGGTACGACCATCTGCATCTGGTCGCCATAGAACGAAATCAGCTGGCGCAGGAACGAGATCGGCAGCAGCGTGTTGCCGGTCTTGGATTCCTGCTCGAAGATGATCTGCGTCAGGACCGAGTGGGTGATGTCTTCGCCTGATTTGGCGTCCTGTACGGTAAATTCGTCGCCCTTCTTCACCATCACTGCCAGGTCGTCGAGCGTGACGTAGGTGCTGGTCCCGGTGTTGTAGAGCCGCCGGTTCGCATATTTCTTGATTACGATCTGGCCGTCATTCTTCGCCATCAGGCTCTCCTCAATTACCCGCGGTCCGTCTTTTTCTACTTTTCAGAGTATCCGCAAACGAACACCGCTGACAATGTCTTTGTGCGATGCGACGACGCAAGTGCGAAATCTCACGGTCGGCGCGCCATGACGGTTTTGCGGCAGTGCATCAAGGCGTTTGACTTGCGCTCCGCGCTTTGCCAGTCTGCTGCCTGACCGCAAGAAAATCTGAGGAAACGTCCCCATGAGCAATCCCTCCATCGTGATCGCCAGCGCGGCCCGTACCGCCGTCGGATCCTTTAACGGTGCCTTTGGCAACACGCCGGCCCACGAGCTTGGCGCCGCCGTCATCAAGGCGGTGCTCGAACGCGCCGGCGTCGAGGCAAGCGACGTCGACGAAGTTATCCTCGGACAGGTGCTGCAGGCAGGCGAAGGCCAGAACCCGGCCCGCCAGGCCGCGATGAAGGCGGGCATTCCGCCGGAAAAAACCGCCTGGGGCATGAACCAGCTCTGCGGTTCGGGCCTGCGCGCCGTCGCGCTCGGCATGCAGCAGATTGCCAACGGCGATGCCGATATCATCATTGCCGGCGGCATGGAGTCCATGTCGATGGCGCCGCATTGCTCGCATCTGCGTGGCGGTGTGAAGATGGGCGACTTCAAGATGGTCGACACGATGATCAAGGACGGCCTGACGGACGCCTTCTACGGCTACCACATGGGCATCACGGCAGAGAATGTCGCGCGCCAGTGGCAGCTCACCCGCGAGGAGCAGGACCAGTTCGCGCTCGCTTCGCAGAACAAGGCCGAGGCCGCCCAGAAGGCCGGCCGCTTCGCCGACGAGATCGTTCCCTTCGTGGTCAAGGGCCGCAAGGGCGACGTCGTCGTCGACCAGGACGAATATATCCGCCACGGCGCCACGCTCGACCAGATGACCAAGCTGCGCCCGGCCTTCGACAAGGAAGGAACAGTGACCGCCGCTAACGCGTCCGGCCTCAATGACGGTGCGGCCGCCACCCTGCTGATGACCGAGGCCGAGGCTGCCAAGCGTGGCATCAAGCCGCTCGCGCGCATCGTTTCCTGGGCAACGGCCGGCGTCGATCCGCAGGTGATGGGAACGGGCCCGATCCCGGCATCGCGCAAGGCGCTTGAGAAGGCCGGTTGGGCAATTGGCGACGTCGAGCTTGTGGAAGCCAACGAAGCCTTCGCGGCCCAGGCCTGCGCAGTCAACAAGGACCTCGGCTGGGATCCGTCGATCGTCAACGTCAACGGCGGCGCGATTGCGATCGGCCATCCGATCGGCGCCTCCGGTGCCCGCGTTCTCAACACGCTGCTGTTCGAGATGAAGCGCCGCGGCGTTTCCAAGGGCCTTGCGACGCTCTGCATCGGCGGCGGCATGGGTGTTGCCATGTGCGTCGAGCGCCTCTGACCGGCCGCCGCATGCGTCATGTCAGCGGATTGATCCTTTCAGTCCCGTTCGTCGCCTCTTCGACGGCTCATGCGTTTGCGGCGTCCTCGCCGTTCGACCAGGAAAAGGTGGTTCAGTGCATGCTGGACCACACGACGGCCGACGACGAAACCGTGTTCAAGAACCTGCTGGTTGCGGCGCTCAACGACGACACCGGCGGCGTCAAATCGCATATCGTGCAGGTGAGCAGCCTGTTGATGAACCTCGCGCTGACCAAGTGCGAGGTCGCAATGTCCATGCTTGCCGATCCGCAGTTTCAGGCCGCAGCCGCGACCTACGGGCAGCATCTGGGCGAAAAATTGATGAAGAAGGCCTTTGATAAACTGAATTAATCAAGCGGGAGGCGAACATGAGCAGGGTAGCATTGGTTACGGGCGGGTCACGCGGCATTGGCGCTGCGATTTCCATCGCGCTGAAGAATGCCGGATACAAGGTTGCTGCCAACTACGCCGGCAATGACGAGAAGGCAGAGGCCTTCAAGGCGGAGACCGGCATCCCGGTCTACAAGTGGGACGTCTCCAACTATCAGTCCTGCGTCGAGGGCATCGCGAAGGTCGAAGCCGACCTCGGACCGGTCGAGGTGCTCGTCAACAACGCCGGCATCACCCGAGACGCCATGTTCCACAAGATGACGCCGGAGCAATGGGGCGAGGTGATCAACACCAACCTGACCGGCCTGTTCAATATGACCCACCCTGTCTGGACGGGCATGCGCGACCGCAGCTTCGGTCGCGTGATCAACATCTCGTCGATCAATGGCCAGAAGGGCCAGATGGGACAGGCGAACTATTCCGCCGCCAAGGCCGGCGATCTCGGCTTTACCAAGGCGCTCTCCCAGGAAGGCGCTGCCAAGGGCATCACCGTCAACGCGATCTGCCCGGGTTACATCGGCACGGAGATGGTGCGGGCGATACCGGAAAAGGTCCTCAACGAGCGGATCATTCCGCAGATCCCGGTCGGTCGCCTCGGCGAGCCGGAGGAAATCGCTCGCTGTGTGGTTTTCCTCGCATCCGACGATGCCGGTTTCATCACCGGCTCGACGATCTCTGCCAACGGCGGACAGTTTTTCGTCTGATCCGCGCGATCGCTCACAATTTCGACGGCGCTCCGACGGGGGCGCCGTTTTGTTTTTCAGCGGCTACCGCAGGCAACGTTGGAAGGTTAACGGCACACAGGAATTCCATCCGAGATTGGGAGAAAAGTGGTCCTGGGCCTGTTGCTCGCCATGGCACTGGATACTATATCTTGTGGAGAACAAAAGTCGAACGTTGGGATGTCAGCGATTCGTCGCCGATTCGTTCCGGCTTTGGTCGATGTGTTAACGCAGCGATTCCCATTCCTTGAATCCGACGAATCAGTCGGATTCTTCGGTTAAAATTTCCTAAACTTTCCAGAGTCTTGGATTCCGAATCCTTTGCCTCTTTTAACGCTTCGGCAGTACAGATTAACGCCTGCCACACGCTCGGCACACCCCGTTGGCGAAGTGATTCAGCATCTGGTGCGACATTGGCAGTTGAAATCTATATGTAGCCGTGAACATACAGTGAATCGACTGGAGTCAGCGATTCGTCGCCGATTCGTTCCGTTGCTGTTCCAGACCTTAATTTCGTACGTCCAGATATGGTGGTGCGGACTGGTTCTGATTTGTCTGGAAATGGTTTTAGTTGTCGGCGCCCCTTGCGTTTGCTGCGGTGCGTGGGCATGTGTTTGCCGCCGGCGCGTAAAGGCGCCTCTTATGTTTCTGAATGCCCGGGATCGATGACGTGTCCGTTCACCCCATGATCCTGAGCGGCCGCGGTGTCACCGCGGTGCTCGGGCCAACCAATACCGGCAAGACGCATTATGCGATCGAGCGCATGATCGCGCACGACAGCGGCGTCATCGGGCTGCCGCTGCGCCTTTTGGCGCGCGAGGTCTATACGCGCCTGGTCGAAAAGGTCGGTCATCACAACGTCGCGCTGATCACCGGCGAGGAAAAGATCACCCCGCACCGTGCCCGCTATTCGGTCTGCACCGTCGAGGCGATGCCGCGCGAGACGACGGCATCTTTCGTCGCCATCGATGAAGTGCAGCTTGCCGGCGATCTCGAGCGTGGCCACATCTTCACCGACCGGCTGCTCTATCTGCGCGGCCGCGGCGAGACGTTGCTGCTCGGGGCTGCAACGATGCGGCCGATCCTCGAGCAGCTGTTGCCGGGCATCACCGTCGTCGAGCGCCCGCGCATGTCCCAGCTGCTCTATGCCGGATCGAAGAAGATCACCCGCCTGCCGCCTCGTACGGCGATCGTCGCCTTCTCGGCCGACGAGGTCTATGCGATCGCCGAGCTGATCCGCCGCCAGCGCGGCGGTGCTGCCGTCGTGCTCGGGGCGCTGTCGCCGCGCACGCGCAACGCCCAGGTCGCGCTCTACCAGGAAGGCGACGTCGAATTTCTGGTGGCGACAGACGCGATCGGCATGGGCCTGAACCTCGATGTGGACCATGTCGCCTTTGCGCAGGACCGCAAGTTCGACGGCTACCAGTTCCGGAACCTCAATCCGGCCGAGCTGGCGCAGATCGCCGGACGCGCCGGGCGGCATCTGCGCGACGGTACCTTTGGCGTCACCGGCCGGGTCGATCCGTTCGACAACGAACTGGTGCACCGCATCGAGGCGCATGAATTCGATCCGCTCAAGGTGCTGCAGTGGCGCACCAAGGCATTCGACTATGCGTCGCTCGCCGCCCTGAAGCGTAGCCTCGATGCCGCGCCGACAATTCCTGGGCTTGCGCGCGCACTACCTGCGGTGGATCAGCAGGCGCTCGAACATTTGTCTCGCTATCCCGAAGTGGCGGATCTCGCGACCACGCCGGACCGGGTCGAGAAATTGTGGGAAGTCTGCGCATTGCCGGATTATCGCCGCATTACACCGGCTCAACACGCCGATCTGATCTCGACGATCTATGCCGATCTCGTTCGTCGCGGTACCGTGAACGAGAATTTCATGGCCGAACAGGTCAGGCGGGCGGATTTTACCGATGGCGAGATCGACACACTTTCGGCGCGAATCGCGCAGATCAGAACCTGGACTTATGTGTCGAACCGGCCCGGTTGGCTTGCCGATCCGACACACTGGCAAGAAAAGACGCGGGAAATTGAAGATCGATTGTCCGACGCACTACATGAACGGTTGACGAAACGCTTTGTTGATCGCAGGACATCTGTGCTCATGAAGCGCCTGAGAGAGAATGCTATGCTGGAAGCTGAAATCAGTGTGAATGGTGACGTCTTCGTTGAAGGCCATCACGTAGGACAACTAACCGGTTTCCGGTTTACGCTGGCGACCGGCGGAGACGGACCGGACGCCAAGGCTGTGCAGGGTGCTGCGCAGAAGGCGCTGGCGCTCGAGTTCGAAGCGCGTGCGGCGCGTCTGCACGCCTCCGGCAATGGCGACCTTGCGCTGTCGTCCGACGGCCTCGTGCGTTGGCTCGGAGATCCCGTGGCCCGGCTGACCGCCAGCGACCACGTCATGCGTCCGCGCGTCATCCTGCTTGCCGACGAGCAGCTGCAGGCCAATGCACGCGAGCATGTCGTCGCCCGTATCGAGCGCTTCGTGAACCATCATATCGGCACCGTGCTGAAGCCGCTCGACGATATCTCGCGCGCCGAGGATCTCGAGGGCCTTGCCAAGGGCCTGGCCTTCCAGCTCGTCGAAAATCTCGGTGTGCTGTTCCGTCGCGACGTCGCCGAGGATGTGAAGTCGCTGGACCAGGACGGCCGCGCTTCGATCCGCAAGTACGGTGTCCGCTTCGGCGCCTACCACATCTTCCTGCCCGCTCTGTTGAAGCCGGCTCCGGCCGAGCTGATCACCCTGCTCTGGGCGTTGAAGAATGACGGCCTCGACAAGGCGGGCTACGGCGACCTGATTCCGATGCTGGCTGCCGGTCGCACGTCTGTTGTCACCGATCCCTCGTTCGAGCGGACCTTCTACAAGCTCGCGGGTTTCCGTTTCCTCGGCAAACGTGCCGTTCGCATCGATATCCTCGAGCGTCTGGCTGATCTCATCCGTCCACTGCTGCAGTGGAAGCCGGGTGCGCAGCCGCGTCCGGAAGGGGCCTATGACGGACGCCGCTTTACCGCGACCACCTCGATGCTCTCCATTCTCGGCGCAACGCCTGACGATATGGAAGAAATCCTCAAGGGTCTTGGCTACCGTGCAGACAGCGTGAAGGCCGAAGACGCAGCCGCGTTCCTGGCAAGCCAGGGCGGCGCTGTCGCCGCTCAGGCAGAGCCTGCTGCCGAAGTGGCTGCCGATCACGACGATGCGGATGCAAGCGCAGACGCCGAGCCGGCGGCCGAAGCAGAGGCATCAGCCTCTGCCGAGCCTGCGGCCGTCGAAGGCGAAGCGGTCGCTGTTCAGGCGCCCGCGGAAGACGGGGCCGAGGCTGTCGAAGCCAAGCCGGTACTCCTCTGGCGTCCAGGCACCCGCCAGGACAACCAGCGTCAGGGTGGCCGTCCTCAGGGCGATCAGCGCCGTGGTGGCGGTCCGCGCCAGGGCCAAGGTCAAGGCGAAGGACGTGAAGGACGCGAAGGCGGCGGCCGCAAGGGCGGTGCACCCGCTCGCGGCAAGCGCCACGACGGCAAGCCCGAGGGTGGCCAGCGGCAGGATCGCCACGATCGTCACGATCGCGGCGGCAAGCCCAACGCTGCCAAGTTCGAAGCCCGGCCGCCGCGCAAGGAGAAGCCTATCGATCCGGATTCGCCCTTTGCCAAGCTTGCTGCTCTCAAGGAGCAGATGAAGAAGTAGGATCGCCATGGAGAAACAGTCAGCGTCCAACCCGGCATCACGCCAGCGTCTCGACAAATGGCTGTTCTTCACGCGCCTCGTGAAGTCCCGCTCGCTCGCCCAGAAGGCGATCGAGGCGGGGCATGTCACCGTCAATGACGAACGGGTCAAGCAATCCTCCGCCCAGGTGAAGGCGGGCGATATGCTGACCCTGTCTCTCGAGCGCCGCGACGTGATCGTGCGCGTGCTTCTGCCCGGCGAGCGCCGCGGTCCTTACGAGGAGGCGCGGTTGCTCTACGAGGACCTGACGCCGAACGAGCCGCGGGAAAAGCTGTCGGCTTTCGACCTGGCGACGCGCGAGCCTGGGGCCGGGCGCCCCACCAAGAAAGAGCGGCGTGAAATCGACCGGCTGAAGCCTGGTTTCAATCCGCTCGACGATTAGAAAACTCTGCCTTCAGCGCGGCGTTTCGCGCATTGAATATTCTTGCAAAGGGTCCATAAAGCCTTTACCTGACAACCCACGTTGGGTGCATCGGTCCTGCTTCGGCAGCTATGCGCGCCGGACATTCCTAGCATGCGCGGACACGAGCATCACCATTGATTGCGGTCTGCCATCAAACGTGAGCATTGGCTGGAGTACCTCATGACGTATGTCGTGACCGACAATTGCATTCGCTGCAAGTACATGGATTGCGTTGAAGTCTGCCCCGTGGACTGCTTCTACGAAGGCGAGAATTTTCTCGTCATTCACCCCGACGAATGCATCGATTGTGGCGTCTGCGAGCCGGAATGTCCCGCCGAGGCCATCAAGCCGGATACCGAGCCGGGCCTTGATATGTGGTTGAAAGTGAACGCTGATTTTGCCACCAAGTGGCCGAACGTCACCATCAAGCGCGATGCGATGCCGGAAGCCAAGGAAATGGACGGGGTCGAGGGCAAGTACGAGAAGTACTTCTCTGCCGAACCCGGCCAGGGCGACTGAGGCGTCCGGTTCCGGCCCGCTGATCGGGCGTGACGGAACCAAGACGGCCCCGGCGTCAAATCTGGGGAAAATCACACTCCGCCCTCGCAGATGCGAGAATGGCGGCTTGATGGCTGCCCTGCAGCAAATTATTGATTTCCGCAGTTTTTTGTGATAGGGTCCTTCTACTGATCCACACAGGGTGTTTTTGCGCGCCCGAAAACCTCACGAAAGCAAACGTTCTCCACACCGCGGCTTTTCTAGATACGCACCGTTGCGTTTCTCTTTTGTGACCGCGTTTGATGGGATTGTTTGCGTTCTTGGACGGACCAGGATGGACCCACCCGGCGGTATCCCCGTCTATCCCGGGCCTCACTGACCCGGCCCCGGCCAACAATGGCCGGGTGCGAAACAGGGAGTTTTTGAAACGAATGACGACCCAGCAGAAAAAATCTTCGACACGCCACGGCTTCAAGACCGGTGAATCGATTGTCTATCCGGCCCATGGCGTCGGACAGATTGTTGCTATCGAGGAGCAGGAAGTTGCCGGCATGAAGCTTGAGCTTTTTGTCATCGATTTCGAAAAGGACAAGATGCGCCTGAAGGTGCCGGTCGCAAAGGCCGTCAGCATCGGCATGCGCAAGCTCTCGGAGACCGATTTCGTCGATCGCGCGTTGAAGGTTGTGCAGGGCAAGGCTCGCGTGAAGCGGACCATGTGGTCGCGCCGCGCACAGGAATACGATGCCAAGATCAACTCCGGCGATCTGATCTCGATCGCAGAGGTTGTGCGCGACCTCTACCGCGCAGAAAACCAGCCGGAACAGTCCTATTCCGAACGCCAGCTCTATGAAGCTGCGCTCGACCGCATGGCGCGCGAAATCGCGGCCGTGAACAAGATGTCGGAGACCGAGGCGGTTCGCCTCGTCGAAGCCAATCTTAACAAGGGTCCGAAGCGAGGCAAGGCGATCGAAGAAGACGACGCACAGGACGAGGCAGCTTAAAGAGCGCCAGTCCTTCCCACCACGACAAGAAAAAGCCCGGCCATCGCGCCGGGCTTTTTCGTTCTCAGCGTTATCGCTCGCAGCTTTCTCGGCCGGGCGAGGGAACTTTTTCCGCCGCCGCGCATTTACCAAGGCCGGCAGGGATGCGCCGCCTTCCTGCCGGGGCGATCTGGGTCCTGTGATCTTTTGTCAGAATTCAGCTTCGTAGTTTGGAAGTAGGGCGCCTCACCGTTTCTTCAAGTTTCGGTGTCGCCGCATACGCCGCCGCCGGCGCCGGTAGGGTTTGCCCCCGTCCGGCCCTTGGACTTCACCCGAAAGCGGCGTCCAGGCGCCCGCCATGGAGCGATCGATGAGGACTCTCACAGCAGACAGGCGCATGATCAAGATTGCGATGGAGGCACCTTATCTCGAGCGTGAAGAAGAGCACGCCCTGGCAAAGGCTTGGCGCAACGATCATGATCAGGACGCCCGCAACAAGATCGCCATGTCGCATATGCGGCTGGTCATCTCCATGGCGGCAAAATTCCGCAATTTCGGCCTGCCGATGGGCGACCTCGTCCAGGAGGGGCATATAGGCCTGCTCGAAGCCGCAGCGCGCTTCGAACCCAGCCGCGAAGTCCGCTTCTCCACCTACGCCACCTGGTGGATTCGCGCCTCGATGCAGGACTACGTGCTGCGCAACTGGTCAATCGTTCGCGGCGGCACCAGTTCGGCGCAAAAGGCACTGTTCTTCAATCTTCGCAGGCTGCGCGCGCGGCTGGCGCAAGGGGATCGTCAGCTGACATCGCAGGCGATGCATGAGGAAATCGCCGTGGCACTCGGCGTCAGTATCGCCGACGTGCAGACCATGGATGCCCGCCTGTCCGGCAGCGACACGTCGCTGCAGGCGCCTGTCGGCGGCCCGGATTCCGATGGCGGAGAGCGCCTCGACTTTCTTGCAAGCGATGCGCCCCTGCCTGACGAACAGGTGAGCGAGATGATCGACGGCGAGCGTGCCCGCATCTGGCTTCATGACGCCATGGGTGCGCTGACCGAGCGCGAGATGAGGATTATTCGCGCGCGGCGCCTGTCGGAAGAGGGGGCCACGCTGGAAGAGCTCGGTCTCGATCTCGGCATCTCCAAGGAGCGGGTCCGCCAGATCGAGACGCGGGCACTCGAGAAGCTGCGGGCGGCACTGGCAACCAAAGCACCGGCGCTGACATCGGTCGTGCATTGAGGCATTTCCGGAAGTTTCCAGGCGGCCCTCCGTCAGCGACGGATGGCGCATGCGAGGCAAGGCTCGTGGTTGCGGCTGGACGCGAACGCGAAACGGCAGTGTGCGCAGCTCAAATGCATCTTCACGGCAATGACATGGGACGACGTCGAACCTGAGATGGGTGCGGCGCCGTCTGCGTCTATTCGGAAATGATCTTGACCCGATCGCCCGGCTTGATCGTCGAGGTGACCTGCATGGCGTTGATCAGCCGGAACAGATCGAGCTTGCGGTCGGTGCCCATCATCCGGGCGGCCAGGGTGGCGATCGTTTCTCCGGGCTTGACCACGGCGACGCGGATACGCAGCGGCTTCAGCGACTGGGCTTCAGCCGGGGTCATCTTGCGGAACGAGGTGCGCAGTTGGTTGGCTGTCGGCTCCAGCGCACGTGATCCCTTCGGAACGGCGGTCAGGAAGCGGTAGATGCGGTTGTCGATGCGTACCACGGTCACGTCGAAGTCCCAGCGATCGGCGGACGCGCGCGCCGTTGCGGCCTCAAGGCCATTGACGCTGATCGGGCGGATGGTTTCGGGTTGCAGGCCCGTTACCCAACCGCTGGCGATATAGTCCGTCAGGCTCTTGCGGGCCGTGTCGGCAATGCCGTCGAACCGGACCGCCACGTCGCCGGGGCCTGTTGCCAGGACAGCCTCCGCCTTGTTGTCGATCTGGAAGCCGGCCGGCACATCGAAGCGGATGCCGAGCTGCCCGTGCATGAAAGTCTGGCCGCGGACATAGCCCTCCTGCGGGCTGTCGCCATAAAGCAGTCCGTCAATGCCGGCGAGGTAATAATCGCGCCCGCGGTCACCGCTGGTGCCCTCGGCGCCAAAGGCGCGCGCGTGTCGGCGCGCGAGATCGACGCGCTGCGGCGCATTCGGGTGGCTCGAGAGGAAGTCGAGGCTCTGGTCGGCTTCCGGATCAACGGCGGAGAAGCGGCTGTAGGCGGCCATCGAATCGAGGAAGCGCGCCGCCGCATAGGGGTCGTAGCCCGCCTCTCCGAGCATGCGCACGCCGATGACGTCGGCCTGGAGCTCCTGGTTGCGGGAGAAGGCGGCCAGCCGCAATTTGCCCCGTGCCAGCGCCTGCTTGCCGGCGAGATCCGAGGAGAGCACTTCGGAGACGACGCGGCTGGCGATGACTTCCGCCTCCTCGCGTTGCTGGCGCTCGATGCCGTGATTGGCGGTGACGTGTGCCATTTCATGCGACAGCACGGCTGCAACTTCGGACGCGTCATTGGCGAGCGCTAGCAGGCCGCGAGTGACGTAGAGATAGCCACCGGGCAGCGCAAAGGCGTTGATCGCCGGAGAATTGAGAATAGTGATGCGGTAGGACTGCTGCGGATTTTCCGAAACGGCCGTCAGCGCGCCGGCGATGCGGGCGACCAGCCGCTCCGTCTTTGCATCCTTGTACTCTCCGCCGTAGCTGGCGACGATGCGCGGGTGTTCGCGCGCGCCGAGCTGGGCACGGGGGTCGTTCTTCTGGACTTCGTCGACGATCTGCGGATTGGAGGACGGCGATACGGTCGGCTCGTAAGTCTGCTCGATCACTGACTGGCAGGCGGAAAGCAGCGTTGTCGCGAGCAATGCAACCACAGCACGTGTCCGGAGGCCTCCGCGCTTGGGCGGGAACCGGTCGTTTCTGACTGTATGACTTTCCATGCCTCAGCCCGTTTCCCGTCCAACGCCACTCCACCCTGGGAACTCTGTGGCGTTGAAAGTCTTACTTTTTCAGCCGGATAGGTCCGCTCCGGCACGCGTATTCCAGCCCAGGTCTTGCTGTATCCATTTCAGCGCCACCTGCCTAGTTTACCCCGACAGAAATAGTTGCCCCGTGGTATCACGGCAACGGATACGCGAATATTCGTGCCTCGTGCGCCGGATAATCCGCGCGTCGCATGGCGCGACGGTCAAATTGTGGCGAAGTGCCTCGTACGGCACGATTCTAAGCCGCATTACTCGTTGCCGAGAAAGCGGTTGATCGCCGCCATGTCGCGACGCTCGAGGAAGCGTTCGACCGGATCATGGGCGATGATACGCCCCTGGTCCAGAAAAAGCACGCTATCGGCCAGCGCCCTCACGTCATCGGGATGGTGCGTGATCATCAGGATCGTATTGTTCTCCTGGCGATGCAGGTCCCGCAGCAGCGCCCGCATGCCGGCCCTCATGCCGGGATCGAGAGCGGCAAAAGGCTCGTCCAGCAGCAACAGCGGGCGATGTCGCACCAGGGCGCGGGCGAGCGCCACACGCTGACGTTCGCCGCCGGACAGTGTCGGCGGCAGCCGCTTGCCGAAACCGTCGAGCCCGACGCGGCCAAGGGCATCATCTATCCGCGCCCGATCACCCGCGGAAAGGCGAAGCGAGGGGCTGATGCCGAAACCGACATTGGTGGCGATGTCGAGATGTGCAAACAGGTTGTTGTCCTGGAAGATGACGGATACCGGCCTTTCCGACGGTGCCTGTTCCGACATAGTCTTGCCGAGAATGCGAACCTCGCCCCGATCCGGATCCTCGAAGCCGGCGATGACGTGAAAGAGCGTCGACTTTCCGGACCCGGACGCGCCGGCGACCGCGACGATGCCGCCTGGCGCAACGGTGCAGTCGAAGTGAAGCGCCGTTGTGTCGTAGAGGATATCGACGCCGACGAGCTCGACCGCGCTTTCCGGGTTCATGCGTTACGTCCTTCCGGCACGCGCCTGTCGCCGGCCGTGCCGAGCATGGTGAAGACCAGGCAGAGCAAGCCGAGGAATAGCGCCAGCCCGGCTGCATCCGCTGTGCGATAGCTGCCCATCCGGCTATAGAGCAGCCATGGCAGCGTGATCATGTCCTGCGAGCCGAATAGCGCCACGGCGCCAAGGTCGCCGAGGGATAGCGCCATGGCGAAGGAAAAGGCCATCAGCAATGGTTTCTTCAGCGGCGGCAGATCGATCCATCGCAGGCGATGGAGGCCGCGGATGCCGAGGCTTGCTGTCAGCCTGTCGGTGCGCGCCGCATGGGTTGCCATCGCCGGGGCCAGGATCCGATGGACGAAGGGCAACGCCATCAAGCCATTGATGGCAACAACGATGGCGGGGGCAAAACGGGCGACATCGCCGAAGGGGCGCAGAAACAGGAACCAGCCCGCTCCAAGCACGACCGGCGGCACGAGCAGAACCAGGGAGGTGCTGGCCGTGACTGCGCCTGCAAAAAACCTTGCCAAGGTGGGTGCGTGGCGACCCGCCGTGACGGTACCAGCGGCCCGGATCATCGCGGCGGCGATACCGACACAAAGCAACGCCGAGCCGACAGCAATGGCGATGCTGGTGATGAGGGCGCGATGCACGGTCGGATCGCCCGCCAGCTTCGCCAGGTCGGCGCGCAGGCCGGAACCGACAACGGCGGTCAGTGGCGCACCGATGAAGACAAGCGCGAACAGGATCCAGCCGGTATCGGACAGGCGGGAGAGGCCGGTGTCTGCATCGTACCGCATTGAGGCTCGACCGCCGGTGACGCTTTGCGCCGGCTCCGTCGCGACACGGGCGAGGACCAGGAGCAGCGCGCCGGTCATGACAATCTGCAGGGCAGAGAGTGCAATCGCCCTCTGAGGATCGAAGTCGAAGCGTAGCGCCTGATAGATTGCCACCTCGATGGTGCTGGCGGCCGGCCCGCCACCGAGCGTCAGCACCAGCGTGAAGCTGGTGGCGCAAAGCATGAAAACGAGGCCGGCGGCACCTGGCAGCAATCCGCGCAGGATCGGCCACTCGACAAAGCGGAAGAGTGCGGCGGGCGGCATGCCAAGATTGGCGGCGGTTCTCCAGTATTCCGAGGGGATGCGCTCCAGCCCGGCAAGGAAGAGGCGTGCGACCAGCGGCATGTTGAAGAAGACGTGAGCAAGCAGGATGCCGAAGAGGCCGTAGATGCTGACAGGCTGTTGAAGCCCGAGCCCGGCCAGAGCCGTATTGAGCACACCCTGCCGGCCCCAGATCTCGATTAAGCCCAGGGCGCCGACCAGAACAGGAAGGCCGAGCGGCAGGGCCATGAGCCGCAGCACCCAGACGCGGCCGGGAAAACGCGCCCGACGCGCCAGTGCGCGGGCGATCGGAATGGCGAGCAGAACCGAGAGCAGCGTCGAAAGGCTCGCCTGCAGCAATGTGAAGCGCGTGACCCGCCAGATATAGGCATCGAACAGCACGCCATTGCCGAAGCCGCCGGCCTGGAACAGAAGCGCTGCGACCGCCAGACAGACGAACAGAAGGATGCCGCCGAGACTTAAAGTCCCGGCGGTGATCGTGATCCTGTTTTCGGCAGGCGCAAACAAGCTCGCCTCAGTTCTTGCTCATGGCTGCGAGCCATTCGTCGATCCAGGCCTTGCGGTTTGCCGCCACGTCTTCCGACGGCAGCAGGAAGGTCTTGGCCGGATTGACCAGCTTGCCGAAGGCTTCAGGCAGCGGCTCCTTGGTGGCGGCGACAGGCATCATCCAGTTGGTGGTCGGGATGATCGACTGGAACTCCGGACCGGTCATGAAGCCGAGAAACTGCTTGGCAAGCTCCGGCTCCTTGGCGCTCTTGGTCATGCCGGCGACTTCGATCTGGATGTAGTGGCCTTCCGAGAATTCGGCCGCCTGGTAGCGGTCGGTGTTCTCAGCCACCATGTGGTAGGCGGGAGACGTGGTGTAGGAGAGCACCATCGGTGCTTCGCCCTTGGTGAAGAGACCATAGGCTTCCGACCAGCCTGGCGTCACGGTCAGAACCCGATCCTTGAGCTTGGCCCAGGCGGCACCGGCTTCGTCGCCATAGACGGCCTTGACCCACAGGAGCAGGCCGAGACCCGGCGTCGATGTGCGCGGATCCTCGATGACGATCTTCTGCGACGGGTCGCCTTCGACCAGGTCCTTCAGGCTCTTCGGCGGGGTCTTCAGGGTCTGGGTGTCGTAGACGACGGCGAAATGGCCGTAATCATAGGGAAGGAAGGTGTCGTCGGTGAAGTCGCCGGGCACCTTGACGTCCTTGGCCTCGATGCCGTGCGGCGCGAAGAAGCCGGTGGCCTTGGCTTCGGCGACGAGGTTGGTGTCGAGGCCAAGCACGATGTCAGCCTTGGAGGCAGCACCCTCGAGTTTCAGGCGGGTCAGAAGCTCGACGCCATCGGCGACGCCGACATAGGTGACCTTGCATTCGCAGGTCTTCTCGAAGGCTTCGGCGACCTTGGCGCCCGGGCCCCATTCGGTGATGAAGCTCTCATAGGTGTAGACGGTCAGAGTCTTGTCTGCGGCAGACACGCCGGTCGTAAAGACAAGGCTGGCGGCAGCGGCAAGCGCTAGCCGGCTAAGGAACTTCAGTTGCGATGATTTGGACATGGCAGGCACCTCTCCCTAAAAATAATGTTGCATGGGAAAAGGGCGTATCGATCCGATCGCGTCTAATCCCTCCGCCGGTATGAGCCGGATCAGGTTCCGCGGGTTGGCGTTAAACGCCTCTCAGCCTTCGGCCAGCATGTGGTCGGAAGGCACCCCGTTAGAGCGGGTAGAGATTTACCGCCGTGACGGTTTGATGGCAAGCGGAGTTTGAACGCGGTATCCAGCAGCCCGACGCCCGCCGATGCTGCCAAGCCTGATGACATCAACGCAAAATCGCCGGATCGCCCCCTCGTTCGGTTTTCTTGCTTTTCCTTGGCAGTGCCTTTGCGCTATGGGCTTTGCCATGGCCCGATCCACCTTCACCATTCTGCTCGGCGGTGCACTGACCCTTACCGATCGCCTTGCGCGCCAGCTTGCCGGCAGCCGCTTCGTTGCGGCCGATGGCGGCATGCGGCATGCGCGCACCCTGTCGGTGATCCCCGATGTCTGGGTTGGCGATTTCGATTCGACCGAGGAGACGCTGCTTGCCGAGTTTGCCGGCGTCCCGCGCGAACCCTATCCCGCCGCCAAGGCTGCAACCGATGGTGAAATCGCCGTCGAGGCTGCGCTTACGCGCGGTGCGGGAGCCCTGATCTTTGCCGGTGCGCTCGGAGGATCCCGCAGCGATCATGCCTTCCTGCACCTGCTTCAGGCCGCTTCGCTGGCCGAACGCGGCTTGCCGGTGTTCATGACGTCGGGCGAGGAAGAGGCCTATCCGCTGCTTTCAGGCGAGATCGAGATCGATCTGCCGAAGGGCAGTCTGTTTTCGATCCTCGGACTGACCGATCTCTTCGGCCTGACGATCGTCAATGCGCGCTATCCGCTGACCGATTTCACCTTGCCGTTCGGGTCGTCCCGCACCGTTTCCAATGTTGCGGAGGGTCCCCTTCGCATTTCCCTCGACACCGGCCGGGCGATTGTTCTCGCTCGCCCCTATGACCTTTCCGGAGCCTGAGCCTTGGCGCCTCCCATTCTGAAACTCGACGATATCTTCCTCACCTTCGGGGGCACGCCGCTTCTGGCCGGCGCCAACCTGCAGGTGGAGCCGGGTGATCGCATCTGCCTTGTCGGGCGCAACGGTTCCGGCAAATCGACGCTGATGAAGATCGCTGCCGGTCTTGCCGAGGCGCAATCGGGTGAGGTGTTCCGCCATCCGTCCTCGACGGTCCGTTACCTGCCCCAGGCACCGGATTTCGAAGGCTACGACACGGTGCAGGCCTATGCGGAATCGGGTCTTGGTCCGAGCGACGATCCGTACCGCGTCGCCTATCTGCTGCAGCATCTGGGCCTGACCGGCGAAGAAGACCCGTCGCGCCTTTCCGGCGGCGAGGCGCGCCGCGCAGCACTTGCGCGCGTGATGGCGCCGGAGCCGGATATTCTTCTGCTCGACGAGCCGACCAACCATCTCGACCTGCCGACGATCGAATGGCTCGAAGACGAGCTGACCCGCAGTCGCTCGGCCCTGGTGCTGATCTCGCACGACCGGCGCTTCCTGGAAAAGGTATCGACCGCGACGGTATGGCTCGATCGCGGCCAGTCGCGCCGGCTCGACCGGGGTTTCGGCCATTTCGAGGCCTGGCGCGACGAAGTGCTGGAGGCCGAAGAACTGGAACAGCACAAGCTCGGCAAGGCGATCGAGCGTGAGGAGCACTGGCTGCGCTACGGCGTCACCGCCCGGCGCAAGCGCAACATGCGCCGTCTCGGCGAGCTGCAGGACATGCGCTCGCGCCATCGCGGCCACAAGGGGCCGCAGGGCTCCGTCCAGGCGACTGCGTCGGACGCCAAGGAATCCGGCAAGCTGGTCATCGAGGCGGAAAAGATCACCAAGGCTTACGGCGAACGGACGATCGTCGCGCCGTTTTCGATCCGTGTGCATCGCGGCGACCGGATCGGCCTCGTCGGTCCAAACGGTGCCGGCAAGACCACGCTGTTGAAGATGCTGACCGGGCAAATCGAGCCGGATACCGGCACTGTGAAGCTCGGCACCAACCTGGAGATGGCGACGCTCGACCAGAAGCGCGAGGATCTGAACCTCGAGGACACGCTGGCCCATTACCTGACCGACGGACGCGGCGAGAGCCTGATCGTCAACGGCGAGCAGCGCCATGTGACCGGCTACATGAAGGATTTCCTGTTCCAGCCGGAGCAGGCCCGGACCCCCATCCGCGAGCTTTCGGGCGGCGAGCGCGCCCGGCTGATGCTGGCGCGCATTCTTGCCCGCGCCACCAACTTGCTGATCCTTGACGAGCCGACCAACGACCTCGACATCGAAACGCTCGACCTGCTGCAGGAAGTCGTCGCCGGCTTTGCCGGAACCGTCATCCTCGTCAGCCACGATCGTGACTTCCTCGACCGCACTGTCAGCTCGACCATCGCGCCGGGCAATCCGGAAGCGCCTGATGGTCGCTGGATCGAATATGCCGGCGGCTATACCGACATGATGGCGCAGCGCAAGGGCGCGATCGAGGAGCGACGCAAGGCCGAGAAGGCGGAAAAGGCGAAGGTGTCCGACGCCGCGGCCCCTGCAGGCGAAACGTCGAAGGCCAAGGGCAAGCTCTCCTACAAGCAGAAGTTCGCGCTTGAAAACCTGCCGAAGGAGATCGCCAAGGCCGAAGCGGAGGCTGCCAAGCGCGAGGAGCGGATGGCTGATCCCAATCTCTTTGCCAAGGATCCGAACACGTTTGCGAAGCTGGCGCAGGAGCTGGAGAAGCTTCGCGGCGATCTCGCGCGCATGGAAGAGGAATGGCTGGAGCTGGAGATGCTGCGCGAGGAACTGGAAGGCTGAGGCTCACCGGCCCCCCGCGTTGAAAGTTGGCAAGGAGTATGATAAGGAAAGCTTATTATATCTCTTGTGAACGATCCTGATGCCGACAAAACTCGAATCTGAAACCATCGGCATGTTGCTGACCGATGTCTCCCGCCTTCTGCGCGGCGCCTTTGACCGCAAGGTCAACGCGCTCGACCTCGGCATCACACCAGGCGAAGCCCGCACACTGATCCAGGTGGCGCTGACCGAGGGCATCAAGCAGGCGGAAATCGCCACGCGCATGGGCATAGAGCCGATGACGCTGTCGGCCTATCTCGACCGGCTGGAGGCAATGGAGCTTGTGGCCCGGATGCCCGACCCGGCCGACCGCCGGGCCAAGAACGTTGTCATCACCGACAAGGCGGATCCGCTGCTCGCCGAGCTGATGGCGGGCCTGCGTGAAATGATGAATGCCTATACGGCTGGGCTCGACGAGGCGACGCGCGAGATGCTGCGCGGCAACCTGCGCATCCTGCGTGACAATCTGCGCCGCCTCGACCCCTGCGTCGCCGGCAAGGAGAAGGGTGCAAAGGAATGACGCGTCGCATGAGCGAACGGCGCACCAGCATCATCGGTGCCTTCCTGGTGGCGCTCGGCCCCGTTTCCATGGCGCTCTATACGCCGGCGATGCCCGAACTGGTGCGGGCCTTCTCCTCCAGCGAGGCGGCAATCAAGATGACGCTGTCGCTCTATTTCGCCGGCTTCGCCTTCGCGCAGCTGGTATCGGGCACGCTTTCCGACGTCATCGGCCGCCGGCGCACGACGCTGATCTTCATGGCCATCTACCTTGCCGGCAGCCTGATGGCGGCCTTTGCGCCGTCGGTTGCGGTTCTGCTTGCCGGGCGCCTGGTGCAGGGCATCGGCGCCTCGGTGGGCATGACGGTTGCGCGCGCCATCGTGCGCGACCAGTTTACCGGCCTGCAGGCAGCAAGGATCATGAACATGATCGGCATGATGCTGGCGATCGGCCCGGCGGTGTCGCCGACGCTCGGCGGCCTGGCGCTCGGCCTCTTCGGTTGGCAGTCGATCTTCTTCCTGATGGTCGGCTTTGCGCTGATGGCCTGTGTCAGCGTTCAGTTCTTCATGGCCGAAACCGCGACGCCCGATCCGGCGAAGGGGCATCTGCGCCCGATCCTTGCCGCCTATCGCGAGCTTGTGACCGACAGCCGCTTCGTCTCCTCGACCCTTGTGATCGCCGGTGCCGTCGGTGCGCTCTATGCCCAGGCGACCATGCTGCCCTTCGTCCTGATCGGGACGGTCGGGCTGACGCCCACCCAGTTTGGCGTCGGCATGCTGATGCAATCCGGTTTCTTCTTCTCGGGTACCGTCACGGTCAGGCTGCTGATGCGGAAATTCACGCCGCAAGCGCTGGTGCCGGCGGGGCTTTGTTTCATTGCCATCGGCAGCGTGGCGCTTGCCTACACCATGCATGCGCTCGAGCCGAGCTTCCTGTCGGTGATGGCGCCGGTCGGCGTCTATGCCTTCGGCATCGCCTTCGTCATGCCTTACATGATGACGGCGGCCATGGCGCCTTTCCCGCATATTGCCGGCACGGCCTCGGCGATGATGGGGTTCATCCAGATGGGCGCCGGCCTTCTCGGCGGTGCCCTGGCGGCCGTCGTCGGCGTACCGGTGCTGGCGCTCGGCACGATCATACCGAGCTTCGGCCTTCTCTGCGTGCTCAGCTATCTCTGGTACCGCCGCACCGTCCGCCTGGCGCCAGCGGCGGCGCCGGCCGATGGCAAGCAGGCCCTGCCGGAGGCGGCTGAGTAACAACGGCTCTGCCTGAACAGGACGCATAAAAAAGCCTCCGCGACCCAGGTCGCGGAGGCTTTGTATTAGGCTCTCGCAGTTTAGCGGTTGCGCGCGGCCAGCGTGCGCAGACGCAGCGCGTTGAGCTTGATGAAGCCGGCTGCATCCTTCTGGTCGTAGGCGCCCTGGTCGTCCTCGAAGGTGACCAGCTTGTCGGAATAGAGCGACTTGGCGCTTTCGCGGCCGGTAACCATGACGTTGCCCTTGTAGAGCTTCAGTGTCACTTCGCCTTCGACATGTTCCTGGCTCCGGTCGATCGCCGCCTGCAGCATTTCGCGCTCCGGCGAGAACCAGAAGCCGTAATAGATCAGCTCGGCGTAGCGCGGCATCAGCTCGTCCTTGAGGTGGGCAGCACCTCGGTCGAGCGTGATCGATTCGATCGCGCGGTGGGCGGCAAGCAGGATAGTGCCGCCGGGGGTCTCGTAGACGCCGCGCGACTTCATGCCGACGAAGCGATTTTCGACGAGGTCGAGGCGGCCGATGCCATTGTCGCGGCCATAGTCGTTGAGCTTGGCCAGCAGGTTTGCCGGCGACAGGCGCTCGCCGTTGATCGAGACGGCGTCGCCGCGCTCGAAGCCGACCTTGATGACGGTTGCCTTGTCGGGGGCCGCTTCCGGCGAGATCGTGCGCATGTGCACGTACTCAGGAGCTTCCTGCGACGGATCTTCCAGAACCTTGCCCTCGGACGAAGAGTGCAGCAGGTTGGCGTCGACGGAGAAGGGCGCCTCACCCTTCTTGTCCTTGGCAACCGGGATCTGGTGCTTCTCGGCGAATTCGAGCAGGTCGGTGCGGCTCTTGAACGACCAGTCGCGCCAGGGCGCGATGATCTTGATGTCGGGGTTCAGCGCATAGGCCGACAGCTCGAAGCGGACCTGGTCATTGCCCTTGCCGGTGGCGCCATGGGCGATGGCGTCAGCGCCGGTCTTCCTGGCGATATCGATCAGGTGCTTGGAAATCAGCGGCCGGGCGATCGAGGTGCCGAGCAGGTATACGCCTTCGTAAACGGCGTTGGCACGGAACATCGGGAAGACGAAATCCCGGACGAATTCCTCGCGCACGTCCTCGACGTAGATTTCCTTGATGCCGAGCATCTCGGCCTTCTTGCGCGCCGGTTCCAGTTCTTCGCCCTGGCCGAGGTCGGCCGTGAAGGTGACGACTTCGGCGCCGAGTTCGGTCTGCAGCCACTTCAGGATGATCGAGGTGTCGAGACCGCCCGAATAGGCGAGAACGACCTTTTTCACGTCTTTATGCGATGCCATGGTTTCCGTCCGTCTGGTCTTGGGAGAGGGCGGCGTGCCGCCTTGGAAATTCTGCGGCACTTTATCCAGAACACGCCTGGATACAAGCGGAACAACGCTGCAACAGGCGAATCCGCTCGCAAAAGCCGACGAGGCGGAATAGACCGGGCGACCGAGTGTTCCGGGGATCGCATACATGAACTTCCTTCCCAGCCTGCCAACGCTGTTCGGCTTCGCCGCAGCCACGCTTCTGCTTGCGGCAACGCCCGGTCCCGACATGACGCTGTCGATCAGCCGGGCGCTGTCGCAGGGCAAGAAAGCGGCGATGTTCGTGGTGCTCGGGACAAGCTTCGGCATTGTCGTCCATACGTTGCTCGTTGCCTTCGGCATCTCGGCGCTGATCACGGCCTCGCCGACGGCGTTTCTGGTGCTGAAGACCGGCGGTGCCGCCTATCTGCTCTGGCTTGCGGTGCAGGCGATCCGGTATGGATCGACGCTCTCGGTCAAGACGGTCGATAGCGCGGCGGTCACTGCGCTTTCCAACATCTCCTCGGGTTTCTGGGTGAACCTGCTCAACCCCAAGGTCATCATCTTCTTCATGACCTTCCTGCCGCAGTTCGTCAGCGCCGGCGATGCGTCGGTGACAGGCAAGCTTCTGTTTCTCGGCGCGCTGTTCATCGTCATCGGCATGCCGGTGAACATGCTGGTGGTCTTGACCGCCGACTGGCTGTCCGCCTGGCTGCAACGCAACAAGGCTTTCATGCGGGCGCTCGACTACAGCTTTGCCGGCGTCTTCTCGGTCTTTGCCGCGAAGATTTTTATGGCGACGGCACGATAGGTTTCAGCAAAGAGACCGCCCCTCATCTGCCTGCCGGCATCTTCTACCCGCCTGCGGGTGAAGAGCGTTTGCCGCATCGTTTGGCGGCAACAGCGGTCGCTGGAACAGCGTCGGGGGGAACGGCCTTTGGGTGCGCAACCTACGCCATTGGCCGGAGAGGGCTGAGAGGTCGCCACGTGTCTCTTCTCCCCGTATTGACGGGGAGAAGATGCCGGCAGGCAGATGAGGGGCAGGCAATGACGCCGAGGCTGACCGGATCAGCCGATCAGCAGAGCGTCGTCGTCGAGCGTCTGGCCTCGGATGCGGCGGAACATGGCGATGAGGTCCTCGACCTGCAGTTCCTTGCGGCTGTCGCCGGCAACGTCGAGCACGATCTCGCCACCGTGCAGCATGACGGTGCGGTGTCCATAATCGAGCGCCTGGCGCATCGAGTGGGTGACCATCATCGTCGTGAGCTTGCGTTCCGACACGATCTTCTGCGTGAGGTTCATGACGAACTCGGCCATGCCGGGGTCAAGGGCTGCGGTATGCTCGTCGAGCAGCAGCACTTCGGAGCCGGCAAGCGTCGCCATCACCAGCGAAACCGCCTGGCGCTGTCCGCCGGAAAGCAGATCCATGCGGTCGCCCATGCGGTTTTCAAGGCCGAGATTGAGTTCGGCGATGCGCTCGCGGAAATGCTCGCGGCGCTTGGGCCCGAGCGCTGCCATCAGCCCGCGCTTCTCGCCGCGCTTGGCGGCAAGTGCCAGGTTTTCTTCGATCGACAAGGCGCCGCAGCTGCCGGTCAACGGATCCTGGAACACGCGGGCGACGAGGCCGGCGCGGGCGGCGGTGCCCTTGCGGGTGACATCGGTCTTGCCGATCGTCACCTGGCCGGCGCTCGGCAGCACGTCGCCGGCGAGAACGCCGAGCAGCGTCGACTTGCCGGCACCGTTGGAGCCGATGACGGTGACGAAGGAGCCTTGCTCGATCGTCAGGTCGACGCCGTTCAGCGCCTGCTTCTGCAGTGGCGTTCCCTTGCCGAAGACGACCTGGATGTTCTTGACGCTGATCATGCCGCACCTCCGCGACGAAGACGGGGAAGGATGAGGGCAAAGGTCACGAGCACGGCAGTGACGAAATTGAGGTCGGATGCCTGCAGGCCGAGCATGTCGGTCGACAGCGCCAGCTGGATGGCGATGCGGTAGAGGATCGAGCCGAGCACGCAGCCGATCAGCGCAATCAGGATGCCGCGCGCGCCAAGCAACGTCTCGCCGATGATCACCGCGGCAAGACCGACGACAATGGTGCCGACGCCCGAGGTGACGTCGGCAAAACCGTTGGTCTGGGCAAAGAGAGCGCCGCCGAAGGCAACGAGCGCATTGGAGATCGCCATGCCCAGATAGATCTGCTTGTTGGTGTCGACGCCCTGCGCGCGGGCCATGCGGGCATTGGCGCCGGTCGCGCGCATCGCAAGGCCGGCATCGCTTTCAAGGAAGCGCCAGACAACGATGACGGCCACGAGAACGAGCACGCCGATGAAGAGCGGGCGAACGTAGAACTCACGCAGACCCAGTCCGAAGAACGGCGAAAGCATGGTATCGGCGTTGATCAGTGCGACGTTGGGTTTGCCCATGACGCGCAGATTGACCGAGAACAGCGCAATCATCGTCAGGATCGAGGCCAAGAGGTTGAGGATCTTGAAGCGCACGTTGAGCATGGCCGTGACGATGCCGGCGGCAGCCCCTGCCACCATGGCAACGCCGGCCGCGATCCACGGATTGACGCCGGCGATGATCAACACAGCGGTAACCGCAGCACCGAGCGGAAAAGACCCGTCGACTGTCAGGTCAGGGAAATCGAGAACCCGGAATGCGAGAAAGACGCCGATGGCGACGAAGGCGTATACCAGCCCCAGCTCGACGGCTCCCCATAAAGCGATTTGACTCAAATCCCCGACCCTCTTTTCCTGCCGCCCGCCCCAAGCTTCTTATATCGGCGCGGCGTCCCCGGTTGGCGCATGACGCCCGAAGATCCGGCGTCGGCGCAGTTTCAAACTGTCTGAGCGTATCTTGCGTAGCGCAAGGCAACCGCAGCGCTCCAATAACGAACCGCCCTCGTATGGAACGAGGGCGGCCAAAACGCAATAAACTTGAACCTGAAAAGGCTCTAAGCCTTATTCTACAACGCGTGTAGCGCGCTTGACGACACTTTCCGGAAGGGTGACGCCCATCTTTTCAGCGGCCTTCTTGTTGATCACCAGGTCGGAGCCGGCGGCAACCTTGACGGCGATATCACCCGGGTTTTCGCCCTTGAGGATGCGTACGACGATTTCGCCGGTCTGCTTGCCGACGTCATAGTAGTTGAAGCCGAGGGCTGCGAGCGAGCCGCGCGAGACCGAATCCGTATCGGCGGTGAAGAGCGGCAGCTTGGCTTCTTCGGCCACGGAAACCGCACCTTCAAGTGCGGAGATGATGGTGTTGTCGGTCGGAACGTAGATCGCGTCGGCACGGCCGACGAGCGCGCGGGCAGCGCCCTGGACTTCAGCGGACTTCGTCGCTGCGGACTCGACCACTGTCAGGCCGGCCTTTTCGGCTTCCGTCTTCAGTACCGCCAAAAGCGATACCGAGTTGGCTTCGCCGGAGTTGTAGAGATAGCCGATCGACTTGACGTTTGGCAGGATCTCCTTGATCAGCGCCACGTGCTCGGCGACCGGAGACATGTCGGAAAGGCCGGTGACGTTGCCACCCGGCTTGTCCATGTCCTTGACCAACTGCGCGCCGATCGGGTCGGACACGGCGGTGAAGACCACGGGAATGTCACGCGTCGAGGAAACGACGGCCTGGGCCGACGGGGTGGAGATCGGGACGATGACGTTCGGCGCTTCGCCGGCGAACTGGCGGGCGATCTGTGCGGCGGTTGCCGGGTTGCCCTGGGCCGACTCGTAGAGGAACTTGAGGTTCTCGCCTTCCTTGTAGCCGGCGGCCTTCAGCGCATCCTTCACGCCGTCGCGCGCAGCATCGAGAGCCGGATGCTCGACGATCGCGGTTACGGCGACAGTCACCTCATCGGCGCGCGCGGGCAGGGTAAATGCCACCGTGGCGGCAAGGGCGATGAGAAGTGAGCGCATGGGTGTCCTCCTAGATTGATTGCCCGCTTTCTTAGGAAACCGGGACCATGAAATCAATCGATAGGAATTGCATCACCCATCAAAGTTCTTCATCGATCCCGACATGCCTGTGGTTGATGCCGGGGATCGCTGCAATCTTTGGGCGTCGCAAGGCGCTGCAGGGGGGAGATGTCAGGTGCGGCGGGAAAAGCGCGCCACACTCATCGGTCCCTCAATCCTCGCCGTGATTGGCGATCATCATCGCTTCGAAGGCGAGGCGGTCGACCTTGCGCATGCGCTCGGATTCGGACTTCAGCTGGCCGCAGGCGGCAAGGATGTCGCGGCCGCGCGGCGTGCGGATCGGCGAGGCATAGCCCGCTTGGTTGATGAAGTCGGCAAACTTCTCGATCTGCTCCCAGTCGGAACACTGGTAGTTGGTGCCCGGCCAGGGGTTGAACGGGATGAGGTTGATCTTCGCCGGCACGCCCTTCAAGAGCTTGATCAGCTCCTTGGCGTCCTCGAGGCTGTCGTTGACGTCCTTCAGCATCACATATTCGAAGGTGATGCGGCGCGCATTCGACAGGCCCGGATAGGCGCGGCAGGCGTCCATCAGTTCCTTCAGCGGGTACTTCTTGTTGATCGGCACTAGCATGTCGCGCAGGTCGTCGCGCACGGCATGCAGCGAGATCGCCAGCATGACGCCGATCTCTTCGCCGGTCCGGTAGATTTCAGGCACGATGCCGGAGGTCGAAAGCGTGATGCGGCGCTTGGAGAGCGACAGGCCCTCGCCGTCGGAGGCGATCAGAAGCGCGGTCTTGACCTCTTCGAAATTGTAGAGCGGCTCGCCCATGCCCATCATGACGATGTTGGTGATCTTGCGGCCTTCGGCCGGCACGATCGCGCCCTGGGGCGTGTCGCGCTCCGGGAAGTCACCGAGCCGGTCGCGCGCCAGAAGCAGCTGCGCCAGGATTTCCTCGGCCGTCAGGTTGCGCACCAGCTTCTGCGTGCCGGTGTGACAGAACGAACAGGTCAGCGTGCAGCCGACCTGGCTGGAAATGCACAGCGTGCCACGGCCTTCCTCGGGAATATAGACCGTTTCGATCTCGACCGGACGGCCGGCGCCGCGAGCGGGAAAGCGCAGCAGCCATTTGCGGGTGCCGTCGCCCGAGGTCTGTTCCTCGACGATCTCAGGCCGGGCAATGGTGAAATGCTGCTTCAGCATCTCGCGCATGTCCTTGGACACGTTCAGCATCTCGTCGAAATCGGAAACGCCGCGCACATAGAGCCAGTGCCAGAGCTGGCTGACCCGCATCTTGACCTGACGCTCGGGCACGCCCTTTTCGACGAGCGCCTTGGCCATGTCCTCGCGCAACAGCCCGATCAGGGAAGGCTTCTCGGCCTGCGGGGCGATGCGCGCCTGCGGTGCCCTGACGGTATCCACCCGGTTCAAGATTTCAGTGGCTGCCATGCTGTGGTGTCCTGTCGTACAGAAAACGCCCGTCCGGAGAAGGGGTCCGGAGATTGTCCTGATGCTCGAATTGAAATCGGTCGAGCCTTCAAGCGCAGCCATTGGGGGCGCGGGGCTCTGAATTTTCCGGGGCTTTAGCATTGTTTTGGCCCGGAGTCACGCGCAGTCGATCCTGAATGCAAAAAGGCCGGCGTCGAGCGCCGGCCTTCGACTTTGCCTCAAAGGCGAAAGCTTACTTGCAGGCTTCGATCTGCTTCAGTGCAGCCGAAATGCCCGACAGAGAATAGGCGTAGGTGGTCGTCGTGCCCTTGCGGGATTTGGCGTTGACCGACATCGCCTTGCCGGTTTTCATCGCCGCGACGAGCGCCGGCTCTTCGGCCGCGTTCTCGACCCAGGCGGAGTTGCCCTTGGTGAACATCACGAAAGTGCGGCCGTCGATGACGACGTTGACCTTGGAGTTCTCCTGCAGCGGATAGCCCATCATCGCCTGCGGCTCATAGCTGATGTTCTGGCCGGGGCGCTGGGAAACCAGGAAGAAGATGTCGCCGTGGTCGACGCCGGCCGGGCTCTTTTCCTTCGGAACCGACAGGACATAGCAGACCTTGCCGCCGCCGGAATTGTAGGAATAGGCGCCCCAGGCATTGAACTGCTGGATGCGCGTCGGCGACTGGGCGGCAGCCATGCTGGCGGTTGCCAGAACGAGTGCGATTGCAGTTGCGATCTTTCTTACAAACATGAGGTCCTGCCGCTTTTCTTGCTTTTCGATCACCCGAAACAGGTCAGACGGGCGACGCGTAGTCATGATTTCATTTGTTGTGACTTAATTCAGGTTACCAAACCGTCAACGAAGGCCAAAATCCGCTGATTCCAGCCCCGAAACGAAGCATTTGTGGCCTTCGCTCCGGCGTCGCCAGATCTGCCGTCCATTCATCTATCCAGCGCTCTGCTGGCTTCGAATGCTCGGCGCCTCGGGCCGTTGTTCCGGATTGTTTACCGCCTAAACCATTTCAGACGACGCCCGTCTCGACGAAGACGTCCCAACGCGCGCTGTTCTCAAATGTCTATGCCACAAAGATTCGGGCAAGAGTTTGACTTTTGGGCAGGAATACGGCGCGGTTGCGGATATGCTGCGTTTCCCTCGGTCAATCCTGCGGATTGTCGGCCAGCGTTTCGTCGGCCTTGAGATAGTGGGCTTCCTTGATCTGCCCGCTGATGGCGGCGAAGGCGGCGGTCAGAACCGCGACGTCATCGGAAAAGCCGACGACGGCGAGAAAATCGGGAAGGAAGTCGAGCGGCAGCACGAAATAGGCGAGCGCCGCCAGCAGGATGCCGCGTGTGCGCGTCGGGGTCTTCGGGTCGATGGCGCAATAATAGGCGGCGACGAGTTCGCGGCTGAACGGTATCTGACGGGCGGCGCGGCGGAAGGTCGGCCAGAAGCGCCGCTTGACGCGCTTTTCCCTGCGCTCCTGTTCGGATTCTTCGCCGGGCAGGAGAATTTCACCAATCTTTACGTCGTCCATCGCCTCTTTCCGATGTTGCAACGCTCACAATATGGGACGTGCCGGCGTTATTTCAAATGGTCGGGCATGCGACCCGCCGCTGCCTTGTCCATCCTGGCGGCCAGCTTGAAGTCGAGATCTGTCAGGCCGCTGGCGTCGTGCGTCGTCAGCGTGACGTCGACGCGATTGTAGACGTTGAACCATTCCGGGTGGTGATCGAGCTTTTCGGCAACGATCGCCATCTCCGTCATGAAGCCGAAGGCTTCGACGAAATTCTTGAAGCGAAAAGCCTTCCAGATGGAGGCGCCGTCCTCGGCCCTGACCCACCCTTCCATCTTGTGCAGCTGTTCGGCGATCGTCGCCTCGTCGAGTTTCTCCGGCCTCATCCGTTCCTCCCAACTCAATCCCTGTTCGAAGGCTGCATGGCCGCGTATATGTCGACCTGCCCCTATCTCCTTGAAATGGATAGCATGAAACCGATCCGAATTCTTTTTGTTTGTCTCGGCAATATCTGCCGTTCACCGCTGGCCGAAGGCGTGCTTCGCGAATGCGCCGCACGGCAAGGGTTGGCGTCGCAGATCACCGTCGATTCGGCGGGAACGGGCGCATGGCATATTGGCGATCCGCCGGACCGCCGGTCGATCGATGCGGCGCGCCGCCACGGTATCGATATTGCGGGGCTTCGCGGGCGCAAGGTATCGAAGGCCGACTTCGAGGCTTTCGACCTCATTCTCGGCATGGACGGAGAAAACGTCAGCACCCTTCGCCAGATCGCGCCGGCCGGTCTGGCCGGCAAAATTGACCTGTTTCTCGCTTACGCTTCGGGGCGGGACCAGGACGTTCCTGATCCCTATTATGACGGCCCTGAAGCATTCGAACGGCTTTACCAGATGTTGGAAGCCGGATGCTCGTCGTTGCTCGACAGGCTCGAAGAGCGGGCTTCGTGAAGCGGAAATACCTCTTCGGTGAGGTAGGGGCCACCGCCGACCGAATCGCGCGACGACAAGAGCACGAAGCGTGAAACGGTGAAGGGCGAGGCCATGAAGTTGCCGCGGCCGGAGAGATATTCGACTACATCCTCGACGCGGCTGGAGCGCAGCCTTGCAAGCGTGACATGCGGCGTGAACTTGCGCGGATCCGCCGGCAGCCTGAGCCTCTGGCAGATGCGCTCGATTTCGGCCTGCAGCGCGTACATTTCCGGATGGTTGCTGACCCCGGCCCAGACGGAGTGCGGTTTCTTCGAGCCGAAGGCGCCGGTGCCGGTGAGCTGCAGCTGGAACTCCGGTCTTTCGATCCGGTCGAGCTTGTCGATGATCTCGTCTGCGGTGCGCCAATCGACGTCACCAATAAAGCGCAAGGTGATGTGGTAGTTCTCCACATCGATCCAACGAGCTCCGGGAAGACCTCCGCGCAGCAATGAAAGACTCATCGCAACATTGCGCGGAATTTCGAGGGCGGTGAATAGTCTCGGCATGGCGAGCTCCCCGAATCTCTTGCAGATGTCTCAGCGAATCACGCATCGAGTCTGCAGGCAACTACTATTTGACGCTTGCGAATATTAACACTCTCTTAACTGTGGATGATTTGTTCACTCCGCCTTTCCCAGTGTTGCGATGAAACGTTCGACGGTGGGCAGCGCCTTTTCGACAATGATGCCGACGCCGTTGCCGTTCGGGTGCATGCCGTCTTCAAGCTTGAGTGCCGCGTCGGTTACGACGCCATCGAGGAAGAACGGGTAGAGCTCCAGCCCGTATTTCTCTGCAAGGTCCGGATAGATCGGGTTGAAGCGGGCGGCATAGTCGGCGCCCATGTTCGGCGGAGCCATCATGCCCGCGAGCAGGACAGCGATGCCGCGCTCCTTCAGCCGCGCGATCATCGCCTCGATGTTCTTGCGGGTTTCCTCCGGCGGGATGCCGCGCAACGCGTCGTTGGCGCCAAGCTCAAGGATCACGCCCTTGGTGCCGTCGGGGATCGACCAGTCGATGCGCGCGAGCCCGCCGGAACTGGTGTCGCCGGAAACGCCGGCGTTGGCCACGGTGACGTCGAGACCCTTTTCCTTCAGCGCCTTTTCAAGCCGCGCCGGGAAGGCATCCTCGGGTGGCAGCTGGTAGCCCGCCATCAGGCTGTCGCCGAAGCCGACGAGGCTGATCGTTTCCGCCCGTGCGGTCGCCGATAACGCAATTGTCATTGCGAGCCCCAAGAAAAACCGTTGAAAACCTTTTAATGCCATGGGTCTGTTCCTAAATCGCGGGAGCCGTTTTCTTTTTCTCTTTCCGTTTCATATAGGGTTATTTCGCTTGGCCAGTACCATCATCGAGCTCAAAAATGCCGACCTCACCCTGGGCGAGGCCGCAGCCTCGGTGCATGTGCTGAAAGGCATGAGCCTGACCATCGATGCGGGAGAGTCCGTCGGCATCGTCGGGCCCTCCGGTTCGGGCAAGTCGACGCTGCTGATGGTGTTGGCCGGTCTCGAACGTTTGGACCGTGGCGAAATCGTCATCGACGGCACGCCGTTGCACCGGCTGAACGAGGACCGGGTCGCCGATTTTCGCGGCCGCAACATCGGCATCGTCTTCCAGTCCTTCCATCTCATCCCCAATATGACGGCGCTCGAAAACGTCGCCGTGCCGCTCGAGCTTGCCAACGTTCCCGGCGCCTTCGACATCGCGCGCAAGGAACTCGTCGCCGTCGGCCTCGGCGAGCGGCTCAGCCACTATCCCGGCCAGCTCTCAGGCGGCGAGCAGCAACGCGTGGCGATTGCGCGCGCGCTTGCGCCGTCGCCGAAGTTGCTGATCGCCGACGAACCGACCGGCAATCTCGATGCCGAGACGGGCCGGCAGATCGCCGACCTGCTTTTCGCCGAACAGCGTGACCGTGGCATGACACTCGTGCTGGTGACCCATGACGCGGCCCTGGCGGCCCGTTGCTCGCGGCAGGTGCGGGTGCGCTCCGGCGAGATCATTTCCAGTGGCGCGCTCGAATCCGTCGTTGAAGCACAGCGACAGGAAGCGGCATCCGCATGAGTGAGGCTGCTCCGATCCGTTTGCGTCCTCTGCTTGCCCTCCGGCTGGCGCTGCGCGAAATGCGCGGTGGCCTCAAGGGGTTTTACATCTTCCTCGCCTGTATCGCGCTCGGCACGGCGGCGATCGCCGGGGTCAACTCGCTGTCGCAATCGATCACCGCGACGATTGCGTCTCAAGGTCGCGAATTGCTTGCCGGCGACATTCGCTTCGAACTCAACAATCGTGTGGCGACGGTAGAGGAGCGGGCGTTCCTCGACGGGCTCGGGCCGGTCTCGGTTTCCGCCGGGCTGCGCTCGATGGCCCGTTTGCCTGACGGTTCCAACCAGGCGCTCGTCGAATTGAAGGCTGTCGATGCGGCCTATCCGCTCTATGGCAAGCTCGAAAGCCAGCCGGATCAGCCGCTTGGCAGTCTGCTGGCGCGCCAGGGCGGCGGGTTCGGCGCGGTTGCCGCACCCTTGCTGCTCGACCGTCTTGGCATTTCCGTCGGCGACGACATTCTGCTCGGCAATGCCCGCATCAGGATTTCAGGCACGATCCTGCGCGAGCCGGATGCACTCTCCGATGGTTTCGGCTTTGCGCCGCGGTTGATGGTGTCTGCCGAAGCGCTCGACGCCTCGGGTCTTGTGCAGACGGGAAGTCTGGTCGAGCACGGCTACAAGGTGAAGATCAGTGATCCCACACAGGTGGCCGCTGTGCGCACCGATGCCGAGAAACGTTTTCCCGCCGCCGGCTGGTCGATCCGTACCAGCTCCAATGCCGCGCCGTCGCTGACGGCCAATATTACCCGCTTCTCGCAATTCCTGACGCTTGTGGGCCTGACGGCCCTGATCGTCGGCGGCGTGGGTGTTGCCAATGCCGTGCGCGCGTATCTCGATCAGAAACGCAGCGTCATCGCCACCTTCAAGTGCCTCGGCGCGCCCGCCTCGCTGGTGGCCATGATCTATCTCGCGCAGATCCTGCTGATCGCGCTGATCGGCATTGCGATCGGGCTTGTTCTCGGCGCGCTCATCCCCTTCGTCGCCGCGCAGTTCCTGGCCGATCTGCTACCGATTTCGACCGAGTTCCGCCTCTATCCGGGCGCGCTTGGCATCGCCGCTCTTTTCGGTGTGCTGACGGCGCTTGCCTTTGCCATCCTGCCGCTCGGCCGGGCACGCGGCATTCCGGCAACGGCGCTCTTTCGCCAGCAGGGCTTTGATCCCTCGGGCTTTCCCGCCTGGCCCTATCTCACCGGTGCGCTCGCCTGCCTTGGAGCGCTTGCGGGGCTTGCCATCTTTACCGCCTATGACCGCTACATCTCGCTGGTCTTTCTGGGCGCGATCGCCTTTGCCTTCATCGTGCTGCGGCTCGTTTCGCTGCTGATCTCCTGGCTTGCGCGCCGCAGTCCGCGGGTGAGTTCGCCGGCGTTGCGGCTGGCGATCGGCAACATCCATCGGCCAGGGGCGCTCACGCCCTCGGTGGTGCTGTCGCTCGGCCTCGGGCTTGCGCTCCTCGTCACGCTTGCGCTGATCGACGGCAATCTTCGGCGCGAACTGACCGGCAGCATGGCAGAGCGTGCGCCCAATTTCTTTTTCGTCGATATCCAGGGAAGCGAAATCGAAGGGTTCCGTACGCTGCTTGAGGGCGCGATGCCGGACGGCAAGGTCATCGAAGTGCCGATGCTGCGTGGCCGGATCATCGCCTTTAACGGTGAGGACGTGAACGCCCGGAACGTGCCGCCGAGCGGCCAGTGGGTGCTGCGCGGCGACCGCGGCATTACCTATGCCAAGAACAAGCCCGAGAATTCGACGCTGGCCGAGGGTACTTGGTGGGCGCCCGACTACAGCGGCGAGCCGCTGGTGTCGTTCTCGGCCGAAGAGGCGGGTGAACTCGGGCTGAAGATCGGCGACAAGGTCACCGTCAACGTGCTCGGCCGCAACATCACCGCCAGGATCGCCAATTTCCGCAATGTCGAGTGGGAATCGCTGTCGATCAACTTCGTCATGGTGTTCTCGCCCAACACCTTTGCCGGTGCGCCGCATGCGTGGCTGGCAACGGTGATCGATCCGGGTGCCACGCCCGAGGAGGAGGCGACAGTGCTGAAGGCGGTCACGAACGCCTATCCGACGATCACCAGCGTTCGGGTGAAGGACGCTCTCGACATTGTGAACGCGCTTCTCGGGCAGCTGGCAACGGCGATCCGTGCCGCGGCGGCCGTGGCCCTGCTGGCGTCCGTGCTGGTGCTGGCCGGCGCGCTCGCCGCCGGCAACAGGGCACGCATCCACGATGCCGTGGTGCTGAAGACACTCGGCGCCACGCGCACCACGCTGATCCGTGCCTTCAGCTACGAATACATCATCCTAGGCCTTGCAACCGCGGTTTTTGCGCTGTTTGCCGGCGGTGTTTCCGCCTGGTTCGTCGTCAGCCGGATCATGAAGCTGCCGTCAAGTTTCCTGCCGGATGTCGCGGTTGCGACCGTTGTCATCGCACTGGTGATGACGGTCGGCATAGGGCTTGCCGGTACCTGGCGTGTGCTGGGCCAAAAGGCGGCGCCGGTTCTGCGGGAGCTTTGAGCGACGAAGTTAACCGTAAATCCCTGTCCTACAAGGCCATAAACGCTAAGGCTGTACCGAATCAGGGGGCCAAAGGTCTTGTACCCAAAGGCTTTCGGCATCATATTTATCCACAGGCATGCTGGAGCCCCGCAGCGGCGCCTGGGCATGGGATGGCGACCTCTCGTTGGGTCTGAGGTCATCCGCCCGACACCGTAAGTTCAACCGGGGCTTAAATGAGGAAACAATGGCTGATCTGAGAAACTACCAAACCCGAATGTCGCCTGCCGGCGCGCAGGCGGGTGCCATGATCGACGAAGGCCTTCGCACCTACATGCTGAAGGTCTACAACCTGATGGCCCTGGGCCTGGCGATCACCGGCCTGGCAGCTTACGGAACATTCGCGCTTGCCGTCTCCAATCCGGCATTCGCCCAACTTCTTTATGCGTCGCCCCTGAAATGGGTCGTCATGCTCGCTCCTTTGGGTCTCGTGTTCTTCATGAGCTTCCGCATCAATAGCATGAGCGTTTCTGCCGCGCAGATGACGTTCTGGGTCTATGCGGCGCTGATGGGCGTTTCGCTGTCGTCGATCTTCATGGTCTTCACCGGCCAGAGCATCGTGCAGACGTTCTTCGTGACCGCGGCTTCCTTCGGTGCGCTGTCGCTCTACGGCTACACCACGAAAAAGGACCTGTCCGGCATGGGCTCGTTCCTGATCATGGGTCTGTTCGGCGTCATCATCGCGTCGATCGTCAACATCTTCCTCGCCTCTTCGGCGCTCGGCTTCGCGATCTCGGTGATCGGCGTGCTGATCTTCGCAGGCCTTACCGCCTATGACACGCAGAAGATCAAGGAAATGTACTACGATGCCGATGACAGCACCGTTGCCGGCCGCAAGGCGATCATGGGCGCCCTGACGCTCTACCTCGACTTCATCAACCTGTTCATGTTCATGCTGCAGTTCATGGGCAACCGGAACAACTAAGCTTTGACTGGATTGACGGAAAAGGCGGCTTCGGCCGCCTTTTTTGTTGCCCGGAAAAGGCTTGATCCACGGCTGCGATCCGTGTGACTGAATGGAAAACCGGACCTTCAAGATCTTCCCATGCCATTGACCTTGCGCGACGCCACCGTTTCCGATCTGCCCGCCATCACCGAAATCTATCGCGAATCCGTTCTGAACGGTGTGGCGACCTACGAGATCGTGCCTCCCTCGGAGGTGGAGATGACGACGCGCTTCGCGACCATCGCCAGCCACGGTTATCCCTACATCGTTGCGACTGACGCGGCGGGCACGATCGTCGGCTACGCCTATGCCTCCGCCTTTCGCACGCGCGCTGCCTACCGCTTCCTGGTCGAGGATTCGATCTATCTGGCGCCGTCGGCGCGGGGGAAGGGAGCCGGCAAGATGCTGTTGGTCGAGCTTGTCCGTCGCTGCACAGAACTCGGGTTTCGCCAGATGGTGGCGGTCATCGGCGGCGCTCATCCCGCATCGATCGCGGTCCACCGCTCTGTCGGTTTCGAAGATCAGGGGTTGATGAAGGCGACAGGCTTCAAGCACGGGCGCTGGCTCGATACAGCGATCATGCAGCTGGCGCTTGGCGATGGCTCGACGAGCGACCCCTCTGCGGGCGTCTACCCGGATACGCTTTACCAGGGCTGAGAACGGGCGTCAGGAAGCGCGCGAGGCAATTCCTTCGGGAAATGGCTTGAAAACATGCGGCCGCCGCACTTTCGGGACATTGTCGAAGGAAGCGGATGCCAGTGCATCCAACCTCGGCTGGTTGCCCCCGCTCGCATCTCCGATCGGCTTGGAACCGGTCTCTCAGGTTTCGATCAGCTTCAGAACCTTGTCAAAAACCTTCAGCACCTGCCCGAGTTCGTGTCCACGCTTCAGGATCGTCCCGTGCACGTTGAGAACGCTGAAGGCACCCTGCTTGGCAGCGAGTTTCGGGTTTTTCTCGATGCGGTAGAGCGGCATCTCGCCCGATCGCTTGAATACGGAGAAGACGGCCCGATCCTTCAGGTGGTCGATGGCGTAGTCGCGCCATTCGCCTTCGCCGACCATGCGGCCATAGACCCACAGGATCTGGTCGAGTTCGCGGCGATGGAAGGTGATGGGAGGAGCGTTCCGGGCGTTCTTGTATTCCGAGAGATCAACGACCACTTCGGACGCGGTCTGGCGCTGATGTCGCGCCTCGCCTCGCGGCAAATCCGGCTCATCGGTCATCGGCAATCCGGCCTTCTGTTGTGACAGAACGATAACAGTTTGCCTGACACGAGCCGAAAAGCAAGCCGGAAGCAGCCAGAGCCTCTGGGCGCAGACGGCATTTCTTGCCTCCGCCCCATTTCAGTCAAATCGGCGCCCCAATTCACCGCAAAACTCGCGGGCGCTGACGGACAGAGTCGTTGCCACCGTATGTCCGTTCAGATCGTCATGCTGCGTGACCTTCAAAGAACGCAGTCATGGCCGGTTCGGTCCGGTAACTTCGAACCCTCAGCCCCAGCCCCTCGATGCTGCCGGGCCGAACCACCCCTTATGGCTTTAGGCGCTACCTTCGGCGCCGTGAAGCCGGTACGGCACCTTCGTCTTTCTGCTGGTATTCCTTGAACCGCTCGCGGCCCCAGACGCTACGCCGTTCGCTAGAGCTTGCCTTGAGGGCCTGCGAGCACGGCCGTGGCTCCGATGATCGGACCCGGGGTTTCGGCATCCTTCATCGACTGCAACAGCACCGCGCAGCCGCTTTTGCCACGCTGCTCCGTCAGCACCGTTGCAGGCAGGGTAAAGGTCGCGGGCTTGCCATCCCACATGCCGATGGTCTGGATGTCGCGCACCGCGTGCCAGTAGGAAATCTTCTTGCCGATGTTTTCGCCCTTCTCGACATCGACGACCTTCGCCCGGTCGAAGTAGACGACGACGACATTCGCCTTGCCGTCACCCGCCCCGACCTTGATCGAGATCTCCTCGCCGTTGATCTTCGCCTCGACCGGAACGGCCAGCCCCTTGCCGGCGGCTTTCATCGTGTCGAGCCGGGATCTGATCGCCTGCAGGTTGGCGCCGTTGACATGGTCGCGGCCGTTGAGGATCGCCTGTGGCGTGTAAACGCCGTTGCGACCCAGCATGCGGGCATAGGCATATTGTCGGTCGGTGTTGTCGCTCGAGGCGAGCGTGTCCTTCCAGCCGAGATAGTTCCAGTAGTCGACGTGATAGGACAGCGCCACCACGTCGCCGTCATCCACCAGCTTCTTCAAGGCGGCATCAGCTGGTGGGCACGAGGAGCAGCCCTGACTGGTGAAGAGTTCGACGACGCCTTTGATAACCTTGCCGTCTTCCGCCATCGCCGGAACCGACGCTGCCGCAAAGAGCCCGAAAGCCAGTGCAACAGGGCGAAGGAAATATCTGTCTGCGAATGTCATGGCGTCACTTCATTGGCGGCCGACAGGCCTACTTCACGGGGAAGTCCATTACATACGACGCCGTTGCTTCAACGGGAAGTCACGTTGGAGTGAGGATATGGACAGGCAACCTGCAGGAAACGTGAAAGGGCCGGGACACCTTGCGGTATCCCGGCCCCTCTATGCCTCAGGCAAGCTGAACGATCAGGCGGCGAGGTCGCGCAGAACCGTCTGCAGGATGCCGCCGTTGTTGACGTAGGTCACTTCGTCGAGCGTATCGATGCGGCAGACCAGCGGAACGTCCTTCACGGTGCCGTCGCCATAGGTGATCTTGGCGACGCGCTTTTCGCGCGGCTGGACCTTGGCGAGGTTGTCGATCGTGACGATCTCGTCACCCTTCAGGCCAAGCGATTCCCACGTCGTTCCTTCTTCGAAGACGAAGGGGATGACGCCCATGCCGACCAGGTTCGAGCGGTGAATACGCTCGAAGGACTGGGCGATCACGGCCTTGACGCCGAGCAGGTTGGTGCCCTTTGCGGCCCAGTCGCGCGACGAACCGTTGCCGTATTCGACGCCGGCGAAGATGACGAGCGGAACGCCTTCTTCCTTGTACTGCATGGCAGCGTCGTAAATCGACATCTCTTCCTTCGACGGGTAGTGGATGGTGTAGCCACCTTCCTTGCCGTTCGGGCCGAGCATGTGGTTGCGGATGCGGATGTTGGCAAAGGTGCCGCGCATCATCACCTCATGGTTGCCGCGACGCGTACCGTATTGGTTGAAGTCGGCAACGCCAACGCCATGACCGATAAGGTATGCACCGGCCGGCGAGGCAGCCTTGATCGAACCGGCCGGCGAGATGTGGTCGGTGGTGATCTTGTCGCCGAACAGGCCGAGGACGCGTGCGCCCTTGATGTCGGAGATGCCCGAGCCGGACTTGCCCATGCCAACGAAGTAGGGCGGGTTCTGCACGTAGGTCGAACCGTCGTCCCAGGCGTAGGTCTGGCCCGGGGGAACCTGAACGGCCTGCCAGTTTTCGTCGCCCTTGAAGACGTCGGCATACTTGCTCGCGTAGAGTTCGCGCGTGACGTACTTGAAGATGAACTCCTGGATCTCCTTGGAGGTCGGCCAGATGTCCTTGAGGAAGACCGGGTTTCCGTCCTTGTCTTCGCCGAGCGGCTCGTTGGTCAGGTCCTTCTGGACCGTACCGGCAAGCGCGTAGGCGACGACGAGCGGCGGCGAGGCGAGGTAGTTCGCCTGGACATCAGGCGAGATGCGGCCTTCGAAGTTGCGGTTGCCGGAGAGAACACCGGCGGCAATCAGGCCCTTGTCGTTGATCGTCTTGGAGATCGGCGCCGGCAGCGGACCGGAGTTGCCGATGCAGGTGGTGCAGCCGAAACCGACCAGGTTGAAGCCGAGCGCGTCGAGGTCCTTCTGCAGACCGGACTTTGCCAGGTATTCGCCGACGACCTGCGATCCCGGTGCAAGCGAGGTCTTGACCCACGGCTTGGATTTCAGGCCCTTGGCAACAGCGTTGCGGGCGAGAAGGCCGGCAGCGATCAGAACCGACGGGTTGGAGGTGTTGGTGCACGAGGTGATCGCAGCAATGGCAACGTCGCCATGGCCGAGATCGAAATCGGTGCCTTCGACGGCGTAGCGGTTAGAAAGCTGGCCCGGCTTCTTGTAGTCGCCTTCGAGCGCGGTCGCGAAGCCCGATGCGATGTTTTCGAGCGGGATGCGGCCTTCCGGACGCTTCGGGCCAGCCATGGCGGGCACGACGTCGCCGAGGTCGAGTTCGAGCGTGTCGGTGAAGACGAGCTCCGAGCCGTCACCGTCGCGCCACATGCCCTGTGCCTTGGAGTAGGCTTCGACGAGTGCGATGCGTTGCTCTTCGCGGCCCGACATGGTGAGGTAGTTGATGGTTTCGCTGTCGACCGGGAAGAAGCCGCAGGTGGCGCCGTATTCCGGACCCATGTTGCCGATGGTGGCGCGGTCGGCGAGCGTCATGTTGTCGAGGCCTGGGCCGAAGAATTCGACGAACTTCGAGACGACGCCCTTCTTGCGCAGCATCTGCACGACCATCAGCACGAGGTCGGTCGCGGTGACGCCTTCCTTGAGCTTGCCGGTCAGCTTGAAGCCGATGACCTCAGGCAGGAGCATGGAGACCGGCTGGCCGAGCATGGCCGCTTCAGCCTCGATGCCGCCGACGCCCCAGCCGAGAACGCCCAGGCCGTTGATCATCGTGGTGTGGCTGTCGGTGCCGACGCAGGTGTCCGGGTAGGCGGTGATTTCGCCGTCTTCTTCACGGGTCCAGACGGTCTGGCCCAGATATTCCAGATTGACCTGGTGACAGATGCCGGTGCCGGGCGGTACGACGCGGAAGTTCTTGAATGCCTGCTGGCCCCACTTCAGGAAGCGGTAGCGCTCGCCGTTGCGCTCGTATTCGAGCTCGACGTTGCGGGCAAAGGCGGTCGGCGTGCCGAATTCGTCGACGATGACGGAGTGGTCGATGACGAGGTCGACAGGCACGAGCGGGTTGATCTTTTCCGGATCGCCGCCGAGCGAGACCATGGCGTCGCGCATCGCTGCGAGGTCGACGACGGCGGGAACGCCGGTGAAGTCCTGCATCAGAACGCGGGCCGGGCGGTAGGCGATTTCGTTTTCGGCGGTGCCCTTGTCGTTCAGCCAGGCGGCGACGTTCTCGATGTCCTTCTTGGTGACGGAGCGACCGTCTTCGTTGCGCAGCAGGTTTTCGAGCAGCACCTTCATCGAGTAGGGCAGCTTCGAAACGCCGGCGAGACCGTTCGCCTCAGCCTTGGGCAGGCTGTAATAGACGTAGTCGACACCGTTGACGGTGAGCGTGGAGCGACAATTAAAACTGTCTAGGGATTTGGACACTGGATAATACCCCGTTTCCGTCTGATCGCCAAAAACTGACGTACGAACGCCCGAGCGCAATGAAGCGCGAATTGGGATGCGGGTGCGGCCATTTCCGCTGTCCGTACGTGGAAATTCATTCCATGTTCGGCGCTAGGATGAAATTCACGCCGACCGCTGGCGTGTTGGCCGCCTTATAGATAATTTCTCCAAATCGTGCCAGACCAACCAAGGTCCAATCGGGACTTTTTTTTGCCTTGCGGCAAAGAGCGTAAAGGGAAGCTGAAAATTGATGCGCCTGCTGGCTGAAGGTCTGAGTGCGAGGCGAGGCGAGGATTTGATTTTTAACGATATTTCCTTTGCGCTCGGTGCCGGTGAAGCCCTTGTGGTGACGGGCCAGAACGGGTCTGGAAAGTCGACTTTGCTGCGTGTTCTGGCCGGTCTTCTGATGGCGGAAAAGGGCAGTCTCAAACTTGAGAATGGCCCTCCTGAAATCCGTCACCCATCGGAGCTCAGCCACTATCTCGGCCATCGAAATGCGATGAAGCGCGAGCTGACCGTCGCGGAAAATCTTTCCTTCTGGAAAAACTTCATGGGTGATTCGCCCGGCGGCTCGGGCAGAGATCTTGTCGAAGCGGTGGAGGCCGTCGGCCTTCCCGGTATTGCGCATCTGCCCTTCGGCTACCTGTCAGCCGGCCAGCAGCGCCGCATGGCAATGGCCAAGCTCATCGTCGCCTACCGCCCGATCTGGATCCTCGACGAACCGACGGCAGCACTCGATGCCGGCGCCGACAGGCTTTTTGCCGGCCTGGTCAATGCGCATCTCGACAAGGGTGGCATCGTCATCGCGGCGACACACCAGCCGCTCGGGCTCGAGCGTACCAAGGAATTGCGCATGACCGGCTTTACCGGCGTCGGCGGAGGCTTGTGGCATGACGCGTGATCTGGCGGCCGCGGGCAGAGACATGAAGGGACCGTGCAAGTGATCGCGCTTTTCCTCCGCGACCTCAAGCTGTCCGTTCGCGCCGGTGGCGGTGCGATGATCGGCGTCCTCTTCTTCATGACGGTCGTCGCCGTCATTCCCTTTGGTGTCGGCCCCGACCTCAACCTGCTCGCGCGGATCGGGCCTGCGATCCTGTGGATCGGAGCCCTGCTCGCATCGCTACTCGGTCTCGACCGCCTGTTCCAGGCGGAGCGCGAAGACGGCTCGCTCGATCTGATGCTGATGCAGGAAACGCCACTGCTGGTCACCGTGTTCGTCAAATGCGCCGCCCATTGGACGGCCACCGGACTGCCGCTGGTCATCGCCGCGCCCCTTCTTGGCCTGTTCATGAACATGGACGAGCTTGCGATCGGCGCGACCATGTTGACGTTACTTGTGGGAACGCCGGCGATCACCTTCATCGGCGCGGTCGGTGCGGCCGTTGCCGTGTCGCTGCCGCGTGGCGGCCTGCTGGTATCGATCCTGGTGCTGCCGCTTGCCATTCCCGTGCTGATCTTCGGGGTCAGCGCCGTTTATGCGGCGATCGAAGATCCCGCTCCGTTCCTGCCGCCACTGATGATCCTTGCGGCAATCACCCTGTTTTTTGCCGTCATCGGACCCGTCGCTGCCGCAGCGGCGCTTCGTCATGCGTCCGACTGACGCGGATCAGGTGGAATAAGGATAAACTGTTTGCGGTTTTCGGACGTGTTCCGCTCTAACCCTTTAATATCGAAGATGTTTATGGCGGATGAGCCGACAGGACGCCAAACTCATCGTGATCGGGGTGTTTGACGGGGATCAATTGCAGCAACAGGCCTTAAGCGTTAAAGAGCGATCATGAGCGAAAACAGCCTTGCCATCCGCAAATTCAGCGATCTCGCCAACCCGACGCGGTTCCTGGCGCTGGCCGATCGCGTGCTGCCGTGGCTTGCCGTGGTGACGGCACTTTTCTTCGTCGTCGGCCTGTGGCTGTCGTTCACGACGGAAGGCGATTATCAGCAGGGCGAGACGGTGCGCATCATGTATGTGCATGTGCCTGCCGCCTGGCTGTCGATGATGTGCTACTCGGTGATGGCTCTCGCCGCCCTCGGCACGCTCGTCTGGCGGCACCCGCTTGCCGACGTGTCGTCGCGGGCAGCCGCCCCGATCGGTGCCTGCTTCACCTTTCTGGCGCTTGTCACCGGCTCGCTCTGGGGCAAGCCGATGTGGGGCGCCTGGTGGGTCTGGGACGCGCGGCTGACGTCCGTCTTCGTGCTGTTCCTGATGTATCTCGGGCTGATGGCGCTGAACCGCGCCATGGACGATCCGGCGCGCTCGTCGCGGGTCTCGGCGGTGCTGGTGCTGGTCGGCTTCGTCAATATTCCGATCATCAAGTTTTCGGTCGAATGGTGGAACACGCTGCACCAGCCGGCAAGTGTTTTGAGGCTCGACGGCCCGACGATCGACCCGGAGTTTCTCCGCCCGCTCGTCGTGATGGCAATCGCGTTTACGCTGCTGTTCTTCACGCTGCATATCGCCGCCATGCGCAACGAGATCTGGCGCCGGCGCGTGACGTCGCTTCGCCGTCTTGCAGCCCGCAGCGCCGGCCGGGAGGTGTGATCTGATGATGAGCCATGCGGCCTATGTTTTTGCCAGCTATGGCATTGCGACGCTGACAGTCGTCGGCCTCTGTCTCTGGGTGATCACCGACGGGCGGGCGCGCCAGCGCGAATTGCGCGAACTCGAAGCGTCGGGCGTGCGCCGACGCTCGGCGGAAGCATCAAACGGAGAGACACGATGACGAGCACGCCCGCGCCCGGCAGCGAGGAGCGCAAGCCGGGGCTCTTGCGCGTCGGGCTTGCCCTTCTACCGCTCGCGATCTTCGCAGCCCTTGCGGCCATCTTCTGGAGCCAACTCAACTCGGGCAAGGATGTGAGCGAAATCCCCTCGGCGCTGATCGGCACAAAGGCGCCAACACTCGACATGCCGCCACTTGAAGGTGCTACGCGAAACGGCCAGCCGATGCCGGCGCTGACGGATGCGGCAATCAAGGGCAAGCTGACGCTGGTCAATGTCTGGGCCTCCTGGTGCGTGCCGTGCCGGCAGGAGCATCCGTTCATTCTCGAACTGTCGAAGGACGAGCGGCTGACGGTGGTCGGCATCAACTACAAGGACCAGAACGAAAACGCGCTGAGGTTCCTGGGCGAACTCGGCAATCCCTTTGCCGCCGTCGGCGTCGATCCGCGCGGCAAGGCGGCGATCGACTGGGGCGTCTATGGTATCCCCGAATCCTACCTCGTCGGTGCCGACGGTACGATCCTCTACAAGCGCGTCGGGCCGTTCGACGAGAGGAGCGTGAAGGAAGGGCTGATGCCGGCGATCGAAAAGGCTACTGCCGGGTCGTAAGAGCCTAAGCGCTGTCGTCGGAAAATGCCCCTCATCCGGCCTGCCGGCCACCTTCTCCCCGCATGCGGGGCGAAGGCTACTCGCGGGATCTGCCTGCCCAAATCTCGTCCGCTATGCACCAAGACGATGCGCCAAGTTCTTTCTGCTCAAGTGTGAGGAGGAGGGTAGCGGGTGACCCAAGTTCCTTCTCCCCGCTCGCGGGGAGAAGGTCGAGGCAGCGGGTTGAGGGGCAGCGGCGAACTCTGAAATTCCGTTAAATCCCCGCCTGCCACTCGCGGACCGCATCGAGCGGCCAGACGAGCATCAGCACATTGAGCGTGAGATTGTCGCGGATCAGCCAGCCGGTGAACAGTTCGAAGCCGATGGCAATCAGCACCGTCAGCCAGACGGGCATGCGGGCCGCGAACATAAAGCCGGCGACCATCGCCAGCGTATCCATCGTCGAGTTGAGGATGCTGTCGCCGAAATAGTCGAGCGAGATCGTCGCCGAGCGATAGCGATTGATGATCATCGGCGTGTTTTCGGCAATCTCCCAGGCGGATTCGATGACCATCGCGAGGAACAGCTTGGCGGTCAGCGGCTTACCGCGCAGAAGCAGGTGGCTGAGGCCATAGAACAGGAAGCCGTGGATGATGTGGGACGGCGTGTACCAGTCGGCGATATGTTGGGAGTTGCCGCTGGATTTGACGACGGGTTCGAACAGTTTGACGTAGCCGCAGTCGCAGATCCAGATCCGGCCCATCAGATGCTGGGTGATGACCTGGATCGCGAGAACGCCGATGCAGGCTATGAACCAGAGGAGCGCATGCCGGTTCTGACTGTCGTTGCCGTCGATGGCTGTGCTCACTTGGCGTTATCCTGATCGAGCGAATGCTTCATGATCAACGGCATCTGCGCCAGTGTAAACAGGATGGTGATCGGCATCGTGCCCCAGACCTTGAATGCGACCCAGAAATCGGTGGAGAACGAGCGCCAGATAACCTCGTTGAGCACGGCGAGCACGAGGAAGAAGAAACCCCAGCGCAGTGTCAGCTTGCGCCAACCGTCTTCGTCGAGCTTGAAGGCGGAGTGGAAGACGTAGCCGAGCAGCGACTTGCCGAAGAGCAGGCCGCCGAGCAGGATCGTGCCGAACAGCGTGTTGACGATCGTCGGCTTCATCTTGATGAAGGTGTCGTTCTGCAGCCAGAGCGTCAGCGCGCCGAAGACGAGGACGACGATACCCGAAATCAGCGGCATCATCGGCAGCGTGCGGGTCAGCATCCAGGAAACGATGAGCGCGATGGCGGTGGCCGCCATGAACAGGCCGGTCGCGATGAAGATCGGGCCGCCGAGTTCGGAGAGCGTCGGAAAATGCCCGGCCAGCCACTCGCCGCGGGAGTTGGCGAAGAAGAAGACCATCAGCGGTCCCAGTTCCAGCACCAGCTTCAACAGCGGGCTGACTTCCTTCTGCGGCTTTGTAGCCTCGATCGTCGACATCTGGGGATCCTGTTTTTGCATCTGCCTGCCGCTCATAACACCAGCTTTGCGGCAAAACCATATCAAGGCAGCCAGCTTGCGCAAACGCTTCCAGACGATTCCGTAAATCGGAGACGATTTACGGACAGATCATAGGTCGCCGTGTGGCGGTGCGCGTCGTGTGGCGCGCGCGAAGATCTGGCGTCAGGCGGCAACGCCCGCGATCGCCTCGGCGAAATCCTTGGCCTCGAAAGGTTCGAGATCGTCGATGCCTTCGCCGACACCGATGAAATAGACCGGCAGCTTGTGCTTGGCGGAGATGGCGACAAGAATGCCGCCCCGCGCCGTGCCGTCGAGCTTGGTCATGATCAGCCCACTGACGCCGGCGACGTTGCGGAAGATCTCCACCTGCTGCAGCGCGTTCTGGCCGGTGGTGGCGTCGAGCGTCTGCAACACCGTGTGCGGCGCATCCGGGTCGAGCTTGCCGAGCACGCGCACGATCTTTTCGAGTTCCGCCATCAGCTCGGTCTTGTTCTGCAGCCGGCCGGCGGTATCGATGATCAGAACGTCGGCCTTCTTTTCGCGTGCCTGCTGAAATGCCTCGTAGGCAAGGCCGGCGGCATCGGCGCCGAGCTTGGAGGAAACGATGTCTGACTTGGTTCGCTCGGCCCAGATCTTCAGTTGTTCGATTGCCGCGGCGCGGAAGGTATCGCCGGCGGCGAGCATCACCTTGAGGCCGGCACCCGACAGCTTCGCCGCGAGCTTGCCGATCGTCGTGGTCTTGCCGGTGCCGTTGACGCCAACCACGAGAATGACGTGCGGCTTGTGGCTGAGATCGAGTTCCAGCGGCTTGGCGACGGGCGACAGCACCTTGGTGATTTCGCCGGCCATGATGCGCGAGACGTCCTCGCCGGAAACATCCTTGCCGTAGCGCTCGGAGGCGAGCGTATCGGTGATGCGCATGGCGGTCTCGACGCCGAGGTCGGCCTGGATCAGCAGATCCTCCAGATCCTGCAGCGTCGCCTCATCGAGCTTGCGCTTGGTGAAGAGGCTGGCGATCTGGCCGGTCAGTTGCGACGAGGTGCGGGCAAGGCCGCGACGCAGGCGCTGGTACCAGGTGAGCTTGGCCTGTGGCGCGGCAACCGGCTCTTGCCCGGCGCGCTCGGCAGCGCTGGCAAAACCCTTTGGCAGGCTGGTTGCTGCGGGAAGTTCGGAAACAGGAGTTTCGAGGGCTGGCTCTTCGAGAGCCGGCGTTTCGACGACTGGCGCCTCGGAAGCATCGTCGATTGCCGCGGCGACGTCCTCGATCGGCTCGGCGTCGGCGGCCGGTGTAGCGCTCGTTTCGTCGCTAACCGGTTCGGCTTCCACGGCTGCGATTTCTGCCTGCTCGGCCAGCGCTTCCGGCGTGATATTCGGCTCTTCGGGGGCAGTTTCCTGAAGCGCTGCGTAGGTGTCGAGCGCTTCTTGCGCGGCCTCAGAGAGCACTTCCGGCTTCACGGCTGCTTCGACAGGCGCTGCTGCGTCTTCGTCGGTCACGGGCGTGTGGCGGTGGGCGTCGTCCGGTGCTGGTCCGCCTGCGGTCTCGATCTCGGCCGGCCGGATCGGGTCCTCGGCCGCAAGCGGCAGCGCTTCGATGTCAGACAACGGCTCAAGCAGCTCTTCGGAGGCTTCTTCGGCGCTCGGCTGCTCGGCAACGGGCTCATCGACGGCGACGTCGACCGGGGCGATCTCCTCGGCGAGGGCCGGCTCCGGAGCGGGCAGCGCTTCGGCGGCAACCGCAGCTGCGATCTCCGCTTCCGGCGCGGCATCCTGCGGCTTGGCTTCCTCGACAGTGCCCTTGCCGAAGTTGAAGATCTTCTTGATGAAACCGATTGCCATTCAGGGATTCCGCATGAGTCAGGCCGCAGCCATCTGTTTTACCTGCATCGTCAGGTGCTTGCCATTGTGGCCGGTGATCGTGACCGGCACAAGCGCACGGGATTTTAGACCGGCGGCATCGACGAGCGTGAAATTTTCGGTGTGGGCGAGGCCGTTGTTTTCGACCAGCAATGTCTGTTCGCTGCCAACCATGCCGTCGAGGTGGCGGGCATGCAGCGCCGCGCCCGTAGCGCGAAGCCGCGCGGCGCGATCCTTGACCAGCGCCCGGTCGAGCTGCGGCATGCGCGCGGCCGGCGTGCCGGGGCGGGGGCTGTAGGGAAAGACGTGCAGATGGGCGATGCCGCAATCCTCGGCCAGCCGCATCGCATTCTCGAACATCTCTTCGGTTTCCGTCGGGAAACCCGCGATCATGTCGGCGCCAAGGCTGATCTCCGGGCGAAGGCGCCGGACCTGATCAGCAAAGGCGCGGGCGTCGGCGCTCGAATGGCGACGCTTCATGCGCTTCAGGATCATGTCGTCGCCATGCTGCAGCGACAGGTGCAGGTGCGGCATGAAGCGTGTTTCGCCGGCGATCAGATCGAACAGATGGCTGTCCGCCTCGATGCCGTCGATGGAGGAAAGGCGCAGACGACGGATATCCGGAACCTGCTTCAGCAGTGTCTTTGCCAGCAACCCCAGTGTCGGCGTTCCCGGCAGGTCGGCGCCGTAGCTGGTGGCATCGACGCCGGTCAAAACGATCTCGCAGTATCCGCCATCGACGAGCTTGTGCGCCTGGTCGACCACGGCCCCCATCGGCACCGAGCGTGAATTGCCGCGGCCGTAGGGGATGATGCAGAAGGTGCAGCGGTGATCGCAGCCGTTCTGGACCTGGATGAAGGCACGCACGTGGCCGTCGATATGCTTGACCATCTGCGGCGCGGTGGCGCGCACACTCATGATGTCGTTGACGCGCAGTTTTTCTTCTGCCGAGACGCCGAAATCGGGCAGCGATCGATAGGAGGCGCTTTTCAGCTTCTCTTCGTTGCCGAGCACGGCGTCGACCTCGGCCATGCCGGCGAAGGTTTCCTTCTCCGTCTGCGCGGCGCAGCCGGTGACGATGATGCGGGCATGCGGGTTGTCGCGGCGGGCACGGCGGATGGCCTGGCGCGCCTGGCGCACGGCCTCACCGGTCACCGCGCAGGTGTTGACGAGGATGGCGTTATTCAGCCCCGCCTTTTCGGCTTCCGCCCGCATCACTTCGGATTCGTAGGTATTGAGACGGCAGCCGAAGGTTATGACCTCGACGCCGCTCAAAGCGCCCGGGCCTCGGCGGTTCCCGGTTGGGTCTCGTCGCGTTGCCACGCGCCGGTTGCCGGATCGACGGTTCCAGACCATTCCCATTCGGCAGGTCCGGTCATGACGACATGGTCGTCGTCGCGCCACTCAATTGTCAGCCGGGCCGGCGCGGGGGCGGAGGCCACGTCGATCGCCACCTTGCGACCGGTGCGACCGGTGCGCGCGGCACTGACGGCAGCCGCACAGGCGGCCGAGCCGCAGGCAAGCGTCAGTCCGGCGCCGCGTTCCCAAGTGCGAGTGCGCAGCGACGAGGGCGAAAGCAGCTGTGCCAGCGTGATGTTGGCGCGCTCGGGGAACATCGGATGGTTCTCGAGGAGCGGGCCGAACCGATCGAGGTCGAAGGACATCGGGTCCTTGTCGACCCAGAAAACCGCGTGCGGATTGCCCATCGACATGGCCGACGGCGAATGCAGGACGGGACTATCGATCGGCCCGATCTGCAGTTCGATACGGCTGGTATCGGCAAACTCCTCGGCAAGCGGGATCCTGTCCCAGGCAAAGACCGGCTTGCCCATATCGACGGATATCGTGCCGTCCTCGTGTTCCCGGGCGTTCAGGATGCCGGCGATGGTCTGGAAGGTGAATGCCTTCTTGCCGGTCTCGGCGGCGAGCGCCTGGACGACGCAGCGGGTGCCGTTGCCGCAGGCCTGCGCCATCGAGCCGTCGCAATTGACGATATCGATCCAGGCGTCGGTGCCGGCAGCCTTGGGATCGTGGATCGCCATGATCTGGTCGAAGGCGGTTGCAGGGTCGGCGTTGAGCGCGATGGCTGCGTGCGGCGTCACGCGGTCTCGGCGGCCGCGCATGTCGACGACCAGGATCTTGTTTCCAAGCCCGTTCATTCTGGCAAATTGCACGTTGTCGGCCATGTCGCGATTGTCCAAACCGGCCTCGCCAAGCGGAGGCACCCTTCATTCGGGCTGTATATGGCGGAAAAGCCCGGAAATTACCAGTGCCGGCTTCCCTGTGTCGGCTTCATTGGCCCGTGAGTGGAGAGGGCGGTACATCGAAGATTTCGCCGGGGCGCAGGGCCCTGAAGCGGGTGCGCGCAATTTCGGCTTCATCAAGCGCCTGCTCGAGGGCGCGCACCGGAGCATCGACACCCTCGTCTGTCAGGCGGAACGTTCCCCAGTGGTGCCCGGCCACATGTTCGGCAGCGCAGTCGAGCATACCCTGGACCGCCTCCTCCGGATTCTGGTGATGATCTTGCATGAACCAGCGCGGCTCGTAGGCGCCGAAGGGCAGGTTGGCGAGACGGAAGCCGCCATGTTTTTCGCGCGCTGCGCGATAGTTGATGCCGCCGTGAAAGCCGGTGTCGCCGACATGGTAGATCTTGCCGACCGGCGTTTCGATGACGAAGGCCGCCCACAGCGCCATGCGGCGGTCGCCGGAGCCGCGCGCCGACCAGTGATGGCAGGGCTCGGCATGGATCACGAGCTCGTCTTCGAGGCCCAGCCGGCCACCCCAGTCGAGAACCGATATGTTGGCGTCCGGTGCTGCGCGGCGGATGATCGTATCGTTTCCGAGCGGCGTGACGATTAGCGGACTGTGCTCCTCGTTGAGCGCTGCCAGCGTGTCGAGGTCCAGGTGGTCGTAGTGGTTATGGGTGACGAGCACGAGATCGATCGGCGGAAGATCGTCCATCTCGATGCCGGGCGGATTGCGCCGCGATGGGCCGACAAGGGCAAAGGGGCTCGCCCTGTGCGCCCAGACGGGGTCGGTCAGGATGTTGAAGCCGTGCACCTGGATGAGCAGCGTCGCATGCCCCACCATCGTCACCCGCAGGCGGGCGGCCTCGACGCTCAACTCCGGTTTTGCCTGCTGAAATGGGCTTGGATAATGTGCCGGCCACTTCACCTTGCCGCGTCCGAGCTGCCAGCGCAGGAGGTCGGCCATGCCCCGCGGCTGCCGGCCGTTGGGGTTGAAGAATCGCGTTCCGTCGAAGTGGTCGGAGGTGGGTCCCCGATAATAGGCATTGACCTTCGGCATCGTCGTTCTCTCGGCGATTGTTCGGTAGCTTTCGATGGAAAAAGATAGGCGCTTTGAAGCCGTCGTCACAGGGTGCAGGCGAAGAGCTTAAGAATTTCTTGAATAGAGCAACTCGATTGCTATTGTTCCCTATGCTTGTTCGCTTCGACAAACAGGAACGTCTCTACAAGGCCATCAAACTGGTTCGGCCGATCCATCTCAATGTGCACCGTTCGATCGAACGCATGCTGGAAGGTTCGGGCATATCGGTTGCCGAAAGAGCGGTGCTCGAGCTTCTCTGCGGGGAGCCGCTGACGGTGCCGGAAGCGGCCCGGCGATTGTCGATGAAACGGCAGTTCGTGCTGCGCGTCGTCGTCGGCCTCTTGGAAAAGGGACTTCTGGAAAAGCGACCCAATCCGGAACATCGACGTGCCTATTTCTGTGCGCCGAGCGCTGCCGGTCGCGACCTGTTCGAGGCGATCCACCGGCGGGAACTCGAGTTGCTGCACGCGGTTCTGGGCGATATCAACCAGACCGAAGTGGTGGCGGCGCTCAGGGTCATGACGCGCGTCGCGACTGCCTTTGAAGACCTGGCGCGCGAACTCGCGGCACCGGACACCGACGAAGGCCCATGATCGCGGCTCTGCTGGCTTGGTGCGGTCGTAACCGGCACCGCTGACGCCAATGTGTGAAGTCGCTGCTCAGGGATTTGCCCGCCGTTCTTGACTTTTCGGCCGCTTTCCTGTTTATCGCGGCAAATTCCTTCGCAAGTGATGACTTCGAAGCCACCGACCCGGCCCCGTAAAGGTATAAAGAGAGCCAGGAGGTCAACATCCGACAGCGCGTTGCGCCCTCGGGTGGTTTTTGGCTTTGCGCCTTGTTTTTCAGGCGAAGGAACCCACGTTTCCGGCTAGTTTGCATGCTACCGGAAACCAGAAGGAAGTGAGAATGTTCGAGAGCCTCCAGGACCGCCTTGGTTCCATATTGAATGGACTGACCGGCCGCGGCGCATTGTCGGAAGCAGATGTTTCCGCGGCGCTTCGCGAGGTTCGCCGTGCGTTGCTCGAAGCCGACGTCGCGCTCGACGTCGTGCGCTCCTTCACTGAAAAGGTTCGCGAGAAGGCGGTTGGCGCCGAGATCCTGAAATCGATCAAGCCTGGGCAGATGGTCGTCAAGATCGTCCATGACGAGCTGGTCGACATGCTGGGCTCCGAGGGCGTCACCATCGACCTCAATGCACCGGCTCCGGTCGTCATCATGATGGTCGGTCTGCAGGGCTCGGGCAAGACGACGACCACCGGCAAGATCGCCAACCGGATGAAGACGCGGGACAAGAAGAAGGTCCTGATGGCTTCGCTCGACACGCGTCGTCCGGCCGCTCAGGAGCAGCTTCGCCAGCTCGGCGTCCAGACCGGCGTCGATACGTTGCCGATCATTGCCGGCCAGTCGCCGACCGATATCGCCGCGCGCGCCGTGCAGGCCGCCAAGCTCGGCGGCCACGACATCGTCATCCTCGACACCGCTGGCCGCACGCATATCGACGAACCGCTGATGATCGAGATGGCGGAAATCAAGCGGAAGTCCAATCCGCATGAAATCCTGCTGGTCGCCGATGCGCTGACCGGTCAGGACGCCGTCAATCTTGCCCGCAACTTCGACGAACGCGTCGGCATCACCGGCCTCGTGCTCACCCGTATGGACGGCGACGGCCGCGGCGGTGCAGCGCTTTCGATGCGCGCCGTCACCGGTAAGCCGATCAAGCTCATCGGCGTCGGCGAAAAGATGGGCGAACTCGAAGAGTTCCATCCGCGCCGCGTCGCCGACCGCATCCTCGGCATGGGCGACATCATCTCGCTGGTCGAGAAGGCTGCCGAGAACATCGACGCCGAAAAGGCGGCGGCCATGGCCGCCAAGATGGCCAAGGGCAAGTTCGACCTGAACGACCTCGCCGACCAGCTGCGCCAGATGCAGAAGATGGGCGGCATGGGTGGTATCATGGGCCTGATGCCCGGCATGGCCGGCATGAAGGACAAGATGGCGTCGGCCGGTCTCGACGACAAGCTGTTCGGACGCCAGATCGCCATCATCTCCTCGATGACCAAGGCCGAGCGCGCCAACCCCGACATGCTCAAGCATTCCCGCAAGAAGCGCATCGCAGCCGGTTCGGGCACCGATGCCGCCGACATCAACAAGCTTCTGAAGATGCACCGCCAGATGGCGGACATGATGAAGATGATGGGCGGCAAGGGCAAAGGCGGCATGATGAAGCAGATGATGGGCGGCCTTGCCAGCAAGATGGGCCTCGGCGGCCTTGGCGGCGGCGGCATGCCCGATCTGTCGAGCCTCGACCCCAAGCAGCTTGAAGCACTTCAGAAGCAGGCGGAAGCGGCCGGCCTCAAGCCCGGTGGCATGCCGGGCCTTGGCGGCGGTGGCCTTCCCGGTCTCGGCGGCGCCAAGCTTCCGGGCCTTGGCGGTTTCCCCGGCCTTCCCGGCCTGCCGAAGAAGAAGTGAGGATCGGTGAGAGATGATTGATCCCGAGATCAAACGAGAATTGGCGGGTTACCGGCAGTCGATCGACAACATCGATGCCGCGCTCGTCCACATGCTGGCCGAACGGTTCCGCTGCACCCAGGCGGTCGGCGTTCTCAAGGCCAAGCACAATCTGCCGCCGGCCGATCCGGCGCGCGAAGAATACCAGATCGAACGTCTTCGCCATCTGGCGAAGGATGCCAATCTGGATCCGGATTTCGCCGAGAAGTTCCTGAACTTCATCATCAAGGAAGTCATCCGGCATCATGAAGCCATCGCCGCCGATCGCACGCAGTCCGCGGGCACCGTCGGCACCACCCATTCCGCTTGAACGAAGCGGTCAATAAAGCCTGCAAGGAGTTACTCAAATGGCACTGAAAATTCGTCTCGCCCGTGGCGGTTCCAAGAAGCGTCCTTACTACCAGATCGTCGTTGCCGACGCCCGCAGCCCGCGTGACGGCCGCTTCCTCGAGAAGATCGGTTCCTGGAACCCGATGCTCGGCAAGGACGACGAAAAGCGCGTCGAGCTGAACGCCGAGCGCATCAGCCACTGGATCGCCCAGGGCGCCCAGCCGACCGACCGCGTTCTGCGCTTCCTCGACCAGGCTGGTATCGCCCAGCGTCCGGCTCGCGCAAACCCGAACAAGGGCCTGCCGGGCAAGAAGGCTCAGGAGCGCGCTGCTGAAGCCAAGCAGAAGGCCGAAGACGCCGCTGCTGCTGCTGCCGCAGAATAAGTTCCGGTAAACGGATGAAGGAAACGGGCGGCATTTCCATGCCGCCCGTTTTCCGTTATGTGCACGCTGAAATCCCGAAACGGATGCGGATGATGAGCAAAATCGAAAACCCGGTTCTGATGGCGACAATCGGTGCGGCCCAAGGCCTGCGCGGCGAGGTCAGGGTGAAGTCGTTCACCGACGACCCGACGGCACTCGGCGACTATGGCCACCTTCATAGCGCCGACGGGCGCGTGTTCGAGGTGCTGGAAGTCCGCGAAGCCAAGAACGTGGTCGTCGTCCGCTTTCGCGGCGTCAACGATCGCAACGCCGCGGAGGCGCTCAACGGTCTCGAACTGTTCATCGACCGGGACAATCTGCCCGACGACGATCTCGACGAAGACGAATTCTTTTACGCCGACCTTGAGGGCCTGGAAGCCGTCGACGGCAGCGGCAAGAGCTATGGCACCGTGACCGGCGTGTTCGATTTCGGTGCCGGCGACCTGCTCGAGCTCAAGGGGCCGGGCAAGCGTCCCGTGCTCATCCCCTTTACCGAATGGTCCGTTCTGGAAATCGACCTTGAAGGCGGCAAGCTGCTGGTGGATCCGCTGGCCGCTGGTCTCATCGACGACAAGGACGAGCCCGGCAGCCCGTTTTCGGCCAAGCGCAAGTGAGCGGCAAGGCAATGTCCTTCCGCGCAACGGTGCTCACGCTTTATCCTGAAATGTTTCCCGGCCATCTCGGCGCCTCGCTTTCCGGCCGGGCGCTGGAGCGCGGCCAGTGGTCGATCGATGCCGTCCAGATCCGGGACTTTGCTGAAGACAAGCATCGCACAGTCGACGATACGCCGGCCGGCGGCGGCGCCGGCATGGTGTTGAAGCCCGACGTTCTCGCCCGCGCGATCGACGCGGTGTCCAGGGACGATCATCGCCCACGACTGTTGATGAGCCCGCGCGGAAGGCCGTTGACGCAGAAGCGCGTGCGCGAACTTGCCGATGGCCCCGGCGTGGTGATCGTCTGCGGCCGGTTCGAAGGCGTCGACCAACGCGTCATCGACGGGCGCGAACTCGAGGAAGTGTCGATCGGCGATTACATTCTTTCGGGCGGCGAGCCGGCGGCGCTGACACTGCTGGATGCCGTCGTTCGCATCCTGCCAGGGGTGATGGGCAACGAGCTGTCCGGCGTTCACGAAAGCTTCGAGGGCGGACTGCTGGAGCATCCGCACTATACCCGGCCGCAGGTTTTCGAGGGCCGGGAGATCCCGCCGGTTCTGACCTCCGGCAACCACGGCGCCATCGCCAAATGGCGCGAGATTGAGGCGCGCCGGCTGACCGAAGAGCGTCGGCCTGATCTCCTTGTTCAACCCGTGAAGAAATAGTAGGCGGCGAGCAGCAACCCGATCGCCACGACCAGGGCCCGGATCACCGCCTGCGGCACACGCCGTGCCGCCCAGACGCCGATGTAACCGCCCAGGGCCGCGCCAGGAACCATGACCGCTGCGTGCAGCCACGACACGACGCCGCCGGCAGCAAAGACGACGATAGCGATGGTGGCGATGACGATCGAGATGAAGTTCTTGAGGGCGTTCAGGCGGTGATAGCCGCCGCCGGTGGCAAGGCCGAGCACCGCCAGCATCATGATGCCCATGCCGGCGCCGAAGAAGCCGCCATAGATCGAGGTTACGAACTGGCTGACGATGCCGGCCGGACTGATCGCATGCTCGTCTATGCGCGCCTTGGGCTTCAGCAGTGGTCCGGCGGCGAAGATCGCCGTTGCGGCGATCAGCAGCCACGGGACGAGCGCGCGAAACGAGGCGTTCGAGAGCGAGATCAGCAGCACGGCGCCGGCGAGCCCACCGACCGCCGAGATGATGCCGAGCTGGATCGCCTGGCGGCGATCGGCGCGGATCTCCTTGGCATAGGCAAGCGCCGAGGTGATGTAGCCGGGAAGCTGGATGATCGACGAGGTCGCATTGGCGACAATCGGCGGCAAGCCGCCAAGGGTCATGGCGCCGAAGGTAAGGAAGGTGCCGCCGCCGGCAATCGCATTGACCATGCCCGACAGGAAACCGGCGACGAAAAGCAGAAGTATTTCGAAGAACTGCATGGTCTCCCCCCACTACCCAGCCCGGCATAGCCCGCAGGCTTTGCGGCCGCAAGCCCGCGTTCGCCTGCGTTTCCATGCGCGTTCTTTCGAAATCTCTGATAGAATTCGCGCCGAACGCCTCCATGGCCCGGAAAATATGGCTTTCGGGGATGACAAGCGGAGTTTCTTCGTGTAAGTGCCGCCCCGGTTCGGGTTTTTGCCCGTCGACCACCAACAAAGAATGGTGAATTCGCTCCTGCCGGGTCCGGCAACATCTGAAGGCATGTCCGACAGGTCGATCGAGAGCGCTCTGGCTGTTTCAGAAGAACTTGAAAGGTTAACCCGATGAACATCATCCAGCAGCTGGAAGCCGAACAGGCCGCCAAGATTGCCGCCAAGCGCACGCTCCCCGATTTCTCCGCAGGCGACACGCTGCGCGTCAACGTCCGCGTTGTCGAAGGCTCGCGTACCCGCGTTCAGGCTTATGAAGGCGTTTGCATCGCTCGTTCGGGCGGCGGCATCAACGAAAGCTTCACCGTTCGCAAGATCTCCTACGGCGAAGGCGTCGAGCGCGTATTCCCGGTTTACTCGCCGCTCGTCGAGAGCGTTGAAGTGGTTCGCCGCGGTAAGGTCCGTCGCGCCAAGCTTTACTACCTGCGCGATCGTCGCGGCAAGTCGGCTCGTATCGTGGAAAACACCGGTACGCGCGCTCGCAAGCTGAACGACGCCGAGCGCCAGGCCGTTGCCGAGGAAAAGGCACGCATCGAAGCTGAAAAGATCGCAGCAGCTCAGGCTCTGGCCGCCGAAAAGGCAGCAGCCGAAGCCGCAGAAGCCAAGGCAGCAGCAGAAGCCGCCAAGGCAGCAGAAGCTGCAGCGGAATAAGATTTCAATCCTTTCGGATTGTTGGAAAGGCGGCCTTGGGCCGCCTTTCTTTTTTGGTACTATGCGCTTGTCTTTTCTCCACAATCCGTGACATTTTTCGCTGCCACACTTTTCGGGAGTTCTTCCAATGACAATCCGTCGCCATGTGCTTGCGGGCATCGCAGCCGCACTTGCCGTTCCATTTGCTTTTTCTGCATCGGCTTTCGCCAGCGACCTGCCGGATCTCGGCGGCAAGACGGTTGTCGTCGTCACGGAAAACGCCTATCCGCCGCTGCAGTTCGTCGATCCGAAGACCGGCGAGGCGATCGGCTGGGAATACGACGCGATGAACGAGATCGCCAAGCGTCTCAATTTCAAGGTCGAATATCAGAACACCAGCTGGGATGCGATGATCCAGGCGGTTCATGACGGCCAGTACCAGATCGGCATGACCGGCATCACCATCAAGGACGACCGCAAGGAGAAGGTCGACTTCTCCGACCCCTATATGCGCTCGCAGCAGTTCATGCTGGTACGCGGCGACGAGGCTCGCTTCAACGACGGCAAGAGCTTCGGCGCCTTTGCCGACGGCCTGGTTGGTGCGCAGCCGGGCACCTCGCCGTTCTACACCGCCGTCTACGAAATGCTCGATGGCAACGAGCAGAACCCGCGCGTCAAGCTGTTCGAAACCTTCGGTGCGACCGTGCAGGCATTGAAGGCCGGGGACGTCGATGTCGTTCTCACCGACAGCGTTGCCGCCAAGGGCTATGTCGATTCGTCGGAAGGCAAGCTGAAGGTCGTCGGCGGCCCGCTCGGCACTGAGGATTTCGGCTTCATCTACCCGAAGGGTTCCGATCTGGTCGCTCCGATCAACGCCGCGATCAAGGCGCTGAAGGCGGACGGAACCTTCGACGCCTTGGACAAGAAGTGGTTCCTCGATTACAAGATGGGCGGCTGATCGCAGGCAATGGCCTCCCCAAATTCTTCTGACATGTCCGCAAAGGGCGACTATCCCTGGTGGCTGGTCGCCCTTCTCGTGATTGCCGTGGCGCTCGCCGCCGTTATCGTCACCAATGATATCTATACCGAGGTCTTCAACGTCGTCCTCAAGGGCATCGGCGTCACCGTTTTCGTGACCCTGATGGGCTTCGTGCTGGCGACGACGCTCGGCCTCGGCATCGCACTGATGGCGCTGTCGGAGCATGCGGCCCTTCGCCAGATCGCACGCTTCTACACCGAAGTCATTCGCGGCGTGCCGATCCTTGTCCTCCTGTTCTACATCGCCTTCGTCGGCGCGCCGGCGCTCGTCGTGGTCGCGAATTTCATCACCGCGCCGCTGATTTCGGCGGGCTGGATGGAGCCGGTGGTGGTGCGCGACATCTCGCTGATGTGGCGGGCGATCATGGCGCTGATGATCGGTTACTCCGCCTTCATCGCCGAGGTCTTTCGCGCCGGCATCCTCTCGGTCGACAAGGGCCAGGTCGAGGCGGCCAAGGCGCTGGGGCTGACGCGTTACCAGCGGTTTCGCCTGGTGATCTTTCCGCAGGCAATCCGCGTGATCCTGCCGCCGCTCGGCAACGATTTCGTCGCCATGGTCAAGGACTCATCGCTGGTCTCGGTGCTCGGCGTTGCCGACATCACCCAGATGGGCAAGGTCTACGCTTCCGGTTCCTTCCGCTTCTTCGAGACCTATTCGATCGTTGCCTATGTCTACCTGGTCCTCACCATCGGCCTGTCGTTGGGCCTGAGGGGGGTCGAGCGGCGTTTGCGACGCGCCGAGCAGCGTTGAGGCCGCTTCCACCGATTGCCGAAGTGTCAAAAAATTGATATGTACGGCCTCATGGAATCCAAGTTCGGATGTCGAGAGCAGAAAATCGTCGTGCTGCAGGACCACAAGCGTCTGCCGGCACGCTTTTTCGCGCGCGTATCCGGGGCGCTGACAAGCCTCCTATCCTGATCCCTTGATCAGCGTTTCCGGCCGCCCTGCTGCCGGCTTTTCCCTTCTTTACGAAAATTCGATGGATATATCGCCATGAGCGCACCGCGTACTCTCTATGACAAGATCTGGGACGACCACCTGGTCAACAGCCAGGACGATGGAACCTGTCTTCTCTACATCGATCGTCATCTCGTTCACGAGGTGACGAGCCCGCAGGCATTCGAAGGTCTGCGCATGGCCGGCCGCAAGGTCCGTGCTCCGGAAAAGACACTCGCCGTCGTCGACCACAACGTGCCGACCTCGCCTGATCGCCACCTCGGTATCAAGAATGAGGAAAGCCGCATTCAGGTCGAGGCGCTCGCCACCAATGCGGCCGAGTTCGGGGTTGAATACTACTCCGAAAACGACAAGCGCCAGGGCATCGTGCATATCGTCGGCCCCGAGCAGGGCTTTACGCTGCCCGGCATGACCATCGTCTGCGGCGATAGCCACACCTCGACGCACGGCGCCTTCGGTGCGCTGGCACACGGCATCGGCACGTCCGAAGTGGAGCACGTGCTGGCGACCCAGACGCTGATCCAGCAGAAGGCCAAGAACATGCTGGTGCGTGTCGACGGCCAGCTGCCGCCTGGCGTCACCGCCAAGGACATCATCCTTGCCATCATCGGCGAAATCGGCACTGCCGGCGGCACCGGCCACGTCATCGAGTTTGCCGGCGAAGCCATCCGCGCGCTGTCGATGGAAGGTCGCATGACCATCTGCAACATGACGATCGAAGGCGGCGCCCGCGCCGGCCTGATCGCGCCTGATGAGACGACCTTCGAATACATCAAGGACAAGCCGCGCGCGCCGAAGGGCAAGGCGCTGGAGATGGCGATCGACTATTGGAAGACGCTGCACACGGACGAGGGCGCACACTTCGATCGCGTCGTCGTGCTCGACGCGGCCAATCTGCCGCCGATCGTCTCCTGGGGTTCGTCGCCCGAGGACGTCATTTCGGTTCAGGGCATCGTCCCGAACCCGGATGAAATCCCGGAAGAAAACAAGCGCACCTCCAAGTGGCGCGCGCTCGACTATATGGGCCTGAAGCCCGGCACCAAGATCACCGACATAGCGATCGACCGCGTCTTCATCGGCTCGTGCACCAACGGTCGCATCGAGGACCTTCGCGCCGTTGCCGCCGTCGTCGAGGGCCGCAAGGTCGCGTCGACGGTTTCGGCGATGATCGTTCCGGGCTCCGGCCTCGTCAAGGAGCAGGCGGAAGCCGAAGGCCTCGACAAGATCTTCCGCGAAGCCGGCTTCGACTGGCGCGAGCCGGGCTGCTCCATGTGCCTGGCGATGAACGACGACCGGCTGAAGCCGGGCGAGCGTTGCGCCTCGACCTCCAACCGCAACTTCGAAGGACGTCAGGGCTTCAAGGGACGCACGCACCTGGTGTCGCCGGCAATGGCGGCAGCCGCTGCGGTCGCCGGACATTTCGTCGACATTCGCGAGTGGAAATGATCGGGCGCGCGCGGAAATAATCCCGCGCGCGTGGACATAAGCCGGTTCTTGAGCTTTTCCGGCGTTGATGGCCGCCCTTCGGGGCGGCCTTTTTTATGGTCCACTCTTGCCGGGACAAAATGGCGGTGTGATGCCAGAATAACCCGATACCTGTCAGTGAGGATCGCACGTCGTTGCGAGGGAGGACGTAATGGCCAGGGATCACAGGACGCAGACATACCGCCTGATGCTGTTGCGCCACGCCAAGTCCGCCTGGCCCGAAGGTGTTCCTGACCACGATCGACCGCTTGGCGAGCGCGGCCGCAAGGCGGCGCCGCTGGTCGGCGCCTACATGGAGCGAAAAGGGTTGATCCCCGGACTGGCGATCGTTTCCACGGCGCGGCGGGCTCGGGAAACCTGGACGCTGGTCAAGGGTATCCTGCCGCCGCCAATCCCTGCCCGTGAGACACGCGACATCTACGAAGTTGCAGCACCGGCCATTCTGGCCACCATTCGTGCGGTCGACCCGGCCATCCGCAACCTGCTTGTCGTCGGGCATAATCCGGGCATGGAGGATCTCGCCCTTCAGCTTGCCGGTTCGGGTAGGCAAGAAGCGCTTGCGCGCATGCAGCAGAAATTTCCGACGGCGGCGCTTGCCGTGTTCGAGTTCGACGGCTCCAGCTGGGAGGACCTGGCTGCAGGCGGGTGTCGTCTCGTCGATTTTGTCACGCCGCGTCAGCTGGGCTGAGAAGACTGCCCGGCTCGGATCTTTCGCATCACAAGCTTTTGCACCAGGGCGGCCGGCAGGCGCCTTGCCAAGGCCTTGGCCATCGGTTGCAGTCGCGCCAGGACGAGCGCGCGCAGCAACCGGCCGCGCCAGGAATATGCGAAGGCATAGTCCCTGATGGCCACAAGCCCGTCGGCATGCTGCATCTTGTAGCAGTCCGCCGGCGCCAGCAGATCAAAGATCGTGTTGCCACGGTGGGCGGCCGCCGCGAATGTTCGATGGATGAGCAACCGTCCGAGGCCCTCGCGCTCGTAGCCAGGGTCGGTTGCCAGCACGTGGCCGAAGGTGTGGCCCTTGCAGTCGAAGGACAGGTCGACGCCGATCACTCTCCCGTCGCGGGTGATTGCCGAGACGTGCAGGCCCGTCGCGAGATCGCCGGCAAGATCTTCGAAGAACGCCTGGAAGCGGCTGTCCATGACGGTCGGCGACAGGATCGCGTTTTCGAGCAGCCAGTTTTTCTTGATGGCGATTGCGGTCGTGACCGCTGCCTCGGCTGCCGGGCCCGAACCGGGCTCGGAGAAGCGGATGTCGCCGCGTTCGCGGAGCCTTCGCAATCGGCGCCGGTAGTTCGATCGCTCGCGCGCGGAATAGGCGATGCCCGGACCATCGGCCGTCACCCGACGCGACAGGCATGCGAACGGCGCCTGCACGTCGCCCGGCAGGCACGCGCCGACCGCGATGGCTGATCCGCAGAGGGCGGCGTCTGACCGCACCCGGCGGGCCCAGAACATGTCGGCACCGAGCGCTTCCACGGCATTCCAGCCGGCTTCGAGCAAGGCGTGTCCGGTATCGCCGGCTTCCACGAGCACGTCGCCGAACTGCGCCACCGGCGCGCCCATGAAGCCGAGCGTGTCGATGCCGAGCTCGCGACGACGCACCAGCGGCCAGACGGTGACAAGGCGTCCGTCGATACGGCCGGTGAGAATAGAGAGCTGCGTCTTTGCGTCGAGATAGTGCCGTGTCCAGTAGCGCAGGAAGATATGGCGCTGGAAGACCTGCTGAGGTGCTGCCGCTCGCTCGAACAGATCGTCCCAGTCCCCCTGCAAGGCCATGAAGCCTTCGAGGCTTGTGACGACACTGATTTCAAGGTCGTCTCCCAAACGGCCGAGGATCGGACTCCGTTCGATTGTCTCGGCGATCGGCGACGTCGCTCGGCCGGGCATGGCTCAGCGGCTTCGGAAGTGATTGACGAGCCGCCGCGTTCCCTTGATCGGGAAACGGGCGAGATAGGCAACCATGAGAGCGGGATGGAGCGCGGCAAACGGGGCGTCGTTTTCGACCAGATGCCGGATCGCCAGAACCGGCATCGGCGAGCGCAGCGGCCGGAAGTCCGGATTCCACAGGCCGCGATCCTCGGAACCTGCATGCATCATGCCGATCATCCGGGCGCGCGCGAGCGAGTAGAACCGGTGCCGCCGCTGGATCCGCTTCAACATCGCGATCCCGTCCTGATCGGCGCAATCCGGAAAGCCGACGATGACGGTGCGGAAATGCTTCATCGCGGGCTTGCAGGGGATGGCTTCAAGCGCGCCGAACGCACCACGGATAAGGGCGAAAGCGTCGTCTTCGTCACCGGGGCGCGCGCGGGAAATCGCGAGGCGAACCGTATCGATCTTGGCGGCCTGGCGGGTAAAGGGGCAGACGGCGCCGGCTCGTCCGAGATCGGGATGACTGTTCATCAGATAGGATTCGACCCAGTCGAGCAGCCGCGCAATATCGGGCCCTTGCAAGGGGCCGTCCGCGAGATCGCGAACCTCCCCTATCCCGAAGAAGCGTCCATCGGTCACCGGTATCGCTTTGGCCATCGTCGTCAGCATCGGCTGCACTCGCCCTGCAAATCTTGCCCTGCAAATCTTGCTTGTGGCTACATAGATGTCAGAGCTTGCGGAAGTGTTTATGGTTGTGCGCGACGAGATTTCTCGTTCGGGTTATGCTTTCCGAATTCTCATGTCGAACGCCGATATGGGGGCATATTGGCGCAGATGCGGAAGGGTTACAGAACCTTGACGATGGTGCCGCGACGCAGGTGCGGGATCAACCGGCGCATGGAGGCCAGGCTGATGGCGACACAGCCCTGGGTCGGCTCGTAGCCGGGACGGATGAGGTGAAAGAAGATCGCCGACCCGGCATGACGGCGGCGGCTGGTCATGTTCCAATCCATCACCAGGCAGACGTCATAGAGCCCATCGTCACGCATCATCTCCTCATGGCTCGGCGCGAACGGCGCCTTGGCCGGGCGATTGTAACAGGCATGATCGGGAGCATCGCACCAGAGCATTCCCTGGCGCGTTGCCATTGTCGGCAGTGACGTCGGCGGCAGCACGATCCTGTCGCGCCTGACATAGCCGCCGACGAGCTTCATCGCTGCGCGTGGCGTCGCGCCGTCGCCCTCGCGCTTGCGGCTGGTGATGCCGCTGCGGCCGATGGCGGCTTGCTCCGTGCGGCCATCGAAGGTAACCAGTGCACGCCTGCGATCAAGCGGGGCAGGTCGGACGGTGATGACGGATTTGACTGGCCTTCTTCCCGACGTTTTCTTGCGCATCTCTCTCACAGATTTTTGAATTGTCCGTGATTTGGCGGGCACCATAAGCACGGTTGCATATATAACGCGGTTCCAAAACCGGTTCGCTTGCCAACACGGGCATTTGAGTTAGTTTGAAACCGGAAGCAAACAGGAATTGTCCCATGGCGACCCGTACCATTCTTCTTGTCGATGACGACAATGACCTGCGCGAAACGTTGGTCGAGCAGCTTTCGCTCTACGAAGAGTTCGATCTTCTCCAGGAAGCCTCTGCCGGCAAGGGTGTACAGGCGGCGCGCGCCCAGCAGGTCGACCTGTTGATCATGGATGTCGGGCTGCCCGACATGGATGGGCGTGAGGCGGTCAAACTCCTGCGCAAGGGTGGCTTCAAGGCGCCGATCATCATGCTTACCGGCCACGATACCGATTCCGATACGATCCTGGGTCTCGAAGCCGGTGCCAACGATTATGTCACCAAGCCATTCCGCTTTGCCGTGCTGCTCGCGCGCATCCGCGCGCAGCTACGCCAGCACGAGCAGAGCGAAGATGCGACGTTCAGCGTCGGTCCCTATACGTTCAAGCCCAGCCAGAAGCTGCTGACGCTCGAAAACGGCCAGAAGATCCGCCTGACCGAAAAGGAAGCGGCGATCATCCGCTACCTCTATCGTGCCGACCAGAAGGTGGTGACGCGCGACGTGCTGCTCGAGGAAGTCTGGGGCTACAATTCCGGCGTGACGACGCACACGCTCGAAACGCATGTCTACCGGCTTCGCCAGAAAATCGAGCGCGACCCTTCCAATGCCGAGATTTTGGTGACAGAGAACGGCGGCTACAAGATCGTTCCGTGAGGCGGCGACGTCGGATGATTTTCCGTATGTCAGTCGCTCCAGACTATTTGCATCGATTGCGATGCTCTTGGGTACCGAGCCCGAAAGCGTCGTAATTCAGGGAGGTTAGCCGCTTGGCGCTCAACGACGACATCGTTCTTCTGTCCAACGTGCCGCTTTTTGCCGATATCAGCGAGGACAAGCTGAGGCTGATCGCCTTTGGTGCGGAGCGTCGCCGGGTGTTCAAGGGGCAGGAGCTGTTTCGCGAAGGTGCGCCGGCCGATTGCGCGTTTGCCATTGCCAGCGGCAGTCTCTCGCTTTCGAAGGCCAATGCCGATGGCGCGATGGAAGAGATCACCACCGTCGGTCGCGGCGCGCTTCTGTCCGAGCTGGCGCTGATCTCGATGGTGGAGCGCAAGTTCACCGCGACCGCCGACGAAGACAGCGAAGTAATCCGCATCAATCGCCCGCTCTTCCGGCGCATGCTGGAAGAGTATCCGGAAGTTGCCGCCCTCGTCGAGGCGCGCATCCGTGAGAACTTGCAGGCGATGATCAGGCGCGCTGGGGCGCTCGCCGGCCGCTTCGCCTGACGGTCATCCAGTCAACGGTCTGACGCCAGGCGCTTTTGCCCGCCACCGTATTTGCGCGCATGCGGGCGCTGCGCCCGGCCGGCGACCCGACAGCCGTCGGCGATCCGGAGGCTAGATATCGAAATGCGCGATCACCGGCACATGGTCCGACGGCCGCTCCCAGCCGCGTGCCTCACGCAGGATGTCCACCTGTGTGAGCGTCGGTGCGAGGTCGGCCGACGACCAGATATGGTCGAGGCGCCGGCCGCGGTCGGCCGCCTCCCAATCCTTCGCGCGGTAGCTCCACCAGGTATAGAGCTTGGTCGGTGATGGTGCATGCTGGCGCATCAGATCGACCCAGGCGCCGCCGGTCATCACCGAGGTCAGGCCTTCGGTTTCGATCGGCGTGTGGCTGACGATCTTCAGGAGTTGCTTGTGCGACCAGACGTCGTCTTCAAGCGGAGCGATGTTGAGATCGCCGACGAGGATCGACGAGATGCCGGCCTCGGCTTCGGCGTGCAGCAGCTTCATTTCATCGACGAAATCGAGCTTGTGGCCGAACTTCGGATTGATCGAGCGGTCCGGTTCGTCGCCGCCGGCCGGAACGTAGAAATTGTGCAGACGGATCTTCTTGCCGCCCGCTTCAAATACCACCGAGAGGTGGCGCGCATCGCCGACGCCACAATAGTCGCGGCGATCGCTGAGTTCGTGCAGCGGCAGCCGCGAGATCGTCGCGACGCCGTGATAACCCTTCTGGCCGTGCATTTCGATATGGTTGTATCCAAGCGCCTTCAGCGGCTTCGACGGAAACTGGTCGTTGGGGCACTTGGTTTCCTGCAGGCAGAGAATATCGGGCTGCCAGGTCTTCAGGAGGTGTTCGACCAGCGGCATGCGCAGGCGAACGGAGTTGATGTTCCACGTGGCGACGGAAAGGGCCATTGCGCATTCCCCATGATCGGGTGGGTCCGGGCGTTCGACCAATGGGAAGCCGGCTCAGGACGGGTGTATTCTCGATGTCCGAGCGGTTTAAGCAGGTCCGGCGGCCGGCGACAAGGAAGGCATGAAAAAGGCCGCCAGAAGGCGGCCGATGTCCACAAGCACGGCTACGGAAAAGGCCGTCAGCGGCCCTTGTTGCGCACTTCGTCGTAGGGGATCTTGAATACCTTGTCGTCCAGCGCCATGCCCGTCTGGACGTTGAAGATCATCACCGAGGTGTCCTTTTTCTGCGCATCGGTGATCGTCCACTGGCGCAGGTCGTAGGTCTTCGGGTCGAACATCATGGTGATGGTCGAATCGCCGAAAATCGAGCGATCGCCGAGCACGATGGTGATGAGGTCGGATTCTTCCTTGACGCCGCGCACCATCTTGCCGGTCAGGTCGATCCGTTCGCTGAGCAACAGGTTCAGCGGCGTCTTCGACAGCGGATAGATGTCCCAGGTCTTCAGCTTCATGTTGCCGATGACCACCGACTTGCCGTCGGCGATCACGCGCATGGGCGAAGGCGCCTCGTAGTTGAAGCGGATGCGGCCAGGGCGGCGGATGTAGAACTTGCCACCGGTCTGCTCGCCGCGCGGCCCGAATTGCACAAATTCCCCGGCCATGGTTTTGACGGACGAGAAATGGTCGGCGATCTTCTGGGCGGAGCCCGTGGCCTGCGCAAAGGCCTTCGTGATGTCGAGACCGGCACCACCCATGCCCGCAAGCGCCGCAAGGCCACCAACGAATACACGGCGCGACATCGCGGGATTGTTGCCTTGGGTGGTTTTCGTCTCTGTCATCGCAGTCTCCTTCATTTCCTTGATCATCTGGAGCGCAAGTGCGGCACCTTCAAGGCGTTTTTCATGGCCTTCGGCGGGCCGCGCTCTCACATGACCGTTACCGGGCTTTGAACACCGCCCGTGACAGGAGCCGGGTTTACCGGCCGGTGATATCCGCTTCCGTGGGCACGAGGATTTCTCGTTTGCCGGCGTGGTTCGCCGGGCCGATGATGCCTTCCTGCTCCATGCGCTCGATCAGCGACGCGGCCCTATTATAGCCGATCCCGAGGCGACGTTGCACGTAGGATGTGGAGGCCTTGCCGTCACGCAGGACGATCGCCACGGCCTGGTCATAAGGGTCGTCGGAATCGGCAAGATTGGACGTGCCGGCCGGGCCGCCGCCATCACTGTCCTCGTCGTCATCTTCGGTGATCGCGTCGAGATACTGCGGCGTGCCCTGGGTCTTGAGATAGGCGACGACTTCCTCGACTTCGGTGTCGGACACGAACGGCCCGTGCACGCGCTGGATACGCCCGCCGCCGGCCATATAGAGCATGTCGCCCATGCCGAGCAGCTGCTCGGCGCCCTGTTCGCCAAGAATGGTGCGGCTGTCGATCTTCGAGGTCACCTGGAAGGAGATGCGGGTCGGGAAGTTGGCCTTGATCGTGCCGGTGATGACGTCGACCGAGGGGCGCTGCGTTGCCATGATCACATGGATGCCGGCGGCGCGCGCCATCTGCGCCAGCCGCTGCACAGCACCTTCGATGTCCTTGCCGGCGACCATCATCAGGTCGGCCATTTCGTCGATGATGACGACGATATAGGGCATCGGCGACAGATCGAATTCTTCGGTCTCGTAGATCGCTTCGCCGGTCTGGCGGTCGAAGCCGGTCTGCACCGTGCGGGTGATCGCGTCACCCTTGGCGAGCGCCTGCTCGACGCGGGTGTTGAAGCCGTCGATGTTGCGCACGCCTATCTTCGACATCTTCTTGTAGCGCTCTTCCATCTCGCGCACCGTCCACTTGAGCGCGACGACCGCCTTTTTCGGGTCGGTCACGACAGGCGAAAGCAGGTGCGGAATGCCGTCATAGACGGAGAGTTCGAGCATCTTCGGGTCGATCATGATCAGGCGGCACTGGTCGGGACGCAGGCGGTAGAGCAGCGACAGGATCATGGTGTTGATCGCCACCGACTTGCCCGAGCCGGTGGTGCCGGCAACCAGCAGATGCGGCATCTTGGCGAGGTCGGCGACCACGGGTTCGCCACCGATGGTCTTGCCGAGCGCCATGGCCAGGCGCGCCTTCGAGGTCTCGAAGTCACGCGAGCCGATCAGCTCGCGAAGGTAGACGGTTTCGCGGCGCTGATTCGGCAGTTCGATGCCGATGGCGTTGCGGCCGGGAACGACGGCGACGCGGGCAGCGATCGCGCTCATCGAGCGGGCGATGTCGTCGGCAAGGCCGATGACGCGGGAGGACTTGATGCCCGGCGCCGGTTCCAGTTCGTAGAGGGTGACGACCGGACCGGGGCGGACGTGGATGATCTCACCCTTGACGCCGAAGTCCTCCAGCACGCCTTCCAGCATGCGGGCGTTCTGCTCCAGCGCATCGGCGGAGAGCGAGGCGTCGCGGGTGACGTTCTTCGGCTCGGCGAGAAAATGCATCGGCGGCAGCGCGAAATCGCCGTCGTCGTCCTCGACGAAGGAGCGCTGCGCTTCGCGTTCGAGCCGCTGGCTGGTTTTCGGGCGAGGCGGTGGCGTGGCAACACGCGAACCGGCCTTCGCCAGGCCCTGCTTCGGCGGTGCGGCTTTTGGTGCCCAATCGGATGCGACGTCGTCATCCTCGTCATCGGGCAGAATGCCGGCAGGGCGACGCTCATCCATGAAGGGCATATCGTCATCATCGTCGGCCATGATCGGTGGCGGTGTGACGATGCGGCGTTCGGAGCGGTCGAGCGACGGTTCGATGCGGTCGCCGGCAGCCATCGGCTTCGGCCGGGCCGGCTCGTTCAGCGTGCCGAATTCGTCATTGTTGAAATCGTAGGGTTCGTCGTACTGGCGCTTGGTCGGGGTGCGGGTGCCGCTCATGCCGAAGATACGGCGAACGCGCGCCTGCACGGTGTAGCGCATATGCGCGAAGGAGCCCATCAGCAGCGTGAAGGGACCTTCGCTGTCGTCCTCGTCCAGTTCGTCGCGCACGGTGCGCGCCTTGCTCGGCGTCGGTTCCTCGATCTCGTCTTCGTCCTCTTCCTCGCCGACACCGATCAGGCCGGCGCTGTAGATCAGGCACCAGGCGGCAGGGGCGGCAAAGATGCAGGCAAGGACGGTGGCAAAGGTGCCGGTCGGGAAGGAGCCGATGAACAGAGCGGGAAAACGCAGGATCATGTCGCCGAAGACGCCGCCGAGGCCATTGGGCAGCGGCCAGGTGATCGGCGCCGGAACACAGCTCAAGGCAGCGCCGGCAAGCACCGATCCGACGAACCAGAGGGCGAGGCGCTTGACGATCTTGTCGAAGCGCTTGCCACCGATCAGCACCAGTGCCCAGGCAACGGCCGGGAGCAGGGCGACGACGCTGGCAAGCCCGAAGAACTGCATGAAGATATCGGCGAACGCTGCGCCTGCATAACCAAGCACGTTGGTCGGTTCGTCCGATGTGGCGTAGGAGAAGCTCGGATCGGCAACGTTCCATGTCGACAGCGCAGCGATGGCCAGCGCCAGCGCGCCAAACAGCGCGAAGCCCGCCAGCGACGCGATCTGTCGCCAAACGAATGTTGTTAGCACGAACCGGTTGGAACGGCTGTCAAGCGCTGCCGGATTGCTTCTGCTCATGTTGCCTGCTGCCCGTCTCGATCTTCTAGGCACATTGCGCGCCATGGAATCAACCTAAGCGAAGCACGGTTAATGCGACATTAACCATGCGCGTGTGCCGCTAAAATACCGGTGGGCGGAGGCCCGCAAGCGCTGAAATTCAGCAAAAAAGCCCGGATCTCTCGATCCGGGCCAAAGGCGATCCGCATCAGACGGACCGCGACGGGACGGTGAGCGGCGCCTGTTGACGGCGCCGCGATTGGCTTAGCTGTGGTAGGCGGCTTCGCCGTGGGACGAGAGGTCGAGACCTTCGCGTTCGGCTTCGACCGAAACCCTAAGACCGACGATCGCATCGACCACCTTGTAAAGGATGGCCGAGACGACGCCGCACCAGACGATGGTGATGGCAACGGCGGTGAGCTGGGTCATGAACTGGCCGCCCATGGTGACGCCGTCGGCATAGCCGATGCCGCCGAGCGAGGACGAGGCGAAAATGCCGGTTGCCAGCGCGCCGAAGAAGCCACCGACGCCATGGACGCCGAAGACGTCAGCGGTGTCGTCGTAACCGAACTTGTTCTTCACCACCGAGACGAAGAAGTAGCACAGCGGCGAAACGATCAGGCCCATGACGATTGCGCCCATCGGGCCGGCAATGCCGGCAGCCGGCGTGATGGCGACGAGGCCGGCGATCATGCCCGAGGCGGCACCCAGCATCGAGGCCTTGCCGCGGGTGAAGGTTTCGACGACCGACCAGGAGAGGATGGCCGCTGCGGTTGCAAGGAAGGTGTTGACGGTTGCGAGCATCGCGCCGCCGGATGCCTCGAGGTTGGAGCCGGCGTTGAAGCCGAACCAGCCGAACCACAGCATCGCCGCACCGACGAGCGTCAGCGTCATCGAATGCGGTGCCATCATGTCCTTGCCGAAGCCGGTGCGCTTGCCGACCATGATTGCGCCGATGAGGCCAGCGACGCCGGCATTGATGTGAACGACGGTGCCGCCGGCAAAATCGAGAGCGCCCATGCCGAAGAGCAGGCCGTTGCCGTCCCAGACCATGTGGGCGATCGGGAAGTAGACGAAGGTTGCCCAGAGAACGGAGAAGAGCACGGCTGCCGAGAACTTGATGCGCTCGGCAAAGGCACCGATGATGAGGGCCGGCGTCAGCGCCGCGAACGTCATCTGGAACAGCATGAAGATGTATTCCGGAATGACCACGCCTTCTGAGAAGGTGGCCGACGTGCTGTCAGTCGAGACGCCTGCCAGGAACATCTTGGCAAAGCCGCCGAAGTAGGGGCTGGTCGAGCCGCCGAAGGCGAAGGAATAGCCGTAGACGACCCAGACGATCATCATCGTTGCGCCGATGACCGTGCACTGCATCAGCACCGACAGCATGTTCTTGGCGCGCACGAGGCCGCCATAAAACAGCGCGAGGCCTGGGATCAGCATGAAGAAGACGAGCAGGGTGGAGATGAACATGAAGGCCGTGTCGGCCTTATCGGGAACGGGGGCTGCGGCGGTGGCAGCGGCTGCTGCCGGTGCGGCTTCCTGGGCAAAGGCGACGACCGGCGAAAGAAGGGCGGCAGAGGCTGCGCCGATCCTGACCAGAGAGGTAGAAAGTTTGCTTGACGACATCGAAATAGTGCTCCCTGAACGGCGTGGCTTACAACGCTTCTGAATCGGTTTCGCCGGTGCGGATGCGCACGGCATGGTCAATCGAATAGACAAAGATCTTGCCGTCACCGATCTGGCCGGTCTTGGCGGCGGCGGCGATCGCTTCCACGGCCCTGTCGACGACTTCCGAGGGGACTGCGATCTCGATCTTCAGCTTTGGCAGGAAGCTCACGGCGTATTCGGTGCCGCGATAGATTTCGGTATGTCCCTTCTGGCGGCCGTAGCCTTTGACCTCGGTTACGGTCAGGCCCTGGATGCCAACAGCAGTGAGGGCTTCACGAACCTCATCGAGCTTGAACGGCTTGATAATGGCCATCACAATTTTCATCGGTTTCCCATCCTTGTTCGCCTCCGGCCGGAGGCCATCTCTCCTTGCTGCGAACGCTAAAAGCGCCTTGCAACCGGACAGCTACATTCAAGGGGCGTGCCAGATTCGTTGTGATGAGCTAAGACTATGAAAAGGCATGGAAAAATTATCACGCGCGGCATGTGTGCCGCGACGCGCTAAAAAATCGTCATTTTAGAAGATTAAAAAATAGGCAGAAAAGATTAAGCGCCTTATTTTTGTTCAGGTGCCTTTTTCCGGATCAGGCCTTCCTGCGCCACCGAGGCGATCAGAACGCCGGAACGATCAAAAAGGCTGCCACGGGTCATGCCGCGGGCACCATGGGCGCTGGGGCTGTCCTGGGTGTAGAGCAGCCAGTCGTCCATCCGGCAGGGGCGATGGAACCACATGGCGTGATCGAGGCTTGCAACCTGCAGGTTGCGATCGAACACCGATGTGCCATGGGCATAGAGCGAGGTGTCGAGCAGCGTCATGTCGGAGAGGTAGGCAAGTACGGCCGCCTGCAGGTGACGTTCGTCGGGCACGTGACCGACGGCCTTGACCCAGACGTCCTGTGTCGGCTTGCCGTCGTTGCGCGCAAAATAATGGCTGAGCGAGACCGGGCGGATCTCGATCGGCCGCGGCCGCTCCCAATAACGGCGGATCGCTTCGGGCGCATGCGCCAGGAACTTGTCCTTCAGTTCCTGCTCGCCCGGCAGGGTTTCCGGCATCGCCACGTTGGGGATGTCGATCTGATGTTCGAAGCCGTCCTCGTCGTACTGGAAGGATGCCGACATCGAGAAGATCGCCTTGCCGTGCTGGATGGCGACGACACGGCGCGTGGCGAAGCTGGAGCCGTCGCGGATCCGGTCGACCTCGTAGATGATCGGCACCGAGGGATCGCCGGGGCGCATGAAATAGGCGTGCAGCGAATGCACGTAGCGACCCTCGTCGACGGTGCGCTGGGCTGCCACCAGCGCCTGGCCGATCACCTGGCCGCCGAAAACGCGCTGCCAGCCGACCTGGGGACTGCGGCCACGAAACAGGTTCTCCTCGAGCTTTTCGAGGTCGAGTGTGGCAAGCAGCGCATCCATGGGCGTTGCGGTCTCAGTGGGGCGCGACATTTCGGCTGTCTCCAAAGGTAGGAACGGCGATGGCATTGATCTATATAGGCATGAAACGATGCTCAAGTGCGACGGGAGAAAGCGGATGATCGATGTGTTGATTGCCGGTGGCGGCTATGTCGGCCTTTCGCTCGCGGTATCGCTGAAGAAGGCGGCGCCGCATCTTGCGGTCTCCGTCATCGACGGCGCGCCGGAAGGGGCCTGGAAGCGCGACGAGCGTGCCTCGGCCGTCGCTTCCGCCGCCGAACGCATGCTCGACGTTCTCGGCGTCTGGCAGGCGATCGCACCGGAGGCCGAACCGATCCGACGTATGGTCATCACCGATTCGAAGACGTCGGATCCGGTGCGCCCCGTGTTTCTCACCTTCGACGGCGAAGGCGAAGAGGGCAGGCCCTTTGCCCATATGGTGCCGAACACCGCCATGGTCGGCGCGCTGCGCGCCGCCTGCGAGGAATTTGGCGTGACGGTGCGTCAATCGACGATGGTCGAAACCTTCGAGAGCGGCGATCATGCGGTTGCGGTCACGCTTGCCGGCGGCGAACAGCTGGAAGCCCGGCTGCTGGTTGCCTGCGACGGCGTGCGCTCGAAGCTGCGCGATGCCGCCGGTATCAAGACGGTCGAGTTCGACTACGGCCAGTCGGGCATCGTCACCACCGTCGAGCACGAGCGCCCGCATGAGGGTACGGCCGAGGAGCATTTCCTGCCAGCCGGCCCCTTCGCGACGCTGCCGCTCAAGAACAACCGTTCGTCGCTGGTGTGGACCGAGCGCACCGCCGATGCCGAGCGGCTGGTCAAGGGCGACGATTTCCTGTTCGAGGAGGAACTCGAGCGTCGCTTCGGCCACCGGCTCGGGCATCTCAAGGTCGTCGGCGGCCGGCGCGCGTTTCCGCTCGGCCTGACGCTGGCGCGCGATTTCGTAAAACCGCGGTTTGCGCTTGCGGGCGACGCCGCCCACGGCATCCATCCGATCTCCGGCCAGGGCCTCAATCTCGGCTTCAAGGACGTGGCGGCGCTGGCCGAGACGATCGTCGAGGCCGACCGCCTCGGGCTCGACATCGGTTCGCTGGCCATTCTCGAGCGCTACCAGAGCTGGAGGCGCTTCGACACGTTCCGCATGGGGGTGACGACTGATGTGCTCAACCGGCTGTTTTCGAACGACATCACGCCGGTCCGGATCGCCCGCGATTTCGGCCTTGGGCTCGTCGACCGACTGCCGTCGCTGAAAAGCTTCTTCATCCGCCAAGCAGCCGGCATCGCCGGCGACGCGGACCCGCGGCTGCTTTCCGGCCAGCCGATCTGATCCGCAAAGCGCGGCATTCCTGGGTTTGCCCCCTCACCCTAGCCCTCTCCCCGCAGGCGGGGCGAGGGGATTTGGTTGCGTGCGCGGCGATGGCGCCACATCCAAGAGAAGAGACTTGGCACCGAGCGTGCGGCGGATTTCCTTCTGCCCGCTTGCGGGAAGAAGGTGGCCGGCAGGCCGGATGAGGGGTCGTTGGGCGTATTGGGCGCTTGGCCGGCAGCCTAGCGTCAGTCTTCGATCTTGCGCGCCTCGGAGATCAGCATGATCGGCACGCCATCGCGGATGGGGTAGGCGAGCCGCGCCTTTTCCGAAATCAGCTCGCCCGCTTCGGCGTGGTAGCTGAGCCGGCCCTTGGTCAGCGGGCAGACGAGCAGCTCGAGCAGTTTCGGATCGACCTTGCTGGCGTTGACGTCCACGAGCCCTCGCTTACTGCAGGATATTGTCGACATCGCCGAAATTGCGCGCGAGCACGATCTCGGTAATGGCGATCAGCGTTTCGGCGCGGGTCTTGAGGTCGGGTGCTTCCAGCAGCGCCTGTTTCTCGGCCGGCCCGTAGGGGGACATCATTGCCATCGAGTTGACCAGCGTGCGGTTGCTGGCGCGCTCCACACTCTCCCAGTCGGCCTTCAGCTTGTTGGCCTCCAGATAGGCCCTGAAGGCTGCCAGCAGCGCCGAACGGTCGACCAGGCTCTCATCGTCGCGGTTTTCGAGATCGGCGGTGAACGGGCCGATGCGGAAGCGGCGGTAGCCGCGCGTGCCGGCGACTTCGTTGAACAACCGGTAGCGGCACACGCCCGTCAGCGAGGTGATGTAGCGGCCGTCGCCGGTTTCGGCAAAGGAAGTGATGCGGCCGATGCAGCCGACCTGACAGAGTGCTGGAACCGGCCCGACGCCGATATCGTTGCGGCCTTCGCAGAAGGAAGGCTGCACGATCCCGATCAGCCGATTGCCGGAAAGGGCATCGTCGAGCATCGCCAGATAACGCGGCTCGAAGATGTTGAGCGGCAACTGGGCGCCAGGCAAAAGCAGCGCGCCGGTCAGCGGAAACACCGGAATGATCTCCGGCAAGTCCTGCGGACCTAGATAACGTGCATTTCCGACATGCATTCCGATCGACCTTGCAGATGTCCGGTCTCGCCCCCGCCACACATCGCTGCGTGGCCAACCAGATCAAGAAATGGTGCGCCCCCTGAAAATCTCAAGGGAAAAACGCACCGATCTTGCTGCATGGCTCAGGAAAACAGGATCGACGACAGCTTGCGGCGGGCGGCGATCGTCGCCGGGTCTTTCGGACCCCAGACTTCGAAGAAAGAGACGAGCTCACGCCGTGCGCCGTCATCGTCGAAAGCCCGGTCGCGTTTCATGATCGTCAACAGGTGATCCGCCGCGCCATTGCGGTCGCCTTCGACGTTGCGGATCTTGGCCAGCATCAGGCGGGCTTCATGGTCGTCAGGGTTTACGGCCAGGCGCTGTTCCAGAGCATTGGGATCGCCGAGCTTGCGGGCTTCCTCGATCTGGTCGAGCTTCTTGGCAACCGCGCTGATGCCGGCATCCTTGGCAAGATCTTCCGGCAGGCTCGAAAGCGCTTCGCGCGCTTCGGCGATCTGGCCGAGGGTGATCATGCAATCGACCATGCCGGCAATCGCCACCACATTCTCCGGATCTGCCTGCAGCACCGCGCCGAAGAGGCCGGCGGCGTTCTCGGCATCGCCCGTCTCCAGCAGAGCCTTGGCGTCGGCGAGCACGGCCTCGATCTCGGCCTTGCTGTCGTCGACGGCAGGGCCGGCGACCTTTTCGATGAATTGCTTGATCTGGCTCTCAGGCACCGCCCCCATGAAGCCGTCGACCGGTCGCCCGCCGACGAAGGCGATGACGGCCGGGATCGACTGGATGCCGAGCTGTCCGGCAATCGATGGATGGTCGTCGATGTTCATCTTGACGAGCTTCACGCGGCCGGCAGCTTCCGTCACGACCTTTTCGATCACCGGGGTCAGCTGCTTGCACGGACCGCACCAGGGCGCCCAGAAATCGACGAGAACAGGCTGCTGGCGCGACGCGTCGAGCACATCCTTGGCGAAGTTGGCGGTCGTCGTTTCCTTGATCAGATCGCCGCTTGGGGGCGCGGCTGCGGCCGGCTGGCCGCCAAAGGAAGCCGAAGCGGTCATCTGGTTGCCGAAGGACCCTGCATAGGGATTGTCGTTGCCCGTCATTCTTCTCTCCTCGCCGGCTCTTGATCCGGCTTCCTGCATTCGCGCCAAAGATCGTATGTCAGGCTGTCACTTTCAAGACAAGCGGTTCATGTCCCGTGGCTTCCATGAAGCGCAACAGGTCCTTCGAGCCGATCGAGGTCGTCGCGTCGTTGGACAGCGGGTGGCAGTTGATCACATCGAATGCCATCAGCTCCTCGTCGATGATCACCTTGACGTTGCCGCCGGTATCGTTGATCGCGCCGAGTGCCGTGACCGCTCCCGGGATGACGCCGAGATACTCCATCAGCTTCTCCGGCTTGCCGAAGGAAACCTTGCTGGCTGCGCCGATGACCTGGTGCACCGTCTTCAGATCGACGGTCGCGTGCTCCTCGACGGTCAAAAGGAAGTAGTTGTCCTTCTTGTCCTTCACGAACAGGTTCTTGGTGTGGCCGCCGGGAATTTCGTCACGCAGCGCCACCGATTCGGCCACGGTGAACACGGGCTCGTGTTTTTTTGTGCTGTGCTCGATGCCGAGATCGTCGAGAAAGCGGAAAAGGTCGTCCGCGGTCTTCGGTTGCGCGTCGTTCATCGGGGTGATTCTCCTGGCGATCGATTTTTTTCCAGTCTGCTTTAGGGGAAAACGGCCGCGGCGTGCAATCTCACAGACGCCGGTGGGGCGCGAAAACGCGGCATTTGCGGGCTTCCTGAGGAGGCTCCCAAAAAATATTCGATTTCTCGACATTTCCCTGTTGCATTCCAAAATCGCTTAGGCCATATAGCGCCCGTCGCCGCAAGTCAGCGGCACCCACGGTCCACCGACTACCCCCGGACCGAGGTAATGAGCGGGTGTAGCTCAGGGGTAGAGCACAACCTTGCCAAGGTTGGGGTCGGGCGTTCGAATCGCCTCACCCGCTCCAATTTTCCCAACCGATTGTAATATAATTATTCTTCGCCTCGGGCGAAGAGCCTGGATATGTAGGCCAAGCCGCAGCCGTGATGGCTTACGTTCGCGGCAATGCACGCGTCACCGATGGTCTCGGCAAAAATTCTCAGCTCTTCATGAAGACATAATCCGTTTCCTGGCGACGGATTTCGCCCGGGCGCAGAACCGCGTTCGGAAAGCCCTCGTGATTGACGGCATCCGGCCACACCTGGGTTTCCAGGCAGAAGCCGGCAAAAGCGCCATAGCGACGTCCTTCGAGACCGGGCACCGGTACGTCGAGCTTGAAGCCGGTATAGAGCTGGACGCCGGGCTCCGTCGTCAGCACTTCCATCGTCACGCCGGAATTGAGACTGCGGGCAAGGGCGACCGAGTGTTTCGCCATGCGTTCCCGCGAGAGGCAGAAATTATGGTCGTAGGCGATGCGTTCGCCCTCGGCCTGGCGCTTGAGCGAGGTCATTTCCCTGAGATCGAAAGCGGTGCCTTCGACCGGGCGGATTTCTCCCGTCGGCACCTGGCGCTCGTCGGTCGGCAGATAATGGTCGGCGGCAATCATGATGTCGTGGCCGAGTGCATCCGCGCCGCCATCCAGATTGAAATAGCTGTGCTGACAGACGTTGGCGAGCGTCGGCCTGTCGCTCTTAGTCTCGTAGACGACACTGAGCAGGCCGCCGGGCTTCAGCTGGTAGGTGCAGCGGATCTGGCAGTTACCCGGATATCCGGCGCGGCCATCCGGATCGGTGATCTCCAGCGTGGCGCTGTCGCGCGTCCGCTCGACGATCGTCCAGTTGCGCTTGCCGATGTTGTCGCTGCCGCCATGCAGGTGCGTCACGCCCTTTTCGTTGCATTCGAGCTGGTGGCTCTCGCCATCGAGGGTGAAGCGACCGCCGCCGATGCGGTTGGCACAGCGGCCTGGCGTCGCGCCGAAATAAGGAGAATGGGCGACATAGCTCTCGAGATCGGTAAAGCCGAGTACCAGCGGCGGCTCATGGCCATCCAGCCGCAGGTCCTGGATCACGCTTCCCCAGGTAAGAATATGGGCGGTCAGGCCTCCACCGGAAAGCACGACACGATGAACCGGCTCACCTGATGGCAGGTGTCCGAAGATTTCCGTGTCCGCATGCTTGTCCATCGTCTGGTTCTCCCCGTCCTTGCGGCAAGCAACCTGCGTCATTTCCTGGGGATCGGCAACCGGAAATCGAGATTTTCTGCGGTAGATTCAGCGCGATAGTTGTTTCGTCGCGTCCTGCAGTCCGCTGAGCGTCAACGGAAACATGCGGCCCGCGAAGAGGCCTCTGATCATGGCGATCGACTGGGTATGGCCCCAGTGCATTTCGGGGACCGGATTGAGCCAGATGGAACGGGGAAAGTGGGCGGCGATGCGCGACAGCCAGAGCCCGCCGGCCTCGTCGTTCCAATGCTCGACCGAGCCCCCAGGGTGGCTGATCTCATAGGGGCTCATCGATGCGTCGCCGACGAAGATCGCACGGTAGTCGCCGCCATAGGTGCGCAGCAACTCCGTCGTGCGGGTGATGTCGGCCCGTCGGCGGCGATTGTCCTTCCACAGGCCTTCGTAGACGCAGTTGTGGAAGTAGAAGTGCTCCATATGGCGGAATTCGCCGCGTGCGGCGGAAAACAGTTCCTCGACGATGCGGATATGATCGTCCATCGAGCCGCCGACGTCGAAGAACATCAGGAGCTTGACGGCGTTGCGCCGTTCCGGCCGCGTCACGACATCGAGATAGCCGTGTTCGGCGGTAGCGCGGATGGTGCCGGAAAGGTCGAGTTCGTCGGCCGCCCCCTGGCGCACCCAGCGCCTGAGCCGTTTGAGCGCCACCTTGATGTTGCGCGTGCCGAGCTCGACCGTGTCGTCGTAATCCTTGAACTCGCGCCGGTCCCAGACCTTGACGGCGCGACGGTGGCGCGAGCCGTCCTGGCCGATCCTGATACCTTCGGGGTTATAGCCATAGGCGCCGAAGGGCGAGGTGCCCGCGGTGCCGATCCATTTGGAGCCGCCCTGGTGACGCCCCTCCTGTTCGCTGAGCCGCTGGCGCAAGGTCTCCATCAGCGTTTCGAAACCGCCGAGGCTCTCGACCAGGCGTTTTTCTTCTTCCGTCAGGTACTTCTCGGCCAGCTTGCGCAGCCATTCCTCGGGAATGGCCGCCTGTTCGAATTCATCAGGGGGATTGATGGCCACGAGGCCGGAAAAACAATGCCGAAAGACGCCGTCGAAGCGGTCGATATGGCGCTCGTCCTTCACCAGCGCCGTGCGCGCGAGAAAATAGAACGCCTCGATATCGAAGGTCGCGATGCCGGCCTCCATGCCCTCGATCAGGGACAGGAATTCCCGGAGTGTCACCGGGATCTTCGCAGCCTTCAATTCGAGGAAGAAGGGGATGAACATCGCAGCCTCTGATCCCTAGCTTTCGCCCCGGCCGATCAGGTCCATGTCGTAGGGCGTTGTCTGGTACATCTCGTTGATCCAGTTGCCGAAGAACAGATGCGCGTGGCTGCGCCAGCGGTTCTGTGGCGGCAGGGTCGGATCATTGTGCGGAAAGTAGTCGTGCGGCATCTTGATCGGCACGCCGGCGTCCACGTCCCGGAAATATTCGTCCGACAGCGACGTGGAATCATACTCCACGTGGTTGAACATGTAGAGGCGCTTGCCCCTCTGCTCGTGTACAAGGCAGACGCCCATCTCCTTCGATTCCATCAGGATCTCTAGGTCGGCCACGCCATTGATGTCGGCGCGGCGCACTTCGGTCCAGCGCGACACCGGCACGGCGAAATCGTCGGAGAAGCCGTTGAGATAGACGGAGGAGGGCTGCAGGTTCTGGTGGCGGTAGACGCCGAAGGCCTTCTCCTTCAGCGGATATTTCGGCACGCCATGGAAATGATAGATCGCCGCCATCGCGCCCCAGCAGACATTCAGCGTCGAATGCACGTTGGTCGTCGTCCAGTCGAGGATACGCTTCAGCTCGTCCCAGTAGGTGACGTCCTCATAGTCCAGCGTTTCGACGGGGGCGCCGGTGATGATGAAGCCGTCGAACTTGCGGGCCTTCACCTCTTCCCAGGTCTCGTAGAAGGCGAGCAGGTGTTCTTCCGACGTGTTCTTTGCCCGGTGCGCGCCGATGCGGATCAGCGACAGCTCGACCTGCAGCGGCGAGGCGCCAATGAGGCGCGCCATCTGGATCTCGGTCTTGACCTTGTTGGGCATGAGGTTGAGGAGCCCGATCTGGAGCGGGCGGATGTCCTGACGGATCGCCACGGTCTCGGTCATCACCCGCACACCCTCGGTCGCGAGGGTTTCGAAGGCGGGCAGCGTATCGGGTATCTTGATGGGCATGGGGCTTCCACTCGATCAATACAAAAAAACCGGCGGCGATTGATCGCGACCGGTCCTCGGAAAATCCACGTTTCCTCGGCCCTTTAGCGATTTGTTTAACGTGGCTGCAAGCCGGCCGGCCAAATCACCACGGATTATTTGATAGCGCGGCAAGGGCGCGGGGGTCAATGAAAAACGATTCGCCGGCTAAATGGCCCCTCATCCGGCTGCCGCCACTTTCTCCCCGGCAGGCGGGCAGAGGGTTAGTCCTCGGGTTAAACCCGAGGAGAGGGGCTGAGGCTTTGGGCTAGCAAAAAGTCCAGAGCGTCTTGCATACCATAGCCGAGCCGGGGCGCAGCCTCGTCAAAACCAAGCCAGAAGAAGCGAAAGCGGATCGGCGGGCCGCCGCCGTCCGGCGTCATTTCGAAGTGCAGCCAGGTTTCCTTTTGTTCGCCGGAAAGCTGCGCATGGAAATAGTGCCGGCGGTGCCAGATCGGGTGGCCATCCTTGGTGAAGCGATAGTCCTGCGTTGCAAGCGGCAGCAGTGATGCCGGCGGCGCCAACCCTGTCTCCTCGACAAACTCTCTGACTGCCGCGACCTCAGGGCTTTCGCCAGGTTCCATCGTGCCGCCCGGGACCTGCAGGTCGATTTCAGGAAAATCTGGCTCGTTGAAGACCAGCAGCTGCTCCCGCCAGGTGGCGTAGATCAGCACCTTGTGGGCGTCGGGTGTCATTGGTCGCGGCGCGCCATGAAGGCCAGGCGTTCGAAGAGATGGACGTCCTGCTCGTTCTTGAGCAGGGCACCATGCAGCTTCGGCAGCATGGTTTTCGGATCGGCGCGCAGGTCGGCCGGATCGATCTCGTCGGCGACGAGCAGGCGGATCCAGTCGAGCGCTTCGGAGGTCGAAGGCTTCTTCTTCAGTCCCGGCACCTGGCGGATGTCGTAGAAGGCGGCAAGGGCGGCCGAAAGGAGGGTCTTGCGGATGCCGGGATAGTGCACCTCGACGATGCGGGCGAGCGTGTCGGCGTCGGGAAAGCGGATATAGTGGAAGAAGCAGCGGCGCAGGAAAGCGTCCGGCAGCTCTTTCTCGTTGTTGGAGGTGATGATGACGATCGGCCGCTGGCGGGCCTGGATCATCTCGTTGGTCTCGTAGACGTGGAACTCCATGCGGTCGAGTTCCTGCAGCAGGTCGTTCGGAAACTCGATGTCGGCCTTGTCGATCTCGTCGATCAAAAGCACGACGCGTTTTCCGGCCTCGAAAGCCTGCCAGAGCTTGCCCTTGCGAATGTAGTTCCTGACGTCGTTGACGCGCGCGTCGCCGAGCTGGCTGTCGCGCAGGCGCGAGACGGCGTCATATTCATAGAGCCCCTGCTGCGCCTTGGTCGTCGACTTGACGCTCCACTCGATCAGCTCGAGCTCGAGGGCTGCGGCGATCTGGCGGGCAAGTTCGGTCTTGCCGGTGCCGGGCTCGCCCTTGACGAGCAGCGGCCGTTCCAGCCGGATCGCGGCGTTGACCGCGATCATCAGGTCCTTGTCGGCGATATAGTCGGCGGTGCCTTCGAATTGCATGGGGCTTCTTCCGGTCATGGGGATGCGGGCGACGGCTCTGGCAAGAGCCCGTCGTCCTACCTCTGCAGTAGCGCATAAGCGGGGCGGCTGCCAATGCCGTGCCGGCGGCAGCCCGCCAGAGGTCAACCGCGGAAGGCGGTGACCTCGATCTCGATCAGCATTTCCGGTCGGATGAGATCGCAGACGATCATGGTGGCGGCTGGCCGGATGTCGCCGAACATCTCGCCGAAGATCGGAAACACCCGGTCGGCGAAGCTGGCATCGGTGACGTAGTAGTGGTTGCGCACGACATCTGCGAGCGAGAAGCCCGCTTCCTTCAGCGCGCCCTCGATCGTCTTCAGGCAATTGCGTGCCTGCTCTTCCACCGTTTCCGGCATGGTCATGGTGGCGTAGTCGTAGCCGGTGGTGCCGGAAACAAAGCACCAGTCACCCTTGGCGACGGCACGCGAATAGCCTGCCGTCGTCTCGAAGGGTGAACCGGAGGAGATGAGCTTGCGCGTCATCCCTTCAGCTCACGCCCAGGGGCGCGAGGCGGCAGTCGACTTTTCGAAGGTGTCGATGGCTGTTGCCTTCTCCAGCGTCAGGCCGATGTCGTCGAGGCCGTTCAGCAGGCAGTGGCGCTTGAAGGCATCGATCTCGAACTTGACAGTGCCGCCGTCCGGGCCGGTGATTTCCTGGGATTCCAGGTCGATCGACAGGATGGCGTTGGAGCCGCGCGAGGCGTCGTCCATCAGCTTGTCGAGGTTCTCCTGGCTGACGACGATCGGCAGGATGCCGTTCTTGAAACAGTTGTTGTAGAAGATGTCGGCAAACGAGGTCGAGATCACGCAGCGGATGCCGAAGTCGAGAAGCGCCCACGGCGCATGCTCGCGCGAGGAACCGCAGCCGAAGTTGTCGCCGGCGACCAGGATCTTGGCGTTCTGGTAGGCGGGCTTGTTGAGCACGAAATCCGGGTTGACCGAGCCGTCTTCGTTGTAGCGCGCTTCGGCGAAAAGTCCGGTGCCGAGGCCGGTGCGCTTGATCGTCTTCAGGTAATCCTTCGGAATGATCATATCCGTGTCGACGTTGACGACGGGGAGGGGAGCGGCGACGCCGGTGAGCTTGACGAACTTTTCCATAACTTCAGGCCTTCGATTTCAGCGAAATGTTGCGTAAGCGTTTAGATCAGTTTTGTGCCGAAATGAAGGAAAATCTATCCTGAAGGCAGCTGCCGGGCGGGTGAAATCACCTACCCGGCCGCGGTCATAGCGGTTGTTGTCTGCGTTGGAGCGCCCTGGCCGCTCGGCTTGGCGGACGTCGGCCGGATTCTGGTGCCGGTTTCAACCTGCCTTGAGCCTAGCCTGCCTTGGCTTAGCCTGCCTTCGTCGGTGCGTTCAGCGCCCAGAGCACGCCGAAGGGGTCGCGCAACTGCCCATAGCGATCGCCCCAGAACATCACCTCGATCGGCATCACCACTTCGGCGCCGGCGGCAACCGCCTTGCTCCACCACGCGTCGATGTCGTCGACCGGCAGCATCAGGCTGAAGGCCTGCGGCTTTTCCAGGGGATGGCCGTATTCCGGATAGGCGTCGCTCAACATCAGGGAACTGCCGTTGATGTGGAGATGGATGTGCATCGTCCGTCCCTGATCGTCGACCGGTTGCCGATAGGCTTCCTTGGCGCCGAAGGCGCGCTTGTAGAATTCCGCAGCCTTGGCGGCGCCTTCGACCTGCAGATAGGGTACCAGCCCGTTCAGGGCCTGCGGCAACTGGTTTGCGTCTGTTTTCTGCGTCGTGCTGTCCATGTCATGCTCCTATTGAGGAATGATAACCTGGCCATGGTCTTTGCTGGCCTGATCCAAGGACGAACGCAGAGGGGACTTGCCGACAGGGGTATCGCAAAAAAAAGTCGCACGGGGGTGAGCTGCCGCGCTGGACAACGCTTCGGCGCGTCGAGCAATCGCGAAGCGATTTTCCGTCAGGAATGTGCAGAAGCAACAAGTTGGAGCGCTTCCGTGCCTCGGCCTGAACCAAGCCGGAAACGCTCTTTGGGGGCAGCGATTGGGGGACCGCGATCCCTAGAGATCGATGATCGTGCCGCGGCCGTCGTTCCAGATGCGCATTTCGCGCGGGGCGGGGCCGGAGGTCGGGCGTGCCGTTGCACGGGCTGCCTTGAAGTTCAGCCGGGCGGCAATGGCGCTGCCGATCGCGACAACGGCGGCGATGCCGGCGAGCGCGAGCGCAAGCGACGCGGTGAACACGAAGGCTGCCAGCGTGATGGTGATGGCTACAGCCGTAAAAAGAACAGAACGTATGCTTTGCATGATCGTCACCTTTCTGGTCCCGATGTGGGTGTTGCTGTCGCCGCTTGCAAGAGGGGTGCGGCCGTTCGCCTCGCCTTGCGGAAAAAATGAAAGGCGGGCACAACTGCCGCATGACAAAACCGATCGAACATCACCCCGTTCGCCTGCGCCGTTCGGTGCTCTGCGTACCGGCAGACAATGTCCGCGCGCTCGCCAAGGTTTCACAACTGGCCGCCGATGCCGCTATCTTCGATCTCGAGGATGCGGTGGCGCCCGAGCGCAAGGCCGAGGCGCGCGACGAACTCGTCCGCCATCTCACCGAAAGCCGGCCGGACTGTGAGATCGTCATCCGCATCAATGCGCTGGGATCGGGTTTCGGCCAGCAGGATCTGGCGGCGGCTCTCCAGGCAAAGCCCGATGCGATCCTGTTGCCCAAGGTCGAAAGCCCTGCCGATATCCAGATCGCCGCCGACTGGCTAGCGGACAACGACGCGCCGGAGAGCTTGCGTCTCTGGGCGATGATCGAGACGCCGCGCGGCGTCGTCAATGCACCCGCGATCGCCGAGACCGGCCGCACCTTCGGCGGCAGGCTCGATTGTTTCGTCGTCGGCCTCAACGACCTGCGCAAGGAAACCGGGGTTCCCGACCGGCCGGGCCGGCCTTACCTGATCCCCTGGCTGATGCAGATCCTGCTTGCCGCCCGCGGCAGCGGCCTCGACGTCATCGATGCGGTGTTCAACGATTTCCGTGACACCGACGGTTTCGACGAGGAGTGCCGGCAGGGACGCGACATGGGCTATGACGGCAAGATGCTGATCCATCCGTTGCAGATCGGTCCGGCCAACGAGCGCTTCGGCGTCGAGCAGGCCGCCGTTGATGAGGCGCGTGCCATCATCGCCGTCTTTGCGCTGCCGGAGAACGCCGACAAGGGCGTCATCAGTCTTCATGGCCGGATGATCGAGCGGCTGCATCTCGACCAGGCCCTGAAGCTCGCCGCCAAGGCGGACACGATTGAAAAACGAAAGGCAAGATTTTGAAACTTTACCGCTTCCTCACCGGCCCCGACGATGCGTCCTTCTGCCATAAGGTGACGGCGGCGCTGAACCAGGGCTGGTCCCTGCACGGCTCGCCCACCTATGCTTTCAATGCGGATACGCAGCATATGCAATGCGGACAGGCCGTATTCAAGGAAGTCGAAGGCAAGGATTATAATCCCGACATCAAGCTGTCGGAGCAGTAAAGCGGGCCGTCAGACACGTTTGGCCCTCACCCTAGCCCTCTCCTCGCCAAGCGGGAGAGGGGACGCGGGCGAAAGCTCCGTCGTCACTTGGTGTCGTCCCTCTGCGGAGAGGATTTCAGAGAAGCGAGCGGGTGCCGCAAGTTCCTTCTCCCCGCTGGCGGGGAGAAGGTGGCCGGCAGGCCGGATGAGGGGCAAGCTTGAAGGAAGGCGAGTTCGTTATCCGCCCACGTGCTCGACGCTCGCCTCGATCCGCTCCATGTCGTCGTCGGAAAGACCAAAATGGTGGCCGATCTCGTGGATCAGCACATGGGTGATGATGTCACCCAGCGTTTCCTCGTTTTCCGCCCAGTAATCGATGATCGGGCGGCGATACAGCGTGATCCGGTTCGGAAACTCGCCCGTCTCCATGGTGAAACGTTCGGTGATGCCGCGCCCCTCGAACAGGCCGAGCAGGTCGAACGGCGTTTCCAGCGCCATGTCCTCGAAGACGTCGTCGCTGGGGAAATCGGCAACCTCGATGATGAGGTCGGTCGTCAGCTTGCGGAATTCCTGCGGCAGGTGGCCATAGGCTTCCACTGCAAGCTGTTCGAATGTCGTGAGCGTCGGTGCATGGCGTTCCCGCCAATCATCGGTCTGGTCAATGCGGGCCATAGGCACTCCTTGTTGTCCTCCATATAGCGATTTTGCCTTTGTTTTTCGAGTGTTGAATTCCTGATGCAAGGGCCAAGGAATAAATTCTTAAATTTGACTGTTGACTCCTCCTGGCAGCTCTGGAATCTATAAGAACATAACAGGAACATCTTATATGGGAGTTGACCGTCATGGCCGAGAACGCCGTGCAGCGGGAGACCGTTCTTTCGCTTCGCGAAACCATAGCCCGGATCGAGAACCGCAGGCTTGCGGGGGTCGTGAAGACGGTCAAGGCGGCGGATCCAGCAGGCTTCCGGTGCAGGCAAGAGGGTAGCCAGTCCTCCGGCCGCAAGGTCCTGCCGCTCGGCATTCCCGAACTCGACGCTATCCTCGAGGGCGGGCTGCCGCTCGAAGGCATGACGGAAATCCGCAGTTCCGAGACGCGCGATGCCGGCGCTGCTGCCGGGTTTGCAACCGCGCTTGGTGCCCTCTGTCAGCAGGCGCGCCAGCAAAAGGGCGATGCGGCGGCACCCGTTCTGTGGATCAGCCAATCGCTGGCCTCGACCGAGGCAGGCCTGCCCTATGGTCTTGGTCTCAAGGCTTATGGGCTCGACATTCGAAGCCTGATCCTCAGCCTGCCGCGCACAGTGAAGGACGCGCTCTGGATTGCCGAGACGGCGCTTTCCGTTTCGGCCTTCTGTGCCGTCATTCTGGAAATTCGCGGCAATCCCGCCTCGTTGGCCTTGAGTGAAAGCCGGCGCCTGCATGTTCGTGCCCGCGCCGGCCGTATTCCGCTTCTGCTTCTGCGCCAGTCCGGCCACGAGGAGGCGAGCAGCGCCTTCTTCCGGCTTCATATCGAACCGGCGCCCGCTCGCGAGCGCCCCCTCCCTGACGGCTCGATGCTTTGCGGCAGCATCGGCCATCCTGTCTTTCACGTCATTGCCGAAAAAAGCAGGTCTCCTGCTCCCGTCGGCCTCTTCCTGGAGTGGAACCCCCATGACCGCCGCTTTTACCCCGTCGAACCCCTACCAGTCGCTGCTGCGGCAGATCCAGAACCAGCGCATTCTGTCGCTCGACTTTCCGCATCTTCCAGCCGACCGGGTGGCGCGGACACGATGGGGCACCTCCTGGCTTTCCCGCGGGCGTCCTGAGCATCCGCCCATCGTCTTTGCCGATAGGGTCAGGAATGCCATGCGCCTCGTGGCGCTCGATGGCCTTGCCGAAAAATCAGGGTTCCAGCTGGGCCAGGGCGTTGCCGAGGCGCGGGCCATGTGTCCCGAGGTCGATGTGCTGCCGTCTGACCGGGCGGCGGATCGCGCCCTTCTCGAAGGGCTTGCGGACTGGTGCAGCCGCTATACGCCGCTGGTGGCGCTCGACGGCGAAACTGGCCTTTATCTCGACATTACCGGCTGCGCCCATCTTCTCGGCGGAGAGAAATCGCTTCTCGACGATCTTCTGGCCCGGCTCTTTCATCTGGGCATCGAGGCCCGTGCGGCGATCTCGTCTTCAGCCGGGCTCTCCTGGGCCGTGGCGCGCTTCGGCGCGCAAAGCGTGATTGCTCCAGAGGAAGCCGCGCGCGTGCTTTCGCCGCTGCCGATGGCGGCCCTCAGGCTTCCGGCCGACATGATCGAAACGCTCGGACGGGTCGGGCTCAAGCAGGTCGGCGACATCATCGAGGCGCCGCGGGCGCCGCTTGCCCGCCGCTTCGGATCCATGCTGCTCCTGCGCCTCGATCAGGCCATGGGGCTGGAAGACGAGCCGCTTTCGCCGCGGCTTCCCGTTGCCAGCCTCTCGGCCGAGCGCCGGCTTTCGGAGCCGGTCCAGGGCGAGGACGATATTTTTGTTCTCACGCAGGAGCTGGCGGCACGGCTGAAGCCGGAATTGGAAAAGCGTGGTGAAGGCGGGCGGCTGTTCGAGCTGCTGCTCTTTCGTGTCGACGGCCGGGTCTTTCGCATCGCTGCGGGAACGTCTTCGCCATTGATCGAACCGGGTCGCATCGCCGGCCTTTTCCGCGAGCGGTTGCAGGCGGTCCATGACGATCTCGATGCCGGTTTCGGCTTCGAGATCCTGCGGCTGTCGGTTCCCAGAAGCGAAAAATACGAGGTGATGCAGGAGGATTTTTCGGGCACGCCGGATCGAGAGCGGCCGCTTGCTGCCTTTGCTGACAGGGTCATGGCGCGGCTGGGCGCGGAAAGCCTGTTTGTGCCCGTGTTGTCCGAGAGCCATATGCCGGAGCGTGCAGCGGTGTTTCAGCCGCTTGCGGATGTGGGAATGCTGAAGACCCTGGAGGCCGCCGTCTGCGCTGTTCCAGCGGCGCTTCTGGCGGCCTCCGTTCGGCCGCAGCGGCTGTTTCAAAGTCCGGAACCGGTGGAAGCGGTGGCCGAGGTGCCGGAGGGGCCGCCCAGAAGCTTTCGCTGGCGGCGCAGCCTGCACCGCATTGCGCGCGCCGAAGGCCCGGAACGGATCGCGGCCGAATGGTGGGTCGATGGCGAAAAGGCGGCCGAGCGGGATTATTTCCGGGTGGAGGATGAGAGAGGCCGGCGCTTCTGGCTGTTTCGAGAAGGCCATTATGGCGGGCCGACGCAGCCGCGCTGGTTCATGCATGGGGTCTTCGCATGACGACGCCCTATTTCGAGATCGGCGCCTGGTCGAATTTCTCCTTTCTTGAAGGAGCGTCGCATCCGGGTGAAATGATCGTTGCCGCCAGCCGGCTTGGGATCTCAGGCCTCGGGATCGCCGATCGCAACACGGTGGCGGGCGTGGTGCGCGCCCATGCGCAGGCGAAGGTGGAGGGGTATTCCTTTCAGCCCGGCGCCCGGCTTTCTTTTGCCGAGGATATCCCGGATGTGCTCGCCTATCCGCGCAACCGCCGCGGCTGGGGCAATCTCTGCCGCATGCTGAGTGCCGGAAACCTCCGGTCGACAAAGGGCACCTGCACGCTTCATGAAGCTGATCTCGTCGAATGGGGCGAGGATCTCCTTCTTGCCGTCGTGCCCGATCCGGTGATCGGTGCGCCGGAGGCCAACAAGCTTTCGGCGTTCCTGAAGCGGCTGAAGCCGCAGTTCACCGATCGGCTCTATCTGGCGCTGGTGCCACGCTATGATGGTTTCGACCAGCTGGTCTTTGCCGGGTTGGCCACCATCGCGCGCAATGCGGGCACGCGGCTGATTGCCACCAACAGCCCGCTGTTCCACGGGCCGGCGCGCCGGCCGCTCGCCGATATCGTCACCGCCATTCGCGAGCATGTGACGGTGGCGCAGGCAGGGTTCCGGCTTCAGGCCAATGCCGAACGCCATCTGAAACCGTCGGGGGAAATGGCGCGCATCTTTCGCGACTACCCGGAAGCGATCACCAATACCGGGCATTTTTTCCGCCGGTTGGATTTCACCTTGGCGCAACTCGAATATCAGTATCCCGACGAGAGCTTTGCCGGCGAAACGACGACTGAGACCCTCAGGCGACTGACGATGGAAGGCGCCCATCGACGCTATCCCCGCGGTATTCCCGAGAAGGTCTCGAACCAGATCGAATACGAGCTCGATCTGATCGCCAGCAAGCGCTACGAGCCCTATTTCCTGACCGTGCGCAACATCATGGACTATGCGCGAAGCGTCGACATTCTCTGCCAGGGGCGCGGGTCGGCGGCGAATTCCACCGTCTGCTATTGCCTTTCCATCACCGAAGTCGATCCGCTGTCGACGACCCTGCTCTTCGACCGCTTCCTGTCGACCGAACGTGACGAGCCGCCGGATATCGACGTCGATTTCGAGCACGAGAAGCGGGAAGAGGTCATCCAGCATATCTATCGGACTTACGGCAAGGAGCATGCGGGGCTGACGGCCGCCGTCATCAGCTACCGGGCGCGCTCAGCCGGGCGCGAAACGGCAAAGGCCTTCGGCTTTTCGGAGGACGTGCAGTCGGCGCTTGCCGGTTCGGTCTGGGGCTGGTCCGCCGCCGACCTGTCGGAGCGGGAGGCCAAGGCCGCCGGCCTCGACGTCAAGGATCCGACGACGGTGCGGGTGCTCGACTATGCCACCGAGCTGATGAGCTTCCCCCGCCATCTCTCCCAGCATGTTGGCGGCTTCGTCATCACCCGCGACCGGCTCGACGAAGTGGTGCCGATCATGAACACGGCGATGCCCGACCGCTACATGATCGAATGGGACAAGGACGATCTCGATACGCTGAAGATCCTGAAGATCGACGTTCTGGCGCTCGGCATGCTCACCTGCATCGCCCGGGCCTTCAAGCTTCTCGACCGGCATTACGGCGTGAAAACGGACCTGCATACGCTCTACAAGGATCATCAGAAGGCCGTCTACGACATGATCTGCCGGGCCGATACGATCGGCGTCTTTCAGATCGAAAGCCGGGCGCAGATGAGCATGCTGCCGCGGCTTCGGCCCCGCATCTTCTATGACCTCGTCATCGAGGTGGCGATCGTGCGGCCGGGACCGATCCAGGGCAACATGGTGCATCCCTATCTGAAGCGTCGGGAGCAGCGTGATCGCAACATCCCGATCGAGTATCCGAGCAAGGAACTGGAAGCGGTTCTGGAGCGGACCCTGGGCGTGCCCTTGTTCCAGGAGCAGGCGATGCAGATCGCCATCACCGCGGCGAAGTTCACGCCTGGGCAGGCCGATCAGCTCAGGCGGGCGATGGCGACCTTCAAGCGGACCGGCACCATCCACACCTTCCAGCAAAGGATGGTCGAAGGCATGGTCGACAATGGCTATGACCGGGACTTCGCCGAACGTTGCTTCAAACAGATCGAGGGCTTTGGCGAATACGGCTTCCCGGAAAGCCATGCCGCATCCTTCGCGCTGCTTGTCTATGTCTCTTGCTGGTTGAAGACCTATTATCCCGATGTCTTCTGCGCGGCGCTTTTGAACTCGCAGCCAATGGGCTTTTACGCTCCCGCCCAATTGGTGCGGGATGCGCGCGAACATGGCGTGCGGGTGCTGCCGGTCGATATCAATCATTCGGATTGGGACGCGGACCTTGAGCAGGGCCTTCTCGACCACAAGGCAATCGAGCCGCGGCACCGAGAAATGGCGGATGTGATCCTGACGAAAAAGGCCATCCGCCTCGGGTTCAATCAGGTCAAGGGGCTTCGGGAGAAGGAGATCGTCGACAAGCTCGTCGCCCATCGCGGTGCCGGCTATATCTCGGTTCGCGATCTCTGGCTGCGTTCGGGACTGCCGCGCTCCGTGCTGGAAAAGCTTGCCGATGCGGATGCTTTCCGCTCGATCGGGCTCGACCGCCGCAACGCGCTTTGGGCGGTCAAGGCGCTGGACGAGAAAAGTGCTGCCGAGCGGCTGCCGCTGTTCGAGCAGGCGACACAGGACGAGTTCCAGCTGGAGCCGGCGGTGTCGCTGCCGGTGATGCTGGAGGGTGAGCAGGTCATCAATGACTACCGCTATCTCTCCTTCTCGCTGAAGGCGCATCCCGTTTCCTTCCTGCGGACGGAGCTTGCGGCGCAGGGACTGGTCGAAAGCCGCGCTCTTGCCACGGCACCCGTCGGCCGAAGAGTGACGGTTGCCGGGCTGGTGCTCGTTCGCCAGCGTCCGGGCTCGGCCAAGGGTGTCATCTTCATGACGATCGAGGACGAGACCGGCGTCGCCAACGCCATCGTCTGGCCGAAGGTCTTCGATCAGTATCGGCCGGTGATCATGGGTGCGCGTCTGGTCAAGATCCGTGGCCGGCTTCAGCGCGAAAGCGAGGTCATCCATGTGGTGGCGGAATATATCGAAGACATGACCCCGATGCTCGGACTGTTGCGCAAGGAAGCGCGGCACTTCGGGTCCAACGACCGTGCCGACGAGGTGCTGCGGCCAACGGCCGACGCAAGGGAGAAAAAGGTGCTGAAGGACCTGCGCCTGGCGGCCGCCCGCCGTGCCGCCGGTGCCGATCAGCAGGCAGTTGCGACCGAGGTTGCCGACGTCATGCCGAAGGGGCGTAATTTCCACTGACACAGGGGCATGGGTTCGGTTCGAGCCATGCTGCTCGCAACCGGCAGCGGCTCTTGCGCGTGACTGCGCGCAGGACAAAGGGAGTGGTAGTCCAGGGTATGACAGCTGTGTTCAAGACGCATTTTCAGCGCTCAACCCAGCTGGCGATCGTCAGGTCGAAAACATCACCTAAAGGCTGCGTGAAAATGTCGCAGCCGCCCGACAGAGTCGCATAGAAATCCACAGCCGGAGGAGTCGATGCGGCAGAGCTAATATTCTGAAAATACGATGTTTTTTGTCATGTTTAGATTCGTTCTAATCGGCGTACAACTTCCACTCGCGGAGTTTTTTGTTGACAATAAATATCCTCTTTTGCTTTATGAGCGAATTCAGGACGTTGCGTATCACAGGCAAGACGACATGCTGGTTTGCAGCTGCAATTTCATCACGGAAAAAGACATCGAGGATACGATCGTAGCCCTCCTCGATGAGGACTGTTGGCAGCTGATCGTGCCGGCGAAGGTCTATCACGCGATGGAGAAACGCGGTCGCTGCTGCGGTTGCTTCCCCAACGTCGTCGACATCATCATTCGTACCACCGAGCAATATCACGGCCGTCGCGACTCGACGGACGTCGAGATATTTGATTTCATGGCCCGCCTCAAACAATTCCATGAGGATAACCGGAGGGCGGATCTTGAAAGGCGACAAAAAGGTCATCGAGCAGCTTAACGAAGCGCTCTATCTCGAACTCGGTGCCGTCAACCAGTACTGGCTGCATTTCCGCCTTCTCGAAGATTGGGGCTACACGCTCCTTGCCAAGAAGGAGCGTGCCGAGTCGATCGAAGAAATGCATCACGCCGATAAGCTCGTGGCGCGCATCATCTTCCTCGAAGGTCATCCGAACCTGCAGACGGTCGGTCCGCTGCGCATTGGCCAGAACGTCAAGGAAGTGCTGACGGCGGATCTTGCCGGCGAATACGATGCCCGCAAGGCGTACAAGAAATCCCGCGACATCTGTCACGAGGCCGGAGACTACGTCTCCATGAAGCTGTTCGAAGAGTTGCTGGCGGATGAGGAAGGTCACATCGATTTCCTCGAAACCCAGCTCGAACTGCTCGAGAAGATCGGCGAAGAGAAGTACGGCCAGCTCAATGCCGCACCGGCCAACGAAGCCGAAGTCGACTGAGCACCGCGCACCCTTCAAGCAAAAGGCCGCCGATCACCCCGGCGGCCTTTTCTTTTTAGGCTCAGGCGAGGGAGATCTTTGATGCGCCCGCCGCCGATGGTGTTCAAGGGATGGATGCGCAGGCTGCTGGTTGCCGCGGAAGTGGCGCATCCCGATAAACCTGATTAGCGTTTGCGAGACCTGATCGGGTGCATCCATCCTTCGACCTTCAAATGGTATTGTGGCCCTGCGCACAACCGGTCCGGCTCGAACAAGCCCGGCGCCCGTGCCAACCTCTGCACTGCCAATGACGTCTTGCGCCATCTGCGGCTTGTCTTCCCGGTAACGACAAAGCCGCAACCGGGGTCAAGCGGTTCTGGGGGATTGCAGAAGTCACAAGGTGGCAGGACGTCGTCTCTTCCAGTGGTTCGTCCGCAGGCGACCGGAGGCGGCAATCCTCGGCTGATGGAAAGATATCGCTCCTCGCCGGCAGACGGTCCGACGCAAGAGGTCACCGGCGCAGGTTGGTATCACCTCGCGCCGGTCAGCGCCCGGTCAACAAGGCGGAGTTACGGCGCCAGGTGGGCGAAGGCGGCGACGACCTCCTCGTAGACCTTGCGCTTGAACGGAACGATCATCTCGGGCAGGTCGCGCATCGGCTTCCAGTCCCAGGCGTCGAATTCCGGCTCGTGTCCGCCGGGCGGCGGGTTGATGGCGATCTCATCTTCGTCGCCTTCGAAGCGGAAGGCATACCAGCGCTGCGTCTGGCCACGAAACTTGCCCTTGAGGCCGATGCCGATCAGGTGCGAGGGCAGATCATAGTTGATCCAGCCCGGGGCTTCGGCAAGCAGTGAGACCGTGCGCATGCCGGTTTCTTCGTAGAGCTCGCGATAGGCGGCCTTCAGCGGATCCTCGCCCTTGTCGATGCCGCCCTGCGGCATCTGCCATTGTTGCGGCGAGCCGTCATATTCGGAATTGCCGACGGCAATCCGGTGGCCGGCCCACACGAGGCCGGCGCGGTTCAGCACCATGACGCCGACACAGGGGCGATAGGGCAGGTCTTCCGGCCTGAGGGTCTTGTCGTTGTGTTTGCTCATCCGCTGTCCTCTCCTGGCTCACGGCGCAACGCGACCGCTTGGTCGCAATCCAGCGCCGCCCTGAAATGTTCGAACCGTTTCGATGTCTCATCGCACCCCGGTTCCGGGTCCGCAATGGTTTCTTGCGGTTCGCCATCAGCGCCGGGCTTCCGGCCAACGTCTCTCCTATCCGCCGGATCCAGGAAACTCCGCACCCGCCGCTCGATCACCAGCCGGTTTGGCGGCCACGCCCTCGCTCCGCACCTATCTCTCCTGCGGATCCCTGACGAGCGCCGAGACGCCGACGATCTCGATGCCGCGTCCCTGTGCTTCGCCCGCCCATTGCGCGATCGCAGCGACGCTTTCGTCGAAGGCCGAGGCAACGCCGATAGCCGTGCCATTGCGCCGCGCGATGCGTTCCAGTTCATCAAGCTTCTTCAGGATGGCATTGCGGCTGAGCTCGCTGTCGACTGTCATGTCGGCAAAGCCGTGCGGAACATCGAAGGCGTCGGCGAGCTTGCCCGACAGCGATTGGGCCGATGTCCCGTCGTCGAGGAAAAGCACGCCGCGCTTGCCGAGGTCGCGCATCACCGGCTCCAGCGCATCGGCATCGGAGAGAAAGCGTCCGCCGAGATAGTTCATGATGCCGGTATAGTTGGTGATCTGCGCCATGTTCTTGTGCAAGGCGGCCAGGTTCTTCGGCGCGCTGAGCGAGAGCCGCAGCGCGTTCGGCCCCGGGTCGTTGTCGGGGTAGTCGAACGGCTCCATCGGGATCTGCAGCAGGACCTCGTGACCGCTGCGCCTCGCCTCCTGCATCCAGCGTTGCAGGCTGTTGCCGGCGGCGGCAAAGGCGAGTGTCACGTCCGGTGGCAGGTCGCGGATGGCCTTCTGCGTGCCGGTCTGGCTGAGCCCAAGGCCGCCGACCACAAGGGCGATGCGGGTGCCGCGCGCGCCCGACCAGGGGCGGGCATATTGGTCCATCGGCCGAAGTCCGTCGGCGCCGGTGATCGGCAGGCGGCCCTCGGCACTGTCTTCCAGCAGGTCGTCATTCGGAAGGGCAGCCATGCGCGGGTCCTGGCCGCGGATCGGCCCGACATTGATCAGCGCAGGTCCGCTGCCGTCACGCTGGCGCGGCGTGAACTTGGTGACGGTGGTGCCGTCGTTCGTCAGGGTTTCCTCGACATGGGCGCCGGAAAAGGCGGTGCCCGGCTTTAGCGTGCCACCACTGGTGTTTGATGCTTGCCCGCTTGTTGGATTGGGTGTTTTGCCTGTTGTTTGTGCCGTTTCCGGCGCAGCCTCGCCTTGCGTTGAGGTTTGCCTGCGCAATCCGTCGGGAGAGATGGCGTTCCAGGCGGAAAGGCCGATTACGCAAACAGCGATAATGCCGACAACGCAATAGCTGAGAAGGCGACGACGGTCGCGTTTTGTCGCGGGCTTTCCCCGGCGGTTCTGGCCAAGGGGGGCATTGAGATCTGTTCCCAAACGGAGCCTCGGTCGACCTGAAGGAGAGTTGCCGGGTGAGGATGCGCCGTCTTTGGAGAATCAGCGGTTTCCGGCAGCACCTGCTGCCCACATAGTATAAAGGCGCCGGGTTGACCAGCCCGGCGCCTTCAATGGCTTACTTCTTGAGTTCGGCCTGTTCCGGGCTTGCCGGGAAGGACGGATCGCTCTTCTTGCCGCGCAACAGGTCGAGCGCGTAGTTGAGCTGCAGGTCGTCCTTGGTCTCCGGCGGCACATAGGCGACAGAGCCGGAACCTTCGTCGGTTTCGCTCTGTCCCTGGATGTGGCCACGCAGATCGGATTCGCCCTGGGCTTCGACCTTGCCGAGCAGTTCCGGCGGCAGCGGCTGTTCGACCTTGATGTCGGGCGTGATGCCCGTACCCTGGATCGATTTGCCCGACGGCGTGTAGTAGAGCGCCGTCGTCAGGCGCAGAGCGCCTGCTTCACCAAGCGGAATGATCGTCTGTACGGAGCCCTTGCCGAACGAACGCGTGCCGAGAACGGTCGCGCGCTTCAGATCCTGCAATGCGCCGGCAACGATTTCCGATGCGGAAGCCGAACCGCCGTTGACGAGAACGACCACCGGCTTGCCGTCGGTCAGATCGCCAGGCGTGGCGTTGAAGCGGCGGGTCTCATCCGGATTGCGGCCACGGGTCGAAACGACCTCGCCACGCTCCAGGAAGGCATCCGAAACGTTGATCGCCTGATCGAGCAGGCCGCCCGGGTTGAGGCGCAGGTCGAGGACATAGCCCTTGAGCTTGTCGGCCGGCACTTCGGACTTGATCTTCTCGATGCCCTTCTTCAGGTCGTCGTAGGTCTTCTCGGTGAACGAGATCACGCGGAGATAGCCGACGTCGCCTTCGGTGCGGAACTTGACGGCGCGAACAGCGATCACGTCACGCACGATCGACAGTTCGATCGGCTTGTCGGCGCCCTTGCGCAGGATCGTCAACTTGATCGGGGTGCCGACGGCGCCACGCATCTTTTCGACCGCATCCTCGAGCTTCAGGCCACGAACGTCCTGGCCATCGATCTTGGAAATGAAGTCGCCGGCGAGAACACCGGCGCGGGCGGCCGGCGTGTCGTCGATCGGGCTCGTCACCTTGACGAGGTCGTCTTCCATCGTCACTTCGATGCCGAGACCGCCGAATTCGCCACGGGTCTGGGTGCGCATGTCCTCGGCGTCTGTCGAGTTCATGTAGCTCGAATGCGGATCAAGCGACGAGAGCATGCCGTTGATGGCGTTCTCGATGAGCTTGTCATCCTGCGGAGGGGTGACGTATTGCGCGCGTACGCGCTCGAACACGTCGCCAAAAATCGCCAGCTCGCGATAGGTCGAGGTATTGGCCGCAACGGCTGGAACGACAGCCGAGTAAACGACGCCCATAGCGGTCGCACCCATCAGCGCCCCGACCAGAACAAGTGAAGCCCTACGTATCATTTCGCGCCTTTCCAACCTCAGCTGCGGTCCACCACGGTCGGGAATCAACCGGTTTTCCGTCTTTTCGGAATTCAATGTAAAGCGTCGGCCGGTCCGTTTCCAGCGCCAAGGCCGCAGCACTTGCGACTCTTTTTGCCCCCATCGTCGCAAGCGGTTCTCCCGCCACGACAAATTGCCCGGTCTGCACGCTCACTGTCTCCATCCCCGACAGCACCACATGGTAACCGTCGCCCGGATTGAGAATGATCATCTGCCCATAGCTGCGGAAATTGCCTGCATAGACGATCCAGCCATCTGACGGCGCAGTCACCAGCGCGCCGGGGTTGGTTTCCAACATGATCCCTTGCAGGGAGTGCCCTGTACCATCGGCATCACCGAACTTTCGCAAAAGCGATCCCGCGGCCGGATAGGCAAGCTTATTCCTCAGCTCCGAGAAGACATATGCTGGCGCAATGCGGTTTTTGTCAGGCACGGCGCTCCGCGCCAGCTCGCGCGCCGCTTCGCGCTCGGCCTCGCTCATGCGCAGGCGCTCTTCCTCCTGGGCGCGGGCAGCGGCCGCCGCATCGCGCACCGAGGCGATTTCGTTTTCGAGCGATCCGATGAGGCCTTCGAGATTGGTCGCCTGGGAGGCGAGCTCCTGGGCTTTTCGCTGCTCGGCAGCAAGTTCGACCGCACTCTTCTGGCGCAGCTTTTCTTTTTCCGTGACGAGCATCGACATGCGACGCTCCTCCTCGACATTGGCCGTCATCGCTGCCGTCAGCTCTTCACGCTGCTTGCCGATGCCGGCGCGGATCTCGGCAAGCGCCTTCAGGTCGGCGACGAGGTTATCCGTTTCCTCGCGAATGCCTGGCACGACGGCGCCGAGCAGAATGGCGCTGCGAACGGAGCCGAGCGCGTCCTCGGGTGTCACCAGGATCGCCGGCGGCGGGTTGCGACCCATGCGCTGCAGGGCTGCGAGCACTTCAGCCAGAACACCGCGCCGGGCGCGCAACGAGCGGCGCACAGTGTCTTCCTTGGTGCGTAGGTCACTCAGCTTCTTTTCGCCGTCGACGATCTGCTGTTCCAGATCCTGCCGTTTCTTGGCGGAATCGACGATGGCGCTGCGCAGCGCCTCATTGCTCTTGTCGATCTCGGCAATGGTTGTCGCCAGCTCGTCGGCACGCTCCTGAGACAGCGTGATCGTTTTCGACAGCGCATCGAGTTCGCTGCGGGTGCTGTCGCGACGAAGAGTAAGGTTTGCTGCCGGATCAGGTGGCCCCTGCTGCTGATCCACGCCAGAGGTGCCAGGCGTCGCCGGGGCATCCTGAGCGAAAGCGGGAAGTGCGACAGCAAGCCCGAGCGCCAGCAGCGCCGCAGCGCGGGCGGGCCGCCGTGCATCGCCACCGATTTTTTCGAAAGCGCTCATCATGCTTCGGCGCGTCATTCGTCCCTAGGCGTCCAGCCGGAAATACCTGCGCACGTATCCGCGAGCCGGAACCTCGTAACGGAAAGCGTCATGCGCAGTTTCAATGCCTCTGAGCGTTTGCCCGGCAGTGTTGCCGCGCGTGAAACGCTCTTGCCAAAAAGCCTAATCTGATTTGCGGGGTGCGACCAACACATATTCTCGTTATCGCGCGCTGCGCGGGCCCATGTCTCAGACACGGTGGTAGGGATGCCCGGAAAGGATGGTCACGGCGCGATAGAGCTGCTCGGCGATCAGAATGCGCACCAGTTGATGCGGCCAGGTCATCTTGCCGAGATTAAGCACGGCGTCGGCGCGCGCATGAAGGCTCGGGTCGAGCCCGTCGGCGCCGCCGATGGCGATCATCAGGTCGCGTTTGCCACTGTCGCGAAAGGTGCCGAGCAGCGATGCGAAGCCTTCGGAATCAAGCGCCTTGCCGCGTTCGTCGAGCAGCACCAAGAGGCTGCCGTCGGTCAACGCTTTTTCCAGCTGCGTGGCTTCGTCGCGCTTGCGCGTGTCGGCGTTGGATGCGCGGCTTTCGTTGACTTCGACCACGCGGGAAAGCTCAAGCCCAATTGCCGGACCGGCCTTGGCGAAACGATCGAGGTAGCGGGCCGCAAGGTCCTTTTCCGGCCCCGCCTTGAGGCGGCCGACTGCGAAAAGTCCGATACGCATGACCCAATCGTCTCCGTCTGCGCTGGACCGCGCGTTGCACACCTCCTGAAACCGGGATCGATTCAAGGAGAAGATCATGCAGCGCTCTAGAGCCTGACAGCGACCTTCGCGCGTCATACCAGACGGGCGGCGCTGCAGCTACGATCAGTCGCAACAATCATCTCGGCTGTGATGCGCCGTTTCGGCGATGACAGCCACATTCCCAACATGCATGACCGCAACCCGGCTCGCGCGACGGCTCAGACGTCCGACGAACCCGACGGTCTCAATGCAGCGTGCCGTCCTCGATTTCCGGTGTCGCCCACATCTTCTCGATGTTGTAGAACTCCCGGATTTCCGGCCTGAAGATGTGAATGATCACATCGCCGGTATCGATCAGCACCCAGTCACCTGTTTCCAGACCTTCGACGCGGGCGTTGCCGAAGCCCTCGTCCTTCAGATCCGTGGTCAGATGGTCAGCAATCGCCGCGACATGCCTGCTCGATCGCCCGGAGACAACGACCATGAAGTCTCCCAGCGCCGACTTGCCGGCAATGTTGATGGTGACGATATCTTCTGCCTTCGAGTCCTCTAGGCTTTCGAGGACCAGGTTAAGCGCACGGACAGCGGCTTCGTCGCTAGATCCCGTGCTGCGTGGGAACGCGGAGGCCGCATATCCCTTGGCGTGTGCTGTTGTCAGGGTCTTTCCTTTCCAAGTGAACAGAACAGGCACTTCCGATTCGACTGTTTCGCTCGAACCGTCAGTAAATGTAGTCATCAAACCAGAACGGTTTCAAGACGCGAGAATGAATCATTCGATTTCACGCCGTCCTGGCCGACCGAAGGGCGGTCGAACTCATGGAAGAGCGCGGCCCGTGGATGAAGGTCCAGGCGGGTGCCCGGTGAAAAGCAAGGCGCCGAGCGTCGTCCTCGTCAATGCGGGCGTAGTCGAAGGTCTTTGCCATGCGCGAGGACAGATAAGCAAGCGTTGAGCCCGGCCGATCGATGACGGCGATCGGAAACGTGCGGGCGATTTTATGCCAGTTCTGCCAGCGGTGAAAGCTCTTGAGGTTGTCGGCACCCATGATCCAGACGAAGCGAATATCGCGGTTGCGCGCCTGGACCATCGCAAGCGTGCGGGCGGTATAGCTCTGTCCCAGCGCCTTTTCGAAGGCGGTCACCTTGATCCGTGGATCGCGCGCGATCTTTTCGCTGAGTGCGATGCGGTCGGCAAGCGGCGCCAGATTATTGTGGTTCTTCAGCGGGTTTCCTGGCGTGACCATCCACCACAGCTGGTTGAGGCCGAGGCGCTGGATCGCCGTTTCGGCAACCAGCACATGCCCCTCGTGCGGCGGATTGAACGAGCCGCCGAACAGGCCGACCACCATGCCGCTTTCGACATGGGGCATGCGCAGGTAACGGCCGTTCACGTCCGAAGATGTCACGTCAGGGCCTGACCTGACCGGCGCCGCGCACGCGATATTTGAACGACGTCAGTTGCTCGACGCCCACAGGGCCGCGGGCGTGCATCTTGCCGGTGGCAATGCCGATCTCGCCGCCCATGCCGAATTCGCCGCCGTCGGCAAACTGGGTGGAGGCATTGTGCAGCAGGATGGCGGAATCGATTTCGGCGAAGAAGCGTTCGACGACATCGGCATTCTCGGCGATCACTGCCTCGGTGTGTGCCGAGGACCAGGTGTTGATGTGCTCGATCGCGCCGGAGACGCCGTCCACCAGCCGGACGGAGATGATCGCGTCGAGATATTCCGTCGACCAGTCGGCGTCGGTCGCCGGTTTCAATCCGTCGATGCTGCCAGCCAGCTCCTTCGACACCCGCACTTCGCAGCCGGCCGAAAGCAGTGCCTGAAGCAGCGGCTTTGCCAGTCTGTCCGCAGCATTGCTGTCGATCAGCAGCGTCTCGGCCGCGCCGCAGATGCCGGTGCGGCGCATCTTGGCATTGACGACGATCCTTTCGGCCATGGCGAGATCGGCCGATGCGTCGACATAGATGTGGCAGAGGCCTTCGAGGTGGGCAAACACCGGCACGCGCGCCTCGTTCTGGACCCGGCCGACGAGGCTCTTTCCGCCGCGCGGAACAATGACGTCAATGGTGCCGCCGAGGCCCGAAAGCATGGCGCCGACGGCGGCGCGGTCGGCGACCGGCACCATCTGGATCGCATGTTCCGGCAGGCCGGCAGCCTTCAATCCCTCGACAAGGCAGGCATGGATGGCGCGCGAGGAGTGGAAGCTGTCGGATCCACCGCGTAGGATAACGGCGTTGCCGGCCTTCAGGCAGAGCGCACCGGCGTCTGCCGTCACGTTGGGCCGGCTCTCATAGATCACGCCGATGACGCCGAGCGGCGTGCGAACGCGCTCGATGTGCAGGCCATTGGGGCGGTCCCATTCGGCGATGACGTCGCCGACCGGATCTTTGAATTCGGCAATCGCGCGAATGCCGTCGGCCATGTCGCGGATGCGGCCTTCCGTCAGCGTCAGGCGGTCGATGAAGGACGCAGCGACGCCGGACTGACGGGCGTTTTCAAGGTCGATGGCGTTGGCGGCGAGAATTTCGTCGCGGCGATTGACGACCGTCTCGGCCATGGCGATCAACGCCGCACGTTTGCGTTCGGCGGTGGCGACGGCGAGCGGCCGGCTTGCAGCTTTCGCGCGGCGGCCGATCTCCAGCATGACGCTTTCGACGTCATCGGTTTTCCTGACTTCATCAAGCATGGACTTCATCCCTCCGGCCGTCCTTCTCGTCGGCGCGCTTGCCGGTCATCACCAGATCGTCGCGGTGCACCATGGCGGCGCGGCCGGCGTACCCGAGGATCGCAGCGATCTCGGCGGATTTCTTGCCGGCAATCTGGCGGGCCTCGTCGGCATCGTAACCGGCAAGCCCGCGCGCGATCTCGCGGCCTGCGGCGCCGAGAATAGCAATGGTGTCGCCGCGGCTGAACGTACCCTTCACCTCGCGCACGCCGGCGGGTAGCAGGCTCTTGCCGGAGCGCAGGGCGTCTTCAGCGCCGGCGTCGATGGAAAGCGTACCGGCCGGCAGCAACTGCCCGGCGATCCAGGTTTTTCGCGCGGTCACCGGCGAGCCCGATGGGGCGAACCAGGACGAGCGGGCGCCATTCTCGATCGCCGCCAGCGGGTGATCGGGCTTGCCCGAGGCGATGATCATGGCGCAGCCGGCAGTGGTGGCGATCTTGCCGGCATCGATCTTGGTGCGCATGCCGCCACGCGACAGTTCGGACGCCGCACCGCCCGCCATCGCCTCGATCTCGGGCGTGATCTCGGCGATCGTATCGAGGAAGCGGGCGTCGGGGTCGAGATGCGGCGGTGCCGTATAGAGACCGTCGATATCGGACAGCAGCACGAGTAGATCGGCGCCGACCATGGTGGCGACGCGGGCGGCCAGCCGGTCGTTGTCGCCGTAGCGGATCTCGGTGGTGGCGACCGTATCGTTCTCGTTGATGATCGGCACGGCGCCGAGCTTCAGGAGCTGGTTGATCGTGGCGCGGGCATTGAGATAGCGGCGGCGCTCCTCGGTGTCGCCGAGCGTGAGCAGCACCTGGCCGGCGACGATGGCGTCGGTCGAAAGGCTCTCCGACCAGGCGCGGGCAAGCGCGATCTGGCCGACGGCGGCGGCTGCCTGGCTCTCTTCAAGTTTCAAGGCACCTGCCGGCAGCTTCAGCACCGTGCGGCCAAGCGCGATGGCCCCGGAGGAGACGACGAGAACGTCGATACCTTTGGACCTGAGGGCGGCGATATCGGCGCACATGGCGTCGAGCCAGGCCTTTTTCAGCCCGGTCGCGCGATCGACCAACAGCGCCGACCCGATCTTGATGACGACCCGGCGATACTTTTGAAGCGGCTTGCGGGTCTTCGTCATGTCAGGCGCTTTCTTCTCCGGACTTTGCTGCGACAATGATGGTGCGCAACGCCCGCAGTGCCTCGGTCATGCCCTTGCTGGTGGCGGCCGACAGCAGAAGGGGCTGCTCGCCGCAGGCCTTTGCCAGTGCTTTGGCCTTCACCTTCAACTCGTCTTCGTCGAGCACGTCGATCTGCGACAGGGCGACGATCTCTGGCTTGTCTATGAGCCCGCCGCCATAGGCTTCGAGCTCGTGCTTCACGGTCTTGTAGGCCTTGGCGACGTCTTCTTCCTGGGCGGAAACGAGATGGAGCAGCACGCGGGTGCGCTCGACATGGCCGAGGAAACGGTCGCCGATCCCCACACCTTCATGCGCACCTTCGATCAGGCCGGGAATGTCGGCGATGATGAACTCATTGCCGTCGATGGTGGCGACGCCGAGGTTCGGATGCAGGGTGGTGAAGGGGTAATTTGCGATCTTCGGCCGTGCCCGGGTGCAGGCGGCAAGGAAGGTCGACTTGCCGGCATTGGGCAGGCCGACGAGGCCGGCGTCGGCGATCAGCTTCAGCCTGAGCCAGACGGTCTTTTCTTCGCCTTCGAGACCGGGATTGGCCCAGGTTGGCGCCTGATTGGTGGCCGACTTGAAATGGGCATTGCCGAAGCCGCCGTTGCCGCCGGCGGCGAGCCGGTAGCGCTGGCCTTCGGCGACCATGTCGACGATCAGCGTCTCGCTGTCTTCCTCGAAGATCTGGGTACCGACCGGAACCTTGAGCGTCACGTCGCCGCCACCGGCGCCGGTGCGGTTGCGGCCCATGCCGTGGGTGCCGGTCTTGGCCTTGAAATGCTGCTGGTAACGGAAGTCGATCAGGGTGTTGAGGCCGTTGACGGCCTCCACCCAGACGTCGCCGCCGCGGCCGCCGTCGCCACCGTCAGGTCCGCCGAATTCGATGAATTTTTCGCGACGGAACGACACGGCGCCTGCGCCGCCGTCGCCGGAGCGTATATAGACTTTCGTTTCGTCGAGAAATTTCATGGGTCTGCCATCTGTTTTGTGTATTTGCGCGGTCGTATTTTGCCGCCATCGATATAGGCGGTTCATCCGGAGGTCAAAGAATATCGTGCGTTTTGCCAGCTACAACATCCAATACGGCATCGGTCTCGACGGCCGGTTTGACCCCGAGCGCATCGCTGCGTCGCTCGACGGCGCCGACATCATCGCGCTGCAGGAAGTGACGCGCGGTTTTCACCGCAACGGTCACGTCGATCTGGTTGCCCGTTTCGAAGCGCTCTTCCCCGGTCACTTCGCCACCTTTCATGCCCCATGCGACATCGATATCGGTTCTTCGGTCGAGGACGGGCGCGCCGTCAGCCGACGTTTCCAGTTTGGCAACATGATCCTGTCGCGCTGGCCGATCCTGTCGACCCGGCTGATCTCGCTGCCCCGCACCCGCACCATCAGCCCGATGAACCTGCAGCGTGGCGCCACCGAGGCGCTGATTGCCACGCCGGATGGGCCGCTGCGCGTCTATTCCGTGCATCTCGACCACGTTCTTCCCGCCGAACGCATCGCCCAAATCCGCTTCCTCAAGGAACGGCTGCTCGGCTATCCGCTCGAGGGCGGCGGCATTACCGGAGCTTCCGATTTCGGTTTGGCCGAGCCGCCGCATCCGGAAGATTTCGTCGTCATGGGCGATTTCAACATGCAACCGGAGACACCGGAATACTGTGCGATGGTCGGGTCGCGCGACGCTTATTACGGACGCTCGCTCCGGCTCGAAAATCCGGTCGATACACTCGCCCATCTCGGTCGGCTGACGCCGGAAAGCTATAGCTGGGTTCATCCCGAGGACCCTAAAAAGCGCATGCATCTCGATTATGCCTTCGTCAGCGCGGGCCTGGTGCCGCGGCTGAAGGATGCCTGGACCGGCTATGACGCCAAGGGCTCCGATCATCTGCCGATCGGCTTCGAACTCGAATGAGCAAAGCCCCCCGCCAAGGCATGCCTCGCGGGGGGCATTTCTTTTCAATGTGGACGGCGCAGATCTGCCGCGGTCAACCGTGTCTCGATATGGGCGACCATGGCGTTGCGGGCGAGCGCATAGACCTGGCTGCATCCGGTGATCTGGAAGCCGAGCTTCTCCTGGACCTTGAGCGACCCCGGATTGTCGGCGAAGACGCCGGAATGCAGGGTCGTCTCCGGCATGCGCCGGAAAAAGCGCTCGATCGCCGCATAGGCCGCCTCGCTCGCCAGGCCCTTGCCCCAGTAGAACCGGTTCAGCCAGTAGCCGACATGCCACTGGCCGTGCATCAGCTCGATGCCGATGCAGCCGATGTGTACGTCGTCGCCGGTGGTGATCGCCAGTGTCCAGTCAGGGGTGAGCCCGGAGGTCTGGCGTGTCAGCCAATCGAACGCATCCTGCTGATCGTAGGGTGCCGGCACGCGCGCGAGCATGCGCGCTACCTGGAAGTCGGCCAGCGACTGGGCGATCGCCTCGGCATCATCCAGCCGGTGTGGTCTGAGCACCAGGCGCCCGGTCTCGATGACAGGGCACGGGCCGGGACCGGGGCGAACGGCGGTGTGCGACCGGTCGGAGGTCAGCGCGTTCATCGCATGCCTCCCCAGCTTCTGAGCGAAACCCAGGTCTTGCGGTCGAGCCGGTACCATTCGACCGAGATCGATCCGCCGAGTGCCAGGCTGCCGACCATGCCGCTGCCCTGGAACTGGAAGCCGCACTTCTGGATGACACGGCGCGATGCCAGGTTCATGACCCTGCAGCGCGCGTCGATCTGGTCGATGTCGCGGGTGCGGAAGGCCATGTCGGTCAGCGCCTGGGCGGCTTCCGTGGCATAGCCCTGGTTCCAATAGGGTTCGCCCAGCCAGTAGCCGAGTTCGGCCGTCTTGCCATCGGGATGCGGCTCGATACCGCAACAACCCAAGAATGCGCCATTGTCCGCTTTGGTAATTGCGTAGACGCACTTGCCAATCGTGCCGGCTTTCGCGCGTCGCACGAAATCGGCGGCGTCGGCCGTCGTATACGGGTGCGGCATGCGCGAGACCATGGTCGCGACATTGGCGTTGTTGGCAAGATGGGCAAGGGCGTCGATATCGTCTTCATGGGGCGCGCGCAGAACGAGCCGGGGTGACAACAATATCGGGCAATCGGTCCTTGACCTCTGGGGCCTCAGCCTTTGTTCGGGAGACCGTGATTGGTCTTCCCTCAACAGTTCGGTTTGCATGGTTCGTCCTCCAGAACGAGAAAAAGGGGAGTTGGGTATTGCCCCATCTCCCCTTTTCAGGTCTGGCTTGGAACCATCAGGTGCGCCAGCCGGGTCGATGAGACGCCGGCTGTTTTAGAGCGCTACCGGCTTATTCCGCTGCTTCCGCTTTCGGCATTACAGACACGTACACGCGGCCATTGGCCTTCGTACGGAAGTCCACGTTACCCGCCGTAAGCGCAAAAATCGTATGGTCCTTGCCGAGGCCAACATTGGCGCCCGGATGCCACTTGGTGCCGCGCTGACGCAGAATGATGTTGCCGGCGATGACCTTCTCGCCGCCGAACTTCTTCACGCCAAGGCGCTTGGACTCAGAATCGCGACCGTTGCGCGACGAACCGCCAGCTTTTTTGTGTGCCATTGGTGTTCTCCTTTAAACCTTCGATCCCAAAACTCAGTTTGCAGCTTCAGCGGCGGCTTCAGACTTCTTGGAAGCCTTCTTTGCCTTGCCACCGGCAGCAGCGATGTCCAGGATGCGGACGGTCGTCTGGTGCTGGCGGTGACCGCGCGAGCGCTTGGAGTTCTGGCGGCGACGCTTCTTGAAGGCGATGACCTTCTTGGCGCGGCCCTGTTCAACGACTTCGGCGCTGACGACAGCACCTTCGACAAACGGAGCGCCGATGGTTGCATCGGCGCCGACGCCGACCATCAGGATCTCGGTGAATTCAATCTTGTCGCCTGCTACGCCTTCCAGCTTTTCGATGGTTACGACGTCGTTGGCTGCCACGCGGTACTGCTTACCGCCGGTCTTGATGACTGCGAACATTCTTTATCCTTTCATGTTCGGGCCGGCTCTTTACCCCCAGGGGGCAAGGCCGTCTTTTTGTCAGTCGACATTTTGAGCAGGATTTTCGGGATCATTCCCGAGGCCCTGCCGGTGAATGGGCGCAAATCACACCCGCTGCGGTGAGGGCAAGCCACACCACTTCCATTGCGCGAATTAAGGGAAACGCTCCCTTCTGTCAAGAAGAAGCCACGCGCCACATTGGATAATCTTCAGCGAGGCACTTGCCAGCACCCGAATCTGCCGCTATGAACCCGACCGCGCCGAACAAGCGCCGACCGACTATGCGGAGAGGTGGCAGAGTGGTCGAATGCACCGCACTCGAAATGCGGCATACCTGCAAGGGTATCGTGGGTTCAAATCCCACCCTCTCCGCCATCGGGACTTCGATCCTGCCTTAGCCCAAATTTTTTCCGGCTCGCCAGAGCTAACTCAGGCGACGGCTGGCTGTTGGCCGCATTGATGTTCAAGCGCGGTTCCGAACGGAAGCGCGAACGTTCGATTTCCTTGTTTCGGCCTGTGCGGACGGAAACCCGCTTCGCGCTTCCTGAACGGACGTCAGGCGACTTTCAGTGCCGTTGATATTTCCGACAGGGTCGCCTTCTCCGCGTCGCTCACCGCCACGCCTCCGAAGCCGAGGAAACCGCCTTCCTTCGCCGCTTCGGCGACCCGTTGGCTGATCTGGTAGAGCCATGCGGTGAAAGCGGCGGCATCGCCGGGGGCTTTGGCCTCGACGGTCGTGCGGGCCAGTTGCAACGTTTCGATGCACCGGGCCTTCATCTCCTCGGGCTTGGCGCCTTTCAGTTTTGTCTGCAGGCCGTCGCGGGCCGTGGTTCGACCTTGCGAGGTCTCGAAATCGGCGACCAGTGCCTTGACCAGCGGATTTGCCGCGGCGTCGGTCTTTGCCTGCAGCAGTGCGCTGCTGTTGGCGAGGCCTTCCTTCAGCATGCCCCAGAGGCCGCTCGGTTCCGCTGCGGTCACGGCTATGCCCGCCATCATCACGCTCTCCAGAAGCAGCGTCCATTCGTCCGGGGTGAATGTCGATTTGTCAGCCATGGCTGAGCCTCCATCGTTCGATGTCTTGAGAAGGACAGGGATTGCCGGTGCCCCGAGGGGGCGCCGGCTTCGCGCGGTTGCTTGCGTGGTCAGGCCGAAAGAGCTGCGAGCTTCGTCTTCAGCCCGTCGATCGTGGGTTTCAGGATGTCCGAAACGCCGGGAATGGCGAGCACCTTGTCGAACAGGCCATTGAGCGTCGACATCATCGGGGTGACGAGGGCGCCAAGTGCCGCCTTCTGCTCGGCCGAGAGCTGCCCGGCCACGCCGGTGACCTTGTCGAGCCCGGTCGAGACGTCCTCGAGCTTCGGAAGGGCGGCGGTCGCGGACGCGGCGTCGGTAACGCCTGTCAGCGTCGTCTGCAGGTTGGCCAAGCCGTCCCGCACCTGCTGGCCGACATCGATGCCGCCCACGGTCAGGTTCGGCTCAGGCGTAGCGGCCTGCGGCGTGACCTGCTCGGGTGTCGCCGCCTGAGGCACGACCTTTTCGCCAGGCCGGCCGAAGAGGTAGAAAAGCAGGCCCGCCAGCACAAGCGCCGCGATCACCCAATAGAGCCAGTTGCGCGACGAGGCCGGAGCCGCGGCCGCTGCCGCGCGTTGGCTGGTGGCGCTTGCCGCGGCGGCCGAGGCGGTGGCGCTGCGGGCAGCCTGGTTGGCCGCTTGGGTGGCGGAGGCGGCAGCGGACTGCGCCGATGCGCCAAGCGAGCCGAGTGAACCGAGTAGGCCCGTGCCTCCAAGCATCTCCCGGACGCCCGCCGGCAACGCGGCGGCGATGTTGTCCTTCTGGCTGGCGAGCAACCCGGCAATGCCGTTGGCGCTGAGGTCCCCGCCGCTTTGCCGGGCGAGACCGCCCATGACGAGGGGGGCAAGTGTTGCAAGCAGCGAGCCGCTCGCTCTTTGATCAATGCCGGAAGCGCCGCCGATGGCGTTTGCAAGCGCACTGCCGTCCTTGGCACCAAACAGCGATGAAATGATCTGTGATCCGCTCTGGGCCAGCGATGTCTGGTCGCCGCCTGCGAGCATTCCCATGAGATTGTCGAGCGATCCGCCTTGCTGCTTGGCGGTATCGGCGATTTTTTGCGCGCCGCCCGGTTGGGAGGCTACGCCGGTCAGTCCGGCGAGCACAGCCGGCACGGCAGCGACGACAGCGCCCTGCACCTTGCTGCTATCGAGGCCGAGTGCGGCGGCGATGCGTGCGATCATGTCAGGGGTAAGCATCTGCGCGATGTAGGAAACAAGATTGCTGGCCATTGGCTTTTCCTCCACGTTGATGTCGTCGAAAAACGACTCTGCACATCGAGCGGGGCTCGACGGCGCGGCAATTGGCTGCAAGCAATTCGCGTTTATGTGATTATCGACTGCGAGATTTGTTTGCCAGGAACCCTAGGCGCCAAAATATTAGCACCTGTGGATGTATTGCGCCAGTTCTTGGCAACCTTTGGAAACAGAGGACCGCCGCCAATGCGAAAGGGCGCCTGCATTGCTTCGCCGCTACTGCCTGTCCGCCTCTTTTCTCAGAGGTCCGCCACAGAACGATGCTCCGGAACATTTGCAACCGGTTTTGGCGGGGCGTCATTTGCTCCCCTCTGCCTATCGACGACATATTTCAACGCACAGACAGCTGCGCCGGGCTCACCCGAGGTTCAACGACCGGTAATAAACGCGTGCCAGATCCCGGCGCCAGGCCTCGATGTCCAGGTCAGTCTTCATGCGTGCGCAGCCATGCCTCCAGTCCGGCAATCACCGCGAGCCTCAGGCTTGCGTTTTTGGCAAGGGCCCGGGCGAGGGATTGCCCGTCGGACAAAAAGCCCATCTCACCCATGACGTCGTCGGGCTTCAGCCGGCGTTTCGCCATGATCGCCTTGATGCGCGTGATCGTGGAAGGAAGCAGATAACGGCCACTGGCGATGGGGGCTCCTGCCGGGAGCGGGGGAAGAGAAGCAGTGTCGGCGACCGGCGATTGAGAGGCCGTGGGCAGCACGCCTGATATCGTCAGCCATGTGAGGAAGCCCTCGCGCTCGCCGGGTGTCGCCTTTGCCCACGAATTCTTCAGTTTCTCCAGGCGGGTGCGCTGCGGCTTCAGGCCGGCAATGACAAGCGCCTTGCGCAAGGAGGAGATCCTGCCCGCCAATACGTCGCCGTAGATGTCGGGAAATTCCGCCTTCAATCGCTGCTCGTAATGGGCGTTATCGCGCTTCGGCTTCTTCGACATTTTCAGTTCCGACGTTCATCTCCCGCGTCCTCTAGCGCGCCGCGGGGGGCAAGGGCGAGCAAAAAAGGCGATACCCCGTGTCGCGTAGGGCAGCTTGCCTGCTTCTGAGAGGCTGTGAGTGCCTGAAACAGAGGCGATTGGGCGGAAATGCGCGAAGTCGCCGAGCAGCGCGTGAGGCACCGGTTGGTTCGTCCAGCTTTGCACAAGTCGACCCCCATACCATCGCGCCAAGAGCCGGGATGTGACACGGCGAACAAAGGACAATGATATGTCAAACGATGTCGAGCACTATGCCGATCCGCAGGATGCGGCTGTTGCCCTCTTCCTCACCAACAATGACGGCGAAGAGCTGACCAATGTGCTGGTTGCAGCGCTCGAAGATGCGTTCCGCATCCTTCGCGATGAGGTTTCCGGCGAAACGATGCACTGAGGCGAGGCGAAAACCTTCGCTCGTCACCAAAGCTCCACCGCTGCACTCAGTCGGTGGAGGCTGTCCGCAAACGGTCGCAACCAGAAGAGGTTCGTCGGCTACATGTCAGGCGGATACCGCAAGAGCGGCCTCATGTCGGCCGCCCCAACCGTTGCACTCTTGCCTTGACTCTGGCCGCCTCAGTTGCCCTGCAACAGCGTTTCCACCGAGGCAGCAGTCGCCAGCAGCGTCCTGTCCGTTCCATTCCTGCCCACCAGCATCAGCCCTGCAGGGCGGGTCAGTCCCGGCATCGGTAGCGTTATGGCAGTGAGGTCGAACTGGTTTGCGACCTGGCAGTTGCGCAAGAGCAGGCCTTCGACGCGATCATATTCCGTCTCATTCGTCTCCACCGAGGCGATCGACACTGCGGCGATCGGCGTCGTCGGCAAGACGATTAGGTCGTAGGCTGAAAGCCGTTCGTCCATGGCGCGTGCCAAACCTGCTCTCGTTTCCAGCAGCGCATCGAGTGCGGCCTGCGGTGTCAGCAAACGGCGCCGGAGCGTCAACGAAACCCTGGTATCGACGGGTGCCGCCTCATCCGAAAGCCAGTCGGCATGCACACGGCTTGCCTCGAGGCCAGCGATCGAGCCGATCGCGGTTGCTTGCCGCAAGCGGTCGATCAGATCGTCGATGCTGCATTCGACAAGGTCGGCCCCAGCGGCAGCGAGGCGGTCGAGGCTGGCCTCGAAGGCCGCGGCAATCGCGGTGGAGAGGTCGGCCAGAAGCTGGCCGCGCGGCACGCCGATGCGCAGGCCGGCCACCGGTCGGGCTACAAGCGTTGTCGCCGTTTCGCCGGCCATAATGGCATCGGCCGCTGCACAATCGGCAACGCTGTAAGCCAGTGGGCCGATCGAATCGAGGCTGGGGGCAAGCGGGAATGCGCCGTCAAGGGAGACGCGGCTGGCGGTCGGCTTGAAGCCGACAAGCCCGTTCAACGCCGCCGGGATACGCACGGAGCCGCCGGTGTCGGAGCCGATAGCGATGTCGCAGGTGCCTTCGGCGGCTGCAACCGCAGCACCCGAGGACGAGCCGCCGGGGATCAGGCTTTCATCGGTCGCGTTGCCGGGCACCGGATAATGGGGGTTGAGGCCGACCGCGGTGAAGGCGAATTCGGTCATATGGGTCTTGCCGACGATCACGGCGCCGGCGGCACGTAATCTCTTGACGATGACGGCGTCCTGTTGCGGCACGGCTGCCGTGCGCTTGATGATCGAGCCGGCGAGCGTCGGTTCATCGGCGATGTCGAAGAGATCCTTAATCGAAACGATCCTGCCGTCGAGCGGGCCAAGGGTGGCGCCGATCTGGCGGCGGCGATCGGCGGCATCGGCCTCGGCGCGGGCACTTTCGGCGTAGAGTTTGACATAGGTCTTCTCGTTATCCCGGCGGGCATCGAGCCTCGCCAGGATTTGTTCGAGATGGTCGCGTACGGGAGTTGTCGATTGGGACACGATGAGGAACCTGCCGGTATCTGACGTCGCCGGGCGGCGAGTTGATTCTTTTCGTCCGGTCCACGGCGCAAGATTGGCCGTCAGCCAAGACGGCAATCTTCATAGCAGGGCTTTCGGCAAATGCCATGCGGTTGCTGGCGTGCTGCCCGTGCAACCCGGCCATTCAGCCGGGCTTGTACGCGCAGACAATGAACCGGCGATAGACGAAGGTGCGCAGGCGGTTGCGCAGGTTTGCGGTTTTACGCTGTGCGGCCGCGATCGGCTGATGGGATGCGTGCTCGATGGTCTGGAAGCCGGCCGATTTCATCATCGGCATCAAGGTTTCGACCGTCAGGCCGTCGCCGAAGGGCAGGTTCTGCATGATCGTTGCATGGCGATCGCTGAGCGCACCGTCGTAGTGATTGTCGGGACCGATCACCCGATCGATCTGGCGGATCGCAAAGGTCGCCAAGCGCCCAACCGCGGTCGGCTTCGCCCAGTCGCCGTCAAAAACCAGCAGCTTGCCGCCGGGCTTCAGCAAGCGGAACCATTCGCCAAGCGTCGCCTGCGGCTCGGTCAACGTCCAGACCAGATGGCGGCAGACGATGGCGTCATAGCGCTCGTCCGGCTCCATGGTGTTTTCCGCATCGGCAAGCAGGAAGCGCAGGCGTGGTTTGCCCGCGTGCTTTTTCCGGGCGACGGCAAGCATCGCCTCGGAGAAATCGAGCGCCGTGACGTCGTGGCCGAGGTCGTGGATCAGCCGCGTCACCTCGCCGGTGCCGCAGGCGAGTTCGAGCACGCGCAGCGGCTCATCCCCGAGAAAGGCGCGCACCGGTTGCTGCCAGGCGGCAAATTCCGGACCCGGCGGGATGCGATGGCCGAAGGCGAGGTCGAAGGTTTCGGAACGCTTCGACCAGTAGTCGCGGATCTCATCCTTGAGGTCGAAATTTCTTCGAAGGTCGGGTCCGGTTGCCTCAGCCGCTGGGTTCATTGCGCTGCCTTGGCCTGGTCCATGCGGGCGAAGATCGCGTCGAAACGGCCGCGCGCGCGGCCGGGGACTTCGGCCTTGCGGAAGGCTTCGGTCAGTTCGACCTCGCCGACCTTGATCAGCATCACCATGCCCATGGCGAAATGCGGCGAGCACTTGATGCCGTAGAAGCCCGTCGTGTCGAAGGTGACCTCAATCTCCTCGTTGATCTGGCCCTTGAAGCCGGCGTAGCCGTCAGGGACCATGCCCTCGATCGAGGCGGCGTTGTGGCTCTTATGCCCGACCCGAAACTTGATGCTGTCGCCGGGCTTCAGCTCGACATAGTCGGGCTCGAACACCATCGAGCCATTTTCGCCGCGATTGAGCATCCTGACCTCGATGGTTTCGGCGAAGGCCGGAGCGGCAGCAAGCCCGAAGGCAATAAGGACGGCGGCGAGTTTAACGCGCATTGTCATGTCTCTTCATCGTGTCGGATATCAAATGCAGTTTTGGTCGCGGGCGCCGGTAGCGCACAAAGCACGAGCCGTCCTCGTCGTGCTCGACCGTCGCGGCGACCCCGAAGACCGTGAAGATGCGGTCTTCCGTCAGGATCTCCGTCGGGGTGCCGAGGGCCACGATGCGGCCGCGATCCATGACGGCGATGCGGTCGCAGAAGACGGCGGCGTGGTTGAGATCGTGCAGGGCGGCCACGACCGTCAGCGGCTGCCCACGCACGAGCTCGAGCAGACCGATCTGGTGGTGAATGTCGAGGTGATTGGTCGGCTCGTCGAGCAGCAGGATCTGTGGCTGTTGCGCGAGAGCCCGGGCGATGTGCAATCGCTGGCGTTCGCCGCCGGAGAGTGTGTGCCACATGCGGCCGGCAAAATCGCTCATGCCCACATGCGCAAGCGCGCGGTCGACGATATCGGTATCGCTGATCGACCAGGGCGAAAGCGCGCCGAGATGCGGGGTGCGGCCAAGCTCGACCGCCTGGCGGGCGGTGATGCGTTCGGTGGTTTCCGCCTGCTGTTCGACCAGCGCGATGCGTTGAGCAATGTCTCGTGGCGTCGTCTTGGCAAACGGCCGCCCTTCGAGGCTGACACTGCCGGATTTCGGCGGGCGGATGCCGGCGAGCAGCGAGATCAGGCTGGTCTTGCCGGATCCGTTCGGACCGATGATCCCGAGGAATTCTCCGGGCATCACCTCGAGATCGACGGCATCGACGATCACGCGGCCGCCGGCCGACCAGGAGACGGTTTCGGCCTTGAGGCTCATGACGCGGCCCTGCCGCGACTGAGGATGAGGGCGAAGGCCGGCGCGCCGACGAGGGCCGTGATTACGCCGATCGGCAGCACCTGGCCGGGAATGATGACCCTCGACAAGATGTCGGCGGCTATCATGAAGATCGCTCCAGTGAGCGCTGCTGCCGGCAACAGCAGGCCGTGGCGCACGCCGACAAGGAAGCGCGCGGCATGCGGGATGACGAGGCCGACGAAGCCGATGGAGCCGACGATGCTGACCATGACCGCCGTCATCAGCGCGGTTGCCGAAATCAGGATGATGTAGACCCGCTTGACCGGGATGCCGAGCGAGGCGGCCGATTCGGCGCCGAAGGTGAAGGCGTCGAGCGCGCGGGCGTGCCAGAGGCAGACAAGCAGGCCGCCAATGGCCACCGGCAGCGCCAGCGCCGCATCCGGCCAGCGTACGCCCGAGAGGTTGCCGAGCAGCCAGAACATGATGCCGCGGGCCTGCTCGGCATTGGCTGATTTGGTGACGATGAAGGAGGTGAGCGCGTTGAAGAGCTGCGAGCCGGCAACGCCGGCCAGAATGATGGCGCCGGTGCCGCGGCCGGCTCGGAGCGCCAGGAGAGATACGAGCGCGAAGGCGAACGCCGCGCCGAAGAAGGCGCCGAGCGACAGCGTCAGCATACCTGCGCCGATGCCGAGAATGGCGACGGCGACGGCACCAGTCGATGCGCCGGCGGAGATGCCGAGGATATAGGGATCGGCCAGGGAATTGCGCAGCAGCGCCTGCAGGACGACGCCGCAGAGCGAAAGTGCCGCGCCGCAGCAGGCGGCCACGACAGCGCGGCTGAGGCGATAGTTCCAGACGATGCCCTCGTCGATCGCATCGAGCGGGTAGCCGGCGCCCCAAAGACGGTTGGCGACGGTTTTTCCCACGACGTCGAGAGGGATGGCGGTCTCGCCGATGGCGGCACCAAGGGCGAGCGCCAGGAAAAGCAGTGCGAGCGCCGTCGAAACGGCGCCCGCGCGGTTGATCGCTGGAGGTGTTGACCTCACTTCGCCAGGCCGGCTTTTTCGACCGCGTCGGCCAGCACCTCGATGCCCTCGATCGTGCGGATCGTCGGGTTCATCGCCTGTGCGTCCATGACGACGATATGGTCGGCCTTGACCGCCGGCATCAGGCTGATGACCGGGTCGGACTTCAGGAACTTCATCTTCAGCTCCCAGTCGTCGGCCGGGAAGCGGCGGCGATCCATTTTGCCGATGACAACGATCTTCGGATCGGCCTTGGCGATGGTCTCCCAGCCGATGGTCGGCCACTCCTCTTCGGTGGACACGACATTCTTGATGCCGAGCGCAGACATGATGTAGCCGGGCGCGCCGTTGGTGCCGGCGACATAGGGATCGATGTCCATTTCGGCGCTGGAGAACCAGAAGACGGCCGACAGCTTGCCGTCGGCATTGGCGATCTTGCTGCGGGCAGCTTCTTCGCGGGCCTTCAGCTTGGCGACCAGGGCCTGCCCACGATCCTGCACATCGAAGATTTCGGCGAGCTCAGTGATCTCCTGGTAGATCAGGTCCATCGAAAAGGCATTGTGGCGTACGCCGTCGCCACCGGCGGAATTGTCCTTGGCGGCGCAATCGGCCGGCGAGACATAGACGGGGATCGACAGTTCGGCGAATTGCTTCGGCGTTGCGACAATGCCCTCCGGCCCGACATGCCACTGGAACTGCGCGGTCACCAGATCCGGCTTGGTGGCAACGACGCTTTCGAAGCTCGGGTCGTTATCGGCAAGCCGCGGCACCTTGGCGTTGACGTCCTCGTAGCCGTCGATAACAGGGCCGATCCACACGGCTGTGCCGACGACCTTGTCCGCGAGGCCGAGAAGATAAAGAATTTCCGTGGTGCTCTGACCGATAGAGGCGGTGCGCGTCGGCGCCGCCTTAAAGGTAACCTCCTGGCCGCAATTCTTTAAGGTCAGGGGGTAGCTCGTCGCGGCCGCAAGAGCGGTCGTGGGAGCGACGGTCAAAAGCAGGGACACGGAAACGGCAAGGGATGGGCAATAGCGCCCGACGGCATTGAAAATGGCTTTCAAGGGAATTCTCTCTTCTCGTGAGCTTGCGAAGGGTCAGCCGAAGCGGCGACAGCCGGCCGGTCGGATTTCGGGAGACAAACGATCGCAAACGTCGAGAAGAACGGGAAAAGAGGGCGCAAAGCCGCCGGGTATGCGGATCATGGACAACTCCTGTTCCGGGCAACCCCGCCCGTGACGTTGGATCTTCTGCTTGACGGCAGGTCTCCTGGCTCGCGGATCAAGCGCCTTCCACCTGCCTTCCCGCAACGCGTCTGACGCGATCGCAGTGGCATGGCGCGCTGTCGCGCCACTTGGGTGTCCGGCATTCCGCTTACAGTTGCGGGGGCAGCCACGGTCTCGGTCCCTATTGGGTCGTCCTCACCGTGTTCCCTATTAATCCCCGTTAGAGTCATCCTTCGGGGAACCGTCGGCGCTACCCTTAGTGTTCCAGCCGGCGTTACGTCAAGACGAGAGGTTGTCGAAATGGCGCCGCCGTGAAGGTGCCGGGGCGGCTTACCGTTAAGCGCTGCAAGGCAGACTTTCACCGAATTGTCGCGAAACCGTTCAAATTGTTTCATGCCTCTGTCAACGCGCTGACATGCGGGCAGCCAAAGGTCCGACACGCGAAATTCGCTTTCGCGAGGCTCGAACCGGAGGCTTGTTTGGCCGAAATCCTCACCACGCTGTCCCGTCGTTCCTTTCTTTTATCCGCCGGTGCCGCCGGCCTTGTCGCGTCCTCCGGTCTTGCGACACCGTTCTATGCCCGCGGTTACGGCCGGCCGGAATTCATCCATGGTGTCCAGTCGGGGGATGTCGACACACGCTCCGGCATGGTGTGGACGCGGGTCGACCGGCCGTCGCGGGTAAGCCTGGAGTACTCGACGACCGAAAGCTTTTCCAATCCGGTTCGTCTCGCCGATCTCACCGCGACACCGCAGACGGATTGCGCGGTGAAGTGTTCGCTCGACGATCTCCTGCCCGACCAGGACATCTTCTACCGCTTCACCGCGACCGATCTCTACGACGTCAACCGGGTGTCCGAGCCGGTGATCGGCCGGTTTCGCACAGCACCCTTGCGCAAGCGCTCGATCCGCTTCGTCTGGTCCGGCGACACGGCCGGCCAGGGCTGGGGCATCGACGACGTCGGCATGAAGACCTATTCGACGATGCGTCTGCACGAGCCGGATTTCTTCATCCATTCCGGCGACACGATCTATGCCGACAACCCCATTCCCGACGAGATACCCTTGCGCGACGGTGGCATCTGGAAGAACCGGGTGGTGACGCATGAGAAGCGCGACGTGGCGCGAACGCTCGAAGAATATCGTGGCCAGTGGAAGTACAATCTTCTCGACAGCCATGTGCGTGACCTCAACGCCGTCTGCCCGACCTTTTATCAATGGGACGACCACGAGGTTTTGAACAATTGGTCGGCGTCGACGGACCTCAGAGACGATCCGCGCTACCAGGAAAAAGACGTGGCCGTCTATGCGGCCCGCGCCGGCCGGGCGTTCAACGAGATGACGCCGATCCGCAACGTCCCGACCCAGCCCGGCCGCATCTTCCGCAAGATCGCATACGGTCCGCTGCTCGATGTCTTCTTCGTCGATCTCCGCTCCTACCGCGGCCCCAACCAGGGGGAGGGGGATGGCGGCCTGTTCGGCTGGCGCCAGGCGGACTGGCTGAAACGGGAGCTTGCCGCCTCGCGGGCCGTCTGGAAAGTGATCGCCTGCGACATGCCCATCGGCCTCGTCGTCTGGGACGACTATGCCAACCGGCGCGGCTCCGATGCCATCGCCAACGGCGACAATGGTCCGCCGACCGGACGCGAAACCGAATTCGCAGACCTGCTGCGCTTCATCAGGGACAATGCCATCGACAACCTCGTCTGGCTGACGGCGGATGTGCATTACACCGCTGCGCATCACTACGATCCGTCGCGGGCGGCCTTCAAGGATTTCCTGCCGTTCTGGGAGTTCGTCTCCGGTCCCTTGCATTCCGGAACCTATGGTCCAAAGGAGCTGGACATGACGTTCGGCCCTGATGTCCGCTTCATCAAGGCATCGGGCGGAGGCGCCGACAGCAACCTGCCGCCGTCGGCCGGCCTGCAGTTCTTCGGCATCGTCGATATCAATGGCCAGACGAAGCAGATGACCGTGCGCCTGATGGATCGGCAAGACCAGGAACTGTGGCGCGTGACGCTCGATCCGGCCGCTGTCGCATGACCGTTCTGGCTTTGACTGATCCCTTTCCAGAGCCGGTTGGCGCGACCCTTTCCGGTTGCAAACCCATGGCCTGTCGGGGCTTCGGCGCCGGTCTCTTGCGCACGCCCCCCTTTCGCAATCGCAAAAAAACCTGTATGAGCCCGACCATTGAAAAAGCGGCGTGGCCCATTGGGGCGTGCCCTAAACCTTCCGAGACGAAAAATGAGCATTCGTAACATCGCGATTATCGCGCACGTCGACCATGGGAAAACGACCCTTGTCGACGAGCTTCTGAAGCAGTCGGGCTCGTTCCGCGAAAACCAGCGCGTTGCCGAACGCGTCATGGACTCCAACGACATCGAAAAAGAGCGCGGCATCACCATTCTCGCCAAGGCGACGTCGGTCGAGTGGAAGGGCGTGCGCATCAACATCGTCGACACCCCCGGCCACGCCGACTTCGGCGGCGAAGTCGAGCGCATCCTGTCGATGGTGGACGGCGCCATCGTTCTCGTCGACGCCTCCGAAGGCCCGATGCCGCAGACGAAGTTCGTCGTCGGCAAGGCGCTGAAGGTCGGCCTGAAGCCGATCGTCGCGATCAACAAGATCGACCGCCCTGACGGACGCCACGAAGAAGTCATCAACGAAGTCTTCGACCTCTTTGCAAACCTCGACGCTTCCGACGAGCAGCTCGACTTCCCGATCCTCTACGGTTCGGGCCGCGACGGCTGGATGAACGTAGCGCCTGAAGGTCCGAAGGACCAGGGCATGGCACCGCTCCTCGACCTCGTGCTCAAGCACGTTCCCGAGCCGACGGTTGCCGAAGGCCCGTTCCGCATGATCGGCACGATCCTCGAAGCAAACCCCTTCCTCGGCCGCATCATCACCGGCCGCATCCATTCGGGTTCGCTGAAGCCGAACCAGCCGGTCCGGGTTCTCGGCCAGGACGGCAAGCTGCTTGAAACCGGCCGCATCTCGAAGATCCTCGCTTTCCGCGGCATCGAGCGCCAGCCGATCGAAGAAGCGCATGCAGGTGACATCGTCGCCATCGCCGGCCTGACCAAGGGCACAGTCGCCGACACCTTCTGCGACCCGACGGTCACCGAAGCGCTGACGGCACAGCCGATCGACCCGCCGACCGTCACCATGTCCTTCATCGTCAACGATAGCCCGCTTGCCGGCACCGAAGGCGACAAGGTCACGAGCCGCGTCATCCGCGACCGCCTGTTCAAGGAAGCTGAAGGCAACGTTGCGCTGAAGATCGAGGAATCCTCCGAGAAGGATTCGTTCTTCGTCTCCGGTCGCGGCGAATTGCAGCTCGCAGTTCTGATCGAAACCATGCGTCGTGAAGGCTTCGAACTTGCCGTTTCGCGTCCGCGCGTCGTCATGCACAAGGATGACAACGGTCAGCTGCTCGAGCCGATCGAAGAAGTGGTCATCGACGTCGACGAAGAGCATTCGGGTGTCGTCGTTCAGAAGATGTCCGAGCGCAAGGCCGAGATGGTCGAGCTGCGTCCGTCCGGCGGCAATCGCGTCCGTCTGGTGTTCTTCGCTCCGACCCGTGGCCTGATCGGCTACCAGTCGGAACTCTTGACGGATACGCGCGGCACGGCGGTCATGAACCGCCTGTTCCACGCCTACCAGCCGTACAAGGGCGAGATCGGTGGCCGCGTCAACGGCGTGCTGCTCTCCAACGATGCCGGTGAATCGGTCGCCTATGCCATGTTCAACCTGGAAGACCGCGGCCCGATGATCATCGAAGCCGGCGAAAAGGTCTATGCCGGCATGATCATCGGCATCCACACGCGCGACAACGACCTCGAAGTCAACGTGTTGAAGGGCAAGAAGCTCACCAACATGCGCGCATCGGGCAAGGACGAAGCCGTCAAGCTGACGCCGCCGATCCGCATGACGCTCGAGCGGGCGCTGTCCTGGATCCAGGACGACGAGCTGGTCGAAGTCACGCCGAAGTCGATCCGTCTTCGCAAGATGTACCTCGACTCGAACGACCGCAAGCGCTTCGAGAAGTCGCGCACGGCTGGCGCTGCTTAAGCCCTTCCGACAAAAACCAGCAATTTTCAAAACCCCGGAGCGATCCGGGGTTTTTTGCTGTGTGTGCCAGCGGGGGGCGGCTTGCGGATAAAGTTAAAAAGGCGTTAACCTTCCACAGGATGCCGTTAAAGTTGCCTGTGGGTTAACGCGACGCGGCTCCCGGGCGGGATTCCTGTTCGCCCTGTGTGTGTTTAGAGTCGTGAGTCATGAAGACTGTTTCGATCGAGGTCAGGCCTGGAGAACCGCAAGAGGCGGCGGCAATTGCCGACGTGCATCGCGTTTCATGGCTGCAGACCTATGGCGGCATCATTCCGCACCGCCCGCTGATCCAGATGGTCAATCGTCGAGACGAAGTCTGGTGGCGCAAGGCGACGCGCGGTCCGGCGACCCTGCTGGTCGTGGACGTCGCGGGAACGATTGCCGGCTATGCCACTCTCGGCCTCAGCCGCGCCAAGGCGCTGCCGCAGGAAGGCGAAATCTACGAGATCTACCTGCGTCCGGAATACCAGGGCATCGGCCTTGGACGGGTTCTGTTCGGCGAAGCCAAGAGCCTGCTGCGCTCGCTCGGCTGCCAGGGACTGGTCGTCTGGTGCCTGGAGGACAGCGATCACGCCTATCAGTTCTTCCAGGGCGCCGGCGGCAGCGATATTGCCGAAGGCATGGAAGATTTCGGTGACAAGCACCTCAAGAAGGTCGGCTTCGCCTGGAACTGACGCCGAAAGCGCAGGGCCTTGGGGGCTTTTGCGGTAGCGGCACCTTCCAACATCATTCCGGCAGTTCGTTGTTGGTTTCGGCGGCCTTGTCGCCGCGCTTGCCGTGGAATTGCGCCTTATCGACGCCGCAGCGAAATGTCGGCGCAACCTCGTCGGCGATCCTGCGGGCGATCGCGTTGGGATCAGGGTTGGCGAGCGCATCGACATAGCCGGCGACGCAGCCCTTGCCGTTATGCTTCTCGGCCACCTTGGAAATGACGAGAACCTGCCCTTCCAGCGCGGGGACCGATTCCCCGGTCTTCGGATCCGGGTTTTCGATGATCCAGCGCAGGATCGTCGCAACCGCAGCGCCGCCCTTGGCGACGCGCCATTCCACGATTGTGCCCGCGTGGTTGAAGGGGATGAAGCTCTCGAATGCCCCGTCGAGGTATTCCTTGCCGATATGGCCGAAGGAGAAGCTCTGACGAACGTCAATCTCCTTGAAGTGGACGGGATAGTCGCCGTAACCCGGGCAGGTCATCAGGGCGTACATGCCCGGCTCCTCGGCGATCGTCTTGCACTTGTCGCGGCTGACGTCGACATAGACGCTGTCATTGGCAATGGCTGATCCGGCAGACAGCAGGACCAGCAACAGGCACGCAATCTTTCCGTTCATCATGACCTCCCTTCGGCAGGATTTGTCGACCTGTCCCGGCCATTCGACCACGACAAAACCACCGGCTGAATCTGCGCTGCGGACGAAAGTTATATTGCATCGCGGCATGTTTCCCTTTATCCGACGGGCAAACGTCCCAACTGACCCTGGAGTAGTCCATGCGCATTGACGCGATTTCCATCGGAAAGAATCCACCAGAAGATGTCAACGTGATCGTTGAGGTTCCCGTCGGTGGCCATCCCATCAAGTACGAGATGGACAAGGAAGCCGGCACGCTCGTCGTCGACCGTTTCCTCTACACGCCGATGCACTATCCGGGGAACTACGGCTTCGTGCCGCACACGCTTTCCGACGACGGCGATCCGATCGACGTCCTGATCTGCAACACCCGTCCGCTCGTTCCGGGCTGCGTCATCAACGTCCGCCCGATCGGCGTGATGATGATGGAAGACAACTCCGGCAAGGACGAAAAGATCATCGCGGTTCCGTCGGGCCACCTGACGCAGCGCTACGACAAGGTGCATGAATACACCGACCTGCCGGAAATCACGCTCAAGCAGATCGAGCACTTCTTCGAGCACTACAAGGATCTGGAGCCCGGCAAGTGGGTCAAGATTTTTGGCTGGAAGGATGCCGCCGTCGCCAAGCAGCTGATCAAGGAAGCTGTCGAGCGCGCCGCGAACGAAAAGAAGTAAGCTTTCGGCTCATTTGCCGGCCAATTCGGCAAGTCGCTCTAAAACATCCTCCGGGTCGGCATCGATCCGGAGGATTTTTTTTCGCTGAGTTTCGCCTGAAATGAAGGAAATGCGGTTCTTGGCGACGCCGATTTCCTTGGCGAGAACGGCGATCAGGGCCTGGTTGGCCTTGCCCTTTTCCGGGATGGCGCGCACGCGGACCTTGAGATGGTCCTGCCCGTCGGCGCCACTCTCCACCCCGTCGATCCCGTCGCGTCCGCCGTTCGGTGTCAGCCGGACGGTGACGCGCACGTGATCGCCGTGGGCGGTAAACGCTTGGCCCGTCAATGGATCAGCGCAGCAGCGCCGGCGCGATCGTCGTGTTCAGGAACAGCTGGATGAAATAGAGGATCACCAGCACGACCAGCGGCGAAAGATCGACGCCGCCCATGTTGGGCAGGACCCGGCGGATCGGACGATAGAGCGGCTCGGTCAGCTGGTAGAGCGAGCGGCCGATCATGTTGATCGCCTGGTTGTTCACGTTGATGACGTTGAACGCGTAGAGCCAGGAAAAGATGGCGGACGCGATGATCAGAAACCACGCGATGTTGATAATAAAGTTCAAGGTGCCGATGACAGCAATCATGCCGGTCTCCAAATCGTTATTGACAGACATGTAGACATTGAGACCTAAACGAGCAAGTACGCCGATTTGCCGTGCGCGATCATGTTTAATAGAGGTCGCTCAAAGATCGGTACCGTCGAGGAGCGTTTCCCCCATGTCTGCCGTTCATACCACGCACCGCTTCGCCGCCTTTCGGCATGTCGGCTATCGTCGTTATTTCTTCTCGCGCTTCCTCGCCTACTTCGCCATCCAGATCATCTCCGTCGCGGTCGGCTGGCAGATCTACGATCTGACGCGCGATCCGTTCGATCTCGGCTTGATCGGGCTTTTCCAATTCCTGCCGTCGCTGGTGCTGATCCTCGTCACCGGCTCGGTTGCCGATCGCTACAACCGGCGCATGATCATGGGCATCTGCATGGCCGTCAGCACGCTGTGCGCCATCGCGTTGCTGATGCTGACGGTCACCGGGCTTTTCTCGCCCTGGCCTGTTTATGCGATCCTGATCGTCTTCGGCATCGAGCGGGCGTTTCTCGCGCCCGCTTCCCAGTCGCTCGCACCCAATCTGGTGCCGCCGGAAGACCTGCCCAATGCGATCGCCTGGAATTCGACATCCTGGCAGACGGCGATGATCGTCGGCCCGGTTGCCGGCGGCCTGATCTATGGCTTCGGTTCGGTTGCACCCTATGCTGTCGGCGTCTGCTTCTTCGCGGCGGCGGCGCTGATGGTGTTTGCCATTCCGAAGCCGGCAGCCCGCTCCAAGGCCCCAGTGCAGAGCTGGGAGACGATCACCGCCGGCTTTCGCTACATCAAGGCGGAGAAGGTGGTGCTGGGCGCGATCTCGCTCGATCTCTTCGCGGTGCTGCTCGGCGGCGCCGTTGCGCTGATGCCGGTGTTCGCCCGCGACATCCTCGATCTTGGCCCCTGGGGCCTGGGGCTGCTGCGCGCCGCCCCCGGCGTCGGCGCGGTCGGCATGGCGATCTGGCTGGCCGCCCACCCCATCCGCCACCGTGCGGGCATCCTGATGTTCACCGGCGTTGCGCTGTTCGGTCTCGGCACCATCGTCTTCGGCCTGTCGGCAACGCCGTGGCTGTCGATCGCAGCGCTGGTGATCATGGGCGCTGCCGACATGATCTCGGTCTATGTGCGCGAAATCCTGATCACGCTGTGGACACCGGACGAGCTGCGCGGTCGCGTCAATGCGGTCAACATGGTGTTCGTCGGCGCCTCCAACGAGCTTGGCGAATTCCGTGCGGGCATGATGGCGTCGGGCTTCGGCGCGGTCTTTGCCGTCGCGTTCGGCGGCGCAGGCACGCTGCTGGTGTCAGTGCTCTGGGCGCTCGGCTTCCCGCAACTGCGCAAGATCGACACGCTCGACGTGCCGGAGCATCGTCGCTAGCGGTGGGGTTTGCCGCTATGCGGCCTCTCTGACGCCCGCCTGCAGGAAGATGAGGTCGAGGAAATTCTCCATCCAGGTGCGCAACGGCCCGTCGTGCTGCATGCGCCCGTCGAGATGGGCCTTGCCGATCTGTGCGCCCGGCATTTCAAAGCGATGGGCGCCGTGTACCACCCAGCGATGCATCATGGCGCGCGTCAGCTCGCCATGAAACTGGATGCCCCAGGCGTTGTCGCCATAGCGGAAGGCCTGGTTCGGATAGGTGTTGCCGGTTGCCAGAAGCTCGGCGCCCGCAGGCAGGTCGAAGCCTTCGCGATGGAAATGATAGACCATGTCAGGCCAGTCCATCAGCGCCCGGCCGGCGTCGGTGGCAACCAGCGGATACCAGCCGATCTCCGTCATGCCTTCATGGTGCGGCGCGACCTTGCCGCCGAGATTGCGCGCCAGCATCTGGGCGCCGAGGCAAATGCCGAGATAGGGTTTGTTTTCCTTCAGCGGCACCGACAGCCAGTCGATCTCGCGCCGGACGAAATCCTCCTCGTCGTTGGCGCTCATCGGGCCGCCGAAGATGATCGTGCCGCCATGGTGTTCCAGCGTCGGCGGCAGCTCGTCGCCAAGCGCCGGACGACGGATGTCGAGGGAAAAACCCTTCTGGGTGAGGATCTGGCCGACACGGCCGGCGCTCGATCGCTCCTGGTGCAGGACGATAAGGATGGGCTTCCTGTCGGTTTCGGCGGCTATTGGCATGTCAGCTTTCCTGTCGCGGTTCGCCTTCTTCCTCCGCATCGATCCTTGCCGCAACCTCCCGTCGCTTCAACACGCGGTCTCGTCCGGAAACACCCAAGAGATCGGCGATCCGCCAGATCACGTGGTCTTCCATCTCGCTGCGCTCGCCGTCGGCATAGACAACCTCCCAGAGCATGCCGATGAGTTCGATGCGCTGCTCTTCGGAAAGGTGGCGCTTCACTTCGGCGGTGAACTGATAGAAGTCGATCGCTTCGCTTTCGGCCGACTGGCCTGCCTCGACCAGCGCGTCGAGCGCCGCATCGTCAAGTGCATAGTGCTGCTTGATGATGGCGCGCATCTTGCGCTGTTCGGAGGCAAGGATCTTGCCGTCCGCCTCCATCACCTGAATGCAGAGTGCGATGACCGCCACGCGCGGATCGCCCCTCTCGATCCGTGTCGTCGGGCCGGTCAGGCCCTCGAGAAACGTCCGGAAGCGTTCAAACATGGTTGTGTCCACAGCCCCTTACAAAACTCAGAACAATCGGAAACTGGTCTTTTCCGGCAGCTTCTCGCCGGCAGCCGGTTCCCGCACGCCGGGATCATCGGGGGCACGGCCGAAGAACGGGTCGGCGACCGGCTCGCCATTGGAGGCGCCATCTTTTTCGCGGGGCTTTTCGACGACCGAGGCCGGTTTTCTGGCTTCCGCAACCTTGATCGGCTCCGGGCGCTCCCGCGGAGGTTCGGATACCGCTTCGAAGATCACGGGCGCATCGACAACCTGTTTCGCTGGAGCCGTGCCATGGGGCACCGGATGGTGCTCGGCCAAGACTGGCGGCAAGCTGCGGATCGCTTGATCGGCGTTCAGATGGCCGTCCTCGACCTGTGTGGCAAGCTGCAGCGACGGTGCCTTCCATTCGAATGCATCGAGCCGTCCGCTGACCGGCGAGACCGGCAGCCAGGTCGGCGAGGTCACGCCATCGGCCGTCCAGGCAGGGTCGCGCGGGCTCTTCAGGGCCTGGGCCATCCAGTGGCGGATACGGCCCTCGTCGCCGGTGTCGGCCTCCTCGATATCGGCAAGCAGCAGAAAGATGCTCTCGGTCGGCTCCAGCCGTGCGGCCGCCTCCGCCTTGGTGCGGGCAAGCAGAAGCTCGCGGGCTTCCAGCGCCGCCTCGGCAACGGCGGCCATGGCAACCGCGTTGTTCGGGCGGAGCGATTCGAGTTTTCTCGCGCGCTTCAGCCGGTCGACCGCCGTGTCGCCGCCCCGTGCCCTGACATAAAGGCGGGCGATGTCGGGATGCGGTTCATGCTTCCACGCTTTTTCGAGGATCGATGCGCCCTTGCGCAGGTTGTCCTCGCGAAACAGCGCCTTTGCCGCGATGAGTGCTGCCGGCACAAGGTTTTCGTCTAGCTTGAGCGCTGCAAGCGCGTCATCGCGAGCCGTCTTGGCATCGCCGTCGAGACGGGTCATGGCGCGGGCGGTCAGGAGCACGGCCTTCTTGCGGTCGGCGTCCTTGCGCTCCAGCACGTGAGCGGTCCGGCTCTGGTCGAGGAGGCGCAGTGCGTCGTCCCATTGTCCGGCCTGGCTCTGGCTGTCGAGCGTTGCCAGCGTTGCCCAGGGCAGGTGCGGCGCCTTCTCCGCCGCGCGTTCGGCATATTGGCGGGCCGCTTCGTGGGCGCCCAGGCGCTTGGCCTCGAGATAGAGACCGCGCAGGCCGAGTTCCCGCGTTTCCGGGTCGTCGGCCATCAGTTCGAATTTCTTGCGGGCGTCGTCGTATTTGCCCTCGATCAGGAAGGTCTGGGCTTCGAGCAAGTGGATCAGCGGCTCCTGGTCGGCGCTGATCAGGCCGCGGGTGCGCGCCGTCATCTTGCGCGCCTGGTTGGCGTCGCCGGCACCGGCGGCAATCAGGCCGGTCGACAGCGCCTGGTAACCCCTGTCGCGTTTGCGGGCGCGGAAATAGCGGGTGACGGTGTGCGGCGACAGCCAGATGGTACGCACCAGCCAGATGGCGATCAACACCGCGGCGACCAGTGAGATCAGCAGCGACGCCGCACGCATCAGGCTCATCTCGATGAGCTGGCCTTGCCAGACGAGCGACAGTTCGCCGGGCCGATCCGCGAGCCACGCGAAGCCGAGGCCGAGGCCGAGCACGATCAGGATGAAGATCAAAATGCGGATCATATCTGTCTTCCTCAGCCTTCGGTGGCGGTCTTGTTCATCGTTGCAGCGACCGCCGCATCGATGATGCCCTCGACCCGCAGACGCTGGTCAAGCTTGACCTTGAACGCTTCGCCGGCAGTCTTGGCGGCTGCAGGCAGAGCATCCCACTCCAATGCCGCGCCCTTGAGATCGCCGTTGTTCAGCTTGTCCTCGATGCGGGCGACGACGGCTTCCGGCGTCTCGCCTTCGACGCTGCCGACGGGGCGCACGCGAATGCCCGACATGGCGCTGGAAACGAGGCGGTCGAAGATGCCCTCGTTCGGATCCGGTTGATCGAGCGTATCGAGCATCGTATCAGCCGCGGCTGCAAAATCGCGCCGAAGGTCGGCCCGCGTTGCCACGCCTGTCGTTGCATCCTGGGCGAGGCCGGTTACTGCCGTCTCGTCCGGCGCGATGCTGCGAAGTGCGTCGAGTTCGGCCAGGAACGGTCCGCCGCGGTCGATCGCGCTCTTGAGCGCCGTCACGGCGACAGCCTTTGCGACCTGGATGTCATTGGCGGGCTCGTTGAGTTTCTGCTCGGCGGTGTCGATGCGGCTTGCCAGTTCGGCCCTCGCCGCCGTCGCCGATTGCTGCGCGTCAGCGAGGCCCGATTTCAGCGCGGCGATCTCCTTGGTCAGGTTCGTCACTTCGGCTTGCAGAGCCGTCACCTCGGCAGCCGGCGCCCCGCTGGCAGCCGGTTGTGCCGCAGTCTGCTCCAGGGCTGCGAGGCGGTTCTCGAGCGGCGTGATGTCGATGGTCGCAGTCGGTGCCTGAATGCCGGCCACCTGGTCGCGCAGCGCCTGGACCTCGCTCGAAAGCGTGAGCTCCGCGGTCGACGCGCCTCGGTCGGGGCCAAGCCCCGGTATATAGCCGGCATATTGCAGCACGCCGAAGCCGGCGAGCGTGACGAGGCCGCCGAGGATACCCGCGGCCAGCGCGCCGGCGCTCGAAGGCGGTTTCTGCACCACTGTCGCCTCGGGCGTGCGACTGATATGCGGCGGCTCTTCGGTGAAGACGGCGGCGGCCGCATCGGCGCGCTGCTCCTCGATCTCCTCTTCGAGGCGCGCTTCCGCAGCGCCATCGGCTTCGGGGGGCTCGGTCGGCTCATCGGCAGCTGCTGCGTGGCTCGCGGTTGCCTCGGTGTTTTCCGTCACGGGCTTTTCCGCTTCAAGGTCGATCGTCAGCGGCTCTTTCTCGGCTTTCGAGCGGCGCGGCGGGTTTTCCGATACCATGGTGACCTCCTACCGTTGTTGCCTGTCGGTTCTCGCAACAAACCTAGTCAGGCTGACCGGTGAGGGAAAGCCCCCCTTGTTCCGTTTTTGATCGAAATAGCATTAGAGGAGGCTGAAAAGGCTTTCCTCGTCGGGTCTTGCGGCGATCTCGACCGGTGCTCCTTCCGGTAGAGCCGCGGCAACCGCATCACTCAGGCAGAGGTAGCGCGGTGAGAAGGCGGCGGCTTCAAGACCCACGTCGACCAGCAGCGCTGCGAAGCGCCGCGCCGTGTCGTTGGAATAGAGCAGCACGGCATCTGGCCGACCGGCGGAAAGCAGGCGTGTCAATGCGTCCGGTGGATGGGTGATCGGCTGCATCCGGTAGCATTCGACGGTGACATGATCGATGTGAAGCTGCCGAAGCGTCGCTTCAAATCCTTTGGAGCGGGGGGAGCCTGCGAGATAGAGGAGCGGTCGTTCGGATCGAGAAGGCGTGGCCGCGATCAGCTCCGCAAGGCTCTTTCCGGTGCCCTCTGCCGGGTGGACCTGGGTGAAGCCAAGTGCGCGCGCCGCGCGCGACGTCGCTTCGCCGACGCAAAAACAGGGTTTGGCCTTATGCGGTGTGAGATCGGCCTCAAGTTCGGCCAGCACCCGAACAGCTTCGGCGCTCGTCAGCGCGATCGCGTCATGCGGCGTTTCGAGTGCTGTTCGCGCGGCCTGCGGCAAATGTTCCGCCTGCGCCAGCGGCAGCAACTGGGGCCGGTGACCCAAGCGCTCCAGCCGGCGGGCCGTAGCCTCCGCAGCGGGTTGCGGCCGGGTCACGAGCAGCCGCATGATTCAGATCCAGCTCGAGAAGAAGCCCGGTCCCGCGTCGGCGCGGATCTGTTCGCCGGCCTTTTGCCCAAGTGCCATGGCGTCGGCCGCCTTGCCTTCGATCGTAACCCGGTGATGGGTGCGACCGTCGGGCGTCAGGATCATGCCGGAGAAGCGCAGATGCGTGCCGTCCGAGATCGCCAGGCCGGCGATCGGAGTGCGACAGGAGCCGTCGAGTGTCGCCAGGAAGCCGCGTTCGCAGGCGACGGATTCATGGGTTCTGGCATCGTCGATGGCCGCGAGCAGGTCATTGACGCGGCTGTCGCCGATCCTGCTCTCGATACAGATCGCACCTTGTGCCGGTGCCGGCGGAAATTCTTCCGGATCGAGCAGTTCGGTCGGCACGTCGGTCATGCCGAGCCGCTTCAGGCCGGCATAGGCGAGCAGCGTCGCATCGACCTGGCCTTCGGAAAGCTTGCGCAGCCGCGTCTCGACCTGGCCGCGATAGGTGATGACATTGATGTCGGGCCTAAGCCTTCGGATCAATGCCTGGCGGCGCAGCGACGACGAGCCGACGGTCACGCCTTCCGGCAATTCCATCAGCTTGGGTGCCGTGCGGCCGATGAAGGCGTCGCGGATGTCCTCGCGCGGCAGGAAGGCGGAGAGGAACAGGCCATCAGGAAGTCTGGTCGGCATGTCCTTCGAGGAATGCACGGCGAAATCCAGTTCGCCCGAGAGCAGTTGCTGCTCGATTTCCTCGGTGAAAAGGCCCTTGCCGCCGATCTCGGCGAGCGAGCGATCGGTGATGCGGTCGCCCTTGGTGGACAGGATGACGACCTCGAACATTTCCGGCGACAGACCATGCGCGGCGACAAGGCGATCGCGCGTTTCATGGGCTTGAGCGAGCGCCAGCGGGCTGCCGCGCGTGCCGATCCGGAAAGGTTTTGTTTGCATCAAAGGCTATCCATTGTTACCGGAGTTCCGTGTACCCACCTTTCGGTGCGACCGCAATCTTTGAGTAGTTCCTGATGTCCTCGCCCATGCGCATCCTCGGCATAGAAACAAGCTGCGACGAAACCGCGGCTTCCGTCGTGCTGCGCGACGAAAACGGTCAAGGAAGCATCCTCGGCGACGTCGTCTTGAGCCAGCTGGAAGAGCATAGCGCCTATGGCGGCGTGGTTCCGGAGATCGCTGCGCGTGCCCATGTCGAGGCGCTCGACACGCTGATCGAGGAGGCGCTTTTACGCGCCGGCGTCACGCTTGACGACATCGATGCCATAGCTGCGACAAGTGGTCCCGGTCTGATCGGCGGGCTGATCGTCGGCTTGATGACCGGCAAGGCGATCGCCCGGGCGACCGGCAAGCCGCTTTATGCCGTCAACCATCTCGAGGGGCATGCGCTCACCGCGCGGCTGACAGATGGTTTGACGTTTCCCTATCTGATGCTGCTCGTCTCGGGCGGTCACACCCAGCTTATCCTGGTCAAGGGCGTCGGCGAGTACGAGCGCTGGGGCACGACGATCGACGACGCGCTCGGTGAAGCCTTCGACAAGACGGCAAAGCTCCTCGGTCTTCCCTATCCCGGCGGCCCTGCCGTCGAGCGCGCGGCGCTCACCGGCAATGCCGAGCGGTTTGATTTTCCGCGGCCGCTGGTGGGCGATGCCAGGCTCGATTTCTCCTTCTCCGGCCTGAAGACGGCGGTACGGCAGGCGGCCCAGTCGCTGGAGCCGGTGACCGACCAGGATATCGCCGACATTTGCGCCTCCTTCCAGCGCGCGATCTCGCGCACGCTCAAGGATCGGATCGGCCGCGGCTTGAAGCGGTTCAAGACGGATCATGCGTCCGTCGAAAAGCCGGCGCTTGTCGTTGCCGGCGGCGTTGCCGCCAACCAGGTGCTGCGGGCGACGCTCCAGGACCTCTGCAACGAGAACGGATTCGATTTCATCGCGCCGCCGCTTCAGCTTTGCACTGACAATGCCGCGATGATCGCCTGGGCGGGTGCCGAGCGGTTTGCCGCCGGCTTGCCGGCCGACGGTCTCGACGTCGCGCCACGCTCGCGCTGGCCGCTCGACCAACAGGCGCAGACCTTGCTCGGTTCCGGCAAGCGTGGCGCCAAGGCATGACGGAAATCAGCCAGGGCATGATGGACAGACGATGAACACCAATCCCAAGATCGTGGTGGTCGGCGCCGGTGCCTTCGGCACAGCGCTTGCTGCCGTTGCCGCATCTGCCGACGGCAGCGACGTGACCCTGCTCGCCCGCCGGAAAGAGACGGCGGAAGAATGCCGGCGGACCGGCCGCAACGAGCAGGCGCTTCCCGGCATCGACCTGCCGGCAGGCCTCAAGCACAGCGCCGATGTCGCGGTGCTTGGCGATGCCGAGATCGTCCTGTTCGTCATGCCGTCGCAGGCGCACCGCGAAGCCGCGCGCCAATACGGCCCATCGATCAATTCCGCGGCAACGATCGTCACCTGTGCCAAGGGCATGGAGCAGGCAACCGGCCGCCTCCTGACCGACGTGCTTCTGGAGGAATTGCCGGGACACGGCATCGGCGTGCTCTCCGGTCCCGGCTTTGCGGCCGACATTGCCAAGGGCCTGCCGACGGCGATGGTGGTTGCCGCCGCGGAGAATTCCACGGCAACGCTGCTTGCCGAAGCGCTGTCCGGCCCGACCTTCCGTCTTTATCCTTCTGAAGATCGCATCGGCGTTCAGCTCGGCGGCGCGCTGAAGAATGTGCTTGCCATCGCCTGCGGCATCGTCGAGGGCGCCGGGCTCGGCGATAGCGCCCGGGCGGCGCTGATCTCGCGCGGTCTTGCGGAAATGTCCCGCTTCGTCGTCGCCGAAGGCGGCGATGCCGATACGGTTCGCGGTCTCTCGGGCCTCGGCGATTTGGTGTTGACGGCAACCAGCCACCAGTCGCGCAACCTGCGCTTCGGCATCGCGCTCGGCAAGGATGGCCGCGCCAGCGGGCGCCAGGGCGAACTCGTCGAGGGCGCATTTGCCGCCTCGGTGGCCGCCCGCGTCGCTCGCGAGCTCGGCGTCGAGATGCCGATCACCGAGGCGGTTGCCGCGATCATCGACGGCAGGCTCGATGTGCGCACCGCCCTTGAACAATTGATGTCCCGTCCGATCACCCAGGAATGAACCGGTCGGCGGGATGAGGAAAAGTGCCAGGCGGTTTTCCGCTCGCATCCCGCGCCAAACGAAAACCTAAGGAGGAAGCATGCTTTTCGCACTTCAATGCACCGACAAATCAGGCGCGCTGCAGCTTCGGCTCGACACGCGCCCGGATCACGTCGCCTATCTCAACGACCTCAATGCCAAGGGCATCCTGAAGATGGCCGGTCCCTTCCTCGGCGACGACGGCAAGCCGACCGGCAGCCTGGTGATCGTCAAGGCCGAGACGATCGACGATGCGCGCGCTATCGCCGAAGCCGATCCTTATGCCCAGGCCGGCCTGTTCTCCAACGTCGAAATCAAGGCCTTCAACTGGGTCTTCAACAACCCCGAGGCTTGAGATACGAATGGCGTTCTGGCTTTACAAATCCGAGCCCTTCAAGTGGTCCTGGCAGATGCAGAAGGATGCCGGTGCGAAGGGCACCGAGTGGACCGGCGTTCGCAATTATCTCGCGCGCAACAACATGCGGGCGATGCAGATCGGCGACAAGGGCTTCTTTTATCACTCGAACGAGGGGCTCGAAATCGTCGGGATCACCGAGGTCTGCGCGCTGTCGCACCCCGATTCGACCGCCGAGGGCGACGCCCGCTGGGACTGCGTCGACATCCGTGCTGTCCGCGACGTGCCGCGTCCGGTGACGCTGAAGGAAATCAAGGACAACCCCAAGCTTTCCAACATGGCGCTGGTTACCAGCATGCGCCTGTCGGTCCAGCCGGTTACCGAGGACGAGTGGATCGAGGTCTGCCGCATGGCCGGGCTCGATACGCCGCCGCGTTAGCCTTGTTTTCCGCGTGATCCGGCCGAAAGCCTCTCTCCTCAATTCGGACCACGCACGGAGCATTTCTTGAAGACCGATCCCGAAAGCTTCATCCGCGCCAACACCGGCGTTCTGTCGCCGCCGCATGTACCGGAAGTCCGGCTGCATCTGGCGACGGAAGCGCACGAACTCTGGCTGAAAACGGAAGAGGAGCTGGAGGAGATCGGCCTGCCGCCACCGTTCTGGGCCTTTGCCTGGGCCGGCGGGCAGGGGCTAGCGCGTTACGTCCTCGATCATCCGGAGGTCGTGCGCGACCGGCACGTCGTCGACTTCGCCTCTGGATCCGGGCTGGTCGCAATCGCTGCGATGAAGGCGGGGGCGGCCTCGGTGCTTGCCGCCGATATCGATCCGTGGGCCGAGACGGCGGTGCGGCTGAATTCAGACCTCAACGGCGTCGAGATCGCCTACACGGCCGACGACATCACCGGCCGCGATCTGGCCGCTGATCTCTACCTCGCCGGTGACGTCTTCTACGACAAATCCTTTGCCGAGCGCCTGCTGCCCTGGTTCACGGCGCTGGTCTCCGGCGGTGCGACTGTCATCGTCGGTGATCCCGGTCGCTCCTATTGTCCGCGCGACCGGATGACGGCGCTCGCGACTTATGAGGTGCCGGTGACAAGGGCGCTTGAGGACAGCGAGGTCAAGCGCACGACAGTCTGGCGGTTCGAGCGACCGAAGGCTGACGCCATAAAGGACTGACAAACGCTTCGGCTGCGTTTTCGTCGATCGGTCGGTAGCGCCTGCGACGATGTCGCGATGATCGGCAACGTGAAGGTGGCGTGGCCCGACGGGTGCCCCCAAGCGTACGCGCGAGCGCTAGAGCGTTTCCGATTTAGACGGAAACACAGAAACGCTCTATCTCTCTGTTTTTACGCATTTCCTGACGGAAAACCGCTCCGCACCTTTCCTGGAAATGCTTTAGCGCCGGATGACGCAGACGCCATGCTCGAAGGCACAGGCGCGATTGAACGTTCTCGGTGACACGACGATGATCTTTGCGCGGTTTACCTTTGGTGGTGGCGCGAACTGCCCGTCGTCATAATAGCGGTAGTTGCCTTCCTGACTGAAATAGATGCCGTTGCCCGGATCGCGATAGGCCGAGATGCCGCCGGCATAGGTGCCGATGCTGCCGATCGTATCGGGAAAGCCGTCGCCGCCGTAGCTGTCCGGGCGGCGATTGTAGCGGTCGCCCGATGTCCAGATCGTGCTCACCGAGCGCTCGCGCGCCCAGCCGTCGCGATAGCGCAGACGCTCGCCATAGTGCCCGGGATACGAACGATACTTGGGAAGCCGGATGTGTCGCACGCGGCTATTCACGTCCGGCAGCCCATTCTGCGCAGTCCAATCGTTGCGCGGTATCGAATTGCCGCCGCGCATGGAGCGATAGCCCATGCGGTCGAATTCGTGGCGGCTGAAGGAGCGATGCGAATCGAGCCGGACGTGTCGGCCTCGAGACTGCACTTCCAGCGAGTTACCCCAGTCTCCTGCCTGGACCGGCAGGCAGGCGGTGGCGACAAGAAGGCCCGCAAGTGCTAAAACTTTGGTCGCATGGATCGCTCGAAACAGAAACATTCTGTCCGCCCTCCGCAAAACGCTTAACAAATCGTTAAATGCACTTTGTGGCAATTTCGCCGGAAAGTCACGGATTTGGTTGTGGTTTTCATGCGTATCGTTAATTGGGCACCATGTCTCGGTCGGACCTGAAAATGGCGCTTTTCGTCTAATCGATTAAATTGATTTTGCACTGCAAACACACTTGTCGTTAAGCAATATGGTGATTAAAGGTCCGAAGGACTGAATTGCGCACAATCAGGTGCGATACCGGACTAAAATCGTCCACTTTTTGGGCGGAAATCCGGGCATTTCCGTGAGGTTCCGATGACGGATGTCACAAGAAGCCGGCCGCTGTCGCCGCATCTTCAAATCTATAAACCTATCCCGACGATGGTGATGTCCATTGTGCATCGCATTACCGGCGGCGCGCTCTACTTCGGCACCATTCTCGTTGCCGCCTGGTTGATCGCCGCCGCATCCGGCGAGGCGTCCTACGACTCGGTGAGCTGGCTGTTCGGCACGCTTCTCGGCAAGCTGGTGCTGTTCGGCTATACCTGGGCGCTGGTGCATCATATGCTCGGCGGCCTGCGCCACTTCATGTGGGACCTCGGCTACGGTTACGAGAAGCACTTTGCCACCAAGATGGCGAAGGCAACGATCGTCGGCTCGGTGGCACTGACCGTGCTGATCTGGGTCGTCGGCTATCTCGTGCGGTACTGAGGGGACACGACCATGAACATGCGCACACCTCTCAGCAAGGTCCGCGGCTACGGCTCCGCCAAGGAAGGCACCGATCACTTCTGGCGCCAGCGCGTCACGGCGGTCGCCAACGTGCCACTCTTGATCTTCTTCGTCATCTTCCTCGTTCGCTACGCTGGCGCGCCCTACGCGGAGGTCGTCTCGGCTCTGTCGAACCCCTTCGTTGCCGTCATCATGGGGCTGGTCCTGCTCTCGGGCCTGATCCATATGAAGCTCGGCATGCAGGTGATCATCGAGGACTACGTGCACGGCGAAGGCGCGAAGATCGCCCTTCTCATGCTCAACACATTTTTCGCGATCGTGGTTGGCGGGCTCTGTCTTTTCGCCATCCTGAAGATCGCTTTTGCAGGGTAATTTCGTCATGGCATCGAACAGTTCACCCGCTGCAAACGGCAAGGCCTACCAGTATGTCGATCACGCCTTCGACGTGGTCGTCGTCGGCGCCGGCGGCGCCGGCTTGCGCGCCACGCTCGGCATGGCGGAGCAGGGTCTGAAGACGGCCTGCATCACCAAGGTCTTCCCGACGCGCTCGCACACGGTTGCGGCCCAGGGCGGCATCGCCGCTTCGCTGCAGAACATGACACCGGACAGCTGGCAGTGGCACCTCTACGACACCGTCAAGGGCTCCGACTGGCTCGGCGACGTCGACGCCATGCAGTATCTCGCCATGGAAGCGCCGAAGGCGGTCTATGAGCTCGAGCATTACGGCGTGCCGTTCTCGCGCAACGCGGAAGGCAAGATCTACCAGCGGCCGTTCGGCGGCCACATGCAGAACTATGGCGAAGGCCCGCCGGTGCAGCGCACCTGTGCTGCCGCCGACCGCACCGGTCACGCCATCCTGCATACGCTCTACGGCCAGGCGCTGCGCAACAACGCCGAATTCTTCATCGAGTATTTCGCGCTCGACCTGATCATGTCGGATGACGGTCGCTGCACCGGCGTCGTCGCCTGGAACCTCGACGACGGCACCATCCACCGCTTCTCCGCCAAGATGGTGGTGCTGGCGACCGGCGGTTACGGCCGCGCCTACTTCTCGGCAACCTCGGCTCATACCTGCACCGGCGACGGCGGCGGCATGATCGCGCGCGCCGGCCTGCCGCTGCAGGACATGGAATTCGTCCAGTTCCACCCGACCGGCATCTACGGCGCAGGCTGCCTGATCACCGAAGGCGCGCGCGGCGAAGGCGGCTATCTCGTCAACTCCGAAGGCGAGCGCTTCATGGAGCGCTATGCGCCGTCGGCCAAGGACCTTGCGTCGCGCGACGTCGTTTCGCGCTGCATGACGATGGAAATCCGTGAAGGCCGCGGTGTTGGCAAGAACAAGGACCACATCTTCCTGCATCTCGACCATCTCGATCCGGCCGTGCTGCACGAACGCCTGCCGGGTATCTCGGAATCGGCGAAGATCTTTGCCGGTGTCGACGTGACCCGCGAGCCGATCCCGGTTCTGCCGACCGTGCACTACAACATGGGTGGCGTGCCGACCAACTACTGGGGCGAAGTCTTGAACGCCGACAGCCAGAACCCCGAGCGCATCGCGCCCGGTCTGATGGCCGTGGGCGAAGCCGGCTGCGCCTCGGTGCACGGCGCCAACCGCCTCGGCTCCAACTCGCTGATCGACCTCGTGGTCTTCGGCCGCGCCGCCGCCATTCGCGCCGGTCAGGTCATCGATCGCAACGAAGCGGTGCCGGCGCTCAACGTTGCTGCCTGCGACAAGATCATGGCCCGTTTCGACGCCCAGCGTCATGCCAACGGCTCGACGCCGACGGCGGTGCTGCGCGAAAAGATGCAGCGCGCCATGCAGGAAGACGCCGCCGTGTTCCGCACCCAGGAATCGCTGGAATCGGGCTGCAAGCGCATCTCGGCGATCTGGAAGGAACTGCCCGACGTCAAGGTCACGGATCGTTCGATGATCTGGAACTCCGACCTCGTCGAGACGCTGGAGCTGCAGAACCTGATGGCCAACGCCATCACCACGATCTACGGCGCCGAAGCGCGCAAGGAGAGCCGTGGCTCGCACGCCCGCGAAGACTATACCGGCGGCGCGCTCGGCGGCCGTGATGACGTCAACTGGCGCAAGCACACGCTGGCCTGGGTCAACGAGGCCGGCGACGTCAAGCTCGACTACCGCCCCGTTCATACCGACCTGATCGCCGAAGGCATCGATCCGAAAAAGATCGAGCCCAAGGCACGCGTCTACTGATCTTGAGGAACTAGCACATGGTTGAACTCGCTCTCCCCAAGAACTCGCAGATGACCGAAGGCAAGGTCTGGCCGAAGCCGGCAGGCGCGACCAATGTCCGCGAATACCGCATCTATCGCTGGAACCCTGATGACGGCGCCAATCCGCGCATCGATACCTTCTATATCGATATCGACGATTGCGGCCCGATGGTGCTCGACGGTCTGCTCTATATCAAGAACAAGATCGACCCGACGCTGACGTTGCGCCGCTCCTGCCGCGAAGGCATCTGCGGCTCCTGCGCGATGAACATCGACGGCACCAACACGCTTGCCTGCACCAAGGGCATGGATGAGGTCACCGGCGCGGTGAAGGTCTATCCGCTGCCGCACATGCCCGTCGTCAAGGACCTGGTGCCGGATCTCACTCACTTCTACGCCCAGCACCGCTCGATCGAGCCGTGGCTGAAGACGGTGACGCCGACGCCCGCCAAGGAATGGAAGCAGAGCCACGAGGATCGCCTCAAGCTCGACGGTCTCTATGAGTGCATCCTGTGCGCCTGCTGCTCGACCTCCTGTCCGAGCTACTGGTGGAACGGTGACCGTTACCTCGGTCCGGCTGTTTTGCTGCAGGCCTATCGCTGGCTGATCGACTCCAGAGACGAAGCGACCGGCGAACGCCTCGACAATCTCGAGGATCCCTTCCGGCTTTATCGCTGCCACACGATCATGAACTGCGCCCAGGCCTGTCCGAAGGGTCTCAACCCGGCGAAAGCGATCGGCGAGATCAAGAAGATGCTGGTCGAGCGTCGGGTCTGATCCGCAGTCTGGCAAAAGCGATCGCATATTGCGGCGGGCCCTGTGCCCGCCGTTTGCGTTTCCCGTCCGTTTAGTGAAGCCAGATGGTCGGGAACGACCTTGTTTGTCTTCGGCAATCGTTGATTGTGCCGGTGCAAGACAGTCATTCCGCTCACCCGAAGCAGCAGCCGGGCGGGCAAGAATTTGCGATTGTGCCGTTCCCGCAGACGTTTCAATCCTGCAACAGGTGTCATTGAATCGTCGTCCCTTGATTTGACAGGTGGATTTGCTGTATTTCGGCCTATATTATCGCGTTGCATCATGGTTCGCGGAACACATCGGGAGTAAAGATATGCGGGTTATTCATGCGGCGGCGGGGCTGGCGGTTGTGCTTGCGCTGACCGGATGCCAGCGGACATCCATGGGTGGCTTCAGCTCCCAGGATTCTTCACCTGCTCCCCTCCAGGCCCAGCCCGTGCCTTCGGTCTCGTCGAACCAGCTTCCCGATCCGACAGGCAACACGTCACAATTCCCGGCTGCACCGACCGCTGGAACGGCGGTTGCCGGTGGCGCACAGCCGGCCGGCACGCAGGTTGCTGCCGCCGGCGGCGGGCTCGACGTGACCAAGGAATCGATGGTTGGCAACTGGCGCGTTTCGAGCGCCGGCAGCTCCTGCGACATGTTCCTGACGCTCACCAACCTCGGCAGCGGTTCGCGCGGCGGCACGCGTGGCTGCGCCGGCGAGCTGACGGCCATGGGTTCCTGGGAAGTGGCCGGCAAGCAGGTCGTCCTCAAGGACCGCACCGGCAACGCGATTGCCCGTCTCTACAAGACGGCCGACGCGCGCTTCGATGGCTCGACCAACGGCGGCCAGCCGGTCAGCCTCAGCCGTTAATGACCTGGTTCAGCCCGGCCAACCGCCGGGCTTCCCGTTTTCCGGTCCAGCTCGGGTGAGACGTGCTCAATCCTGACGACAGCATCCACCGCAAGCTCGAAACACTCGTTCAGGGCGGCGAGCGAAAACGCGATCCCGCTCAGTTCGCGATAGCGCGACGATTCGATCATCTTTCGGCCGAGCTTCTGGCAAGCAGGCCGTCGCGCAAGACCAACGCGCTCGGTTGGCTCTTCGCCTCGCGCAAGAAGGATCATCCGCCGGTCAAGGGCCTCTACATCCATGGCGGCGTCGGCCGCGGCAAGACCATGCTGATGGATATGTTCTTCGAGGCGGTGCCGATCCAGCGCAAGCGCCGGGCGCATTTCCACGAGTTCATGGCCGATGTGCATGAGCGGATCTACAAGCATCGGCAGAAGTTGAAGAACGGCGAGACGAAGCAGGCTGATCCGATCCCGCCTGTCGCTTCGGAACTCCTAGGCGAGGCGCGGCTTCTCTGCTTCGACGAGTTCACGGTGACCGATATCGCCGATGCGATGATCCTCGCCCGGCTGTTCAGCGAGCTCTTCGCCAAGGGCTGCGTACTCGTGGCGACCTCCAACGTGGCGCCTGACAATCTTTATCGCGACGGTCTCAACCGCGGGCTCTTCCTGCCGTTCATCGATCTCCTGAAGGCGAACACCGAGATCATCTCTCTCGACACTGATACGGACTACCGCCTGATGAAGACGGACGGGAGCCCGGTCTGGATTTCTCCGCTCGGACCCGACGCCGACGCGGCGATGGCGCAGGCCTGGAGCCGGCAGACGGCAGGCGCTGCCGTCGCGCCCGCCGAGGTGCCGCGCAAGGGGCGCAAAATCCCGGTGCCGGCGGCGGCCGGAAAGGCCGCCCGTTTCACGTTCACCGACCTTTGCCAGCAGCCGCTGGGTGCCGCTGACTATCTGGCGATCCTCGAGCGCTATTCGACCCTGTTCGTCGACCACGTGCCGCATCTCGGGCCGCATATGCGCAACGAAACCAAGCGCTTCATCCTGCTGGTCGATACGCTCTACGACAATGGCGCCCGTCTCTTTGCCTCGGCCGCAGCCGAACCGCAGCACCTTTTGACGCTGAAGAAAGGCACCGAAGGCTTCGAGTTCGACCGCACCGTATCGCGGCTGATCGAGATGCAGAGCGCGGAATATGCGGCAGAACATCCTGAAAATATTGCGGTTTCGTGACGCGCGCATGACGGAAATTCTTACGTTTACGTAAGAATTTTGTCATCTAACCGATTGAAATTGTTCCATCCAAAAGTATCGATTGATATTTTAACGATTGCCGTTTAATGGCTTCCGGCGAAGGTTTGGCGTTTGCGGCGTTTCAGGCCTCGATCAGTTTGGGATCACAAAGGAAGCACTTTCATGGCGCGCAACAAGATCGCACTTATCGGTTCAGGGATGATTGGTGGCACGCTGGCGCATCTCGCCGGCCTGAAGGAACTGGGCGACATCGTCCTCTTCGACATCGCCGACGGCATCCCCCAGGGCAAGGGTCTCGACATCGCTCAGTCCTCGCCGGTCGAAGGCTTCGACGTGAACCTGACGGGTGCTAGCGACTATTCCGCCATCGAAGGCGCTGACGTGTGCATCGTTACCGCCGGCGTTGCCCGCAAGCCGGGCATGAGCCGCGACGATCTGATCGGCATCAACCTCAAGGTCATGGAACAGGTTGGCGCGGGCATCAAGAAATATGCCCCGAACGCCTTCGTCATCTGCATCACCAACCCGCTCGACGCCATGGTCTGGGCGCTGCAGAAGTTCTCCGGCCTGCCGAAGAACAAGGTCGTCGGCATGGCCGGCGTTCTCGACAGCGCGCGCTTCCGCCTGTTCCTCGCCCAGGAATTCAACGTCTCGGTCCAGGATGTCACCGCGTTCGTTCTCGGCGGCCACGGCGACACCATGGTGCCGCTCGCCCGCTACTCGACCGTTGCCGGCATTCCGCTGACCGACCTCGTGCAGATGGGCTGGGTCACCAAGGAACGCCTCGAAGAAATCATCCAGCGCACCCGTGACGGCGGCGCCGAAATCGTCGGCCTGCTCAAGACCGGCTCTGCCTACTACGCACCGGCCGCTTCCGCGATCGAGATGGCCGAAGCCTACCTCAAGGACAAGAAGCGCGTTCTGCCTTGCGCTGCGCACCTGACCGGCCAGTACGGCGTCAAGGACATGTATGTCGGCGTTCCCACCGTCATCGGTGCCGGCGGCGTCGAGCGCATCATCGAGATCGATCTCAACAAGGCCGAGAAGGAAGCTTTCGACAAGTCCGTCGCTTCCGTTGCCGGTCTTTGCGAAGCCTGCATCGGCATTGCGCCGAGCCTGAAGCAGTAATCGCCTCCCGTCGAGCGGGTGCTTGCATCCACTCGACCTCTTTGTTTTTGCCGCATTGGTGCGGGCAGGTGCCCCACCTGCCCGCACAATGCTCCAGACAGGAAAAACACCATGAACATTCATGAATATCAGGCCAAGGCTCTCTTGAAGAGCTATGGCGCGCCGGTCGCGGAAGGTGTCGCGATCTTCTCCGCAAACGAGGCAGAAGCTGCTGCCAAGGCGCTCCCGGGCCCGCTCTACGTCGTCAAGAGCCAGATCCATGCCGGCGGTCGCGGCAAGGGCAAGTTCAAGGAACTTTCCGCCGATGCCAAGGGCGGCGTTCGTCTTGCCTTCTCGATCGATGAAGCCAAGGCTCATGCCAAGGACATGCTCGGCAATACGCTGGTCACGGCGCAGACCGGCCCTGCCGGCAAGCAGGTGAACCGCCTCTACATCGAGGATGGCGCCGACATCGAACGCGAACTCTATCTGTCGCTGCTCGTCGACCGCTCGGTCGGCCAGGTTGCCTTCGTCGTTTCGACGGAAGGTGGCATGGACATCGAAGCAGTTGCGCACGACACGCCGGAAAAGATCGTCAACGTCGCGATCAACCCGGAAGCCGGCGTCACCGCCGCTGACCTCGCCAAGCTCACCTCGGCCCTGAAGCTCGAAGGCGAAGCCAAGGCTGACGCCGAAAAGCTCTTCCCGATCCTCTACAAGGCCTTTGTCGAAAAGGACATGAGCCTGCTCGAGATCAACCCGCTGATCGTCATGAAGAACGGCCGCGTGCGCGTTCTCGATGCCAAGGTCTCGTTCGACGGCAACGCGCTCTTCCGCCACGACGACATCAAGGCGCTGCGCGACGAAACCGAAGAAGACGCCAAGGAAATCGAGGCCTCCAAGTGGGATCTCGCCTATGTGGCGCTCGACGGCAACATCGGCTGCATGGTCAACGGCGCGGGCCTTGCCATGGCGACGATGGACATCATCAAGCTCTACGGCAAGGAGCCGGCGAACTTCTGCGACGTCGGCGGCGGCGCCGGCAAGGAGAAGGTTGCGGCAGCCTTCAAGATCATCACGGCCGACCCGAAGGTCGAGGGCATTCTCGTCAACATCTTCGGCGGCATCATGAAGTGCGACGTCATCGCTGAAGGTGTCGTTGCCGCCGTGCAGGAAGTCGGCCTCAAGGTTCCGCTGGTCGTGCGTCTCGAAGGCACGAATGTCGAACTTGGCAAGAAGATCCTGAACGAATCCGGCCTGGCGATCACCGCCGCCGACGATCTGGACGACGCTGCCAAGAAGATCGTTGCCGCGATCAACGGCTAACTGAAGGACCAGACCACATGTCGATTCTCGTCAACAAGAACACCAAGGTCCTCGTTCAGGGCCTGACCGGCAAGACCGGCACCTTCCATACCGAACAGGCGCTTGCCTACTACGGCACGCAGATGGTCGGCGGCATTCACCCGAAGAAGGGCGGCGAAACCTGGACCGGTTCCAAGGGCGAAACCCTGCCGATCTTCGCGTCGGTTGCCGAAGGCCGTGACAAGACCGGTGCGGACGCATCCGTGATCTACGTTCCGCCGGCAGGTGCCGCGGACGCGATCATCGAGGCGATCGATGCGGAAATCCCGTTCATCACCTGCATCACCGAAGGCATCCCGGTTGCCGACATGGTGCGCGTCAAGGCTCGTCTCGACCGCTCCAAGTCGCGCCTGCTCGGCCCGAACTGCCCCGGCATCCTGACGCCGGAAGAATGCAAGATCGGCATCATGCCGGGCTCGATCTTCCGCAAGGGTTCGGTCGGTATCGTCTCGCGCTCCGGCACGCTGACCTATGAAGCCGTGTTCCAGACCTCCAACGAAGGCCTCGGCCAGACGACGGCTGTCGGCATCGGCGGCGACCCGGTCAAGGGCACCGAGTTCATCGACGTGCTCGAGATGTTCCTCGCCGACGAAGCCACGACCTCGATCATCATGATCGGCGAAATCGGCGGCTCGGCCGAAGAGGATGCAGCGCAGTTCCTCATCGACGAGGCCAAGAAGGGTCGCAAGAAGCCGATGGCCGGCTTCATCGCGGGCCGTACCGCGCCGAAGGGCCGTACCATGGGTCACGCCGGTGCTGTCGTTTCCGGCGGCAAGGGCGATGCGGAATCCAAGATCGCCGCGATGGAGCAGGCGGGCATCCGCGTGTCGCCGTCGCCGGCACGCCTCGGCAAGACGCTGGTCGAAGTCCTCAAGGGCTGACCTTACATAAGCGCCGTCGGGGCTGGTCGTGTGAGCCGGCCCCGACGACCGCAGTTATGACGCATGCAGGGTGCACAAGAGGCGCCCGATAATGATGAACGACCGGGAAAACCCGGCATCCCAACTTAAGTCAGGAGGCGGACCAAAACGTCCGCGAGAACCCATGGCAAGGCAAGAGGCCAACGAGCAATTCCAGCTCACATCGTTTCTGGACGGCGCGAACGCCGCCTATATCGAGCAGCTCTATGCACGCTACGAAACGGATCCATCGTCCGTCTCGGCTGAGTGGCAGGCCTTTTTCAAGGCGCTGGCCGACAAGCCGGAAGATGTGGTGAAGGCTGCCAAGGGCGCCTCCTGGAAGAAGCCCAACTGGCCGATCGTCGCCAACGGCGAACTCGTCTCCGCACTCGACGGCGACTGGGGTACGGTCGAAAAGGTCATCGAGAAGAAGGTCAAGGCGAAGGCAGAAGAAGCCGCAGCCGCTACCGGCACCGCGGCGAGTGCTGCTGATATCCATCAGGCGACGCGCGATTCGGTTCGCGCCATCATGATGATCCGCGCCTATCGCGCCCGTGGCCACCTGCATGCCAAGCTCGATCCGCTCGGCCTTGCTGCGCCGGTCGATGACTACAACGAGCTTTCGCCCTCGAACTACGGGTTCGAGGACAAGGATCTCGACCGCAAGATCTTCATCGACAACGTGCTCGGCCTCGAATACGCGACCATTCGCGAAATGGTCGAAATCCTCGAGCGCACCTACTGCTCGACGATCGGCGTCGAATTCATGCACATGTCCAACCCGGAAGAGAAGGGCTGGATCCAGGAGCGCATCGAAGGCCCGGACAAGGGCGTCGACTTCACGCCCGAGGGCAAGAAGGCGATCCTGCAGAAGCTGATCGAGTCGGAAGGCTTCGAACAGTTCATCGACGTCAAGTACAAGGGCACCAAGCGCTTCGGTCTCGACGGCGGCGAATCGCTGATCCCGGCGCTCGAGCAGATCATCAAGCGCGGCGGCCAGGAAGGCCTGAAGGAAATCGTTCTCGGCATGGCCCACCGCGGCCGTCTGAACGTGCTTTCCCAGGTCATGGCAAAGCCGCACCGCGCCATCTTCCACGAATTCAAGGGCGGCTCCTACGCCCCTGACGACGTCGAAGGTTCCGGCGACGTGAAGTACCATCTCGGCGCTTCCTCCGACCGTGAATTCGACGGCAACAAGGTTCACCTGTCGCTGACGGCCAACCCGTCGCACCTGGAAATCGTCAACCCTGTCGTCATGGGCAAGGCCCGCGCCAAGCAGGACCAGATGGCGACCGTGTTCGAAGGCGACATCATCCCGCTGCGCGAACGCGCCAAGGTCATGCCGCTCCTGCTGCACGGCGATGCGGCCTTTGCCGGCCAGGGCGTGATTGCCGAAATCCTCGGCTTGTCGGGCCTGCGCGGTCACCGCGTTGCCGGCACGGTCCACTTCATCATCAACAACCAGATCGGTTTCACCACCAATCCGGCCTTCTCGCGCTCTTCGCCCTATCCGTCGGATGTGGCCAAGATGATCGAGGCGCCGATCTTCCACGTCAACGGCGACGATCCGGAAGCGGTGGTCTACGCGGCCAAGATCGCTACCGAATTCCGGATGAAGTTCCACAAGCCTGTCGTCATCGACATGTTCTGCTACCGCCGCTTCGGCCACAACGAAGGCGACGAGCCGGCGTTCACGCAGCCGAAGATGTACAAGGTCATTCGCGCCCACAAGACGGTCGTCCAGCTCTACTCCGACCGTCTGGTCGCCGAGGGGCTGATGAGCGAAGGCGAAGTCGAAAAGATGAAGGCCGACTGGCGCGCCCATCTCGAGCAGGAGTTCGAGGCTGGCCAGTCCTACAAGCCCAACAAGGCCGACTGGCTTGATGGTGTCTGGTCGGGCCTGCGTTCGGCCGACAACCAGGACGAACAGCGTCGCGGCAAGACCTCGGTGCCGATGAAGCAGCTCAAGGAAATCGGTCGCAAGATCGCCGAGATCCCGGCCGGCTTCAATGCCCACCGCACGATCCAGCGTTTCATGGAAAACCGCGCCAACATGGTGACAACAGGCGAGGGGATCGACTGGGCGATGGCCGAAGCGCTGGCGTTCGGCACGCTCTGCGTCGAAGGCACCAAGATCCGTCTGTCCGGCCAGGACTGCGAACGCGGCACCTTCTCGCAGCGCCATTCGGTTCTCTATGATCAGCAGACCGAAGACCGCTACATTCCGCTCGCCAACCTCGCACCCACCCAGGCCCGCTACGAAGTCATCAACTCGATGCTTTCGGAAGAGGCCGTGCTCGGCTTCGAATACGGCTACTCGCTGGCCCGTCCGAACGCGCTGACCCTCTGGGAAGCCCAGTTCGGCGACTTCGCCAACGGCGCGCAGGTCGTGTTCGACCAGTTCGTCTCTTCGGGCGAACGCAAGTGGCTGCGCATGTCGGGCCTCGTCTGCCTGCTGCCGCATGGCTATGAAGGTCAGGGTCCGGAGCATTCGTCCGCCCGCCTCGAACGCTTCCTGCAGCTCTGCGCGGAAGACAACATGCAGGTCGCCAACGTCACCACGCCGGCGAACTACTTCCACATCCTGCGCCGCCAGGTGAAGCGCGACTTCCGCAAGCCGCTGATCCTGATGACGCCGAAGTCGCTGTTGCGCCACAAGCGTGCGGTTTCGAGCCTTTCGGAAATGGCCGGCGAAAGCTCGTTCCACCGCCTGCTGTGGGATGACGCCGAGGTCATCAAGGACGGCCCGATCAAGCTGCAGAAGGATTCCAAGATCCGTCGCGTCGTGCTCTGCTCCGGCAAGGTCTACTACGATCTGCTCGAAGAGCGCGAGAAGCGCGGCATCGACGACGTCTACCTGCTGCGCGTCGAGCAACTCTATCCGTTCCCGGCCAAGGCGCTGATCAACGAGCTCAGCCGCTTCCGCAACGCGGAAATGGTCTGGTGCCAGGAAGAGCCGAAGAACATGGGCGCCTGGTCGTTCATCGACCCGTACCTGGAATGGGTGCTCGCCCATATCGACGCCAAGTATCAGCGCGTGCGCTACACCGGCCGTCCGGCTGCCGCATCGCCGGCAACGGGCCTGATGTCGAAGCACATGGCGCAGCTGGCCGCCTTTCTCGAGGACGCGCTGGGGGGCTGATGCCCCCCTGGCGACGAGCCAATCGATAGAAACAGATATCTGATCAACGGAACAAAAATCATGGCAACAGAAATCCGCGTTCCCACCCTTGGCGAATCCGTCAGTGAAGCGACCGTCGGCACCTGGTTCAAGAAGGTCGGCGATGCCATCAAGGCAGACGAGCCGCTGCTCGAACTGGAAACCGACAAGGTAACGATCGAAGTTCCGGCACCTTCGGCCGGCGTTCTCACCGAAATCGTTGCCCAGGCCGGCGAGACCGTCGGTCTCGGCGCGCTGCTCGGCCAGATCGCCGCCGGCGCTGGCGCTGCTGCCGCCGCTCCGGCTGCCGCTGCCGAAAAGAAGGCCGAGCCGGCTGCCGCTCCGGTTGCCCAGCCCGCCGCTGCTGCGGCGGCTGCCGCCTCCTCGATGCCGCCGGCGCCGTCCGCCGGCAAGCTGCTTGCCGAAAACAACCTCTCCGCCGACCAGGTCGACGGTTCGGGCAAGCGCGGCCAGGTCTTGAAGGGTGACGTGCTTGCTGCCGTCGCCAAGGGCATTTCGGCACCGGCCGCTTCCGAACCGGTCAAGGTCCAGGCCCGTGCGCCGTCGACCACCGAAGACGTCGTTCGCGAAGAGCGCGTCAAGATGACCCGCCTGCGCCAGACGATCGCCCGCCGCCTCAAGGACGCGCAGAACACTGCCGCCATGCTCACCACCTACAACGAGGTGGACATGAGCGCGGTCATGAGCCTGCGCAACCGCTACAAGGACATCTTCGAGAAGAAGCATGGCGTGAAGCTCGGCTTCATGGGCTTCTTCACCAAGGCCGTCACCCACGCGCTGAAGGAAATCCCGGCCGTAAACGCCGAGATCGACGGCACCGACGTCATCTACAAGAACTTCTGCCACATCGGCGTCGCCGTCGGCACGGACAAGGGCCTTGTCGTTCCGGTCGTTCGCGATGCCGACCAGATGTCGATCGCCGAGATCGAGAAGGACATCGGCCGTCTGGGCAAGCTTGCTCGTGATGGTCAGCTGTCGATGGCCGACATGCAGGGCGGCACCTTCACCATCTCCAACGGTGGCGTCTACGGTTCGCTGATGTCCTCGCCGATCCTGAATGCGCCGCAGTCGGGCATCCTCGGCATGCACAAGATCCAGGACCGTCCCGTTGTCGTCGGCGGTCAGATCGTCATCCGTCCGATGATGTATCTGGCGCTGTCCTATGACCACCGCATGGTCGACGGCAAGGAAGCGGTTACCTTCCTCGTCCGCGTCAAGGACAGCCTCGAGGATCCGGAACGTCTGGTTCTCGACCTCTAAGGGCTCGATCTCTAAGACAATGGCGGGGGCGCAATCGCAGCCCCCGCTTCTTTCTCGGGCTCGTTCATTCCGGATCGCACGATGTCGCTGGAACTGACCTATCTGCTCTGGAGCGCTGTGCTCGCCATCGTCTATGTGATGGCGCAGGCGGGCGCCTATCGGCTGCAGAACGGCATCATCGAGGCCGATACCAACCGAGATGTGACGTCCGAGCCGAACGTCTTTACGGGGCGGGCCACAAGGGCACTGCGCAACTTCCATGAGACCTATCCGGTCTTCATCGCGCTTGCCGTGGTGATCGAGCTTTCGGGCCGGAGCGATGCGCTGACCCAGTGGGGCGCGATGCTCTGGTTCTGGGCAAGGGTTGCCTATCTGCCGATCTATATCGGCGGTCTCGGCCTCACTCGCTCGGCCGTGTGGACGGTGTCCGCCGCCGGGCTGGTACTGATGCTGGCAGGCATTCTTGCCTAACTAGTTTTTATGCATTTCCTGACGGAAAACCGCTTCGCACTTTTCCTGGAAATGCTCTGGACGGAGACGCACGACATGGCATTCGGGACCGACGTACCGCCCATCCAGGCCCATATCTGCGTCAGGGACGGGCTGGCGGCCATCGCCTTCTACGAGAAGGCCTTCGGCGCGGTGAACACCTTTCACCAGATGGCGGAAGACGGCCAGCGGGTGATGCACGCCAACCTCGCGCTGTTTCGCGGCGAAGTGATGCTGCATGATGAGTTTCCCGAATTCGGCGGCAGCGTGCTGTCGCCGCTGACCATCGGCGGCACTGGCGTGGCGATCAGCGTCAACCTGCCCGAAGCCGTCGATGTCGATGCGGCCTATGCGCGGGCGACGGCAGCCGGGGCATCGACAGTGCTGGAGCCGCAGGATACGTTCTGGCAGGCGCGGTATGCGCGCATCAAGGATCCCTTCGGCCACGTCTGGGCCTTCAACGCACCGGTCGCACACTCATGAGCCAATATCTTCTCGAACTCGCATCGCTGATGGCGATCTTCTCCTTCGCCATCGTCTCGCCCGGCGCCGATCTGGCGATGGTCATGCGCCAATCGATCGTCCATGGCCGCCGCCCGGCGATCATCACGTCGTTCGGCATCGGCACCTCGCTGATGTTCCACGTCACCTACACGATCCTCGGGCTCGGGCTGATCATTTCGCAGTCGATCTACCTGTTCAACATCGTCAAATGGTGCGGCGTCGCTTACCTGATCTATATCGGCATCAAGGCGCTCAGGGCCGGACAGACGGAGATTTCCGTTGATGCCGCCCCATCGGGCGAGCCGGCGAAGAGCCAGTCCGCGGTCAAGGCCTTCGGTCTCGGCTTTGCCGCCAACGCGCTCAATCCGAAGCCGGTGTTCTTCTTCCTGTCGATCTTCTCGACTGTCGTTCATGCCCACACGCCGATCATGATCAAGTTCGGCTACGGCCTTGTCATGGCGACCTGTCTGATCGCGTGGTTCGTTGGCGTCAGCCTGTTCATGACCACGCCGCGCATGCGAGCCGCCTTCACCCGCGCCAGCAAGTGGATCGACCGCGCCAGCGGCCTGGTCTTCATCGCGCTCGGCGTCAAGCTCGCGACGGAGAAGGCTGCCTGATCATGGTCATTGCCCGTTCCCTGATCGTTGCTGTACTTGGCGCCGTGACTGCCACGCCGGCGCTTGGCGCGGAATGCAGCCAGGCGCGCGCCATCTATGGCGATCGCGACGGGGGATACGAGCTGCGCTTCGAGCCGGTGGGATCGGAAAGTGCGGTGACGAGCAATCATTTCAAGATCGCGGTGCTGAAACCGGGCCTGCTGCTCGATGGCGTTGTCATGCCCACAGGCGAACCGGAGCGCGCCACCGGCATCGTCATGCACAATTGCCCTACCGGCGACGTCACCGGCGAGGAGCTTCGTGCCTGCACCGTCTGGCAGGGGCCGGTCTATTCCGTCGACAAGGCCGGCGCGATCACTGAGATCCCGCCCGAAACCGCGCCGGCGGCACACCAGATCCTTTTGCCCGATTTTGGTCCCGCCCTTCGCGCTTCAAGCGCCTGGGGCAAGGGCAAGGCCGAGACGGACAGCTGGGACGCCTTCACCCTCAAGGGGTGCGCCGCATGAGGGAAGCGCCCGTCGTTCTCGTCACCGGCGGCAGCCGCGGCATCGGGGCAGCCGTCTGCCTTGGCGCTGCCAAAGCCGGCTGGTCCGTCGTCGTCAACTACGCATCGAACGCTCAAGCCGCCGACGCGGTCGTCGCCGCGATCAGGCAGGGCGGTGGCTCGGCGATCGCGGTCAAGGGCGACGTCGGGTCCGACGCGGATATCAAGTCGATCTTCGCCGCCGCCGACAAGGCCTTCGGCCGGCTCGATGGGCTGGTCAACAATGCCGGCATCGTCGGCCCGACCCAGCGCGTCGACGAAATGTCGGTCGAGCGGCTCGAGCGGATGTTCCGCATCAACGTCACCGGTTCCATCCTCTGCGCAGGTGAGGCGGTTCGACGGATGTCGACGCGCCATGGTGGCAAGGGTGGAGTCATCGTCAATATCTCGTCGGTCGCAGCCGAACTCGGCTCGCCGGCGCAATATGTCGACTATGCTGCCTCCAAGGGCGCGATCGACACATTCACGATCGGTCTTGCGCGCGAAGTCGCCAACGAAGGCGTGCGCGTCAATGCGGTTCGCCCAGGGATCATCGATACCGAAATCCACGCGTCCGGCGGTCTGCCGGACCGGGCACGCGATCTCGCGTCAACCATCCCCGTCCAGCGACCCGGCACGGCCGAGGAAGTGGCGGATGCGGTTCTTTACCTCCTGTCCGATAAGGCGACTTACGTGACGGGAGCCATTCTCAATGTCAGCGGCGGACGGTAACCGTCCCTGAAGGAAGGATAATCCAATGGCTTATGATCTTATCGTTATCGGCAGCGGCCCGGGCGGCTATGTCTGCGCTATCAAGGCGGCCCAGCTCGGCCTGAAGGTCGGCGTCGTCGAAAAGCGCGCCACCTATGGCGGCACCTGCCTCAACATCGGCTGCATCCCGTCGAAGGCGCTGCTGCACGCTTCGGAAATGTTCCACCAGGCCGGCCATGGTCTGGATGCGCTCGGCGTCGAAGTCGCAGCCCCGAAGCTCAACCTCGGAAAGATGATGGCGCACAAGGACGCGACCGTTAAGGCCAACGTCGAGGGCGTTTCCTTCCTGTTCAAGAAGAACAAGATCGACGGCATCCAGGGCACCGGCAAGGTGCTTGGCCAGGGTAAGGTCTCGGTGACCAACGACAAGGGCGAGGAACAGATCCTCGAAACCAAGAACATCGTCATCGCCACCGGCTCCGACGTTGCGGGCATTCCGGGCGTGCAGGTCGATATCGACGAAAAGGTGATCATCTCGTCGACCGGCGGCATTGCGCTCGAAAAGGTTCCGGCGAACATGATCGTCGTCGGCGGCGGTGTCATCGGTCTCGAACTCGGCTCGGTCTGGGCCCGTCTCGGTGCCAAGGTGACCGTGGTCGAATATCTCGACGCGATCCTCGGCGGCATGGACGGCGAAGTCTCCAAGCAGTTCCAGCGCATGCTGGCCAAGCAGGGCATGGAGTTCAAGCTCGGCGCCAAGGTGACCGGCGTCGTCAAGGACGGCAAGGGCGCCAAGGTGACGTTCGAACCGGTCAAGGGTGGTGACGCCGTCACGCTCGACGCCGACGTCGTTTTGATCGCCACCGGCCGCAAGCCTTACACCGAAGGCCTCGGCCTTGCCGAAGCCGGCGTCGTCATGGACCCGCGCGGCCGCGTCGAGATCGACAATCACTTCCAGACGAGCGTGACCGGCATCTATGCCATCGGCGACGTCGTGCGCGGGCCGATGCTGGCGCACAAGGCCGAAGACGAAGGCGTTGCTGTTGCCGAAATCCTCGCGGGCCAGGCCGGCCACGTGAACTATGACGTCATCCCCGGCGTCGTCTACACCCAGCCGGAAGTGGCTTCCGTCGGCAAGACCGAGGAAGAGCTGAAGGCTGCGGGCATTGCCTACAAGGTCGGCAAGTTCCCGTTCACCGCCAACGGCCGCGCGCGGGCGATGCAGGCGACCGACGGTTTCGTCAAGATCCTCGCCGACAAGGAAACCGACCGGGTTCTCGGCGGCCACATCGTCGGCTTCGGCGCCGGCGAGATGATCCACGAGATTGCCGTGCTGATGGAATTCGGCGGCTCGTCGGAAGATCTCGGCCGTACTTGCCACGCACACCCGACCATGTCGGAAGCGGTCAAGGAAGCGGCGCTGTCGACCTTCTTCAAGCCGATCCATATGTGACGATTTGGCAGGGGGCTGCGACAAGCGGCCCCCTGTTCCGCGCCTTCATTCGGCGCGATCATCGACCCCATGGGCATGCGACCGAAAACCGTCGCTCTCAGCCATTGCGTAATCCCGGACCTTTCCTGGAACTGCTTGCTGCCGCCACGAGGGATCATGAAACCTAGACCCACCACCGTTGTTCTGCCGAGCCCGCATCTGCCGGATGCCGATTGGGCCGATCGCTTCGAGCTTGCCCTCAACGGAAAAGGGCTGACGGCTGTTGAAGCGGCCGAGCGCTCGCTTGGAAATTCGCCCGGTTGGGTCAGCGCCCTGCTCAAGCTTCGCAACCGGGTGGTATCTCTGGTCGGCCTGAAGACTGAAGCGCCCTTTCCGGGCAAGTATGGCCTGATCGGCCCGTTCCCGGTGCTGTCGCGAAACGACGACGAGGTCGTGCTCGGCTTCAACGACGCTCATCTCGATTTTCGCATCGTCGTTGATGTCAGGGCTGGGTCGGCCGTCAACCAGATCGTCGGCATGACGACGCTGATCAGGCGCCACAACACGCTTGGGCGCGTTTACCTGGCGGCAGTCATGCCGTTTCACAAAGTGATCGTGCCGACGATGCTGGCGGGTGCGGCAGGCCGCCAGGATTGAGAGCATCAGCTTTGGCCGGGGGCTTTCAATCCGGACAGTAGCAGATCGAGATTGGCGATGGCCCTGGCGAGGCGCGGGGCCGGATCATCCGCCTCGACAATCCAGAGTGCCGCATCGACAAGGGCGCCGTTGATCATGTGCGCCAGCGTCTCGGCGTCCCCCCCGCGGACCACGCCATCTGCCATCATCACCGCAAGCCTTGCGGTCAGTGAGATATGGCACGCGCGCCTGCTTGTCTCCAGATAGTCAGACCCGAGGAATGTCGGAGCGTCCTTCAGGACAATCCTCTGAATGTCAGGTTCGAGTGCCGTCTCGAGATAGAGCCGGCATCGCCCGACGAAGCCGGCCCAACGGTCCGGCGTCGCGGATGCGGCGTTGAGCCTTTCATCGATCTCGGCGTCCATGGCGGAAACCACGGCGCGCAGCAGGCCCTTCTTGTCGCCGAAATGATGATGAAGCGCGCCGCGTGTCAGGCCCGCCGTGGCCGTCAGGTCGTCCATCGAGGTGTCGGCGTAGCCTAGCCGGCCGAAGGCTTCGCGCGCGGCGGCAACCAGCTTGCCTCGCGTTTCCTCGATCATTTCGCTGCGCGCCCGCCGTGCCATTGCTCATCCCCCAGTTTGCATACGTCCCGTATGTCAATTGACATGCGAAGCGTATGTGAATATCTCTCGCATACATCGCGTATGTCAATACTGGCGCCGGTCACGGCGCTTCGCTGGAGTTTTCATGGCAAACCCTTATGGACAGATCTTCGCTGTTCCCGGCACGACCGGCTTCACGCTGGCGGGCCTGATTTCGCGCCTGCCATTGTCGATGATGGCGATCGGCATCATCACCATGCTGGCCCAGGCGCGCGGGTCCTATGGTCTCGCCGGCGGCGTCGCGGCGGTCTTCACGCTGGCCTTGGCCCTCGTGGCGCCGCAGGTTTCACGGCTTGTCGATCGGTTTGGCCAAGGTCGCGTCCTGCCGATTGCTGCTGCGCTCAGCATCCTTGGCACCGCAGGTCTGCTGATCGCAACCCATTGGAAAGCGCCGGATTGGACGCTGTTCGCCTTCGCGCTCGTCGCCGGTTCCGCACCCAGCATGTCGGCCATGACCCGGGCGCGATGGAGCGAGATCTACCGCGGTCGTCCCGAACTGAAGACGGCATTCTCACTGGAATCGGTGTTCGATGAAGTGTGTTTCATCGTCGGTCCGCCCATTGCGGTGGGTCTCAGCGTCGGGTTGTTCCCGGAGGCAGGCCCCCTTGCCGCAGCGGTATGTCTTGCCATCGGCGTTACGGCGTTCGTGCTGCAGAAAGGCACCGAGCCGCCGGTCCGCCCACCCGAAACCATCGTCGCGGGTTCAGCGCTTCGTTATCCCGCCTTGCATGTCCTGATCCTGGCGCTTGCCGGCATGGGCGTGATCGTCGGTACGATCGACGTCGTCAGCGTCGCTTTTGCCGAAGCGGATGGCCAGCCGGCTGCAGCGAGCGTGGTACTTTCCCTCTACGCGCTTGGCTCCTGCATCGCCGGCCTCACCTTCGGTGCCGTCAGGATCGGCTTGCCGCTGCCGAAGCTCTTTCTGATCGGCGCGGGGATGACGGCCGCCAGCACCTTGCCCTTGTTGCTTGTCGGTGGCGTCACCAGCCTTGCCGTCATGATGTTCCTGTCCGGCGTGTTCTTCGCGCCGACGATGATCGTCGCTTTGAGCATGGGGGAGATGGTGGTGCCGCCGGCCAAGCTGACCGAAGGGCTGACCTGGCTGACGACGGGCCTTGGGATCGGGGTTGCCGCGGGTGCGGCCGCAGCCGGCGCGGTGGTGGCGCGCTTCGGGGTGCAGGCCGGCTTTGTCATCGCCGTTGCAGCTGGTGCCCTGATCCTTGTCGCGGCACTCTCCGGCTATCGTCGTCTGTCGAGGATCGAGGCTGCTCATGTCCCGGAGGCAGACGTCGCGCTGGATTCTCGCGCCAGCGTCGGCGCCTGAGATCGATGGCCGGCAGGCACTACCGGCCAAATTGCCTCAGTTGGCGCGGGTGACGGAGAAACCCTGGCGCTTGAGCAGTTCGACCAGGCCTTCGTCGCCGGCAAGATGCAGGGCGCCGACCGCCATGAAGGCGTTGCCGCGGCCGAGGATCGGCTCGGCGCGGGTCGCCATCGTCTTGTTGCGGTCGATGATGATGCGCTGTTCGAAGTCGGCGTAGCTGGCGTCCTCGCTGGCCACATCCTCGGACACGGCCTTCATCATCGGCATGATCATGCCGGTGTCGCCGGAAAGGTAGAGATCGGTGGTGGTGGCAAGCACGTCGTCGATGGTCTTGCCGAGCGCCAATGTCTCGATGAGGGCGCGCAGGTGCAGTTCCGTCGGCAGCGAATCCATCGCGGCCAGCTGTTCCACAAGGCTTTCAAGCCCCTTCAGCGTCTTGCCCTGGCTGACGGCGTCTTCGGCGAGCTTCTTGTCGAGGAACGAGGCGCCGGCGGCCTTGCGGGTCATCTCGCAGGCCGGCAGCGCCACGAAGCTCGCAATCATCCACGGCTTCATCTTGGCGACCAGCGTCAGCGGGATGCCGCGCGCCTTGAGGCCCTGTTCGAGCTGCGCGCGCTCGTCTGCATCGAGGAAATCGTTGATGGTCTTGTTGTCGGCAAACATGGTGAGGTCCGGGCGCATCAGGATCGCGGCGGCCGACTTCTTTTCATCGATGATCTCATCCGATTCGACGATGACGGTCGTGGCCGTGGCAAAGGCTTCCGAAGCGCCTTCGGGCATGGCGAGCACGCGCGGGTCGGTCACGTGCATGGTGCCGAGCAGCCAGGAGGGCGCGATGCCGTCCTTCTCGATCTTCCAGAAAATGCCTTTGCCGTTGGGGATGGCGTCCGCTTCCGCCTTCAGCCTGGCGAGTTTCGCGGGATCGGTTTTCTCGAAGCCGGCAATGAGGTTCGTGCCGCCACAGACGGTGTCCGTTGCCGCCGCAGCATCCGAGACCGAAACGATCGCCGCAATGAGGCTTGCCGCGAGCAGCAGATGGATGAGCGAGATCAGCCAGAGGGCGATATCGGCGGCCCTGGCCGCGAGCTGACGGACGGGCTTGGCGATCGAATACATGATCACTTCCTAATTATATGCCGAGTTCTGCGGACCCTACGCTTCGTCGGTCACGGCTTCCTTAATGGACATGGTTAATGCGCGTCTCTGCCCAAATTCAGGCGCTGGCCAAATTCAGTCGCGGGCCAAAATCAGGCACGGGGGTGTGCCCGGTCGTAGATCTCCAGGAGCCGTGTTGAATCGACGCCTGTGTAGACCTGGGTGGTCGACAGGCTGGCATGGCCGAGCAGTTCCTGGATCGTCCTGAGATCGCCGCCGCCGGCAAGCAGATGGGTGGCAAAGGAGTGGCGCAGCGCGTGCGGCGTCGCCGTGTCCGGCAGGCCGAGTGCGCCGCGCAGCTTCTGCATCTCGCGCTGAATGATCGCCGGTTGAAGTTTTGCTCCACGGGTGCCGCGGAACATCGGCTGGTCAGCGCCGGCATGATAGGGGCAAAGCCTGAGATAGGTCGCGACCGCGTCGCGCGCGACGGTCATCAGCGGCACGATGCGGGTCTTGCCGCCCTTGCCGGTGATGCGCAGCGACGTTGGCGTTCCGGCGAAGTCGCCTGGGGTCAGATCCAGCGCTTCGGAAATGCGCAGGCCGCAGCCATAGAGCAGCGTCAGCACGGCGGCGTTGCGCGCGGCCACCCACGGCTCCTCGGCAAGCTGCGCATCCTGCGTCACGACATTGAGCGCCTCACGGTCCGTCAGTGGCTTCGGCAGGGATTTCGGTTGCTTCGGTGAACGGATGGCGGCGGCACCGGCGGCATTGGCAAGGCCGTTGCGTTCGAGATAGCGAAGGAACGAGCGCAAGCCGGCAAGGCCGCGCCCGAGCGTGCGTGCGCCGGCGCCGCCCTTGCGACGCTGGGCGAGGAAACCGCGGAGGTCGGCGGGCCGCAATGTGCTGATGTCGGAAAGACGCGGAGGGCCGGCGAGATGGCCGGTGAGAAATGTCAGGAATTGCCGCGTGTCGCGCTCATAGGCATCGACCGTGTTGTCGGACAGGCGACGCTCCTGCAGCAGCCCTTGCAGCCATCGCTGGCGCTCTGCAAGCAGGTCCGGATGGCCGATGACGATGAGCTCGTTCATTGTCGCTTTCCAAGATGGTCGGTCATCGACAATGCCCTTGCGCCTCTTATGTTTTTGCTAACGCACGCTTGGAATCTGTCATCCCTAGATCATATTGAATTGCGATGTTCAGCCGCAAAGAATCGGGTGAGGCCATGGCGGGACGGGCGGCGGTGAACGGGATCGCGCATTATGCTGAAGTGATTGCCCTGGTCTCGCAAGGGCAGCCCGGCCACATCGTCGATACCCTTATTGCCGAGCGTGGCCAACGGATCGTCAGGAGCCCGATGTGGCCCGTTATCCGGCCCTTTCTCTACACGCTTCTCAACTATCGAAAGGCGCTGGAATTCGCCGATGCCGTTGCCAACGTGCCGGGGTTTCAGGCTTTCGAACATCTGAGTTCACTCCTATCGCTCGACATGCGCGTCGACCGGCCGGAGCGCATTCCTGACAAGGGCGGGTTCCTGCTGGTCAGCAATCACCCGACCGGCATTGCCGACGGCATCGCCGTCTTCGATCTCCTCAAAGACCGGCGACCGGACATGATGTTCTTTGCCAATCGCGACGCGATCCGCGTCAATCCGCGCTTCGTCGAGATGGTCATCCCGGTGGAATGGCGCGAGGAGCACAAGAGCAAGCTGAAGGCCCGCGAAACGCTGGAGGTCACCAACCGGGCGATCGGCGAAGGCAAGGCGACGGTGCTGTTTCCTTCAGGCCGTATCGCCTACTGGGCCGACGGCCGGCTGAACGAGCGACCCTGGAAGACGTCGGCTGTGGGGTTCGCGCGCAAATACGGCCTTCCGATCCTGCCGGTGCACATCAGCGCACGCAATTCCGGCCTGTTCTACTGGTTTGCCAAGTGGTCGACCGAGCTGCGCGACATGACGGTGTTTCACGAGCTGCTCAACAAGAAGGGCGACCTCTTCGATTTCCGCATCGGCAATCTCATCGCGCCCGAGGCTCTTGATGGTGACGCAGTCGAGGTGACGAAGGCCCTGGAACGGCACACGGTGTCTGATCTGGCACGCGACGCCGATGCCGCGTTTCGGCCGGTGGCACGCGCGTCCGTCGCCGCCTGATCCCTTCATGTCACTGAGGGAATAGGCTAAAGCAACAGCCATGCTGCTTCGCTCGATGTTTGCCGAAAATTACCGCTCGCTGAAGTCGATCCGCATGGATCTGACCGGCGTCAACCTGTTCATCGGCGAGAACGGGGTGGGCAAGTCCAACCTCTACCGGGCGCTGCAACTGGTGCAGGCCGCCGTGCGCGGCAGCCTTGCCCATGAGATCGCCCGGGAAGGGGGCATGTCCTCGGCGCTCTGGAGCGGCCGCAGGCGCGCCGACAAGCCGGCGCGTATCCGGCTTGAGACGGAGCTGATGGATGAGGAGCGCGCCATCACCTTCCGCTACCGGATCGAGGCGGGATTGCGCCCACCGCTCGCTTCGGCAGGTTTCGCCTTCGAACCGCAGGTCAAGGAGGAGGAGCTGAGCGTCGAGACCGGGCGGCGGCCGGTGACGATGATGAAACGCTCCGGTCCCGGCATCTTCGTGCGCGGCGAGCGCGGACGCATGGAAGACTATCCCGAACAGGCGCTGCAATCGGAGACGGCGATCGCGCTCTTGGGCGATGCCGGGCATTATCCCGAGATCGGCACCTTCCGCCGGGCCGTCGATCAGTGGCGGTTCTTTCACGGCTTTCGCACCGATCGCGATTCGCCGCTGCGGCTGCCGTGCCTGGCGGTCACGGCGCCGATGCTCGACGAGGACGGCACCAACATGGCCGCGGTATTTGCGACGCTGCGGCACACGCGGCAAGATACGGTCGATCTCGATCGCGCCATCGCCGATGCGTTCGGCGGGGCTCATCTCGAGGTTCCCGATCCCGGCCAGTTCGCCGAGTTCTCACTGGTTTTCCCGGACTTCCCGCAGCGGCCGTTTTCGGCGCGCGAGCTGTCCGATGGGCAGATGCGGTTCCTGGCGCTGGCCGCTGCGCTGTTGTCCTATCGTCGCCCGCCCTTCATTGCGCTCAACGAGCCGGAAACCAGCCTGCATCCGGATATGTTGCCGGCACTCGCCGACATGATCGCCAGTGCTGCGCGCGACAGCCAGATCTGGATCGTCACCCATTCCGAGCGCTTGGCCGAGGCCATCCGCGAGCGCTGCGGCGCTCGTGCGCGCCGGGTGATCCGCAAGGACAGCGCCACCTGGATCGACGGCATGCGGCTGACCGGCCTGATGGACGACGATGACGCATAAAAAAGGCCCCGCATCGCTGCGGAGCCCTCGAATGTCTATCGCGGAAAAATCAGGCGATCTTCTGGCCGGTCTTCGCCCAGTCGGCGAGGAAGGTTTCGAGGCCCTTGTCGGTCAGCGGGTGCTTGACCAGTGCCTTCAGCGTCGCCGGCGGCGCGGTGATGACGTCAGCGCCGATGAGGGCGGCTTCCTTGACGTGGTTCACGGTGCGGATCGAGGCCGCGAGGATTTCGGTCTCGAAGCCGTAGTTGTCGAAGATGTGGCGGATTTCGCGGATCAGGTCCATGCCGTCGAACGCGATGTCGTCGAGGCGGCCGACGAAGGGCGAAACGAAGGTCGCGCCGGCCTTGGCGGCGAGCAGTGCCTGGTTGGCCGAGAAGCACAGTGTCACGTTGGTCTGGTGACCGTCCGACGTCAGCGCCTTGCAAGCCTTGAGGCCGTCGAGAGTCAGCGGCAGCTTGATGCAGATGTTGTCGGCGATCTTCGACAGAACGGCCGCTTCCTTCATCATCTCGGCATATTCGGTCGCGGTCACTTCGGCCGAAACCGGGCCTTCGACGATGCCGCAGATTTCCTTGGTGACTTCGGTGATGTCACGGCCCGACTTGAGGATCAGCGAAGGGTTGGTGGTGACGCCGTCGAGGAGGCCGAGATCGTTCAGCTCGCGGATTTCCTTGACGTCGGCGGTATCAACGAAAAATTTCATGGGGTCACTCCCTTGGGGCACGATTGCCGTTCGGGCGCATATCTACCGGGAGGAATTCCTTTGGCAGAGATCGCGCGCGTTGAAACTCTGGTGGAACCGTGAGAAACCCTGCGCCGGCAAGGCTGCGGTTCGCAGCGCAGTTTTCTTTAACCGAAACACGTGGCAAGGTCACGGCAAAATGACTCGCGATTCAACCGATTTATTCGGGCCTGTTTCCGCCCGTCGCGTCGTTCCAGTTCTGGTGCCGATGCCGGCGTCGAAGGCCTATTCCTACGCGGTGCCGGATGGCATAGCGGTCGAGCCCGGCTCGATCGTTCAGGTGCCGCTCGGCCCCCGCCTGGTCGTGGGCGTCGTCTGGGATGGCGACGACGACAGCAGCGTCGATCCGAAGAAGCTGAAGTCGATCGCGAAGGTCTTCGACTGCCCGCCTTTGACGCCCGACATGCGCACATTCCTCGACTGGGTCGCGACCTACACGGTGACGCCGCCGGGGCTGGTCGCGCGCATGGCGCTGCGTGCTCCCGCCGCCTTCGATCCTGAACCGATGGTGGAGGCACTGCGGCTGACCGACATGCGGCCGGAGCGCATGACGACGGCGCGCGAGCGTGTGATTGCGGCTGCCGGCGACGGTTTTGCCTGGACTCGCTCAGGCCTGGCGCACGCGGCCGGCGCCTCGTCGAGCGTCATCGACGGTCTCGCCCAGCAGGGCGTGTTCGAGACCGTGTTCATGGCGCCGCCGCCCGTGGTGGCGCCGCCCGATCCCGAGTTCACCGCCCCCAGGCTCGAAGGGCCGCAGAAGGATGCGGCCGCCGATCTTTTGGCTGCCGTCGAACAGGGCGGGTTTTCGGTCTCGCTGATCGACGGCATCACCGGCTCGGGCAAGACCGAGGTCTATTTCGAGGCGATTGCGGCGACGCTTCGCGCCGGCAAGCAGGTGTTGATCCTGCTTCCCGAAATCGCCTTGACCGCGAGCTTCCTCGAGCGCTTCCAGGACCGCTTCGGCTCCAAGCCGGCCGAATGGCACTCGGACCTTGCGCCCAGAACGCGCGAAAAAGTCTGGCGGCAGGTGACGATGGGCACGGTGCGCGTGGTCGCCGGCGCCCGCTCGGCGCTGTTTCTCCCCTTCGAGGAACTGGGTCTCATCATCGTCGATGAGGAACACGACCCGGCCTACAAGCAGGAGGACCGGGTGTTCTACAATGCCCGCGACATGGCGGTCGTGCGCGGGCGCATTACCGGCTTTCCGGTCGTTCTGGTTTCGGCGACGCCTTCGGTCGAAAGCCGGGTCAATGGCGAGGTCGGGCGCTACAAGCCGATCCATCTGCCCACACGTTTTGGCGATGCGGCGCTGCCGCGGCTCGGCGTCGTCGACATGCGCCAGCACCCGCCGGCCCGCGGCGGGTTCCTTTCGCCTGTGCTCATCAACCAGATCGGCAAGGCGGTCGAGCGTCGCGAGCAGGCGCTGTTGTTTCTCAACCGGCGCGGTTATGCGCCGCTGACGCTCTGCCGCGTCTGTGGTCATCGCTTCCAGTGCCCGGATTGTTCGAGCTGGCTGGTCGAGCATCGCTTCCGCGGCCAGATCCAGTGCCACCATTGCGGCTATGCGGAAAAGACACCCGAGGCCTGTCCGGAATGCGGCACCTTCGATCACCTCGTTGCCTGCGGCCCGGGGGTCGAACGCATCGCCGAAGAAGTGGAGCGCCATTTTCCGGAGGCCCGCACGATCGTGCTTTCCTCCGACCTGATGGGCGTCAAGCGGCTGCGGCTGGAGCTGGAGGCGATTGCGCGCGGCGAAGCCGATATCGTCATCGGCACGCAGCTCGTCGCCAAGGGCCACAATTTCCCGCTGATGACGCTGGTCGGCATCATCGACGCGGATCTCGGGCTTGCCAATGGCGATCCGCGCGCGGCCGAGCGCACGTTCCAGCTGTTGTCGCAGGTGACCGGACGTGCCGGCCGAACCGGCCTGAAGAGCCTCGGCCTGTTGCAGACCTACCAGCCGCAGCACCCGGTGATGCAGGCGATCGTCTCGGGCGACGCCGATGCCTTCTACGACCGCGAGATCGCCGAGCGCGAGAAGGCGCTGCTGCCGCCGTTCGGCCGGCTGGCGTCGTTGATCGTGTCGGCCGACACCCGTCAAGATGCCGAGACACACGCCCGCGGACTTCGCAGTGCCGCGCCGCGTACGGACGGCATTTCGATCCTCGGCCCGGCCGAGGCGCCACTGGCTTTGATCCGCGGACGTCACCGCTTCCGGCTCCTGGTGCACGGGCGGCGCAACAGCGACATGCAGGCCTTCGTCAAGGCGATGATTGCGGCAGGCCCGAAGGAGCGCGGCTCGATCAGCGTCCAGCTCGATATCGATCCCCAGAGTTTCCTGTAATCGCGGTGGTTAACGAAACGTGGACGATTCACAACCGCTGCGACTTGCGCTAGAGGTCTGAGACGCGTCGCGCCAAGGCAAGGACCTCACGGCGAGGCGATCGAGATCGGCGCTCATCTGCGGGAACGGGCATGGAGTTCTACATTCCGACGGAAACCGGCGAGTTTCTCGCCTTCTGTGCGGCGGCGGCAGCGGCGCTGATCGGCGTCGTCATGCTGTTTGCGCCGCGCCTTACCTTTCGCGCCGTTGGCATCGGTATTACCGAGGGTCGCCGCGGGGGGCTCGCCGAGGCGCGTTCGACCATGGGCGGCATGCATGCCGGCCTTGGCCTTGCCGCCATCCTGCTCGCGCAGCCGATGGTCTATCTCGCCGTCGGTGCCGCTTTTGCGCTTGCCGCTTTCGGTCGGATCCTGTCGATGATGAGCGACAACGGCGCCACGCTTTGGAACTGGGTGGCACTTCTGGTGCAGGCCGCCCTTGCCATTCTTCCGCTCGCCTATGTGTTTGGAATGATCTGACTGCCGCCCCCGCGTTTTCGCGATTCACATCCTCAGGAACGAATTTACGGCAAAATTCGGCCAAACCGGGTCGACTTATGCCGCATTCCTGCCGTTCGCGTGTTGCGAGTCCAAACTTCCTATGCTAGACGAACCGCGAATTGCGGGGGAAGTGGGTCGCCAGGCCTCGATAGCCCGCAAATTATTGCAGCAAATTCAGGACGTTAAGTTGACGGCTCGCCGCCACTCCCGTTCTTGGATGAAATTGAGAGAAGCTTGTGCCCGTGGCAGACACATCCCAGCTTATTTCCGGTGTTGCAGAAAGGTATGCGTCCTCGCTTTTTGACCTCGCTCTCGAAGCGGGTTCCGTCGAGGCGGTCGGTGCGGATCTGACCCGCGTCCAGGCCCTGATCGACGGCAGCGATGACCTTAAGCGGCTGATCGTAAGCCCCGTCTTTTCTGCTGACGACCAGTTCAAGGCCATTTCGGCGATCGTCGCCAAGGCCGGTATTTCTGGTCTCGTCGGTAACTTCCTCAAGGTCGTTGCGCGCAATCGCCGCCTGTTTACGCTGCCAGGCATGATCAAGGCCTTCCGCCTGATCGCCGCGCGTCACCGGGGTGAAATTTCTGCCGATGTTACGTCGGCCCATGCGCTCACCGCAGCGCAGGAAAACGAATTGAAGGCGACGCTCAAGAGCGTCACCGGCAAAGACGTGGCGGTCAACGTCACCGTCGACCCGTCTATTCTTGGAGGTCTGATCGTCAAGGTTGGGTCCCGCCAGATTGACACTTCCCTTCGCACCAAACTCTCTACCCTTAAGCTTGCACTGAAAGAGGTCGGCTGATGGATATCCGCGCCGCGGAAATTTCCGCAATTCTTAAAGATCAGATCAAAAATTTCGGCCAGGAAGCAGAAGTCTCCGAAGTCGGTCAGGTGCTTTCCGTCGGTGACGGTATTGCCCGCGTCTACGGCCTCGACAATGTTCAGGCAGGCGAGATGGTCGAATTCCCGGGTGGAATTCGAGGCATGGCGCTGAACCTCGAAGCCGACAACGTCGGCGTCGTTATTTTCGGTTCTGACCGTGACATCAAGGAAGGCGACACCGTTAAGCGGACCGGCGCCATCGTGGACGTTCCGGTTGGTCCGGAACTGCTCGGCCGCGTCGTCGACGCGCTCGGCAACCCGATCGACGGCAAGGGCCCGATCAACGCAAAGCAGCGCTCGCGCGTTGACGTCAAGGCTCCTGGTATCATTCCGCGCAAGTCGGTGCATGAGCCGATGTCGACCGGCCTCAAGGCCATCGACGCCCTCATCCCGGTTGGCCGTGGCCAGCGCGAGCTCGTCATCGGCGACCGCCAGACCGGCAAGACCGCGATCATTCTCGACACGATTCTCAACCAGAAGGCCATTCACGACAATGGTCCGGAAGGTGACAAGCTGTATTGCGTCTACGTCGCAATCGGCCAGAAGCGTTCGACGGTTGCCCAGTTCGTGAAGGTTCTGGAAGAGCGTGGCGCTCTGCAGTACTCGATCATCGTTGCTGCTACCGCATCCGACCCGGCTCCGATGCAGTACCTCGCACCGTTCGCCGGTTGCGCGATGGGCGAATACTTCCGTGACAACGGCAAGCATGCCCTCATCGGCTACGACGACCTGTCGAAGCAGGCTGTTTCCTACCGTCAGATGTCGCTCCTGCTGCGCCGCCCGCCGGGCCGCGAAGCTTACCCGGGCGACGTTTTCTACCTGCACTCCCGCCTGCTCGAGCGCGCTGCAAAGCTCTCGGACGACAATGGCGCCGGTTCGCTGACGGCTCTGCCGGTCATCGAAACGCAGGGCAACGACGTTTCCGCGTTCATTCCGACCAACGTGATCTCGATCACCGACGGCCAGATCTTCCTTGAAACCGACCTGTTCTACCAGGGCATCCGTCCGGCCGTTAACGTCGGTCTGTCGGTTTCGCGCGTCGGTTCCGCTGCGCAGATCAAGGCGATGAAGCAGGTTGCCGGCTCGATCAAGGGTGAACTCGCTCAGTACCGCGAAATGGCGGCCTTTGCGCAGTTCGGCTCGGACCTCGATGCCGCTACCCAGCGTCTGTTGAACCGCGGTGCACGCCTGACCGAACTCCTGAAGCAGCCGCAGTTCTCGCCGCTGAAGACGGAAGAGCAGGTCGCTGTGATCTTCGCTGGCGTCAACGGTTACCTCGACAAGCTGCCGGTCAACCAGGTTGGCAAGTTCGAGCAGGGCCTGCTTTCGTACATGCGTTCGGAAGGCAAGGATATCCTGGAAACCATCCGCAAGGACAAGGCGATCTCCGACGACGTCAAGGGCAAGCTGAAGGCTGCAATCGACAGCTTCGCCAAGTCTTTCGCCTGAGCGGATTTCATTTAGGACGGATAACGGATGCCTTCACTTAAGGATCTGAAGAACCGGATCGCCTCCGTCAAGGCGACGCAGAAGATCACCAAGGCGATGAAAATGGTCGCCGCGGCGAAGCTTCGGCGTGCGCAGGAGGCGGCCGAGGCCGCCCGGCCTTACTCGCAGCGCATGGCTGCCGTTCTCGCCAACATCGCTCAGGCGGTTGGCGCGGACGACGGTGCACCTGCGCTGATGACGGGCACCGGCAAGGACGACACGCACCTGCTGGTCGTCTGCACGGCTGAACGCGGCCTTTGCGGCGGCTTCAACTCGCAGATCGCCCGCCACGCTCGCGACCACGTTCGCAAGCTGCTTGCCGCTGGCAAGACGGTGAAGATCATCTGCGTCGGCAAGAAGGGCTTCGATATTCTGCGTCGCGAATACGCGTCGCTGATCATCGACCGTGTCGACCTGCGTGAGGTCAAGAAGATCGGCTTCCAGAACGCCGACCAGATTGGCCACAAGGTCATCGCGCTCTTTGAAAAGGGCGAGTTCGATGTCTGCACGCTGTTCTATTCTGAGTTCAAGTCCGTTATCGCCCAGATTCCGACGGCACAGCAGCTGATCCCCGCTTCGGCCGGCCCGGTCGCAGTGGAAGCATCGGATGCTTCGGCCGTCTACGAATATGAGCCGGACGCGGGCGCGATCCTGAGCGATCTCATTCCGCGCAACATTTCCGTGCAGATCTTCCGGGCCCTGCTCGAGAACGTCGCCGGCGAAATGGGCGCAAAGATGAGCGCGATGGACAATGCAACGCGCAATGCTGGTGACATGATCAACAAGCTGACGCTGAGCTACAACCGTCAGCGCCAGGCTCAGATCACCAAGGAACTCATTGAAATCATCTCGGGCGCGGAAGCGCTCTAAGGTTACGAGAAGAGGGTAAGGATTATGGCTAAGGCAGCTACCCCGAAAGAAACCGCAGCGGCGAAGAAGCCGGCTGCACCGAGGAAGGCAGCTTCCGCCAAGACCGCAGTTGCGGCAGCTGGCGCTGTCGGTCGCGTAACGCAGGTCATCGGCGCCGTCGTCGACGTTGCGTTCGAAGAAGGCCAGCTTCCGCTGATCCTGAACGCACTGGAAACCGACAACAACGGTAACCGCCTCGTTCTCGAAGTCGCGCAGCACCTCGGCGAAAACGCCGTCCGCACGATCGCCATGGACTCGACCGAAGGTCTCGTCCGCGGTCAGCCGGTCACCGACACCGGTGCACCGATCACGGTACCGGTTGGCGACGAAACGCTCGGCCGCATCATGAACGTCATCGGCGAGCCGGTCGACGAAGCTGGTCCGCTGGTTACGTCGGGCAAGCGCGCCATCCACCAGGACGCTCCGTCCTACGTCGAGCAGTCGACGGAAGCGCAGATCCTCGTCACCGGCATCAAGGTCGTCGACCTTCTCGCGCCTTACGCAAAGGGCGGCAAGATCGGCCTCTTCGGCGGCGCCGGCGTCGGCAAGACCGTTCTCATCATGGAACTGATCAACAACGTCGCCAAGGCGCACGGTGGTTACTCGGTGTTCGCAGGCGTGGGTGAACGTACCCGCGAAGGCAACGACCTCTACCACGAAATGATCGAGTCCGGCGTTAACAAGCACGGCGGCGGCGAAGGCTCCAAGGCTGCGCTCGTATACGGCCAGATGAACGAACCGCCGGGCGCCCGCGCTCGCGTCGCTCTGACCGGTCTGACGATCGCTGAAGACTTCCGCGACAAGGGTCAGGACGTTCTGTTCTTCGTCGACAACATCTTCCGCTTCACCCAGGCAGGTTCCGAAGTGTCGGCTCTGCTCGGCCGTATTCCGTCGGCCGTGGGCTACCAGCCGACGCTGGCGACCGACATGGGTCAGATGCAGGAACGCATCACCACGACGAACAAGGGTTCGATCACCTCGGTTCAGGCCATTTACGTTCCGGCCGACGACTTGACCGACCCGGCGCCGGCTACCTCGTTCGCCCACCTGGACGCAACGACGGTTCTGTCGCGCTCGATCGCCGAAAAGGGCATCTATCCGGCCGTTGACCCGCTCGACTCCACGTCGCGCATGCTCGACCCGATGATCGTAGGCGAAGAGCACTACGAGATTTCGCGCAAGGTCCAGACGACCCTGCAGCGTTACAAGTCTCTCCAGGACATCATCGCCATCCTCGGCATGGACGAACTGTCGGAAGAAGACAAGCTGGCGGTTGCCCGCGCTCGTAAGATCGAACGCTTCCTGTCGCAGCCGTTCTTCGTGGCCGAAGTCTTCACCGGTTCGCCGGGCAAGCTGGTCGCTCTCGAAGACACGATCAAGGGCTTCAAGGGCCTCGTCAACGGCGACTACGACCATCTTCCGGAAGCCGCCTTCTACATGGTCGGCTCGATCGAAGAAGCGGTCGAAAAGGCCAAGAAGCTGGCTGCTGAAGCCGCTTGATAGCACTGTTAAGCCTCGGCGCAGCGATGCGCCGAGGCTTTCATCCTGCGTTCCGCCCGGTGCGGAGCAGGGAAGACATGCACAGCCTGCCACCTCAGGTGGCGCGCCCACGAGAAGTGAATGGTCATGGCCAACAGTTTCAATTTTGAGCTTGTTTCCCCCGAGCGCCTGCTCCTCTCCGAGCAGGTGACGGAAGTCGTCATTCCGGCGACCGAGGGCGAGATGACCGTGATGGCCAATCATGCCCCGACAATGACGACGATCAAGCCTGGCATCGTTACCGTGAAGACGGCCGACGGTAAGGCCGATCGCTTTGTCGTGTTCGGTGGCTTCGCCGATATCCTGCCGACCGGCTGCACGCTGCTGGCTGAATCCGCCGTGCACGTCGACGAACTCGACCGCACCGCGCTTGAAAAGCGCATCGATGCCGCCCGTGCGGAGCTCGACGGTGCCGGCGACGAGAAGAAGACGCGCGTCGATCAGTTCATCGCTGAACTGACGAAGCTCGGGGAAATCGTGATCCCGGCCTGAAAGGGACATCCCGACGGGATAAACCAATGAAAAAGCCCCGCCTTCGAGCGGGGTTTTTTGTGTTCAGGCGTCGGCTGCAACAAGGCCGCCCGATCTTTGTGACGGCGCGAATTGACACGACGTAAAGGTGACGGGGCCGGCTCAGCCTTATCCTAAGTGTGGGGCATACCTCGCCTTTGGTGCGGTTTGTTTGGATCTCCGGCTTCAGGCATTCTTTAGCATCGGTCCTGTATGGATGGACTATCACTTGATGCACGCAGAGGCTTGGCATGACGTCTAAGATCGTCCCCGTAATCATGGCGGGTGGAAAGGGTACGCGCCTCTGGCCGCTGTCGCGCTCTGGCGCGCCGAAGCAATTCCTGCAGATCCTCTCCGATCGGTCGCTGTTCCAGCAGACGCTGGAGCGCGTCAGCGACAACAGGCTTTACGAGCCGGCGATCATCGTCACCAATAGCGATTTCCGCTTCATCGTCGCCGAACAGGCGCGCGCCGTCCATGCTCCGCTCAGCGATATCCTGCTTGAGCCCGTTGCTCGCAACACGGCGCCCGCATTGGCGGCCGCGGCCTTCGTTGTCCTCGCCAGGTTCGGTGAGACGGCGATCATGCAGGTGCTGGCCTCCGATCACGAAATTGATGCCGGAGCGGTCTACATCGATTGCATGCTCCGCGCGCAGCAGGCCGCCGAGGCCGGCGAACTGGTCACCTTCGGCATCACGCCGACGGAGCCGGCGACCGGCTACGGCTATATCGAGCTCGGCGAGGCGCTTGCGGCAGGGGCAAACAGGGTCGCCCGCTTCGTCGAAAAGCCGGATCGCGCCAAGGCGGAAGCGATGCTTTCGACCGAGCGTTACCTCTGGAACTCCGGCATGTTCATGCTGCCGGTCAAGGCGTTCCTCGACGAAATGCTGCTTTATGCGCCCGAGGTTCATGCCCGTACGAAGGCGGCCGTCGAGGGTGCCAGCAAGGATCTCGATTTCAGCCGGCTGGAGGCGAAGGCCTTTGCCGCAGCGCCTGACATTTCGGTCGACTACGCCGTTTTCGAAAAGACGGCGCGGGCCGCCGTCGTTCCTTCCTCCTTTGCCTGGTCGGATCTTGGCAGCTGGGATGCCGTGTGGAAGACCGGCCGCAAGGATGCCGACGGCAATGTCGTCACCGACAGGGCGACGGTGTCGAATACCCGCAACTCGCTGGTGCTCTCGCGCGATATCCACCTCGCGGTACAGGGCCTTGACGATATTGCGGTGATTGCCAGCGAAGACGCCGTCTATGTCGGGCGCCTGGAAGATAGCCAGAGCGTCGGCAACATCGTCAAGCTGCTCGCCCGCGCGCCGGCAACGGCGGAGCTGACGAAGGAGCACCCGACGTCCTACAGGCCCTGGGGAGCCGTTTCCTCGGTTTCCAGCGGCGAGCGCTATGAGGTGAAGCGGCTGAAGGTCAGCCCCGGCAAAAAGATCTCGCTGCAGAAGCATCATCACCGCGCCGAGCACTGGATCGTGGTGCGGGGCACGGCCGAGATCACCATGGCCGGCGAAACCCGGCTGCTGCATGAAAACGAGTCCGTCTATATCCCGCAAGGAACGGTCCACCGGCTGCACAATCCCGGCAAGATCCCGCTGGAACTGATCGAGGTGCAGACCGGGTCCTATCTCGGCGAAGACGACATCATCCGCATCGAGGATGAGTTCGGCCGGACATAGCTCCCCATAATCGATTTCTGTGAGGCGGAGCGCTCAAGGGGTTATCGTACCCTCTCGCCGGGGTTGCGACGCGTGCCGCGGCCGATTCAGAATATCCTGCAGCCAGCATAAAAAAATGCCCGGGAAAACCCGGGCATTAAAGTCAGCGCAATCGAGCCGAGTGGTCTCAGCCGGCGACGCGCTCTGCCTCGCCCTTCTGGGCGTAGTAGTGGCCAAAGCGGTTTGCGAGGAAGGTATCGAGAGAGATGTCTTCCTGGCGAACGAAGCCCTTGGATGCGATCTTGCCATTGGCCAGCAGATCGAGCACGGCGCAGATGCTGCCGGCGGTGGTGATCTGGATGCCGCTCTGCATGCGACCGGCGACGACGCCGCTATAGACCTTGTTGGCGTAGGTTTCCTGGATCAGGCGACCTTCGCGGAAACCCGAAACCGTGACGAAGATCACGACGACGTCCTGGGTGGTGGTCGGCAGCGCGTTTTCGAAGATGTCTTTCAGGACTTCGCGGCGGTGACGCAGGCCGAGGTCGTTGAGAAGCGCCTTCATGATCGCGGCGTGGCCGGGGTAGCGGATCGTCTTGTAGTTCAGCGTGCGGACCTTGCCCTTCAGCGATTCGCAGAGCGTGCCGAGGCCGCCGGACGTGTTGAAGGCTTCATAGGTGACGCCGTCGAGCGAGAATTCTTCGCGCTCTTCCATCGCGGGAACTTCGATCAGGCTGCCTTCGACGATCGCTTCGCAGGGCTCGATGTATTCGTTGATGACGCCGTCGGTGCTCCAGGTCAGGTTGTAGTTGAGAGCGTTCGACGGGTACTGCGGCAGGGCGCCAACGCGCATGCGCACGTTTTCGAGCGTCTCGAAGCGGCTTGCGAGATCATTGGCGACGATCGAGATGAAACCCGGCGCAAGGCCGCACTGGGGGATGAAGGCGGTGTTGGCCTTGGCGGCGATCGCCTTGACCTGGCGGGTGGATTCGACGTCTTCGGTGAGGTCGAGGTAGTGGATGCCGGCTTCTGCGGCGGCTTCAGCGATGGCAACCGTCAGATGGAACGGTGCGGCGCTGAGAACGGCGAACTTGCCGGAGAGAAGCGAAACGAGCGCCTTCTTGTCGCCGATGTCGACGGCGGCCGTGGTGATGGCGTCGTGCTTCTCGATCTGGCTCAGCTGATCGGCGCTGCGGTCGGCAACGCAGACGCTGTAGTCACCGGTGTGCGCGAGCATGCGCGCAATGGTGGAGCCGATCTTGCCTGCTCCGATGACGACGATGTTTTTCATGAGTTTCCCCCAGGGTATGAAATGCGTTTCAGGCTCTATTGTCTGGCGGAGAGCTGTTGATTTGAAGCGCTGATATGACTAAATCGCCTATAGATATTCGGCAGATTGCCCAGATGGACCGACGAAATGCAGATCACCGACAAGGATCGCGAACTTCTCGCCGTGCTCAGCGAAAACGCCCGCATGCCGACGGCGACGATTGCCCGCAGGCTCGGCCTGTCGCGTACGACCGTGCAGGCCCGGATCGAGCGGCTGGAGCGCGAGGGGGTCATCGCGGGCTACGGTGTCCGTCTGTCGGAGAGTTATGAAAAGGGTCTCGTCAGGGCGCATGTGCTGATCACCATCGCGCCGCGGGCGCTGAGCCGCGTGACGCCGGAGCTTGCCGCCATCCGCGAGATCCGCATGCTCCACTCCGTCAGCGGGAGCTTCGACCTGATCGCGGTCGTTGCGGCGGCCTCGATCAATGAACTCGACCTGCTGATCGATCGCATCGGCGAAATCGACGGCGTCGACCGGACGCTGTCGTCGATCATTCTCTCGACGCGGATCGATCGCTGAGCTCAGGTCAGGGTTTTGTGTTGAGGTCGGTCTTTTCCGGCCCGGCATTCTCGGCCGAGCCCGTTTCCGTTTCGCCGCTCGCCGGCACCTTGGCCGGCCCGTTCCACGCCGTCGGACCGAGAACGAAGCTGCGGGCTTCGTCCGTGCCATAGGGGAGCCACTTCTCCCGGTCGAAGTAGACTTCGGCAATGGTCTTCGGGCGGGCACGCGCCGGCTGGTTGGCGAGGAAATTGTAGCGTGCCGTCGCCTCGTCCGTTTCGCGCTTGAACTGCACGCGGCTGCCGAAGCGCTTGACGTCGAACTCCTTCAGCGCCTGGATCTGCAGCGCGATACCGCCGCCATCGGCCCAGCGGACATGATCGAGGAAGACCGATGCCGCACGTGCGGCACTTGTTGTCACCACCTGCGCATCCTCCGGACGCTCGATGTTGAGCTTGACGCGAAACGAGGTGATCTCTTCCTCGCCGCTGCCCTTGATGAAAATGAAGATCGACGAGGTCTTGTCGACCCCTGGTCGCGGGAAGGACACCAGCGACGAGCATTCCCATTGGCCCCGTTCGCCGGCACTCGACTTCCATTCGAGTTCGCGGAACCCTGCCTCGCGCAGTTCGTCGCAGAGCGCGCGCGGATCGCTGCGCAGCACGCGCAGAAACTGCTGCTCCGGCGTGTGCAGATCCTGGAAGGTCCAGACCGGCAAGGCGATGCGTGGTGGCTTTCGCTTGACTTGTGCCGGCGGCTCCGGGCGCTTCGCCTTTTCGAGAAATGTGGTTGGAAGGTCGAGCGCCCTGAGCAACCGTTTCAGGTTTCGCTGTTCGTTGGCAAGCAGCACCGTCGCCGCTATTGCCGTGACGATCACCGCCAAGGCAAAGAGGAAGAAGGCCACGCCGGTGCGGCTTGGCTGTTTCGGCGGTGGCATCGCCTTGGCGCGTCCGCTGCTCATGTCGACTTTGCGAGTGCGGCGTGTAGGCGCAGCACCTCGTCCCTCGATGGCCGATTGCGGGGCAGGCCGAGATAGTAGCCATAGCCGGTGGCGAGCGTCTTGCCGCCGAGAACGATGAGCCTGCCGTCGTCGATATGTTCGCTGAGCAGCCCAAGGCTGCCGAGCGCGACGCCATCGCCGCGAAGGGCGGCATCGACGGCCATGACATAAGTCGAGAACGTGTATCGGGGCCGCAGCCTGTATCCGCGCGCGCCCGCACCGGTGCGCTCGAACCATTGCTGGAAGGAGATCCAGTTGGCGTTGAAGCGGTCATAGTCGATGAGATCGAGCGCAGCGAGCGCCTGCGGCGTCAGCATCGCCGCATCGAGCCCGCGCGAGGCGAGGTAATCAGGCGATGCGACCGGCGCCAGTTCTTCCGCCATCAGCGGCGTCAGGTGCCAGCGGGGATGATCGCCGGTCGAATAGAGGATGACGAGGTCGTTGTTTTCGGATGCCAGCTCCGAGGGACTGTCGGAGGTCAGCAGCCGGATGGAAATGCCGGGGTTCTCCTTGCCGAATTCGCGCAGCCTGGTGCCGAGCCAGAGGTGGGAGACCGAGCCGCTGGCCGCAATCGAGATCGCCTGGCCGGTCGCGCCACGGAAGGGTTCCAGGCTTTCCTCGAGATAGTCGAGCGAGGCCCGCACGCGCTGGGACAGCCGTTCGCCCTGTGGCGTCAGTTCCAGGTTCTTGCCGCGACGGCTGAAAAGCGGGCTGCCGAGATGATCCTCGAGCGTCTTGATGCGCCGGCTGACGGCGGCCTGGGTGATGTTGAGCTCGCGACCGGCACGGGAAAAATTCATATGCCGGCTGGCGGCGTCGAACACGCGAAAAGCCTCCAGCGGGATACGGTCGAGCAGCCGGTGTTCCATGATCTCAGGTTATCAAAAAGGCCGAAAATTGCATGGATTTGAAAATATCAGATTGTGATGCAGGGTAAAGCGATCATCCCGCGGCGACAGGAAGACGACCTTGTCCTTCTCCACTTCCTTCATTCCCGAAATCCGCCTGGCAGACAATATCCATACGACCATCGGCACGGCCGCAAAAGCGCAGGGCGCTGCCGCGGCAACGATCGTCATCGACGGTTTCCTCGCCCAGTCCGGTCTTGCCGGCCGCATCGTCGACAGCCTCGACCATGAGGGTGTTGCAACGCGGGTGTTTTCCGATTTTGCCGGCGAGCCGAAACTCGCGCATGTGCGCGCAGCCACGAAATCCGCCGTCGGCTCAGACCTCGTGATCGGCATCGGCGGCGGTTCGGCGCTGGATATCGCCAAGATCGCCGCCTGCTGCGCTGCCTCCGGCGAAGATCCGATGTTTTATGCGCTTGCCGCCAATGCGCTGCCGAAGACACCCCTGAAGAAGATCATGGTGCCGACGACGGCCGGAACCGGCTCCGAGACGTCGGCGACTAACATCTTTGCCGGGCCCGAGGGCAAGAAGCTCTGGATCTGGGGGGCGGAAACCAAGGCCGATCTGGTGCTGCTCGATCCGGTGCTGACGACGACGCTGCCGGCACATCTGACCGCCTGGTGCGGCCTCGACGCCTTCATCCATGCCTTCGAGGCGGCGACGAACCGCAACACGCACCGCGGCGCGCAGTTCTATGCACATGAGGCCCTGCGCCTGCTGACGGCATCGCTGGAGACGGCGGTGCGCGAGCCCGGCAATCTGCAAGCCCGCGCCGACGTTTTGCTCGGCTCCTGTTATGCCGGCATCGCCATCGACAATTGCGGCACTGCCGTCGCCCACAATATCAGCCATGCGCTCGCGGGATTGGCGCCAGTTCACCATGGCCTTGCGACAGCGCTCGGTTTCGAGGCGACGCTCGATTGGCTTGTCGATGCCGACACAGTCGAGCTTGAGGCCGCTGCGAGAGCTTGCGGCTTTTCCCGTGCCAGCGACCTTCCGGACTTCGTTTCGCGCCTCATGGACCGCTGCGGCCTTGTGAGGGCGCTTCCTGCTACCTTCGAAACCTTCGGAGCCGGCGATCTGGCCGCAGAAATGAAAGCGCCGGAAAACCAGCCGATGCGGCGATCGACGATCCGCCCGATCGACGACGCGGATATCGATCGGTTTGCGGCGACAATCATGGCTCTGCCAAAGACGATGTAAGCGAAGGACGACACGAAATGAGCAAGGTCTTTACGCGCGACTATTGGCAAGACGTTCTTTCGGCGTTGAAGCCGGAGGGTCGGCATTTCATCGACAGCGAACATCGTGCCAGCGCGTCGGGCGAAACGTTCATCCGCGCCCGGCCGATGGACGGCAAGCCGGGGCCGGCAATCGCGCGGGGCAATGCGGCCGATATCGATACGGCGGTGACGAGCGCGCGGACCGCCTTCGAGAGTGGCATCTGGCGACGGAAGGAGCCGCTTGAGAAAAAGAAGATCATGCTCAAATGGGCCGATCTCATCCGGACCCATGGCGAGGAACTCGCCATGCTCGAAACGCTCGATGTGGGCAAGCCGATCATGGCGTCGCTCAATGTCGACGTCCGGCTCTGCGCCGACGGCATCCAGTTCTACGGCGAGATGATCGACAAGCTCTATGATGAGATCGCGCCGACCGGCCCGAACGCCCGGGCGCTGGTGCGCAAGGTGCCGCTCGGCGTCGTCGGTGTGATCACGCCCTGGAACTACCCGATGATCATCGACGCCTGGAAGCTAGGGCCGGCGATCGCGGCCGGCAATTCCGTCGTGCTTAAACCGGCCGAGCAGTCGTCGCTCACCGCCATTCGCCTTGCGAGCCTCGCCGTAGAAGCCGGGCTGCCAGCCGGCGTGTTCAACGTCGTTACCGGCTATGGTGAAGAGACCGGCAAGCCGCTGGCTTTGCATATGGACGTCGACATGATCGCCTTTACCGGCTCGACGGAGGTCGGCAAGCTGATCATGGGCTATGCGGCGCAGTCGAACGTCAAGCGGGTGGCCCTCGAACTCGGCGGCAAGTCGCCGCTGGTGGTCTTCGAAGATGCCGATCTCGATGCAGCGGCTTCGGCTGTTGCCTGGGGCTGCTTCTACAATTCCGGCGAGACATGCCATGCCTCGACCCGGCTGATCGTGCATCGCTCGGTTCAGGACGCGCTGATCGCAAAGATCGAGGCGGTGACGAAGAGCGACATTGCGCTTAGGCATCCGCTCGACCCGACAGCCCAGATCGGTGCGCTGATCGAAGAGGCGCACCTTGAAAAGGTGCTGTCGCTGGTGGCAGTCGGCGAGAAGGAGGGCGCACGCCGCGCCTTTGGCGCCGAGCGGGTGATGACCGAGACTGGCGGTTACTACGTCTCGCCCGGCGTCTTCGTCGACATGACCAACGACATGAGCTTGGCGCGCCAGGAGATCTTCGGCCCGGTGCTGGCCGCCATCGCCTTCGATACGGAGGAGGAGGCGCTGCGGATCGCCAACGATACGATCTACGGGCTGGCGGGTGCCGTCTTCACGAAAGACATGGATCGGGCGCATCGGTTTTCCGAGGCGATCCATGCCGGCACGGTCTGGATCAACACCTATGACATGTCTAACTTTGCGACCCCCTTCGGCGGCTTCAAGCAGTCGGGCTTCGGCCGCGACCGCTCCGTGCATGCGATCGACAAATATTGCGACTACAAGACCATCTGGCAGCAGTTCGGCTGAGCCTTCGGGGGAGAGACCATGAGCAAGATCGCATCCATCGAGATCAGCCACCATCGCCTGCCGCTCGATCCGCCGTTCAAGGCGAGCTGGGACGGGCGGCCGCGCCGACAGTTCGACGCCACCATCGTGCGCGTCCGGGACGACGAGGGGCGCGAGGGTATCGGCTCCGGCGACCTGATGAAGGGGTTCGAGGGGCACGAGGACCTGTTCATCGGTGAGGATCCGCGCCAGCTCGAGCGCCACTACGAGGTGCTCTCGCACATCAATTTCCACTATGGCCGTTGCTGGCCGATGGATCTGGCGTTGTGGGACCTCTCCGGCAAGATCACCGACGAGCCGGTCTGGCGACTGCTCGGTGGCCGGTCGGATCGGGTGCGCCTCTATGCCTCCTCGGGCGTGCTGCGCGATCCCGGCGCCATGGCCGCGCAAGCGGAAAGCTATGTCGACGAAGGCTTTCCGGCAATGAAGGTGCGCTTCTCGTCATCGTCCGGCGGTCGCGGCACCTGGCGCGACGACGTGCGCGCGCTCGAAGCGATCCGTGCCCGCGTCGGCGATCGTCTCGACCTGATGGTCGACTGCAACCAGGGTTGGCGCATGCCCTGGGATACGACGCTCTCCTGGACCTTCAAGGATGCGCTGATGGTGGCGCGCGAGCTGGAGCGTCTTGGTATCTACTGGATGGAGGAGCCGCTGCACCGCTCGGACCGCAAGGGCATGCGGCGGCTTTCGGATGCGACGTCGCTGCGCATCGCCGGCGGCGAGATGACCCGCGAGCTCTACGAGTTTCGCGATATCATCGAGGACCGTGCCTTCGACGTGATCCAGCCTGATGTGGCGCTCGTCGGCGGCATCACCGGTTGCCGGCGTCTCGCCTTCCAGGCGCGCGAGGCCGGCTTGATGATGACGCCGCATTCCTGGACCAACGGCATCGGCGTGCTTGCCAACGCCCACCTGACGGCCGGTGTCGGCGATGCGCCCTGGCTCGAATATCCCTATGACAATCCCGAATGGAGCGAGATGCGCCGCGATTTTCCGATGAAGGCGCCGCTGCGTCATGCGGGCGGCTGGCTCGACCTCGGCGAAGCTCCGGGGCTCGGCGTCGTGCTCGATGAAGACAGGCTGAAGGCGATGCGGATCGGCTAAGGCGGCTGGTGTCGCTCGGGCGGCGACGTTGCGATCAGATGGCGATCGGCTAAAACAGGCGTCCTGACTCTGGCGAGGCGCTTGTTTCGATATGTCCGACCAATCGACGATCATCCCCACCATTGATGCGGCGCTGGTCCGGCGCCTGATCGCCGCGCAGTTTCCGCAGTGGGCCGGGCTCGACATCGCCCCCTTGCTTCCAGGCGGCTGGGACAACCGTACCTTTCATCTCGGGCAGGACATGACCGTACGGCTGCCAAGTGCTGCATCCTATGCGCTGCAAGTGGAAAAGGAGCAGGTCTTCCTGCCGAAGCTGGCGCCGCACCTGCCGCTGCCGATCCCGGTGCCTCTCGCAAGGGGTGTGTCCGGCGGGGGTTATCCATGGCCGTGGTCGGTCTATCGCTGGCTGCCGGGCGAGACGGCGGCGGATGAACGCATCGGCGACCTCACGATCTTTGCCGAGGACCTTGCCCGTTTTCTCGTCGCCTTGAGAGAGGTGGATGCGAGCGGCGGGCCGCTACCGGGTGCGCATAATTTCTTTCGCGGTGGGCCGCCCGCTCACTATGACGCGGAGACCCGCCGTGCGCTCGCGGCGCTTGAGGGACGGATCGATACGGAGGCGGCACGTAAGGTCTGGGAGGCGGCGCTTTCGGCTGACTGGCAGGGGGCGCCGGTCTGGTTCCACGGCGATATCAGTTGGGGCAATCTGCTCGTGGAAGACGGTCGCTTGAGCGCGGTGATCGATTTCGGCACCTCCGGCATCGGCGATCCCGCCTGCGATCTCGCCATCGCCTGGACGCTGCTTCGTGGGGAAAGCCGGGAGGCGTTTCGCGCCGGGGTCGCGCTCGATGCCGGCACCTGGGCGCGCGGCCGCGGCTGGACGCTGTGGAAGGCGCTGATCGTCTATGCCGGTCTCCCTGGCACGAATTCGGCCGAAGCCGACAAGAGCCGCTGCGTGATCGAAGAGGTGCTCGCCGACCACCGGGATTTTGGCTGAACCTCGGTCGGCTGAACCATCCGATGCCGACGCCACCCCGCTATCCCAGGGTGCGTGTCGGCTTGACCTCGCCGACATTTGCCTCTAGGTCAGGCGCACGCGGGACGACCCGCGTCGATGCTTCGCCTGGGGACGGCCCCACTATCTCGATACTCGAGATAATGGAGTCGATCGCATCATGCAGCATTCTGGCCTGCGGCACGTCCGCGTGAGCTTTTCCTTCCTGACAGAGCCGGCCGTTTGCTTCGGGCGCCAACGCGCCCCGTCGCGAGATCGGCTTACGCCCGTTTTCTCCACAAATTGATGCGCCAGCGGCCGCCGCCGGCGCGCCGTGGTTGCTTCCTTGCCAACGCACGAGGTTCATGATGGCCGGACCCATCGAACAATTCGAGATCAAGTCGCTCTTCCATATCGCCGAGGTCGGCGGACACGACATCAGCTTTACCAATTCGTCCGTCTTCATGATCGTGACGGTGGCGATTGCCAGCCTTTTCCTGATCCTGTCGACGCGGCGGCGCGGCCTGGTGCCGAACCGGGCGCAGTCGGCGGCCGAAATTCTCTATGAGTTCGTGTCGAAGACATTGCGGGAGAATGCCGGCGAGCACGGCATGCGTTTCTTCCCGCTGGTGTTCTCGCTGTTCATGTTCATCCTGGTCGCAAACCTGATCGGCATGTTCCCCTATGCCTTCACGGTGACGAGCCATATCTCGGTCACCTTCGCGCTGGCGGCTCTGGTGTTCCTGACCGTGACGATCTACGGCCTGATCAAGCACGGCTTCGGCTTCCTTCGGCTGTTCATGCCGTCGGGCGTGCCGCTGGTGCTGGCGCCGATCATCATCCCGATCGAGGTCGTGTCCTACATCTCGCGCCCGGTCAGCCACTCCGTTCGTCTTTTCGCCGTCATGCTTGCCGGCCATATCACCTTGAAGGTGTTTGCCGGCTTCGTCGTCAGCCTCAGCGGCTTCGGCGCGCTCGGCATGCTCGGCGCGGTCATGCCGCTGATGATGACCGTGGCGCTGACGGGTCTGGAACTGCTGATGTCGGTCATCCAGGCCTATATCTTCACCATGCTGACCTGCATGTATCTCAACGACGCGCTCCATCCGAGCCATTGAGACGACAGTGTCGAAGCTCCCTTCCCGCGGAAGGGAGCTTCGTCCTTATTCAACCGTCGTCCGCTGTGCCTCGATGCGGGCCGTCCGCCAGGACGACCAGAGGAAAGCGGCGAGGAAGATCACCGTCATCAAGAGCACGATGGTCGGTGCCGGGGCGCTGTCGATGAAGAACGAGAGATAGACGCCCGAGAACGAGGCGACGGTCGCGACCAGCACGGCAACGATGAGCATGCTGCCCATGGTGCGGGTGATCAGGAACGCGATGGCGCCGGGGGCAATCAGCATGGCGATCGCGAGGATCAGGCCGACGGCCTTCAGCGCACCGACGATCGTCAGCGACAGGATCGCCAAGAGCCCATAGTGCAGCCAGTTGACGCGCAGGCCAACCGCCTTGGCCTGGGCCGGGTCGAAGGCATGCAGCAGGAAATCCCGCCACTTCACCGCCAGGATAGCCGTCGCCACCAGCGCGATCAGGCCGGTCTCGATGATATCGGGCCAGCCGATGCCGAGCATGTCGCCGAAGAGGATGTGGTCGAGATGCACGTCGCTCTGGATCTTGGTGTAGAGCACGAGGCCGAAGCCGAACATGCCGGAAAAGACCACGCCCATGACAGTGTCCTGCTTGATGCGGCTGTTTTCTTTCAGATACCCCGTCAGAAGCGCGCAGGACATGCCGGCGGCAAAGGCGCCGACCGCAAGCGGCAGGCCGACGATGTAGGAGATGACGACGCCCGGGAAGACCGCATGCGAGATGGCGTCGCCCATCAGCGACCAGCCCTTGAGCACGAGGAAGCAGGAGAGCAGCGCCGTCGGGATCGCCACCAGAACCGAGATCAGCAGCGCGTTGCGCATGAACTCGAATTCGAAGACCGCAAGCAGAAGATCGAGCGAGATCATGGCGTGGCCTCCAGGGCTTCGGCGCTGCGCCGGCGCGCCGCCAGCAATCCGTGCTTGGGTGCGAAAACGAAGGCTGCGAGGAAGATCAGAGTCTGCAGCACGATGATGATGCCGCCAGTGGCGCCATCGAGGAAGTAGCTGAAATAGGCGCCGAAGAAGCTGGTGAGCGCGCCGATCGCGACACTGATGACGATCAGCCGCGGAAAGCGATCGGTGAGCAGGTAGGCGGTGGCGCCGGGTGTCACCACCATGGCGATGACCAGGAAGGCGCCGACCGTCTGCAGCGCTGCGACGGTACAGGCCGACAGCAGCGTGAAGAACAGGATTTTCAGGAACGTCGTCGGGATGCCGATCGAGCGTGCATGGCTCTCGTCGAAGAAGGTGACCATCAGGTCCTTCCACTTCGCCGTCAGGATGAGAAGCGAGATGATGCCGATCAGCGCAAGCTGCAGCGTGTCGGCAGGCGTGATCGCGAGGATGTTGCCGAGAACGATCGTCTGGATGTTCACCGAGGTCGGTGACAGCGACACCATGAACAGGCCGAGGCCGAAGAACGAGGTGAAGATCAGCCCGATGATGGTGTCTTCCTTGAGCCGGGTGCGCTGGTTGAGAAACAGCATGGCGCCGGCTGCAAGACCTCCGGAGAAGAAGGCGCCGAGCGAGAAGGGCAGGCCGAGCATATAGGCGCCGGCGACGCCCGGGACGATCGAGTGCGAGAGCGCGTCGCCGATCAGCGACCAGCCTTTCAGCATCAGATAGGACGACAGGAAGGCGCAGACGGCGCCGACCAGGGCGCTCACCCACATGGCGTTGACCATGTAATTGTAGGTGAAGGGCTCGAGGAACGTGGCGATCATTTGCCTGCTGCCTCCGGGTCGGTCTCGGGCTTGGCCGGCTGCGACACCATCTGCCCCTTGGCGCCGTACATCACCAGCGGCCGCTCGTCGTCGGTGATGACAGACAGTTGCCGCGGATCGGCGTCGTCATGCAGGCTGTCGCCGCCGAGCACAAAATGCCGGAGCACGCCGCCGAAGGCGAGTTCGAGGTTTTCGCGGGTAAAGGTCGTTTCCGTCGGGCCGTAGGCGAGCACGGTGTTCTTCAGGAGAACGGTGCGGTCGCAGAATTCCGGTACGCTGCCGAGATTGTGGGTCGAGACCAGCATGACGCGACCTTCGTCGCGCAAGCCCATCAGCAGCCGGATGATGGCGTCTTCCGTCTTGACGTCGACGCCGGTGAAGGGCTCGTCGAGCAGGATGACGCGACCATCCTGGGCGAGGGCGCGGGCAAGAAACACGCGCTTCTTCTGGCCGCCGGAAAGCTCGCCGATCTGGCGCTTGCGGAAGTCGCTCATGCCGACACGGGCAAGGGCTGCCGACACCGCCTCATGGTCGGCCTTTTTCGGGATGCGCAGCATGTTCATGTGGCCGTAGCGGCCCATCATCACCACGTCCTCGACCAGAACAGGAAAATTCCAGTCGACTTCTTCTGCCTGTGGGACATAGGCGACGAGGTTCTTCTTCAGAGCCTCGGGCACCGACAATCCGAGGATCGAGATCTCGCCCTTGGCCAGCCGGGCAAAACCCATGATCGCCTTGAAGAGGGTCGACTTGCCGCTGCCGTTGACGCCGACAAGGGCGGTGATCGTGCCGGTCGGGATCTCGAAGGAGGCATCGCGCAGGGCACGGTGGCCGTTTCGATAGGTCACCGTCGCGCCGGAGACACGGATGCCGCTGCCAATATCTCCGGTGCCGGCCGTCGGGCGGGCACCGGTCTTTACCTGAAGGTTCATTGCGAAAGGCCTTTCGCGATGGTTTCGGACGTGACGCGCAGCAGGTCGATATAGGTCGGCACCGGACCGTCCGCCTCGCTCAGCGAATCAACATAGAGCACGCCGCCGTATTTGGCGCCGGTTTCCCGCGCCACCTGCTGCGCCGGGTCGGGCGAAATCGTACTTTCGGAGAAGACGACGGGGATGTTGTGCGCCCGCACGGCGTCTATGACCTTGCGCACCTGCTGTGGCGTGCCCTGCTGGTCGGCATTGATCGGCCAGAGGTAAAGCTCCTTCAGGCCGAAGTCGCGGGTGAGGTAGCTGAAGGCGCCTTCGCTCGAAACCAGCCAGCGCTTGTCCTCCGGGATCTTGCCGATCTCGGTCCGGATCGGGGCAATCGCCGCCTCGATCTTCTGCTTGTAGGCTTCGGCGTTGGCCTTGTAGGTCTCGGCATTATCAGGGTCGTACTTCACGAATGCGTCGCGGATGTTGTCGACATAGATCAGTGCTGCCGAAGGCGACATCCAGGCATGTGGGTTCGGCTTGCCGCTATAGGGACCTTCGGCGATGCCCATCGGCTCGACACCTTCAGAGACGACCACGCCTGGAACTTCGTCGAAGTTCTGGAAGAACTTTTCGAACCAGAGTTCGAGATTGAGGCCGTTCCAGAGGATCAGCTTGGCATCGTGTGCCTTCAGGATGTCGCGGGGCGTCGGCTGGTAGTTGTGGATTTCCGCACCGGGCTTGGTGATGGATTCGACGATGGCCGCGTCGCCCGCGACGTTCTTGGCCATGTCGGCAATCACCGTGAACGTCGTAACGGCCTTGAACTTTTCCTGCGCCAGAGCGGTGCCCGGAACGAGCGCGAAGGCTGCCAATGCGGTTGCTGCAACCAGGATCGCGCGTCTCGTCTGATCGATCATTCCATACTCCCCGATGTTGTCTTGCACAGGAGTAGGGGAATGATTTGCATAAGTCAATGCAAATGAGAAGCATTCGCAACTGGCTATTTTCAAACTAACCGGGCTTGGCTAGTGTAGCGCCATGAAACAGAACAAGAATCGCGTTGAAGAGCTGGAAGGCGTGCTTCGGGACGGCGGCGTGCGCGTAACGCGGCAACGCGCGGCAATCCTGAAGATACTCGCGACAGCCGAAGACCACCCGGATGCGAGCGAATTGCACCGCCGCGCCAAGGAAATCGATGCGACCGTTTCGCTGTCGACCGTCTACCGGACGCTGTCGGCGCTGGAGCAACAGGGCGTCGTGCAGCGCCACGCCTTCGAAAGCGCAACCGCCCGTTTCGAGACGGCCGACGCGCCTCACCACGACCACCTGATCGACATCGACACCGGGGCCGTGATCGAGTTCCGCTCCGACAAGATCGAGCAGCTGCAGGCGGAGATCGCTGCCGAACTCGGTTACGATCTGGTTCGCCACAGGCTCGAGCTTTATTGCCGCAAGCGCAAGGACTGAGCGACATTGCTTCGTAACGTCGAAAAGGCGCAGCGGGCGATCGCTGCGTCTTTTCTGTTTTGCCGCTGATGTTGCCTTAGCTCCGCTCAATGATGACAGCGCTCGTCCGGCGCGCCGGGATGGTCATGGCGGCAACGCCGATGACGACACAGGCAAGGCCGATCCAGATTGTGTCCGACAGGCGTTCGCCGAGGAAGAGAACGCCGATGCCGACGCCAACGGGTACGCGCAGATAGGCCTGCGCCGTGGCGCCGACCGAGCCGAGCGTCTGGATCAGCCGGAAATAGATGGCGAAGGCCAGCGCTGTCGAAAATACGGAAAGGCAGACGAGCGCCATCACCGACGGGGCGGAAGGGGCAAGCGTCCACGGCTGGTCGATCACCAGGCTTGCAGGGATGAGAAGCACGGCGCCGGAAAGAAGCGAGCCCGCGGCAGGTACCATCGGGTCGAGGCCCCTGAAGTTCTTTCCGAAGATAGCAGCGCCAGCATAGCATACGGTGGCAAAAACCGCGGCAAACTGCGGCAGCAGCTGGTCGCCGATACCGCCAAAAGCCTCGACGCCGATGATCAGGCTGATGCCGGCCATGCCTGCGATCACGCCGATCAGCTTTCTTGGCGTTGCCGCCTCATGGCGGGTGATCAGCGCCGTCAGCAGGAAGGCAAAGATCGGGGTGGCGGCATTGAGGATCGAGGCGACGCCGGCATCGATCGTCTGTTCCGCCCAGGCAATGAGCGTGAAGGGGAAAACGCTGTTGAGGCAGGCCTGGAACAGGAAGCGTTTCCATGTGGCCGCGTCGCGCGGCAGCCTGACGCCGCGCATGCGCAGGACCACGAGCAGGATAGTGCCGGCGATCAGCGTACGGGCTGCGATCAGCGTCACCGGCGGGATGGTTTCGACGCCGATCTTGATGAAGGTGTAAGACGCACCCCACAGCGTTGCGAGCAAGGCGAGCAGCAGAAGCTCGAGGGTGAGATTGGTCTTGGCCATGATGGTCGGATCCTTCGGGGCGTTTTCGTTGCCTCGTTTTACCGTGTCGGCGCGGGCAGATGCTTCGCCCGTGATCGAAGTGTCGAGGTTATTCTGGCGCTGGAACGACAAAGCCCCGGCCTCCTTGCGAAGGCCGGGGCTGATGGTCTTGAGCCGGCTCAGTGGCTGTCGGCGAGTCTTGCCGCATTGATCGAGGCGGAGCGTTCGACGCGCAGGCCGTTGAAGAAGGCGTTGAGCACGACCGCCGAGATCGAGGCGAGCACGATGCCCGATTCGATGATCGGGTGGATCGCATGCGGCATCCACATCAGGAAGTTCGGTGCGATCAGCGGGATCAGACCGAAGCCGACAGAGACGGCAACGACGAACAGGTTGTTGCGCGACGATTTGAAGTCGACGGTCGACAGGATGCGCACGCCGGTGGCGGCCACCATGCCGAACATGACAAGGCCGGCACCGCCGAGCACGAAGGTCGGCACCGCCTCGACCAAGGCACCCATCTTCGGGATCAACCCGAGCACGATCATGATCGCACCACCCATGACGCAGACATAGCGGCTCTTCACGCCGGTGACGCCGACAAGGCCGACATTCTGCGAGAAGCTGGTATAGGGGAAGGTGTTGAACAGGCCACCGATCATTGTGCCGATGCCGTCGACGCGAAGGCCGGCGGTCAGCTGCTGTTGCGAGACTTCCCTGTTGGTGATCTCGCCGAGCGCCAGGAACATGCCTGTCGATTCGATCATCACAACGATCATCACCAGCGACATGGTGGCGATCAGCACCGGATCGAAGATCGGCATGCCGAAGCGCAAGGGCGTTACGACGGCAAACCAGCCGGCATCCGCCACCCGGTCGAAATGCATCATGCCGAGGCCGGCGGCAAAGACGCAGCCGATGACGATGCCGGTCAGGACCGCAATGTTGCTGATCAGCCCACGGCCGTAGCGCGCAATGACGAGGATGGAGATCAGCACGAAGGCGGCGAGCCCGACATGGCTCGGCTCGGCATAGATGGGGTTCGGGACGGTGGCACCCAACACGACACCATCAGGAACGGCTGGGCCGCCGGTGCTGGCGAGTTTTTTCAGTTCGGCCAGCCATTCGGCGTGGGTCGGATCGACCAGCTTCGGTGCCGTCGGTCCGAAGGGGTTGCCGAAGATCCAGTTGACGCCGACGCGCATCAGGGTCACGCCGATGACAAGAATGATGGTGCCGGTGACAATGGGCGGGAAGAAGCGCAACAACCGCCCCATGATCGGGGCGAGCAGCAGCGCGACAAGGCCTGCGCCGATGATGGCCCCGAAGATCAGTCGTGCGCCTTCGTGGCCGGGCGTCATCGTCGCCATCGACACCATCGGCCCGACGGAGGCGAAGGTCACGCCCATCATCACGGGAAGGCGGATGCCGACGCTGCGGGTGATGCCGAGCGACTGAATGATGGTGACGAGGCCGCAGACGAAAAGATCGGCCGAAATCAGGAAGGCGACATCCTGAGGGCTGAGCTGCAAAGCCCGGCCGACGATCAGCGGAACCGCGACGGCGCCGCCATACATGACGAGAACATGCTGGATCCCAAGGGTCGCTAGCTTGCCGACAGGCAGCTTCTCGTCCACCGGGTGTATGCTGGATGCGTCGCTCATGGTTACTCCTCCCATCACGTCGACCAGTCCGCTCCCCCCGTCCTCCAACAGGGGCCCCGTCTTTCAACAGGGGAAAGGCATCTTTGGTGCCGGGACAGAATGCCGCAAGGACAACCCAGGAGTAAACACTTTCGGGAATTCGGGGGAAATGGGCATCAACAATGGGAACTGCCGGACCGCAACACTGGCGGAAAACGGCGGAACAGATGCAACGTTACCGCAATGAAGCGCAGGCAATCTCGACCGGTATCAAGGCGAACGCTCGCCTCCGGGTTTCCATGGGATTGCAGCAATGAAATCTTCGTCGCCTGCTGGCACGTTTCACCGATTGGTCGGCGTCCTGATCGCCATTGTCGTGGTGTTGTGGCCGTTTGCCGCCAACGCCGAGACCGCGGATTTCCCTGGGCAGTGGCGGCAAATGGTGTCGAACGCCGGCACCTGCGACACCTGTTGGCTGGCGATCAAGCAGCACGGGCCGATCCTGAAAGTGTCTTCCAGCAGCGGCTGGTTCGCATTTGCCCATGCGGACCTGAAGACGCGCACCGGGACCGCGAACGGCATCGGCCGCTGGAGCGAGAAGGCCAGCGGCCATTATGGCGGCAAACCGTTCGACGTCCGCTTTGTTATCGTCGACAGACAACTCTATCTGGACATGGTCGTGCTGATGGGTGACGGCACGAAGCAGGCGATCCGGGCGATTTTCGACAAGGACCGGCCGGGCAAGACCGCACGCCGGGTGCTGGCGAAATCGTAGGCCCGGTTTCCTGTCAAAGCGGGCTCGACGAGCCGCCATTTGCCGGGAAGAGATTGGCGGCCATGAAGTCGACGAAGACGCGCAGTTTCGGCGCGAGATGCCGGCTCGAGGGCCAGAGGATACGGTAGGTGCCGCAACGGCGCAGCCGGTTTTCGAGAACCGGTACAAGTGTTCCCTCGCGCAACTGCCGCCCGACGGTGAAATCCGGAAGGCAGGCGATGCCGAGCCCGTCCTCGGCCATGTGGATCAGCGGTTCCAGCGCGTTGGAGACGGCTGTTATCGGCAGGTCGACAGTGAGTACAACGCCATCCTGCACCAGCGGCCAGGGCTCTAGCTTGCCTGTCGAGGGAAAGCGATGATGCAGGCAATGATGGTGTTCAAGGTCCGCAGGCGTCTCCGGCACGCCATGTTGCTCGAAATAGGCGGGTGAAGCGACCAGGTAGGGGTGGAACGTGCCGAGCTGGCGCGTCATCAGACGGGAATCGCCGAGCTCGCCGCTGCGGATCACGGCATCAAAACCTTCCTCGATGACGTCGACCATGCGGTCGGAGAAATCGAGATCGATCTCGACCTCAGGATAGGCGCGCATGAAGGCGGTAAGCGTCGGCATCAGCAGCATGCCGGCCATTGGCAGGCTGACGCGCAGCTTGCCGCGCGGGGCTTCCTGGCTCTGTACCAACTCGGCTTCCGCCGCTTCGATCTCGCAAAAGATTCGCCGGCAGCGTTCGAGAAAAAGCGTGCCTTCCGGTGTCAGCGTGACGCTGCGGGTGCTGCGATGAAAGAGGCGAACGCTCAATCGCTCCTCCAGGCGGGCAATCGCCTTGCCAACGGCGGAGGGGGAAACGCCGAGCTGGGCTGCGGCCTCGGTAAAGCTGCGGGCGTCTGCCGCCTGCACGAATGCATTGAGTGCCCCAAGGCTGTCCATTTTTCGTCCTCGTCCGTTCTTCGGGATTGTAGATATTCTTGTCCGATATCTTCGGAGCTGTAGCGTATTTTTCCCTGATTGGAAGCTCGCCATAGTCCGCCTGGCCGACACAGCGCGTTCGCTGCGCAACAACAGCGTCGGCAAAAGAATGGAGAACACATGCAAGAGACACTTGTGGCCGGTTTCCGCGGAAACCCCGAACCCACCGTCTTCATCGTCAATGTCATCCACGCCCACGAGGGCAAGCAGGAAGAGGCGTTTGGCCTGATCCAGGACGTGGTCCACTATGTGGCCGAGCGCAAGGAAGGCTTTCTCTGGAGCAACCTCTCAAAGAGCACCGACGGCAAGACCGTGGTCAACATCGAGGCGATAGCCGGCGAAGGAAATGTCGAGGAGTTCTTCAGCGACCCGGTTTTCCTCGAGAAATTCAGGGCGCTGGATACGGTCTCGACCAGCGAGTTCCACACCTATCGCGTCGATGATCTGGTGCTGCGCAGGCGTGCAGCACGCGCAGCATCGGCATAGGCGAGATCGCCGCCGGCCTCAGCCGGTGGCGAACGCCTCGTGCGTCTTTCCCGCGCCCTTTGAGACCGACGGTCCCGTCGGCCATCCCGAGAGATAAACGTCATGCAATCCAACGACTGCGCGCTTTTACCTTCGCAGGAAACATTATCTATGCCTGCCGCCGGCGCCCGGCTGCCTCTTTCCGCGCTGCTGGCGCTCGCGACCGCTGGCTTCATCACCATCCTCACCGAGGCACTGCCGGCCGGGTTGCTCACGCAAATCGGCGGCGACCTCGGCGTCTCACAATCCCTCGTCGGGCAGATGGTGACGATCTATGCGATCGGTTCGCTCGTCGCCGCCATTCCGCTGGTGGCCCTGACGCGGACCTGGCGGCGGCGGCCGCTGTTGATCACCGCGATCTCCGGTTTTGCCGTGGTCAACACGGTGACTGCGCTTTCGCACGATTATGCCCTGACCATGGCGGCGCGCTTTTTCGCCGGTGTGTTTGCCGGGCTGCTGTGGGCGCTTGCCGCCGGCTATGCCATCCGCATGGTGGCGCCGCACCAGCAGGGGCGGGCGATTGCCATCGCCATGCTCGGCGCGCCGGTGGCGCTGTCGATCGGCATTCCAGCGGGGACGCTGCTCGGGGCCGCGGCGGGATGGCGCCTGACCTTCGGTCTTCTCAGCGTCGCGGCAATCCTGCTCGTCGGCTGGAGCCTGTGGGCACTGCCCGATTTTCCGGGCCAGCGCGGCGAACGCCGCCAGCCGCTGTCGTCCGTGTTCCGGCTGCCCGGGATCCGGCCGGTGCTGTTTGTGATGTTTGCCGTCGTTCTCGCCCACAATATTCTCTACACCTACATCGTGCCGTTCCTGCAGCCGTCGGGTCTCGATGGCGAAGCTGACAGGGTCCTGCTTGTCTTCGGCATCGCCTCGCTCGTGGTCATTCCGATCATCGGGGCGCTGGTCGACAGGCATTTGCGCCGGCTGGTTCTGGCGAGCATGATCCTGTTTGCGGCAGCATCGCTATTGCTCGCCTTCTCGCCCGATCTGTCGGTCGCGATTTACACCGGGGTTATCACCTGGGGGCTCGCTTTCGGCGGCGCAGCGACGCTGTTTCAGACCGCTTCGGCAAAGGCAGCCGGCATGGAAGCGGATGCGGCGCAGTCGATGGTCGTCACGACCTGGAATGCGGCAATGGCAGGTGGCGGATTGGTTGGCGGTCTGCTGCTGGACAGTGTCGGTGCGGGTGTTTTTCCAGTTGCGTTGCTGGTTATCCTGCTTCCGGCCCTGGTGGTGGCGTGGCTTGGGCGGCAGGGATTTCCGCGCCACTCTCCATGATCTTCCTTAAGGCAACGAAAAACCGGGGCCGTTGCCGACCCCGGTGCCGCATCTCCTGGTCCTCGGCCGCCCGTTTGCACGGGCGGCCGTCGTCTTGGGGATGTTACTTCTGCCAGCTCTTGACCAGTTCGTCGTAGTTGACGGTCTGGGGCTTTTCCTTCTCGTTCTCGACCTTCAGCTGCGGAGCGAGGTTGCCCTTGGAAACGGCATCCTTGTTCCAGTATTCGAGGTCGTGTTCCTCGGCGAGCTTCGGACCGATATCGCCCTGGATGCCAGCGCGTTCCAGGCGCTGCATCACCTTTTCCTGTTCGGCGCAAAGCGAATCCATGGCTTCCTGGGCGGTTTTCGCGCCGGAGGAAGCATCGCCGATCGCCTGCCACCAAAGCTGTGCGAGCTTCGGATAGTCAGGAACGTTTGTGCCGGTCGGCGACCACTGCAGGCGGGCCGGCGAACGGTAGAACTCGATCAGACCGCCGAGCTTCGGTGCACGGTCGGTGAAGCTCTTGTGATCCAGCGTCGACTGGCGAATGAAGGTCAGGCCGACATGGCTCTTCTTCACGTCGACGGTCTTCGAGGTCACGAACTGCGCGTAGAGCCATGCGGCCTTGGCGCGATCGTCAGGGGTGGACTTCAGCAGCGTCCAGGAACCGGCGTCCTGGTAGCCGAGCTTCATGCCGTCCTTCCAGTAGACGCCGTGCGGGCTCGGAGCGAAGCGCCACTTCGGGGTGCCGTCCTCGTTGACGACGGGCAGGCCCGGCTTGACGAAGTCGGCGGTAAACGCCGTGTAGGTGAACATCTGCTGGGCGATTTCGCCCTGCGACGGCACCGGTCCGGATTCCGAGAAGGTCATGCCCTGGGCAGCAGCCGGTGCATAGGCCTTCATCCAGTCGAGGTACTTCTGGATGGAGTAGACGGCAGCTGGGCCGTTAGTGTCGCCGCCGCGGGCAACGCATGAGCCGACAGGACGCGAATTCTCGTCGACCTTGATGCCCCACTCGTCGACCGGCTTGCCGTTCGGGATGCCCTTGTCGCCGTTGCCGGCCATCGACAGCCAGGCGTCGGTGAAGCGCCAGCCGAGCGACGGGTCCTTCTTGCCGTAGTCCATGTGACCATAGACTTTCTTGCCGTCGACTTCGCGGCCGGTGAAGAACTCGGCGATATCCTCATAGGCCGACCAGTTCACGGGAACGCCGAGGTCGTAGCCGTACTTCGCCTTGAAGTCCGCCTTGTTCTTCTCGTCGTTGAACCAGTCGTAGCGGAACCAGTAGAGGTTCGCGAACTGCTGGTCGGGCAGCTGGTAGAGCTTGCCATCCGGTGCTGTTGTGAAGGACTTGCCGATGAAGTCGTCGATGTCGAGGTTCGGGTTGGTGACGTCCTTGCCTTCGTTGGTCATCCAGTCCGTCAGGTTGCGGGCCTGCTGGTAGCGCCAATGGGTGCCGATGAGGTCGCTATCGTTGATGTAGGCGTCATAGACGTTTTCGCCCGACTGCATCTGCGTCTGGAGCTTTTCGACGACGTCGCCTTCGCCGATCAGGTCGTGAGTGATCTTGATGCCGGTGATGTCGGTGAAGGCCTTGGCCAGCGTCTTCGATTCGTATTCATGGGTGGTGATCGTTTCGGAAACGACCTTGATGTCCATGCCGGCAAAAGGCTTTGCCGCATCGACGAACCACTGCATTTCCGCTTCCTGGGCGGCGCGGTCGAGAGCGGACATGTCGCCGATCTCGCTGTCGAGGAACTTCTTGGCCTCGTCCATGCCGGCAAAGGCCGAGCCGGTGAAAGCCAGCAGCATGACTGCCGTCGTTGTCAAAAGGTGCCGTCGCATAATTTCCTCCCTTTGGGTTTTGCGATTGCGTTCCATTGCAGTTTCGAGGGCCCTTCCCGCCCCTCAGTCCGTTCACCTCACACGTAGCGGAAGACGCCGATGGCATAGACCACTGAGAGGGCGAGAGCCCACCAGAGGTTCGGTCCGCCAAGGCCGAGCCACGCGAGGTGAATGAAGGCGCTGCCGAGCAGCGATACGAAAAGCCTGTCGCCGCGCGTCGTCTCGAAGCGCAGGATGCCGACGCGCGGATTGCCGCCCGGCGAGACATATTCCCACACGGCCATGCCGACGAGCAGCAGCGCGATGGTGATGAAGAACAGCGCCGTCGGCAGCGTCCATGCCATCCATGAGAAATTCATGACGAAGCTCCTTTAGACGCGGCCCAGGGCAAAGCCCTTGGCGATGTAGTTGCGTACGAAGTAGATCACCAGCGCGCCGGGGATGATGGTGAGCACGCCGGCTGCCGCCAGCACGCCCCAGTCGAGGCCGGAGGCCGAGACCGTGCGGGTCATGATCGCGGCGATCGGCTTGGCGGCCGTGGTCGTCAGCGTGCGGGCCAGCAGCAGTTCAACCCAGGAGAACATGAAGCAGAAGAAGGCCGCGACGCCGATGCCCGAGGCAATCAGCGGCGTGAAGATCTTCACGAAGAACCGCGGGAACGAGTAGCCGTCGATATAGGCGGTCTCGTCGATCTCCTTTGGCACGCCGGACATGAAACCTTCCAGGATCCAGACCGCCAGCGGCACGTTGAACAGGCAGTGAGCGAGCGCGACCGCGATGTGGGTGTCGATCAGGCCGAAGGCCGAATAGAGCTGGAAAAACGGCAGCGCGAAAACGGCCGGCGGCGCCATGCGGTTGGTCAGCAGCCAGAAGAACAGATGCTTGTCGCCGAGGAAGCGATAGCGCGAGAAGGCGTAGGCCGCCGGAAGCGCCACCGAAACCGAGATCACCGTGTTCATGACGACGTAGATGATCGAGTTGATATAGCCCTTGTACCAGGACGGGTCGGTGAAGATCACCATGTAGTTGCGCAGCGTCGGGTTCTGCGGCCACAGCGAAAACGTGCTGAGGATCTCGCTCGTTTCCTTGAAGCTCATGTTGACGAGCCAGTAGATCGGCAACAGCAGGAAGACGATGTAGATCGTCGGAACCAGCCAGGACAGGCGTTGCGAAAGCGGTGCTTTGGTCGTGTTCATTGGTCTCTCCTCCCTCCCGGTTCAGCTCTGCGCGTCGCTCGTGGTCATCACGGTGTAGAAGATCCACGAGAGCAGCAGGATGATGAGGAAGTAGATGATCGATAGGGCTGCCGCCGGACCGAGGTCGAACTGGCCGATGGCCATTTTTACGAGGTCGATCGACAGGAAGGTGGTGGAGTTGCCCGGGCCGCCGCCGGTGACGACGAAGGGTTCGGTGTAGATCATGAATGAGTCCATGAAGCGCAGCAGGAAGGCGATCAGCAGCACGCGCTTCATCTTCGGCAGCTGGATGTAGCGGAACACGGACCAGCGCGACGCGCCGTCGATCTTGGCGGCCTGGTAGTAGGCGTCCGGGATCGAGACGAGACCGGCATAGCAGAGCAGCACCACGAGGCTCGTCCAGTGCCAGACGTCCATGACGATCAGCGTGACCCAGGCGTCGATTGGGTTCTGCACGTAGTTGTAGTTGATCCCCAGCGCTTCCAGCGTGTGGCCGAGCAGGCCGATGTCGACGCGTCCGAAGACCTGCCAGATGGTGCCGACGACGTTCCACGGGATCAGGAGCGGCAGCGCCATCAGGACGAGGCAGACCGGCACGCCCAGGCCCTTCTTCGGCATGTTGAGCGCGATGATGATGCCGAGCGGGATTTCGATCGCAAGGATGATCGCCGAGAAGATCAGGTTGCGGGTGAGCGCGTCCCAGAAGCGGTCGGAGGTCAGGACGTCGACATACCAGTCGGTGCCGGCCCAGAAGAACTCGTTGTTGCCGAAGGTGTCCTGAACCGAATAGTTGACCACGGTCATCAGCGGGATCACCGCCGAGAAGGCGACGAGCACCAGCACCGGCAGAACCATGAACCAGGCTTTGTTGTTCCAGGTCTTTTCCATGATCAGGCCTCCCCGCCGACGCGCCAGGAATCGGCGTAGATGTTGATGGCCTTCTGGTCGAAGGCGATGCGTGGATCGGCAGGGATCTCGCCATCCTCGTCGAGGATGATCGAGATCGGCTGGTCGGCAAAGCGGGCGCGCACGATCTTGTGACGGCCGATATCCTCGACCTTGGTGATCGCAACCGGCATGCCCTCGCGGCCGATCGACACGAACTCCGGGCGGATGCCGAGTTCGGTCTTGGCGCCGGACTTGATCTCGGGTCGGAAGTTGAGCGCAATGCTCTCGCCGCCGACCTGGGCGGTGCTGCCGTCGATTTTTGCCGGCAGAACGTTCATGCCCGGCGAACCGATGAAATAGCCGACGAAGGTGTGGCGCGGCCGTTCGAACAGTTCTGCGGGCGTGCCGATCTGCACGATCTGGCCGTCATACATGACGACGACCTTGTCGGCGAAGGTGAGCGCTTCGGTCTGGTCATGGGTGACGTAGACCATGGTGAAGCCGAACTGCTTGTGCAGCCGCTTGATCTGCGAACGCAGCACCCATTTCATTTCCGGATCAATGACGGTCAGCGGCTCGTCGAACAGGATGGCGCTGACGTCGGAACGCACGAGGCCGCGGCCAAGCGAGATCTTCTGCTTCTGGTCGGCCGTCAGGCCTTGCGCCTTCTTGCCCGCCCAGCCGCCAAGGCCGATCATCTCGATGATCTCCTTGACGCGGCGGTCGACCTCGGTCTCCGGCACATGCCGGTTGCGAAGCGGGAAGGCGAGATTGTCGTAGACGGTCATCGTGTCGTAGATCACCGGGAACTGGAACACCTGGGCGATGTTGCGGTCCTGGGTGGACAGATGCGTGACGTCCTTGCCGTCGAAGAGGATGCGTCCTTCCGACGGATTGATGAGGCCCGAAATGATGTTGAGCAGCGTGGTCTTGCCACAGCCGGACGGTCCGAGCAGCGCATAGGCGCCGCCGTCGTTCCACTCGTGGTGCACTTCCTTGAGCGCGTAGTCGTTTTCCGACTTCGGCTTGGCGCCATAGGCGTGGCGGATATGTTCGAGATCGATGCGTGCCATTGTCTTTCCTCCCAGCGCCCCCTCAGGCCGTCTTGCCGATCGCGCGCCCATCCGGCCCGAAGGCCATCAGGTGGCGGATGTCGACGAAAACCTCGAGGGTTGCGTCCGGTTCGATGTCGTGGATGCCCGGCGCCAGCATGACCCAGCGCGCACCGGAAAAGCCGACGTGGATGAAGCTTTCGGAGCCTGCGATTTCAGAGATTGCCGTCTTGACCGTCAGCGGTGTCGCGCCGTCGAAAGGACGGTCGAACGACAGGTGGTGCGGCTGGAAGGCGACCGTGCAGGGGCCGTCCGGCAGCGCCGAAAGGTGGACGGGAACAGACAGAACGTGCTTGCCGTCGAACGTGAAGATCGCGCCCGACTTGATGAGTTCGATCGTGTTCAGCGGCGGATCGGCGAAGGTTCGTGCTGTCACCAGGTCGACCGGGCGACGGAAGACGTCGATGGTCTTGCCGAACTGGGTGATGCGGCCCTGGCTAAGCGTAGCGGTATTGCCGCCGAGAAGCAGGGCTTCGGAAGGTTCGGTGGTCGCATAGACGAAGATCGCGCCCGATGCCGCGAAGAGCTTCGGCAGTTCCTCGCGCAATTCTTCGCGCAGCTTGTAGTCGAGGTTGGCGAGCGGTTCGTCGAGAAGCACGAGATCGGCGTTCTTGACGATGGCGCGCGCCAGCGCCGTGCGCTGCTGCTGGCCGCCGGACAGGCTGAGCGGCGTGCGATCGAGATAGGGCGTGAGCTTCAGCAGTTCGGCGGCCTTGCGCACCTCGCGGTCGATCGTGGCGGCGTCCGAACCCCTGATGCGCATCGGCGAGGCGACGTTGTCGTAGACGGTCATCGACGGGTAGTTGATGAACTGCTGGTAGACCATGGCCACGGAACGTTTCTGGACCGGCAGGCCGGTGACGTCGGTGCCGTCGAAGATCAGCGAACCGGAGGCAGGCTTGTCAAGGCCGGCCATCAGCCGCATCAACGACGTCTTGCCGGAAAGGGTTGGGCCGAGCAGCACATTGAGCGTCCCCCTCTGCAGCACAAGATCGGTCGGGTAGATATGCGTCTCCCCACCCACGACCTTGGATATCTTCTTCATTTCAAGCATTGAATTCTCCGGTGTTCCACCCAGCCATCGGCATTCCAGTATGCGGGGATCCTCAGGCGGCGGCGTTCGCCGCGCCCCGCATGTATTCCTCCAGTGCTGCCGCCTCGCCGGGCGTCAGCTTCAATCCCAGTTTGGTGCGCCGCCACAACACGTCCTCGGCGTGCCGGGCCCACTCCTCCTTGATCAGCCACTTCACTTCCGCCTCGTAGAGGTCGGCGCCGAAATGGCGGCCAAGGCCAGCCTCGTTCGATGCCGATCCGAGCAGCGCTGAGGCGTGCGTGCCGTAGAGGCGGACCAGCCGGCGCACATGGCCTGCGGCAAGGAAGGGATATTTCTTGTGAAGCTTGGCGACCTCGTCAGCATAGCCCGTGGCCGGGAAATCCCCGCCCGGCAGGTTCGAGCCAGCCGTCCACTTGGCGCCCTTGACGCCAATGGCCTCGCCGATCTTTTCGAGCGCGGATTCGCTCAGGCGACGATAGGTCGTCAGCTTGCCGCCGAAGACATTGAGCAGCGGTGCCGTCGTCCTGTCGCCCTCGACCCGAAGAACGTAATCGCGGGTCGCCTCCTGCGCCTTGCTGGCGCCATCGTCAAACAGCGGGCGGACGGCGGAATAGGTCCAGACGATGTCGTCCTTCTCCACCGGCTCGAGGAAATACTCGCTCGCTGCCTTGCAGAGGTAGTCGACCTCCGCATCGCTGATGCGCACGTCTGCCGGGTTGTCGGTGTAGTCGCGATCGGTGGTCCCGATCAGCGTGAAATCGTCCTCGTAGGGAATGGCGAACATGATCCGGCCATCCGGATTCTGGAAGAAGTAAGCACGAGGATCGTTGAACTTCTTGCGCACGACGATGTGGCTGCCCTGGACCAGGCGCACGTTGTGAACATCGTTCTTCCCGAGCGCACTTGCGAGCACCGCATCGACCCACGGGCCTGCCGCATTGACCAGCATGCGCGCCCGCGTCTGCCGGCGCTCGCCGGTTGCGGTGTCCTCGGTTTCGATCGTCCAAGTGCCGTTGTCGCGTTTTGCCGAGATCACCCGGGTGCGCGCCATGATCCTGGCGCCGCGGTTGGCCGCGTCGCGGGCGTTGAGCACAACCAGACGCGCGTCGTTGACCCAGCCGTCGGAGTATTCGAATGCCTTGGTGAACAGCCGCTTCAACGGCTTTCCGGCCGGGTCGCGCGTCATGTCGAGCGTTGCTGTCGCCGGCAGGAGCTTGCGGCCGCCGATATGATCGTAAAGGAACAGGCCGAGGCGGATGAGCCAGGCCGGGCGCGGGCCACCCTTGTGGTAGGGCAGAACGAAGCGCATCGGCCAGATCACGTGTGGCGCCATCGCCCAGAGCACTTCGCGCTCCATCAGCGCTTCGCGCACCAGGCGAAATTCGTAATGTTCGAGATAGCGCAGGCCGCCATGGATGAGTTTGGTCGAGCCGGACGACGTGCCGGAGGCAAAGTCGTTCATCTCGGCAAGGGCAACCGAATATCCCCGACCGACCGCATCACGCGCGATGCCGCATCCGTTGATGCCGCCGCCGATAACGAAGACGTCGAAGATTGCCTGCTCTGCCACTGCTTTTCCCCTCCCACATTTCGCAATGCACAAATTGGTGCAATCGCGAAAGTGAAATCAGTTAAAGCGAAAATATATCGAATGTCAAACGAATGTTGGGCGAATCTCAGGATCGTCTAAAAAAGCGCTTTTCAGGCCTCGGTTTCGATCAGGCGAACGTCCTGTTCGGCGCAGATTTTGCGCACGTTATCAACGAGACAGCGATCGGTGATGAAGGTCTGGACCTGGGAGATATGACCGATGCGAACGGGGGCCGTTCTTTCGAATTTGGTCGAGTCGGAAACGAGGATGACGTGGCGGGCATTGGCGATGATCGCCTGGGCGACTTTCACTTCGCGAAAATCGAAATCGAGCAGTGCGCCGTCATGGTCGATGGCCGAGGCGCCGATGACGGCGAAGTCCACCTTGAACTGCTTGATGAAGTCGACAGCCGCCTCGCCGACGATGCCGCCGTCGGAGCCGCGAACCACCCCGCCGGTGATGACCACCTCGATCGACGGGAAGACGCGCAAGTGGTTGGCGACGTTGATGTTGTTGGTGATGACCATCAATTCCTTGTGGTCTAGCAGCGCTTCGCCCACGGCCTCCGTCGTCGTGCCGATATTGATGAACAGCGAGGCGTTGTCGGGGATGAGGGCAGCGGCAGCCCTGCCGATCGCCTGCTTCTCCGGTGCGGCGATCTGGCGGCGGGCATCGTATTTGACGTTTTCCTTGCCGCTCGGGAAGATCGCGCCGCCGTGAATCCGGTTGAGGATCTTGGCGTCGCAGAGGTCATTGAGGTCCTTGCGAATGGTCTGCGGCGTCACCGAAAAGCGCTGCGCCAGCTCCTCGACCAGCACGCGTCCTTCGTTCTTCGCCAGTTCCAGGATTTCCGCCTGCCGCCCTGTCAGATACATTCCGAAACCTCCCCGTTTTCGTTTTTTTTCATAATATGCAAAAACGAAAGCTGTGCAATTTCAGAAATCGTCGTTTGTCGCGATTCTGCTTTCGTCGGCGGCATGTGAATTGCGCGCGTTGCAATCACCCCGGCGATAGGCGACTTTGGCAATGACGGGAAGAGGGAAAAGACATGTTTCATCCGGCCTTGTTCAAAGGCATGACTGTAGTGGTGACCGGCGGTGGACGCGGCATCGGACTTGAAGTGGCGCGCCAGTTTCTCGATTGCGGCGCGCATGTGTTCGTCCATGCCGGGCGGACGATTGGCGATCTTCCGGATTTCCTGGAGACGGCTGCGACCGAGGGGCGGGCGCATGTGGCGGCAGCCGATTTCCTGGCAGAGGGTGGCGTCGAGGCACTGGCGGATGCCGTCCGCAGCCGGTTCGACAGCGTCGACATCCTCGTCAACAATGCCGGCACCATGGTTGGCCGCTTTCCGGCAGCCGAGCTGACGGACGAGCAGTATCGCACCGTCGTCCAGCTCAACCAGACCTCCGTGGTCGAGATGACGCGGGCGCTGTTGCCGCTGTTGCGCAAGGGCACCCATCCGGCAATCGTCAACACCGTGTCGATTTCGGCGCTGACCGGCGGCAGTGCCGGCTCGTCGATCTATTCGGCCACCAAGGCGTTCGTGTCCACCTACTCCAAGGCGCTGGCGCGCGAACTGGCGCCCGAGGGCATCCGGGTCAACTGCGTCTCGCCCGGCACCATCACCACCGAGTTTCACGAGCGCTACTCGTCGCCGGAAAAGCTGGAGGCGACGCGCAAGACGATCCCGATCGGCAGGCTCGGCACGGCCGAGGACTGCGCGCCGGCCTATCTCTTCCTCGCCTCCCATGCGCTGTCCGGCTACATCACCGGCCAGGTGCTGGAGGTCAATGGCGGCCAGCTCATCACGTGAGTACAGCAGGTGTAGATGGCCGTGGCGGTCAAGCCCCTCATCCGCCTGCCGGCGCCTTCTCCCCGCGAGCGGGGCGAAGGAACATGCGGCGCGCTCCGCTGTCTTCTGAACGTCTGCGGAGCGTAAGATCTTGCGGCGGCCCTGACATTCTTTCGCCGGCATCACCCTTCGGCAGGGATCGGGGCACGTCCCCTCGCCCCGCTTGCGGGGAGAGGGTTAGGGTGAGGGGCAAAGCCAAGGACTCCGAAGGTTCGGGATGATCGACAAGCTGGAAATGTTTCTGGTGCTGGCCCGCGAAAAACACTTCGGCCGGGCAGCGCTTGAATGCGGGGTGACGCAGCCGACGCTATCGGCGGCAATTCGCCAGCTCGAAGGCCAGCTCGGCGTCATGCTCGTCAGCCGCGGCTCGCGCTTTCAGGGGCTGACGCCGGAAGGGCAACGGGTGCTCGAATGGGCGCGCCGCATCGTCGGCGATGCCCGCACCATGCGCGAGGAGATGCGCACGGCGCGCAAAGGCCTCTCCGGGCATATCCGGCTGGCGGCGATCCCGACGACGCTGGCCATGGTGCCGATGATCACCGCGCCCTTTCAGGAGAAGCATCCCGACGTGACTTTCTCGGTGCTGTCGACCACGTCGCTGCAGATCCTGGCGCTGCTCGAAAACCTCGAGATCGATGCCGGTCTCACTTATCTGGAGAACGAACCACTCGGGCGCGTCACCAGCGTCCCGCTGCAGATCGAGCGCTACCACCTCGTAACGGCTGCGGGAACGCCGCTTTCCGATCGCGAAAGCGTGACGTGGAAGGAGGTTAGCGCCATTCGGCTTTGTCTATTGACCGCCGATATGCAGAACCGGCGGATCATCAACCAGCATTTCTCCGAGGCTGGCGTCGTTGCCGCTCCGACGCTCGAATCGAATTCGATGATCGTGCTTTTCTCCCATGTGCGCACCGGTCGTTGGGCCAGCATCATGCCCTTCAACGTCGCGAAATCATTTGGTTTTCACGAAGACATCAAGATGATCCCGATCATCGAGCCGGATGCCCACCACACCGTTGGCCTGGTTGCGACGCATCGTGAACCATTCACGCCGCTGGTGTCGGCGCTTTTGCACGAAGCGCGCATTCTCGGCGAGAGAAATCAGGTTCAATAGATTTTTTCTATCAACCAACGGAACAGCCTTATTGACCCTTCCGCCCAGAAGCGCGAAGCTTTTCGTTCATGGGAATGGACGTGGAGGAAGCGGCCTTCCCAGGCGATGCCAATTCGAGCTGGGCGTGGTCCGCAAAAGGGCCGCTACAGCCGCGAGCCGGGAGGGCTCCCCGAGTGAATATTCACCAGCCGCGTGGAGATGTATCCGGGCGCACGCTTGCGATCGTCGAGGAACTGAAGGGGCTCGAAGGGCCGCTGCTGCCGATCTTTCATGAGATCCAGCACGAATTCGGTTATGTGCCGCAGGACTGTCTGCCGGTCATCGCGCGTGAACTCAACCTGTCGCGCGCCGAGGTCTACGGCGTCTTTTCGTTCTATCATGACTTTCGCGAACATCCGGCCGGCCGCCATGTGCTGAAGCTCTGTCGTGCCGAGGCGTGTCAGTCGATGGGTGGCGATGAACTGGCCGAGCGCGCCAAGAGCCTGCTCGGCATCGACTTCCACGAAACGACACCCGACGGCGCGGTGACACTGGAGCCGGTCTACTGTCTCGGGCTCTGTTCCTGCGCACCCTCCGCGATGTTCGACGGAGAGGTGCATGCCCGGGTCGATGCCGACGATCTCGACGCCCTCGTTTCGGAGGCGCGCCGATGACCACGAAGATCTACATTCCCCGCGATGCCGCAGCCCTGGCGCTCGGTGCCGACAAGGTGGCGAAAGCGATGGCAGACGCGATTGCCATGCGCGGCCTCGATGTTACGATCGTGCGTAACGGCTCGCGCGGCCTGCACTGGCTGGAGCCGCTGGTCGAGGTGGAAACCCCGGAAGGTCGCGTTGCCTATGGGCCGGTCAAGGCGCGCGATGTCGCGTCTCTCATCGATGCCGGCCTTGTTGATGGCGGCAACCATGCGCTCTGTCTCGGGAAGACCGAGGAGATCCCATTCCTGAAGCAGCAGACGCGGCTGACCTTCGCGCGCTGCGGCGTCATCGACCCGCTGTCGCTCGATGATTACCGCGCGCATGGCGGTCTTCGCGGACTGGAGAACGCCATCTCCATGGAGTCGATGGCTATCGTCACGCAGGTGACGGAGAGCGGTCTTCGCGGCCGCGGCGGCGCCGGTTTCCCGACCGGCATCAAATGGAAGACGGTTCTGGAAGCCGCGGGCGAGCGGAAGTACATCGTCTGTAACGCCGATGAGGGCGACAGCGGTACCTTTGCCGACCGGATGATCATGGAGGGCGATCCCTTCGTATTGATCGAGGGCATGGCGGTGGCAGGCCTTGCGACCGGCGCGACCAAGGGCTTCATCTATACGCGTTCGGAGTATCCGCATGCGATCGCCACCATGGCGCAAGCGATCGAGATCGCGCGCCGAGCCGGCGTGCTCGGGCAATCGGTGCTCGGCTCGGGACGTGCCTTCGAAATGGAAGTGCGCACCGGCGCCGGCGCCTATGTCTGCGGCGAGGAAACAGCGTTGCTCAACAGCCTCGAGGGCAAGCGCGGCATCGTGCGCGCGAAGCCGCCGCTCCCCGCCCACAAGGGCCTGTTCGACTGTCCGACCGTCATCAACAACGTGATCTCGCTCGCCTCCGTCCCCATCATCATGGACAAGGGCGCGGCGTTCTACCGAGACTTCGGCATGGGCCGCTCGCGCGGGACGATCCCGATTCAGATCGCCGGCAACGTCAAGCACTCGGGCCTGTTCGAAACCGCCTTTGGCCTCGCGCTCGGCGAGATCATCGATCACATCGCTGGCGGTACGGCGAGCGGCCGGCCGGTCAAGGCCGTGCAGGTCGGCGGCCCGCTCGGCGCCTATTTCCCGCGTGCGCTGTTCGACACGCCGTTCGACTATGAAGCCTTTGCCGCCCGGGACGGCTTGATCGGCCACGCCGGCATCGTTGTCTTCGACGATACCGCCGACATGCTGAAGCAGGCACGTTTCGCCATGGAGTTCTGCGCGATCGAAAGCTGCGGCAAATGCACGCCCTGTCGCATCGGCTCGACCCGTGGCGTCGAGGTGGCCGACAAGATCGCCGCCGGCATCGAGCCGGAAAAGAACCGCGAACTGCTCGCCGATCTCTGCAACACCATGAAGTTCGGCTCGCTCTGCGCGCTCGGCGGGTTCACGCCCTATCCCGTCGTCAGCGCGATGACGCATTTTCCGGATGATTTCAAACCGGCTCCGCTTGTCGAAGCGGCGGAGTGAGGAGGAAGACCATGTCTCTCATTCATGAAATCGACTATGGGACCCCGGCCTCCCGCTCCGAAACCATGGTGACGCTGACCATCGATGGGCGCGAAGTGACGGTGCCGGAAGGAACCTCGATCATGCGCGCGGCGATGGATGCGGGCATCGAGGTGCCGAAGCTCTGTGCCTCCGACATGATGGACGCCTTTGGCTCCTGCCGGCTCTGTCTCGTCGAGATCAAGGGTCGCGGCGGTATGCCCGCCTCCTGCACCACGCCGGTGGCGCCGGGGCTCGAAGTGTCGACCCAGACGCCACGCCTGAAGGACGTTCGCCGCGGGGTGATGGAGCTCTATATCTCCGACCATCCGCTCGACTGTCTGACCTGTGCCGCCAATGGCGACTGCGAGCTGCAGGACATGGCCGGCGCCGTCGGCCTTCGCGACGTTCGCTATGGCTATGAAGGCGATAATCACGTCAAGGCGCGCAACAATGGCGATATCAACGCCAAATGGTTGCCGAAGGACGAGTCCAATCCATACTTCACCTATGATCCGGCGAAGTGCATCGTCTGCTCGCGCTGCGTGCGTGCCTGCGAGGAAGTGCAGGGCACCTTCGCGCTGACGATCGGCGGCCGTGGTTTCGACAGCCGCGTTTCCGCCGGCATGGCCGAAGACTTCATGTCGTCTGAATGCGTGTCCTGCGGCGCCTGCGTCCAGGCCTGCCCCACGGCGACGCTCACCGAAAAATCCGTGATCGAGATCGGTCAGCCGGAGCATTCCGTCGTCACCACCTGCGCCTATTGCGGTGTCGGCTGCTCCTTCAAGGCGGAAATGCGCGGCGAAGAACTGGTGCGCATGGTGCCGTGGAAGGATGGGCAGGCGAACCGCGGCCATTCCTGCGTCAAGGGTCGGTTCGCCTATGGTTATTCGACCCATAAGGACCGCATCCTCAACCCGATGATCCGCGAGAAGATCTCTGATCCCTGGCGCGAAGTGACCTGGGAGGAGGCCTATGCGCATGTGGCCGCCGAATTCCGGCGCATTCAGTACCAATATGGCCGTGATTCCGTCGGCGGCATCACCTCGTCGCGCTGCACCAACGAAGAAACCTATCTGGTGCAGAAGCTGGTGCGCGCCGGCTTCGGCAACAACAATGTCGACACCTGCGCCCGTGTCTGCCACTCGCCGACCGGCTACGGTCTCGGCCAGGCCTTCGGCACGTCCGCCGGCACGCAGAATTTCGATTCGGTCGAGTTCACCGACGTCGCCGTCATCATCGGCGCCAACCCGACCGATGGCCATCCGGTCTTCGGCTCGCGTCTGAAGAAGCGGCTGCGCGAAGGCGCCAAGCTGATCGTCATCGATCCGCGCCGCACAGACATCGTGCGTTCACCGCATGTGGAAGCGTCCTATCACCTGCCGTTGAAGCCGGGCACCAATGTCGCGATCCTGACCTCGATCGCGCATGTGATCGTCACCGAAGGGCTCGCCAACGAGGCCTTCATCCGCGAGCGTTGCGACTGGTCTGAATACGAGGACTGGGCAGGTTTCGTCGCAGAACCCTATCACAGCCCCGAGGCGACCGAAGCCTATACCGGCGTTCCCGCCGATCTCGTTCGCGGTGCCGCGCGGCTCTTTGCCACCGGCGGCAACGGCGCGATCTATTACGGCCTCGGGGTTACCGAGCACAGCCAGGGCTCGACCACGGTCATGGCGATTGCCAACCTTGCCATGGTCACCGGCAATATCGGCCGGCCTGGTGTCGGCGTGAACCCGCTGCGCGGCCAGAACAATGTGCAGGGCTCCTGCGACATGGGCTCGTTCCCGCACGAACTTCCGGGTTACCGCCATGTCTCCGACGATGCGACGCGCGAGACCTTCGAAAAACTCTGGGGTGTCGAGATCTCCAGCGAGCCGGGCTTGCGCATACCGAACATGCTCGATGCCGCCGTCGACGGTACCTTCAAGGGCATCTACATCCAGGGCGAGGACATCCTGCAGTCGGATCCCGACACCAAGCACGTGGCCGCCGGCCTTGCGGCGATGGAGTGCGTCGTGGTGCACGACCTCTTCCTCAACGAGACGGCCAACTATGCCCACGTGTTCCTTCCGGGCTCGACCTTCCTGGAAAAGGACGGCACCTTCACCAATGCCGAACGCCGCATCAACCGCGTGCGCAAAGTCATGACGCCGAAGAACGGCTATGCCGACTGGGAAGTCACCCAGAAGTTGGCGCAGGCCATGGGGATGAACTGGAACTATCGCCATCCTTCCGAAATCATGGACGAGATCGCCGCGACGACACCGAGCTTCGCGCTGGTCTCCTACGATTATCTGGAGAAGATGGGCTCGGTGCAGTGGCCATGCAACGAGAAGCATCCCGAGGGATCGCCGATTATGCATGTCGACGGCTTCGTGCGCGGCAAGGGCAAGTTCATCCGCACCGAATATGTGGCGACCGACGAACGCACCGGCCCGCGCTTCCCGTTGCTTTTGACCACCGGCCGTATTCTCAGCCAATACAATGTCGGCGCCCAGACGCGGCGCACCGACAACGTCGTCTGGCATGCGGAGGACCGGCTGGAAATCCACCCTCATGACGCCGAACAGCGCGGCATCCGCGATGGCGACTGGATCAGGCTCGCCAGCCGCGCCGGCGAGACGACGCTTCGCTCTCTGATCACCGATCGGGTGGCGCCGGGTGTCGTCTACACCACCTTCCACCATCCGACGACGCAGGCAAACGTCATCACCACCGACTTCTCCGACTGGGCGACCAATTGCCCTGAGTACAAGGTGACGGCGGTTCAGGTGATGCCGTCTAACGGACCATCGGACTGGCAGCAGGATTACGATGAGCAGGCGCGGCAATCGCGTCGGATTGCCGGCAAGCTGGAGGCTGCGGAGTAGTCGCGATGCCCGGGCCATCCATGCCGAAATTTCAGGTGTCGAAGACCGTGCCGGAGACCGCCCTGCGCGCAGGAATCTTGAGGGACGGCGCTCGTGCTGTCCCGGAAGAGACGCCTGTCGCATTCACCTTCGGGGGCTCGACCCACGCGGTGATGATGGCGACGCCAGGCGATCTCGAGGATTTCGCCGTCGGCTTCAGCCTGACCGAGAGCATCATCGCTGAGCCCGGCCAGATCGAAGCGGTCGAGGCGATCGCCGACGAGGTGGCGGGAAATCTCGGCATCGACCTGCAGATCACGCTGAAGGACGAGCAGAACGATATGCTGCGTCTGCGCCGCCGTCATATGGCGGGGCCAGTCGGCTGCGGTCTCTGCGGCATCGAATCGATCGAGCAGGCCGTGCGGCCGACGCCCGACGTTTCCGCTTCGACATTGCGGCTTTCACAGGAGGACGTGGTCAAGGCCGTCGCGCTGCTCAACGGCCAGCAGCCTCTGCATTTCGAAACGCGCGCCGTGCACGGTGCTGCGTTCTACGTGCCGGGCAAGGGTCTGATTGCCGTGCGCGAAGATGTCGGCCGTCACAATGCGCTGGATAAACTTGTGGGAGCGGCGGCCCGTGCCGGTTTCCGCGGCAGCGACGGCGCCGTGATCGTCACGAGCCGTGTTTCCGTCGAGATGGTGCAGAAGACGGCAATCGTCGGCAGCCCCGTCATCATCGCCATCTCGGCGCCCACGGCGCTCGCGATCCGAACGGCGGAAGCCGCAGGCATGACGCTGATCGCCCTTGTGCGCGGCGACGAATTCGAGATCTTCACCCATGCCGAACGCATCAAGTCCGGAGCCATCGCCGATGTCGCATGACACCAATGCCAAGCTGATCTACATGGCAAACCAGATCGCCACCTTCTTCAAGAGCCAGCCGCAGGACGAAGCCGCCCAGGGCGTTGCGACGCATATCAACAAATATTGGGAGCCGCGCATGCGGCGGCAGCTGTTCCAGCATATCGATGGCGGTGGCGAGGGCCTGAGCCCGCTGGTGCTGGAAGCCGCTTCGAAGATCAAGCGCCCGCAGGCGGCTTGAGGACTGCGTCGATCGACGCGGCATGATCGGATCTTTTCGGAAAATATGCGGGAAGGCGGCGACCGGTCGCCGCCTTCCCCTATTCCTGAGCGCGGGGTGCAGGGATTGCGCTCAGAAATTCTGCCATCCGTCGTTCGACGGGGCGGCGGCAAGGGCTTGTCGTTGTCCGCCGCGCATGCCGCGGGCGGTGGCGTGCAGGCGGGTTGCCTGCTGGCGCTCGTCGGCGTGTCGTTCAACCGGCACCGTCTCCTGGCCGATCTGGAACTGCCTGAGCAGGGCATGGAGGGCCTCGGCTTCCCGCGACATGTTGTGGCTCGCGGCGGTGCTTTCCTCGACCATTGCGGCATTCTGCTGGGTCGCCTGATCCATGGAGTTGACCGCCTGGTTGATTTCCTTCAGCCCCGTCGCCTGCTCGCGGGCTGCCTCGACGATGGCCGAGACGTTGATGTTGATCTCCTGAACCTGGACCAGGATTTCTTCCAGCGCTGCCCCCGTCTGCCCGACAAGCGATACGCCGTTCTTGACGTGGTCGCTGGAGGTGGTGATCAGCGCCTTGATCTCCTTGGCGGCCTGGGCCGAGCGCTGGGCGAGCTCGCGGACCTCCTGGGCGACGACGGCAAAACCCTTGCCGGCCTCGCCGGCCCGCGCCGCTTCGACGCCGGCATTCAGTGCCAGGAGGTTGGTCTGGAAGGCAATGTCGTCGATGACACCGATGATGTTGGAGATCTCGCGTGAGGATTGCTCGATCTGGTCCATCGCACCGATGGCGCTTTTGACGACGCTGCCGGAGCGTTCGGCTCCCGCCTTGGTCTTGGCGACCAGCCCGCCGGCCTCCTCGGCGCGGCGGCTGGAGTCGGCGACTGTCGTGGTGATCTCATCGAGGGCGGCTGCGGTTTCTTCCACCGAGGCGGCCTGTTGCTCCGTGCGTTTGGAGAGATCGTCTGCGGCCGAGCGGATTTCGCGCGCTCCGGACGCGATGGCGTTGGCGTTGTCGCCGACGGTTTGCATCGCCCGACAGAGCCGATCGATTGCGTCGTTGAAATCGGTGCGCACCGCTTCCATGCTGGGAACGAAGGGCGTCGGCAGGCTGTGGGTGAGATCGCCTTCGGCAAGCGCCTGAAGGCCGACGCCGAGCGCCTTGATCGCGCCCATGCGCTCGCTGACGTCGGTTGCGAACTTGACGACCTTGTAGACCTTGCCGTTCGTGTCGCGGATCGGATTGTAGGCCGCCTGGATCCAGATCTCCTTGCCGCCCTTGCCGTAGCGCACGAATTCGTTGGAGATGAACTCGCCGGCGGCCAGCTTCTTCCAGAACTCGGCATATTCACTGCCTTGCACGTAGGTCGGGTCGCAGAACATGCTGTGATGCCTGCCTTGAATTTCCTTCAGACTGTAGCCGAGTGCGTTGCAGAAGTTCTCGTTGGCCGTGACGATTTCACCTGAGGGGGTGAATTCGATCACTGCCTGCGATTTCGAGATGGCATCGAGCTTGCCGCCATCCTCATTCGCTTTGATCTTGGCGGCGGTGATGTCACTTGCAAATTTCACGACCTTGTAGGGTTTGCCGTTGTGAAAGACGGGGTTGTAGGTCGCCTGGATCCAGATTTCGCGGCCACCCTTGGCAAAGCGCCTGTAGGCATTGGCGTCGTACTCACCCCGTCCGAGCCGGGTCCAGAAATCACGATACTCTTGCGTCTGCACATAATCGGGTGCGCAGAACATGCGGTGGTGCTGGCCAACGATCTCTTGCAGAGTGTAGCCGAGTGCCTGGCAGAAGTTTTCGTTGGCCGTCAGAATTTTTCCCGTGAGATCGAACTGGATCATGGCCTGCGACTTTGACAGCGCGGCGACGATCTGGCGTGAATCCAGGCTCTGTCCGAAAGAGAACATGATTACCCTCTGATTTGGTTCTTGTTGTTTCAAGCGGAAAGCCGGGACTCGTTGCTTGCGGTGTCGACAGGGCATGCGGGGCCGAAAGCGGCGCAGGCTCCGGGGACAAGGACAAATGCCGGCATGCCGAAAATTGTCTGGTCCGTCGTCCGCCGGCCCAATCGGGGTCAGCGTTTTCTTGCTGCGAGGGGAGTTCGAACTCGTGGGCGTTCATGCCCATGACGTCTTGCTGATGCAATCTACGTTAGTATTATGGTTATTAAGTAGATGTTAAAATAGCAATTATCAGTTTTTAGTTGTGAAAATTCGCATACTATTTCTGGGTTGAATTAGCAACTTGTCGTTTACGAATCTCCCGCGGCGACTTTGAAGTCGGACCAAGCGGACAAAAAAAGCCGCCTTGCCCAGCGGCAAAGCGGCTCCGATACGGTGACCTGCCTGTTGCTTAGGCGGCCATTTCCTCGACTTCGCGTTCCTTGAACATGCGGGCGAGGTTGAGGAAGCAGATCATGCCGTTTTCGTTGGCGATGATGCCCTCGGCAAAGCTCTTGTCGAAGGAGGCGGTAACTTCGGGAACCGGTTGCACCTGGTTGCCCTGGACGGTGAGGATGTCGGAAACGCGGTCGACCACCAGGCCGATCACCATGTTGTGGACTTCCGCAACGACGATGGCGCTGCGCTCATTGGCCGTGGTCGATTTCATGCCGAGCTTGTGGGCAAGGTCGATGATCGGGATCACGGTGCCGCGCAGGTTCATCACGCCGATGACCTCAGGCGGCGAATGCGGGATCGGGGTCGAGGGGGCCCAGCCACGGATCTCGCGGATCGTGGTGGTCTTGACGCAGAATTCCTGATCGTGGAGGCGGAACGCGATGATTTCCAGCGTTTCGCCGTCGAAACCAGCCGTCCTGAGTGCGCTTGTCATCGAAGGTCCTTCCAGCTTTCCGGTCGACGCCTTAAGGCGCGACACCGCCAAACTCGTTACATCTCCGTGCGGTGCGGTCGCGGCTGGCGCGGCCATTGAGCCGATGGGGAGCGTTTTCAAAAGTCCGCCGACGACATCCGGCGGGGCGCAGCTGCATCATGCGCGGAGGAACCGCTTTGCGCTTTGGGAAGGGACTATAGGCCGGGATTCGTTAAGACTTGCTTTTGCAAGTGCTTAAAGACATTGCGCCCCGGTCGATGCCGGGGCGCAAGGAAAAGCGAATTCGGTAGGAAGGGATCAGGCCGAGGCGAGGACCGTTGCGAACTGTTCGACGGCCCAATCGACCTGCTCGGCGGTGATCACCAGCGGCGGCGCGATACGGATCGTGTCGCCATGGGTGTCCTTGGCAAGGATGCCGAGTTGCTTCAGCGCTTCGCAGTACTTGCGGGCGCCACCGGCTTCCGGCACCAGCTCGACCGCCAGCATCAGGCCGCGGCCGCGCACTTCCTTGATGATGTTCGACCGGATGTCGGTCAGACCCTTCTGGAAGCGGTCGCCCATGCGCGCCGAGTTCTCGATCATGCCCTCTTCTGTCAGGGCCTTGAGCGCCGCGCGGGCAATGGCGCAGGCAAGCGGATTGCCGCCGAAAGTCGAGCCATGCTGGCCGGGCTTCAAGACGCCGAGCACTTCCGAATTCGAAAGCACGGCCGAGACCGGATAGAAGCCGCCCGAAAGCGCCTTGCCGATCAGCGTCACGTCGGCCTCGATGCCCTCATGTTCTTCGGCAAGAAGCCTGCCGGTGCGGCCGAGGCCGGTCTGGATCTCGTCGAGGATCAGCGTGATGCCATGCCTGGTGCAGAGCTCGCGTACCGCCGGGAAGTAGCCGGGCGTCGGGACCAGCACGCCGGCTTCGCCCTGGATCGGCTCGACCAGGAAGGCGACGGTGTTCTCGGTGATTGCCGCGCGGAAGGCGCCGATGTCCCCGAAGGGCACGACCTTGAAGCCGGGCGCGAACGGGCCGAAGCCGGTGCGCGCGTCCGGGTCGGTCGAAAACCCGACGATACCCATGGTGCGGCCATGGAAATTGTTGGAGCAGACGATGATCTCGGCCTTGTTTTCGGCCACACCCTTGACCTCGTAGCCCCACTTGCGCACGGCCTTGACGGCGGTCTCGACGGCTTCGGCGCCCGAGTTCATCGGCAGCACCTTGTGCGAGCCGGTGAGCGCTGCGATCTCTTCATAGAAATGCGCGAGCTGATCGTTGCGGAAGGCGCGCGAGGTCAGCGTCAGCTTCTGCGCCTGCTCCATCATCGCCTGGAAGATTTTTGGATGGCAGTGGCCCTGGTTGACGGCGGAGTAGGCCGAGAGGCAGTCGAGGTAGCGATTGCCTTCCATGTCCCAGACATAGACGCCTTCGCCGCGCGAAAGCACGACGTCGAGCGGCTTGTAGTTGTGTGCGCCGAGCCGGTATTCGGTTTCGATCAGGTCTGCCGTGGTGTTCATCCGTCGTCCTCCGTTATTTTTCTACAGCGCCGCGCGTCTAATCGGACGCGCAAAGGTCGCTGTAGCACTTTGATTTTCTGCATAATTTTTCCTTGAAACCATTTCGTTTCAAGGAGTTCTGCAGGGGCTCAGGCGCTGCGGGTCGGGCGGTCAAGGACGCGGCGGCCGAAAAGGCTCGCGGTCAGCTCGACCAGGACGCGCGCGCTCTTGCCGCGATCGTCGAGGAAGGGGTTGAGTTCGACGACGTCGAGGGAGGAGACGAGATCGCTTTCCCAGAGCATTTCCATGATCAGGTGGGCTTCGCGGAAGGTGGCGCCGCCGGGAACGGTAGTGCCGACACCCGGTGCAAGCTCGGGATCCATGAAGTCGACGTCGAGGCTGACATGCAGGAGGCCGTTGGCCGAGCGGACTTCATCGAGGATATGACGCATGATGTGCGCCATGCCGAGTTCGTCGACCGCGCGCATGTCGTAGACGCGCACGCCGTGTTCGGCGATCTCTTCGCGCTCGCGGTCATCGACCGAGCGGATGCCGACCTGGAAGACCTTGGTCGGATCGACCATCGGCCGGTCCGCCGGCAGGATCGGGGTGAATTCTGCCTGGCCGCAGAAGAAGGCGACCGGCATGCCGTGCATGTTGCCGGACGGCGACGTTGCCGGAGAGTTGAAGTCGGCATGGGCATCGAGCCAAAGCACGAACAGCGGGCGGCCGACTTCGGCGGCGTAACTCGCCATGCCGGAAACGCTGCCCATCGAAAGCGCGTGGTCGCCACCCAGGATGATCGGGAAATGGCCCTTGCGAACGGTGTCGTGGACGGAATCGTGCAGAGCGCGGGCGAAGGCGGCGACGATCTGCAGGTTGTTGGCGCCTGCATGATTGGCGAGGTCGCGCGCCGGCAGCGGCTTGACGTCGCCCTCGTCGTAGACCGTGTGACCGAGGTCGCGCAGAACGGTGTCGATACCGGCAATGCGAAGCGCCGTTGGGCCCATGGCCGCGCCGCGTCGTCCAGAACCTTCTTCGATGGGTGCGCCGATCAGCGTGATGGTGGTCATATCAGCCCGTTCCTTCCTGGTGATTCCCGTGAGTTGCGCGGATTATCGTCAAAATGCGTGACAGCAAAAAGATGGAAAACTGTCGAATAGAAGGATAAGATTGGCATATTGCCAAGTCCGATTTTACAAAGTGAGAGCTATGGACGACCTCGATCAGGCGCTGATCAGCGCCTTGCGGCAGAATGCGCGCTTGCCGGTTTCGACGCTTTCGGCGCGCACCGGCGTGTCGCGCGCAACCGTTGCAGCCCGCATCGACCGGCTGGTTGCCAATGGAACGATCGCTGCCTTCACCATCCGCACCGGATCCGAAATCCCGGCCTCCGGGGTGCGCGCCGTGGTGATGATCGAGGTCCACGGCAAGATGGCCGACCGGGTCGCCGAGCAGTTGCGCGGCCTGCCGCAGGTCAGAGCGCTGCACAGCACCAACGGCCGCTGGGACTTCATCGCCGAACTCGAGGATCGGGACCTGGTGTCGTTCGACGAGACCTTGAGACGGATCCGGCTGATCGACGGCATCACCGTGACGGAAACCAACATCCTGTTGAAAACGAGCAAGCTGACGGGTGCATTCTAGCCGTTTTGGGCACGCCAGGCGGCATGCGAAAAGCATCGCCGCGAGTCAATTGTTCTTGCTTTGTTCTCATGTTTGTATATGATGTGCGCCTCACCCGAGATTGGAGGATGTCATGGTCATCAATGGCGGCAGGCTGGCCGATCGGCAGATCTGTGTGAAGCTTTTTGTCAGGCATGGCGATGAGGACCGCGCCATTGCCTTTTATCGCGATGTGCTGGGCGCCGAACTGGTCCAAAGGCATGAATGGCCGAGCGGCATCCTGACAAGTGCCGATCTCAGGATCGGCGAATCCGTCTTCCGGATTGCCGGTGCCAATCCGCGCCGTGACGCCGAGCCGAAGCTTGGCGGGCCAAGGTCGCCGCACGCGCTTGGCACCACGGCAGTCATTCTCGAACTTCATGTCAAGGACGTCGACCGGGTCATCGGCCGGGCGATCGGGGCGGGGGCTGCACTCAGGAACCCGGCCGAGACGCTGTCGACCGGCGACCGCGTCGGCGCTTTCATCGATCCGTTCGGCCATATCTGGGCACTGTTCAACGCCCTTGAAGATATCGATTTTGGGGATGCCGATATCGTCGATCTGAACGTTGAGGCCCGCGACGCCGCATAGGCGGCGCGGGCCATGCCGCGTTTGTTTTCGGTGCGTTCAGAAGAACTCGTCGAGAAGGCAATAGAAGTCGAGTTTCTCGGGATCGGCGCGACGGACGCCGTAAAGATCGAGAAACGGCTGGACCCATTCTTCCCCGAGATTATGAGCAATGCTGCGGCAGGTGAGCGCAAGATCCTGATAGGGATCGGCAACGCCCAGACGACTGCAGTCGATGAAGCCGGCGAAGCGACCGTCCCGGGCGATGACGTTTGGCAGGCAGGCGTCGCCATGGGTGACGACGAGTTTTCCTTCCTGCGGGATTTTGGCCTGAAGCTCGACAAACAATTCTTCAGCGGTCTTGCCAAGCCGCGCCTCATCGAAATCGGTCACATCGACCAGGTCCGCCTCGGCGCGCAGCCTGGCGATCGCGACGCGTGCGCCGACCCGGTGATCGAAGGGGCACGCTTCGGCGTCAAGCGCATGCATGCGACGCACAGCTTCGGCAAGCAGGACGACCTGTTCTGACGCAGCAAGGGTGCTCGAGGCGAGGTCGACGCCGTCGACCGCCTCCATCAGCAGCCAGTTCCGGTCTGCGTACACCTCGCGGGCGATGACGCGCGGACAAGGCATGCCCTGCTTGCCCAGCCATTCGAGCCGCGAAGCCTCGTCGACGAGCTCGTCGAAGGGACTGGACTGCTCGACCTTCAGAACCAGAGGAGGGCGAGCTTCGGCGTCGAACAGGAAGACGCTCGATGCCGACTGGCCAAGGCTGTCCATTCGCCAGGAATAGCCATTGAGCAGCGGTGCGAAACCTGGCGGAAGATCGATATCGGGAAGCTGAAAAGACAAGAAACACCTGAAATCATGCGTTGTGCTGAAAATACAGAGGAGAGCTCTGCGCGTCCTCTCGGACGTACGGAGGTCTTCGTAGCATCGTGAAACTGCGCATGTTTTCAACGCTAAACCCGATTGGGCTCAAGGCATGAAAACATGCAACGGTGGCGGGAGGGCATGTAGGGACGGGATTGTGCAAAATCCATGTCGGCCGGGTCGGAATGGGTTCATTCTTGCCGCACTCTCGATGCAACCCGCACAAAATACCGCTTGAGCCGAACCTAAGGTCATACCTTAGAAGACGATTGCAGGAGGCTTTCATGAGCGACAAGCGAAACCGTGACCACCTTTTGACCGCTGCCGAATGCGCCGAACGTCTCGGCCTGACGGTCAGGGCGCTGCGCGTCTATGAAGACCGCGGTCTGATCGCGCCGCGCCGGACGGAAAAGAACTGGCGGCTCTATGGCGGTGCGGAGATTGCACGGTTGACCGAGATCCTCGCCCTGAAGCGTCTCGGCCTCAGCCTGACCCGGATCACCATTCTGCTTGCCGGCACCACGCCGGATCTCGGCCAGACGCTGACGATCCAGCAATCCGCGCTCGTCGATCTGCGCGACGGGGTCGAGCACAGCCTGTCGCTGGTCGGCGCTGCGCTCAAGAAGATATCGAGCGGCCAGGCGGTCTCGATCAGCGAACTCATCACGCTTGCCAAGGAGACCAGGATGACCGACCTATCGCCCGACACCGTCGCATGGCGGCGCTACGAGCAGGCACGGCCGCGGACGGAAGTTCGCTTCGAGCCCGAAAAACACGGCTCCGTTGTCGGCGACTTTCAGTTCGAGACCGGCGACGTGCTTAGCATCACCCGGCGCGACGGCGGGCTGTTGGCTCAACTGACCGGACAGAGCGCGATCGAGATCTATCCCGAAGCGGACGACCTGTTTTTCTACCGGGTCGTCCAGGCGCAACTTTCCTTCACCCGTAACGACCGGGGTGACGTGGAAGGCGTGGTCCTGCATCAAGGCGGTTACGAGCAGACGGCGAAGCGCATCGACGAGAGAAGGGCGCGCGCTGTTGCCGACGACCTGGAGAAACGGGTGAAGGACAAGATCCCTTTTCCCCACAGCGAGGCATTGCTTCGCCGCGTCATTGCCGAGCATCAGCGCGGCGAGCCTGACTATGACGCAATGTTGCCGGAACTTGCGGCAGCGGCGCGTGAACAGGCACCGATCGTCACGGCAGAACTCGCCCGCCTGGGGGCGTTGCGGAGCGTCGCGTTCAAGGGTGTGCTGCAGGAGGGTTCCGACGTCTATGATGTGCGGTTCGAAAAAGGAACGCTCGAATGCGGCCTGACGCTCGCCCCCGATGGCAAGCTCAGCGGTATCTACTTTCGCCCCGGGCTCTGACGCTCGGTCGGCAGCATCATCGTCCGATGACGAAAGGCACCAATGAACAAACCCGCGGATCGATAGCGAACCGCGGGTTTGTTCATTGGTGGTGAAAGCAGGCGCAGCTACAGCCGAGGCGGCGTCGGTGACGTGCCGCCTCAGTATTCCTTTTCGAAGAAGATACCGCCTGATGCCGAGCCGTCGCCGGCGGCGGAGCCCTTGAGCTTGACGCCCTTGCCAACATCGAGATTGATCACAGCCTTGCTGGAGCCTGAGTCCGAACCCTGCTGCAGTTCAATGTAGGTGCGGTCGTTGAGATATTTGCCGGCCCTGACCGAGGCGCCGCCGTTCTCGTCGGTAGTGACGTCAAGATCGTCGACGCCGAGCTTGTTGCGCAGACCGTCGAGCAAGGAGGTCGAACCGCCACCTGCCAGCTGGCTGACGGCGGAGGCAAGCTGAGCGATCTGGAAGGCCGAGAGATTGGACAGCGAGCGGTTGAAGATCAGCTGCGCCAATATTTCATCCTGGGGCAGGGCGGGTGAGGACGAGAAGGTGATCTGCGGGTTGTTGGCAAGACCGGCGACATTGACGGTGATAGTCGTCGCGCCGGAGGTCGAGGTCGCCTTGAGATCGAGCGTCGGAATCAGGTCGCCACCAAAGCCGATGGTGCCGTCGGTAAAGGTCAGCCGCTTGCCGAGAATTTCGAGGCGGCCGCGGCGCATCTCGAAACCGCCAGATATCGTCGGCTGCACGGCTGTCCCGCGGATGGTCAGATCGCCTCCGAGTTCGGCATCGATGCCGCGGCCGCGCACGAAGACCTGGTTGGCGGTGACGCCAAGGTTGAAGGCAATGACGCCGCTGGCATTGGCGCCTGCCGGCCGCTCGTCCCTGCGCAGGTCCCTTGCCATCTGCTTCACCTTGGGCGGAGCATTCCTGTGCTTGATGTCGATGGCCGAGAGCGAGGTCGGCAGTTTCTCCGGAATGGTGATCGCCGCCCTGCGGATCGTTACCCTGCCGCCGAGCGTCGGCGTGGCGACCGGTGGACCCGTCAAGGTCATCTCGCCGGCGAGCTGGGCGTTGAACAGCGTGCCGTCGACATAACTGGCGTTGTTGAGCCGGATCGTCAGGTTGGCCGGGAAGCCGGAGCCGGCAACGGTACCGACTGTACCGGTGACCTCGACCGAACCGCCGCTTGCAAGGTTGGCGGAAAGCCTGGAGATCGTTGCCTGCCTGCCATCGAGCGCCACATTGGCCGTCAGATTGTTGAGTGCAAGGTTGCGCCGGACGTCGACGAGGCGTCCGCCCGACGTGGCGATCGTGCCGGCTATCTGCGGCGCCCTGGCCGAACCTGATATCGTGAGATCGACGGTGGCCTGGCCGGTCAGCGTGAAGCCCTGTTCGGCCATCAGGTTGGCAATGAGCGCGAAGGGTACGTTGCCGTTGAACCTCATTGATATCGGCATGTTGCCGCCGATGTCGACGTTGCCGCCGCCCCTGAAGGAGAGACCGCCGGCGCCTGACAGCGTGGTGTCGAGCGTCACGCGATTGTTGACGAACCTGCCGTCGGCCGAAATATCGAAGGCGCCGACGCCTGCGCTGCGTGCCGCGGCCAGCGAAGCGCCTGACCATTTCAGGTTATAGGCGACGACCGGCGCTGCTGTCGTTCCGTCGACGTCGACGGTGCCGGCGATCGTGCCGTCTGCGCCGAGATTTGGGGCAAAGGCGTTGACGAGGGCAGCCGGCAGGGCGTTGAGTTTCGCGGTGATATCGAGCCTTTCGCCGGCGGTGCCGCTGACCGCGATCGTGCCCCTCGATGCCTGGACCGTTAGAGCATTCAGGCGCACGGTGCCCTTCTCGATCGCAATCACGGTCGGTGCCGCGAGCTTCAGGGCAATCTGCCTCGGCGTTGCGCCGAAGGAGGAAAGACGGATTTCCGTGCGGCCGTTCGAACTCGTCAGATCGCCCTTGGCCGTCAGCGGTCCGCCGTCATATCTGCCGTCGATGGCAAAGCCGGTCTTGCCCGCCTGCTGGGTGAAGTCGAGGCTCAAGTCGGAAACCCGGTTGGGCCCTTGCGCAATCGTCTCCGCCCGCACACTACCTCTGATCGCCAGCGCCGAGAGATCGGCAATGGTGATGTCGGCCGTCGGCTTGGCGATCGTCAGATCGTTGCGCTTGATGCCGCTGCCACCGGCCTTGAGCACGATGGAGGTGATGCCGTTGGTCGTCTTGATCGCGGCCGATCCGGAGAGATCGCCGGACGCCTTCTGGCCCGCCATGGCGGCAAGCAATCCGAGATCCGGAAGCTTGAACTCGACGGTGCCATCCGGCTTGAAATCCGGCGTGAAGCTGATGGCGCCGTTGAGCGTGTTCTCACCGATCCTGGCTTCTAGCACCGGGATCGATGTGCGACCGTCCTTCGATACGACGTCGGCGCGTACGTCGATCGGCTGGCCGTCGAGCGCACCGGTTGCGGTCAGCTTGGCCTGCGGGCTGCTCTGGTTCGCGGTGGCGTCGGCCTTGATCGTCAGGTCGCTCAGCGTGCGACCGGCGAGTGTCGCGCCGCTCGAGGTCAGTTCCGCCTTGATGCCGAGTTCGGAAAGCGGTCCGGTTACGGCGGCGGTGAAGTCGGCCTTGCCCTTGGCATCGGCGAGCAGCTTGCCGAGATCCGGCAGGGCGCCCTTGAGGTCCGCGGTCAGGTTGCCACCGGCGAGCGCCACGGAGCCTGTGGCTTCGATGGTCCCGGATTTCAGGTCGATGTTTTCGACCGTGACGCTGCCGTCGGCACCGGTCGTGAGACTGCCCGCAAGCGCGATCGTGCCGTCGAACTTCGCTGCGGCTGCCGGCGGCAGGGCGCTTGGCACCGTGAAGAGCTTGAAGGTGGCAGCGACCGTGTTGGTTTCACGGGAGAAGGCGCCCTCGACCGTACCGCCGACGCCGGGGCTTTCGATCGTCACCGGATTGAAGGCGATGCTGTCCGTGGCAACAGCGATGTCACCGACGATCTTCATCGGCGCCTGGACCAGTCGTGCGAGATCGGCATTGTCGAAGCCCGCCTGGCCGACCTCGACGGTCGTCTTGATCGGGCCCGTCTGGGTCGCGAGGTTGAAGCCGTCGCTTTGAGCAGAAAGCTTGACCGCGCTCAGCGCCACCTCCGGCAGTGCGACGGAGGCGACATCGGCGGCGATGTCAAGGATTGCCGACTGCGCGTCGCCGATCAGCGACAGGTTGACGGTGTTGATCAGCGCGCGGGCTTCGCCCTTTTCCAGCGGCCAGCGGAAATCGATCGCGCCGTTGGTGCCGGCAAGGTTGGCCTGCAGATTGTTGTCGCCCTTGCTGTTGAACGTGCCCGACGCGCTAAGTGCGAGCGCGCCGGTCGAGATGGTGCCCTTGTCGACGCGCACCATTCCCTTGCCGTCGAAGGCGGTGGCAAGATCGATGCTGGTGCTGCCCTCGAACATTGGCCGAAGCGCCGGCGGCATCAGCGAACCGAAGCCGCCGCCACCGGCGAGCGTCAGCGTGTGCATGCCGTCGGTCGTCTGCACGTGGCGACCATCGAGCTTGAGGATCTCGGTGCCGTTGAGCGCCGCCGTTCCAGTCCCGGCCCAGTCCGAAAGGGGGCCCTCGCCTGTGACCGTTATGTTGACGGCGGGTTCGTTCGGCAGACGCAGGAGCTTGGCCAGAACGCCGTTGGCGGGCTCGTTGACCGTTGCTTCCAGTTTCAGCTCGTTGCCGGCCGGATTGAACACGATGTCGGCCACGGCGCGGGCGTCCGGCCGATCGCGCTGCGCCGCGGTTATCGCGAGTGCGATGCTCTCGTTGGTGGCATTCACCTTGCCGCTGGCCGTCAGGAACTGGTCCTCGCCGGCGATCGCCTTGCCGATGACGATTTCCCTGAGGTCGATCGCGTCGATCTTGACGTCGACCGGCAGCGCGAAGGTCGAGCGCACTTCCTTGGTTTCCGTCGAAGGCACAGGCAGGCGCTCGACGCGGATGGAACCGGCCGAGAGCGCCGCGGCGTCGAAGCGGAAGGAGAGAAGGGCCGCGGGCGACCAGTTGAGCGAGAGGTCTCGAACCTCCGCGTAAATGCCCTCGCCGTCGAACAGCGTCACGCTGCCGGCGGTGAACTTCCCTGTCAACAGCGGGCTCGGGTCGGAAATCCGCACGATCTGGTCGGGAGTGGCCGCATACTTTTCGATCGCCCAGGCGACAAGGCGGGCGCCGGGTGTCGTGAAGCCGACGAAGGCGACGAGGAGAAGGGCTGCGACCGCGAGAGCGCCAAGCACGTAAAGGCCATAGCGCAGCGTCGCGCGAAGAAAGCGGACGACCTGATTCATGAACTACCCATAACGCAACTTGCGTCGCTGCGGAATCTTTGCCGGCGGAAACTCCGGGCGATCGGGCTAAATTTACCGCCCACGCATAGAAATCGGTCGAAACCGCCTGGATTCAGAAGGACTGACCGATACCGGCATAGATGCCGTAGGTCGTGCCGCCAGGATATTTGTTGAGCGGCATGGCCACATCGAGACGGATCGGCCCGAACGGCGTCTGGTAACGAAGGCCGATGCCGGCGCCGGCGCGAATGTCGGAGAAGTCGGGCGTGGTGCTCGCCGATACCGTACCGGCATCGATGAAGGGAACGATGCCGATCGTGTCGGTGATGGCGATGCGTGCCTCCACCGAAGCGTTGACATAGGAGCGTCCGCCGGTCAGGTCGTTGCTGGCATTGCGCGGGCTGATCTCCTGATAGGAATAGCCACGCACAGAGCCGCCGCCGCCGAGATAGAAGCGGCGGTTGGCGGGAATGTCGGCCAGGCCGTCGCCGCCGACCAGAACGCCCGCGCCGATCTTGCCGGCGAGAACGAACCGCTTCTCGTCACCGAGAGCGTGATAGCCCGAAGCGGTTGCCTCGAAGGATGAGAAGAAGGTCTGGCCCTTGATCTCGTAGCTCGGCTTGGCGTTGATCAGCGCACGGTAGCCTTCGGTCGCGTTCAGCTTGTCGTCGCGGGTGTCGCGCACGTATTCGAGCGGAACGGCGGCCGTCAGGTAGGAGTTGGAGCCGAAGGCGTCGTCGACATCCGCCCAGCTGAGCTCACCGCCACCAGAAATCGTATCGGTCGGCGACAGTTCGAATGTTGCCCCGGCCGCACCGGTCAGGATCTTGGCGCGATAGGCATCCGGATCCTGAATGTTGGCCTTGAGGCTGGCGGTGAAGGTCGAGGTCGGACCGAAGGCGCCGGGCTTGGCAAAAAGTATGCCGGCGGAATAGTCGAGCTTGTCGAACTCTTGGGTCTCGCCGATACGGTCGATCGAGCCCTCGATACGCAACGATTCGGCTCGGCCGAACAGATTGCGGTGTCCCCAATAACCGGAAAGTCCGAGGCCGTCCGTTGTCGAGACCTGGGCGCCGAAGCCGAAAAAACGGTGCTTGCCCTCCGACACCTCGATCTTCATCGGGATCGAGCCATCGGGCGAAAGGGTGCCCGCTTCTTTGATGGTAACGCTCGAGAACACGCCGAGCTGGCGCAGCCGCTCGGAGGCTCTGCGGATGTCCTCGGGCGAATAGGGCCGACCTTCGTTGAGCCGCGAAAAATCGCGCACGAAGCCTGGATCGACGGTCTTGGTTCCGGAAACGCTGACTTCGCCGACCGGTGCGACCGGCCCACCTTCCGCTGATATCACCACGTCGACTGTCGAATCTGCATGGTCGGCAACGACGCTGCGCTCGGTCAGCTTGGCAAACGGCCGCCCCTGTTCGCGCAGGTCGTTGACGACTTTTTCACCGGCCCTGATGATCAGCGTCGAATCTGCGCGTGCGCCAGGTACGAGATCGTAGTCGGCGGGATTGAGGCCGGCGGCATCACCATCGAACTTGACCGAACCGAGCGTAAACACAGGGCCCGGTTTAACGGTCACAGTGACGGGTACGGGCTGGCCGTTGGGGAAGGAGGGATCGGGCGGCAGGCTGTCAAGGTTCTGGCCGTTGATCTGGATCGCCACGGTGCCGCCGTAGCGCGCCTTCTCGTAGAGTGCCGCCAGCAGGCGGTCGCGGTCGTCGCGGGCGCGGATCGCAAGGCCAAGGTCGCCGGAAACCGGTTTTTCCTGGCCCTGAACCAGCTGCGAGCTGTTCTCCAGCGCCTCTTTCAGTTCCTTGTCATCGGTGCCTGGGTCGAAGGTGAGGGTGTAATTAACGGGGTCGATGACCTGCGCCTCGTCCTCGTCGCCCTCGAAAAACTTCATGCCGAAAATCTTGAACGCGTAGGCTTTGCTCGCGGACATGGGGCCAAGCGCGCACGAGGCGGCAACTGCGAGCGCAGTCGCTGCCTTCCAGTACGCAATACTCGACCGTGGTGGGGACATTCGCTTCCGCATCCCGTCTTAAGGCGACCCAATACAAACTGCCTTCAATATGCGGCGGGGTCACTATTGCATGCCTAAGGTTTTCCATCTGTTAACGATGACGGCGCTCGGCATCCACCCCTGAGGCCCAGATTCCGGGTCGATTTCGTTGAAAAAGACCTGGAATGTTGTCAGCGCAGCACAAAAACCAGGTGCCGTAGCCGAGATGGCGGTTGCCGTGGACGTCTGTCGGGCGATGCTTGCCGTGCATCGGACGGTCGCATCGAGGCAACACGACAGGGTCAAGCCGGTTCAGGCAGCGCCCGTAACCTCGGAACCTGCGAGGCGATGATGACAAGAAACTGGATGAAGAAACCCACTGTTGCGACCGCCAGGCAAGCCTCGACACCATAGTGGGTGGCGACGATGGCGCCAAGCGCTGCGCCAACCGGCCTTGCGCCGAATGTCGCCGTGGTGATGAAGGCTGAAACTCGACCCAGCATCGCGTTCGGGGTGATGGCCTGCCGGAGCGTCAACGTGGCGATCGACCAGAGAACCGGTCCCGCACCGAACAGAAAGAAACTCAATCCGGCAAGCGCGCCATGGGGGAACCAGATCGTCAGCAGCATGACGACGGCTGCGAGCAGACCGCCAAGCGGACCGAGCGCGATCATGACGCCGAAGGGAATACGGCGCGCAATGGCAGGCGCGGCATAGGCGCCGATCATCATGCCGGCTCCATAGATGCCGAGCGTCACGCCGACACCGGTTGCCGTCAATCCGAGTGTGCGGACGGCATAGGCGACATAGACTGCCTGCAGCACGAACCAGGATGTGTTGAAGACGATTGCGGTCACGAGGATTGGCCGCAGCAGCGTATGGCCGGCAAGGAAACGCGCGCCTTCAACAAGGTCATGAAGCAGATCGCGCCGTGATCGCGCCGACGGCTTCTGTTCGCTGAGGCCGGCAAGCAGGACGACGGCGAGAAGGGAAAGCGTGGTCGCCGCGACATAGGCAAGCGACGCGCCGGTCCAGGCGACGATCGCCCCGCCGATCGCCGGCCCGCCGGAATAGGCGAGGCTGCGGGCAAGCTCCAGCCAACGATTGGCATCGGCAAGCTGCGCGCGTGGGACGATCGCCGGGATCAGTGCCGGTGCGGCAACATTGTAGCAAACCGTTCCGATCGCCCCGACGAAACCCATGATCGCCAGAAGTGGCAGCGTGAGGAGGCCGCTTGCCATCAAAACCAGGGTGGCGACCAGCGACAGGGCGCGCAGCATTTCCGAAAGCACCATGAGCGTTCGCCGCGAGGCGCGATCGACGAGCAGGCCAGCCGGAATGGACAGCAGCAGAAACGGCAGCGTCTGGGCCATCTGCAGCCAGCCGGTTTCGGCAGGGCCGGCCGAAAGCAGAAGGACGGCGGCAAGCGGCGCTGCCGCCAAGGCGATTTGCTCGGAGAATTGGGCAAAAAGGTTGGACCAACCGATGTGTTTGAACGCGGAGGGTAGGGCGGCGGCAGGCGGTTTGGGCATGGAGAGGTCCTCGAACATGGTGTTTCGAGGCACCTGACAGAATTGCGTTGCCGCCGGCCACCCGGTTCCTGCGCCAGCACGTTTGATGGGTTGCCGGGCGAGAAAATGGTCTGCAGATCGACGATAGGGGCAGAAACGAAAAACCCCTCATGGCGGGAACCATGAGGGGTGATGATGTTACGCCCTGACGGTCATTCGACGTAGGGCATCTTGTCGATGCGATCGACCGTCCGTGCGGCTTAGCGCGGGCAGGAGTCGATGTAGCGGCGGCCGTAACGGTCGCGGTAGTAGCACTGGCCCGGCTGTTCGGTGACATTGCCGATGACCGCGCCGGAGACGCCACCGATGGCAGCGCCGACAGCTGCACCACGGACGTCGCCAGTGATCGCGCCGCCGATGATCGCACCCGAGACGGCGCCGATGCCGGCACCCTTTTCAGTCTGGGTGCAGCTCGCAACCGACAAGGCAACCAGCACAAGTGCGATGGCTTTCTTCATTGTTCTCTCCGATCTCTACGGATCTCAGCCTGTCGCCTCGTCCGTCCCTTGAGTGATTGGCAAAAAGACGGCTGTCTTTCTCCACCTGAACTTGCAATTGCAGAAAATAAACCGGCCGCTGTGAAAGTCTACAGAAGGTCCGGCGGATTCTCTTCGCCGCCAACATAATGATATCGTTCCTGAACGGGACATGAAGGCCTCATTCCCGCGAACGCAACCATCACGGAAATTTTTTATCGTGGCCGGCCTTCGGGCGGTTGCGACATTCCAAAAAAAGACAATGATACAGACAAGCCACGGGGACGCGGAGGAGCGGGCCACGAGGCGAAGGGCATCGATAGCAGTTGGCGCGTTTCCAGAAGTCGCGTGAACAGATCATCACCCGGCTTCCCGCGCTCGTGTTGGCATTGACCCACCCGGAGGAGCGAAATGGCGAAAATTACAATGACGGTCAACGGCCGTCAGGTGAGCGGTCAGTGCGATGACCGAACGCTGCTGGTGCATTTCATTCGCGAGAACCTTGGACTGACCGGCACCCATGTCGGCTGCGACACGTCGCAATGCGGCGCCTGTGTCGTCCACATGGATGGAAAATCGGTCAAGAGCTGTTCCACCCTCGCCGCGCAGGCGGCGGGCTCTGACATCACCACCATCGAAGGCCTTGCTGCAAACGGCGAGCTGCATCCGGTGCAGGCGGCCTTCAAGGCCAATCACGGCCTGCAATGCGGCTTCTGCACTCCGGGCATGGTGATGACGGCCGTCGACATGATCCGCCGGCATGGCGGGCAGCTCGACGAGGCGACCGTTCGCGCCGAGCTCGAAGGCAATATCTGTCGGTGCACCGGCTACCACAACATCGTCAAGTCGATCCTGGCGGCTGCCGCCGAAATGGGCGGTGCCCGCGTCGCTGCCGAATGACATCCGGCCCGCGGCGATGACATGTCGCCGCGATCACATTTCACCGCAGGAGTTTCGCTGGATATCTCGGGAGGAGATCGGCAATGGGCGTTGAAGGTATTGGCGCGCGGGTGGCGCGCAAGGAAGACAAGAGGTTCCTGACCGGCAAGGGACGCTACACGGACGACATGTCGGTGCCCGGCATGAAATATGCGATCTTTGTGCGCAGCCCTTATGCGCATGCGAAAATCAGGTCTATCGACGCGACTGCGGCCAAGGCCATGCCCGGGGTGATCGGCGTGCTCGACGGCAAGCAGCTGCTCGCCGACGGCATTGGCAATCTCATCTGCGGCTGGATGATCCATTCCAAGGACGGATCGCCGATGAAGATGGGCGCCTGGCGGCCGCTTGCCCATGAGACGGTGCGTTATGTCGGCGATGCAGTCGCCATCGTCGTTGCCGACAGCGTCGCCGAGGCGAAGGATGCGGCCGAGGCTGTCGTCGTCGACTACCAGGAGCTGCCCGTCGTCACCGACGCGACAAAGGCGCTGGAACAGGGCCAGCCGCAGCTGCATCCGGAAGCGCCAAACAACCTGATCTTCGACTGGCAGATCGGCGATCCCGCCGCCACCGACAAGGCGATTGCTTCTGCGGCCCATGTGACCGAGATCACCATCCACAACAACCGCCTGTCGCCGAACCCGATGGAGCCGCGCGCCACGCTCGGGATCTATGACGGCGGCGACGAGCACTACACCTGCTACACCACCAGCCAGAACCCGCATGTGGCGCGGCTGGTGATGAGCGCGTTCTACAATGTTGCCCCGGAAAACAAGCTTCGTGTGATTGCGCCCGATGTCGGCGGCGGCTTCGGCTCGAAGATCTACATCTATCCCGAAGAGATTGTCTGTCTCTGGGCCTCCAAGCGCACCGGCGTGCCGGTGAAATGGACGTCCGACCGGACGGAAGCGTTCCTGACCGACGCCCATGGCCGCGATCACCTTTCGAAGGTGAAGATGGCATTCGACGCCAACAACCGGATCATTGGGCTGAAGGTCGACACGGTCGCCAATCTCGGCGCCTACATGTCGCTGTTCTCCTCGGCGGTGCCGACCTATCTCTATGCGACGCTGCTCTCAGGCCAGTACGACATCCCGGCAATCCACGCCAATGTGCGCACGGTCTATACCAACACCGCCCCGGTCGATGCCTATCGCGGCGCAGGCCGGCCGGAAGCGACCTATCTCCTGGAACGCACCATGGAGACGGCGGCGCGCGAACTCGGGGTCTCGCCGGCGGACCTGCGGCGGATCAACTTCATCCGCTCATTCCCGCACCAGACGCCCGTGATCATGAACTACGATGCCGGCGACTACGACGCATCGCTCGATGCGGCGATGAAGGCGGCCGACTGGAACGGCTTTGCTGCCCGCAAGGCGGAAGCAGCCGGACGCGGCATGAAGCGCGGCATCGGCATGAGCTGCTATATCGAGGCCTGCGGCATCGCGCCGTCGGCGGCTGTCGGCTCGCTCGGCGCTGGCGTCGGCTTGTGGGAATCGGCCGAGGTCCGGGTCAATGCCGTCGGCACGATCGAGGTGTTGACCGGCTCGCACAGCCACGGGCAGGGGCATGAAACCACCTTCGCCCAGCTGGTCGCTGATCGTTTCGGCGTGCCGATCGACAGCGTCAACATCGTGCACGGAGACACCGACAAGGTGCAGATGGGCATGGGCACTTACGGCTCGCGCTCGGGTGCCGTCGGCATGTCGGCAGTCGTCAAGGCGCTCGACAAGGTCGAAGCCAAGGCGAAGAAGATCGCCGCCCACCTGATGGAGGCGGACGAAAGCGACATCATCATCGAGAACGGTGAGCTCAAGGTCGCTGGTACCGACAAGACGGTGCCGTGGTTTCAGATGGCGCTCGCCGCCTATACCGCCCACAACCTGCCGCCGGGCATGGAGCCGGGGCTGAAGGAGGGCGCCTTCTATGATCCGGCCAACTTTACCTTCCCGGCCGGCTGCTACATCTGCGAAGTCGAGGTTGATCCGGAAACCGGCGTGACGAAGATCATCCAGTTCGTTGCGGCCGATGATTTCGGCAACATCATCAACCCGATGATCGTCGAGGGGCAGGTGCATGGCGGGCTGGCGCAGGGTATCGGCCAGGCGCTGCTCGAGAACGTTCACTACGACCCGGAAAACGGCCAACTGCTGACGGCGAGCTACATGGACTACGCCATGCCGCGCGCCGACGATCTGCCGTCGTTCAAGGTCTCGACCTCGAACACGCCCTGCCCGAACAATCCGCTCGGGATCAAGGGCTGTGGCGAGGCCGGCGCCATCGGCTCGCCGCCGGCGCTGATCAACGCCATCACCGATGCCATCGGCAACAACCGGTTGACGATGCCGGCGACGCCGCAGAAGGTGTGGGCCGCCGCCCACGCCGCCAACTGAGCGGGAGGACGCGTCATGTACGAGACCCATTATCACCGGGCGTCTTCCATCCAGGATGCCGTCAAGCTTCGGCAGGCCGCAGGTGAAGGCAAATATCTCTCCGGCGGGATGACGTTGATACCGACGATGAAGCAGCGGCTTGCCGCACCGACCGACCTCGTCGATGTCAGGCAGGTCCCGGAAATGAAGGGCATCACGGTGTCCGGGAGAACTGTGAGGATCGGAGCGGCGACGACGCATTTCGAGGTGGCGTCCTCGGCCGAGCTTGCGGCCGTCTGTCCGGCGATCGCGGGGCTTGCCAGCCACATCGGCGACCCGCATGTGCGCCACATGGGCACAATCGGCGGCTCGATCGCCAACAACGATCCGGCAGCCGACTACCCCTCGGCGATGCTGGCGCTCGATGCGACCATTGTCACCGACCGGCGGGAGATTGCCGCCGGCGATTTCTTCACCGGTCTTTTCGAGACGGCACTCGAAGACGGCGAGTTGGTGACGGCGGTCACTTTCGAAGCGCCGGCAAAGGCCGGTTACCAGAAGTTCGCCAACCCGGCCTCGCGCTACGCCATGACCGGTGTCTTCGTGGCTAGGCGGGACAATGGCGACGTCCGCGTCGCGGTGACTGGGGCCGGGTCGAACGGTGTCTTTCGGCACAAGGGCATGGAGGCAGCACTTTCCGCCAACTGGTCGCCGGACGCACTTGCCAATGTGACGGTCGATGCGTCCGGCCTGCTGTCCGATATCCATGCGGACGCCAGCTATCGCGCCAATCTGGTGAAGGTGATGGCAAAACGCGCAGTGGCAGCGGCATGAGCGGATTGAACCCGTTCTGATGCGACAAAAAGGGCGGTTTCGGCCGCCCTTTTTTCGTCCAAGCTTGACTTCGATCAAGCTTGGAGGGATTTACATGCGCTAAGGCTTTCTTTGGAACGGTTCAAAACTAGAGGCCTTTTGCCGCAGGCGGCGGGCGCATCGCATTGCGGGGTTGACCCCCGATCGCTTTGAATCAAAAAAAAGCGACCGGGCACTGGAGAAGATGATGGATTTCGAGAATTTCTTTAAAACCGAGCTGGATGGGCTGCATCAGGAAGGTCGCTACCGGGTTTTCGCTGATATCGCTCGCCATCGCGGCAACTTCCCGAAGGCCGCGCGCCACACGGCTGAAGGCATCCAGGAAGTCACCGTCTGGTGTTCCAACGACTATCTCGGCATGGGCCAGCATTCCATCGTCACTGAGGCGATGAAGCGTGCCATCGACGAATGCGGCGCCGGTGCCGGCGGTACCCGCAACATTTCCGGCACCAACCACTACCATGTGCTGCTCGAGCGCGAGCTCGCAGATCTGCATGGCAAGGAATCGGCGCTTCTGTTCACCTCGGGTTACGTGTCCAACTGGGCAGCGCTCGGAACGCTCTGTTCGAAGATTCCCGGTGTCATCGTCTTTTCGGACGCCGGGAATCACGCTTCGATGATCGAGGGGATCCGTCATTCCAAGTGCGAACGCGTCATCTTCAAGCACAATTCGGTAGCAGACCTCGAAGCCAAGCTGGCTGCAGCCGATCCGCGCGCGCCAAAAATCATCGCGTTTGAATCCGTCTATTCGATGGATGGCGACATTGCCCCGATCAAGGAGTTCTGCGATCTCGCCGACAAATACGGCGCGATGACCTATCTCGACGAAGTGCACGCCGTCGGCATGTACGGCCCGCGCGGCGGCGGCATTGCCGAGCGCGAAGGTTTGATGCATCGCCTGACTGTCATCGAAGGCACGCTGGGCAAGGCTTTCGGCGTCATGGGTGGCTATATCACCGGTTCGACGGCGCTTTGCGATTTCATCCGCTCGTTTGCATCCGGCTTCATCTTCACCACGGCGTTGCCGCCGACGCTTGCGGCCGGTGCGCTCGCTTCCATCCGTCACCTGAAGGAAAGCCAGGTCGAACGCTTCGCCCATCAGGAGCGCGTGCGCCGGTTGCGCTCCATGCTCGATCAGCGCGGCATCCCGCATATGCCGAATCCGAGCCACATCGTGCCGGTCATGGTTGGCGATGCCGCCAAGTGCAAGTGGATCTCCGACCTGCTGCTCGACCATTTCGGTGTCTATGTGCAGCCGATCAACTATCCGACGGTGCCGAAGAAGACCGAGCGCCTGCGCATTACGCCGACGCCGCTGCATTCGGATGCCGACATCGACCATCTGGTCGGCGCGCTGCATTCGCTGTGGTCGCGCTGTGCGCTGGCACGGGCTGTCGCCTGATACCAGGCGCTGATTGCTTGCGGGTGCGGTGGCACCCGTCGAAAGCCAAGACTTACTGAAGAAGCCCGGCCGCCAGTTGCCGGGCTTTTTCGTCGGCGGCAAAAACATCGTCCATGGTGACGGCCGCAGGCAGGTCCGACAGTCTGTCCATCACCTGTTCGACGATCTCGGCCATGGCAAGGAACCCGGTGTTCCCGGCGATGAAGGCCTCCAGCGCCGTCTCCTTGGCGCCGTTGAGCACAGCCCCCTGTACCCCGCCCTCTTCCATGGCGCGGCGCGCCAGCCGGATCGCCGGGAAACGCACTTCATCGGGCGCTTCGAAATCCAGCCGCGACAGCTTGGCGAAATCGAGCCGTTCGATCGGCAGGTCGCAGCGGCTGGGATAGGAAAGCGCATAGCCGATGGCGGTGCGCATATCAGGGCAGCCGAGCTGCGCCAGCACCGAACCGTCGGTGTAGCCGACCATCGAGTGGATGACCGACTGCGGGTGCACGATCACCTCAATCTGCTCCGGCTTCAGCCCGAACAGATGCTTCGCCTCGATCATCTCCAGCGCCTTGTTGAACATCGAGGCACTGTCGATCGAGATTTTCAGACCCATCGACCAGTTGGGATGGGCGCGGGCGACATCGGCGGTCACGTGCCGCATCTCGTCGAGCGACTTGGTGCGGAACGGCCCGCCGGAGGCTGTCAGGATGATGCGTTCGACGGCGTGACGCTGATGCTCTTCCAACACCTGAAAGATGGCGTTGTGTTCGCTGTCGACTGGCAGCAGCCGGCCGCCGCCCTTTTTCACCGCTTCAATGAACAGGCTGCCGGCTGAGACCAGGCATTCCTTGTTGGCAAGGGCAATATCGGCCCCACGGCTCGCGGCGGCGAGCGTCGGGGCGAGGCCGGCATTGCCGACGATGGCCGCCATCACCCAACCGGCGTCGCGTTCTGCTGCCTCGATCAGGCCGCTGCGGCCGGAGGCGGCCGCGATGCCGGTGCCGGCAAGCGCTGCCTTGAGGCTGGCGTACTGGCTGTCATCGGCGGTGACGGCAAGCTCGGCGCCGTGAGCGACCGCTTGGCGCGCCAGAAGCGGGATGTTGCCGTTGCCGGTGAGTGCGACGATCTCGAAGGCGTCGCGACCGCCCAGCCGCTCGACAACATCCAGCGTGTTGGTGCCGATGGAGCCGGTCGAGCCCAGGATCGTCAGTCGGCGCTTCGCGTTTTCGCGGGGTGCCATGCCAATTCCCATATTCTTGTTCGCTCTTCCAGCGTTCCAGCGGGGGCGCAAGCGCCCGGTGGGGCGTGCCACGTTCGCTCCGACGGAGGGAAGCCGCGTTTTGGTTTTGCCGAAAACCGATGCCGATGTTTCGGGGTATGCGCTAGGCTCTACAGGCGAAATCGACGTGCAACAAGGGCGCGGTCTTCAATCCGACGTGTGATCGGGTTAAGAATCGGGTCACGAGTCGAAGCGCCAAGGAGTTCCCGATGCTGAAAGTCGCTACAGCCCTTTCCTGCGCCTGCGTGCTGATCGAAATGGCCTCGATGCAGACGGTTGCTGCCGAAAACGTGCCGCAGGCGCTGGTCGGCACCTGGCTTGCCGAAGATATCGCCGGCCGCGGGGTCATCGACAATCTTCAGTCGACCTTGGAGATCCGCGACGACGGCACCTATGGCGGCATGGCGGGTTGCAACCACTTTACCGGAACCTTCAGCCTTTCCGGCGCGAAGATCACCTTCGGACCGTCCGCCTCGACCCGCAAGATGTGTGTGCCGGCGGTGATGGACCAGGAACGCAAGTTCCTGGATGCGCTGCGCACCGAGCTCACCTGGACAGTCGAAGGCTCGAAGCTGATGCTCAGCCGATCCGCCGGCACCCCGGCGCTCACGCTCGCATCTATGGCGGCAGGCGGTTCCAGCAGCGTCGATATCGCGATTTCCGTGCCGGGTGCCGAAACGGTCGACCGCCAGCAGGTGCGGTATGACTGCGGTGGCCAGACGGTTGACGCCGAATACATCAATGCCGGCCCGGTCTCGCTGGTCACGTTTACCATCGACGGCAACTTCACCGTCGCTTCCAACGTGATTGCCGCATCGGGTGCAAAGTATGTCGGCGGCCAGTACATATGGTGGACGAAGGGCGATGAGGTGACATTCTACGATGCGACGAAGGGCGACAACGACGCCGGGACCGTCTGCAAGGTGGCGAGCTGAGATCTCGTGCCTCGTCGCAGAGGGCTGCACGGGATAATCAGCGCCTGACGGCGACTGCTGTCGCCGCCGACCGGGCTCTGGTTTCAGCGCCAGCCAACGTCATATCTTGCGGCCGCCAAGCCCGTCGAACGGGGCCTCGATCTAAATAAGTGTTTGCCGATACTGGAACTTTTCGGCTCGCCTCATAGTTACAACTCTGACGACTTCGCGTCGCCTTACAAAGGGAGTTTGTCTATGGGGCTTCTCATCAGCATTTTGATCACGTTCCTGGTTATCGTGCTCGTGCTTTATCTGGTCCAGCGCCTGCCGATCGACGGCCGCGCCAAGCAGATCGTCCAGGCGATCGTGCTCATCATCGGCATCATTTCGCTGTTGAAGTACCTGGCCGTCTTCTGACGCAGCCTCTTGTACCAAACGGCTGGAATGGTTTGACAAGGCCGCCGGCTCCCTGATCGGACGGCGGCTTTTTCGCGCCCGGCCCGTTTCTATGCTGACAGAAACTGACAGTGGCGTCCGCTAGCCAGCGATCATCTGACAATGGAGATGATCGACGATGCTGAGCCCGAACCTCATCCTGCTTTACGTGGAAGATCCTCAAGAGAGCGCCGCTTTCTACACGCGGCTGTTGGGCCGCGAGCCGGTTGCGGCCTTTCCGAACTACGTCGCCTACGCGTTGGAAAACGGCCTGACCTTCAGTCTGTGGTCAACCCATGCTGCCAACTTCGTATCCTCCGGCACCGGCCATCGCATGGAGGTTGCCTTCATGGTCAAGGACGATGCCGAGGTTGAGCGGCTCCACGCGGAATGGCGCAAGGCCGGCGTGCCGATCGAGCAGGAGTTGGCGACCGCCGTCTTCGGCCGCACATTCGTCGCGCTCGATCCGGACGGCCATCGCCTGCGTGTCTGCACGCCGGACAAGTGATCTTCACCCCACGCACCGGACAGTTCCACCATCGTCGTGTGGCTGTCGAAGCGCACCGATGGCGGAAGTCCGCTGGCTTTCTGATCTCCGGCTTGGTATTGCCGCCTGAAATCCCAGCGGTTAGGGCGTTGAATGCGATATCGTGCAGATATAGACGGCTTGCGCGCAGTTGCCGTCGTTCCGGTGCTGTTTTTCCACGCCGGCTTCGGCTTTTTCGAAGGGGGCTTCGCCGGCGTCGATGTGTTCTTCGTGATCAGCGGCTTTCTGATTACGTCGCTAATCTACGACGAGATCGCCGACGGCCGCTTCAGTCTGATTTCGTTCTACGAACGACGCGCACGGCGCATTGCGCCGGCGCTGCTGCTCGTCTGCCTGGCCTGCATCCCTTTCGCCTGGTTCTGGATGTTGCCGGAAGAAGCCAATGCGTTCGGAAAGAGCCTCTATTTCGTCAACCTGTTTGCCTCGAATTTCCTGTTCTGGGACGAAGCGGGCTATTTTGCCGCCAGCAACGAGCTCAAGCCGCTGCTGCACACCTGGTCGCTGGCGGTGGAAGAGCAATTCTATCTGCTGTTCCCGCTGCTCCTCTGGGGCCTGAGGACCCGGTCCAGGCGGACGGTTCTCGTCGTCGTCGCGTCCTTCTCCGCCGTCAGTTTCGCGACGACGCAGGTTCTCCCGCTGTTCGATCCGGTTGCCAATTTTTACCTGCTCCCGAGCCGGTTCTGGGAACTCGGGGCCGGTTGTCTTCTGGCAATTGCCGCACCTGATATGGCCCGCATCGGCGCCAGATACGGCAGTGGCCTGGCTGCCGCGGGCCTGTTGACGATCCTTGCGTCCTACCTGTTCGTGTCCGGCTCGTCTCAATATCCGGGATGGTCGACGGTGCCGGTCGTTGTCGGAACGGTTCTGGTGCTGGCATTTTCCGACGGCACCAACTGGACGGGGCGAATTTTGAGCTTTCGCCCGCTGGTCGTGATCGGCCTCGGGAGCTACAGCCTCTATCTCTGGCATCAGCCGGTGTTCGCGTTTGCGCGCCTGCGCTCGATGCAGGAACTGTCGCCGATCACGTACCTGCTGCTGATCGCGCTGACGTTTGGTCTGGCTTACATCAGCTATCGCTATGTCGAAACGCCCTTTCGCAATCGGCGGCGTGTCAGCGGGGAGGCGATCTTCAAGTCGACGGCTGCCGTCGGTGTCGTGGTGATGGCGGTCGGCGCGACGTTCGATCACACGAACGGTCTGCCACAGCGCGCGCACGATCTCGACCTGATGACGGAGCTGAGCTCCGGCCTGGCCGAGCGCTGCAACGGTTCCATTCTCGCCGAATGCCAAACAAGCGAAACGCCCGAGGTTGCGGTCTGGGGCGATTCTCTCGCGATGCACCTGGTCGATGGCATCATCTCCTCGAACCCGTCGGTCAAGCTGGTCCAGCTGAACAAGAATGATTGCGGACCGTTCCTCAACATCGCTCCGATGCCGTCCTGGCGCTCGGCCGCCTGGCCGCAATCCTGCCTCGATCGGAACGAGGAGGTTCGCCAGTTCATTTCGACGACGCCGTCGCTGCGTTATGTTGCCGTCGCCTTTCGTCCCACACAGTATTTCGTCGACGGAACCATCCTGGTGCGCGGGAAGGGTGTCGTGGCATCGCACGACGACGTCGTGCTCGATGACTTCAGGAAGACGATGGATTGGCTTCGAGGCCTCGGGCTCCAGCCGGTGGTTTTCAGCCCGCCTCCACAGGATGGGCGCGATCCGGGCATTTGCGTTGCCCGTTCCCGTCTGATCGGGGCTGCGCTCGAACAATGCGACCTGCCGGCTGAACGTGTCGCGGAGTACGACCGGCACGCACGGCAACTGCTCGAAGCCATTTCCCGGGATTATCCGGTTGTCGACCTGGCCAGCTATCTTTGTGACAGTCGCTACTGTCGCGCCTCCGAGGGTGGCAGGGGCCTCTACAAGGACGCTGCACATTTCTCGCGCCAGGGTTCGCGTTATCTCGGGCAGCAATTGGATTTCTACCACGCCATCCGGACTGCCGCGGATCGTGGTTGCGCGCCGGTGGGAAGCGAGCAGGTCCTGCCTCCTCGCGGCCTTTGTGTCCTGTCTCAAGGTGGGCGGCTCGACTTGAAAGTTGGCAACCAGGTGTCCTCGATCAAGTGAGACATTGGATCGGTCGCCGATCCGATGTCTTTCCGGAGACAGCTGCTACACCTGCACGAAGTGTTCGGCCGAAATCTGGCGGTATTCCCGGGCGGAGACGACATAATCCGGTGCCCGCATCGGGCTCTTGATCTCGTCGCTTGCGACATTGCGCCTTGTGTGCCGCCGGGTCGGGTCGGCGATCGGAACGGCGGCCATCAGCTTACGGGTGTAGGGATGCTGCGGGTTTTCGAAAATGTCGGCGCGCGGGCCGATCTCGACGATCTCGCCGAGATACATCACCGCTACGCGGTGGCTGACGCGCTCGACCACCGCCATGTCGTGCGAGATGAACAGATAGGCAAGGCCGAGGCTCGCCTGCAGTTCGAGCAGCAGGTTGATGACCTGCGCCTTGATCGAGACGTCGAGCGCCGAAACAGACTCGTCGGCGACGATGACCTTCGGATCGAGTGCCAGAGCCCGGGCAATGCAGACGCGCTGGCGCTGGCCGCCGGAGAATTCGTGCGGATAACGCGCCGCCATGTCGGCCTGCAGGCCGACGCGCTCCAAGAGGTCGGCGACCTTTTCGCGGGCCTGGTTCGGCGTGCCGAGCTTGTGTTCAAGATAGGGCTCGGCAATCGCAGCGCCTACGGTCATGCGCGGATTGAGGCTGGCGAAGGGATCCTGGAAGATCATCTGCATGGTGCGGCGCATTTCGCGCAGCGCCTTGCGGTCCATGGCGAGCACATCCTGGCCATTCAGAACGACCGATCCGCTCTGCGGCTCGATCAGACGCATGATGGCGCGGCCGGTGGTTGACTTGCCGCACCCGGATTCGCCGACCAGCGACAAGGTCTCGCCGGGCTGCAGGCTGAAGGAGACGTTTTCGATGGCGTGCACGCGTCCCTGCAACCTGCCGAGCAGGCCGGCGTGGATGTCGAAGCGCTTGACGAGGTTCTTGACCTCGAGGATCGGACGGGTCTCGGCGACCGTGCTTGCGCCTTCGACCGGCGTATCCGGCAGGCCGGTGGTGCTGTCGATGATGGGAAAACGCAGCGGTTGCGGCTTGCCCTTCATCGAGCCGAGCATCGGCACGGCCGAGAGCAGCGCGCGGGTATAGGGATGTTTTGCCCGCAGGAAGATGTCTTCCGTCTGGCCGGTTTCGACCGCCTCGCCGCGGAACATCACCACGGTGCGGTCGGCGATCTCCGCGACCACGCCCATGTCGTGGGTGATGAACAGGACGGAGGTTCCTTCTTCCTCCTGCAGCACCTTGATCAGGTCGAGGATCTGCCCCTGGATCGTCACGTCGAGCGCCGTCGTCGGCTCGTCGGCGATCAGCAGCTTCGGGCGGCTGGCAAGCGCCATGGCGATCATTACGCGCTGGCGCATGCCGCCCGAGAAGCGATGCGGGTATTCGTCGAAACGGGATGCCGCCGAGGGGATGCGGACCTTGTCGAGCAGGCGAATGGTTTCGGCCTTCGCCTCCGCCTTGCTCATCGGCCGGTGGCAAAGCAGTGCCTCGGAAATCTGGTCGCCGATGGTGAACAGCGGATTGAGGCTGGTCATCGGTTCCTGGAAGATCATTGCCACGTCGTTGCCGCGCACGCGGCGCATGTCGCTTTCCGGCAGGTTGAGAACATTGCGGCCGCCGAGCATGACCCGGCCCTCGGTGCGGCTCATGTCCTTTTGCAGGAGGCGCATGATCGACAGAGAGGTCACGCTCTTGCCCGAACCGGATTCGCCGACGATCGCCACCGTCTCCCCCGGCATGACCGAGAAGGAAATGTCCCGCACCACCGGCTTCCAGGCGCCGTCGACCAGAAACGAGGTCGTCAGGTTCTCGACCGAAAGCACGGGGTCTTTCGACGGATTGGTGGCAGCGTCGGTGCGGGTCATGTCGTCCATTCCTTGTCGTTCGGCACGGGGGCTAAGGGTCAGTCTCAGTCGGGCCAGCGCAACAGGCCGGCAAAGCGGCGGGTGTTGCGCTCGTGGAGCGGCGTGGCGATGATCTCGTTGGAGCTGCGCGCCTTCGTCAGTTCCTCGGCAAGGCGGTTTGCCACGACGGTTTCCTGGCCGGGGTGCAGGTTGCAGGGGTCGAGGTAGAAGTAATTGTGCTCGACCTCGTGGTCGCGCACGATGATCGGCGGCGTGCCGCGCGCCAGCGCATCGGCGAGATCCCAGGCGGTGATATGGGCTTCCTGCGGATCGATAGTGACGCGCAGGCGGTCGAGCGGATTGCCGGTCGGATCGGCCTCGATCACCGGCTTGATGCCGGGACGGCTTTCGAGCGTGTCGCGCCACAGGTTCAGATAGCCGGCCTCGCGGTCGCGGATTCCCTGGTGGTCGCGGCTTTCCCAGGCGATAAGGGCCGCCATGACGCCGAGCATGCTTTCCTTGCCGACCTTCATGCCACGGCCGATGCCAAGGTTCTGCAGGAAGGCGTTACGCACCAGCGTCTTTTCGCCGGCGACGATGCCCGAGGTCGGACCGCCCAGGAACTTGTGGCCGGAATAGAGAACGATGTCGGCGCCCTGCTCGAGGAAGATCTTCAGGTCGTATTCGGACGCGGCATCGACGATGACGGGAACGCCCTTGGCATGGCAGGTCTCGGCGAATTCCTTCAGGCCCACGAGGCCATACTGCACCACGTGGTGGGAGATGACATAGACGGCGGCCGCCGTGCGCTCATTGATGGCGCCTTCGATGTGATAGCGGTAGGCCGACGTCGCCTGGCCGACCAGCACCGGCTTGCCGCCGGCAATACGAATTGCCTGGTCGACGGGTGCGCCATAGCTGACGACATGGCCCATCTGGATGATGACTTCGTTCTTCAGTCCCGTTGCGTCGGGCAGGCGCTCGATCGCGGCAAGATCGCTGCCGGTCATGGTGCCGGCGACGGCAAGGCTGATGCCGGCCGAGCAGGAGGCGGTGATGAAGCCGGCCTCCGCACCGGTCAGGCGGGCGATCACCGGGCTGATCTTGCGCTGCAGGTCGTTGATCTCGACGAATTGCGGCAGTATGCCTGTCATCGCGGCGATCGCTTCCGGGACCACGATCGACGCGCCGAGGCCCGTCATCGTGCCGGATACGTTGATAACGGGGCGAAGTCCGAGAGCTTCGCGGATGTCGCGGTCAGGCATGGTGGTCTCCATATGATTTTCTGGCAGTCGAAACCGGCAGGCTATTCCGTTTTCGCGGAATCTCTACCATAGTAATGAGATATGAGCCGGCTGTTTCGGATCGACGAACTGGCCGTTGTGGTGAGTGAGGCGGAAAGCCGTTGCTCACCGCCCAACTGTTGCGAATTTCGAATTGCACGGGAGCAGACCCTTGGACAAGACGACGATTGCCGCCGAGCCCGGCGAGGACATGGAGCCGGCCGGCAAGACCCGCCGCTCGCGCGTGAGCGGCATGGACCGTGCACTGCAGGTGCTCGACTTCCTCTACGAAACCGGCTCGCCGAGCGGCGTCTACGCGATTGCCAAGGCGGTCGGAGCGCCGCTGTCGACCGCCTATGTCATCGTCGACGACATGGTCGAAAAGAACCTGCTCAGCCGCGATACCGACGGCCAGGTCTGGCTTGGCGACCGGCTCTACCACTACGGCCTTGCCTATGCGCGCTCGCTCGATTTCCTCGGCGTCGCAACGCGGGAGATGCACGACCTCGGTCGGGAAGTTGCCGAAACCATCCAGCTCTGCGGTCGCGACGGCGACTACATGCAGGTGCTCGCCATGGCCGACGGCCCCGGCCATTTCCAGGTGACATCCAGGGTCGGCACCCGCGTGCCGCTCAACTGGACGGCATCCGGACGATTGCTGGTCGGTCATCTGCCCTCCGACGAACGGCTGGAACTGTTCCGCCGCTGCGCCCGCACGTCGCCGACCGGTCGGGCGGATATCGATCCGGCCGCCCTGTCGGCCCAGGCAGAGACGGCGCTTGCCGCCAAGCTCTCGATCCAGGCCGGCGAGTCCGACTATGCGGTTGCCTGCGTCGCCGCCCCGATTCTCGACGACAAGGGCGGCTGCGTCGCGACCATCTCCATCGTTCTGCCCGAGCAGAAGATCCTCGACGATCGCAACTTCTATGCCGATCACGTCAGGGTTTCCGCCGAGCGGATCGAGAAGATGATGGGCTGGCGCAGCCATTGATCCGACCTTCCTCTGACCGTCAGTCGTGAAGCGAGACGATCGCTTCGATCTCGACGGTGATGTTGCCGGGAAGCGAACCGAAGCCGACGGCCGAGCGGGCATGTTGTCCCGCTTCGCCGAAGACGTCGATCATCAGGTCCGAGCAGCCGTTGATCACCTGCGGGTGATCGGCGAAATCCGGTACGGCGTTGACCATGCCGAGCAGCTTGACGACGCGCTTGACGCGACCGAGATCGCCGAGCGCATCATGCATGACAGCCAGCAGATTGATGCCCGTTAATCGCGCGTGCTCATAGGCGCTTTCGACGTCGACATCGGCGCCGACCTTGCCGGCGTGCAGTTGGCCGTCGACCTCGCGCGGGCCCTGTCCTGAGAGGTACAGAATGTTGCCCTCCAGCACGTGGGTGACGAAATTGGCGATCGGCGGCGGTGCCGGCGGCAGGTCGATGCCGAGCGCTGCGAGCCTCTGGTAGGGCGAAGCCGGCGCACGGCCCTTGGTCTTATGGTCCAAACTGTTCACGCGATATCCTGCCAGTTTCTGTGTTCTGTGATGGTTCAGCGGTAGCTGTAGCCGTGGCTGTGGTCGGGGCACTCCACATGCGGCGGCTGGTATCGGTTTGCCGCCACGACATTGGTGCCCATGACGGCATAACGCGGCTCGAAGAGGCGGTTGAGATGCGCTTCGGTGCCGAGCGAATCGAAGACGCGCAGCTCGGAATCGACCAGATCGAAGAGGGTGAATTCCGCGCGTGCACCGACGCCAAGCAGATTGTCCATCGGCAGGCGAATGACCGAGGCAGGTGCCTGGGTCACGGCTTCGACGACCTTTTCGAACGGCATGCCGACGCTGAGCAGCTTCGACATGGTGGTGCCGAGGTCCCAGACCGACTGGTTCATGCTGCGCAGGTGCACATCGGTCGAAATCGAGAACGGCAGCAGGCCGCGGGCGATGGCGACTTCGGCGACGCGGAACGAGAAGGATGCGCCGCCATGGCCGATGTCGAGCCGGATGCCTTCGCCGGCACAGCGCTCGGCGAGCTCGAACAGATCCTCGTCCTCGATGATGCTCGATCCGGCCTTGCCGTTGAAGCAATGGGTGACGATGTCGCCGGGGCCGAGGATTTCCAGAACTTCGTCGTAAAGCGCCGGCGGTTCGCCGACATGCACCATCATCGGGATCTTCAGGATCTTGGCGATCTTCTTGCCGAGCTTGACAGGGGTTACGCCCCAGGAACCGGTGATCACATGGCTGGCGCGCACTTTCAGGCCGACGATATGCTCGCGGTTTTCCTGGTAGCAGGCGATGATGCGGTCGATGTCGATCGAGCGGATGTCGCTGAGTTCGCTGACGCGGTTGCAGGCGACGAGGCCGATGGAGCCGAGATTGAGGAAGGCCTTGATGCGCTCGCGCGCCGGCTCGATGATGTATTCGCGGAAGCCATGGAAGTTGGCTTCGCCGGCCGAGCCGGCGTCGACGATGGTGGTGACGCCGCGCTCCATGCCGCAGAGCTGCGGCCGGACGGAGATATCCGTGCCGCCGTGCCAGACATGGGCGTGCAGGTCGATCCAGCCGGGCGAGATCCAGCCACCCTTGCCGTCGATACGCTCAGCACCTTCAGGCGCTGTCAGGCCATTGCCGATGGCGGCAATGGTGCCGTCGCTGCCGATGAGGATATCGACCGTTTCGGAGGATGCCGCCATGCCGAAGGCGACGGGTTTCACGTTGCTGATCAGCACGGGGCTGGTGCTACGGGTTGCGGTGGGCATGGATCACAGGTCCTTTCTGAGGCGGGGATCGAGCATGTCGCGCAATCCGTCGCCAACCATCTGCAGGGACAGGACCGAAAGTACGATGGCGATGCCGGGAAACAGCGTCACCCAATCGGCCTGTCCGATATATTGCCGGCCCGAGGCGATCATCGTGCCCCAGGTCGGGATTTCAGGGCTGACGCCGACGCCGAGGAAAGAGAGCCCGGCTTCGGCGAGCATCGCATGGGCAAACAGGAACGTGCCCTGCACCAGGATCGGTGAGAGCAGGTTGCGCAGCACATGCCGGGTCATGATGTGCGGTGTCGAGATACCGAGCGCGCGGGCTGCCTCGACATAGGGCAGTTCGCGGATGACGAGCGTGGAGGCGCGCACCACGCGCGCCAGCCTTGGTGCATAGACGACACTGAGCGCGATGATGACCGTCGTTAGCGAAGGCCCAAGGGCGGCGACGAGCGCGATTGCCAGCAGGATGTCGGGAAAGGCCATCATCGCGTCGATCAGCCGGGCGATCGGGGCGTCGAGCTTCGGGAAATACCCGGCAAGCAGCCCCATGACGACGCCGACGATGGTCGCGAGCGTGACGACGGCAGCTCCGACCAGCAACGACAGCCGGCCGGCATAGAGCGTGCGTGAAAACACGTCGCGGCCGAATTCGTCCGTGCCGAACAGCCATTGCAGGCTTGGTGGCGACAGGCGGTTGACGATCGACAGCTTGCCAGGCGCATAGGGCGCGATCAGCGGCGCGAACACCGCAAGCAGCACGAAGGTCACGAGAATGAACAGACCGAAGGCAACGGTCTTGCGCTTCAAGAGGCGGCGCAGGAACTTGGCGCGCTCGCTGACGACGGGGGGTGATACGGCGACGGTCATCAGTAGCGAACCCTTGGATCAACGAGGAGATAGAGCATGTCGATCGCGAAATTGATCAGCACGTAGAGCGCGGCAATCACCAGCAACGCGCCCTGGATCACCGGATAGTCGCGCCTGAGCACGGCCGAGACGACGAGGTTGCCGACGCCTGGAAGGCCGAAGACGGTTTCGGTGACGACGGCGCCGGAGATCAGCACGGCGGCGGTGAGCCCGACGATCGTCAGGATCGGGATGAGGGCATTCTTCAGGGCGTGTTTCATCACCACGCGGCGTTCGCCCAAGCCCTTGGCGCGGGCGGTGCGGATGAAGTCGTCGCCGAGCACGTCGAGCATCGACGCGCGCGTGAAGCGCAGGATCAGCGCCGAGGAGACGACCCCGAGCGCAATCGCCGGCAGGGTCAGATGGTACATGCGCTCCATAAAGGAGGAGCCCGGACCGCCGTAGCCGGAAACCGGAAACCAGCCGAGGCGCACGGCGAGGAACTGAATAAGGATCAGGCCGAGCCAGAAGCTCGGAATACTGGCGGCAAGCATGGCCAGCGTGGTGGCGGCCTGGTCGACGAAGGAGCCGCGCCGGTAGGCTGCGTAAATGCCGATCGGCAGCGCGATGCCGCTGGCGATCAGGATCGAAAACAGGGTGAGGAAGAATGTCGGCTCGGCCCGCTCGGCAAGTGCTGAGGTGACCGGCTGGTTGAGGAAGATCGACTGGCCGAGATCGCCCTGCAGCAACTGCCCGATGTAATAGACATATTGCAGGCCGAGCGACTGGTCGAGACCAAGCTTGCTGCGCAGTTCGGTGATGTCCTGCTGCGTCGCCTCGGGTCCGAGCATGACGGCTGCGGGATCGCCGGGCGTCACGCGCACGATGACGAAGACAATGGTGACGACAAGCGCCATGACCACGATCATGCCGAACAGGCGCTGGAGGATATAGCGTATCATGGATGCCTCGAACTTCTTCCGCACGGGCACTGGCAAAGCAGCTCCGGGCTATCCAGCGGGCAGAAATCCCTCAAAGGGAGACCGCCCGCCGGAGGCTTCAAGTGGATGAAAGCTTACTTCTTGATCGAAGCGTTCCAGAAGTAGGGCCACGGCGCAGGCGAAACGCCGTCAAGCGTCTTGGTCTTGGCCGACAGGGCGTTGAAATCGCCGATCTTGATGAACGGCACTTCCTCGTAGATCACCTTCTGCACGTCGGCCCAGAGCGTGACGCGCTTGCCGGCATCCGATTCTGCGTTGAAGGCGTCGACGGCCTTGGCGCGGGCCGGCGTGTCCCAGTTGCCCGGTGCCTTGGTCGACATCATGCCGATCAGCGCAGGCTCCGGCAGGAACGGGCTGTGGGTGATGTAGATATCCCAGAGCGTCGGGTCGGCGCGGCGCTGGGTGAGCGTCGCCCAATCCACCACCTGCAGGTCGACGGTGAAGCCGGCGAGCTTCAGATATTCGGCAGCGACCTGTGCCATCTTGTAATGGAATTCGTACTGACGGCTGGTCAGGATGCGCAACGGCTCGCCCTTGTAGCCGGCGGCCTTCAACAGTTCGCCCGCCTTTTCCGGGTCGGCGACATTGTAGCCACCTTCCGTGCCTGCTTCGGTGCGCCAGACATATTGCGCCGGATAGAGGGCGGCATCGAGCGCGTAGAAGTCGGTGCTGCCGAAGGCAGCCGCCATCATGTCTTCCATGCTGAGCGCGGTGCGGATCGCCTTGCGCAGCTCCAGGTTCTTGGTCATGCCGTTGCCTGAGTTCAGGACGAAGACCGGCCAGCCGAAGGGCTGCAGCATGACGGGCTCGGAAGCCGAAGAGCCTTTCACCCGCTCGAAGGATTCGACCGGAATGGAATCGACGTAGTCATACTGGCCGGAGACGGCTGCCTCGACGCGGGTGTTCGGATCGGGAACCGGTACGAAGCGGATCTCATCGGCATACTGGTGGCGCGCGCCACCGTAGCCGTTGCTTTCGCCTTCGGGCGAGACATAGCCGTCGTAACGCTCGAGCTGGATGTACTGGTCGGCCTTGCGCTCCTTGAGCTTGTAAGGGCCGGTGCCGACGAAATCGACCATCGGCTCGGCCTGCTTTTCCGAAGGCAGCACGATCGCCGCGGAATTGTTGAAGGCGAGCAGCGAGACCAGCGGCGCATAGGGGGTGTTGAGCGAAATCTTGACCGTGGTGGCGTCGACGGCTTCGATGCCGGCGATCGTCGTTGCCGTCTGCTTGCCGCGCGAGGCCGTCTTCGTCCAGCGCTCGAGCGAGGCGACGACGTCGGTTGCGTCCATGTCGGTGCCGTCATGGAACTTGACGCCGGAGCGCAGCTTGATGGTGTAGGTTTTGCCGTCGGCGCTGATTTCCGGCATGGCCGCGGCCAGAAGCGGGGCCGGCTTCCAATCCTTGTCGAAGGTGTAGAGCGTCTCGAACATGTGCTGCGAGACGATGCCGACGAGGTCGGCCGTCGAGGCCATCGGGTCGAGTGTCGGCGGCTCGCCGACCGTGGCGACGTTGATGACGCCGCCCTTCTCCTGCGCGAAGGCAAATGATGCGGAGGCGACCAGCGCCGTTCCCAGAAGCAGTGCAATCCTTGCTGATTTCATCTTATGTTCCTCTCTTTTTTGTTATTGCATAATTATGTATTACGCTACTTTATATTGGAATGATAAGATCAGGCTTACGGAGATGTCAAGCCGCTGCCACACGCCAGGATCGAAATGGCAGCGGCGAAGGGAAAACGGCTCGTGGAGGGTAAGGAAAGAGGAGGGGAGTGAGGGTTGCCCGGAGCAGGCGCGCGGTGATCAAGCGCAGCCCTATGTTTGGGGCTGATCGCAGAGGAACTCATGTTCAATATCTGGAAAAATTGTTTTCTTACAATCGCTTGAGATTGGAAGCCCGCCGCATCGAGGCGGCGGGGTTTTATAAACAAATGTTAGCGATAGGGCGAGTAACAGACCCGGCGCGCACCGTAATAGGGCTGGAAGGTATTGTCCCATGCCCGATACGAGCGGTAGCGACTTTGGCACCAGCTCGCATGGGAGCCGCCACCGTAATACCGTCTCGGCTGGGCATTCATCAATCCGCCGATGATGGCGCCGGCGGCAAGTCCGCCGATGATGGCACCGACGCGGTCGTCATGATCGTCATCCCAGTCCCGGTGACGATAATATCGCCGGTCGCCACGCCATCTGTAGTCATCACCGCCGCGATACCAGCGGCGATTGTAGTATTGTACGGTTTCGACGTCCGAGATGCTTGCCTTCATGGGTATGACCGACGGGAATGCCTGTGCCGGGGCTACGCTGGAGAAGGCCGATGCCAGCGAAAGCGCGACAATTGCCAGCTTTTTCATTGGCTTCACCATTTCCTTTCATTGGGGAAATGGATGAACGCGCGTTTTGTGCCGTGATCGCGGTCGCAGCTCACGGCAACGTGAACGGGATTCATGCAGTTTCTACTCGCTGACCTCTTCGTGCTTCCTGTCGAAAACCGAGAAGCCGGCGCGGCGATAGGTCTCCTGCGCCTTGGCGTGATCCCACTCGTCCGTGTGCAGCCAGACGCGATCAGGCGCCCGATCCCAGATAGCACGCAGCGCGCCGTTCAGGAGATATGGCCCAAGCCTTCTGCCCTGCATCTCCGGGATCAGGCCGAAATGGGTGAGTTCGATATCGGCTGTGTCGACGCGATGGAACTCGCAAAGCCCAACCGGCTGGCCCTCGATCCGCAGGACATAAATCGCGGTCGATGGGCTGTGCAAAAAGGCGTCGAGATCCGCTGCAGGCATGCACAGCCGCTGATCCCAACGTAACGGTTCGCCGACGGCGCGATAGAGCGAAAGAAATTGCTCTGCCTCCAGTCTTTCAAGCGCCAACACCGCGTTTTCGACGGGCGAGGGCAGCGGCTCGCCGGCGGGCCTTACGTTCATTTCCATATAGGTGACGAGGAGCTGAACCATGATCGCTTGCATCGTTGCCGGGAGGTCGCGTCCCACCCGGAGGGCCGGAGCGCTCCGCGTTGATTTGGTGACGAGGAAGATGGTGATCCCGACGCGATTCGAACGCGTGACCCCCAGATTAGGAATCTGGTGCTCTATCCTGCTGAGCTACGGGACCACTTGGATAGCACCCATACAAAAGCAAGGCCTGTTCGCCAAGTGTTTTTGCGGGGTGGGCTCGCAAAATAGGGCGTGGCACTGCGTAGCGATCAATGAGGAGGGGGCGGATGTTGCCGGCCGGACACGGCGCCATCCCCTACCGAGGCGTGCCGAAATCGGGGGCTGGCGTTTTCAGTCTTTCGAATGCTAAGCAGTCATTAGCGCCGGCTTGAGGAGGCTTGCGCTCCTTCATTCGACCTTCACCCAGAGACCTGATCCAGCATGTTCATCGGAATTGATTGGGGCGGCACGAAAATGGAAGTCATCGCGCTCGATCGCGATGGCGAAACGCGCGCCCGCCATCGCGTCGCCACCCCGACCAGCGGTTATGACGATTGCATCCGCGCCGTTCTCGACCTCGTTGCCGCCGCAGAACAGACGGCCGGCGAAGAGGGCTCCATCGGCATCGGCATTCCCGGTAGTCCCAATCCGCGCACCGGTATCGTGCGCAACTCCAACGCCGTGCTGATCAACGGCAAGCCGCTCGGGCGCGACCTCGAGCAGGCGCTCGGCCGCAGGGTGCGCCTTGCCAACGACGCCAATTGCCTGGCGGTGTCGGAGGCGGTCGACGGTGCCGGCAAGGATGCGCAGACCGTGTTCGGCGTGATCGTCGGCACCGGCCATGGCGGCGGGCTTGCGATCGGCAAGAAGGTGCATGCCGGCTACCAGGGTGTCGCCGCTGAAATCGGGCACTATCCGCTGCCCTGGATGACGAAGGACGAATACCCCGGCCACAAATGCTGGTGCGGCAAGCACGGCTGTCTCGACATGTATGCCTGCGGTACGGGCGTCGAGCTCGACTATCGCCTGACGACGGGCGTCGAAAAGCGCGGCCGCGATATCATCGAGGCGAAGCGGGCCGGCGATCCGGTGGCGACCGGCGTCTATGATCGCTTCGTCGACCGGCTGGCGCGCAGTCTTGCGCTTCTGACCAACATCGTCGACCCCGACGTCTTCGTGCTTGGCGGCGGCATGTCGAATGTCGACGAGATCTATGAGGACGTGCCGCCGCTGGTGGTCGACTATCTCTTTGGCGACAGTTTCGAAACGCCGGTTCGCAAGGCGCTGCACGGAGATAGCTCCGGCGTGCGCGGTGCGGCCTGGCTCTGGAAGGATTGAGCGGAGGCTTCATGAACATCGACAAGGATCTCAAGCGCATCGGCGAGCAGGAGCGTGAACTGCAATTCGACAGTTTCGATCTGGAAGCCGCATGGCAACTGGGCTCGACGCTGCGGCGCATGGCGGCCGAGCGCAAGCTCGGCGTCGTCATCGACATCACGCTGTTCTCAATGCAGGTGTTCTATGCCGCGCTTGAAGGTGCAACGCCTGACAATCCGAACTGGGTGCGCCGCAAGCGTAACACCGTCTTCCGCCTGTTCAAGAGCAGCTATTCGACCGGCCTCGGGCTGTTGAAGCAGCAGACCAATCTGCAGGCAAAGCTCGCCCTTCCCGATGCCGACTATGCCGCCCATGGCGGCAGCTTCCCGATCGTGGTCAAGGGTACCGGCTGCATCGGCGCGGTGACCGTATCCGGCCTGCCGCAGCGCGAGGACCACAATATGGTGGTCGAGGCGCTGGCCGAGTTGCTCGGCAAGAACCATGATGACCTGAAGCTTGAGGGCTGAACCGTTGCCGCAGGATATTTTTTCGCAATCCGCGACGCTGTCGGCATGGCTGGCTGAAAAGGCTCTGCCGCTCTGGCGCCAGAAGGGCGTCGATGCTGAGGGCGGCGGTTTCGTCGAGACCATCGACATGACTGGCGAGCCGACGCGCGCCAATCGCCGGGCGCGGGTGCAGCCGCGCCAGGTCTATTGTTTCGCCGAGGCCGGCAGGCGCGGCTGGAGCGGCGACTGGCAGAGTGCTGCCGAGGGCGGGCTTGCCTATTTCGATCGTGTCTATCTGCAGCCGACAGGCTTTTACGGCTCGCTTGCGGATGCCGATGGTACGCTGATCGATGCCTCCTTCGATCTCTATAATCAGGCTTTTGCGCTTTTGGCCTTTGCATACCTGGCTGAAGTCTTCCCGCATCGAAAGCCGGAGATGATCGAGCGCAGCAACCGCCTGCGCCAGGGCCTCGAGGCCCATTGCAAACATCCGCTGATCGGCTTCGAGGAGGACGATCCGTCACGGTTGCCGCTCTGCTCCAATCCGCACATGCATCTGTTCGAAGCATGCCTTGCCAGCGAAGAGGTCGATGGCTTCGATCAGGTTGCCTGGTTCAACCTTGCCGACGAGATCGCCCATCTGGCGATGGATCACTTCATCGACGGCCATACCGGCGCGCTGCGGGAGTTCTTCGATCACGACTGGGCGCCGTTCCCCGGCGACAAGGGGCGTATCGTCGAACCCGGCCATCTGTTCGAGTGGGCCTGGCTGCTTCTGCGCTGGGCCGAGCGGCGCGGCAATGCCGAGGCCATCGTCAAGGCCCGCCGGCTGTTTGCGATCGGCGAGGCGCATGGCATTTGCGCCACCCGCAATGTCGCGGTCATGACCCTGCTTGACGATTTCTCGGTCGCCGACCCGATTGCCCGGTTGTGGCCGCAGACGGAATGGCTGAAGGCTTCGGTCCGGTTCGCGGCGCTGACCGACGGGGCGGAGCGTGAGCGTTATCTCGGTTCGGCGGCGCGGGCGGCGGCGGCACTCGGCTTCTTCCTGGAGACGCCGGTGGCCGGCCTGTGGCACGACAAGCAAATGGCCGACGGCTCTTTCGTCGAAGAACCGGCACCGGCGAGCAGCTTCTATCATATCCTTTGCGCCATCTATGAAACCGAGGACTGCCTCGCTCGCCTCTGAGTTTTTTGCTCTGACGGCATGCCCATGGCTCGTCGCACGCGCGGCGGGCCATTTTTGTTTGTGCTCCCTTTTCATCCGAAAAGCCGAATCGTCTTTCTGATGCGCCTGTGCGCAGACTGAAACGGTGCGCGCAGGCGCTGAAGCCAGTCTCATCGAGGCAAATTAAGTCCTTTCATATGTTGACATAAAGATATCTTTATGTGATTGACTTGGCTATTGTTTGTCGTTTTCAGAACGGGAGATTTCCCATGTCCGCCATCGACGCCCTTTTCGGCGACCTTTCCTCCAAGCCGGATGGCTCCGAAGTCATGCGGGCGCTGAAGCAGGCGGCCAGCGAGCGCATCCTGATCATGGACGGCGCCATGGGCACCGAGATCCAGCAATTGGGTTTCGTCGAGGATCATTTTCGTGGCGATCGCTTCGGCGGCTGTGCCTGTCACCAGCAGGGCAACAACGACCTTTTGACGCTGACGCAGCCGAAGGCGATCGAGGATATCCACTATTCCTACGCCATCGCCGGCGCCGACATCCTGGAAACGAACACGTTCTCCTCGACCCGCATCGCCCAGGCGGACTACGGCATGGAAGACATGGTCTACGACCTCAACCGCGACGGCGCCCGGCTGGCGCGTCGGGCGGCAAAACGTGCCGAAGCGCATGACGGCCGTCGCCGCTTCGTTGCCGGCGCGCTTGGCCCGACGAACAGGACCGCGTCGATTTCGCCCGACGTCAACAATCCTGGTTATCGGGCGGTCAGCTTCGACGATCTCCGGATCGCCTATGCCGAACAGATCCGTGGCCTGATCGACGGCGGCGCCGATATCATCCTCATCGAAACCATCTTCGACACGCTCAACGCCAAGGCGGCGATCTTCGCCACCAAGGAAGTGTTTGCCGAGAAGGGCATCGAACTGCCGGTGATGATCTCCGGCACGATCACCGATCTTTCCGGCCGCACACTCTCCGGCCAGACACCGACGGCGTTCTGGTATTCGGTGCGTCATGCCGAGCCCTTCACCATCGGTCTCAACTGCGCGCTCGGCGCCAACGCCATGCGCGCGCATATCGACGAGCTTTCCGGTGTCGCCGATGCCTTCATCTGCGCCTATCCGAATGCCGGTCTGCCGAACGAGTTCGGGCAGTATGACGAGACGCCGGAGCAGATGGCGGCCCAGGTCGAAGCCTTTGCCCGCGACGGCCTTCTCAACGTCGTCGGCGGCTGCTGCGGCTCGACGCCGACCCATATCAGGGCGATTGCCGAGGCCGTTGCCAAGCATCCGCCGCGCCGGATCCCCGATGTCGCGCCGCTGATGCGGCTTTCGGGCCTCGAGCCCTTCACGCTGACCTCGGACATTCCCTTCGTCAATGTCGGCGAGCGCACCAACGTCACCGGCTCGGCCAAGTTCCGCAAGCTGATCACCGCCGGCGACTATTCGGCAGCGCTCGATGTCGCTCGCGACCAGGTCGCCAACGGCGCGCAGATCATCGACATCAACATGGACGAGGGCCTGATCGATTCGAAGCAGGCGATGATCGAGTTCCTCAATCTCATCGCCTCCGAACCTGATATCGCCCGCGTGCCTGTCATGATCGACTCCTCGAAGTGGGAGGTGATCGAGGCTGGCCTGAAATGCGTCCAGGGCAAGCCGCTGGTCAATTCGATCTCGATGAAGGAAGGCGAGGAGGCGTTTCTGCATCACGCCAGGCTTTGCCGCGCCTACGGCGCCGCCGTCGTCATCATGGCCTTCGACGAAGTCGGGCAGGCCGATACCAAGGCGCGCAAGGTCGAGATCTGCACCCGCGCCTACAAGCTGCTGACGGAACATGCGGGGTTCCCGCCCGAAGACATCATCTTCGACCCGAACATCTTTGCGGTGGCTACGGGGATCGAAGAGCACAACAACTATGGCGTCGACTTTATCGAGGCAACGCGCGAGATCATCCAGACACTGCCGCACGTTCACATCTCCGGCGGCGTCTCCAACCTGTCATTCTCCTTCCGCGGCAACGAGCCGGTGCGCGAGGCGATGCACGCGGTGTTCCTCTACCATGCGATCCAGGTCGGCATGGATATGGGCATCGTCAATGCCGGTCAGCTCGCCGTCTATGACGCGATCGATGCGGAGCTGCGCGAGGCCTGCGAGGACGTGGTCTTGAACCGCCGCGCCGATTCGACAGAGCGCATGCTTGAAATCGCCGAGCGCTATCGCGGCCAGGGCGGCGCCCAGGCCAAGGAGAAGGATCTCTCCTGGCGGGAATGGCCGGTGGAAAAGCGGCTTGAACATGCGCTGGTCAACGGCATCACCGAATATATCGAGGCCGACACCGAAGAAGCCAGGCTTTCGAGCGCGCGGCCGCTGCATGTGATCGAAGGCCCGCTGATGGCCGGCATGAATGTCGTCGGCGACCTCTTCGGTTCCGGCAAGATGTTCCTGCCGCAGGTGGTGAAGTCGGCGCGTGTGATGAAGCAGGCGGTCGCCGTTCTGCTGCCGCACATGGAAGCCGAGCGGCTTGCCGCCGGCGGCGAGGGCGAGCGCCAGAGCGCCGGCAAGATCCTGATGGCGACGGTCAAGGGCGATGTGCACGACATCGGCAAGAACATCGTCGGCGTCGTGCTCGCTTGCAACAACTACGAGATCATCGACCTCGGCGTCATGGTGCCTTCAGCCAAGATCCTGCAGGTGGCCAAGGAGCAGAACGTCGATATCATCGGTCTTTCCGGCCTGATCACGCCATCGCTCGACGAGATGGTGCATGTCGCCTCGGAACTCGAGCGCGAGGGCTTCGACATCCCGCTGTTGATCGGCGGCGCGACGACGAGCCGGGTGCATACGGCGGTCAAGATCAATCCGCGCTACGATCGCGGCCAGACGGTCTACGTCACCGATGCGAGCCGCGCGGTCGGCGTTGTCTCCAGCCTGCTGTCGCCGGAGGCGAAGGATTCCTATGTCGCGACAGTCCAGGCGGAATACCGCAAGGTCGCCGACGCCCATGCCCGCAACGAGGCGGAAAAGCGCCGCCTGCCGTTGTCGCAGGCGCGCGCCAATGCCCACAAGGTGGATTGGAGTGGCTACCAGGCGAAAGCGCCCTCGTTCCTCGGAACACGGGTGTTTCAGGGCTGGGAGCTGGAGGAGCTCGCGCGATACATCGACTGGACGCCGTTCTTCCAGACCTGGGAACTGAAGGGCGTCTACCCCAAGATCCTCGACGATGAGAAACAGGGACAGGCTGCCCGCCAGCTGTTCGACGACGCGCAGGCGATGCTTGCCAAGATCATCGAGGAGAAGTGGTTCGCGCCGAAGGCGGTCGTCGGCTTCTGGCCGGCGGGAACCATCGGCGACGACATCCGGCTGTTTGCCGATGAAGCGCGCAATGGTGAGCTTGCCACCTTCTTCACGCTGCGCCAGCAACTGAGCAAACGTGACGGAAGGCCGAACGTGGCGCTGTCGGATTTCGTCGCACCTGTCGACAGCGGCAGCAGAGACTATCTCGGCGGCTTCGTCGTGACGGCCGGTATCGAGGAAGTGGCGATTGCCGAACGCTTCGAGCGCGCCAACGACGACTATTCGTCGATCATGGTCAAGGCGCTCGCAGACCGCTTTGCCGAGGCTTTTGCCGAGCGCATGCACGAATATGTACGCAAGGAACTCTGGGGCTATGCCGCCGACGAGACCTTCTCACCGCAGGATCTGGTCGGCGAACCCTATGCGGGTATCCGCCCGGCGCCGGGCTATCCGGCCCAGCCCGACCACACGGAAAAGGAAACCCTGTTCCGGTTGCTCGATGCCGAACAGACCATCGGCGTGACCTTGACTGAGAGTTTTGCCATGTGGCCGGGCTCGTCCGTCTCCGGCCTCTATATCGGCCATCCCGAGGCCTATTACTTCGGTGTCGCCAAGGTCGAGCGCGATCAGGTCGAGGATTACGCGTCGCGCAAGCGCATGCCGGTGCGCGAGGTCGAGCGCTGGCTGTCGCCGATCCTCAACTATGTGCCTATGCCCGAAGCAGAGGCAGCCGAGTAATCTCGGCAATCCAACAATAGCACTGGCGGGCGATCAAGCCCGCCAGTGTCGCTCTCGACGCGAGGTTGTCTGCAGGGCCGGTCCCGCGGCGAAACCGTCTTTCCCACTTGCTTCAATACAGGATGAAACTGGGTCGGGTGGTTCGGGATACCGTCACTTGCCGTTTTGGCGCCCTCTATGCTTCGCTCAACTGGGCTATAGTTCTGCATTCGTGGTTTATCGTCGAAGGCGAAGATATATTTCTTGGCGCGTCCAAAAATAACAGGATGGAAATTCCGAAAGGATTCCAATCGAAACACGCTTGAACCAACGTTGTTTTTCGGTGGCGCCGTTGCATTTCGAGCGGTTTTCCAAATGAAACATTGAAAATCTCGAAAAAAGAATTATATGGGTGCAATCGAATATTGCTTGCGACCTTTGTCAAAGCGCTGAAAAGCGTAGTCAGATTTCCTCTCAACATCGACACGGCCCGGCGAATACCCGTCGAGCGAAATCAACGATTGAAAGGAGATCGTTATGAATTCAGGCACAGTCAAGTGGTTCAATGGCACCAAGGGTTTTGGCTTCATCCAGCCGGATGACGGCACGACTGACGTGTTTGTTCATGTTTCCGCTGTAGAGCGTGCAGGCATGGGCTCGCTGGCGGAAGGCCAGAAGGTCACCTACGACATCGTCCGCGACCGCAAGACCGGCAAGAACTCTGCCGACAATCTGCGGGCGGAATGAATCGTCATCTGCCTCCCCCGACCACGGATGTACTGGCTGGGGACGTTTGATTGACGGGAAGAGGTCGGGTGAAGCCCGGCCTTTTTGCGTCCGGACCCTGCACCGCCGGGGAAGGAAACTATCATGACCCGCAGAATTTGTGCCGTTGGCGACACGGTGACCGTAAGGGCCGATTTCACCAAGCTGGCACCCGCCGTCAGGACGTGCCGGATCATCGGTGTTCTGCCCGCCGACCACGGCGAGACCCAATATCGCGTCCGTTTCGACGGCGAGAATTTCGAACGTCGCATCGTTGCAAGCGACGTCGAGACCACTGAGGCGGCCTCTCCCATCGAAGAGGGACCGTCGCGCATCATTGCCAAGGGGGAACCCTGGCTGAAACCGTCGCGCATCCGGATCGGAAGATAGCTTAAGGCAATTTCGGTCCGCCGGTGTGCGGCCACGAACCAAAGGGAAGGATATACCTTGCAGGTACTCGTTAGAGATAACAACGTCGACCAGGCACTTCGCATTCTCAAGAAGAAGATGCAGCGCGAGGGACTGTTCCGCGAATTCAAGGCGCGCAGCGCCTACGAAAAGCCGTCGGAAAAGCGCGTTCGCGAAAAGGCCGAAGCCGTTCGTCGCCAGCGCAAGCTTGCGCGCAAGAAGCTGCAGCGCGAAGGCCTGCTGCCGGCGCCGAAGAAGGCCGTCCGCACCCGCTAAATCTGAGGCACCGATGCCGATTTCGGCATCGGTCCACGCCCGAGCGAGGAGGTACGCATGACGTCGACGAAGAAAGATCTTTTCAAGCCCGAGCGCTTGTCGGCAGCCGACAAGGCTGCGGCGACCGACCATACGGCTCGCGGTATCGTTGCTGCTGAAAAGCTGGCGCGCGAGAAGAAGACCGAAAAGCTCAAGGCTCAACGGCTCCTGCAGGAGGCTGACGCCGAACCTGTGGTCCCGGCGCCGAAGCGCCAGCCGGCGCGCAAGCGTACCCCCGCCTGATTTCCCTCATCATTGCACGACCTGGAGCGTTTCCGGTCTAAACCGGCTTGCGGAAGCGCTCTCCATCTCTTTTCTTCCGTCTCTCCTGGCGGAAGGCCGTCTCGCGTTTCTGCCGGAAACGTCTTGCGCGTTGGAATGCCGTGCGGCCAGGCAAGCGCCGATGATAGCTCGCGCTCGTTATGCCCGCCGCACCTCAACCCGATGCCTGGTCAGCCATTGCTCCCGGCTAGTTGACGGGACTCGGCTCCGGAAACTGCCACTTTCCATCTAGTATTTCCTGCCTTGGACGATAGAGGCGCACGGTGTAATTCCAGCCCTTCGTGGTCGGCAGGCAATTTTCTATCTTGCCGTCACAGCCACCGAACTGGATGGCGATCGTGCCATCAGCGCCTTTCTTCGCGGTGATGTCGTTGAGTGCGTAGGCGTCGTACGGGTTCTTCTCGTAATAGCCCGCCGCATCGTAGACGCTCACCGACCAGAAGGCATCGACCGGAACATCCTTCACATCGAGCTTGTAGACCGTTGCACCATCATTTTTGGCCGGTGTGATGTTGAGATAGACAGCATCCTTGTCCGGATTGCCGCCCCATCCGGTAGCTGTGCCGATCAGGTGGCGGACGGGGTCGACTTCGTCCTTGGTGCCGAAGGCCTTCTTGAAGTCCGGCATGGTCGAGCCGAGCACGAGCAGGGCTTCGCGCACCGTCTTCTGGCTCGCCGGGTCCCAGGCGGGGATCTCGAATGTGCCAATGCTCTTCTGACTGACCTTGATCGCGTCCTGCAAAGCATGGACGTCCTCGACGTCCTTGGGATCGGCTGGATCCACCAGTGTGCGGACGCCGACAACGACATAGCGCGTCCCGACACCCTCCCTTGTCAGCGTGTGCTCGCCGGCATCATAGGTCACCTGCGGCACGTAGTGGTCCTCGTTGACCACTTGCATCGACATGAACCGCTTTCCGGCATCGGGCATCGTTATCGTGACCGGCCCGGCATCGAGGTCGAAGACCGCCGAGGAATAAAGCGTGTCGCGATTGAGGCGAATGACGGTCTGATTGTCGATCGAAGCCGGCTCGCGGCGATGCAGGAACTTGCCCAGGCCCGCGTCCTTGACCATCGAGCTGATGTACATGTCGCTCTCGGCCCGGACGAAATTGTCGACACCGACGATGACAGGGTCTGCTGCTACGGCCGGTAACGGGCTGAACCCGGCGAGAGCCGCTGCCATAGCGAAGGTGATACGAGATAGGGTCATGTCACGATCCTCAATGTTCAGTTGACGTGTTGCAGGGGTGGGGCTTTCCATTTGCCGTCGAGCGCATCGGGCTTGGGCCAATAGAGCCGCATGACTACGAAGAATGGTCCCTTCGGTGCGGGCAGCCAATTGCTTTCCCGATCAGCGCCCGGGCTCTCGTTCTGGACATGAAGGGTCATGCCGCCGTCGGCGTCTTGCTTGAGGCTCGGGAGCATCGGCGAATTGATGAGATAGCGATCGAGCGGGTTGGCGTAGAGCAGGCTTTCCGGCAGCTGGTAGAGCGTCAGCGACCAGAAGGCGTTGACAGGTGGCAGTTGGCCGGGCTCGAAACGCAGGGCGTACCTGCTTGCGCCGGAGAGCGGCTTTTGCTGGTCATCGGTAAAATAGGCGGGGTAAAGGGCTTCGTCTTTCGAGTTGCCGTAGATGCCTAGCACTGCGCCCGACATGCGCTGCATGTAATCATTCTTCAGGAATTCGCGGGTGCCGAATGCATCGGCGCTCGACGCCTTGCCGGTGTCGATCATCGTCTCCTTGTGTTCCTTGAACGCGGCCCAGGCATCCGCCATGCCGTCGGTGATCGCTTTCTGGACATCCGGCGGGAAGGCATCGAGGTCGAATGTCTTGCCTCCGCCGATATTCAAGTCGGCGAAACGCTGCATCAGCGCCGTCTCGGACGGGTGCGTGGGGCAGAACTGCAGGATGAAGTCGAGCACTTTGAAGAAATCGGGCGATGTCTTTTCGTCGGCCGCGCTCAAGGGCGCGATGAAGTCGATGACAGGGACCGGGGCCGGTGCCGGCTGGCCGAGAAATTTCGACAGCGGCTCGACCCGATAGCCGGCCTGGATCTTCTTGACGTTTTCGATGTCACCGGGGTTGAAGAGCTGCGTGCGGTAAAGCACGAAGGCGAATTCCGTTTCCGAGCGGATAACGGCCTTGATGCCGGGCGGCGTTTCGCCTTTCCAATTCGGCCCCGCAAGCAGGTAGCTGCCTGCCTCGTTGCCCGTGGCGCGGCTGCCGATATAGGCGAAGTTGAAGGTGTAGAGGTCGATGAACTGCAGCGAGTAGTAACGCTCCTTCTCGATCGCCGGCACGGTGAACACCAGGGGCTCGGCTCTCAGATCAGCGCCGACATAGGAGTAGGGCGTATCGGAGTTCGGGGTCTGGATCGCCTTGTCGTCCGGCGTATAGACCCGTGCATTGTTGACGAGTTCGTTCCAGGGGGCCTTGAACTCCGGTCCTCCGGTGTCGACGAAATAGGAATGCTGGACGCGGTAATTGTCGACCAGCGGAAAACCGTAGATCGTCGCTTCCTTGGCGATTGCCCGTGCTTCGTCTGGTTTGAGCGCCACATCGGCGGCAACGGCACGCAGGGCCGTCAACGGGGGCAGCGTGGCAGCAAGCGCGCCATAGATCAGAAGGGTTCGTCGTCCGAGCATGCGAAGTCCTCCAGATGAATGCGTGTGGCGCAGGCAGTCGACGGCACCCGTAAAGCCGTGCGGAACCAAGACGATCTCGATGCTGAGCGACCGGCGGAAAACCGCAAGTACGTAACAGTTACGACGGCGCCACCATCATGGCTGTCGACTCGATGGCGGCGCCTGACGACCTGCGGTAACATCGCCCGTGGAATACATCGTAGGTAAAGAGACCGTCGATGGAGCGCCGCCTCGCAGCCGTCCTGATCGCCGACGTCGCCGGATACACTCGCCTGAGCCGGCTCGACGAGGAGGGAACGCGCGCCCGATTCCAGAGTGACCTGCACGACATTCTGGAGCCGCAGTTTGCCGAACACCACGGACGACTGGTCAAGACGATGGGCGACGGCCTGCTGGTGGAGTTTCGCAGTGTGGTCGATGCGCTTCGCTGCGCGGTGGAAATCCAGCAACGCAAGGCCGAGCAGGCCGACAAGGTCGCAGCCGATCGCCGTCTCGATTTCCGCATCGGCATCAATCTCGGCGATATCATTGTCGAAGGCGACGACATTCACGGCGATGGCGTCAATACGGCCGATCGGTTGCAAGGGCTCGCTGAGCCCGGCGGCATAGCCATTTCCGGCACCGCCTATGATCAGGTGCGATCGAAGATTTCCGTCGGCTTTGCCTCGCTTGGCGAGCAGACGGTGAGGGGCATTGCCGAGCCCATTCGCGTGTACCGCGTGCTTCTCGATCCTGATGATGTCGGCAAGACCATCGTCAAGGCGACGACACACCATCCCGCACGAAAAAGCATCCTCATTGCTGGTGGCCTCATGCTGATCCTCGCACTTGCTGCCGCCTGGTGGCAGCCGTGGACGCTCATTCTGCCGGAGACCTCGACGGAGCGCATTGCCTATCCCTTGCCCGACCAGCCATCCGTCGCCGTCCTGCCTTTCATCAATGTCAGCGGCGACCGGGATCATGACCATCTGGCCGAAGGACTAACCGACGACCTGATCACCGAGCTGTCGAAAGTCTCCGGACTGTTCGTGATTGCCCGCCATTCCGTCTTTGCGATGAAGGACAGCGCTTCGAAAATCCAGGACGTGGCGGCGGAACTGGGCGTTCACTACATTCTCGAAGGCACGCTGCAGCGGGCGGACCAAAGGTTGCGCATCAACGTCAAGCTGATCGATGCGATGAGCGGCCTGTCGCTTTGGGCGGAGCGCTACGACCGGCAATATGCCGATCTCTTCGCCGTGCAGGATGATGTCATCGGTAAGATCATCGCGGCGCTCGAGGTCAAGCTCAGCGAAGGAGAGCGCGACCAGCTTGCCCGCATTCCGACCGACAATCTCGAAGCCTACGACTATTACATGCGCGCCGAGCAGCAGGGGCTGATCTACAGCGATGTCGACACCTATCGTCAGACCCTGGCCTTCTATCAGAAGGCGATAGACCTCGATCCGCAATTCGCCGATGCCCATGCCGGGATCGCGCGCGTCGCCGTCGATGTCTGGCGCAACGACTACAACTCTCTCTGGTCGGCGGCCGTCGCCCGCAAGATCGCCTATGACGCTGCCGGCCAGGCCCTGAAGCTCGACGCCAACAATGCGCGCGCCCACACGGTGCTGGCATTGCTGCAGCTCGTCGACGGCCGCGAGACGGAAGCGCGGCAATCGGCGGCAAGGGCGGTCGCAGCCCAACCGAGCGATCCCGAAGCCTATGCCAATCAGGCGCTGATCCTGGCCCAGACGGGAGATCATCAGCAGGCGATCGCCGATCTGGAGCGGGCACTTCGGCTCGATCCGTCGCCATCCGCCAGTCTTCGGCTGCTGGCGGGCATCGTCTACTACACAGCGCGGGATATCGACCGGGCGATTCCGCTCATCGAGGTCGCAGGCGAGTCCCTGCCCAATGCCGAGGCTGCCCGTGAATATCTGGCGTCCGCCTATGCGCAGCGCGGCGATCGGGCCCGCGCGGTTGCGGAAGGGGAGGCGCTGCTAAAACTCTTTCCCGACACCAATCTCACCTATTACGGCTATCTCTATGATTACTGGCGCGAGGAGGACTTGAACCGCCACCTCTATGGTCTGCGCACCGCCGGCATTCCGGAGTGGCCCTTCGGTTTCGTCGGAGCGGCCGCCGACCGGCTGGGACCTGCGCAACTCGGTGCGCTTATCAGCGACAAGACCTGGAGCGGGCAGCACAAGAACGGCACCAGTTTCATGCAGTTCTTCGACAAGGCGGGTAACACCGCCTATCGCAGTGCCAACACCAACATCACCGGCCGCATCGAGGTGAAGGGCAATCAACTCTGCGAGAGGTTTGACGGTTATTTCCTCGACCGCATGGTCTGCGGCTATGTCTATCGCAACACGGCCAAGGGCGAACGCAGTGCCGACTTCATTCATGTGACGCCGCAGGCGCTGAAGTTTTTCTCGATCGAGCAATGACGGCGGTTGGAATGGAAAAGTCTTAGCGCGCCTTCTGCCAGGTGGTACCAAGCTTTTCCGAAACAAGCGTGTTTTCCACTTCGGACCAGTGTTTCTTGGAATCGACCAGCTTGTTCGGGTTCTTCTCAAAACCTTCCGCTGCACCCGGATCATAGCTCAGGAACAGCTTGCCCTCGATGATCCGCCAGGCCTTTGGATCGATGTTGGTGGTCACCGTTCCGAACGAGACGCCATCGGCACAGTAGCCGCCATATTGTGGAGCGTATCGGGTGGGTTCGCGGATGAACAGCTCGCGGTTTTCGGCGCTGGCAAACTGCCAGTTCGCCCCGAGCCAGCGATAGGAAATCTGCGGCGAGCCTTCCAGCGCCTTGCTTTCGGTGAAATAGGCGACCGGGTCGTAGCCCTTGATGGCGACATCACCGAAATAGCCGGTATTGACCAGATCTTCCGCCATCGTTGGCGCGGACAAGGCGAGAAACGCCGTGGTCGCGAGACCGAAGGCGCAAGCGTATCGATGGTATGACATTCCTCTTCTCCGATTTCCGGATGCGGTTGGCGCGCGCTCAGGCATCACTTCCGCTTGGTGCATTCGGTGTAGAGCCAGTCGCCGACGAGCTCGGCCTTCTGGCAGGTGGCGCCGGCTTTGAGCAGAAGCTCGGCTGCGTCCCAGTGCGAACGCCAGCCGGCCTGTGTCAGCGGTGTATAGCCGTTGCGTTCCTTCGCCTCGATCTCGGCCTTTTGTGCCAGCAGCACTGCCACGACGTCGGCGTGGCCTTCCTCGGCTGCCGCGTGCAGAGGCGACATATGGTAGAAGTTCTTGCTGTCGTTGACGTCGGCGCCCTTGGCGACGAGCAATTTGACGGTGTCGAGATTACCGCCATAGGCGGCCGCGTGCAGGGCGGTCAGCCCACCCTTGTTGCGGATCTCGATGTCGCAGCCGCGGTCGAGCAGCAGAGCGACCACTTGCGGTCGTCCGGCAAGGGATGCGACCAGCAAAGCGGGTTCACCGGCCATATCCGGCTCGGTGATGTCGGTTCCCTGATCCAGCAACAGTGTGACGCGCCCGATGTCGCCGTCTCTTGCCGCGTCATGCAAGGGACCTGCAAATGCCGCCGAGGTGAAGAACGCCAGCCCGGCGACAGAAGCACACAGATAGTTCATTGCGCCACCTCCGCCCCAGCTTCGGTTTTGCATGTAAGGACACTCGAAAATATCACAGAGTCCTTGCCGGCAACAAGGTCAATTGCCGGTTGGGGCAGAGCCCGAGCTTTTACGAGGGGGCGTCGCTTGGAGCCGGAGCCAGATAGAGTACGCTGAAATTGCGGGTCAGGCGTTGACCCGCATCAGGTCGAGCACGCGCTCCACCGCGCAGGGGATGGGTGCGATGATCGGCGTCGCAAAATGCGGCTGCAACTGTTCTGCCGCCTGGCCGAGCGGGCCGCCGCCGATGATGACGGCCTCGGCACCGTCGAGCTCGATGCATTGCCGCACCGCTTCGCCGAGCGCTTCCCGCAATCGCTTTTCATCACCGGCAAGGGCGAGCGGGTCGCCCGGCGTACAGCGGATGCCGGTGTACTGGCCGACAAGGCCGAGGTCGCGGGCACGATCGTCGATTGCCTCGATCAGCTCCGGCGTCGTGGTTGCGACGCCGAATTTGCGGCCGCCCCGCGCGGCCTCGATCATCGAGGCCTCGCAGATGCCGACGACCGGAATGTCGACCCCGGCTTTCAGGTCGGCGAGACCCGGGTCGCCGAAGGCGCTGACGATGATGCCGAGGCAACTGTCGTCGTGCGCCGCGCCGATCTCGATGACCTCGTCGGCCGCAGCGGTCAATTGCTGCGGCGTGACGATCATCGGCGGGTTCCGCTTGGCCGTGGCGACTGCCACGGCCAAGCGTCCGGTGACAGCCCGCTCGGCGATGGCGAGCATCATGCTGCTTGTCGCCTGCGAGCTGTTCGGGTTGATCAACAGGATATGCGCGGTCACGTTCTAACTTCCATGCCGACATTGATCTTGTTCGGTTCAGCCTTGGCGAGGTCGGCATCCGCCGGCTGGTCCAGGTCTTCCATCGACATGCCATAGGTCTCGGGGCCGAGCTGGATGCAGAAAGCGAAGACCGCATACATGCCGGCTGCCAGACCGAACACCCCGACCATGCCGTAGGTGTCGAACAGCATGCCGGAGATGGTCGGCACGAAGGAGCCAGCCGCCGATCCGGTCGCCAGGATGAGCGCGACGCCGAAGGCGCGGATGCGGGTCGGGAAAAGCTCAGGCGCGTAGATCCAGATCGAGGTGTTCAGCAAAAGCACGAAGAACTGGAAGATCGCTCCGAACATCAGGACGAGATAGATGTTGGTGCCGAGATAGGCGATCGAAATCGCTGCAAGGCAGGCAAAGACAGCACCTGTTGTCAGCACCTTCTTGCGCGGGAAGTAGTAGCCGAACATCGAGGCGGCGATGGCGCCGAGCACGCTGCCGCTCTGGATGATCATGCTGTAGAGCAGACTGCCCTGCAGCGTGTAGCCCATCGACACGAAGATGATGGGCATCAAGGTCAGCACCGACAGCTGCGCGCCGTAGCTCATGAGGATGGCGATCGCGACGGGAATGGTCCGGCCGATGAACGGTGCGCGGAAGAGCTCCTTCCAGTCGCTCTTGGCCGGTGCTTCGTCCTGGAGATGCTCCTTGGTCAGGTACTCCTCGACCTTGAGGTTGCGCGGCCGCAGCGACCCGGAGGCGAGAATCGACAGCACCTTGTTGGCCTCGTCGATCTTGCCTTGGGAGGCGAGGAAGCGCGGCGTCTCCGGCACGAAGCGGCGATAGAAGACCACCAGCAGCGCAGGCAGGGCCAAGGCTGCGAACAACCAGCGCCAGCTGTTTTCACCCGGGAAGAGCGTGAAGATCAAAAGGCCGAAGGCCGGCGCCAGGAAATTGCCGAAGCCGCCGGCACCGACATTGACGAGGCCGGCTGCGGTGCCACGGAATTTCGGCGAGCAGAATTCCGACAGCATCGTCACGGCGGTGGAGATCTCGCCGCCGACACCGAAGCCGACGATGGCGCGGGCAAAGCACAGCGCTGTGAAATTCGGCGCGAGCGCGCAGGCGGCCGAGCCGATGGTGAAGAGCAGGAGGTTGATCGTCAGCATCACGCGGCGGCCGTAGCGATCGCCGAGAATGCCCGACAGCAACCGGCCGAGAGCGGCGCTGCCGAAGGTGATGGTGTTGAGGAAGCCGATGTCGGTGCCGGTCAGGCCCCAATGTTCCTTCAGGATGGGACCGGCGACGCCGATGGTGTTCTGCTCGAAGCTGTCGAACAGGCAGCCGATCAGGACCAGGGCGATGATCTGCTTGTGGGCGCCGGTGACGCCGATCTTGGTGAAGGCTGATTCCAACTGTCGAATGACCGGCGAAGACTTGCCGGAAGGCACCATATTTTCCGCTGCCATGGTTTGTTCCCCTTTATGGCTTAACTGGCGTGAAAACTTAGTTTCATGATGTTACATCAAGAAATCATGGTTTCATACTGGAAATTTGCTTTGGAGCCGACGAACCGGACGTTTCACGCCTGACGAGCGCTGCTACCGTCCAGTACAATTCTTCTTCACAGCAATGCCATTGAGGAATGCAGATTTCGTGCCAGAGTAAAAGAAATCACAGTTTCGCTTTTATAATCAAATATATGAGCTTCTGTTCGCTCGCATTGCATCGATGAAATTATGATTTCACCTGATCGAAGAATGGACTGCTGTTTCAAGCAGGTGCCTAAACAACGGTCACAACTCTTCGAGCGCGTCGTTCAGCGCTTCGATGCCGCGCAGGCGGTTCCGGCCGGTGACACCGGCGGTTTCGATGCAGCGCGTTGTCAGGAGATGGCAGAGCGCCATGACGGAGACGTGGTTGAAAAGAGGGCCAGGGGCGAGCGTCTGGCAGCGGAAATGCCACTCGGCCTGGCTGAGGAAGGGCACGCCTTCGTCAGTGATGTAGAGCAGGCGTGCGCCGGACCTTTCCACTTGGCCGAGGAGCGTGTCCATCAGGGCGATGCGGCGGCGCAGGCCGAAGACGATGACCACGTCGTCGGGCGTGAAGCTGACGAGATGTTCCCCGAGCGTCTGGCCGCCGCCGGGAATGGCCGCGATGTTCTCGATCACCTGGGTCAGCTGCCATTGCAGATAGGTGGCGAAAGAATGGCTGGCGCGAAAGCCGATGACCCAGACTTTTCGCGCCTTGAGCAGCGCTGCCGACGCGGCGTTGATCTGCGTTTCGGAAATCGCCAGGAACGTCGCCTCGATGTTGGCGACGCCTTGGGCCACATGGGCGGTGACGGATTGTTCGCCGGCGGTATCGGCGCTTGTCGCCAGGAACAGCCGCGATCCCGTCTGCTTGTCGGCGCGCGCGTGGCGGCGCGCCTCCTCGTAGTTGTCATAGCCGAGCCGCTGGATGAACCGCGACACGGTTGCCTTCGACACATGCGCCAGAGCCGCCAGCTCCTGGGCGGAGTAGCTGGCGACCTCTCCAGGAAAATCGCAGAGAAAGTCTCCCAGGCGCCGCTCTGCCGGATGCAGTTCCGGCAGCACTTGGCGGACGCGGGTGAGGAAGGATCGCTCTTTGGGACTCATTACCAATTCCATGAAACCGTCGTTTCACGGACTGTCCGATTTCCGCGGAGTGTTGGCAAGGGCGCGAGGTCGCAAAGATACGGCCTCGCGCCCAGAGGCTTCAATACTTTGATGGCACGTAAAGTTCCGACGGCAGAACCTTGCGCTCATAATCCGGATTGAACACCCGCTCCGGCAGGGTGATCTCCTCGTGCGGCACGTCTTCATAGGGGATCTGCTGCAGCATGTGATCCATACAGTTCAGCCGCGCCCGCTTCTTGTCGTTGCCTTCGACGATGTGCCACGGTGCCTCGGGAATGTTGGTCCTGGCGAAGGTCTCTTCCTTGGCCTTGGTGTAGGCTTCCCAGCGTACGCGCGACTGCAGGTCCATCGGCGACAGCTTCCACTGCTTCAGCGGATCGTGGATGCGCACCAGGAAGCGCATCTGCTGCTCCTCGTCGGTGATCGAGAACCAGTACTTGACCAACCGGATGCCGGAGCGCACCAGCATGCGCTCGAATTCCGGAACGTCGTTGAAGAATTGCTCGACCTGGTCTTCGCTCGCAAAGCCCATGACGCGCTCGACGCCGGAACGGTTGTACCAGGAGCGGTCGAACAGCACGATCTCGCCGCCGGCCGGCAGATGCGGCACGTAGCGCTGGAAATACCATTGCGTCTTTTCACGGTCTGACGGGGCGGGCAGGGCTGCGACCCGGACGACACGCGGATTGAGGCGCTGGGTGATGCGCTTGATCACGCCGCCCTTGCCGGCCGAATCGCGCCCCTCGAAGATCACCACGACCTTCTCCTTGTGGTACACGACCCAGTCCTGCAGCTTGATCAGCTCGGACTGAAGCGCGATCAGCGCGCGAAAATAGTCGATGCGCGGCAGCGATGGCGGATGGCTCTTGCGGTAGATCTTGCGGATCTCTTCCGAAAGCGCCGGCTCGGAAAGCTCGAGCTCGTAGTCTTCGTCGAGCGTATCGGCGAGTTCCGCCTCCAGCCAGTCCTGCCCGTCGAAGTCGCCATTTGACCTGTTCATCACATCCCTCCAGCGCACAAGCGCGCAACCCGGTCGCACCGCGGCATGATGCGACCGTCCCTGGGCTTATTCCATAGCAGCATGAAGGGAATTTGACGCCGCCCTCTGTGGCCGGCGCCGCTGCTTGCGAGGCGCGCTATGCCTTGATGTACCAGCCCCAGGGCTCATCGGCGTCGAAGCTGGTGATCTGCTTGGTCTCAAGGTAGTTGGAGAGGCCCCAGCGGCCGAGCTCGCGGCCGATGCCCGACTGTTTGTAGCCGCCCCAGGGCGCCTCGGTGAAGGTCGGTTGCGAGCAGTTGACCCAGACGATGCCGGCGCGCAACGCACGGGCGACACGTTCGCAGCGTGCCTTGTCTGCCGACATGACGGCTGCGGCAAGGCCGAAGCGACTGTCGTTGGCCATGCGCACCGCATCCGCTTCGTCTGCAAACGGCTTGACGCAGACGACCGGCCCGAAGATTTCCTCGCGCCAGACATAGCTGTCTTCGCTCATGTCGGTCAGAACCGTCGGCTCGATGAAGTAGCCGCTGTTGAAGCCGGCCGGCCGGCCGCCGCCTGCCGCGATGGTCGCGCCGTCCTGGCGGGCGCGGTCGATGGCGGTCAGGATCTTGTCATACTGCCCCTTGGAAACGATCGGCCCGAGCAGCGTGCCGTCGTCGAGGCCATTGCCGATCTTGATCTTGGCCACCTCTTCGCAGAGCCGCTTCACGACGGCCTCGTAGATCGGCTCCTCGACGAGCACGCGCGAGGTTGCCGAGCAGACCTGCCCCTGGTTCCAGAAGATACCGAACATGATCCATTCGACGGCTCTATCGATATCGCTGTCGGCAAAAACCACGAAGGGCGACTTGCCGCCGAGCTCGAGGCTGATGTTCTTGATGTCCTGGGCGCCGGCCATCATTACCTTTCGCCCTGTTGGCACCGAGCCGGTGAAGGCGAGCTTGTCGACCAGCGGATGCTCGGTCAGCGGCTGGCCGGCATCCTGCCCGGTGCCGGTGATGATGTTGAGCACACCCGGCGGAAGCTCGATCTCCTCGGCAATGGCGCCGAGTTCCAAAGCCGTCAGCGGCGTCAGTTCCGACGGCTTGAGCACGATGGTGCATCCGGCGGCAAGCGCCGGCGCCACCTTCCAGGAGACCATCAGCAACGGATAGTTCCAGGGCGTGATTGCGCCGACGATCCCGAGCGGCTCGCGAATGGCGCGAGCGGTGAAGCGGTTGTCGCCGACGGCGATCGTTTCCTCGGGGTTGGCGTCGAGTTCTTCGGCAAGGCCTGCATAATAGCGAAAGCAGCCGGCGGCATCGTCGATATCCCAAAGCGCTTCCGGCAACGGCTTGCCGTTGTCGGTGACCTCAAGACGCGCCAGCGCATGGCGTCGTTCCTCGATCTTCTCGGCAATGGCCCGCAGATAGACCGCCCGCTCGGTGCCGGTGAGCTTCGGCCATGGGCCACTGTCGAAGGCGATGCGGGCAGCTTTGACGGCGCGGTCGATGTCGTCATAGGTGGCCGCCGGCGCGCGGTGGATGACCTCCTCGGTCGCCGGATCGATCACGTCGAGCGTCCCACCGCGCCGCGGCTTTTCCCATTTTCCGTCGATGAACAACTTGTCCCGCATGCCAGTCCCCTCATTTCAGCCCGGCAGAGTATGGCCCTAGCGGTGGCCGTCGCGCCAGCCGCCGGTCGTACTTTTTTCGGCAATCTTGCTTTCTGCGTCGGGACTTAGGTCCTCGAGCGTCGTTTTGACACGCGGCCTCCACACCAGGAACGGAAGAACGGGAAGTATGGCGCCGGCACTGGCAGCGAACCAGAATTGTTGCAACGTCATCCAGCCGGCGCTGTGCAATATTCCGGTGAGGACACCCGCCACCATGAACAGGTCCATCAACGGCAGGCTCAGCGCATAGAAGACCGCCTGGCGCTCGAGGCTCAGCCGCTGCTGGATGATCGTGAAATAGGCGGCAAAGGCCACCATTTCGGGGATGCCGCCGACAATCAGCATCGCCGCCGCCAGTGCATGGCTCGGGGCGAAAACCAGCGCAAGTGTCGTCACCCCTTCAAGAAGACTTGCGACGAGATAGGCGGTCAGCAGCGACGGCGTACCGATCAACGTTCTCGCCAGGTGGCTTGAGACGAGTGCGCCGAGAACAGCGCCGGCCCCTTGCGCTGCCAACAGCACAGTCCACATGGACGGACCAAGCCCGAACTGGTCGTGATTGAGCCAGAAGAGAAAGGGTTGCAGCGCTCCGAGGGAGATCATGTAGCCGAGAGCGGGTAGAACGAGCGCCAAGAGTATCGGGTTTTCGCGCAACGTTGCGGCCGCTACCCGGAAAAGGCCGGTTGTGTGTGCCGGATCCGGCGCGAGCCGCTTTTGCCCTGCTGCCACATTGCCCCAACCAAGGGCAATTGCCGCCAAGAGGTGGCCGATGGCAAGTGCCGGAAAAGCCAGGGCAGGGGACGCGATGGTTAGCACGAGGCCTGCGGCCGGCGGACCGAAAATCTTGGCCAGCCGGTCGATCGTCTGAAACGCGGTGTTTGCTTCCATGTTGCGGCCGGCGGGTACGACCGCGGCGCGCAGCGCCAACAGGCCGGGGACAACAACAGTGTCTGCGAGGCCCATGATCAGAACCATGATCTGCAGCGTACCCGCGTGCTCGAAGGCGGCGACAACGACAAGGCACAGTGCAGTGACGATGAGCCCGGTGCCAACGGCTGTGTGTGGACCGGCGCGTCGGATCAACCCGGCGGCAACCGGCGCGAACAGAATGCGCGGCGCGAGCCTGAGCGCGAGGCTGCCGACAAGTTCTGCGCCGGTGCCGAACCGTTGCGCGACGAGAAGCGGCAGCGCCGCGACCAACATCCAGGAGCAGAATGAATAGAAGGCAAAAGCGAAGCCGACGCGCCGGAAGGCGCCCGATTTCCAGAGAGATGGAGAATTCATGATGAGCCCGATTGGCAGTCGATAGCCTCGTGCTCCCGACAATCGCGGCAACCGCTTTTGGCGGGCAGCGAATTCAGGAGAAGGAGATCAATCGAACAACAGAAACCAGCCCGTGGGACACGGGCGACTTTGGGCTCGTTGCAACAAGCCCCGCCTTGCGGGGCTCGTCACGCCATCAGGTGTGGTTCGCTCGACATGGGCACTGACTAGCATCATTGCGGCGACAGCGGCAAGAATTACGGTGGCAGGTGTACACGATCAACGGGTCTGGCTTGCGAGTGCCGGTAGGGCGCTTGCAAGCTGCGTGATCACCATTCCGCCGACGATCAGCGCAACGCCGATCAGACGGGCGACACTGGCAGGTTTTTCCGGGAAGCCCATCAGGCCGAAGTGGTCAATGACAATTGAGACCGCCATCTGACCGGCAATGACGGCAACGATGAAGCTGGCGGCGCCAAGTTTCGGAGCGAGCAGCAGAGCGGCGGTGATGTAGATGACGCCGGCCGCGCCGCCGATCCAGATCCACCAGGGACCCTTCATGGTTTCGCCGAGCGTTGGCATCGGCACACGGAATGCGATCATGATGGGAATGATGAGAGCGAGGCTGACACCGAGCGAAACGACAGTGGCCCATAGGGGGTGGCCGATGAGGCGGCCGAGCATGGCGTTGGCGCCGGCCTGGAACGGCACGACCGCTCCGGCGAAGACGGCGGCGAGGATGAGGAGGAGGGACCCAGCATTTGGCATGACGATATTCCGATCTGTTTGACGGCTTGATGCTCCATCATTCGAAACAGGAATGGAAATTCTGATCTTGCACAGTCTATATTCGCAATATGAATAGTTTGGCCGGAATCGACCTGAACCTGCTCGTCGTGCTCGATGCCCTTCTGGCCGAGCGCCACGTGTCGCGTGCCGCCCTGCGCCTCAACAAGAGCCAGCCTGCGGTCAGCCACGCACTGGCGCGCCTGCGCCATCTTTTCGATGATCCCCTGCTGGTGCGGCATGGCGGACGGTTGGAGCCGACCCTGCGGGCGCTCGAAATCGCGCCGCAACTCACTGACGCTATGGGCAGGATGCGGTCGTTGCTGACGCCGGCAGGTTTTGATCCGGCAACGGAGCGGCATGTGTTCCGGCTGGCGATGTCGGACTATGGCGCGGCGGTGCTGCTGCCGAAGCTGATGGCGACCTTACGGATCGAAGCGCCGCACGTCGACCTGATCGTCAGTCAGGCGAGCCGCGAGGTCATGGCCTCGCAGGTCACCGAAGGCGAGATCGATCTGGCGCTCGGCGTCTTTCCGACCCACGGCGAAGGTATCCGGTCATCGTTGCTGTTCACTGAAAGCTTTGCCTGCCTTGCAGATGCGTCGCAGCTTGCCGGATTGCCGGCCATGGACCTTGGCGACTATCTCGCCCGACCGCATGTGCTGGTGTCGTTGCGCGGTGATGTCGGCAACGAGATCGACCTTGCGCTGGCAATCACAGGAAAGTCGCGCCGCATCTGTCTTGCTATCCCCCACTGGAGTGTTGCGCCCGGCCTGGTGCGTGGGACGGATCTCGTCCTGACCGTGGCACGCCGTATCCTGCCGCAGGGGGATGGCCATGGCCTGGCCGTTTTCGAGCCGCCCTTTGCCATTCCGCCGTTCGACTTCGAGCAGATCTGGCATCGGCGCCGCGATGGCGATCCCGGGCATCGCTGGTTGCGGGGGCTTGTCTCTCGCATTCTCGGTGATGTGGGGCCGACTGCCGATCATTGACGCGGGTGGCGCTCGCCGCCCTTGTCTCGGGGACCGACTGATCCGCATATCCCCCGCGCCGTCGCCGGTACGTGCAGGTCAAAAAAAGACCCGGTCGGATGGGCCGGCCGGGTCTCAAAGGTTTAGCGTGCTGATTTTGTCATGCGTGTCCGACGCCCTGGATCGCCGAGACCTGCCATTCGCCGTTGGCCTTGCGCACGAAGGTCCAAAGCTCGACGGCTTCCGTCAGATTGTCCGGATCGCCGCTGATCACCTTGCCGGTCGTACGGTCGCGCATCACGTCGATGCTCTCGTAGCGCATCGCGACCGTCGCGAAGTCGGTGCCGTTTTCCGACCAGGCTTCGGCGACATCGCCCTGCACGAGATGGACGTCGGTGACGTCGTTCTTGACGCCGCTGGTGGCGTTGTCGCTCAGTTCCTCGGCGAGGTAGGACATGGCTTCCGGTGTCGTCAGGCGGCGCAGGGTGCCGTAGTCCTCGGCAGCATAGGCCGCCTGGACGTCCTTCAGCATCTTCTCGAACTGTTCGAGGTCCGACTGGCCGATGCCGATTTCATCGGCCGGGCCTTCCGCTGTGGCGGCCGGTGTCGGTGCGACGTTCGGGCGGGTGTTCACCTGCCCATTTGCCTGGCCACCGCCGATGCTCGGGATCTTGAACGACGGCATGCCGCTCGACGGCGACTGGGCCGACGACCGCTCGGACGGGCCGGCATAGGCCGTCTGCTGACGGTTGCGGCCGAAGAAGCGCATGGCGAGCATGATCACGCCGCCGATCAGGAGCATCTGCACGATCAGGCCGAGGAAGCCGGCAGCACCGCCGAAGCCACCGCCCATCAGCATGCCGATGAGGCCGCCGACCATGAGGCCGCCGAGAAGGGAGCCGCCGAAGCCGCTGAAGAAGCCGGGGCGAGCGTTGGGCGTGTTGGCAGCGCCTGGACGCGTCTGGGCGGCGCCCGGTGTGGCCGTCGTCGGGCCGGCGTCCTGGCGCGGCGTCATCGAGCGGTCGATCGGTGCCGCGTTGGTCGGCGCGGTGCGGGTGACGGGCGGCTGCGAAAAGGTGCGTGTCCCGCGGCTGCCGAAGCCGCCGCCGGAGCGCCGTGCCTCGGCGACATCCACAACCGTGAGCCCGACCGTGAGACCAATCGCCATCATCGCCAGAGCTCGTCCAAAACGCTGCATTGCCATTCAAACCCCTTATAGTGCTTGGGCCCGATGAGGGCCGTTGCTGGTTCATATAGAGGTTCCGGTCCCGGATTTTAAGGTTTTCGCGTCGCTTTTGGTCCGCTTTACCGTAATCGCGACCGCGAATTCGGCCCGAACAAGCCCTCAGCGGTTGGATTCGAGGATCATCGCCGCTGCCTTCTCGGCAATCATGATCGTCGGCGAATTGGTGTTGCCCGAGGTGATCGTCGGCATGATCGAGGCATCGGCAATCCTCAAGCCCTGCAGCCCGCGCAGGCGCAATTCCGGATCGACGACGCTTGCCGGGTCCGTGCCCATCCGGCAGGTGCCGACCGGATGGAAGATCGTCGTGCCGATATCGCCGGCGGCGCGACGCAGATCCTCGTCGTTCTCATAGGACGGCCCCGGCTTGAACTCGACCGGGTTGAAACAGTTGAAGGATGGTTGGGCGACGATGCGGCGCGTCAGGCGAATGGAACGGACCGCGACATCGCGGTCGGCCTCGGTCGACAGATAGCGTGGGCGGATGTCGGGCGCTGCGGCAAAATCCGGTCCCTTCAGGTGCACCGAGCCTCGGCTTTCAGGCCGCAGATTGCAGACGCTGGCGGTGATCGCCGGGAAGGGATGAACCGGCTCGCCGAACTTTTCGAGCGACACCGGCTGGACGTGATATTGCAGGTCCGGTGTTTCTTTCTCCGGGCCGGACCGGGTGAAGATGCCGAGCTGGCTCGGTGCCATCGCCATCGGGCCGGAGCGCCTCGCCAGATATTCAAGGCCGATCGCCGCCTTGCCGAACAATGTGCTTGCCTTCTCGTTCAACGTCGGCACGCCGGTCACCTTATAGGCGAGGCGCAGTTGCAGGTGATCCTGCAGGTTTTCGCCGACGCCTGCCATCTCGTGCCGGACCTCGACGCCGTTGTCCAGCAGGACATCTCCGCGGCCGATGCCCGAGAGCTCCAGGATCTGCGGCGAGCCGATGGCGCCGGCGGAAAGAACGGTTTCGCGCCGACAGCGCGCCCGCTTGACCCCGCCGTCGTGCTGGAATTCGACGCCGGCGATACGCCCTTCCTCGATCACCAGCCGGCGAACATGCGCCTTCGTCAGAACAGTGAGATTGCGCCGGTTGCGGGCGGGCCGAAGAAACGCCTTGGCGGTGTTCCAGCGGATGCCGGAGCGCTGGTTGACGTCGAAATAGCCAGATCCCTCATTGTTGCCGCGGTTGAAATCGGCGGTTTCCGGGATGCCGGCCTCGGTCGCCGCCTTCTGGAAGGCGTCGAGCACCGCCCAGCGCACACGCGCCTTTTCCACCCGCCATTCGCCGCCGGCGCCATGCATCTCATCGGCGCCGCGATAGTGGTCTTCCGACTTGCGGAAATGCGGCAGGACATCGTCCCAGCCCCAACCGGTGCAGCCCAGCTGGCGCCAGTGATCATAGTCGCGCGCCTGGCCGCGCATATAGATCATGCCGTTGATCGACGAGCAGCCGCCGAGCACCTTGCCGCGTGGATAGCCGAGCGCCCGGCCATTCAGCCCCTCTTCGGCGGCTGTGGTGAAACACCAATCGGTGCGGGGGTTGTTGATGCAATAGAGGTAGCCGACCGGGATGTGGATCCAGTGATAGTTGTCGCTGCCGCCGGCCTCGAGCAGCAGGACGCGGCGGTCCCGGTTTTCGGAAAGGCGGTTCGCCAGAACGCAGCCGGCGCTGCCCGCTCCGACGACGATATAGTCGAACGTGTCCATGGGCTCACTCTTCCTGTCGATGCCCGGTCCGGCCGAAGGCGGGGACCGGGCCGGCTCGCTTGCCCGAGGGCCTTAGTGCCGATGCTCAAAGCCGAGCTTGCGACCCAGCCTTGAATTGTAGAACTCGCCAACGATGCCGCGCCGGAACAGAAGCACGCAGACCATGAAGACCAGGCCGGTGATGATGGTGACCGGGAATTCGGAGGTGGCAAGATAGTTCTGCAAGGTCACGACCAGACCGGCGCCGAACAGCGGTCCGATCAGCGTGCCGATACCGCCGAGCAGGGTCATGAGGATGACCTCGCCAGACATCTGCCAGCTGACATCAGTCAGCGTTGCGAACTGGAAGACCAGCGCCTTGACGCCGCCGGCAAGGCCGGTGAGGGCGGCCGACATGACGAAGGCGGCGAGCTTGTAATTGCGCACGGAATAGCCGAGCGACACGGCGCGTGTCTCGTTCTCGCGGATCGATTTCAGGATCATGCCGAAGGGCGAATGGATGATCCGCCAGATGATGGCGACGCCGATGATGAACACGCCCAGCACGAAGTAGTACATGTTCGTCGACTGGCTGAGATCGATGAAGCCGAAGAGATGGCCGCGCGGCACGGACTGGATGCCGTCCTCGCCCTTGGTGAATTCGGCCTGCAGGCAGAAGAAGTAAAACATCTGCGCCAGCGCCAGCGTGATCATGGCGAAATAGATGCCTTGCCGGCGAATGGCGAGATAACCGATGATCGCGCCGAGAAACGCCGCCCCGGCGACACCGACCAGAATGCCGAGTTCCGGCGGCAGCCCCCATTCCTTCACCGCATGCGCGGTGAAATAGGCGGCCCCGCCGAAGAAGGCCGCATGCCCGAACGAGAGCAGGCCGGTGTAGCCGAGCAGCAGGTTGAAGGCGCAGGCAAACAGTGCGAAGCACAGAAGCTTCATCAGGAAGACGGGATAGAAGAACAACGGTGCGAGGACCAGCAGCGCCAGACCGGCCGCCAGGATAATCGTCTGCACGACGACCGGCTTCTTTTCGCTTGGCTTATCGATATCGAGTGTCAGTGTCATATCAAACATCCCGGCCGAAGAGGCCTGCAGGCCGTATCAGGAGAACGATGGCCATGATCACGAAGATCACGATGTTGGAGGCTTCGGGGTAGAACACCTTGGTCAGGCCCTCGGCGACGCCAAGCAGGTAGCCGGTGACGATCGCGCCCATGATCGAGCCCATGCCACCGACCACCACCACGGCGAAGACGACGATGATGATGTTGGAGCCCATCAACGGCGAGACCTGGTAGATCGGGGCGGCAAGCACGCCGGCAAGGGCGGCCAAGGCAGCGCCGAGCGCATAGGTCAGCGTCAGCAGGAACGGCACGTTGATGCCGAAAGACTGGACGAGGATGGGGTTTTCGGTGGCGGCGCGCAGATAGGAGCCGAGCTTGGTCTTCTCGATCACAAGCCAGGTGCCGATGCACACGACGAGCGAGAAGGCGATCACCCAGCCTCGATAGATGGGCAGGAACATGAAGCCGAGATTGGTGCCGCCGGCAAGGGCTGCCGGCGTCGCATAGGGCTGGCCCGAGGCGCCATAGAGATAGCGGAACGTGCCTTCGATCGTTAGCGCCAAGCCGAAGGTGAAGAGCAGGCCGTAGAGCGGATCGAGCGTATAGAGCCGCCGCAACATCGTACGTTCGATGATCGCGCCGACAACGCCGACGGCAAGCGGTGCGATAACGAGCGCCGGCCAGTAGCCGATGCCGAAATAGGACAAAAGCAACCAGGCGAAGAAGGCGCCAAGCATGTATTGCGCGCCATGGGCGAAGTTGATGACGCGCAACAGGCCGAAGATGATCGCCAGGCCGAGGCTCAGGAGCGCATAGAACGAGCCGTTGATAAGGCCGATGAGCAGTTGGCCCAGGAGGGCCTGCAGCGGAATTCCAAAAATCATGGTCATGGCTCAGACCCCCAGCACATCGTGCAGCATGTCCATGCGGGCGGAGAGTTCCGAAACGGGAAACTCGCCGACCATGCGGCCATGGTCCATCAGGTAGAAACGGTCGGCAACCTTGCTGGCGAAGCGAAAGTTCTGTTCGACCAGCAGAACGGTCATGCCGCGCGCCTTCAAGGTCTTCAGCACGTCGCCGATGCGCTGGACGATGACGGGGGCAAGGCCCTCGGTCGGTTCGTCGAGCAGCATCATGCGCACGCCGGTTCTCAAGATCCGGGCGATCGCCAGCATCTGCTGCTCGCCGCCGGAAAGCTTGGTGCCGGGGCTGTTGCGGCGCTCGTGCAGGTTAGGAAAGAGCTCGAAGATTTCGTCGACGGTCATGCCACCCTTGGCGACCGCCGGTGGCAGCAGCAGGTTTTCGTAGACGGAGAGCGTCGAAAAGATGCCGCGCTCTTCGGGGATGAAGCCGAGGCCACGGTGGGCGACCCGGTGCAGCGGCACCTTGATCAGGTCTTCGCCGGCGAAATCGATCGTTCCCTTGCGATTGCGGACGATGCCCATGATCGAGCGCAGGGTGGTGGTCTTGCCGACGCCGTTGCGTCCGAGCAGGGTGACCATCTCGCCTTCGCCGACGGTCATGTCGACGCCGTGAAGGATGTGACTTTCGCCGTACCAGGCGTTGAGGCCGGAGACTTTCAGAAGTGGTTTCATCTCAGGCCTCCTCGGTGCCCATATAGGCGGTGCGCACCCGCGGATCGGCCGATACTTTTGCGTAGTCGCCCTCGGCCAGGATCTCGCCGCGTTGCAGCACCGTGACGTGATGGCAGAGCGTCGAGACGACGGAGAGATTGTGCTCGACCATCAGCACGGCGCGTTCACGCGCCACTTCGCGGATGATCTCGGCGACCATGCCCACATCCTCGTGGCCCATGCCGGCCATCGGCTCGTCGAGCAAAAGCACCTTCGGGTCGAGCGCCAGGGTCGTGGCGATCTCAAGCACCCGCTTGCGGCCATAGGACAGATCGGCGGCGACCGCATTCCTCTCCTTGTCGAGGCCGACGGAGCGGATCAGTTGATCGGCCTTGGCGATGAGACCGTCGAGTGCCGACATCGGCTTCCAGAACTGGGTCGCAAGGCCGTTCGGCCGCTGCAGCGCCACGCGCACATTGTCGAGCACGCTCATGTGCGGAAACACCGCCGAGATCTGGAACGAGCGCACCAGGCCCATGCGCGCCACCTTGTCGGGCGCCATGCGGGTGATGTCTTCGCCCAAGAGCGTGATCGTACCACCGGTCGGCTGCAGGAACTTGGTCAGGAGATTGAAGACCGTCGTCTTGCCGGCGCCGTTCGGGCCGATCAGTGCATGCACGCGGGCATGGTGGACGTCGAGGTCGACGTTGTTGACGGCGGTAAAGCCGCCAAAATCGCGACGGAGACCGCGGGCGGACAAAACCACCCGCGGCGCTCCATTCTGTTGTGGCAAGGCGGCGGTCATCGCGATCCGACCGCTCACGACTTCACGAGGTCGCAGCCGCTCTTGGCCGGATCGATGAAGGCTTCCGAACCGGGGATGGTGGCGAGCACCTTGAAATAGTCCCAGGGCTCCTTGCTTTCGTCCGGCTTCTTCACTTCCAGCAGGTACATGTCATGGATCATCCGGCCGTTCTCGGCGACCTTGCCGTTTTCGGCAAAGACGTCGTTGACGGGCAGCGCGCGCAGTTCCTTGGAAACGGCATCGCCGTCATCGCTGCCGGCCTTCTCGATCGCCTTCAGATAGGACAGCACGGCCGAATAGGTACCGGCGTGAACCATGTTCGGCATCTTGCCGGTGCGCTCCATGAAGCGCTTGCCGAACTTTGCCGTTTCTTCGTTGCGGTTCCAGTAGAAGCCTTCGGTGAGCGTCAGGCCTTGCGCCGCCTCGAGGCCGAGGCCGTGGACTTCGGCAAGCGTGAACAGGAGCGCCGCCAAGCGCTGGCCGCCCTGGACGATGCCGAATTCGGCCGCCTGCTTGATGGCGTTGGAAGTGTCGAGGCCGGCATTGGCAAGGCCGATCACCTTGGCGCCCGACGACTGCGCCTGCAGCAGGAACGAGGAGAAGTCGGTGGTCGCCAGCGGATGGCGGACGGACCCGACGACGGTGCCGCCGTTTTCCTTGACATAGTTGCCGGTGTTTTCCTCGAGCGAATAGCCGAAGGCGTAGTCGGCGGTCAGGAAGAACCAGCTGTCGCCGCCCTGTTTGACCAGCGCGCCGCCGGTGCCGACGGCCAGAGCATGGGTGTCATAGGCCCAGTGGAAACCATAGGGCGAGCACTGCTTGCCGGTGAGTTCGGTGGTGGCAGCGCCGGTGTTGATGGTGATCTTCTTCTTTTCCTTCGACAGCGCCTGGACGGCGAGGCCGACAGACGAGCTTGTCAGCTCCATGATGCTGTCGACCTGCTCGGTGTCATACCATTGCCGGGCGATGTTGGAGGCGATGTCGGCCTTGTTCTGGTGGTCGGCGGTAATCACTTCCACGGGAACACCCAGAACCTTGCCGCCGAAGTCCTCGACCGCCATCAGCGCGGCCTCGTAGGAAGACTTGCCGCCGAAGTCGGCATAGACGCCGGACTGGTCGTTCAGGATGCCGATCTTGACCTTGCCGTCGGATGCGTCGGCGAATGCGGCCGTGCTGCCGGCAAGCATCATGGCGAATGCGGTGAGCAGTTTCTTCGTCATCGTGTCCTCCTCCAAGGGTCAGCAGGCAGGGACTGGCAACACGAAATGGCGTGTCGCTCCGGCAAAGCGCGTGGCATTGCCGGACCGTCAGTCCCGTTCTGTTCAAATTTGGCCAGACATGCTCCTCAGATGTCGGCTCCGGCGTTACAATCCGGAAAAAACCGCTTGGATGCAAGCGCTGTCGCCCGTAAATTGCAAACAGGGTCTGTTCATTTTCGAACAGATGGGGGCAGCGAGATGAATCCGAACTTCACCTGGGACGATCTGCAGTTCTTTCTGGCGGTCGCGCGCACCGGGCAACTGTCGACGGCGGCGCGAAGGCTCAGAACCAGCCATGCGACCGTGTCGCGGCGCATCGACCGGCTGGAATTCGCCCTCAAGGTCAAGCTGTTCGAGCGCAATCCGCGCGGCTACGTGCTGACGGCGATCGGCCAGCGCTTCGTCGAGACCGCCGAACGCATCGAGCGCGAGACCGAGCAGCTTCAGCTCGACATCAGCGACGGTCTGACGGCGCAGCGCGGCGTGGTGCGGCTGAGCACGCTCGAAGGGTTCGGCAACTTCTTCCTGTCGGATCGGCTGTCGAGCTTTGCCGCGACCTATCCGAACATCTCGCTGGAACTGGTGGCGATCCAGCAGATCATGTCGCTGTCGCGCAAGGAGGCGGACCTGTCGGTGGCGCTGACCGCGCCGAAGGCCGGTCCCTATCACTCCGAGGTGCTGACGCCCTATACGCTGCATGTCTATGGCTCGCGCAGCTATCTTGCCAGCCACCCGCCGATCAGGAGCCGCAACGATCTCGCCGCCCATCGCTTCGTCGGCTACATCGAAGACATGATTTTTGCGCCCGGGCTCGATTATCTCGGCGAGATCCAGCCGGGCCTCAGGGCGCATTTCCAGAGCTCGAGCATCCTCACGCAGTTGAAGGCCGTGCGCCAGGGGCTGGGTCTGTGCGTGTTGCCGCATTTCATGGCGCGCGACGAAAAGGACATCGAGATCGTACTGCCCGACGAGGTCGAGCTGAAGCGCACCTACTGGATGATCTGCCACCGCGATCTGGTCGCCGTGCCGCGGGTGCGTGCGGTGCGCGAGTTCCTGATGCAGATCGTGCGGGAGAACTGGGGCCATTTCAGCCGCGAAAGGCCGCTCGCGGCAGCGCCGGTGGGCCAGATCCTGCAGCCGCGATAGAGCGCCCAGGCTACCCCTCATCGTTTTCTGCCGTGTTCGGTGATGTGAGCGCCGAAATCTGCAGAGGATTTGGATGTCGTTCGCCCTGTTGATAACTCCCTCATGAATTTCCTTTGTATTTTCAGTT
>NZ_JBXAIA010000005.1:0-410021 GCF_058795755.1 Ensifer sp. GW823-FHT05D09 | reverse complement strand
TCGCAGAACACGATCAACCTGGCCGGCATCACCGTCGTCGCTTCCGATCAGGATGGCAGCACCGCCAGCGCAACGGTCGGCATCAACGTCGTCGACGACATTCCGACAGCAAACGAAATCAACAAGTCGCTGACCGAAACGGGTGGTGGGGATACCAACATCACTCTCGTGCTCGACGTCTCCGGTAGCATGGACTACGCTTCGGGCCTGACAGGTCTTACGCGACTTGAAGTTATGAAGGCGTCGGTCATCGAGTTGATCGAGCGATACGACAACGTCGGCAATGTAAAGATCGCAATCGCGACGTTCTCGTCTGACGCAAGCGCTGCTCCCGGTGGGTGGATGACCGTGGATCAGGCGAAGGCCTTTGTGAACGGCTTAACTGCTGATGGTGGCACCAACTACGATGCTGCTGTGTCGGCTGCACAAACAGCCTTTAATGCGGCAGGCAAAATCTCCGGCGCCTCAAACGTGCTGTATTTCCTGTCAGATGGAGATCCAACTGATGGCGCGATTACAGGGAGCGAGATCACTGCTTGGCAGAACTTCCTCAATACGAATGACATTAATTCCTACGCGTTCGGCATGGGTAGCGCCGCAGTCCAGGGACCGCTCGATCCGCTGGCCTATGACGGAAGGGGAACCGGCGCCGATCGCGATGCCCAGGTCATAACGGATCTCAGCCAACTCACGACTTCGCTGAGCGGCTCTGTGTTTCAGCCCGCGACGGGCAACATCATGACCGACCCCAATCCCGACAATGCATTTGGCGCGGACGGCGGATATGTGCGTGCCATCACCTATGCCGGCAAGGTGTTTACCTATGACCGAGCGACAGACGCGGTCACCATGGCCGGCAGCGGGAGTGCAACTTATTCGTTCAATACCGCAACGAACGAACTAACGATCAACACGTCCCAAGGTACGCTGAAGATCGACATGGATGACGGAAGCTACACCTACACTCCGCCGTCCAGCGTCACATCAACTCAGGTGGCATCGTTTGGCTACACATTGATAGATGGCGATGGCGACACCGCATCAAACACGATCAACTTCAATCTCAGCAACGCTGCCCTCCCGCCAATTGTGCGAGACGACAATGTCATCACGAATATATCGGGTAATGGCGCTGCAATTGTCATTCCGCATGCTGCGTTGCTGTACAACGACAGCAACACCGATGGACTTCCGATCAGCGTCACCTCTGTAAGCGGGGCAGACAGCGGGTCCGTCAGCAACGGAAGCGGCACGGTTACGTTCACCGATGGTTCCGGAAGCTCGAATGGTGGCTCGTTCATTTATACGGGTAACGCGGGAGGCATGACTGACACGGGTTCTGTCAATGTCGATCGCGACCAGAGAGGCGACAGTGAATTGTGGGGCACCGGTCTCGGCGAAATCCTGCTCGGTCGCAACAACGCCGCCGACACGATTTACGGCTACGAAGGCAACGATGTCTTGATTGGGGGCGACTCAACGAGCGAGCGCGTCAAATTCACGCTGACAGTCGACGGCGCGAATACAGCAAGCAACGCCAACTTCCTGCAGTTTGCGTTCAATGAAGGCAGCAGCGCTGTACAGAGCATTACGATAAACCTTCGAGGCGGAAGTGACGGTGACGCCATTTTCGACGGAACTGCCGGGGGCACCAGAAATAGCGACGGTGAGTGGGGACCAGATCTTTCCGGCTTGGTTGGCTTGACCAACAGCAATGTTTCCTTCTCGAGCACGGACAATGTCGGCAGCCTGACCCTGAGTTTCGGTCAAGGCACGTTCACGGCAGGCGACGGCCTGAAGTTGAACATCGACGTCGATCGCCTTGGTCTGAACGCAGGCGACGGGGATGCGGGGCTGTTCGCCAGCAAGGGCGTCACGGCCACCATCACGATGGAAGACGGTCGCACTCAGACACTGACGTTCGCTGGCGTTGACGCCGACACGGGCCAAGTTCTCTTCGACCTTGCACCAGTGGTGGACGACAAGCTCTATGGCGGGGCTGGCAATGACTGGCTGCTCGGAGGCAGCGGCAGCGACATTCTGGACGGTGGCACCGGCAACGACCTGCTCTATGGCGGTACCGGTTCGGACACCATGACCGGGGGCGCGGGCGCCGACACCTTCAAGATCGACGCGGACTCGCTGCAGCTCAGCATTGACGACGTGATTACCGACTACAACTACGCCGAGGGCGATAGCGTCGACCTGACGGCTCTTCTCGGCAATCTGCCCACGGGAACGACCCTGGACGGTAACTTTGTCCAGGTGGTCCAAAACGGCCAGAACGCCAATCTTCAGGTCGACACCGACGGCAGTGCCGGCAACGGTTCGGGTTGGCACACGGTCGCGGTGCTCGAAGACTTCCAGGTTTCGACCGAGGTGGTGAAGATCCTCTTCACCGAAAACGGTGCGCCAAAGACACAGGACGTTTCATAAACGCAACATCGATCTCGACAGTTCAGCGGTTCTCGGCAATCATCCGGGAACCGCATTTCCAGGGGGAGCCTTTTCATGATCCGAAGCATGCTGGCGGGGGCGATGGTCGCTCTGATGCCCTTATCAGGTTTCGCAGCCGATCTCATTGTCGACTATGCGCCGGCCACCAGGCAGTGCACGGAGCTCAGCCAGTCCTCGCTGACGGTCGAGCAGGATGTCGGCACTCTGACGAAGGAAGTCGTATCGCGCATGGACGAGGCGATCGCCGTTGCCGCTGATCCGCGCTGGGTCTACTCGACGCGACCGGCCTTCGTCTGGGCGTCCGAGACCAAGGTTGCTTGCGGCAAGGCCTACGGCTACCTTCAATCCAATTGGCGCGACGAGGACTACCTCGCCAAGTGCGATTGCTTCTACACCAAAATGCATCACTTCATGAACTGATACAGGCTGTCTGATCGTCATGTCTCGCGCTGTCGTTTCACCGGCTAAGTGTGTGTCGTTTCGCGGGAAATGGCTGACCCTCGGCATGTTCGCTCTCGGTATGCTCGCGGGCTGCCAGGGTGCCCCCACCCCTCAAGACGTGCTCGACGTGGAATCGCCGCAGGCGATGCATGCCCGGCGCGCAGCCGAGCGTGCGGTCAAACCGCAGGAAACGTTCGGCAATGGGCCGACGCGGATCGCGCTCATCACGGCCCTCATGGCGCCGACGGGCGAAACCGTGCGCGAACGGGATATCCGGGATGGCGCTTCGCTTGCGGTCGACGAACTTGGTGGCGGTCAGCTCTCGCTTCTGGTCGAAAATACCGACGGATCGCCACAACAGGTCAAGGACGCGGCAAAGAGGCTCGCCGATCAGAAGGTCGCGCTTGTCGCTGTGTCCGCCGCCGACGTGCCTGTCAGCACCTTCCGTGACGGACTTGGCTCCGCCCGCCCGCCACTGCTGATGCTTCGCGGCAACGGCGCCGAGCGGCCAGCCGGCACCTTCGCCTTCGTGTCCGATCGTGTCGACAGCACAGTCGAGGGAGCATCCTATGCGGCGGCGTCCGGCCGTACGCGGTTCGTCGCGCTCTTGCCCGGCGATGTCTCCGCCAATGAACGGCAGAGGCTTGAGCGTGGGCTTGCCGACTACGGCATCAAGCCGGCTCTACTTGCGGTGACCGGCTCCACCGCATTTTCCGGTGACGCCGCGTCGAAGGCCAAACTCAAGGATATAGACGCGGTGCTCTTGGTTGGCGCGGGAGATCCCGACGTCGCCGCTCTGTCTCAGCTTAGGGCCAATGGCTATCTGAAGCCGAATGCGATGATCGTTGGAAGTTCCGGTTGGACCGCTGCCGCCTACAAACGTCCGGAGGTTTCCGGAAGTCATCTCTGTGTGTTTGGTCCGGAGAACGGTTCGCGTATGACCTCGCGTTACCTCGATCGCTACGAGCGCGCCGCCGCTGCCGATGCGGCCTATGGCTTCGATGTCATTGCGCTTGCGGCAGGTCTCGTGCGCACCAAGGGCGAAAACGCCATCAACCAGGAAAGCATTCGGTCGCCGAGCGGCTTCATCGGCGCGGCGGCGGCATTCCGGTTCGAAGAAAACGGCGCTGTCCGACGAACCTGCGCAATCCATCAAGTTACGGGCGGGAACTTGAAGCTCCTTGATCCAGCTCCCCGCTCGTTCTGACTCTACTGGCCGGGCTCGCCGTGTCCGCTTGCAACCAAGGGCGAAGCGCTCAACTACAGCCGGCGCCATGGCCGGCTGCGCCGATCCGGAAGCACAGGACGATTCTGACAACCATCAGGGATGATGGGCGAACAGGCTGCGATAACCGCAAACTCGGTCACCCGTTTCTCATTGCGCGGCAAAACGCCTGTACATTCGCCCGGTGGGTTCCCACGACTGACATGCCCGATCTGATCGTGCACACCTCCCGTTCAGGGCCTTTCAACCCTGCAGGCGCAGCACGGTCAGATCGTCCGCGCAACAGCCCAATCGAACGCCTCTTCAAGTGCGGCAAACTTGACCGCCTGCCAGCGGCGATAATCCGACACGAGTTGCGATGACACCCAGAGGTCGCCGCGGTTTCCCGGCCCTTGCCAGCCGAGGACGGCAAGGTCGCGCGCCCGTGCAAAAACCCGTTGGGCGTGACTATTCGATATGATGTAGCGACTGGTGATCTCACTGATGCGCAGGGGGCCGATCGTTATCCGACCTTGCGGTAACTCCCCCTTCGGCAGGCGTGCAATCAGATCATGCAGAATGTTGCTGCCGGACTCCGTCCGCACAAAGGTAGCGACGCTTTCGGGTGGCGAACACCAGCCCGGCTCTTCGAACAAGCGTCGCGTTGCCCTCGGGTGCGCGAAACACAGCAATGACGGCTCGGCCATGGACAGGTGGTGACGCCGGCCCCCATCCAGCCTGTCGAGCGATTTGAGATGGCCATCAAACCACTGGCGGATGAGATCCTCAGCGGTTTCCGACAGGATCAGCGGGCGCAAGCGCTTGTCGCCCGCCCATTCGGCGTCAAGCAGCAACTTGTAACTGCGCATTTCCGCCAGGTGCGCAACGGCCGTATTTCTGCTCGCAATATTGCTCTCGACGAAAAAATCCACGAGCTTAGCCGCAGTCAGGCCCGGCCGGGTGCCATCGATCTTGTGCTCGAAACAGAGGGTCAGGATTGCCTGGGTCAGCAGCCACTTCTGAAGGCTGGCGGTGTAACGCACGATCCTTGGGGCAATATCGTGCATGGCGACGAGCCGCAGCGCCAGATCACGCAGGGCCTCTCCGAACTGCTCCCGCTCAAGGATCGCCTCGACCCGAGGTAGGAGAGGTCGCTCGAATGCCCCGCGAAGTGAAGGATGAACGCTCACGATCTCAAGCTCATGCGACAGGAGGACGTGACATGCCTTCGACGGCGCTGATGGCCCCACTTGCACCGACCCCGCGGCAGACGACGTTTTGTATCGACAGGCCGAAATGGAGAAGAAATTCTGATGAAATAGACACTAACATCGATCCAAAGATATCAAAAAGGCAATAAATAAACTGAGGCGGCGTCCACACTCACTGTATATACTGGGATATTAACAGTTTCCTTACCAACCTTTAGTGCGAAGTGCCATCGTGCCAACAAGACTTTCGCGCGATGAGGTTAACGGCGGGCCGGCGTTGCTCGCGCCTCTCCGGAGCGGTTGACTGCACAGGATGAAACCTCTCGTCGCCCGGGCGCAGGCAACACTCCATCGCCGTCACCCGTGCGATGCAGCCGGGCAAAGCTTCGCGATGCGGAAGCGCAGTGCGCGGAACATCCGCAGCGATTGCGCGTTGCGGCTGGTGATCTGGGCCTTGGCTGGTGTACCATGCCAAGCCTCTAAACGGAGGATTGCGATATGCTGCGTTGGCTCGTGTTTGCCGCCATGACAACATCGCTTGCCGGCGCCGCCCAAGCGGACGAAGGTGCGTTCCTGAAGTCGCTGCAGGGCAGTTGGACGGGCGCCGGCACAGTTAGAATCCGAACGCATATGTCGCCCATCAACGTTTCCTGCAACTTCGATTCTCAATCGCGAGGTCTGGCGCTGTCGATGGAAGGCGTCTGTCGAGGGTTGATCCTGATTTCAAAATCGATCGATGCCCAACTGAAATTCAGCGGCACGAAATACAGCGGGTCGTATCTCGGCCCGCGTGGCGGACGCGCGGGCCTGAGCGGCAGCCGTCGCGGTGATGCCATCAACCTCACCATTCGCTGGGCGAAGGAAGTCAACGGCGACCGCAGCGCCGATCTGACGCTGCAGAAAGTTGGCGCCAACGGCATGCGGCTGACGACTGTTGATGTCGACCCGGAATCCGGCGACAGGGTCGTCACCAGCGAGATCAACCTGCACCGAAAGTGATGCCGTGACTGGGTCCTGGTTACGGCTGTGCGGATAGGAAATTGCGCTGGTAGGTCGCGTTCAACAGCATTTGCGCCGCCGTCTCTGCCATTGCCGCATTGCGCGCTTCAATGGCTTCGACGATGGCTTCGTGCATCTTGAGGGAGTGCTGCAAGCCACCAAACGTCCTGAGCGTGCGGGGAATGCTGATCGTCAGGGCCGTGCGAATGACCGCCGAGACGGGCAGGAGAAAGCGATTGTGCGCCGCCTGGATGATTTCCAGGTGGAAATCGATGTCAGCTTCAATCGCGGCAGAAACCGTCGCGTGGTCTTCCGTCATGCGGGCATAGGCCGCGCGGATGCGCTCAAGCTCATCCGCCGACCCACGGCGAGCGGCAAGCCCCGCTGCCATCGGCTCTATCGCCAGGCGGATCTCGAACAGTTCTTCGACCAGTTGCTGCTGGTCATCCGCGCCCTCGTGCCAGGAGAGCACCACCGGATCGAGCGTGTTCCAATGCTCCGGCGCGCGGACCCGCGTGCCCAGGCGCGGCTTGGCCTCGATGAAGCCCTTGGTCGACAGGATCTTCAGCGCCTCGCGCAAGGTCGTCCGACTGACGCGCAGATTGCCCAGCATCTCGGACTCCTTGGGCAGGATCTCGCCGGGCTTGAGTTCGCCGAGCGCAATCCGCCGGCCGATTTCCGCCGCGATCTGTGCGGGCAAGCCCCGGTCTCCGATCGTAAATGTCGTCATCAGCCGTCCGTTTCCGAAATCCCGGCGCGCACTTTGGCGCGATTCGACCCCTTGCTACCATAGCCGTCGCCACGCCCCAACAACGGGCGGTCGGCCCCTGGCATGGCGATAACGCCTATTCCTCGCCGAGCCGGCCAAGCTCTTCGGCAAAACGCTCAACCATCGCCAGGCCGGTCGCCGTCGGCCGCAGCGCCGGCGCACGGTCGAACACGGGCAGGCCGGCGCGTTCACCGAAGAGACGTTTGCCGTAGCACATCAGGTTCTCGATCCCCTGCATGGTGAACACCACGGCCGGCAGCATGTTGCGATAGGCCGCTTCCGCCTCCTCGTCCCAGCCGTCGCGATAGAACTCGTAAGCCCTGACGGCATGATCGATGCAGTCGGGCGCAAGAATGAAGCCGCGGCATCCGGCCCGCAGGTTGTCGATGAGTTCGAGACCGGCCCGGCCGTTGAAAACCGGCAATCTTCCCTCGGTAACCTCGATCAGTGCGGCGATATCGACCACCGGTCCCTCGCCCTTGATCAGCGTAATGTTCGGATGCTGGCGGACGAGCTCTGCAATATCGGTTGCGGTCAGTCCCCTCCCCATGAATGCCGGCGCATTCTGGATCGCGACAGGTACGTCGATCGCATCGGCGACACGGCCGAAGAAACGGATATACTCCTGGGCGGAGAACTGGCCGACGATCGGCGGCTGCAGGATCAGCCAATCGGCGCCAGCACCAACGGCATGGCGCGCCTGGCGTACCTGTTCCTCGACCGAGGGCCCGAAGATGGTGAGCGCCACCGGCACTTGGCCGGCCGTGTCTTCCACCAGCCATTCCATCACGGCCATGCGTTCGGCCTCGCTCAATTTCGAGGCTTCGGTTGCAAGACCGAGGGCCGCCATGCCATGCACGCCGGCATCAAGACAGACCTCAGTCTGGCGCCGCATGGCTCCGCGATCGAGCTTTTCGTCGCCGTCAAACAGCGCGTAGAGGATGGCGTGGATGCCGTGCAGGTCAGCGGGGTCGAACCGGGACATCGCCGCTCCTCCTCAGTGGCTTTCGCGCGGCACGGCGTGCCCGCGACAACCGACAAGGAAATCGAGATCAGCGCCGCGATCGGCCTGCATCACCCGTTCGACATAAAGGCCCTGGTAGCCGCCCGGCATGGCGATCTCAGGCGGCGTCCACAGCTGCCGGCGGCGAACAAGCTCCGCCTCGTCGACATCGAGGTGCAGCCGGCGCCCGGCGACGTCGAGTTCGATCCAGTCGCCGTCCCTGACCAACGCCAAGGCACCACCAACGGCCGCCTCCGGCGCGACATGCAGCACGACAGTGCCAAAGGCGGTGCCCGACATGCGGGCGTCGGAAATGCGCACCATGTCGCGCACGCCCTGCTTCAGGAGCTTCTGCGGCAGCGCCATGTTGCCAACCTCGGCCATGCCTGGATAGCCCTTGGGACCGCAGTTCTTCAGAACCATGATCGAGGTCTCGTCGATATCGAGGTCGGGATCGTCGATGCGCTGCTTGTAGTGGTCGATCGTTTCGAAGACGACCGCGCGTCCGCGATGCTGCATCAGGCCCGGCGTTGCCGCCGAAGGCTTCAGGATCGCCCCCTGGGGCGCGAGATTACCCTTCAGGACGGCGATACCGCCCTGCTGCGTCAACGCCACGGCGCGCGGCAGGATGACATCGGGATTGTAGTTTTCCGCATCCGCGATGTTTTCCCCGACGCTCTTGCCCGTCACCGTCGGGTTGTCGAGATCGAGCAGGTCGGCGATTTCCTTCATGACGGCGGGAAGGCCGCCGGCGTAACAGAAGTCCTCCATCAGGAAGGTGCCCGAAGGCATGAGATTGAGGATCGTCGGGATGTCCCGGCCGAACCTGTCCCAATCCTCGAGCGTCAGTTCGGTGCCCACCCGTCCTGCAATCGCCAGCAGATGCACGACAGCGTTGGTGGAGCCGCCGATGGCACCGTTGACGCGGATGGCATTGGCAAAGGCTTCCCGCGTCAGGATATGCGACGGGCGCAGGTCCTCGGCAACCATCGCGACGATCCGCCGACCGGAGAGCCGCGCCAGGCGCGCGCGATGAGCGTCGACCGCGGGATAGGCCGCGTTGCCGGGTAGAGCCAGCCCCAAGGCTTCGGCCATCGACGCCATGGTCGAGGCGGTGCCCATGGTCATGCAATGACCTGGTGAGCGCGACATTGCGCTTTCCGCCGCCATGAATTCGGCCGGCGTCATGACGCCGGCCCGCACATCCTCGGAAAACTTCCAGACATCCGTACCCGAGCCGATGGTCCTGCCCTTCAGTCGGCCGTTCAGCATCGGCCCGCCGGAAACGACGATTGCCGGCAGATCGCAAGAGGCGGCCCCCATGACGAGCGACGGCGTGGTCTTGTCGCAGCCGGCCATCAGCACGACGCCATCGATCGGGTTGCCGCGGATCGCCTCTTCCACATCCATGGAGGCGAGGTTGCGAAAGAGCATGGCGGTCGGACGCAGATTGGACTCGCCGCAGGAAAACACCGGAAATTCCAGCGGCAGGCCACCCGCCTCCAGCACGCCCGCCTTGATGTGTTCGATCAGGCCGCGAAAGTGGGCGTTGCAAGGTGTGAGTTCGGAGAACGTGTTGCAGATGCCGATGACCGGGCGTCCATCGAAGGCGTCATCCGGCAGGCCGTTGTTCTTCATCCAGCTGCGATGAATGAAACCATCCTTGTCGAGCCCTCCGAACCAATGCTGCGATCTCAGTTTTCTCGACATGTCCACTCCCCCGCCGTGCGCCCGCCCTCCGAGTGGCGTGTCGCGCTTTTTATTTCTCATATAATCGGAGTTATTCGCGGTCAAGCGTCAAACCGCACAACAAGCCGGCTTGCTCGCCCGTTCGAAAAGCGGGAGCAGCGATCGAGAAGTTGAAGGTTAGGCAGGATGAGGAGGTGAGAGCCGCGGTAAGCGCGCAGGGCGCTGCCGGCCCGGCATCAAACGGCGGCCGGCGGGGAACGCCAACCACCGCGCAGCGCAGTGATTGGCGAATGCAATTCAGACCAGACCTGCCGGTCTGGCTCAGGGATGGTGCAGGACGCTCAAGCCGCCGTCGACAGTCAGGCAGGTGGCGTTGATGAAGGTGCATTCGTCCGACACCAGGAACAGTGCGGCGCGGGCGATCTCGTCAGCCGTGGCGATGCGGCCGCCCGGATGCAGTTTCATCGTCTCGGCCTCAGCGGCAACCGGGTCCGGGAAGCTGTTCCAGTATTCGACCGCCTTCTGCGTCAGCACGTATCCCGGCGCAAGGGCATTCACCCGGATCCCCTTTGAAGCGTATTCGATGCCGAGCGACTTGGTCATGCCGAGAAGCGCATGTTTCGCCAACGGATAAGGGAAAGTGTGCGGGATGATGGTGAAGGCATGGGTGGACGCGATATTGAGGATGACGCCGCCGCCATCCTCGATCATGCCCGGCAAAACGGCCCGGCTGCAGTTCCACGCCCCCTTGAGATTGACGTCGAAGCAGCGCTGCCAGTCGGCGTCACTCAACGCCAGTGGTTCAGAAAAGACGTTGATGCCGGCATTGTTGACGAGCGCATTCGGGCGCCCGATCGTGTTTTCGGCCTGACGGATGGCTTCGGCAATCCCATCGGCGTCGGTAATGTCTGATGTCGTCGAGGCGACCGTGCCGCCAGCCGCCTTGAGCCTTGCTGTCTCCTGGTCGAGCAGCGGTCCATCGCGATCGATCAGAAAGAGGCTGGCGCCTTCCTTCAGAAATTCCTCCGCCATGGCGAGGCCAATGCCCTGCGCTGCCCCGGTGATGACGATGCGCTTGCCAGCAAGCCGCTTGCTCATGCCTGTTCCCTCTCTATCCGATCAGTCGGTGCGGCCGTTACCACTCGGCGACGCTGCCATCCTCATGACGCCAGATCGGGTTGCGCCAGCGGTGGCCTTCCTTGGCGCGCTCGATGACATAGGCCTCGTCGACCTCGACGCCGAGGCCAGGGCCCTGCGGGATCGAGACGAAGCCGTCTTCGTAGTGAAAGACGTCCTTGTTGGAGACGTAATCGAGGATGTCGTTGGCCTCGTTGTAGTGAATGCCGAGGCTCTGTTCCTGGATGAAGGCATTGTAGCTGACGGCATCGATCTGCAGGCAGGCGGCAAGCGCGATTGGGCCCAGCGGGCAATGCGGCGCCAGCGCCACGTCATAGGCTTCGGCCATCGACGCGATCTTGCGGCATTCGGTGATCCCTCCAGCATGGGAAAGGTCGGGCTGGATGATGTCGACATAACCGTCCGCCAGCACCGACTTGAAGTCCCAGCGCGAATAGAGCCGCTCGCCGAGCGCGATCGGGGTCGAGCAATGGTTGGCGATCTCCTTCAGCGCCTCGCGGTTTTCCGAAAGCACCGGCTCCTCGATGAACATCAGCTTGAACTGCTCGAGTTCCTTGGCCAGCACCTTAGCCATCGGCCGGTGCACCCGGCCGTGGAAATCGACGCCGATGCCGATATTCGGTCCGATCGCATCACGAATGATACCGATCGTTTCCACCGCCTTGTCGATCTTCTCGTTGGTGTCGACGATCTGCAGTTCCTCGCAGCCGTTGAGCTTGATCGCCTTAAAGCCGCGCGCCACCACGTCCTTGGCGTTGCGGGCGACATCGCTCGGGCGATCGCCGCCGATCCAGGAATAGACCTTGATCTTGTCGCGGCATTGGCCGCCGAGCAGGGAGTGCACGGGCTGGCCAAGCGCCTTGCCCTTGATGTCCCAGAGCGCCTGGTCGATGCCGGCAAGCGCGCTCATATGGATGGCGCCGCCGCGGTAGAAACCGCCGCGATACATCACATTCCAATGATCCTCGATCAGGAACGGGTCCTTGCCGACGAGATAGTCTGCAAGCTCGTGCACGGCCGCCTCGACTGTCAGTGCCCGCCCCTCGACGACGGGCTCGCCCCAACCGACGATGCCCTCGTCGGTCTCCACTTTGAGAAACAGCCAGCGCGGCGGGACGATATAGGTCGTTAGCTTGGTGATCTTCATGGAATGATGTCCGGTTCGGTGAGGATAGCGTGTCGTGACCAGCCGTGCGCGTGCATGCCGGCGGGAATTTTCAGAGAACGGGTTTGGCGGGGCTGTGCTGCTTGACCGCGGTTGCCAGGTCGCGCGCGGCGAGATCAAGCATGCGCGTCGAGCAGTCGCGCGCAGCGGCCTTGTCGCGCATGCGCAGCGCCTCGACCAGTTCGCGATGGATGTCGATCGCCTCGTCGCGCCGCTCGGCGGCTTCGTTGGAGGCATGCAGCGAAAACTTCAGCGCCGCCTGGATGATGCCGACCAGTTGCAGGAAAACCTGGTTGTGGCTGGCCTTGAGCAGGCAGGTGTGGAACGCTACGTCCGCATCGGTGAAGCCGGCGATATCGCGCTCGCCGTCACGCATCGCCTGCCAGGCGCGCTCGAGATCGGCGATTTCCTGAACGGTCGCGCGCTCCGCGGCAAATTCGGCCGCGACCGGCTCGATCGCCCGGCGCGCTTCCAGGATGCAATTCAACAGGTCGAATTCGAAGATGCGCTCGCCGATCCATTCGAGCACCTGGGCATCGAGGATGTTCCACTCGTCCTTGCCGCAAACGACGGTGCCGACCCGCGAGCGGCCACGCACCATGCCCTTCGATTCCAGGATCTTCAACGATTCGCGAATGACGGTTCGGCTGACGCCGTAGCGCTCACAAAGATCATTTTCCCGCGGCAGATAGGAGCCGACAGGAAAGATATCGGCGCAGATATCGGAAGCGATCGTCCGCGTCACGTTCTTCTGGACGCGCGGCCGGCGCTGTACTTGCTCCGCGGCCACGGCCTGCGGCTCCTGTCCTTCCATCTGCATCTCCACCCATCCCTTTCAGTTCCGCCGACGCTTTTATCCCAGATCACCTTTCCTCGCGACAGGGATCCGGGAGCACTTCAGCAATAGTTATACATCACTATCTCAATCATCATACAAAGGCAATTGACGGATATGATGATTCATCATACACAAAAGGCAACTGCAGGAGGCAGTTCACTAGGGAGAGAAATCATGCGCTTCTTCAAAGCCGCCATTCTGGCCGGCACCGTTGCCGTATTCGCAGCAACCTCGGCCTTCGCCGCCGACGTCAAGATCGGCTTCATCGTCAAGCAGCCCGAGGAGCCGTGGTTCCAGGACGAGTGGAAGTTTGCCGACGTCGCCGCCAAGGAAAAGGGCTTCACGCTGGTCAAGATCGGCGCCGAAGATGGCGAGAAGGTTCAGTCGGCGATCGACAACCTCGGCGCCCAGGGCGCGCAGGGCTTCATCATCTGCACGCCTGACGTCAAGCTCGGCCCCGGCATCATCGCCAAGGCTGAAGCCAACGACCTGAAGCTGATGACGGTCGACGATCGCCTCGTCAACGCCGACGGCAGCCCGATCGAGAGCGTGCCGCATATGGGCATCTCGGCCACCAAGATCGGTGAAGCCGTCGGTCAGTCGATTGTCGACGAGATCAAGAAGCGCGGCTGGGACATGAAGGACGTCGGCGCCATCCGCGTTTCCTACGACCAGTTGCCGACCGCCGTCGACCGCGTCGAAGGCGCGCTCTCGGTGCTGAAGGCCAACGGCTTCCCGGAAGCTAACATCTTCGACGCGCCGCAGGCAAAGACCGACACGGAAGCCGCGCTTAACGCCTCTACCGTCGTGCTCAACAAGAACGCCGGCATCAAGAAGTGGGTCGCCGTCGGCCTGAATGACGAAGCGGTGCTCGGCGCGGTGCGCGCAACCGAGACCGTCGGCATCGCTCCGGACAGCATGATCGGCGTCGGCATCGGCGGCGCAGACTCGGCGATCAACGAGTTCAAGAAGCCCGCGGCAACCGGCTTCTTCGGCACCGTGATCATCTCGCCCAAGCGCCACGGCTACGAGACCGCACTCAACATGTACGAGTGGGTCGCCAACGGCAAGGAGCCGGAAAAGCTGACGCTGACCGCCGGCCAGATCGCGCTGCGCGATACCTACGAGGCCGTTCGCAAGGACCTCGGCATCGAGTAATCGTCGTCTTCGATGACTTTGAAGCCCGGCGGTTCGACACCGCCGGGCGCCCCATTGCGGAGCGTCGCAGATGCAAGACTTCCTCGAATTCCGATCCATCTCCAAGGGCTATCCCGGCGTCCAGGCGCTGTCGAACGTCTCGTTCTCGGTGAAAAAAGGCGCCGTGCACGGATTGATGGGCGAAAACGGCGCCGGCAAGTCGACGCTGATCCGCGTCCTCTCCGGCGACCAGTCCGCCGATACCGGCGAAATCCTGATCGACGGCGCGCAGCAACACTACCGCTCGGTGCGCGACGCCTTCCACGCCGGCGTCATCGTCATCCACCAGGAACTGCAGCTCGTGCCTGAGCTGACGGTCGCCGAAAACCTCTGGCTCGGACGTTTTCCCGGCAAGGCCGGCGTCATCGATCGCCAGCAACTGATCGGATTCGTCTCGGCGAAACTTGCCGAGATCGGCATCGACGTCGATCCCTCCGTGAAAGTCGCCTCGCTATCGATCGGCGAGCGCCAGATGGTGGAAATCGCCAAGGCCGTCATGCTCGATGCGCGCGTGATCGCACTCGACGAGCCGACCTCGTCGCTTTCCTCCAGGGAAAGCGAGATCCTCTTTGCGCTTATCGATCGGCTGCGCGCCAATGGCACGGTCATTCTCTACGTCTCGCATCGCCTCGACGAGATTTTTCGTCTGTGCGACAGCCTGACGGTGCTGCGCGATGGAAAGCTCGCCGCCCATCACCCCGAGATTTCGAAGGTAACGCGCGACCAGATCATTTCCGAAATGGTCGGCCGCGAGATCGCCAACATCTGGGGCTGGCGCGAGCGGACGCTCCGGCAAGAGCGGTTGCGCGTGGAAGGCATTTCCGGACCAAAGCTGCGCAACCCTTTAAGCTTTTCCGTCCGGCGCGGCGAAATCCTCGGCTTCTTCGGGCTGATCGGTGCCGGGCGCAGCGAAATGGCTCGCCTGGTCTACGGCGCCGATGCCCGCAGCAGCGGAACGGTCTCTGTCGACGGCACCTTGATCCAGGCGGACAGCCCGCCGCACTCCATCCGCTCCGGCATCGTGCTCTGCCCGGAAGACCGCAAGTTCGACGGCATCGTCCAGGGACGCTCGATAGAGGAGAACATGACGATCTCCTCGCGCCGCCACTTCTCGCCCTTCGGCATCATCAACCCGAAGAAGGAGGGTGCGCTTGCCGACAAGTTCATCGCCAAGCTGCGCGTGCGCACGCCGTCGCGCCGCCAGGACATCATCAATCTCTCGGGCGGCAACCAGCAGAAGGTAATCCTCGGCCGATGGCTGTCCGAAGAAGGCGTCAAAGTCCTGATGATTGACGAGCCGACGCGCGGCATCGATGTCGGCGCCAAGTCGGAGATCTACGAAATCCTCTACGAACTGGCCGCCGAGGGCATGGCGATCGTGGTGATCTCCAGCGAACTGCCCGAAGTCATGGGTATCGCCGATCGCATCATGGTCATGTGCGAAGGCCGGGTCGCCGCCGATATTCCACGAGCAGACTTCGACGAGCGTCGCATTCTCGCCGCCGCCCTGCCGGACGTCCAAAACAACAACTCTCTTCCTCAGACACAGGCACGCTGACGATGACCTCCTTGAAAAAACTTCTTCTCGGCGAACAGGGCCTCGTCGTCATCTTCGCACTGGCCTTTCTCGTGGTGTCGCTGACGGTTCCCAACTTCCTGACCGAGCGCAACATGCTCGGCCTGCTGCAGTCGGTCGTCACCATCGGCATCGTCGCCTGCACCATGATGTTCTGCCTCGCCTCGCGTGACTTCGACCTCTCGGTCGGCTCAACCGTTGCTTTTTCCGGCATGGTCGCGGTCATGGCATCGAATGCGACCGGCTCGATCCTGCTCGGCCTTGTCGCCGCCCTCATCTGCGGCGGCCTGGTCGGCACGGTCAACGGTGTCGTCATCGCCCGCTTCCGCATCAACGCGCTCATCACGACGCTTGCCACCATGCAGATCGTGCGCGGCCTAGCGCTGATCGCCTCCGACGGCCGCGCCGTCGGCATCAACGATCCGAGCTTCTACCAGCTGGCACTGTCGCGCTTCCTCGGCGTCCCGACACCGATCTGGGTCATGGCGCTGTTCTTCGTAGCCTTCGGCTTCCTGTTGAACCGCACCGTCTTCGGCAAGAACACGCTGGCGATTGGCGGCAACCCGGAGGCATCGCGGCTTGCGGGTGTCGATGTCGCGCGCATGCGCATCTGGATTTTCGCCTTGCAGGGCCTCGTCTGCGCCGTTGCCGGCGTGCTGCTCGCCTCGCGCATCACCTCGGGCCAGCCGAACGCGGCGACAGGCCTCGAGCTTTCCGTCATCTCTGCCTGCGTGCTCGGCGGCGTGTCGCTTGCCGGTGGTCGTGCGGCGATGACCGGCGTGATCGTCGGCGTGCTAATCATGGGCATTGCCGAAAACGTCATGAACCTGCTCAACATCCAGGCCTTCTACCAATATGTCGTGCGCGGCCTGATCCTGCTGCTCGCCGTGCTGCTCGACAACCTGCGCTCGTCGGCGGCAGGACGGCGGGCTTAGCTGCCCTATGTCCGGGGACATTCTGCGGCTCAACAACGGTGCGCTTTCGATCGAGTTGAGCCGCTTCGGCGGCGCGATCCTCTCCGGCACCTATCGCGGGATCCCGATCTTTCGTCCTGCACGAACCGATGGTCTCGCGTCTCAGCGCCATGGCACTGAGGCAAGCTTTCCGCTCGTTCCCTTTGGCAATCGGCTGGAGGGCAACGCGTTCACTTTCTTCGGCCATCGCCACGCCCTCCTGAGGAACGCCGGCGACCCCTATTATCTGCATGGCGACGGCTGGCTGGCGACATGGGAAGTGGCCCCACACAGCGAAACCGAGGCATGCCTGCGCTACGTGCACGAAGCAATTGCGCCAAGCCCCTATGCTTATGACGCCGTTCAACATTTCCGCATTGACGGTGGCCACCTGACGATCACGCTTTCTGTCACCAACAGGTCGGGCCTGGCGCTGCCGATGGGCCTCGGACATCATCCCTTTTTCCCGAAAACTGCAGGCACGCGGCTGACGGCAAAGGCCGATCGTTTCTGGACCGAGCGTGCCGGCCACCTACCGGATCAGCCGGGGCCGATACTGCGCAATCTGGACTTCGAAGGCGGCAATCCACTCCCGCGCCAATGGCTGAACAACGCCTATGAGGATTGGGACGGCAAGGCCATGATCGAGTGGCCGGAACAAGATCTTTGCTTGGAGATCGAAGCGCAGGCGCCCTTCCGCCACTTCATGCTCTACACGCCTGAGGACGCCGACTTCTTCTGCTTCGAGCCGATGACACATCTGCCGAACGGCCATCATCTTCCTGGCCTCGGCGGTCTTTCCGTTGTTCAGAGCGGCCAAAGCCTTTCCGGCACGATGACGCTCACGCCGCGCCTGATTTCGGAAGGGCGTTGAAGGGGAACGGCGCGCCTGATCAGCCGGCTCGAATACCAGAGCGCCGTGCGTCACAATCGACACGCGGCACCTTGGCGGATAGTCGCTCGTTCGTCTCGCTGCCTACGCGGCAACCTGCTGCGACGCATCGAAGTCCGCCGCCCACTGCACCGATGGGCGCGCGGCGCAGCGCTCGATCCAGGCCTTGACGGCCGGCACGTCGGGCGTTGCTTCCGGGTACCATGCAAACGGCGAATAGAGCAGCAAGTCGGCAGCGGAGAATCCATCGCCCATCAGATAGGGGCTCGCAGTAAGCGCCGTCTCCAAATGATCCGCCATCTCCTTGGAACCACGGAACGTGGCCTGCAGATAGGGATGCGAAAGGCCGGCCGCTTCGGCGATCAGCACCGGCTCGACCACGCCGGCATACCAGGCAAGCCAGCTCAGATAGCAGCCGCGCTTGGGGTCGCCGGCAAGCGGCGCGAGTTTCTTTTCCGGAAACAGATCGGTCAGGTACTGGATGATGGCGATGCTTTCCCAGATGACGACGCCGTTATGGACGAGCAGCGGCACCTTGCCATCCGGATGCGGGTTCTTCGGATCCTTCGCTCCGCTGCCGTCGCCGCGGGTGATGTCAACGATGACAATGTTGACCTTGTCGAGCGCATCCAGCTCGCGAAGCAGCGAGATGATGCGCGAGGAGCGGGAACGCGGAGCGTGATAGAGCGTCAACATGGAAAGGACCTCGATTGCGGTTTCTGTCTGCCCTCTTTATAGATCGACCCAACTGTCAATTTCCGTCAGTAGGGTCATGGCACGCAGCGATCGTCTCTTTCGTCTTCTCCAGGCGCTTCGCAGCCTGCCGCAGCCGGTCACCGCAGCGCGGCTGGCGGAAGAGACCGGCGTATCGCTGCGCTCACTCTACCGCGACATCGACAGCCTGCGCGCGGCCGGTGCCGTGATCGACGGCGAGCGCGGCTTCGGTTATCGCCTGACGGAAGATATCGCCCTTCCGCCCCAGACCTTCACGCGCCTTGAAATCGAAGCGCTTGTGCTGGGGCTCGGCGAAGTCCGCCACATGGGCGAGCCAGAGCTCGCACGCGCTGCTGCAGCTGTGCTTTCGAAGATAACTGCCACTCTGCCCGACCGGTTGCAGCAGCAGACCATCCATGCGGTCTCGCAGGTTCATCGTTTCGAACAGAGGGCCGTGCCGGATATCGACGTCGGCCTGTTACGCGAAGCCTGCTGGCAGGAGCAAGCCATCGTCATCGACTATGTCGACGCCGGGGGACAACACAGCGAACGGCGCGTGCTGCCGCTTGGCATCGTCTATCTCGAACAGGTTCTTGTACTGCTCGGCTGGTGTTGCCTGCGCCAGGATTTCCGCAAGTTTCGCATCGATCGCATCGCCGAAGTCAGGACGACGGACGAGAGCTTCCGGCCGCGACGCGTACCGATGCTGCGCGACTTCATCGCCCGGATGAATGCCGGGACACCGGACGCGGCGCCGGCCCACCGCAAGGGATAGGCCGACCCCGCCAATACCGCATTGGAGCGGCGCTCAGTAATCCGGCGCCACGCCGAAGACGGGCTCAACCTGCTCGCCCGACATGTTGTCGTACTGATGGTCGGTTCCGGCCGGAATGTAGAAGCCGTCGAGCGGGTTGAGTTCGAACCAGTCCTGACCTTCCGCGTCGGGCACGTGGATGTTGAGCGTGCCCGAAACGACATGGAGGCATTTGTCGCCCTTGTGGCGCTCGACGCCGGTGGGTTATTCCGCAAGCGGCGTCGTCTTGCCGACGGTGAGCTGGTCGGTGGCGCAGTAGAGACCGGTGAAGGCGCCCGTGTTGCCGGATCGATACTCCAGAGCAGGTCGGCAACCCTGCGCGGCAATCCCACAAACGAAAAAGGCGTACCCCACCCGAAGGTGGAGCACGCCTTGCCGCACCGAAATGCGGTCTTGCCCTGGGAGGCAGCTTTATTCGGCGGGCTGCAGGCCCTGAACGGAACCTTCCGGCAGCGCCCGGCCGCCAAGGGTTGCGGCAAGCTGGGTCTCGTCCAGTTCGCCTTCCCATTTCGCCACGACGATGGTCGCAACCGCATTGCCGACGAAGTTGGTGAGAGCCCGGCATTCCGACATGAAGCGGTCGATGCCGAGGATCAGCGCCATGCCGGCGACCGGCACCGCCGGAACCACCGAAAGGGTGGCCGCAAGCGTGATAAAGCCGGCGCCGGTGATGCCGGCCGCCCCCTTGGAGCTCAGCATCGCCACCAGCAGCAGCAGCACCTGATCGCCGAGCGACAGCGGAATGTCGGTCGCCTGGGCGATGAAGAGCGCGGCCAGCGTCATGTAGATATTAGTGCCGTCGAGGTTGAAGGAATAGCCGGTCGGGATCACCAGCCCGACGACGGAACGCTTGCAGCCGGCCTTCTCCATCTTGTTCATCAGGCCCGGAAGGGCTGCTTCCGACGAAGAAGTGCCGAGAACCAGAAGCAACTCTTCTTTGATGTAGCGGATGAGGGCGACGATCGAGAAGCCGTTGTAGCGGGCGACCGCTCCGAGCACGACGAAGACGAAGAGCAACGAGGTGACGTAGAAGGTGCCGATCAGCATGGCGAGATTGGCGATCGAGCCGACGCCGTACTTGCCGATGGTAAAGGCCATGGCGCCGAAGGCGCCGATCGGTGCCGCCTTCATCAGGATCGCGACCAGCTTGAAGATCGGCAGCGTCAGGGCATGCAGGAAGTCGACGACGGGCTCGGCCTTCTTGCCGACCATGGCAAGCGCCAGGCCGAACAGGACGGAAATGAACAGCACCTGCAGGATATCGCCTTCGGCGAAGGCGCCGACGAGCGTCGTCGGGATGATGTTCATCAGGAAGCCGGTGATCGACTGCTCATGCGCCTTTTCGGCAAACGAGCTGACCGCCTTGACGTCGAGCGATGCCGGATCGATGTGCATGCCGGCGCCCGGTTGCACGACGTTGGCAACGATAAGGCCGATGATCAGCGCCAGCGTCGAGAAGGTCAGGAAGTAGATCATTGCCTTGCCGGCGACCCGCCCGACCTTGGCAAGATCGGTCATGCCGGCAATGCCGGTGGCAACCGTCAGGAAGATGACGGGCGCGATGATCATCTTCACCAGCCGGATGAAGGCATCGCCGAGCGGCTTCAGCTGCGTGCCGATCTCGGGATAGAAATGGCCGAGCAGAATGCCCGCGGCGATTGCCGCCAGAACCTGGACGTAGAGGTGGCGATAGAAAGGTGTCTTGCCGCGCGGTTCCGCGGATTGGTCGATAATCATGATATCCTCCACTTGGCCCAGTCCGGCGTCATGCCGGGCCTCCCGGGCCCTATTTCCGAAGCGCGACAGCTCGGGCTGTCATGAGGATGTCATTTGCAATGGGCGTGCCAGATCGCAGCGCGAACGACCAGCCCATTGAAATATCGATATGTTTTATTGGAAACCGGCTTAGGCACACAAATATTTGAGCGGATATCCGCACAGAATACCTGGAAATATGAGCGGAAACATGCACAATTCCGCCATGTCTACGCCTGCCTCGCCCACCACGAAACCAGCCGATCTTGACCGGCACATGCGCCGCGCCTGGCTGATTTACGCTGCGATGGCTTTGGCTCTTTTGGCGACCGGACTTTATGTCGCCGGCGAATATGGGCGAAACAAGGCGCTCGAGACCGTCGACATCCAGAGCCGCATCGACGCCAATCTCAAGGCGTCGCTGCTGCGCGCCGTGCTTGAGCGGCAGCGCGCTCTGCCTCTGGTTTTGGCCGACGATGTCGAGGTGAAGGCCGCCCTCGAAAAAGACGGCGAGCAACCGCTGCAGCGGCTCAACCAAAAGCTGGAGGCGCTCGCCGCCAACACGGACGCGGCGGTGATCTACGCGATCGGTCTCGACGGCGTGGCGATTGCGGCGAGCAACTGGCGCGAACCGACCAGCTTCGTCGGCAATGACTACGCGTTCCGGGAATATTTCCGCATGGCGATGCGCGACGGCAAGGCCGAGCATTTCGCCATGGGCAATGTCAGCAAAAGGCCCGGTCTTTACATCTCCAGACGGGTCGACGGACCCGCCGGCCCGATCGGCGTTGTGGTCGCGAAACTCGAATTCGATGGAGTCGAGGCCGACTGGCTCGCCTCCGGCAAGCCAGTCTATGTCACCGACAGGCGCGGCATCGTGCTGATTACCAGCTTCCCGTCCTGGCGGTTCATGACGACCCGCAACATCCCCGGGGATCGTCTTGCCGCCATCCGCGAGAGCCTGCAGTTCGGCGATGCATCCCTTTTGCCCCTGCCGTTCCGCCGGATTGAGCCGACAAGCGACGGATCAAGCATGCTGACAGCGCTCCTGCCCGGTAGCAGCGAGAAGCAATTCCTGAGGGTCGAGACGATGGTGCCCTCGACCAGCTGGCGGCTGGAGCAACTGGCGCCGCTGGATGCCGCTCTGAGCGCAGCGAGTCGCGAAGCACGGCTGCTGGCGTTGGCTGCCCTCGTGCCGCTGCTGGCGCTTGCCGCATTTCTCCTTCGCCGGCGTCAGTCGTTGACGCTGGTCGCGGCCAACGAGCGGGTCGCACGCGATGAACTCGAGCGTCGCGTTGCCGAGCGCACACAGGATCTCAGCCTCGCCCGCGATCACCTCGAAACCGAAATCGCCGACCACCGGCGCACCGGCGAAAAGCTGCAGGCGGTGCAACAAGAACTGGTCCAGGCCAACCGATTGGCAATCCTCGGGCAGGTGGCGGCCGGCGTTGCCCACGAGATAAACCAGCCGGTCGCGACCATCCGCGCCTATGCCGACAATGCCCGCACCTTCCTCGACCGCGGACAGAAGGAAACCGCGGTCGAAAACCTCGAAAGCATCGCGGCGCTGACCGAGCGTGTCGGCACCATCACCGACGAGTTGCGAAGCTTTGCGCGCAAGGGCCGTTTCGTTGCCGAGCCGACGGCGGTGCGTGAGGTGATCGAAGGCGCGCGGATGCTGCTGCGCAGCCGCTTTGCCGGTCGCATGGACGCGATCGTCATCGACCTGCCCGACAACGGGCTCAGTGTGCTCGGCAACCGTATCCGCCTGGAGCAGGTGCTGATCAACCTGTTGCAGAATGCTCTGGAAGCCCTCGGCGATCGGCCAGATGCCGAGATCCATGTCCGTTGCGAAAACGGTCCCAACGATACTGTTTTGCTTGTTGTCGCCGACAATGGTCCGGGCATAAGGCCCGATATCCTTGAAGACCTGTTCACGCCGTTCAACACCTCCAAGGATCAGGGTCTCGGACTCGGCCTTGCCATTTCCAAGGAGATCGTCGTCGACTACGGCGGCGACATCGACGTCAAGACCGGGCCTGAGGGCACCGTCTTCACCGTCCGTCTGAAGAGGGCCTGAGCGATGCAGCAATCCGTATGCCTCGTCGACGACGACAGCGACCTGCGCAAGGCGATGAAGCAGACGCTCGAGCTTGCCGGCCTGAGCGTGACAGACTTTCCCGGTGCGGCGGATGCGCTCGCCGTGCTCGACCCCGACTTTGGCGGTATCGTCATCAGCGATATTCGCATGCCGGGGATCGATGGCCTCACATTGTTTCGCCGGGTCGCCGGCTTCGACCCCGACCTTCCCGTCATCCTGGTCACCGGCCACGGCGATATTCCGATGGCCGTGCAGGCCCTTAAGGACGGCGTCTATGACTTCATTCCGAAACCCTTTGCTGCCGACCGTCTTGTCCAAAGCGCGCGCCGCGCGCTCGAAAAACGCCGACTGGTGATGGAGAACCGCGCGCTGAAGCGCGCGGCCGAAACGGCCGGCGAAAGCCTGCCGCTGATCGGCCAGACGCCGGTCATGGAACGGCTGCGCCAGACCTTGCGACATATCGCCGACACCGACGTCGACGTGCTCGTCGCCGGCGAGACCGGCAGCGGCAAGGAAGTGGTGGCGACGCTGCTGCACAACTGGAGCCGGCGCCGGGATGGGAATTTCGTGGCGCTGAATTGCGGCGCGCTGCCGGAAACGGTGATCGAAAGCGAGCTCTTCGGCCACGAACAGGGCGCCTTTACCGGTGCGCTGAAGAAGCGCATCGGCCGCATCGAGCATGCGAGCGGCGGCACGCTTTTCCTCGACGAGATCGAGGCGATGCCGCCGGCAACGCAGGTCAAGATGCTGCGCGTGCTGGAAGCCCGCGAAATCACCCCGCTTGGCACCAACGTGGTGCGTCCCGTCGATATCCGCGTCATCGCCGCGGCCAAGATCGATCTCGGCGATCCGGCCCAGCGCGGCGACTTTCGCGAGGATCTCTATTTCCGGCTGAACGTCGTAACCCTGTCGATCCCGCCGCTGCGCGAGCGCCGCGACGACATCCCGCTGCTGTTCTCGCATTTCCTGACGCGGGCGGCGCAGCGCTTCAAGCGTGACGTGCCCGACGTCTCGCCTGCCGTGCGCCACCACCTCTTGTCGCATTCCTGGCCTGGCAATGTGCGCGAGCTCTCGCATTTCGCCGAACGCGTCGCCCTTGGCGTCGAGGGTCCCCTCGGACAAGCGACCGCCAGCCCGACAGCATCCGCTGCTGCCCTTCCCGAGCGGCTTGAGCGCTACGAAGCGGAGATTTTGAAGGAGGCGCTGAGGGCGCAGCGCGGCGACGTCAAGGCGACGATCGAGGTGCTCGGCATTCCGCGCAAGACCTTCTACGACAAGCTTCAGCGGCACGGCATCAACCGCGCCGACTATGCCGAGCGACCGGCATCCGAGAAGCCCGGACGCTAGCAAGCGATCAACAGTCGAAGGGTACAACCTTCGGATTAGCGCTTGACGGCGCATCCGGATCGATGGCTATCTCTCGATATTCACCAGGGGGGTCCCGTCAAGGGGCTGAGAGTCTGCTGGTCGGATCGGCGTTGCCGACCGAGGCGCAGTGACCCGTTGAACCTGATCCAGTTCATACTGGCGTAGGGACGGTGCAGACATCGACGCCACGATTCCGTTCTTTCAGCGGGAATTAGGGCGAACCTGTCTTTTCCTTCCGGCTTCAGAACTGGGTCTCCAACCGCAAACTTGGAGCCTCATCATGAATATTGCCACCAAACCCGCAGACCTCTCCGTCACCAAAGGCCCGCTTCCCGCTTCGAAGAAGGTCTATAAATCCGGCACGATCCATCCTGACATCCGGGTGCCGATGCGCGAGATTGCCCTGCACCCGACCTCGGGCGAGCCGCCAGTCACGGTCTATGATGCCTCAGGGCCATACACCTTCGAAGACGCCAACATCCGCATTGAGGACGGGCTGCCCAGACCGCGGCGCAACTGGATCATCGCGCGCGGCGATGTCGAGGCCTATGACGGTCGTTGCGTCCGGCCCGAGGATAACGGTTTTGCCACCGGCGACCGGCTGACACCGACCTTCCCCTTCCGTCATGCACCGCTGCGGGCAACCGGAAGGCGCGCCGTGACGCAGCTTGCCTATGCGCGCGCCGGCATCATCACGCCGGAAATGGAGTTTGTCGCCATCCGCGAAAACCTCGGTCGCGACGCCACGCGCACTACATCGCGCGACGGGGAAAGTTTCGGCGCCCAGATCCCCGATCACGTCACGCCGGAATTCGTCCGCCAGGAGATCGCCAGCGGCCGCGCCGTGCTGCCGGCCAACATCAACCACCCGGAATCCGAGCCGATGATCATCGGCCGGAATTTCCTCGTGAAGATCAACGCCAATATCGGCAACTCCGCCGTCACCTCCTCGATGGCCGAAGAGGTCGAGAAAATGGTCTGGGCGACGCGTTGGGGCGCCGATACGGTCATGGACCTTTCGACCGGGCGCAACATCCATAACATCCGCGAATGGATCATCCGCAATTCGCCGGTGCCGATCGGGACCGTGCCGCTCTACCAAGCGCTCGAAAAGGTCAACGGCATCGCCGAGGATCTGACTTGGGAGGTCTATCGCGACACGCTGATCGAACAGGCGGAACAAGGCGTCGACTACTTCACCATCCATGCCGGCGTCCGGCTTCACTATATCCCGCTCACGGTCGGTCGGGTCACGGGCATCGTCTCGCGCGGCGGCTCGATCATGGCCAAGTGGTGCCTGCATCACCACAAGGAGAGTTTTCTCTACGAGCACTTCGAAGAGATCTGCGACATCTGCCGCGCCTATGACGTGTCGTTCTCGCTCGGCGACGGCCTGCGTCCCGGCTCGATTGCGGACGCCAACGACGCGGCGCAATTTGCCGAACTGGAAACGCTGGGCGAACTGACGAAGATCGCCTGGGCCAGGGATTGCCAGGTGATGATCGAAGGCCCCGGCCACGTGCCGATGCACAAGATCAAGGAGAACATGGACAAGCAGCTCGCGGTCTGCGGCGAGGCGCCGTTCTATACGCTTGGGCCGCTCACGACCGATATCGCGCCCGGTTACGACCACATCACGTCCGGCATCGGGGCGGCGATGATCGGCTGGTTCGGCACCGCCATGCTCTGCTACGTGACGCCGAAGGAGCATCTGGGGCTTCCCGACCGCAACGACGTGAAGACCGGGGTGATCACCTACAAGATCGCCGCCCACGCCGCCGACCTCGCCAAGGGACATCCGGCCGCCCGCACCCGCGACGACGCCCTGTCGCGAGCTCGTTTCGAATTCCGCTGGGAAGACCAGTTCAACCTGTCGCTCGATCCGGAGACGGCACGCGCCTTCCACGATGAGACCTTGCCGAAAGAGGCGCACAAGGTCGCGCATTTCTGCTCGATGTGCGGCCCGAAATTCTGCTCGATGCGGATCTCGCACGACATCCGCGCGGAGGCGCAGAAAGAAGGGTTTCAGGCGATGGCGGCGAAGTATCGTGAGGGCGGCGACCTCTATATGCCGGTGGAGGCAGTTGTGGCCGAAGGATAGCGACGACGGCGGAAGGGTCGGCGAAGGTCGATTGTGGTGCGTCTTTCTGAACGCAAGGCGCACCAGCACCCGTGAGCTTGCGAACTTTGAATGCTGCCGCTCCCCTCTCCTCGGTCATGCTCGGGCTCGACCCGAGCATCCATTCGCGAGCCTCGACGCCGTCAACGCGCAAACATCCTTCTCAAAGGGTGGATGTGGTTGGATCCTGGGGTCAGCCCGAGGATGACGGGAGGGGATGCCCGACTGTCGGTGGCTCACCGTCTCTAGGGTCGGCCGGCGATCCGCATGGCCACATCAAGCAAAACATTGGCCCCGGCGACGAGGTCGGCCGGGTCCGTGTGCTCGCGCGGATTGTGGCTGATGCCGTCGCGACTTGGAACGAAGATCATCGCCGCCGGCGCGATGCGGGCAATCATCTGGGCATCGTGGCCGGCACCGGAGGTCATCCACCGGCTCTTCAACCCGCGGGCGCCCGCCGACGCCTCGATCATCTGCACTATGGCGCGATCGAAGGCCACCGGCTCGAAGCGCGCCAAGCGTTCAACCGTTGCCGTCACGCCCTCCTCCGCAATGATCACCCGCAATTCCGCTGCAAGTGCCGCTTCAAGCGCCTGCAGACGCTCCTCGTCCGGGTCACGCAGGTCCACGGTAAAAACCGCGCGCGAGGGGATGACGTTGATCGCGTCCGGCTCGAAGCGCATGGTGCCGATCGTCGCGACACTCGGCGCGTTCGATCGCGCGATATGATCGCGCAGGAACAGCCCGACACGGGCGGCGGCAAGGCCCGCATCGCATCGCATCGCCATCGGCGTGGTGCCGGCATGATTGGCAACACCCTCGATCGTCACGCGTTGCCAGGAAATCCCTTGCAGGTTTTCGACGGCGCCGATGGCGATTGCCTCGCGCTCCAGCACCGGCCCCTGCTCGATATGCAGTTCGACATAGGCATGAGGCTTCAGGAAGCCAGGCTCGACAGCGCCGGCATAGCCGATGCGCGCCAATTCCGATCCGAGCAACGTGCCATCGGTTCCCACCGTCGCAAGCGCTTCCTCGATGTCGAGGCCGCCGACATGGACGAGCGAGCCCAGCATATCGGGCGCGTAGCGCACGCCCTCTTCGTTGGTAAAAGCGGCGACGGCGATCGGCCGCGCGGGTTCAAAACCCTGCTCCTTCAAAGTCTCGATCACTTCGAGCCCAGCCAGTACGCCGTAGCAGCCGTCATAGACGCCGGCATTGATAACGGTGTCGATATGCGAGCCCAGCATCAACGGCGATTGCCCGGCGTTGTCCTCACTTTGCCAGATGCCGAAGACGTTGCCGATCCGATCGATGACGACCTCGAGACCTGCGACCTCCAGCCAACCGACAAGACGATCCCGCCCCTGCTTCTCGCTGTCGGACGCCGCAAGCCGGGTCAATTGGCCCCGATCGTCGCGCCCGATTGTGCCGAGGTCCTGGATGTGTGCCAGCAGACGCTCGGCATTGATGGAAGGGTGAGGCATGTCGATGTCGCCTTTGAAGGTGCTGATTTTGGGGACGACGACAGTCATTGGCCGACATCCGGAAAGGCCAGTCGCTGCCGGGTGATTTCGGCGTGGAACCGGGCGCCGAAGATCAGGGCATCGTCGTTGAAGTCATAGGTGGGATTGTGCAACGGCGCGGACTCCTTGCCATTGCCGATAAAGACGAAGCAGCCCGGAACATGGGCAAGAAACCGCGCAAAATCCTCCGAGCCGGTCATCGGTTCGGCAGCCACGCCGACATTCTCCGCCTCGAAAACCACATCGGCGGCCGCGAACGCATGGTCGACGAGCGCGGGATCGTTGAGGAGCGGCACGAACTCGCGGGTATAGTTCACCTCGACCTCGCAGCCGTAGGCATCCGCGGTACCCCTGGCGATCGTGCGCATCTGCTGCTCGATCTTGGCACTGACCTCGGGCCGAAAGCTGCGGGCGTCGCCGAGGATGCGGGCAAGGCCCGGAAGCGCGTTGCGGGTGCCGTCCGTGATCACTTCCGTCACCGAAACGACGGCGATATCGGCCGGAGAGAGCCTTCGCGAGACGATGGTCTGCAGATTGACCACCGTCGCGCAGGCCGCAACCAGGGTCTCGTTGCCGATGTGAGGCCGGGCCGCATGGCCCCCGACACCCTTGAGTGTGATTTCGAAATTGTCCTCGGCCGACATGATGGCGCCCGGACGCGTTTCGAACTTGCCGACGGCAAGACCCGGCATGTTGTGCAGGCCATAGATCTCGTCGAAGGGAAAGCGCTCCATCAAGCCGTCGGCGAGCATGGCAAGCGCCCCCTTGCCCCATTCCTCAGCCGGCTGGAAGACGAAGTGTACTGTGCCGTCGAAACCGCCCTCCTCGGCGAGCAGCTTCGCCGCGCCGAGCAGCATTGCCGTGTGGCCGTCATGACCGCAGGCGTGCATCGTGCCCGGCCGGGTTGAGCAATAGGCAGCAGTCCCCTGCTCCGTTATGCGCAACGCGTCCATGTCGGCGCGCAGGGCGATGGCGCGGTTTCCCGTTCCACGTCGCAGCGTGCCGACAACGCCGGTGCCGCCGATCCCTTCTGCGACCTCGTCGAGGCCGAACGCGCGCAGCTTGGCGGCAACAAAGGCGGCCGTTCGTTTTTCTTCAAAGCCGAATTCCGGATGAGCGTGCAGATCGCGGCGCCATGCCGTCATATCCGCCACAAGCCTGTCGTTCGTGCTTGTCATCCGCATCACACCCTTTCCACGCTCAAGGCCCCTGCGACCTCAGCGGGTGCGAGACCGACCAGTTCTTCATACCGCTCCGGATCCGTGGCGCCTTCCGTATTGATCACCAGGATCCGCGATCGGGCATCGATACCAAGGGCGGCACGCATGTTCCGGTCTCCGGCGACGGTGACAAGGCCTGCCAGACCGACGCCACCGCTTTCGCCGGCAACGATTGCCGGATCGCTGCATTTCGGGCGCGCCAGGCGGTTCATGATCGAAACGGCATCCTCCTCCTCGACGGTCATGAAGGCGCAGGCGACGCGCGAAAGAATACGCCAGGCGACAAGCGAAGGCTCATAACATTCAAGCATCGCCATGACGGTGGGCTCGCCATGCGCCACCTTCACAGGATGACCGGCCTTTGCCGTTTCGAGGAGGCATGCGGCGCGCGCGGGCTCGACGACGACGAAGCGTGGCCGGTCTTGACCATAACGCAGCGCGAGATGACCTGCCGTTGCCGCGGCAATGCCGCCGACGCCGGCCTGGACGAAGACATGGGTCGGCGGTGTCCCGATCTCCCTCAAGGCCTCGCACAGGAGCGCCATGTAGCCCTGCATCACCAGTCCGGGAATATACTCGTAGCCCGGCCAGGACGTGTCCGAGACAACCGTCCATCCGCGATCGTCACAAACCTTCGCGGCAAACTCGACCGAGTCGTCGTAGGTTCCCTCGACGCGGACGATCTCAGCTCCATAGTCTGCGATGGCGTCGATGCGTTTCTGACTGACGCCGGCATGCACAAAGATCACCGATTTCGCGCCCACAAGCTGCGCACCCATCGCAACCGACCGACCGTGGTTGCCGTCCGTGGCGCAACCGAACGTCATCTCTCGGGCAACCGCGCGAACATCGTCACGCGCCAGGTCGTCGATGTCGACGTCCCGGCCGGTCCGCTTTCGAGCCTCGTCAAGCACCAGACGGATTACCGCGTACGATCCGCCGAGCGCCTTGAAGCTGCCAAGCCCGAGCCGATGGCCCTCGTCCTTGACCAGGATCGCGTCGACGTCGAGTTCACCCGCGAGCGCCGGCAGGGAATGAAGCGGTGTCGGCCGGTGGTTATCGCGGCGCGAAAGCTGACGCTCGACCTCGGCGGCAGCGGCAATCGAAAGCATTTCGGCATCCTCCGGAAGCAGCGGCGATCCGAAGTCGGCATGATGGTTGCGAATAAGCATGCGGGGCAGTCTCCCTGTTTGGTGAAATTCTATTTCAGCTCGAGAGAGAAATGCGCTCTAAATAGCGACCTTGGATGCAAGTTTGTAAACAACAGCGAGGGAACGATGGCCGTTTCAAAGACTGCACCGTCTGAGCTTGACCGCTTCGATCTGGCGATCCTGGCAATCCTGCAGAAGGACAACACGACGCCGCAGCGGCAGATCGGCGAGGCCGTCAACCTGTCCGCGCCGGCCGTGCAGCGCCGCATCAAGCGCATGGAAGAGAACGGCGTCATCCGCAGCAATGTGGCGGTGATCGATCCGGCCCGCGTCAACCAGGCCTTGACGATCCTGGTCGAGGTGGAGGTGGAAAGCGAGCAGATCGACCTGCTCGATGCGGCGAAGGCTGCCTTTTCGGCGGCTCCCGAAGTGCAGCAATGCTATTATGTCACTGGCGATGTCGATTTCATGCTTGTCGTGATCGTGCCGACGATGGGCGACTATGAAGCCTTCACCCGCCGCATGTTCTTCGGCAACCCGAACATCCGGCGGTTCCGGACATTCGTGACCATGGATCGCGTCAAGGTCGGCCTGTCCGTTCCGGTGGAAAGGCCGCGCTGAGGCTACTTCGGGCCGGCAAGTGCGTTCTTCTCGGCCTCCGCCTCAAGCGGCGCACCGGCGCCGATCGAGGTCAGATAGGCATCGACGGTTTCAAGTGACGACGCCGGCGCGAAACCTTCGCCGGTTTCCGGGGTGACGATCGCAAGCTGCGTCTGCCAGCCGGCGGCGCTACGGCAGGCAATCGAGACGAAATCCGGCTGATCCGGCCGCTTCATTTCGTACTCGCGGCAGATCTGTTCGCCACCTGCCGTGAACGTCGAAACCAACCGAACCTGTCCGTCGCCGACGACGATTTCCTCGCCCGAGGCGCGCTGGTCGAGAATACCTGACACGATCGGATCGACCAGGCCCGCAACCTGCGGGCCCTCGACGTCCGTTCGGCCTGCTCCGCCAGCAAAGTATCCGCCGACGCCACCGACGACGATGAGAAGCGATGCGGCCAACGCCATCATCAGCGACGAAGGACGGCGCGGGGTCTGAGCCGTTGGCTCCGGCCTGCGGAAGGCAATGATGTTGTCCGCACTCGCACTTTCGTTAGCCGCATCAGCGGCCCGGCTGCCGCCATCGCGTGCTGCCGCCTTGGCGGCCATGGCGCGGACGTTCTCAACCAGTTGATCCGGAACCGCCTCGTCGAGCATCGGCTTCAGCGCCTCGCTCGAGGCCGCCCGCGTTTCCATGAACATGGCGACGCGGGCCATCAGGTCGTCGTCCGTTTCGAGCGCCGTCTCGACAAGCCGCGTCGTCTCGTCGTCGAGTTCGCCATCGGCGAATGCCATCAGGATCTCGTCGGTGAATTCCATATCGCTCATCTCGCCCCGCCTCTCATATCCGGTGAACGCGCGGCCGCAGGTTCTATTCCCGCGGCTTCAGCAAGATTCTTGCGGGCGCGGGCGAGCCTGCTCATCACTGTACCGATAGGAATGCCGAGCACCTCGGCTGCCTCCTTATAGGAGAGATCCTCCACGCATGTCAGCAGCAGCACCTCGCGCTGTTCCAGCACGAGATCGTCGATGGCAGCGGCCACGCTTTTCAGCGTCATACGTGCCTCGGATCCCGCTTCTCCGGAGGGAACGGCAAGCTCCGGCTGAGCTTCGATCTCCTCGGTCGGACCGGCCGTCTTCTGGCGGCGGAGCTGGTCTATCCAAAGATTGCGCAGAATGCGGAACATCCAGGCGTCGAAACGCGTGCCCTCCTCGAACCGCTCCGAGCCGGCAAGCGCCTTCTCGCAAGCGGCTTGCACCAGGTCGTCGGCGATATCGCGGGAGCGGCAAAGCGAGATGGCAAAGCGGCGCAGGTTGGGCAGGAAAGCGACGAGGCGCTCGCCGAAGGCGATGTCCTGATCGGTCATTCCGCGTTCCTTCCGGCGCTTCGATTGGCACGCGGGGGAATAATTTGTCCATTCATCCGTTGAGCGATATGGGAAGCACACGCAAAAGTCACCACCGGCGAGCCTGCCTTTCACGGTAAGCTGATCCACTCCGGCGCGGTCGGGACAAGGAGAAAGCCTTGATGAAACGCCTGCTTCGATTGACCGCCGCATCGCTCTGCGGCCTCGCAGTCGCCAATGGCGACCTTGTTCCCTCGGGGATCACCGGCACCACGACCACCAATTCCTTCGCCTTCATCACGCCAGCCCATGCGGACGACGACGATGGCGGCGGGGACGACGATGACGGAGGCGGGAGCGGTGGAGGTTCATCGTCGAGCCGGTCCTCCGATCGCGGTTCCGGCGGTGCCTGGCGCGGCGGCGGCAATCTTTTCGACCTCTTCCGGGGCACGCCGGAAAAGCGCGCTGCCCGACGGCCTGCGCCTGTGCGCAAGCCTATCCATGTGCCCGGCGAACTCATTGCGCTTGGGCTGGACGAAGCCGCGATCCAGCGTCTCGGCGAACGCGGTTTCACGACCCGGGCGCGACAATCTCTCGGGCTCTCCGGCTCTGAGATCGTCAAGCTTTCGATTCCCTCTGGAATGACGCTTGAGGCTGCGCGGCAGGAGGTCGCCTCGGCCTCGCCGGGAGCCGTCGCCGATCTCAACCATTACTTCGAGCCGAACGAAGGTGCCACCCAGCCGACACCGTGCGGCGAAGGACGGTGCGCTCTGGTGCGCACAGCCATCGGCTGGCCTGAGCCCGACGCAGCGAAGGCCTGCGCCGCTGCCGGTCCGATCGGGCTGATCGACACCGCGATCAACCCAGACCACCCGGCGCTTCAGGGCGTCGATCTCGAGATCGTCCGCCTGGCGGCCGACGAAGTGCCGGAGTCCGGGCGCCAGCACGGGACGGCCGTTGCCGCCCTCCTTGCCGGCCGGCAGGACAGCCGCGCGCCCGGTCTGCTGCGCAACGCGCGATTGATCGCAATCGACGCGTTCCAGAAGACGAAACGCGATGCAGACGTCGCCGAGACCTACGATCTGGTGAAGGCAATCGACCTTTTGGCAGCCCGCGGGGTCACAGTGATCAACATGAGCCTTTCGGGACCCCACAACCAGTTGCTGGAGAAAACCGTTGGGCTGGTCGCGGAGCGCAACATCCTGCAGGTGGCGGCCGCCGGCAACGACGGTCCCAGGGCAAAGCCGGTCTATCCCGCCGCCTACCCCGAACTGATCGCGGTTACCGCCGTCGACCGCAATTTTCGCCCCTACCGTCGCGCAGCACAGGGCGAGCACATCGACGTCGCGGCCCTCGGCACGGGCGTCTGGACGGCCGCTTCGATCGACGGCGGCCGGCCACGCACCGGCACATCCTTCGCTGCACCGTTTGTGACCGCCGCGGTCGCCATTCTGAGGGCTTCGAACCCTTCGCTTTCGGCCGAAGACATCGGCAAGCTCGTCGCGCAAACGGCAGAGGATGTCGGCGCACCCGGCAAGGATCCGGTTTTCGGCTGGGGTGTTTTGAACGCCCGCGAACTCTGCCGCTCGTAGCAGCCGAATTTATGTCAAGGCGAAAGGCTTGCAACCGATCAAGCCTGATAGCAGTCGTGACGATCAAAAAAGCTCCGGCGGAAAGAAGGTGTCGCATCGCGCACCTCCTTTCCGCCGGAGCGTAATGCCCGTTCTGATCAGGCGGCAAGGCCCCGCTCGGTCAGCAGCATGCCGACCCGCACCATGCGCACGGCATCTTCCGCCGCACGAACAAGCAGTTTCGGCGCAGCGTTGATCGCGTCGTCAAGGCTGCAGGGTGCTTTCAGGATAGAGGCAAAGGCATCGATGCCATGCTCGAAGTTCAAGGTGACACCCTTGCCGATCGTGCCGGCGAGTGCGATCACCGGCCGTCCGGCCTCCTTGGCACGATGACCGACTTCCGCCGGCACCTTGCCGAAGGGCGTCTGGCCATCAAGGCTACCTTCCGCCGTGATCACCAGATCGGCCCGCGCGATCATGCTGTCGAGATCGAGATATTGCATGACGATGTCGTAGCGCGGGTGCAGCTTGCCGCTGAGCAGTCCGAGCACCGCAGCGCCGAGCCCGCCCGAGGCGCCGGCACCCGGCGCGCTGCCAACGTCGACGCCGGTCGTGCGGTGGATTGCCTCGGCATAGGTCTCCATCGCATCGGTCAGCACTTCGACCTGCTCGGGCGTCGCGCCCTTCTGCGGGCCGAAGACCCGGGCAACGCCGCGTTCGCCGAGCAGCATGTTGTGCCAGTTCACAGCCGCATCGATGCGAACATCGGCCAGACGCGGGTCGCGCGACGACAGATCGATGCGAGCCAATTGGCCGAGTGCGCCGCCGCCGGGCGGCAGTGGTAAACCGTCCTTGTCGAGCAGACCGACGCCCAGCGCCTGAGCCATGCCGGCTCCGCCGTCATTGATGCCGCTGTCGCCGCAGCCGAGCAGGATCCGGCGCGCGCCGGCGTCGAGTGCTGCACGGATCAACTCGCCGACGCCATAACTGCTCGTGATGCAGGGGTTGCGGCGATCGCGCGGCACCAGCCGGAGGCCGGCGGCAGCCGCCATTTCGATGATGGCGACCGGCTCATCCTGCCCGCCGAGAAATCCGAAATGCGACAGGACCGGCGTGCCCAGCGGCCCGGTGACAACGCATTCGTGCAACGTGCCGCCCGTGACGGCGACCAAGGCCTTGGTAAAACCTTCGCCGCCATCGACCATCGGCACTTTCAGAACCTTTGCCTGGGGGCAGGCACGCAGCACACCCTTCTCGATGCAATCGGCCGCTTCTTCCGCCGACAGACTTTCCTTGAAACCAGACGGTGCAACCAGAATGGTCAATGTCATGTGACAGTCTCCTTGCGTTTTTGTGACAATGCGGATGCAAGGGAGGAACGGTCGCTCGGAGGGTTTATTCCGCCGAATACCAAACTATTTCGCGGTTAGTACAAAAAGCAGCAAAGGCCGGAGCTGGCGGGCTCCGGCCTTTGCTAAAAACACATATTTTCAGATGCTTATATCAATCTCCAAGACCCATCAGCGGCCAGACGAAGGCGGCAACAAGCGTCAGGAGCCCGATGAAGGGGATGAGCAGCATCGCGGCCAGCCGCATCAGGTCCGACGGCGTGAACGCAGGCGGTTCCATGCTGCCGAACAGCGCCACCGGCTTGGCCGAAACCATCAGGGTCTGGCAGAAGCCACTACCCAGAGTAGCGGCCATGATGAGAACCGCCGGTTCGACGCCGAGACCTGCGAGCGGCAAGGCGAGTGCCGGGATCAGCACCGTCGCCCGTGCCGTCCGCGAGGCGACGACGATATGCGCCAATGTCGCCAGGATCACGGTGAACAGGATCACCAGCCAGACCGGCGGTTTGCCGATAAGGCTGAGCAGGCCGATGGCGCGGTCGGCCAGCAGAGCCGCCGTCCCGGTGCTCATCAGTGCCTCGCCGATGACCAGCGTGCCGGCCAGAAACAAAAGCAGGTTCCACTCGACGGTTTTCAGCGCCTTGCGGAAGGGCATTCCCGAGATCTTTTCCGAGGCCATCACCAGGGCGCCGATCAAGGCGACGAAGGGCAAGGCAACACTGTGGAGGCTTGACGTCGCAAGCGCCAGGACAATGAGCGCCGTTACGGCCAGCACGGTCCGCTCCGGCGCAAGGAGCGGCTGCTTTTCGGTTCTAGCGCTTGCCTCGAACATGGCGTCGCGATCGTCAGTACCAAGGAAGAATCGCAGAATGAGACCGCAGGCCATGAGGCTCGTAAACAATCCAAATGGGGCTGCCAGCAACGCCCACTCGAGGAAATCCGGCGCGTCACCGCCGCTGCGGCGAATGAAATCGACCGCCACCAGGTGCGCGCCGGCACCGGTGAGCGAAGCGGCGGCAGACAACAGGATCACCGACGGAAAGAGCAAGGCAAGCGCGCGTGTAACGGTGGGCCGATCGATTGCGGCCGTCAGCCCCAGAAACACCGGCATGAAGATAGCCGCGCGCGCCGACGTGGAGGGAATGATGAAGGCAGTGGCGAAGATCGTCAGCGTGACCGCCCAGAACAGGCTGCTGACGCGTCGGAAAGGCGCCAGCAGCCTGAAGGTGAGACGCTCCACCAACCCGGACGCCTGCAGCACCGAGGCGATGACGAAGGCGGCAATCATCAGCCAGACGATATCATTGCCCAGCGCCGCAAAAACCGCTTCTTCACTGACGGTGCCGGTGGCACCAAGCGCCAACGCTCCGGCAAGCGCCACCGGCGTTTCCGGCAGGGCAAAGATCGTCCAGCAGACAAGCGTTGTCGCAAACACCATCAGCGCCAGGCGCATCGGCATGGTCAGCCCGTCGGCTGCCAGAAAAATCAGGATCGCCGCGAAGAGAAGCAGCATGGACCCCGTCAACAGCCGCACCTGGCGCAGCGGCATCTGCCCGCCGAAATCGCCCGCTTCGTTGACGGAGGAGATGATGATGTCCTTCGCCGGTGCAAATGTTTGAACGCCGGTCATGGTGGCCCAATCCTTTTCTGCTGGCGGCCGGTTCGCGGCGAAAACCCGCGTGCGACGCCCGGCCTTCACGAGGTGTCGTTGAAGGCCTAACGGCGCTGCACGCTGTTTATTCCACCCGCAGCGCCACCGGGTTTCGATTTATCGGTAAGCAGAGGCAATGGGATGCCCGATGAGGCGGAGCCGCATCGGGCCTTGGCAATCACGCCTGTCAATGTTGACGCATTGCGCCATATTAATGCGGTGGACCGCGAAATGCCTGCAGTCTTTGGGTAGCGTCTCACCGCAGGAGGAAGCGAAACATGTTCGTCAGGGAATTGTCGCGTGAGGAATGCATCGCACTTGTCTCCTCGCACCATATCGGTCGGCTGGCCTGCGCCAGGGATGACCAGCCCTACATCGTGCCCGTCCAGTACGCCTTTACTGCAAACCGGCTATACGGCTTCTCGATGCCCGGACAGAAAATCGACTGGATGCGCGCAAACCCTCGCGTCTGTGTCCAGATCGACGCGTTCTCCGACGGGGGAAGCTGGAAAAGCGCGGTCATCTACGGCAGATATCGGGAACTGCCGGATACCAAGCAATGGCACCAGGAGCGTCTGCAGGCATGGTCGCTGCTGGAGAAACGCACCAACTGGTGGGAACCGGGCGGATTGAAACCGGTGGAACAGGGCGTCGTCGGCACGTCGCCCCATCTGTTCTTTGTGATCGAGATCGACGAGATGACCGGGCGTGCCATGGACGAAGATCCGGTGGACATCTCCTCGCACTCACGAAGAGACGCCTGAACGGGAGGCTAGGCCTATCAGGTCGACGGGGGCTGCGCCCCCGCCAGCCTTAGACAAGCATGATCATGCGCCCTTGCGCGCGACGACGGGCACGTAGTGCTCAAGCTCAGGCGCAGGGAACTGCAAGGTGGCGTTGATCTCGGCGGAGCGATAGAGACCCATCAGCATCTCGACCACGGCAAGGCCATCCTCGAAGGTTTCGAGCGGCTTCTGGCCCTTGCGGAAGCATTCCACCATGTGGCGGTTCTCGTCGGTGTAACCATAGACGCCGGCCTCGTCTTCGAGCACCGGCATCAGCCCCTGCTCGGCATTCTGCTTCTCGACCAGATCCTCGCCTTCCGAACCGGTGACTTCGCGGGACATGAAGATCTTCAGGCCGGTGCTCAGCGAGTTGTATTCGAGCGCATATTCCGGACCGAGCAGTTCGAGCTGGATGCGCAGCCCTGCGCCGACATACGCCCAGGAGGTCGTCGCCTCGATCATCAGTTCGTTGCCGTCCTCATCTTCGAGCGTCACCGTGGCGCGGGCAAAATCCTCCGAAGGGCGGTTGCGATAGTCGACATCGTTGCCGAAGCGCTTGCGCAACTGTTCGGCATAGTTGGGGCGCGTCCATTTCAGGTTGGCGACCGTGCCGTTGACCGCCTTGATCTTCAGCGAACTGCGCGGTGCGCCCGGCGCGGTCAGCAGATAACGCGCCACCTCGACGCTGTGGCACATCATGTCGGAGAGGACGCCGCCGCCCTGCTTGTCGCCCTGCCAGAACCAGGGCTCATGGGGGCCGGAATGTTCCTCAGCCGCACGAGCAAGGTAGGGCCTGCCGGTTGTGGAGGCAGCCCGCCGCCAGATGATTTCCTTGCCGCGCAGCACCGGCGTGCAGAACACCTGGTTTTCGAGATAGCCGTGGTTGAGCCCGGCATCTTCGGCCAGCGTCAGCATCTCGCGCGCTTCCGCCACCGTGCGCGCCAAGGGCTTTTCGCAGGCAACCGCAAACACCTTGCTGCGGCCCGACTTGATTGCCCCGTGCAACGAACGCATGACGTCGAGGCGCGTGTAGTTCGGCGAAAGAATCCAGATCGCGTCGACATCATCGGCGGAAAGCAGTGCTTCCAGGCTCTCATGCACGCGGCAGGATCCGAGCCCGAGTGTTTCGACTTCCTTGGCAAACGTCTCGCGGTTTTCCGCCTTGCGGCTGAACACGCCGGTCACTTCGACATTGCGCACGCCGATCATCGACTTCAGGTGGAAATGGGCGATGAAGCCGGTTCCGACGAACCCCACGCGCAGCGTCTGCTTCGGTAGCTGTGTCATTCTCTTCTCCCAGATTATAAGGTTATTGGCGCGGCGAGGCGGTGCTGGCCCGGATACTCAAGGCAGTCGGCAGCACGACCGGCGGGGCAAGCCCCACCTCCTCGCCGGACAGCATGCGCAGCAGCAGCGACATCGCCGTCCGGCCAATATCGGCGCGCGGCTGGTTGACCGTCGTCAGCGGCGGATAGAAGGCCCTGCTCAGGTAGAGGTCGTCGAAGCCGACGACGGAAACGTCGCCCGGCACGTCGCGGCCGAGGCGGCGCAGCTCGTGAATGGCGCCATAGGCCATTTCGTCGTTGGCAGCAAAAAGTGCTGTCGGCGGTTCGGACAGGGCAAACAATTGGCTGCAGCAGAGCTGGCCGGTTTCGAGCAGATAGTCGCCGCGAACCTCGTAACCTTCTGGGATCGCGAGGCCCGCTCCCTGCATGGCTGCGCGGTAGCCGTCGCGCCGGTGCACGGCCATGACCTCGGGCAACGGCCCGGCGATATGGGCGATCTTGCGGTGGCCGAGTGAAATCAGATGCTCGACCGCGGCCTTTGCCGCGGCGATGTTATCGACCTGAACGTGCGGCAGTCCGGAGGATTCGATCATTTCCAACGCGACGACCACGGGCAGGTGCGCCACATCGAGTCCGCTATCGTGGCCTGGCGGCGGCAGCTTGCCCGTCATAAGGATCATGCCATCCGCATGGCCGTCGCGCAGCATGTTGAAATATTCCGTCTCGCGATCCGGATCGTTCTCGGTGTTGCCCATCAGGACCGAGTAACCGGCCTCGCGCGCCGTCGCCTCGACGCCCTTCAAGATGTCGAGATAGAACGGGTTGCCGACGTCGCGCACGACCAGCAGTACCGACATCGACTTGCGGGTGCGAAGGTTGCGCGCGCTGACGTTTGGCCGGTAGTTGAGTTCACGCGCAAGCGCGTGGATGCGCTGGCTCGTTTCGGCGGTCACCAGGCCGGAATCGCTGAGCGCCCGCGAGACGGTTGCGACCGAAACGCCGGCACGCTCGGCAATGTCCTTGATCTTCGGCCGATCGTTCATGCCCGCATCGCCTTTCCACGCCCATAGAACAACATCAGCAGCAGCAGCGTCGCGCCAAACACCATCTGGCGGCCGGATTCGTCGATGTTGACCGTCGTCAGGATGCCCTGGAGGATCACCAGCAGCAGCGCGCCGGCCATGGTTCCGGTGTAGCCGCCCTTGCCGCCGGCAAGCGAGGTGCCGCCGAAGACGACGGCGATGATCGAGGAGAGCATGTATTGCTCGCCGACATTGGCAAAGGACGAGCCGGAATAGCCAAGCAGGCAGAGACCGGCGATCGCCGCGAACATGCCGGAGATCATGAACAGGCCGATGCGCATGCGGCGGACCGGAACACCAGCCATATAGGCCGCATGTTCATTGGAGCCGATCGCATAGATGCGATGGCCGAAGACGGTGCGGTTGAGCAGGAAGGCCATGAACAGGCCGATGGCGATCCAGAGCCAGATGATGCCGGGAATGCCGAACACCAGCGGCTGCGTGACGAAGGCGGAAAGGCCGGGAGCGGCACGGCCGGAGGGAATGCCGTTGCGGATGACGACGAGCAGGCCCTGGAGGACGCCGAGCATGCCGAGCGTCATCACAAGCGGCGGAATGCGCAGAAGCGTGACGCCGAGCCCGTTCAGGAGCCCGAAGAAGGCACCGGCCGCGAGGCAGGCAAGGATCGCCGGCAGGATGCCGCCGTCGGCGCCGTTCATGACATTGCCGGCAATGATCGCCGAGAGCGAGACGACGCCACCGACCGAGAGGTCGATGCCTTCGCGGCCGCCGAGGATGACGACATTCTGGCCGGCGGCGACAATGCCGAGAAGCGAGGCAACGATCAGCAGGCGCAGGACTTGGTCTGCCGAGGCGAAGCCCGGCGACAGGCTCTCGCCGAGATAGAGCAGCGCCACGATCAGAAGCAGCGCGATCACAAGCGGCCTCTTGAGGAAGGAAAGGACGGCGTTCATGCGCGGACCCTCCGGCCGGCCAGCACGCCGGCCATCAAGACGAGAAGAATGGCAAGGCCCTGCACGAAGTTCTGCCACTCCGACGGCGTGCCCATGAAGAAGACCAGCGAATTGACGAGACCGATCGTCAGTGCGCCGAGCAGCGAACCGACGACGGTGGTCCAGCCGCCCGCAAGCGCGCTGCCGCCGAGCACCACAGCCGCGACGCTGTAAAGCGTCATCTTGCCGCCAACGAGCGGATCGCCGCTGGCGGTGTCGCCGGTGAGGCAAAAGGCGGCAAGTGCGGAGAACAGGCCGCAGAGCGCATAGCCCTTGATGCGGACCAGAACCACGGGAAGCCCGGTCTGGTAGGCCGCCTGCTGGTCGTCGCCAACGGCCAGAAGCTGGGTGACGAGGCGGGTGCGCGACAAAAGGAAGAGCAGCAGGGCCAGTGCCGCGAGAACGTAGAAGACGAAGGGAAGACCAAGCAGCCTGCCGCCATAAGTGCGCCAGAAGAGTGCCGGCGCCGGCGTGCCGGCGACCGGCATGACATAGAGCGCGACACCGGTGAAGAAGATGCTGGTGGCGAAAGTGGCGACAATCGCCTGCAATCGGAGCGCTGCAACGACGATGCCGTTGATCACCCCGCAGGCGAGCCCGAGCAGGATGCCACACAGCATGGCGCCGATCACGGCTGCGCCGCCACCTCCCCATTTCTCCATCAGGACGACGATCGCGACATTGACGAGCGACAGCGTCGCGCCGGCCGAAAGATCGATATCCCCTGCGGAGACGACATAGGTCTGGGCGATCGCCAGCATGATCAGCGCCATGTAGGTGCTGAGCAATCCCGTCAGCGAGCGGTAGCTGAGGCTGTTGGGCGAAAACGCGCCGTTCAGCGCCAGAAGGCCGACGACGATGATCAATGCCGGCAGGAACGGATAGCGTTCGAGCCAAAGCTTCAGGCCGCCGGAGCGGATGGGTCGGGTTTCTATCGTGGTCGGTGTCATCACGCGGCCTCGTATGCAGCCTGGTAGAGATTGTAGCGGGTGCGATCCTCGCCGGTGAGTTCGCGCGTCACCGACCCGCCGTTGAAGACGAGGATGCGATTGGCATTCCCGAGCAACTCGGCATCCTCGGATGAATAGAGCAGGATCCCGAGCCCGTCTGCCGCCAGTTGGCGAATGAGGGCAAAAAGATCCGCCTTCGCCGAGAGGTCGATGCCCTTGGTCGGATCGTCGAGCAGCAGCACGTCCGGCCGGTCGATCAGCCAGCGGGCGATGATCACCTTCTGCTGGTTACCGCCGGACAATGAGTTGATCGGATGCAGGAGGCTGGCAAACTTCGTGTGCATGGCTTCAAGCGCTGGCATCGCCTTCGCCTTGAGGCCTGACGGGCGCGCTATCATGAGCCGGTCGCGCAGGTAATGGATGGGCGTGACGTTCTCGATGATCGGCCTGCCGGCGATGACGCCGTCGCGGCCACGGTCGCCCGAGACATAGGCGCAACCGCGCCGGATGGCGTCACGCGGGCTCTTCGCATCGAAACGGTCGCTGCCGATTCGGATCTCGCCTGACGTTACCGAGCCTGCGCCGAAGATCGCACGCAACACCGCCGACTGTCCCTGGCCGTGCAAACCACCGAGCCCGAGGATCTCGCCCTTGGCGACCTCGAAGCTGACATTGCGGAACCCGGCACCCGAAAGCCGGTCGACTGTCATGGCGGCACCTGCCGAAAAGCTCGCAACGGCAGGCGCGGACGATTGCGAGGCCGGCATGTCGCCGGCACCACCCACCATCAGCCGGATGACGGCGGCCGGATCGGTTTCAGAGAGATTCAGCGTCTGGATCGTCTCGCCGTCGCGGATGATCGTCACCCGGTCGCCGATCGCGGTGATCTCGTCCATGCGGTGCGAGATGAAGATGATGCCGCGGCCGTCGCGCTTCAGTCGGCGCAGGATGTCGAAGAAGCGGTCGACCTGGGCTCGGTCGAGGGCCGATGTCGGTTCGTCGAAGATCAGGATCGGCGCTTCGCTGGCGAGCGCCTTCATGATCTCGACGAGCTGGCGCTGATCGGCGCGCAGGTTGCCGACGAGCGTTTCGGCCGCAAATCCATCACCGGAAACGCCGGCGAAAAGCTCGATGTAACGCGCGGCCCGCGCCTTCAGGGCGGGGCGATCGACGAAGAACGCAGCTTTCACCGGTAGCATGGCGAGGCAGATGTTCTCCTCGACCGAGCGGTTCGCCGCAAGGCTGAGTTCCTGGTAAAAAATGCCGATGCCCTGCTCACGCGCCGACTGCGGACCTGAAATCGTGACGGGTCGGCCGTCGATTAGGATCTCGCCGCCATCGGGACGCACGCTGCCGGCGATGATCTTGCACAATGTGCTTTTGCCCGAGCCGTTCGAGCCCATGAGCACATGAACTTCGCCTGCCGCGATCTCGAGGTCGCCGCGGCGCAAAGCCAGGGTGGCGCCGTAAGCCTTGCTTACGCCGTTCAACGTCAGTTTCGACATGGGGTCTGGTCCGTAAGGTCGGGTCCGGGATGCCGGGCGGATCGAGAGATCCACCCGGCTGAAGGCGCTTACTTGAACAGCGCTTCGGCGTCTGCGATCGAAAGAGCGCTGGTGTAGGAGTAGTAGCCCGGTTTGCCGTCGACCTGCTTGGCGGCATCCGCCAGGTTCTTGCTGTCGATGAACGGGATCGGCAGGTACATCGCGTTCTTGTACTGGCCGGCCGTTGCCGGTTCCTTCAGCTCCTTGCCCTGCAGCATGAGCACGGCGACGTTGAGCGCGCTTGCCATGACGCCGGGCGGGTTGACGGTCGCGCCGGAGTTCAACTTGTCCTTGCTCCAGAGATCGATGAAGTCCTTGCGGATCTCGCCGGTTGCGGCGATCTGGCTGGCCTTGCCGGCATCCATGATCGACTTCCAGGCGCCTGCTGCCATGCCGTCCTGCACGACGACACCGTTGACGTCAGGATAGGTGGCGAGGATGTTCTGCATGGCCTGCTGGCCCTGCGCCTGGTCCCAGTTGGCATTGACCTCGTTGACCACCTGGATATCCGGATAGTCCTTGAAGACACTCTTGTAGCCGGCGACGCGCATCTCGTTTGCCGGGTGGCCGGCAACGCCGTTGATGGCAACGACCTTGCCCTTGCCGCCGAGCGTTTCGGCCAGCCACTTGGCACCGGAAGCACCCCAGGCCGTCTGGTCGATGCCGACATATGTGGCATCCGGAGACGAAACTTCGGCGTCGGTGGCGATCACCAGGATGCCCGCTTCCTTCGCCTGCGCGAAGATCGGGTCGAAGGCCGTCGGGCTGTTCGGGTTGATGATAATGGCGTTGACGCCCTCGGCAATGAAGTTGCGCACATGGGCGATCTGCCCGGGCACGTCGACATTGGCGCTCTGGACGGTGACTTCGACGTCAACGCCCTTTTCCTTCCATTTTTCCGCAGCCGCCTTGGCCTCGTCGATCATTTGCGTGCGCCACTCGCTGCCGACCCAACCATTGGACAAGCCAATCTTGAAGGTCTCGGCATTGGCGAGCGAAGCGGAGATGGCGATGGATGCGACGGTGCCGAGTGCTACGGCGATAAGCTTCTTCATAAGATCCTCCCAAAATCTTGCGAGGACCATCAAGCCAGAAAATGTAATCGATTTCAATGGGGGTTTTCAGCGATTTTTGGTGGGTTTTTTTGAATTCTGGCCCTGAATCCGCAGACAAACGGATTTGGCTGCGCCGATCGGCCCGATTGCTGGGGAAAGCAGTTGTGTTTCAGGCTTCTGGTCCGGACTTGGTCGAATGCGCCCTTGGCCACGGCGGTGGCACATGCAAAAGCCAGAGCAGGCGAAAACCCGATTCGCATCCGCACGGCGCCAATGCAGGACTGCAACCATGAAATGACAGACAGGACGCGCGGCTTTTTCAAAGGCCGCCTTCAGCTCAGCGGCTGTTGCTGGAACTGCAACACTTCGTTGCTCGCCGACCGGCTAGCCGGAATTTGTCCTCAGCCCATAGTGTGAAATCTGGGCAAAGAACAACAACTGGTCCCCAACCAGAGGAGAACATCATGACCGGAAAACCCGGAGCCGCCACGGGCGGGCTCTATCTGCACGTCCTTGTGCTTGCGATCGTCATCGTCTGCGAGCTGATCGGCATTCAACGACTGTCGATCGGCCTCGGCACCGTGATCTTCCTGCCGATCCTTTACGCCTTCGCGCTCGGCATCCTGCTCAATCCCGCCATTTTCAAGGCCAGCGCCAAATTCCTTTCCAAGGATGCGGTCAAGCTTTCCGGCGCCATGATCACCGTTGCGATCATGCCGTTCATCGCCAAGTTCGGCACGACGGTCGGGCCGCAGATCTCCAAGATCATCGAGGCCGGGCCGGCACTCGTGCTGCAGGAGCTGGGCAATCTCGGCACCATTCTCGTCGCCTTCCCGGTCGCCGTCTTCCTGCTCAAGATGGGCCGCGAAGCCGTCGGCGCCACCTACTCGATCGACCGCGAGCCAAATCTGGCGCTGATCGCCGATAAATACGGCCTCAACTCGCCGGAAGGTGCTGGCGCCATGGGCGTCTACGCCACCGGAACGCTGATCGGCACCTTCGTCTTCGCCATCATGCCGCCGCTCGTGCACGGCCTCGGCATTTTCGACGTGCGGGCGCTTGCCATGTCCTGCGGCGTCGGCTCCGGCTCGATGCTGGCTGCCTGCACCGGCGGTCTCGTCGCCGTCGTTCCCGACCAGAAGGACATCATCCTGGCGCTTGCGGCGGCCAGCAACATCCTGACCTACGCGACCGGCCTTTACGTCGGCATGTTCGTCGCCCTGCCGCTGACGGAATGGCTTTACAACAAGGCCCGTCCGTCCGACCGCAAAACAGCCTGATCGGGGAGACAGGAACAATGGCCAATCAAACCAACACCACAGCAAATCTTGCAGACGACCTGCCGCTTAACGCAGAAGACGAGCGCAAGATCGACGTCGTCAAGCATTCCGGTCTGCTGCTGATCGCCTGTGCCATCGGCCTCATCGCCAACTGGGTCGGCACCGGCACGTCGCCACTCGTCGCCCTGCCCGGCATGGCGGTCCTTTACGTCGCCTGCATCATCGGCCTCGGCTTCGCGCGCTTCGTGCCCTTCTACCTGCCGAGCGTCGCCTGGGTCTCGCTGATCGCGATCCTGATCACCATCCCGGGCGTGCCGGGTGCTGCCTGGGTCAGCGAGCAGGTCGAGCACCTGAACTTCCTGGCGCTCGCCACGCCTGCGCTCGCCTATGGCGGTCTTGCGCTGACAGCCAGCGAATTTGCGATCGCCCGCCGATCCGGCTGGAAGATCGTCATTGTCGCGATCTGCGTGATGATCGGCACCTATATGGGCTCCGTCGTCGTCGCCGACCTGTTCCTGCGGCTCGGCCAGTAGGATAGAAACGAGGCCGGCTGCCTTGGCGGCCGGCCTTCCATTTGCAAAAACAGGATGAACGAGATGAGCCGCCACGACATCAGCCCCGACCGTATCGCGGAAACGATCGCCTGGCGCCATCATCTGCACGCCCATCCGGAACTCGCTTTCGAGGAACGCGAAACCTCGGCCTTCATCGCCGCCAAGCTTGCCGAATGGGGCGTTACCGTCAAAGGCGGCTATGGCGGCACGGGCCTCGTCGGCACGCTGTCGCGCGGCACCTCCCCCCGCACCATCGCCATCCGCGCCGACATGGATGCACTGCCGATCGTCGAGGCCAGCGGCGTTGCCTACGCGTCGAAAACTGCGGGCAAGATGCATGCCTGCGGCCATGACGGCCATGTCTCGATGCTGCTCGCCGCTGCGCGACAGGCGTCAGAGATGGAATTCGACGGCACCGTCCACTTCCTTTTCCAGCCGGCCGAAGAAGCCGAAGGCGGCGCCCGCGCCATGGTCGCCGACGGCCTATTCCGGGATTTTCCGACTGACGCCGTCTACGCGCTGCATAACTGGCCGGCGCTGGACGTCGGCACCTGCGTTGCCCGCGACGACGCGATGATGGCCGCATTCGGCGTGTTCGAGATCCGCGTCACCGGCCGGGGCGCCCACGGCGCCATGCCGCATGAGGGCGCCGATCCCCTGGTTGCCGCAGCCCAGATCGTCACTGCGCTGCAGACGATTGCCAGCCGCAACGTCTCGCCGCTCGATGCCGCCGTGCTCTCCGTGACCCAGATCCATGGCGGCGACGCCTGGAACGTCATCCCGCAGGAGGCCATCATCCGCGGCACAACCCGTTGGTTCGCAAAGGACGTGGGCGACATTCTTGAAAAGCGCATGCGGACGCTGGTCGAAGCCGTTGCAGAAGGCCTCGGCTGTTCGGCCGATCTCGACTATCAACGCCGTTATCCCGCGACGATCAACGATGCCGCGTCCGCCGCCTTCGCGCGTTCCGTCGCAGCACAGGACGGCGCCCTTGTCGTCGTCGATGCCGCTCCGAGCATGGCCGCGGAGGATTTCGCCTTCATGCTGGAGGAACGTCCCGGTTGCTACATCTGGCTCGGTGCGCGCCGCGACGGCAGCAATCCCGGCCTTCATTCGCCGCACTACGATTTCAACGACGCGATCATTGCGCAAGGCGTTGACCTCTGGACAAGGCTGATCGCCTCGTCTCTTGGTCGTTGACCTCAAGCGGTTTCCGTCGCATCCATGACCACCATGGACGTGCTCGACGCGAAAGCGCTCAAGATTTTTATGGCGGTCGCCCGCATCGGCTCGATCCGGGGTGCTGCGGAACATATGGGGCTGGCGCCTTCGGTCGTCAGCCGCCAAATCGCCGACACCGAACGCGAAATAGGACTTGCCCTATTCGAACGCACCGCGCGCGGCACGGTGCTGACCGATGCCGGCGAGCTCGTTCTCGAACATGGCAAGCGGGTTCTTGAAGACAACGGCCTACTGGCCGAGCAACTCGATCAGATCCGCGGCGTGCAGCAGACCCGCATCCGCATTCGTTGCGGCGAAGGGTTCATGGCAGACCTCGTCGAGCACGGGCTGTCGTCGTTCTCGAAGGCGCATTCCTACGTGCGCTACATCGTCGAACTCGGCAGCACCGAGGATGTGGTCGATGCCATCGCCAACAGCGACGCCGATATCGGTATCGCCTACACGCCGTTGACCGATCCGCGCATCCGGGCGCTGGCAATCGCGCGCCAGCCGCTCTGCGTCATCGTTCCGAACGGGCATGCCCTTTCCAACCGCACCGAGCTGAAGCTGGCAGACTGTCTGACCTCGCCCTGCGCCCTGCTCGGCAAGGGCAATGGCGTCACCCAGCTCGTCGCCCGTGTGGCGGCCGATGCCGGCATGGCGCTGGCGCCGCTGCTCGAAACACACTCGATCGAAGTGCTACGCCGCTTCGTCGCCTCGGGTCTCGGCATCACCTTCCTGCCGCGTGCCGCCGTCTCCGGCGAAATTGCCCGTGGCGCCATGCAGGCGGTCGATCTGGAAGATCCACTGCTGCGCGAGGCAAGCGCCCATCTGATGGTGCGCGCCCATCGGCGCCTGCCGCTGTCGGTGGAAAAACTCGGCCAGCACCTGGCGCTGGAGATGCAGTCTTTTCGGGCCTGACATCGACCAGGCAACCCCGTTCAGATCATTGCCTTGGGCAGGGCCGCTGCCAGAGCATCGACTGCCAGGCGAACCTTCAGCGGCAGATGCGATGTTCGCAGCCACAGGGCATAGTTGTCGAACACATATCCTGGCTCATCCTGCAACACTTCGACAAGAACACCGGCCCTGATGCGCTGACGAACGAGCCAGGACGGCAGCCACGCCAGTCCCATTCCAGCAGATGCGGCATCCGCCACTGCCTCGAGATCGTCGAGCCGCAACCGATTGGCGGGCGTCACCTCCAGCGCCGAGCGACCATCACGCGGGAACAGCCAGGGATGCACCCATCCCGGTCGGTTGTAGATGACGGCATGGTGGCCGCTGAGGTCGTCGATCTGTCGCGGGGCGCCATGGCGCTCGACGTAAGACGGCGAAGCGCAAACGATCATGCCGTGGCTGGCAAGCCGGCGGGAGATCAGGCCTGCCCTGTCCTCCAGAGCGCCGGTGCGGATGGCGAGATCGTAGCGATCCTCGACAAGATCGACGATGCGATCGCCAAACGACAGCTCCAGCTCGAGCCCCGGATATTTGCGGGCAAACTCCATGAGGATCGGTGCGACGCACCGCCGGCCGAGCAGCGCAGGCATGGTGACCCGCAGCCGGCCGCGCGGCTCGCCAAGCTGGTCGGCCGCAAGCGCGTCCGCGGCTTCCGCCTCCGCAAGGATGACCCGGCAACGATCATAATAGGCGCGGCCGAATTCAGTCAGGCTCTGCCGGCGCGTGGTTCTGTTGATCAGCCGCACGCCGAGCCGTCCCTCGAGAAATCGAACATGCTTGCCAACCATCGGCCCCGAGAGATCGAGGTCCTCCGCGGCGGCTGCAAACGAGCCGAGATCCACCGCTTTGACAAACACCGTCATGCTTGTGAGGCGATCCATAATTCGAAACTCCTGGTTTCTACTGTTCTGCGTAACCGATGATTTATCCAAATCAAACGGAAAGGCATAGCTTATCCAGTTCAGTCATTATGGAGTTGGAGCATGGCTCGCGTCGTTCGTTTTCATGAGCATGGTGGTCCCGAAGTCCTGCGCATCGAGAGTCACGATGTCGCCTTGCCCGCAGCCGACGAGGTCCGCATCTGCGTCAAGGCCCTGGGGCTCAATCGCGCCGAGGCGCTGTTGCGCACGGGCCGGTATATAGAAACGCCGATGCTGCCGTCCGGTCTCGGCCTCGAGGCCGCCGGCGTGATCGAGGCCATCGGCGACAAGGTAGAAGGATTTGTGCCAGGCGATGCCGTCAGTGTCATTCCGCCGATATCGATGGTCCGTTGGCCCGCCTATGGCGAGCTTGTCACCTTCCCCGCCTCGCAAGTCGTCAAGCACCCTTCGTCGCTCAGCTGGGAAGCGGCCGCATCCGTGTGGATGCAATATCTGACCGCCTATGGCGCGTTGCTCGACATCGCCAGGTTGGGCAAAGACGATACGGTGGTGATCACCGCTGCCTCAAGCAGTGTCGGGTTGGCAGCGATCCAGATCGCCAACCTCGTCGGCGCAACGCCAATTGCCGTCACGCGGACCTCCGCCAAGAGACAGGCTCTGCTTAACGCGGGCGCCGCGCATGTCATTGCCTCCGCGGAGGAAGACGTCGGGGGCCGGCTGAAGGAGATCAGCGGGGTTGAGGGCATCCGGGTGGTGTTTGACCCGATCGGCGGACCGATCTTCGAACCGCTGACGGCAGCGATGGCGCGCGGCGGCATTCTCATCGAATATGGCGGCCTCAGCCCCGAGCCGACACCTTTTCCGCTGTTTCCCGTCCTCAGCAAATCGCTGACCCTGCGCGGCTACCTCGTCCACGAAATTATCGGCGATCGCCGGCGACTGGAAGCGGCCAAGGCCTTCATCCTCGACAGCCTGGCATCGGGTTCGCTCAAGCCGGTAATCGCGAAAACCTTTCCGTTCGAAGAGATCGTCGAGGCGCATCGCTATCTGGAGGCGAACGAGCAGTTCGGCAAGATCGTCGTCACAGTCTGACGATCGGAGGCAGGCCCCGGCAGTCGCCTGCCCCTTCGCATGCCGACGTTGCAGGGTCAGCAACGCAGTGTACCGGCCGCGCCGTCTACCGGCCCCAGAGACCCCGTGCCACCTTCTCAGCACCAAAACAAACGCTGAGGGTGAAATCGGATATGACGACGAAAGACACAGCCATAGGCGTGGTCGGGCTTGGAGCCATGGGGCTCGGGATGGCGACCACGCTCGCAAGCAACGGCTTTGCAGTAAAGGGTTTCGACCTTTCCGACAGCAGGCGGAATCTCGCCGCCGAAGGCGGGGTGACGCCGTGCGAAACGCTGGCCGACGTCTTTGCCGGCACTGAATTCATCGTCTTCTCACTGCCGACCGCCAAGGATGTCGCGGCTGTCGTCGAAGCCAATCTCGACGCCCTGAAGGGTGCGGCGGACCGGGTCGTCATCATCGACACATCCACGTCGGAACCGGATGTTTCACGCGATCTTGCCGCCGGCCTGAACGCGCTCGGCCACGGCTTCCTCGACGCGCCCGTCTCCGGTGGCCCGGCGGGCGCGGCAAGCGGCAAGCTGACGATGATGATCGGCGGCAGTGACGCCGATGTTGCCCGCGCCGCTCCCGCTATCGACGCGATGTCGGCCAAGGCCCTGCATGTGGGCCCAAGCGGTGCAGGCAATGTCGCCAAGCTCGTCAACAACCTGCTGGCCGCCGCCCATATGGTGACGACGGGCGAAGGGCTGAAGCTGGCGCTTTCCGCTGGGCTCGAGCCAGAGCAGGCACTGAAGGTGCTGAACGCTGCCTCCGGTAAATCGATGATCAGCGACGTGCATTTCCCGACCTGGGTGATGAACGACCGCTTCGACAGCGGCTTCACCATGGGCCTGATGCGCAAGGACGTCAGGCTTGCAAGCGAGCTTGCGGCCCGCACCGGTGCCGCACTGCCGCTCTCAATGGAGGTTGCCCGGCTCTGGGCCGAAAGCCCGCTCGACAATACCGACGATTTCACCCGCATGGGCGCATTCCGCGCTGCGGCCAACGACAACCGATAAGACCAGGGGAAGACGATGAACGACATGACCATGCCGGCCGGAAAGGCCGAGCGTATCCGCGAACTCTTCCATGGTTTCCTGCCGGGCAGCGAGATCGGCAGCTATGTCGACGGCGCACTGGTGGCAGGCTCCGGACCCGAACAGGACCTGACCGACCCGGCAACCGGCTCTGTTTTCGCGACGTTCAAGGACGCTGGATCCGACGTCATCGATGCAGCGATGGAAGCGGCCACGCGCGCCCAGCGCGAATGGATCGCGATGACGGCATCGGCGCGCGGCCGGGTGATGAACGAGATCGCCCGCAAGATCCGCGAGCGCGCACCGGAACTGGCCGAACTGGAAAGCCGCTCCGCCGGCCGGCCGATCCGCGATATCCGCGGCGAGGCGCTGCGTGTCGCCGAGATGTTCGAATATTACGCCGGCTGGTGTGACAAGCTGCATGGCGAGGTCATTCCGGTGCCGACGTCGCACCTGAACTATGTCAGGCACGAGCCGGTCGGCGTCGTCGCCCAGATCACGCCCTGGAATGCGCCGCTCTTTACCGGCGGCTGGCAGATCGCGCCGGCGATCTGCGCCGGCAACGGCGTCGTGATCAAGCCATCAGAACTCACACCGCTCAGCACGCTCGTACTCGGCGCACTTTGCGAGGCGGGCGGCGCGCCGCGCGGCCTCGTCAACGTCATCGCCGGGGCGGGCCTGACGGCGGGTGCCGCCATGGTCGCCCACCGAAAGACAGCGCTCGTCGTTTTCGTCGGTTCGGCCCAGGCTGGCTCTGCGATTGCGGCGGCGGCTGCGAAAAACGTCGTGCCCTGCATTCTCGAACTCGGCGGCAAGTCCGGCAACATCGTCTTTGCCGATGCCGATCTCGACCGCGCCATCGTCGGCGCACAGTCGGCGATCTTCTCCGGTGCGGGCCAGAGCTGCGTTGCCGGATCTCGCCTGCTGATCCACCGTTCGGTGCATCAGCAGTTCGTCGAGCGTTATGCCCGCGCCGCCGAGCGCATTCCGGTCGGCGATCCCTATCTCGACGCCACCCAGATCGGCCCGATCAACAATGCCCGCCAATGGGCGAAGATCGACGAGATGGTACGCCAGGGCGTCGCCGAGGGTGCTACCCTTGCGACCGGTGGCAGCAAACCTGCGGCACTCTCGTCCTCCGGCGGTTTCTTCTTCGCCCCGACCATTCTCGACAACGTCAAGCCGGACATGACGATCGCGCGCGAGGAAGTCTTCGGCCCCGTCGTCGGCGTCACCGTCTTCGACGACGAGGAAGAGGCAGTCGCCCTTGCCAACGATAATCCCTACGGCCTTGCTGGCGCGGTCTGGACAAAAGACGTCGGTCGCGCCCACCGCATGGCGGCGCGGGTGCGCGCCGGCACGTTCTGGATCAATGGCTACAAAACGATCAGCGTCATGTCGCCCTTCGGCGGCTTCGGCCGGTCGGGCTATGGCCGCTCAAGCGGTCGCGACGCGCTGCTCGCCTATACTCAGACGAAGAGCGTCTGGGTGGAGACCGCGGAAAACCCGGCCGTGGTCTTCGGCTATTCGCCGGAGGCGTGACGGCAAATGAATGACTAAATAACAGAAGGGCCGGCGATTGCCGGCCCTTCGCTTTTGCTTCCGCACGCCTTTCAGCGTCAGGCGGCGCGGCTCCAACTCTCGCGCGTTACAGCCCCTTCGAGCTTGAACTTCGCCAGCATCGTGCGCAGCTGACGGCTTTCTTCGGCAAGTGTTCCGCTTGCTGCCGTCGTCTCTTCGACCATGGCCGCGTTCTGTTGGGTCATCTGGTCCATATGATTGACCGAGGTGTTGATCTCCTGCAGCGCGGTTGCCTGTTCGCGGGCGGCCGTAGCGATCGTGTTGACGTGGCCGCTGACATTGTTGACCAGGGTCTCGATCTCCAGCAGCGCCTCGCCGGTCGAGCGCACCAGCGACACACCGTTTTCGACTTCACTTGCCGAACTGTTGATCAGTGTCTTGATTTCTTTCGCCGCGTTCGCCGAACGCTGGGCCAGTTCGCGCACTTCCTGGGCAACGACGGCAAAGCCGCGTCCCGCTTCACCGGCACGAGCCGCCTCGACACCGGCATTCAATGCCAGCAGATTTGTCTGGAAGGCGATCTCGTCGATCACCGAAATGATCTGGTTGATCCGGTTGGACGAATCCTCGATGCGCCCCATCGCGTCGATGGCACTGCGCACGATCGCGCCGGAACGACCGGCACTGTCCTTGGTGGCGCGCACCATGTCGTGGGCCTCGTTGGCGCGCTGCGAAGCGGTGCGGACCGTCGAGGTGATTTCATCGAGGGCAGCAGCCGTTTCTTCGAGTGCCGCCGCCTGCTGCTCGGTGCGCTTGGACAGATCGTTGGCTGCCGAGCTCAGTTCGACGGAATTGTCGTTGATCGTTCCAGCCGCCGTGCGCACGTTCTGCATGGTCGAGCGCAGCGTCACCATCGTCGCGTTGACATTGGTCTGCAGCTCGGCAAACGCACCGTGGAATTCGCCGCGCATATTCTGCGTCAGGTCCGCGTCGGCAAGAGCTGCCACGACACGGCGGACTTCGTTGACCGTCAGGTCGACGCTCGACACCAGCTCGTTGACGCTGGCAGCGAAGCGATTGAGGTCCTCATTGTCGTAGTCCTTGGTGATGCGGCCGGTGAAATCACCGGCGACGGCGGAGGCAACGACGATGCTGATGTTCGACTGGAGATCGCTGCTGCGCGCATGCAGCACCGCCTCCTGGGCCTTCATGTCGCGCATGCTGATGGCGTTCCTGCGGAAGACCTCGACGGCACGGGCCATCTCGCCGATCTCGTCGCGGCGCGACACGTCAGCGCCCTCGCCATCCAGCTTGCCGTCGGCAAGTTCGCTCATGATCGCGGTCAGCGACTGCACCGGAACCACGATGCCGCGGCGGGCGACGACGAGGCTGACGCCCACGCCGAACACGATACAGGCACCGGCCGCCCCCAGAAGGATCGTCATGGCAACGGAGGAGGAGGACAGCGCCTCGGCACGGGCTGTTGCAAGCGCCTCGCCGGAATAGGTGGTATAGGCCTTGACCGTGGAGGTTACGGTCTTCTGGGCATCGAGCGCCTTGTCGAGGGCTGCCTTGACGGCAGCGGTGTCCGCGCCATTGGAGCCGGCAACGGCAACCATCGCCCGGATTTCGTCGAAGTAGCTGTTGAGCGTCGTACGGATGTCGTTGAGCAGCTTGTCCTCGGCATCGTCGGCAACCGCCTCGATCTTGGTAACGCGAGCGAGCATTTCGGTGGCGCGCGTTTCGGTCTCGGCGCCGAACTCGGAAGCCTTCGCAGGCGTTGCCGCCAGCTGATAGGTCATGCGGCTGATGGCGATGATGTCGACCCGAAGATCCATCGCCTCGCGGGCGGCTTCTTCGCGGGCGCCGACTTCTACGATCGTCGTTCCAAGCGAGGAGAGCCCGCGCGCGCCGGCAAGCGCGATCAGGGTCGAGGATAGGCCCATGACCACGACCACGAGGCCGACCTTGGTCAATATCGATAAATTCTTGAACGTCACTGCCGTGACTCCTGTGATGTCGCGATCGCGCTGGTTGGCTGGACATGGTCGGGCAAACCGGTGGGAGGAGACCCGGAATGTTGCGCGCGCTCCGTGGGAGGAGGCGGAGAGCTTTGGCGCACCGACCGAGCTATCCTTAGTAATTGCGAATTTAAATTAACGTTAAAACAGCAACACCAGGATCGGCTCGACCGGGACGCGCATGCGCCAAGCGCCGTTGCAAACGCAACGCGGGCGGGCGATTGCTCGCCCGCCCGCAGACCACCGCAGCAGTCTTGGGAGATCAATCCTTGCCGTAGCCGCCGCCGGTCGGCGTGACCACGGTAAAGGCCTCGCCGGCCTCCAGGACCGTGTGGGCGCAGCCCGCCAGTTCCTCTGTGCGGCCGTCGTTGCGGCGAACGAGGTTCTGGCCGAGATTGCCAGCCTCACCGCCCTTGATGCCGAAGGGGGCGACGCGGCGGTGGCCGGAGAGGATGGCGAAATCGAGCTTTTCCCGCGCACGGATCGTGCGCTTGGTGCCGTCGCCGGCCGACCATTTGCCCTTGCCACCGGAGCCGCGGCGGATGTGGAAATCTTCCAGCACCACCGGGAAACGGGTCTCGAGGATCTCGGGATCGGTCAGGCGCGAGTTGGTCATGTGGGTGTGGACCGCATCGGCACCATTGTAACCCGGCCCCGCCGGTGCGCCCGAGCAGATCGTCTCGTAATACTGATAGTGCGCGTTGCCGAAGGTCAGGTTGTTCATCGTGCCTTGCGCGCCTGCCTGGCTTTCGACAGCGCCGAACAGGCAGTTGGTGACGGCCTGGCTGACTTCGACATTGCCGGCAACGACGGCGGCCGGATAGCTAGGGGTCAGCATCGTGCCCTCCGGGATGACGATGTGGATCGGCCTGAGGCAGCCGGCGTTCATCGGAATGTCGGCTTCAACCAGCACGCGGAAGACATAGAGGACGGCGGCGCGCGTAACCGGGGCCGGCGCGTTGAAGTTGTCGCCGCGCTGCTCCGACGTGCCGGTGAAGTCGACGGTCGCCTCGCGGTTGTCGCGATCGACGGTGATCTTCACCACGATCTTGCAGCCCTGGTCCATCTCGTAGGAGAACTCGCCGTCCGGCAACTGGTCGAGCACGCGGCGCACGCTTTCGGCGGCATTGTCCTGGACGTGGCCCATATAGGCCTCCACGACGTCTTCGCCGAACTGGGCGATCATCTTCTTCAGTTCCGCCACGCCCTTTTCGTTGGCGGCGACCTGGGCCTTCAGGTCGTTGACGTTCTGGACGATGTTGCGCACGGGATAACGCGCGCCGTTGAGCAACGTCTCAAGCTCGGCCTCGCAGAACCGGCCGGCATCGATGAGCTTGAAGTTGTCGATATAGACGCCTTCCTCTTCGATGTTGGTGGCAAGCGGCGACATCGAGCCCGGAGAAATGCCGCCGATATCGGCATGATGGCCACGGCTTGCGACCCAGAAGCGGATCTCCCGGCCCTCATCGTCGAACACTGGCGTGCAGACCGTCAGGTCAGGCAGGTGCGTGCCGCCGTTATAGGGCGCATTGATCAGGAAGACGTCGCCCGGATGGATGACCGGGTTCTCGCGGATCGCCGTTGCGACCGAGGCATCCATGGAGCCCAGATGCACCGGCATGTGCGGCGCGTTGGCAACCAGATTGCCCCTGGTGTCGAAGACCGCGCAGGAGAAATCGAGTCGTTCCTTGATGTTCACCGAATAGGCGGTGTTCTGCAGCGTCACGCCCATCTGCTCGGCGATCGACATGAAGAGATTGTTGAAGATCTCGAGCATGACCGGATCGGCCTTGGTGCCGATCGCGCTGCGCTCGGGCAGTGCCTTGACGCGGCGAAGAACGATATGGTCCTTGGCGGTCAGTTCCGCCTGCCAGCCGTCTTCGACGATCACCGTCTGGTTCGGCTCGATGATGATCGCCGGGCCGTCGAGGCGCTGGCCGGGCTTGATGTCGGAGCGAAGCGCCACAGGCGCATCGTGGAACCGGCCCTGGGAATAGAAGCGAGTGCTGCGGCTGAGCGCCGGCGCTCCTTCGACCGTTGCCATGCCTTCGCCTTCCATCTGGGCAGCGCCGCCGCCGACGGTCTCGACTTCGACCGCGTCGATTACCAGCGCCTTGTTGTCGGCGACGAAGCCGAAGCGACGCTTGTGCAAGGTTTCGAATTCGGCACGCAGGCGGGCGATATCGTCATGCTCAGGGAAAGTCGCATCGACAGCCAGAACCGTATCGGTACCGGCGTAACGGATATGGGCGCGAAGATGGGTGCGGATCTCATCGCGGGCGATCCCCTGCGCTTCGAGCTCGCCCAGGCATTCGACCTGCAGGTCTGCGCCAAGTGTTGCAAGGGCTGCAGGCGCGTTGTCGTCGAGCGCGACGCCGAGCGCCTTCTGACGGGTGGCGCGGATATCGGCAAGGCCCATGCCATAGGCAGACAAGAGGCCCGACATCGGATGCACCAGGATGCTCTTCATCCCCAGAGAATCGGCAACGAGGCAGGCGTGCTGGCCGCCGGCGCCGCCGAAGCAGCTGAGCGCGTAGCGCGTCACGTCGTAGCCGCGCTGGACGGAAATCTTCTTGATTGCCTCGACCATGTTGGCGACCGCAATGCGGATGAAGCCGTCGGCCACGTCCTCAGGCGTGCGGCCATCGCCGATCTCGGCGGCCATGGCCGCGAAACGCTGACGGACCGCCTCGACATCGAGCCGTTCGTTCTGTTCCGGACCGAACAGGGCCGGGAAGAACTCCGGCATCAGCTTGCCGAGCATGACGTTGGCGTCGGTGACCGCCAGCGGCCCGCCGTTGCGATAGCAGGCGGGGCCGGGATTGGCGCCGGCCGAATCCGGGCCGACGCGGAAGCGCTCGCCGTCGAAGTGCAGGATCGAGCCGCCGCCGGCGGCAACCGTGTGGATCAGCATCATCGGCGCGCGCACGCGCACGCCGGCCACTTCGGTCTCGAAGGCGCGTTCATACTCGCCATCAAAATGCGCAACGTCGGTGGAGGTGCCGCCCATGTCGAAGCCGATGACCCGGTCGAAACCGGCAGCTTCACCCGTCTTGGCAAGACCGACGACGCCGCCGGCCGGGCCCGACAGGATCGCGTCCTTGCCCTGGAACATGTCGGCAGCCGTGAGCCCGCCGGACGACATCATGAACATGACGCGGGCGCCGGAGCGCGCGACGTCGAGCTCGCTCGAGACCTGCGCCACGTAGCGACGCAGCACCGGCGAGAGATAGGCGTCGATGACGGTGGTATCGCCGCGACCGACATATTTGATCAATGGCGAGACTTCGTGGCTGACCGAGACCTGCTCGAAACCCATCTCGCGGGCGAGCCGGGCGACCAGCGCCTCATGCTCGGGATATTTGTAAGCGTGCATGAAAACGATCGCGACGGTGTTGTAGCCCTGCTCGCGCAATGCCGTCAGCGCCTGACGCGCTTCCGCCTCGTCGAGCGCCTGCTCGACCGTACCGTCGGCCAGCACCCGTTCGCCGAGTTCTACGATGTCCTTATAGAGCGCTTCTGGCTTGATGATCTCGGTCGCGAAGATGTTCTTGCGTTCCTGGTAACCGATGCGAAGCGCATCGCGGAAGCCGCGCGTCGTCACCAGCGCCAGTGGTTCGCCCTTGCGCTCAAGCAGCGCATTGGTCGCGACCGTCGTGCCCATGCGTACTTCGCTGATGAGGCCGGCAGGGATCGGCGCGCCGGTCGGCAGTCCCAGATGCAGGCGGATGCCCTGCACGGCCGCATCGCGGTAGGCTTCCGGATTCTCCGACAGCACCTTGCGCGCATGCAGCACGCCTTGCGGGTCCCTGCCGATCACGTCGGTGAAGGTGCCGCCACGGTCGATCCAGAAGTCCCAGCTGCCGGTTTCGCGTGCGCTCATCGTCCATCCCTCTCACTCGTATGCCGCCAGCTCGGGTCGGCTCCGAAATTCATCAAAGCAGTTCGTTGACAAAATGTCGATAAAATGATGACATAAAATCGTCAAGATGAGGAAGTGCTGAATGACGAAGAAGTCTGAGGAGAGCTTTGACGGCAGGGAGTGGGCGCAGGACGCTCTGCCCGGCCATATGAAGCCTGTGGCCGCCATCGGCCCGATCGTCTCCTCCGCACATCTTGCCGAAGGCGGGTCCCCGGGCCTCTCCGAAGTCGAGTACGGCCTGATTCTCGCTTCGCACGCGTTTCACCGCTGGATGGTGCGCTGCATGGCCGCCGCCGGCGTTCCCGGCCTCTCATCCACAGAAATCCTCATCCTGCATACGATCCGCCACCGCGACCGTGGCAAGAAGCTCGCCGACATCTGCCTCGTGCTCGACATCGAAGACACCCATGTCGCCACCTATGCCATCCGCAAGCTCGAGGCGGCAGGCCTTGTCACCACCGGCAAGGAAGGCAAGGAAAAGACCATCCAGATCACCGACAAGGGGGCAGAGGCCTGCACCCGTTATGCTCAGATCCGCGAGCGCCTACTCGTGACGTCAACGGCCAATGCACGGCCCTCTGAGGACACGCTCTCGGAAATCGCCGCCGTGCTGCGCTTCATGTCGGGTGCCTATGAACAGTCCGCGCGCGCCGCGACCACATTGTGACAAGGAAGATCGCGTGACTGCTGATACGACACCCCCGCTGCTGGCGGTCGAGAACCTATCCGTCGCCTTCAATGGCAATGCCGTCGTCGAAGACCTGAGCTTTTCGGTCACCGCCGGCCGGACGCTCGCAATTGTCGGTGAATCGGGCTCCGGCAAATCGGTGACGTCGCTGTCGATCATGCGGCTCGCCGACATGATGGGCGGAAAATTCCCGACCGGAAAGATCCTGTTCCAGGGCAAGAACGGCGAAGTGAATTTGACGGTCGAACCGCAGAAGGCGATGCGCAGCATTCGCGGCAAGGAGATCGCCATGATCTTCCAGGAGCCGATGACCTCGCTCAACCCGGTGTTCACGATCGGCGACCAGATCGCCGAAGTGCTGATGCTGCACGAGAAGATGACGAAGCAGCAGGCGCTCACCGAGACATGCCGGCTGCTCGACATGGTGCGGCTGCCCGATTCGGCCGAACTCGTCGGCCGTTATCCGCACCAGCTGTCCGGCGGCATGCGCCAGCGCGTGATGATCGCCATGGCGCTTGCCTGTCGCCCCAAGCTGCTGATCGCCGACGAGCCGACGACGGCGCTCGATGTGACCATCCAGGCGCAGATCCTCACCATCATCCGCGACCTCCAGAAGGAGCTCGGCATGGCGGTGATCTTCATCACCCATGACATGGGCGTCGTTGCCGAGATGGCCGACGATGTCGTGGTCATGTGGAAAGGTCGCAAGGTCGAGGAAGGCCCGGTCGCCGAGATCTTCGCCAACCCAAAGCACCCCTATACCCAGACGCTCCTGTCCGCAGTTCCCAAGCTCGGCAGCATGACCGGCGAGGACTTCCCCAAGCGCATGCCGCTGACGATGATGATCGACGGCGCGCCGACGCTGGTGGGCGAGGAGCACATCCAGCGCACCGCCCGCTACGATGCAGCGCCGATCCTGTCGGTGCGCAACCTCGTCACCCGCTTCGACGTCAAGAAGAACCTGTTCGGCAAGACAACGCACCGGGTTCACGCCATCGAAAATGTCAGCTTCGACATTTTCCCCGGCGAGACACTGGCGCTCGTCGGCGAGAGCGGTTCCGGCAAATCGACGATCGGCCGCACGATCCAGCAGCTTCAGAACGCCACCTCAGGCGAAATCCTCTTTGGCGGACGTCCGGTCTCCTCCATGAGTTTTGCCGAGCGCCAGCGGCTGAAGCAGGAAATCCAGTACATCTTCCAGGATCCGTTCGCCTCGCTCGACCCGCGCAAGACCGTCGGCTTCTCTATTGCCGAACCGATCCGCACCCATGGACTGATCCTCGGCGAAAAGGCGATTGCCAAGCGCGTCGACGAATTACTCGAGCGCGTCGGGCTGACCTCCGCCCATGCCCAGCGTTACCCGCACGAGTTCTCCGGCGGCCAGCGCCAGCGCGTCTGCATCGCCCGCGCGCTGGCTTCACGGCCGAAGCTGATCATCGCCGACGAGGCCCTGTCGGCGCTGGACGTCTCGATCCAGGCGCAGATCATCAACCTGTTCATGGAACTGCAGGAGCAGGAAGGCCTCGCCTACCTCTTCATCAGCCATGACATGGCCGTGGTCGAGCGCATGAGCCATCGCGTCGCCGTGCTCTATCTCGGCCAGGTGATGGAGTTCGGCAGCCGCCGCCAGGTGTTCGAGACCCCAGGTCATCCCTATACCCGCCGGCTGCTTTCGGCAGTCCCCGTCGCAGATCCCGGCAAGGGTCGTGACCGCGGCATGATCGAGGGCGAGATCCCGAGCCCGATCCGGCGTGTCGGACAAGAACCCGCGGTGCTACCGCGCAAGGAGATCGCGCCAGGCCATTTCGTGGCCCTGGACGCGTAAAGCCGCTTTCTCTCTTCCAAGGGAAGGCAGTCGAAACAGGAGTGAGTAAAAAATGATCAACAAAAAGGGGATCCACGCCGCCTTCATCGCGCTTGCGCTGACTGGCAGCCTTCTGACGACCGGGCCGGCCTTTGCCGCTGGCACATTGACGGTTTCGTCGCCGCAGGATCCGGGTAGCTGGGATCCGGTCGACACCTTCCTCGTCAACTGGGCATCTGTCTCCACCAACATTTTCGACGGCCTGACCTATCGCGGTCCTGACCGCAAGCTGGTTCCCGGCCTCGCGACATCATGGGAAGAGCTCGATGGCGGCAAGCGCCTGCGCTTCACGCTGCGCGAAGGCGTCAAGTTCCACAACGGCGAACCCTTCAACGCCGAAGCCGTGAAGTACACCTTTGACCGCCTGCTCGGCGAAGAGGGCTCCAAGGGCCCGCAGAAGTCGAACTATGCCGCGATCGAAAAAGTCGAGATCATCGATGAGAAGACCGTCGATCTGCACCTGAAGGCGCCGGATCCGGTCCTGCTGACCAAGCTCGCCGGCTACGGCGCGATGATCGTTCCGCCGAAGTACATCCAGGAAAAGGGCGAGGATTACTTCAACATCCATCCGGTCGGCACCGGCCCGTTCAAGTTCGTCTCCTATGAGCCGAAGGTCGCAATCAAGCTCGAAGCCTTCGCCGAGCATTGGGGCGGCGCGCCGAAGCTTTCCAACCTCGACTTCCGCTTCATCGCCGAGCCGGCGACAGCCGTTGCCGAACTGCAGGCCGGCCGCGTCGACCTCGTCATCCCGCCGACCATTCCGATCGGCATGATCCCGACGATCCAGGGTGACGACAAGCTCGAGATCGTCTCCACCCCCGGCCCGACGGTTTATGCTCTGCGCTTCAACACCCGCGACGGCATCACCAAGGACCCGAAGGTTCGCAAGGCGCTGATCCTCGGCGTCGACCGCGACACCATCATCCAGTCGATCCTCGGCGGCCAGGCTGCTCCGATCGCCAGTTTCCAGGGTGAACTGTCGTTTGGCTTCGACCCGTCCATGAAGCCGCTGCCCTACGATCCCGAGCAGGCGAAGGCTCTGCTGAAGGAAGCTGGCGTCGCACCGGGCGCCTCCGTCCAGATCGACGTGCGCGGCAACGATGCGACGTTCAACGAAGTGGTGCAGGCCGTCGCCAGCTATCTGCAGCTCGTCGGCATCAACGCGACGATCAAGCCCTACGAGACCAACGTTCTGCTGAACGACATCATCCCCGCCGGCAAGACCGGTGCGATGTTCCAGCAGGCCTGGGGCGGCTGGACGCTCGACTACGACAACACTGCCTACTCGATGTACCACTCGGGCGAAAAGTGGAACCCCTACGACAAGGACGCCGATCTCGACAAGCTGCTGGAATCCCAGCGCTCGATCACCGATCAGCCCAAGCGTGAGGAAATCCTCAAGCAGATCGCCAACTACGCTGCCGACCGTGCGCTGGAAATGCCGCTCTACAACCTCAACGCCATCTACGGCGTGAGCAAGCGCGTCAAGAACTTCACGCCCGTTCCCGACAGCCGCCTGCGGCTGACGGACGTCACGGTAGAATAACAATCAGATCCGCCGCCCGCTTTGGCGGGCGGCGGATCGTCTTCATGAAGGGCGGGTAAGTTGGCCGGATTTTTGATCAAACGTGTTCTGCAGGCGGTGTTCGTCGTTTTCGTCGTGACGCTCACCGTCTCCTTTGCCATCCGCCTGACCGGCGACCCGGCACTGATGCTCGCTCAAGGCGCTGGCAGCATCACCGAAGAAGACCTTGCGCGCATCCGCGAGGCGCTCGGGCTCAACCAGCCGTTCCTGGCGCAGTATTTTGCCTTCATCAAGGGCCTCTTCGTCTTCGATTTCGGTCGCTCTTTCATGGGCGGGACCCCTGTTTCGCAGCTGATTTCCGCCGCCCTGCCCGCCACGATGATGCTCGCCTTCGCATCGCTCATCGTTTCGATCATCATTTCAATCCCGCTCGGCATCAAGGCTGCGGTTGCCCGCGGCAAGTGGGCCGACCAGGCAATCCGTATCCTCTCGCTCGTCGGCCTGTCGTTCCCGAACTTCTGGCTGGCGATCATGCTGGTGCTGTTGTTTTCGATCACCCTGAAATGGCTGCCGCCGAGCGGCATGGACGGGTTTGCAAGCTTCATCATGCCGGCTGTCACCATGGGCATCATCCTGACGGCGACCAATGTGCGCCTGGTGCGCACGGCGATGCTCGAAACGCTGCAGTCGCAATACATCATGGTCGCCCGCGCCAAGGGCCTCAGCGAAAGCAAGGTGCTCTACAAGCACGCCCTTCGTAACTGCGCCATCCCGCTCATCACCTATTTCGGCCTCCAGTTCGGCGGCCTGCTCGGCGGCATCGTTGTGGTCGAGCGTGTGTTCAACTGGCCGGGCATGGGCACACTTGCCTTCGACGCCGTCGGCGCGCGCGACTATCCCGTGCTGCAGGCCGTCATCACCGTGCTCTCGCTGATGATCGTCGGCGTCAATCTCATCGTCGACATCGCCTATGGCCTCGTCGACCCGCGCATCCGGACGGAGTGAGCCGATGACCACCAAGGCCGCAAACTCGCGTTTTGCCCGTTTCCGCAACCTCGAATTCATCCTCGGGGCGCTGCTTGCCGGCGGAATGTGCCTCGCCGTTCTGTTCTCCGGCGTGCTCTTCCCTGGTGGCGCCGACAAGATCGATCTGATGGCGCGGCTGACACCGCCCTTCGTCAACTGGGCGCACCCGTTCGGAACCGACCCGCTCGGCCGTGACGTGCTGGCGCGCGTTGTCGCTGGCGGCAAGATTTCGCTTCTGGTCGGCTTCACGTCGGTTGCCGGCGCCGTCGTCGTCGGCGTGGTGATGGGGCTGATCTCCGGCTACTACCGTGGCTTCTGGGACATGGTGGTCATGCGTTTCGCCGACGTGCAGCTGGCGCTTCCCTTCATCCTGCTTGCCATCACCTTCATCGCCATCGTCGGTGGCGGCCTGACCAACACCATCATCCTCCTGATCGTGTCGCAATGGGTGCAGTATGCCCGCCTGGTGCGCGGCTCGGTGCTGTCGCTGCGCGAGCGCGAGTTCATCCAGTCGGCCCGCGCCATCGGCGTTCGCGACTACAAGATCCTGTTCCAGCATCTGCTGCCGAACCTGATCGGCCCTGTTATCGTGTTGATGACGCTGAACGTCGCCAACAACATCCTGCTCGAAAGCAGCCTGACCTTCCTCGGCCTCGGCGTCGACCCGCTGATCCCGAGCTGGGGCGGCATGCTGGCCGACGGCCGCACCTACCTGCAGAACGCCTGGTGGGTCAGTGTCTTCCCGGGCCTTGCAATCCTTCTCACCGTCCTTGGCCTCAACCTTCTCGGCGACTGGCTGCGCGACAGTCTCGACCCAACAGGCAGAACTTCACGATGACCACGATATTCGAAGGGACCTTCGAGCGCACGCTCGACACCATGCTCGCAACCTACGGCAAGGAGGCTGCCCGCGGCACCCGGCTGGAGGCATGGCTCTTCGATGACCGCAAAAGCCGAGAGGCGGCCGAGCAGAAGCTCGCCGTCTTCGGGGTCGAGGCGAAGTTCAGGAGCGCCTACAAACCGCTCCTGCATTTCTTCCTCGAGGAAGTCGACCTCAAGGCGCTGAAGTGCGTCAATATCCGATATCCGCAGCCGGAAGGTTGCCCCGCGAACCGCTTCCTGCTCGAGACCTATCCGCTGGCAGCGCTGGTCGGCGATGCCGAGATCACCTTCGTCGGCGGCAGCGACCAGGCGCTGACCTACGACGTCGCGCTGACTTTTGCTGACGGCCGCCTGGAAACCCACGCGGTGTTTGCACCCAACCGCCAGCACACCGATTTCATCGGCGAAACGCTGCTTTCCCCGACAGGCTGGGTGCGTCTTGACGACACCAGCAGCAAGCGGCGCGAATGCCATCTCGAAACCGATTATGAGCGGCTGTTTACAGGCGCCATGCGGGCGATCGCCGAACATGGTTGGGGCGACAGCGAACCCTATTTCGACGAACTCAACATCCGCGCGACGCTGCCGATCAACGACCTGCGGCTGCCGGTCGGAGAAGAGGTGGTCAGCCTGCGTGAAGCGCTGCACGAGGACTTTTATTTCTCGCTGCTCGAATTCTTCCAGAAGAAGTCCGGCCGCCCGCTCGGCGATCGCGGGCTGAAACCCGGCCAGATCGTGCCGGAAATCGTCTTTGCCGACGGCAAGCCCGCGATCCGGGTCGAGACTAGGCCGCTCGCGACGACGGACGCCGAGGGCGACGCCCAGCCGCTCGACACGGCGCAGGCACCGCTTGCCGTCGCGCAGATCCATGCCGAGTTGGAAAAGATAGAAGGCCAGCCTTTTGAAGCGCATTCGCGCGCCGGTCGCTCGGTCAAGGCGCGCTATCACAAGGGCACAGATGCCGCCGTGATGATCAGCGGCGGCCAGCACCCCAACGAGACCACCGGCATCGTCGGCGCGCTACGGGCAGCTCAGACGCTCGCCGCCCTCCCCGGCACGCACTTCACGATCTCGCCGCTCGAAAACCCCGACGGTTACGCCGTTCACCAGCGCCTGCGCGCTGACAACCCGCTGCACATGCATCACGCCGCCCGCTACACGGCGCTTGGCGACGATCTCGAATACCGCACCGGCACGGCCCTCAACGAGCGGGCGATCCGCAACGAGGCGGATGCGCTCTCGGGTGCCGAACTCCACGTCAACCTGCACGGCTACCCCTCGCACGAGTGGACGCGGCCGCTGTCGGGATACGTGCCGCGCGGCTTTGCCATGTGGACCTTGCCGAAGGGCTTCTTCCTGATCATGCGCCACCACGCCGATTGGGAGGCGCGCGCCGAACAACTGATCGAGGCGGTGACTGCACGCTTGGCTGCGGTCCCGGGCCTGCTTGGCTACAACGACAGGCAGATCGCGCTTTACGAAACCCATGCCGGCGAAACCGGCTTCCGCATCATCAACGGCTTCCCCTGCCTCATCTCCGTCGACGATCGCCACAAGGCGCCGCTGACGCTGATCACGGAATATCCAGACGAAACCATCTATGGCGACGCCTTCGTGGCCGGCCATGACGCGCAACGCGAGACGGTTCTGGCTGCCTATGAGGCGTTTCAATCGATGATGGTAATCGCCTAGGCGTTCGCTCGGCGCGACCTACGCCGATGAGGGGACGGCCCTTCGAGGCCGTCGCATCTGCCTGGATCAGCGGCACTCTCAACCGCGACCGTCATGGCCAACGGTGGACGTTCGGCACCGCACCGTTCCACGTACGGATAGCAAGGCTCGTCCTGCGTCTCGGGCCAACGCCGGCGACTAAATCAGCCGCAGGCTGTCGTATTGCTTATCCAGGTGAGATCGAGCACCGTCAGCGTTTGCCGCTGTGGCGTGAGCAGGAATTGCTGCCCGTCGGGATGCCGTCAGCGTGCAAAGGCTGTGCGACCCACTGAAGGGTTGGACGCGGCTCCAGGCCCCGCCCCATTCTCCGGCGGTGAACGTGTTGGCGTCGAGGGTGGCGTTCGAGCTCGATCGGCGGCAAAAGCGACCGCGGGAAGATCAAATCTGTTTGCGTCGATTGGGAATGGGGAACCTTTCGCAACGTGCAAAGTTGAATCCAAAAGTGCATGTGATCTCGCAGCGATACGGAGATGCAGATGAAACTGGAGAAGATTGGCCGAGCGAGGTTGAAGCTGCGCCTGCCTCTCTATCGGCATGTTCTGTCTGACTTGAAAAGCCCTTCTTTGAGCGAGATTTTCGTCGCCTATGCCGAAGCCTCGATGCAACTTGATGCCCTGCGGTCGAGTGATCACCCCGATCAGTCTTTGATTGAGGAATACGAGCGAGCTTGCAGGGAGATCGAAAACAGCATCGAACCGTACCTGCGCATGTTTCGGCCACCCCTGACAATGGGTGGTCGCTAAGGAGAGCGCGGAGAAGGACGCTCCTGTGCGACCGTTCCGGCGGCCCTGCCGGACCGTTATCATGTCCCAGCTTGGCCAGAGCGAACCTGAAGCTGGACAAGAAAGTGCCTAACCGATGGAACTCGAACGCCTCATGGGCGTTACTCCACCGGAGGTGCAGTCATGTCCAAACATACCCCTGAGCAACGGCTGAATACGCAACCGCCCAAACCGGTGTTCGATGTCGTAGAACACTGCGTCCGGCACAGCATAAACAGCAAGGAACAGGGAAAACTCCTTTCCCTGTTGGGAAGGTTCGCGAGCAGACATGAACTCGAAACCAACGCCCCGCCAAAACCCCCGCGCTTCCGCTGAGCGATGCGCTGAAACGGTCAGGCAAGTGCACGTGAGCCAAAGAGGCTGCGTTGTACCGGCTGCTGCGCGGATGTGCGTCCCGGGGCGACCGGAGTTGCCCCAATTCATTGACGATCAGGCGTTCGCCGCTTTTAGCACCGCCACGCCACCGGCGTCGCGTCGCTTCACGGCTTCGATATCACGATATCGATCTGCAGGGTGAGTGATCGGCAGATAGGGACCTTCGCCGAAGAGTTTCTCGCGCAACGTGCCCGGCCTGTAGGTCGTGGGATAGGCTCCGCGCTTTTGCAGTTCTGGCACGATATGCGCGACGACATCCTCGAAACTGTCTGGCGTCACCGCATAGGCAATGTTGAAGCCGTCAACATCCGTGTCGTCCACCCACTCCTGCAGAATGTCGGAGATACGTGTCGGCGAACCGACGAAGGCCGGCCCCATACCGCCGATGCCCCCGAACTGGGCAAGCTCGTCGATGGTCCAGGATTTGTCGCCACCAGCGATATGCTCGACGAACGAGTGGATCGCATTCGTCTCGATCTTTTCGACGACGTCGGTCGGGGCATACTGGCCGAAATCGATCCCGCTCCAGCCAGACATGAACGTCAGTGAACCGTCGTAGGAAACGTAGCTCTTGTAATCCTCGAACTTGCGCTGCGCCTTCTCTTCTGTCTCGTCGGTGATGATCGTGATCAACGTGTAGATATAGACCTTCTTCGGGTCGCGGCCGGCGTCGGCGATGCGTTGTCGGATATCGGCGACATAGGCCTTCAGCACGGACTTCGTCGGCGCCGCCACGAAGATGCATTCCGCATGGGCTGCGGCAAAGGTCTTTCCGGGGCCAGATGCACCTGCCTGGTAGAGGACTGGCGTGCGTTGCGGCGACGGCTCCGTCAGGCCGTAGCCTGGAACTTCGAAGAACTTGCCCTTGTGGGCGATTTCATGGACCTTTTCCGGATGGGTGAAAATGCGCTTGTTGCCGTCGCGCACCACAGCACCCTCTTCCCACGATCCTTCGAGCAGCTTGTAGAGCACCTCGACATACTCGGCGGCGACCTCGTAGCGGTTGTCGTGCTTGCGCAAGCCACCCTGCCCGACATTCTTCGCACCGCTTTCCAGATAGGACGTGACGATGTTCCAGCCCAGGCGGCCCTTGGAGTGGTGATCGGCCGTGGCCAGGCGCCGGGCGAACGTATAGGGGTGCTCGAACGAGGTGGACGCGGTGAGGCCGATGCCGAGATGCTCGGTGGCAAGGGCGATGGGCGCGACAAGCTGCAGCGGATCATTGACCGGGATCTGCGCCGCCTGGTGAATGGCATGGTAGTTCGAGCCCTTGTAGACGTCGTAATAGCCGATGACGTCAGCGATGAAGATGCCGTCGAAAACGCCGCGCTCCAGCGTACGGGCAAGATCCTGCCAGTAATCAAGATCCTTGTATTTCGAGGACTTGTCGCGCGGATGCGCCCAGAGGCCGGGCGACTGATGGCCGACACAGTTCATATCGAAGGCGTTGAAACGGATGTGGCGTGCCATGGCAATCTCCAGCTCATTGACGGGATGCCAGCTGGCATCATTTCTACAACGGTAACGCGCTTAACAGTCTGATCCTTTTACGCTTTCTCGTTGGCGTATTCGGGTTCCGGCTCTTTGGCGTGGTCGAACAGTGCCAGCACACTGCCACCGTGAGACCGGTGATCGATGCGGACGTTCAAGGCAAAATCGCGCAGCAAGACCCTAAGTCCTTGCAGCCGCCTTGCGGTTGGCAAAGCCAATCGCAAGAACCGAGAAAATGAGAAGCCCCGTGCCGACCTGCTGCCAGTAGAAGTTCAGGCCGGAGAGAAGCAAACCATTGGCGACGATGCTGAGCAAAAGCACGCCGAGCACCGTGCCGGGAATGTTCGGCCGGCCATGCGGGCTCAGCGTCGTGCCGATGAAGGTGGCGCCAATGGCGTTGAGCAGGAAGGCGTTGCCCGACGATGGAATATAGACGGTCACCGTCGAGGTGAGGATCAAGCCAACAATGGCCGCAATGCCCGACACGAGGATGTAGGTCGCGGCCGTGTAGCGCCGCAGCGCAATGCCTGAATATCGCACAACGCTGGCCTGAATGCCGCTTGCAAGCACCACGCGACCGAACCTTGTGCGCGAAAGGACAAGCCAGGCGCCCGCGACCACCAGGGCAGCAACGACGAGCGGAACCGGAATGCCCACGATGGTTCCGTGGCCGAGAAATCGGAAGGCGTCCGGTACGCCCGTTGGCGGCAGATAGACCGGATTGCCGCCATTGGTCAGCAACTGTTGCACACTGCGACCGACGAAGAGCGTGCCAAGCGTGGCAAGAAACGGTGAAATGCCGATACCCGCAATCAGCACCGCATTGAAAAGGCCGACGACAACACCGCCGACAAGTCCGCCAAGTGCGGCAATCGGGATAGGCTGCCCAGCGAGGACGAGGGAGACAAAGGCAAAGCTCGCGAAATCGATGGCGGTGCCGACCGAGAGGTCAATGCCGCCGGCGGAGACGGCGAATGTCATGGCAATCGCGACAATGGCGAGAAGCGCGAAATTGTTGACCAGAACGCTGAGCAAGTTGGCCCCGGAAAGGAATGCAGGCGCAAGCCATGCGAAGAGAACGAAGACCGCTGCAAGTGCTGCAATGAGCGCGTGGCGCCCGATGCTGCGGGCGACTGTCGGGATGGAAACGGAAAGCTGTCGAGCCGACATGTTAGACATTCTCCTGGCGACGCAGCAGCGTCGTTGCGGACACCACAAGCAGGATGAGCAGGCCCTGAACACCGCTAACCAGCGTGCTCGAGATGTTGAGAAGCTGGAAACCGTTGATCAGGAAACCGACGAACAGCGTCGAGAGCAGCGTTCCCGTGATCGTCGGCACCAGCCGGCGCGAAAACACCGAGCCGAGCAACGCCGTGACGACGACCGGGAGCAGCATATCGCCCGCCCCCGTTGTGCTGCCGCTCAGAAAGGACACGGAGAGGATCCCGGCAAACCCGCCACACAGCCCACTTGCGAGGAAGGACCCGGCGACGAAAGACTTGACGGGCAGCCCGGCGGCACGCGCAGCCTCGGGAAACTCGCCGACCGCATAGAGCCTCAGCCCCAATGGCGTAAACTGCACGACGGCGGCAACGAGCAGTGTGAAGCCAAGCAGAACATAGGCGAGCACGGGGATGCCGAACGGCCCGCTTGCCGACAGGGCAAGAAGAAGTTCCGTCGAAGCCGGTACCACCGTATTGTTCGTCAGTACCAACTCAAGGCCGGCGACAACGTTCATCACCGCCAGTGTCGCCAGTAGCGGCACGATGCCGGCGAGTGTGATCGCAGCCGCGTTGACGGCACCAATGGCGAGCCCCGTCCCCAGCGCGGCGATGACTGCCGCGGGGTCTCCGTACCCCGCCTGCACGAGCGTCGCATAGACGGCCGCACTCAGCCCCATGTTTGCGGCAAGCGAAAGATCGATGCCACCCGTCACGACGTTGGAACCGCCGCCGATCACGACGATCGTCAGGCCGATCGCAAGAACGCCGGCGATGGCGGATTGTCCAAGCACGTTACCGACATTGCCGATCGTCAGGAAGAACGGCGCTGTCACGGAGAAGAACACGAGGACGCCGATAAAGACGGCCAGCGAGCCGCCGCGCAGCGCAAGTGCCGCCACCCGCTGCCCGTATGCGGGTCCGCTAGCTTGCGGATCCTGCGGATTGCTTGGAGCCGGTTCGGCCAAGGAGCCGGGAATATAGTATGGGGCGTCAACCAACATTGCTCAGCGTCTCGTAGGCACCGGTCACTTCCGAAAGGATCTGATCGGGGCTCGTTTGGGAGGAGATGAATTCCCGCGTGACCTGGCCGCGGAAGAATACGAGGATGCGGTCGGTAACCCCGAGCAATTCCTCAATATCGGACGAAAGCACGATCACGCCCGCGCCGCGTTGGGCAAGCTCGCCGATCAGCGTGTAGATCTCGACCTTGGCTGCGATATCGACGCCGACTGTCGGCTCGTCGAGCAGGTAGATCTCGGACTGGCGGCTGAGCCATTTGGCGATCGCCACCTTCTGCTGGTTGCCGCCGGACAGCGTCTTGACCAGCGCGTCGATGCCATCAGTCTTGACCTGCAGCCGTTTGACGAGCTCTTCGGTCGCACGCCTTTCGGCGCCCTGATCGAGCACGCCCTTGGAAAAACGGTCGAGGCTGGCAAGCGTCGTGTTTTCCGTCACGGAAAGATCGAGCGCCACGCCGTCCCGCCGGCGGTCTTCCGGCACAAGTGCGAGACTTTTGGCCGTAGCCTTCGCCGGACTTGCGGTGAAAATCGTCTCGCCTTTGACCGCCACCGAACCGGCGGTGGCTGTTTGCAGACCGAAGAGCGTGCGGAGGGTCTCCTTTGCACCCGATCCCAAGAGCCCCGTCAGCCCCAGTACTTCCCCCTTGTGCAGGGTGAAGGATACGCTGGCGTAGCGGTTGGACAGGCTGAGGTCATCCACCGCAAGCAGCGCCTCGCCGGCAACGACCTGCGGCTTCGGATACAGATCGCCAATCTCGCGATTGACCATCAGCGCGCCGATTTCGGCAGCCGAGGTCTGCTTGAGCGGTAGCGTGGCGACATCGCGGCCGTTGCGCAGAACCGTCACCGTGTCGCAAAGTGCTGCGATTTCGCCGAGGTAATGCGAGATGTAGATAATCGTGACGCCATCGTCCCGAAGGCGCCGGATGAGCTGGAACAGCAGATCCGCCTCACGCCGGACGAGCGCTGCCGTCGGCTCGTCAAAGACGAGGACCTTCGGATTATCGAGCAGCGCCCGCGTGATCTGGACGATCTGCTTTTCGGCAGCCGAAAGATCCGCAATCAGCGCCGAATGCGGCAGCCTAAGGCCGAAGTAGCGATCAAGGATTTCCGCAGACCGGCGACGCATCAGTGCACGGTCAAGGAAGGGTGTGCCTGCAATGCGCGGCTCGCGGCCGAGGAACAGCGCTTCACCGACGGTGAAGGTTGGAACCAGCAACCGATCCTGATGGATGAAGTGGATGCCGAGGTCCTCGACCAGATGCGGCGTCAGCCGGTCGTAGACCTTGCCATCGATCTCGATCGTCCCCTCGTCTGCCTCATGAAGACCGGCGAGCAGCTTGATCAACGTCGACTTTCCAGCGCCGTTCTGGCCGACGAGGCCGTGCACGGTACCGCGCCTGACGACGAGCGATGCTCCGGAGAGCGCCTGCGCGCCTCCGAACCGCTTCACGATGGCATCAAGGCGAATGATATCGCCGCCGTCGCCCCTCACTGCCTCGACCATTGCTGTTCGCTCCTTGCCTCGTCAAAACGGATGGATCGCAGCCATCCGTCGCTGTCCGTTGTCGACGTGGTGTCAGCCGATGCCGAGCTTCCTGGAGATTTCGCCGACATTCTGCTTGTTGGCGAGCAGAGCGGGCACATAGGTTTCCCGCGCCAGCGTCTCGCCGGCGAGGTATCTCGCAACGTTCTGGATCGCGACGCGACCAAGCTCCGCCGGCTGTTGGGCGACGTCGGCAGCAGCCGGCGAATTCGCGTCGGCAACGAGCTGGAGCACTTCCGGGCTGCCGTCGACGCCATAGGTCTTGATCTCGGTGCGGCCAGCTGCGGTCAGGGCCTGCGTCGCCCCGAGCTGCGGGATGTCCCAGGCCGACCAGATCGCCTTGATCGAGCCCTTCTCCGGGTACTTGTTGAGGATTGCGGTAATCTGGGTGAAGGCGTCCTGCACCGTGTTCGGGATCACGTCGCGCAGTTCAGGCTGCACGATCTGCACCTTCGGGAAGTACTTGATGACGTTGACGAGCTGGTCATAGCGGATCGCGCATGGCGTGACGCCGTAAAAGCCGTTGAACACGACAATATTGCCCTCTCCCCCGATATCGGAAACGAGCTGGAGAGCGAGGTCCTTGCCGATACCCCAGTTGTCGGACGTGGCGTTGTTGATCGAGTTGACCGAGCCGACATCGATCGTGAAGACCGGAATGCCCGCATCGCGCGCTTTCTTCAGCCACGGATCGATGACGCTCAGCGTGCCGAGAAGCTGGACGATCGCATCCGGCTTCTGCGCAATGAGGGTTTGAAGCTGGGAGACGAGCTTGCCGTCGTTGCGCCCGGCATCGACAGCGATCGGTTCGCCGCCGAGGCGCTTCACCTCTTCGACCTGGGCATTGTAGGCCTGCAGATCGAAGAAATGGTCCGTGCCGGCGGTGCTGATGCCGATGCGCTTGCCCTTGAGCGAGAGCTCGCCTTGAGCGAAGGCGGCACGACTTGTCAGAAGCCCCGACCCCGCGACGATGCCGGCTGCGGCCGTAAGCTTCAGAATGTTGCGGCGGTTGACGCCGGTGCGGGTCTCTTCCGTCATGCTGGTTCTCATCCTCTGGATTAAAGATATAATCCATAAATTAAGTGAACTATTGTTGCGAAACAGAGAGAATTTTCCAATTCCCGACCGGAGACGGAAATATTAGCGCTGTCGCCGGCGCCTCTCGCGCCTCCGGCCCGACCTTCAACCGCGACGATCGAGGCGGGAGACGAGCCGATCGCCGAGCCACTGGATGCCGCAGACGAGCACGATAAGAACGGCGACGACGGCAACCATGACGGCGGTTTCGAAGCGCTGGTAGCCGTAGCGGATGGCAAGGTCGCCGAGCCCGCCGGCGCCGATCGCACCGGCCATGGCGGAGGCGCCGATGAGAGTGACCAACGTGACGGTAAAACCGGCGACGATGCCCGGCATTGCTTCCGGGATCAGCACTTCGCGAATGATTGTCCAGCGATTGCCGCCCATGGCACGCACGGCCTCGATCAACCCGCGCTCGACCTCGCGCAGCGATACTTCGGCGATGCGGGCGTAATAGGGCGTCGCGGCGATCGCCAGGGGCACGATGGCCGCCCAGGTGCCGATCGACGTGCCGACGATCAGGCGCGTGACGGGAATAAGCGCGACTAGCAGGATGATGAAAGGCACGGAGCGAAAGCCGTTGATCACCGCGCCGAGCGCGCGGTTGACTGCGAGATTTTCCGCAATCCCTCCGCGCGCGGTCGCCACCAGTGCAAGCCCGAGCGGCAGACCGAAGACGAGCGAGATGAAGCCGGAGGCGGCCGTCATCACGATGGTTTCCCAGAGCGAGCGGAAGAGCAGTTCAAGCATGATCGGCGACATGGCCGAGGACCTCCACCTGTGCGCCGAGGCGCTCGACAAAAGAAACAAGGCCCGCCGTCGATGCTGCCGGCAGGGCGATGAAAAAGCGCCCTACGGGCTGTTTCTGGATATGGTCGACGCCGCCATGGATCAGGCGGTAGCCACCCGGGAATGCCTTCAAAAGATCCTGCAACAGCGGGCCGGTGGCAGCTGGACCGGCGATGTCGATGCTGAGCACCACGTCACCCGACCCCTCCGAGGAAAGCGTCCGGGCGATATGGTCGGGGAGTTGGGGGCGTATGCCGCTCAGCAGGCTCCTGGTCGTTTCCGTCTGCGGCGTTGCAAACACCTGCCAGACCGGCCCTTCCTCGACGATGCGACCCGCATCGATGACGGTCACGCGGTCTGCGATGTTGCGCACCACCTCCATCTCATGGGTGATGAGGAGGATCGTCAGGCCGAGCTTGCTGTTGATGTCCTTGAGAAGCGCCAGGATCGAACGTGTCGTCTCGGGGTCGAGCGCCGACGTTGCCTCGTCGGACAACAGCAGAGCGGGGCTTGCGGCCAGCGCCCGGGCGATGCCAACGCGCTGCTTCTGGCCGCCGGAAAGGGCCGACGGATAGGCCTTCGCCTTGTCGGACAGACCGACCAGCTCCAGAAGTTCCGCCGCCCGCGCCAGCCGCTTTGCCTTTGGCCACCCCTCGATTTTCAGCGGCAGCGCCACGTTTTCCTCGACCGTCTTGGCAGACAGCAGGTTGAAGTGCTGGAAAATCATGCCGATGCGGCGCCGGAGCGGCTGCAGCTCGGCCTCGCCAAGGCCGGTAATCTCCCGACCCTCGATCTCGATGCTGCCGCCATCCGGCCGTTCGAGACCGTTAAGGCAACGGATGAGCGTGGATTTTCCCGCGCCGCTGCGCCCGATGATACCCAGGATCTCCCCGCGTCTGACGGCGAGCGAGACCCCGTCGAGGGCAGCCGTCTCGCCAAAGCGACGGCGAACGTCGGCAAGCCGGATGACGTCGCCGCTATCGGCGGCCGTTTCGGCCGGCGTCCAGGACACATGTCTGTTCATTCTGGTTCCCTTCCGGAAACGGCGAGACAGCCCGCGATGGACCAGGGCCATGGCGGGCTGTCTCGGCTGATCTTCACATGCCTCAGTAGGCGCTGATGCCCGTGCCCTTGTAGACACGCTCGAACTCGGCCTTCACGACGTCGTTCTGATAGGATTCGACCAGTGGCTTCACCCAGGGCTGGTCCTTCGATTCCTCGCGCACGGCGATGAAATTGCGGTAAGGATTGTCAGCGACCGGCTCCTGCGCGATGCGGTTGTCCGGCGTCAGGCCGCTTTTCAGCGCCCAGTCGGTGTTGACAACGGCGGCATCGAGGTCATCGACCGAGCGGCCGACGATACCGGCGTCAAGTTCCTTGATCGCGACATTCTTCGGGTTCTCAACGATATCGGCGATCGTCGCAAGGATTCCAGTGCCCTCCTTGAGCTTGATCACGCCCTCGTTCTGCAGGACGCGAAGGGCGCGGCCCTCGTTGGACGGATCGTTCGGCACGCCGATGACGGCGCCTTCCGGCAGATCGGCGATCTTGGTGTGCTTCTTCGAATAGAGGCCGATCGGCCAGACGCCGGTGTAGCCCACCGGGACGATCTTGTAGCCGTGCGCTTTGATCTGGTTTTCGAGGTATGGAAGGTGCTGGAAGGCGTTGGCATCGACCTCGCCACGGGCGAGCGCCTCGTTCGGCTGGGTGTAATCGTTGAAGACGACGGTTTCGATGGTCAGGCCCTTCTTGGCGGCTTCCGCCGTCACGGCGCGCCAGACGTCCTCGTCTTCGCCCGAGATGATACCGACCTTGAGTTCCTTCTTGTCTTCAGCGACCGCCGGTGCAGGCGCGGCCAGGCTGACGGCAGTGACCGCAGCCGCTGCGAAAGCGGCAAATGCGGCGCGCCGTGAGAGGAGAATGGTTTCCAGGAGGTTTGTGCGGATCTTCGACATGGTGATCTTGCTTTCGCGATTGGGAGGATCAACTTCGAAACACGATTGTTTCTGCCTCAAAAATCGCAAATGCCGCTTTTGTGAACAACGAATGGCGATTTATGGAAGCTCGGGAACGGGAACTTTCCCTATCGCAATCACACACGTCGGAAGAATATATTTTCTACTGAATTTATCGACTAATGAGATTTTTGGCGAGGTCGAACCGAGTTGCGTGCTTCTGCAGTTGGATTTTCGGAATGACCGACACAGTCCCGCGATCGATGAGAAAGGCGCTGAGGGCGTTGCGTCATAGGCCGCGCGTCGGCAGCGAATGAGCGCGCGGACGGCAATCATGCCAGCAGGCTTGCGGAAACGGAACCACAGGGCGCGGACACCGGGCTTACTTCAAGCGCGATGGGAAGGTCGCGACCTTCGACAACCGCATGGATTTTTTCGATCTGCCGCTGCCAAACACCACTAATACATTTTATCCATATATTATAGTCTTTTAGTGGATTGCAAATGCACCCTTTGATCGCCTGACCCCGCAGTCGCTATCCCAATGATCAACTGTTCATCTTTTGCTGCCGTGGAATATTGGCATTCGACGTCGCCGCAGCGCTCAGGCCGCCCTCGAGAGGCGAAAGACGCTCCAGGAACATTTCCGGCAAATTCGAGACGAACAGGAGACGACGATGAACGAGGTCCGAGTTCCCAGGCCCGGCCATCAGGCCGAAGCATCGGAAGGCAAGGTGCGCCGTTCCCAGGCAAAGCTCCACTACGATCGGGACCGGCCCCTTCAGGACTACGTCCGCCAGCATGCACGCGCCGCGCCCGCGGCAACGGCCATCGTCTTCGATGATCGGTCGGTGAGCTATGGGGAGCTTGACCGGCTGTCCGATGCTCTTGCTGCCTACCTCGCGGCAGAAGGCGTCGGTAAGGGCGATATCGTCTGCCTCTTCGTGCCCCGCTCGCTCGACAGCGTGATAGCGATGCTTGCCATACTGAAAACGGGTGGCGCTTATCTGCCGCTCGATACGACGTTTCCCGTCGAACACCTGAACTACGTGATCGGCGAATGCGCGCCGACGATGATATTCGTCGACAGGTGCACGTCGGGAACTATGCAGTTGGTGGCGGGCACGCACGGCAGGACCGCCGATCTCAAGGCCGCGATCGAAGGTCTTGCAGTGTCGGAGACCGGACAAGCGCCCACCGTCGACGTCGGCGGAGACGATCTCGCCTATGTCATGTACACCTCAGGCTCGACGGGCCGACCCAAGGGCGTCGCGATACCGCATCGCGGCATTGCCCGTCTGGCGCTCGACCAGAACTATGTGGAAATCAGTAGCGCTGACGTCGTGCTGCACGCAGCAACCATCGCCTTCGATGCCGCTACCTTCGAAATCTGGACCGCACTGACCAATGGCGCTTCGATCGCGGGCTTGCCGGACGGCACTTTTTCGATTGGTCGTATGCGCGACCTTATCCGCGACCGTGCCGTCACGGTGTCGCTGATCACGACGGGTCTGTTCAATCTGCTGGCCGATTTCGCATCCGGCCCGCTGCCGTCGCTGCGGCATATGCTGTTTGGTGGAGAGGTCGCTTCGGCTGAACATGTCAAACGATTCCAAACCGCCCACCCCCATTGCCGATTGACCAACTGCTACGGTCCGACGGAAATTACGGTTCTTGCAAGTACCTTCGACATACCAGCCGGATTCGACGGCAAGGACGTGGCGATCGGCGGTGCCGTGAACCACACCGGCATCCTGATCGTCGACGACAATCACAAGCCTGTGGTCAAGGGCGTCGAGGGAGAGCTGTTGCTGATCGGCGATGGCGTCGCGATCGGCTATTTCAAGCGCCCGGAACTGACGGCGGAACGCTTCGTCACTGTCGAGACGGAGGGCAGCACTGCGCGCGGTTATCTCACCGGCGACCTGGCCGTCCTCGACGAGCACGGTGTCGTGATTTTCAAGGGGCGCAGGGACAGGCAGATCAAACTCAACGGCAAGAGGATAGAGCTCGACGAGATCGAGGCTGCACTGCGGCGCGATCCGCGCCTCGCCGATGGCGTGGTGATCTGCCAGGATCTCAGCCCTCAGAACAAGCGTATTGTCGGCTATCTGTGTCCATGCGAAGCCATCACCATTGCCCGTTCCGAGCTCAAACGCGGCGTCATGGAAAGGCTGCGCAGCACCTTGCCGGCCTACATGATCCCAAGCGTGGTCATGGTTCTTGATCAGCTTCCGCTGCATCAGTCCGGCAAGGTCGATCGGAGCAGGCTGCCCTTGCCCGCGGATACGGCTGCGGTCGATCACATACCGGTCGCGAACCGGACCGAAGGGCTGCTTGCCGAATTGTGGCGTAACATCTTGGGCATCCAGGCGGTGGAACCGGATCGCAATTTCTTTGATCTCGGCGGGACATCGCTTCAGCTCATGCGGGTGCAGGCGGCGTTGGAGATGAGCCTCGGCCGCACGATCGACGTGATCGCGCTGTTCCAGTATCCGACGATCCGGGACCTCGCGCGCTACATCGACGGCAAAGCAATGATAGGCGCCCGGGCGATAGCGGCAGCCGAGCGGGCAGCCTTGCGGCGCAGGACATTGTCGCACCTTCGCAGGGCCGAACCATGAGGGAAGCCAAGTCGCCTGCCACCGGTCCTCTCAGTCCCTTGCGACCACGGACATTCTTCGTCGGATACACTGAGCGACCGGGTTTTCCCGTCCCAACTGACCGCATATTCAATCCCGGCGCCGACGCCGATTGATATCAAACACCAATACAGACCTGCCGGCGGCCGCACGATGCTGTCCCGACGTGGCGTCGTTTCAAATCCATTTCTGTTCATGGAAAGCAAAATTTAACCATACTTGTTCATTCTTTGTCGATCGGTCGTCAAGAAGGGACAATCCGGGAAATCGCGCAGCGTGTTCGCTCGGGGGCCTAAGGGCCTTTTGCGGGATCTACTGGCTTGAATTGCGTTGTGAGTAAGGTCGTTCGTCCAAAGCCTTTGCACCGTTTGCTACGTCCACTGCTGTTCACCTGCTGCGGCCTCGCCTTGGCCGGCGTGGCCGTGGGGTCGGTGGCTGGCATGGTCGCGATGGGCAGCGTTTTTGCCTTCGGTTCGGGCCAGATCCTGCCGAAGCCGCAGCTCTATGTGGTCCATCGAAAAGAAGAGCGCTCTTGGGTCAAGCAGGCACGGGTCGAACAGACGCCGAGGCTGATCGCTGCCGTCGCCAAGCCGGCCGCCCTGGCAAGCATCGCCGGCGCCGAAGGGAAACTCCCCCGCAGTGCCGATATCTTTGGAGATGCGGCGACCAGTGGCAAGGCCGCGCGCCTTGCCACCGGCGTGGAACAGGCCGCATTGACATCCGAGCAGATCATCCGCCACTTCAAGGCTTCTCATTCCATCACGCCGCGCAGCGCGGTTGCCAGCATTGACTTGCCTGCATCGGAACGGTTTGGGCCTCCGTCCAACGGCGTAACCGACACCCCCCTCGTCTCGCTGGCCTATGCGCCCCCCTCACAGAGCGCATCGGAAAACACTGTGTTCTCGGCGTTGCTGACGGTCCCATTGGAGGACGACATCGCCGCCTCGCAGGACCCGAACGCCGAAGATGAAGCCGTTGCTCTGCCAGACTATGAGGATACGCCGTCCTCGGGACCGATGCCGCAATTCCGTCCCGGCGGCGACCGAGCCCAAAAGCCTGTCTCTGAAACGGAAAAACCGGAAACCCGGCGGGCCATAGCCAACGCAGAACCGAAGGCCAATGAGCGCGAAACGCCCAAGCAGCAAGAGCTTGCCTTTGTGCGACCGAACAATCCGGCAGACAATAAGTCGGGTGGCGGCCTCAGGGCGCTGCGGGACCTGTTCGGTGGTGGGACCCGGGCCGGAAATGGCGTCGCCGTCTACGACATCAGCGCCGCCAAGGTCTACATGCCCGACGGCAGCGTCCTCGAGGCCCATTCCGGCATCGGCAAGATGGCCGACAACCCGCGTTATGTGACTGTCAAGATGACCGGACCGACCCCACCGCACACCTACAATCTCAAGATGCGCGAGACGCGCTTCCACGGCGTCGAAGCAATCCGCATGTTGCCGATCGACGGCAGAAACAAACACGGCCGCGACGGCTTCCTGACCCACAGTTACCTGCTGCGCGGCAACCGGGCGGAATCGCATGGCTGCGTGGCCTTCAAGGACTATCCGCGTTTCCTCACCGCCTTCAAACAGGGCAAGGTCAGGCAGATCGTCGTGGTGCCGAGCGGCGGCCGTGCAGCCGGAATGCAGATGGCATCAAACGGCAAGAACACCTGACAGGCAGTACCCGCCAGTCGATTGGGTGAAGGAAGGCACGACGATCGGCCCTTCCGCGGGCGAAGCGTGGGCATTAAGATCTCGACTTCCAGAGGAGCGAGAATTAGAGGCGCGGGAGCCAGTCATGTGCCGAAACATAAAACCCCTGTTCAATTTCGATCCGCCTGCGACTGACGAGGAGATCCACGACGCCGCGATGCAGTTCGTGCGCAAGCTGAGCGGAACAACCAAACCGTCCAAACGCAATCAAGCGGCCTTCGAGCAAGCGGTCATTTCGATCGCAGCCTGCGCCCGGGAATTGCTCGTCACGCTTGAGACGTCCCACCCCCCGCGCAACCGCGAAGAAGAAGCAAGCAAGGCACGCGCCAGAATGGCAGCTCGGTTCGCCTGACAGGCGGCCATTGCTCAATGGTGGTGCACCAGTCTGCCGGAGGCAAATCTTTCTCCACGAGGTCCTCGTGCAGACGGGCGAAGCCGTAGCCGCTCACGCCGGCCCGAGCATGATAAAGGTTTCGCTTTTCGAGACGCCATCGATTGCCCGAACCGTTGAGATGAGCTCGTTCAGCTCCGACATCGTCGAAACCTCGATCTCCGCGATTATGTCCCAGACCCCGTTGGTGTTGGACACGGCAGCCACCCCTGGAAGGCGCTTTACGGCCGATACTGCCGGGCGTGGCGAGCCGTCTATCATGATCAGGATGAAGGCCCTGATCAGATCCTTGCTGATGTCATCCTTCAGGCGGACCGTGAAGCCCTTGATCACGCCGTCGGTGACAAGGCGATCAAGCCTCTTCTGTGCCGTTGCGCGCGCGACGCCGAGAAGTTGCGCCAGTTGCGGCACCGAAGCTCTGCCGTTGATGCGCAGCTCTGCAATGAGCCGTCTATCAAGATCGTCCACCGATTACTTCCTATTTCATCATTTTTGCTACTATTTCGGCAGAAACAGGAAAATTCAAGCACTTTGTCTTCTTTTTTGTTTCCCCCAACCGCAATACGAATCCCTCATCGAAACAGAACAGCCGGAATAAAGCGGGACCAGACAAGATAGCCCGGCCTCACGTTCTGTCGATCGATCCATGCCTTTGGAATTGGCGTCGTAAACCACGCGATGATCCGTGATGTCGGGTCGAATTGGGAGATGATACAGATGAAATTGCACCGCGTTCTTTCTGCCGTGATGGTCGCTGCCGCGATCTGCATGCCGCTCACCTATGCACAGGCTGATGATCTCCAGAAGATCGAGGAGGCCGGCAAGTTGTCGGTTGCTCTCTCGGGCGTGTTTCCACCCTTCAGCTTCGTGGACGAAAGCAACAAGGTCGTCGGTTTCGACGCCGATATAGGCTCCGAGATCGCCCGCCGACTGAAGGTCGAGCCGAACATCGTGACAACGGCCTGGGACGGCATCATCGCCGGGCTCGTCACCGGTCGCTATGACACGATCATTGGTTCCATGAGCATCACCGAAGAGCGCAAGAAGGCCGTCGACTTCGTCGGCCCCTACTACCGTTCCGGCCTTGCCGTCTTCGTTCGCAAGGGCGCCGGCGTCGCCAGCGTTGACGAACTGAAGGGCAAGACGATCGGTGTCACACTCGGCGAAGCCGCCGAAAAATGGACGCGCGACCAGAACACATTCGAGATCCGCACCTACAAGGGCCTTCCCGAAATGCTTCTCGACCTTGGCGCAGGCCGCGTCGATGCCATCGTTGCCGACGACGTTCCCGTGTTCGTAGCGATCGCCAAGAGTGATGCGCCGATCGAACAGGTCAAGGACGACAAGCTTCCCCGCTACGACATCGGCATCGCAATCCGCAAAGACAATCCGGCGCTCGCCGCTGCCATGCAGAAGGCACTGGACGACATGATGGCCGACGGCACCTACGAAGCCATTTCGAAAAAGTGGATCGGCCAGGACATCCGCTGACGGGCTCGGCCGGGACACGAGATGTGTCCCGGCCCGCGATCCTTCATAGGGAATGACCGTGTTCGGCCTCTGGATGTCAGGCCGCCGGATCCGTCGAGATTGGCAGCTCCAGGGCAGGTCACCTCAGGGTGCCGTTTCGCGCGGCCCGAACAAGGCGACGCATCGCCCGCGAGCCTAGAGCGTCCTTAGAGGCTGGAATGGATATTCAACTGATCGGGCGATTATTGCCCCATATAATGGAAGCGTCGCTGTTGACGATCGGCCTTACGGCCTGCTCGCTGGCGATCGGACTTGTCGTCGCCACGGCAGTGGCGGCAGGACGCTTCTCCAGAATGAGACCGATACGCTGGCTTGCTACGGCCTATGTCAGCGTCATGCGTGGCACCCCCCTGTTGGTACAGCTCTTTATCGTCTTTTTCGGCGGTCCGCAGTTCGGACTGGAGCTGACGCCGTTCATGGCCGGTGTGCTGACCATGGGGCTCAACATCGGCGCCTACATGTCGGAGGGCATCAAGGGTGCCATCATCGCCGTCGACAAGGGACAGGGCGAAGCGTCGCGTTCGATCGGGTTCGGCCGCTTCGACACCATGCGGCTCTTCATTCTGCCGCAGGCAGCGCCGCTGATAATCCGGTCGCTGGGCGTCAACACGGTTATTCTGTCGAAGAGCACCGCGCTTGTGTCGACCATCGGCGTCGTCGAGCTGACCTACTCGGCACAGCGTTTCGTCACGTCCACCTACAAGCCGTTCGAGGTTTTTGCCGTTGCAGGCGCTGCCTACATTGCCATCGTCGCCGTGATTTCACTGATCGTGCGCGGCGCTGAAAAGCTTTTCGATGCCGACAGGAGGGTCGCAGCATGACACTCGATTTCGGCGTCGTGCCGTCCTACTCGCAGCTTCTGTTCACCGGTCTGCTCTGGACGATTTTCATCACCGTACTCGCAGGCTCCGTCAGCATCCTGCTCGGCATTGCCATCGCCACCACAACACTCCACGGGCCAAAGTTCGCAAGCCTGCCGGTGCGCGGCATCAGCTTCCTTTTCCTGGGCACGCCACTGCTGCTGCAACTCTACCTGCTCTACTACGGCCTATCGCAGGTGGGCGTCATGCTTCCTGCCTTCTGGACCGGGGTGGTCGGACTTGGCCTGCACTACGCCGCCTACAACGCGGATATCTTCCGCGCATCACTGCAGGCGGTCGATCCCGGGCAGGCCGAAGCCGCCCGATCATTGGGATTCAGCCGCGGCGCCACCCAGCGCCTCTTCATCATGCCGCAGGCCATCGTGACGGCGCTGCCGCAAGTCGGCAACAACAGCATCATTCTCCTGAAGGACACGGCCGTCCTCTCGGTTCTTGGCATCGCCGAACTGGTCCTGAACGCGCAGCGTGCGATCAGCGAGACCTACCGCCCCTTTGAATTCTACTTCACCGCAGCGCTTCTCTATTACGTCGTCAATCTGGCGATGGAATTCCTGTTGGGCATTGCCGCCCGGAAAGCGGAGGAAATCCGATGACGACACTAACTCCCATGGTCGAACTGCGGCAAATCCGCAAATCCTACGGCAGTCACGAAGTGCTCAGAGGGATCGACCTCAGTGTCGCGCGTGGCAAGATCGTTTCCATCATCGGCCCGAGCGGTTCGGGGAAAAGCACGTTGCTGAGATCCATCAACATGCTGGAGGAAACATCCAGCGGCGAGATCTGGCTTGACGGCCATCAGGTCAACCGACCGTTGAAGGGGCGCGCTTTCGAGAACCACATCAACCATATCCGCCGGGAAATGGGCATGGTGTTCCAACAGTTCAATCTGTTTCCGCACCTGACCGTCCTGCAGAACATCACGATCGGCCCTATGCGCCTCAAAGGCTTGACCAAGGCCGAAGCCCTTGACCGGGCCAACGCACTCCTTGCCAAGGTCGGACTGTCGGAAAAAGGAAATGCTTACCCCGCACGGCTCTCGGGTGGTCAGAAACAGCGTGTCGCCATCGCCCGCGCGCTCGCAATGCAGCCCAAGGTCATGCTGTTCGACGAGGCGACCTCGGCGCTCGACCCCGAACTAGTCGAGGAAGTGAACCAGGTCATGAAGCAGCTTGCCGCCGAACACATGACCATGCTGATCGTGACGCACGAGATGCGGTTTGCCGCCGAAGTGTCCGATCACGTGATGTTCATGGATGCTGGCGTGGTGATCGAACAGGGAGAACCCACGCAGGTTCTTTCCGACCCGCTGGAAGAGCGCACGCGCGCTTTCCTTCGCAAGCACCTTTCGAATTGAACGACGGAGAAACAGGATGACGAACCCACAACAACAACATGTTTCCCGAACAGGAACCCGGATCGACAGCAATCGCGCCCGGGAACTTGCCCTGCGCATTACCTCATGGTCGAGCGAAACCGGTACTCCCGGCGAAGCCGGATTCGCCGATCAGTTGCACGAGCTTCTGAGCGAGCTTGCCTATTTTCGCACGCACCCCGAGAATCTTCGCCTGGTGGAAAGCCATGGAGAGCCCCTCACCCGCAATGTCGTGGCGCTCGTTCGTGGCACCGGCAAGCGCACGCTGGTCATGGCGGGGCACTTCGATACGGTCTCGACCGATAACTATCACGAACTCAAGCCGCTGGCGTGCGATAGCCTTCGGCTGAAGGAAGCCTTGATCGACACCCTCTCGGCACGGGATGACCGTTCCGAGCAGGAGGAAAGGGCGTTGCAGGATCTGCTGAGCGGTGACTTCCTGCCCGGCCGCGGTCTGCTCGACATGAAGAGCGGTATCGCGGTTGCGATCGCCTGCCTTGAAAACTTCGCGGCCGACCCCGATCGGCAGGGCAATCTGATGCTGGTCGCCACGCCCGATGAAGAGCGTGAAAGTCGCGGCATGCGCTCGCTGCGCGACGCGTTGCCGAACCTCACGTCAACATTGGACATCGACATTGCGGCCGGCATCAACCTGGATGTGACGTCGGATCAGGGCGACGGCAGCGAAGGCCGCGCCGTCTATGCCGGCACGATCGGCAAACTTCTGCCTTTCGCGCTGGTGATCGGCTGCAGCTCCCACGCAAGCTACCCGTTCGAAGGCGTCAGCGCGCAGGCCATGGCCGCCGGAATTCTGGCGCGTCTCGAAGGCAATGCCTCGCTGGCCGATTGCGACGAGAACGATATTTCGCCCCCGCCGATCTGCCTGGAGGCCAAGGATCTGCGCGATGGCTATGAGGTAACGACACCGGAGCGCTTCTGGATCGCGTTCAATTGGCTGTATCACGCAATGCCAGCGGACGACTTGTTCGCCCGCTTCGCGCAGGAAGTGCTATCCGGCGCAACCGAAGCGGTGGATCGCTTCGCTTCGCAATCCGCGGAATATGGCAGGCTCGCCGGCAGAAGCGCGGGCGCCACGCCGGGCAGGCCGCGTCTTTTGACATTCAAGGAATTGCGCGCCTTGGCCAAACAGGTTTGCGGCGAAGGTTTCGACGCTCTTTACGCGGCTCAGGAAACGTCACTCGGCGCTATCGACAATCCGCTGGTCTTCACGCGGCAACTGACGGAGTGGCTGGTCGGGATCGCCCGATTGTCCGGCCCTGCCATTGTCATCGGCTTCGCCGGGCTTCACTATCCCTCCAGCCACCTGCGGCTCGACGAACCGAATGACCGCGCCCTGCATCAGGCCATCGAAAAGGCGCGTGTGGGTCTCGGCAACGATCCGGACCGCAGCCTGGTCTGGAAGCCGCATTTCCAGGGTATCTCCGACATGAGTTTCCTGGGCTTGACGGCGAGCGGCAGTCAGGTGGTTTCGGACAACACGCCGATCTCGCGGTTGATCGATCGACCGCCGGAGAATGCGCTGCGCTTCCCGGCGGTCAATCTCGGTCCCTGGGGCCGCGAGTTCCACCAGAAGTTCGAGCGCGTGCATGAACCCTATGCCTTCGAGGTCCTGCCGGATCTCGTTTCCGAAATCGCCAGAACATTCCTCGCCGACAACAGCCAAGGGAATTGATGCCGCCAATGGGTGCGCATGGGACCCATTCCTCGTATCCTCAAGCCGAGTGTCTGAACCAAAAGGATTGAACACCGTGACTGCTCATTCAAATCTGAACATCGTACCGTTCGTCAGTGTGGACCATATGATGAGACTGGTGCTGAAGGTCGGGATCGAGACCTTTCTCACAGAACTCGCCGCAGTGATCGAGGACGATTTCCGCCGGTGGGAACAGTTCGACAAGACGCCGCGTATCGCGTCGCACTCCAAGGAGGGCGTGATCGAGCTGATGCCGACAAGTGACGGCACGCTCTACGGCTTCAAATATGTCAACGGTCACCCGAAGAACACGAAAGAAGGGCGCCAGACAGTCACCGCCTTCGGCGTGCTCTCGGATGTTGGCAATGGCTACCCCATGCTTCTCTCGGAAATGACCATCCTGACAGCGCTTCGCACGGCAGCGATGTCGGCAGTCGCCGCCAAACACCTCGCTCGCGCGAACGCAAAGACCATGGCGATCATCGGCAACGGCGCTCAGAGCGAGTTCCAGGCACTTGCCTTCAAGGCGATTGTCGGCGTGAGCGAGCTTCGGCTCTTCGATATCGACCCGAGCGCAACCGAGCGCTGCGCCAGAAATCTCGCCGGCAATGGCTTTGCGATCAAGTCGTGCAGCTCTTCCCAGGAAGCGGTCGAAGGAGCCGACATCATCACGACAGTCACGGCTGACAAGCAGTATGCCACGATCCTGTCCGACAACATGGTCGGTCCGGGTGTGCATATCAACGCCGTCGGCGGGGATTGCCCCGGCAAGACCGAGCTGCACAAGGATATCCTGCTGCGCTCAGATATCTTCGTCGAATATCCGCCGCAAACCCGCATCGAGGGCGAAATCCAGCAGCTCGACGCAGACTATCCGGTGAAGGAACTCTGGGAAGTGATCGCCGGCAAGCGTGAAGGCCGTCAGTCCGAGCGGACGATTACGCTGTTCGATAGCGTCGGTTTTGCCATCGAGGATTTTTCGGCGCTGCGCTACGTGCGCAGCAAGCTTCAGGAGACCGGGCTTTATGTCGATCTCGATCTGCTGGCCGATCCGGACGAGCCTCGTGATCTCTACGGCATGCTGCTGCGTTGTGAGGCGAAGCTGGGCGAGGCGTAGCATCGTCTTTCACATCCCTGCTCGCGGAGGCCAGACAGCAGAGCCAGCCACGCTGTGGCGTGATACGGGGGCGATCTCCCACTCTGCCACGACACCGCTGGAAGTCCCCTGGCGGCGATCCGGGGAAGACGAGGAATTCCACAGCCGCAGTGGACTAGGATTGGGACCGAACCCGTTGGCACCAGAACAAGAGGAGCGGGTTTCCGGTACAGCGCATGGCGAGGTCGTTGCCCTCGTCGCTGAAGAATATGCCACCCGGCGAGCGAACGGACCAATCGTCGTCGTTGAGGCGCACTTCGGCGCGTGACAATGCGAGAAAGACGGTCGGATGTTTCTTGCGGTGATCCGGAAAGCGGCTATAGGGCGCCATGATCGTCGCGCCGATATGGACGTCGTCACGCTCCTCCATGCCGCCAGGTCCCACCATCAGCGCATGTGCATGACCCCGTACGAAATTGATGCTTGCGAAAGGCCCCGTTCTCGATCGGTACCAGCGAAGGTCTGGCGCGATTTCCGCGATGGCTTTTCCAAGGTCTGCGATAGGTCCGCCCGCCTTGACTGCCACAGCCAGGGCTTCCGTCAGATATCCCGAGGCTGGCAAGGTGTTGCGGGCGACGCCGAACATTGACGACGGCTTGGAAAGATCGTGGAAGATCTTGCCTGCGGTGTAGCGCGCCATGGACGGGACATCGTGAGCAAACAGAAGGTTGCCCGCTGCATTGATCAGTCGCTGCAATGCGATGGGCCGATGTCCCCAAACCGAGATCGGCCCGTGTCCTTCCGGTGAAGGATCGCAGTCGACCGCGGGAAGGGTCGCACGTGTCGTCATGTTGTGTTCCCTATGAACGGTGCGAACTCCATAGCTGCTACCAAAATGTGTCGCAACACACTTCGTTCATTGCACATTTTCCCTGCCCGCCAGAAGTCCTTCGGCAGGCTCTCCGGCGCCAAGACGATAGTTTCACACAGAGCGCTCGAACTCTTCGTCCGACGTTTCCCGCGCCTTTGGCCAAGTCACGTCTAGACCAATGCATCGTGCTCGGTTCGGCTGTTTGCCACAACCTGATGTTCACTACCAGACGGGCATTCTCCTGCACAAATCAAGCGGTGGCGACCGTGGAATGCCGTCGTCGCCCACAGTCAATCCGCCATGCGCAATTATTCAGAATTTTCACGCTTTATTTTAATAGTTCCGCAAAATCACAATTTTTGACCAATCATTGGCAAACAATTTGACGATTATTTCAATAGGCTTCCGTCAACTGGGAGACGGAAATGGACATTACAATTTTGGATCGGCAGCCCTGTCACCGATCGCCGGGTACAGAAGGCATGCCAGGTTATCTGACCGTGGATCTTGGCGCTCTCGCCCGCAACTATGAGAAGCTGGCGGCCGCCGCAGCGCCGGCCCGCACTGCGGCGGTCGTCAAGGCCGATGCCTATGGCCTTGGCGCCGAGCAGGTGGCCATGAAGCTTTATGCTCATGGCTGCCGCCACTTCTTCGTTGCCCAGTTTGGCGAGGCTCTCCGCCTTAGACCTTGCTTGCCGCTGGACGCGGACATCTTCGTGCTGAACGGCCTGCAGCCCGGCAACGAGCGCGCCTGCGCCCAAGCCGGCATCGTTCCGGTCGTCAATTCGCTGGAACAGCTCCAGCACTGGTCCAGGGCTGGTCAAAGCCTCAACAGCCGTCTGAGAACCGTGGTGCAATTCGACACCGGCATGTCTCGCCTCGGCGTACCGCCGAACGAACGGTTGGCCCTTGCCGAGGCACTGCAGGATGCCGGCTTCATTGAACTCCTCTTCATCATGAGCCACCTTGCCTGCGCCGACGACGTCGAAAGCGCCCAGAACAATGCCCAGCTTGCCGAGATGAGCCGCATCGCGGCGGAGTTCCCCGGCTTCGACATCTGCGTCGCCAACTCTGGCGGCATCTTCCTCGGCGACGCCTATCACTGCGCGCTCGTCCGCCCCGGCATCGCGCTGTACGGTGGCGCGCCGACGGCCGGCATACAAAACCCCATGGAAGCAGTTGTGCGGCTCGACGTCGCGGTGGTGCAGACACGCAGCGTCCCCGCCGGCGCAAGCGTCGGCTACAGCGGCGGCCATGTGACGACGGCGGAAACCCGCCTTGCAACCATTGCCGCAGGTTACGCCGATGGCCTTCCGCGCAGCCTGAGCGGCAACGGCGCCGTCTATTGCGACGGAAATCGGCTTCCGATCGTGGGACGCGTGTCGATGGACAGCATCACGGTTGACATCTCCGCATTGCCGGAAGGCCAGCTAAGGCTCGGCACGCTGGTGGAAATCCTCGGCCCGAACCAGACGCTCGAAGACGTGGCGCGCGATGCCGGCACCATTTCCTATGAGATCCTGACCGGTCTCGGAAGCCGCTACGGCCGGAGATACGTCTGACCATTGTATCCCCAGCCGGCCCATCGAGCGGCTTGTCGTGATCGGCATCATCGGCTTACAGCAGGCGTGCCGAAGACGTGCCATCGCTGAAAACGCGGTTGCCGAATTGGCGAAGCGCCAAGGAAGAATGCATCGTTGCTTCGCAGCGACGCAAAGGTCCCCTTGCCATCGTGTTTTACTTTGACGCGTGGTCGCGAGGCGAGACAAACCCAGAGGGCGGACGGCAACCTCGGCGCTCCCCCACGCTCGGCAAACGCACACTGAACCTGTGGAGGGCCGACCGAAGGGGCACGCGGGGTGCGCAAGACAACTTCCATTGTCCGCCGGAACAATCGCGGCAGCACACTCTTGACAGGTTCTTCTAAAACATTGCAAGCTTAGTGACAGTGTAGGTTTACGCCTCACAAGAATCGCCCCGTTCAACGCACGTTGATGACGATCCGGAGTTCGCACCTCCTGGAACAGGGTCCTAGCGAAACTGGCCAACGGTCAGTTCAACTATGGAGCTGGTGGGGCATGGAGACCGATCTCCCCTTTCGTAATATTTTTTGCTTTGACGGCAATGGGAAAACCCCGCCCGATGGTGGGTTAGTCTATGGCTTTCACCGCGTTACCTGCCGGAACACACGTTCGCGTGAAGCCCGTCACGGGGCCCCGGCAAGCACGCCTGAAAATCCGTCGGGGCGCCCCGCCTCTGTTGCACGAAGAGACATCTCTCGTGCGCGTTCCAGCAACGACAATCGGCACCGATCTCTGCATCGGGCATGAGCCCATGCTGCGGCATGAGCCTCTGCCCCGATGGCTATGTCGAAGTGTCTGATTGAAATGGGGTTCAACTCGAAGCGCAACGTCAGCAAAGGTATGGAGGAGTTTACCTTGGCAATTATAAAAGAGGGAAGTGCATCAAGCAGGCGCCCGGAAGACGAAAAACTCAGCATCGGCGCCAATATCGCATATGGACTGCAGCACGTTCTGACGATGTATGGCGGCATCGTCGCCGTGCCCCTTATTGTCGGTCAGGCTGCGGGGCTTAGCCCAGGTGACGTCGGCCTCCTGGTAACGGCCTCGCTTTTTGCCGGCGGTCTCGCCACCATCCTGCAAACACTGGGATTGCCATTCTTCGGGAGCCGGTTGCCGCTTGTGCAGGGCGTCTCGTTCTCAGGGGTTGCGACAATGGTCGCGATTTCCGGCAACGGAGGAATCCCGTCCATTCTGGGCGCCGTTATCGCAGCTTCCTTGATCGGGCTATTGATTACGCCTGTGTTCTCAAGGATTACCCGGTTTTTCCCTCCCCTTGTCACCGGGATCGTCATCACCACCATTGGACTGACGCTGATGCCGGTCGCGGCATTCTGGGCGATGGGTGGCAACAACACCTCACCCGATTTCGGAAGCCCGGCGAACATTCAGCTGGCCGCCACGACGCTCGCCATCGTTCTGTTGCTCAGCAAGCTCGGAAGCGCATCCGTCTCGAGGCTCTCCATCCTGCTTGCGCTCGTGATCGGCACAGGCATCGCCTATGCCGCTGGCATGACCGACTTTTCGCAAGTGACAAACGGCCCCCTCTTCGCCTTGCCAGCGATATTTCATTTCGGCTATCCGACCTTTGAGATCGCCGCCATCGTCTCCATGCTGATCGTCATCATCGTGACGCTCGTCGAGACATCGGCCGACATTCTCGCCGTTGGCGAAATCGTCGAAACCAAGGTCGATTCGCGCCGCCTGGGCGATGGCCTTCGAGCCGATATGCTGTCGAGCATTCTCGCACCGGTGTTCGGGTCGTTCACGCAGAGCGCCTTTGCCCAGAACGTCGGGCTTGTCGCCGTAACCGGCGTCAAGAGCCGCTACGTGGTCGCGACAGGCGGTGTTTTCCTCGTCGTCCTCGGCCTTCTCCCGGTGATGGGACGCGTTGTTGCAGCGGTGCCAAGTTCCGTTCTCGGTGGAGCCGGCATCGTCCTTTTCGGCACGGTCGCGGCAAGCGGCATCCGCACGCTCTCCAAGGTCGACTACCACAACAACATGAATTTGATCATCGTCGCGACGTCGATCGGCTTCGGCATGATCCCCATCGCGTCACCGGGATTTTACGAACATTTCCCCACCTGGGTTGCAACGATCTTTCATTCTGGGATCAGCTCCGCTGCCTTGATGGCGATCGTCCTCAACTTGCTGTTCAACCATTTCAAAACGGGCAATGCCGACCAGCAGTCAGTGTTCGTGGCGGGCACGGAACGAACGATCCGCTACAAGGACATCGTCCGGCTTCGCGACGGCGACTACTTCCTCAACGGCAAGCTTTACGACGAAAAAGGCATCGAAATACCGATGATTCCTGAAGGCGCCCACTGAGCAGCGCTTTGAAAACACCTTCCGGACCGAGGTCCAAGCTTTGGTCCGGATCAATTTCATTCCCGACATTTCAAGGAGAAGAAGAATGTCAGAACAAATCGAACCCGCACGTCTGCTCGACGCCCTGCTCACCGCCATGGAGGAGGGTATCATTCCCGCCACGGAGGCCGGCGTTGCCGCCGGCAACAAGATCTTCGGAGCGGCACTCCTGCGCAAATCGGACCTTTCCACGGTCCTTGTCGAAACCAACAACGAGACTGAAAATCCCCTGTGGCACGGCGAAGTTCACACCCTGAAGCGCTTTTATGAGATGACAGGTTCCGAGCGACCGGACTCAAAAGACCTCATTTTCCTGTCGACCCATGAGCCGTGCTCAATGTGCCTTTCGGCGATCACCTGGGCAGGGTTCGACAACTTCTTCTATTTCTTCAGCCACGAGGATTCCCGGGATGCGTTTTCCATTCCCCACGATCTGAAGATCCTGAAGGAGGTCTTCACCTTGGAGCCAGGGGGGTACAATCGATCGAATTCGTTCTGGAATGGCCAGTCGATCGGGGGACTGATCGATCAATTGCCCGAGCCGCAGCGCTCCGATCTGAAAGAAAGGGCTTCCGCAATCGGACGGAAGTACGACGACCTCTCTGCCGTCTATCAAGCCGGCAAGGGCGAAAATGCAATCCCCCTCAACTAAGGCCCCGCTCTCCCCGTTTTGCGTCGGTTTTGATGGAAACCGCTGCTGACGGGCTGACGGAAGCGTTCGGTGTAGCTCTTGGTGGGCTACACCGAATTCCATGACACGCAACCCTTGCGCTGCGGCCGGTTGGTCGTACGGTCGCGGGCCAGGCAGCCCTCGCAATCATTGCGGCCAGACCTTGCATGCTCCCGCAGAAAGTTGCGGATATCAACCAATACGAGCATTTCTTCTGCAAAGCCACATTGACGCAACCTACAAAATCGGCACAACGCGTCGAAGCTACAATCGGCTGGAATCACTCAACTCTTTTGGGGACATCTCGCAAGGGCATCCTAGACAGACTGCATCGTGGGGGCGATGGCTAGATGAAGATACTGAAACGCGTGCGTCAATCTATGATTGAGGGCCTGCCAAACCGGCAGTTTGTCCAATTTACAAACGGCACCAGCGTATTGAAGGGCTACCGCCATCGCATCGCGATGCATAGCAACGACAATACGATGACGGTCATGGACGGAAACGACAAGCTGCGTATTTGCCGCCGCGACCGGCTCTGGCTCTATAAGCGCGGTATCAGCGCCCGCGTGAACCAACTGGCGGAATCCTATCTGCTTCATCACATATCGGAACCACTCCAAGGCGCTTTTATCGATTGCGGCGCCAATGTCGGCGAACTGGGTGCATACAGTCGTTCGAAGGGCCTGGAGTACCACGCCTTTGAGCCGGAGGGCCTGGAAGCGGACTGCTGCGACCGTAACAATTTCGGCGGCAAGCCCCAGACAAACCGGTTCGGGCTCTGGTCGAGTGACGGAGAACTGACATTTTACTCCAAGCCCGGGACTGCAGACGGTTCGCTTTTCGAGACCGAGCAATATGCCGACCGCTTCCAGGTCAAGGTCAGGAGCCTCGATAGCTATGCAGCTGAGACGGGCCTGACGAATGTTGCCATCTTGAAGATCGAAGCAGAGGGTGCGGAACCGGAAATCCTCGCTGGCGCTCGCGAAACCCTGAAGTCGACGCGCTATGTCACCGTGGATTGCGGCTTCGAAAAAGGGGTGGCAAAGGAAAGCACCCTCATCCCGGTCTTCAATGTCCTACTGGACGCCGGCTTTGAAGCGATCGACTGGAACCCGCGACGAGTGACGGCTCTTTTCAAGAACCGGGCCACGTAGGTTCGAGGATCGCATGACCGTATAACTGATCCTCTCTGAAGGCGCATTCTCCAGGGATGTGCGCCGAAGAGCCTGTTGGAGCGCGTGGCAAAAAACATCGCGGCGAATTCGTTCAGTGCTGCGACCAAACAAAACTCGTCGCCGACGTTGCGATGGCCGCGATATACCGCCGCCTTTTGGTCTCATTTTATCCATGCCACGTCCACCGGCCATCGAATATCGCAACCGCCAATGACGACGGCTGCGATTGCATTGCGTTTCCATTGGGGAGTGTGCACTCGATCTGCGCACCAGCCGCAACCTTGCGGCAATGCTCCTCAATCAAATGTGCCGCCGTCGCACAGACACATTGGAGAATCGATGCATGCGCCTACTCCTTGTAGAGGACGAGCCCGAGATGGCTGCCGCGCTCGGCGTCGCCCTTGGTCGGTATGACATGATCCTTGACCACGCGCCGTCGCTCGATCACGCCATCGCCGCGATGGCCAATCAGGTCCACGACGCGATCATTCTCGATCGGCAACTGCCCGACGGCGACGGATTGACGCTCATTCCGCGTGTTCGTGCGCTGAAGTCGGGCATTCCGGTGATCGTGCTGACGGCACGTGGCAGCGTCGACGAGCGGATCAGGGGACTGGACATGGGCGCTGACGATTATCTCGCCAAACCCTTCGCCGTCGAGGAGTTGCTGGCAAGGCTTCGCGCGTTGATGCGCCGTGCGCCCGATATCGCACCGATGACTGCACGCATCGGCAACCTTGTCTTCGATTTCGATGGTCGGGAAGCCCGCATCGACGGCCGCGTCCTGGAGCTTCCCCGCCGCGAACTGCTTGTGCTGGAGGCGTTGGTGCGGCGGCAGGGCAGAACCGTGCAACGTTCGACACTGGAGGAGTCGGTCTACGGATACGACGACGAGATCCAGTCCAATTCGCTCGACGCACATGTTTCGCGGCTGCGCAGGAAGCTGCTGGAATCGGGTTCCGGCGTTGAAATCCACGGCATTCGCGGGGTTGGATATCTGCTGAGGACATTGTCGTGACCACGAGCACCAACCACTCGCTGAAGAAGCGGCTGATCTGGCATATCCTGACATTTCAGGTGCTTCTGCTCGTGGCCGTCATTGCCGGCTTCATGGCCCTTTTGATCAGGGCCGATCTCGGCGGCATGATCCTCGACGCCGGTTCGGCATCGCTCGCCGCCAGCTCAGTCGAGGTTGGCCCGGACCAGAAGCTTAAACTGAAAGACACGCCCGAGTTGCGCGCCATGCGCGCCGAGACGCCGGGCTTCTGGTTCGTCGTGCGCAACGATCGCGGCGAGACGGTTCAAAGCGGACCGGTGCCCGACGCCTATCGCAGCATCGGCGAACATCTCGATCGCGTGACATTTGCCGATATCCGGGACGGTATGGCGCCTTACATGCTCTCGGCCATCGCCCGGGTGGTTGAGACCGAGACCGGTACCTATACCGTCCTGACGGGCGGCGGACGCCTGTGGAGCGCCTCGTTCGCCGTGTTCTTCCTGACGAACCTGCTGCTGCTGCCGATCGTTCTGATCCTCGTTCTCATCCCCGCCTTCGCCATTCCGATCATCGTGCGCCGTGCCTTTGCAAGCCTTGCCGAGGTCGCCGACCATGCCAGGAGCATCGATGTCGACCGTCGCGGCGCCCGCCTGCCCGATGGTCGCGTTCCCGGTGAAGTGCGCCCGCTCGTGGAAGCGGTCAACGGCGCGCTGCAGCGATTGGACGAAGGTTACGAACGACGCCAGCGCTTCATCATGGATGCCGCCCACGAGCTCAGGACACCGGTCGCAATTCTGCAGACGCGTCTTGAGGGCATGGACTTCGGCCCGCTGCGCAGCCGCCTGCTGGTTGACACCGCCCGTATTGCCGGGCTCGCCGAACAATTGCTTGACCTCGAGCGCATCGATCGCGACAGCGCTCACTTCGCCCCAATCGACCTGGTCACACTCTGCCGCGATGTGGCTGCCGACCTCGCCCCTCTCGCACTGTCGGCCGGCTGCGACATCTCCTTTACCCACGGACCCGATCAGGTCAGTACGCGCGGAGATGCCGGCGCCCTGGAGCGTGCCGTCACCAATCTGGTGCGCAACGCGATCGAGCATGCGGGCGGGCTGATTTCCATTCACGTCGAACGTGGCGGTATCATCGAGGTTAGCGACGCAGGTCCCGGCATTCCCGAAAGCGAGAGGGAACGGATCTTCGAGCCATTTCACCGGCTGCAACCCCGCGACCACGGCGCGGGCCTTGGGCTCCATCTCGTCAGCGAGATCGTCAGCCGCCACAAGGGGCACATATCGGTGGTCTGCGCGCAGACTGGTGGCGCCTGCTTCCGGATGATCCTACCGGCCGCGTGAGACGGGCGCGAGCGTCGGCTTGCCTTGGCTCCGCCACAGAGGCTAACAGGTTATTAATAATGAAATCAGCACTTTAATCGATATTTGCAATGTTGATGCAATCCGCGCGGCGCACAAATGCGCACATCTTCCAGCATCGATGATCGCGCCAGACCGGCGCGAAACAGCGAGCGGAGATGAGAGCGCCATTCCCGGCGCCATGTCCAATCCACGGAGCAACGCCATGCAGCAGCATTACAAACTTTCCCTCTGGCTCGGTATCGCCTTCCTGGCAACAGCCGGTATGCAACAGGCACGGGCCGCCGACCCCTATTCGCCGGAACCGGCGTCCTCCTACCAGGATCCGCCCGCCTTCAACTGGAGTGGTGCCTATGTCGGCGCCCATGGCGGTCTCGGCTTTACCGGCAGCCCCAATCCGTTTGCCGACCGCAACGGCGTCGCCTTCGGTGCTCAGGCCGGCTACAACATGCAGATGGGTCCGGGCATCGTCGGCGCTGAAATCGAAGGCTCCTATCTCGGCGATACGGAACACAATGTCAGCGGCGGCAAGCTCAAGGAGAAATGGCGCGGCGCGATCAAGGCGAAGGCCGGCCTCTCGTTCGATCAGACGCTTGTTTACGGCACTGCCGGTTATGCCATGACCAGCTACAAGAAGGGTGGCGGCGTTCAGAACGATGTCGGTTTCAAGGGCGGCTATCTGCTCGGCGCCGGCGTCGAACAGGCCTTTGCCGGCGGCCTGTCGGCAAAAATCGAATACAACTACATCACCACCCCTGATGTGCGCACCAACACGGCCTTCGGATCGAGCGAGAAGGACATCAACAGCCATGTCATCAAGGCCGGCGTAAACATGCGCTTCTGATGTTTCTCGCGTGATCCCTGCGCCGTTGCCCATTCCTCCCAAGGCGGCGGCGCTCAGATCGAAATGGAACGACCAAGGCGATGGCCGGAGCGGCCCTCGCCTTCACGTTTCGACCTTCCGCGCGAACGGCGGCAAGGTTGCCCGCCCGTCCCTCTGCGCCTAAGCCGCAGCCTCCGAGACCTCGACTTCGGCGTTCGAAAGCCGCCGCCAGATTGGCGCCATTGCGTCGGCAATATCCCGATAAAGCTCGTAGCGTCGCGTGTAATGGCGCGCCATGGCGGCGTTCGGGCGGTAGTGACGTTCCGTCTTCACCATCGCTGCGGCACCTTCCGAGAAATCAGCAAAGATGCCTGCCCCCGTGCCGGCGGCGATTGCGGCCCCCAGCGCGCCGGTCTCGCGCGAACGGGCGACCGACACCGGAACCCCGAGCACGTCGGCAAAGATCTGCGGCCAAATCAGGCTGCGCGATCCGCCGCCCGAAAGCACCGCCTCGTCGAAGGTCGCTCCTGCAGCGCGCATGGTGGCGATGTGCTGGCGATGACCAAAGGCGACACCTTCGAGAACCGCGCGAACGAGATGCCCCTTCGTGTGCCAGCCGGCAACGCCATAAAATCCAGCCCGAGCATTGCCGTCCTGCTGCGCGCCATAAAGGAACGGGTGATAGATCGGATCGTTGGCGGCAGGCTCGATCTCGGCAGCAAGCGCGCAGCAGACATCGTATGGCGATCGCCCGTCTTCGATGCCGCTTTCTGCGAAGAACTCGCGCACCAGCCATTCGAGATTGGCCGCCGAGGTCGCGCTCGATTCGATCGCCATATAGCGGCTGCGATCGAAGGTGGAGGACATGAAGACCGGACCGGAAAGGTCGGGGCCGTCGATGATGACCTGATTGATGCTCCATGTCCCCGCGATGATCGAGGCAGCGCCAGTGCGGGTAACGCCTGAGCCGACGGCCGAGGCGATGACATCGAAGAGACCGCCGACCACCGGCGTGCCAGCGGCCAGCCCTGTCTGCGCCGCCGCCTCCGGCGTCACGGTGCCGACAACATCGGCACTTTCGGCAAGATCCGGCAACAGGCCGGTTGCCTCGCCGAGATCGAAGGCGGCCATCAGATCACGATCGTAGTGCCGGTTGACGACATTCAGGAGACCGCAACCGGTCATATCAGAGACATCGCTGACCCGTTTGCCGGTCAGGCGGTTGACGATGAAATCCTTGCACAGGAACACCGTGCCTATCCTGCCGAAGGTCTCCGGCTGGTAGCGCTTGAGCCAGGCCAGCAGGGTTGGCGTTTGTGACGGCCAGGGGCGTTGTCGGCCGATGGCGTAGGTCCGGTCCCCGACCCCTTGAGCCTTCCATTCCTCGACCAGCCCGGCGGCGCGGGTGTCGAGCGACTGGATGCCGAGAAGCGGTTCGCCGCCTTGATCGAGCGCGTAAAGGCCGTTGCCATGGCCCGCACAACCGATCGCGACGATTTCCTCGGCGCGGATGCCGGCCCGCTCGACGCATTGGCGGATGACTGCCCGGGCATGGGTCCACAGCTCTTCGAGCCCCCGCTCGACATGCCCGGGCCGCGGAACCCGACTGTGCCCCTCCTGCGCAGCCGCCGCGATCTCATTGCCCTCAAGGTCGAAGATCACCGCCTTGATCACGGTGTTTCCGGCGTCGAGTCCCAGAAGATAGTCTGCCATTGAAGAACCCCTCCAAGGTTCGGATCGTCGTCCTTATACCAGCCCGGCCGAGATCAGCCCTGCTGATACAATGCGAAGGCGGCTTCGCCATCGGCGTCGTCGTGCACGATGGCCATCAATCCGCGGACGACGGCGCTCGGGTTTGCATGCTGGTAGATGTTTCGCCCGTAGACCATGCCGACAGCGCCCTGTCGCATCAAGGCCGCGGACTTGTCGAACACGGCGCGCAGGTCTTCCTTGCCGCCGCCACGCACCAGAACCGGGCAGCGCGCCGCCTCGACCACCCGGTGGAAATCCTCCGCGTTGGTTGTCGGATCGGCCTTGACGATGTCGGCACCCATTTCGCGGGCAAGCCTTGTCAGCGTGACGATTTTCTCCGCATCGCCATCGACCATGTAGCCGCCGCGCTCGGTCACCGGCTGCATCACAAGCGGCTCGATCATCAGCGGCATGCCGTATTTTTCGCAATCGGCGCGCACGCGGGAAATGTTGGCGACGCACTGGCGGAAGAGGTCCGGCTCGTCCGGAAGCATGAACAGGTTGACGACCACGCAGGCGGCATCCATCTCCAGCGCGCCGATCAGCGGTTCGGCCTCGTTCTGCAGCACTGCCCACATGTCGCGGTGGCGAATGCGGTTGTAGGGATTGCCCATGTCGATGCGCATGACGAGGGCCGGCTTATCCTTGCCCGGAATATCCTGCAGCAGATCGGCCTGGCCGTAGTTCATCTGGATCGCATCGGGCCTGGCATCGACCAGCGCCTTGACGACGGCCTCCATGTTCTCAAGGCCGTCAAGGAAGGACGGCTCGTTGCAGACGCCATGGTCGATGGCCACGTCCAGGCAGCGTCCTGCGCCAAAGAGACGGTTCATCCGGACCTTGCGGTTGTTTCGCATAATGCACTCCTTTGTTGGTTCCGTGCGGAAAGCATGTCTTCGTCGACGCCATGGCGTTCGAGGAGAAGGGTGAGAAAACGGGTGCGCTCCTGCGCCTGACGTGCCGCAGACCAGCGTTTTTCGGCCGCGAGCAGCGCCAGCACGGCATCCGCCATGTCGAGAGACAGTTCGCCGGTGATTGCCAACGTGGTGCGACGTAGCAGCAGGTCGTCCAGATGCTCGACCTTCTCGCTGTGAATCAGCAGCTGGATTTCGCGGCTCGAATAACCGGCATGCGGAAGTGGTGTATCGGGTGCTGCCGCCGTGAAGGCCGCAATGCGCTCGGCATCCGTCCCGTAGCGCTTGAACAGTGTTTCGACGCGCTCCGACGAAAGGCCACTCGCCGCGGCGACCCGGGCGATCCAGGCTTCGCGATCGGCCGGAAAATCCCGACCACCGCCGATCGGACGCTCTGATGTCGAGACGCGCCGCGCCCGCGCCAGCCGCTCCAGCACCTGGTCGGCCGCCATCTCCCCGAAGGAGCGGAACGTGGTCCACTTGCCGCCGATCATGCAAAGCACCGGCGGGCCGGCATCGGTCGTCTCGACGAAGGTGCAGTAATGATCACGCGGTATGCGGCCGGTGAAACTGTCCTTGCTCGCCGGCAGCGGCCTGACCCCTGAGAACTGGAAGACAATATCTTCGGTTCTAACCTTGATCGTCGGCAGCACGAAGGCGAGCGACTGCAGGATATAGTCCCGTTCCGCCGTCTCGCAGCGCACGGTTTCGGGATCGTCGACGCGAATGTCGGTGGAGCCGACCAGGACCTTGCCGAGATAGGGAAACAGGATGCAGATGCGCCCGTCCTCGTTCTCGTAGTAGATCATGTGACCATCGAGCGCGCGCGTCAGATCGTCGTTGTCGATGATCAGGTGCGAGCCCTTGGTGCCGCCCATCAGGGGTGCCGGACGGGCAGCCTCGGAAAACAGGCCCTGATTGGCGATGTCGATCCAGCCGCCTGTCGCGTTGACGATCAGGCCCGGCTCGATCGAAATCTCCGTGCCGCCGACCGTGTCCTTGATCACGTAGCGTCCCGGGGTGGTCAGTTCGAGTTCGGCATAATTGACGGCCCGTGCGTGAATGCCGGCAGACAGTCCGTCCTCGAGCAGTTCGATGCCGAGGCGCTCGGGCTGGCTGACCCAGGCGTCGTAGTAAGTGGCGGAATTCTTGATTGCAGGATTGAGCGCCGGCCACCTCGTGAGCGTCGAGCGCCGTCCGCGAAATTCGTGGCGGGGCATCAAGGCGCGCTTGCGCGTCAGGAAATCGTAGATCGCGAGCCCCGCCTTGATGACGATAGCACCGCGGCGGCTCGGCCGACGGGACAGTCCGAGAAACCGGACGGCGCCGTTGGCAAGGCCGGAGAACACATCAAAGACGGGAACCGTCGTCGGCAACGGACCGACATAATGCGGCGCGTTGCGCAGCAGCCGGTCGCGCTCGACCAGGGATTCCCGCACCAGGCTGAATTCACCGTTTTCGAGATAGCGCAATCCGCCATGAACCATGCGCGAGAGTGCGGCGCTGGCACCGGAACAGAAATCGTGTTTCTCGACGAGCACGACATTGACGCCCTGCAGCGCCAGCTCGCGAAAGACGCTGAGGCCGTTGATGCCGCCGCCCAGCACGCAGACGTCCACCTTCGGGCTCTGGCGGAGCCCGTCAAAGATCTCTTCTCGGTTCATGATGGCGGTCCGTTACCTATCCATGTTGGCGAGTTTCGCCGCTATCGCTTCGTCGATCGCCGCGAGATCCGGGCCGTCGAGCCGGATCGTGCCGGCCCGGGCATTGTCGAGCGCCTGCGCCGGATTGCGTGCGCCGCAGAGCGCAAACGTGACGCCGGGCTGGGCGAGCGTCCAGGCAATGACCGTCTGCGCGATGCTGGCTCCATGCTTTTCGGCAATCGGGCGGATCGCCTCGGCAAAAGCCGTCGCCTTCTCGCGGTTTCCGACCGAGAAGCGCGGATTGTCGCGGCGCTGATCGTCGCCCGAAAACACCCTGCTCGGGCCGACCGTGCCGGAGAGCAAGCCAAGCGCCAGCGAGGAATAGCTGAGGGTCGCGACGCTGTTCTTCGTCGTCCGCGGCAGAAGCTCGGCCTCGATCTCGCGATCGATCATGCTGAAGCGCTCTTGGATCGCATCGAGACGACCGGTGGCGATATAGGCCTCGAGTTCGGTCCGGTCGACATTGCTGGCGCCGATCGCGCGGATCTTGCCGGCAGTCTTCAGGTCTTCGAGCGCCCGCACCGTTTCCTCGATCGGCGTCGTCGGATCCTGCCAATGGGTGATGTAGAGGTCGATGTAATCGGTCCCGAGCCGCTTCAGGCTCTCTTCGACTTCGTGAAAAATTGCATCGCGGCCGAGATAGCGATGAACAGGTTTTCCATCCTGGTCGAAGAAGTGCTTGCCCTTCGTCGTGTGCCAGACGAGGCCGCATTTGGTGGCGATGACGGCCTTGTCGCGGCGCCCGGCAAGCGCCTTGCCGACGATTTCCTCGGAGCGCCCGAGGCCATACGCGGGCGCCGTATCGATCAGGGTCACACCGGCATCGAGCGAGGCCTGGATGGCGGCAATGGACTCTCCTTCGTCCGTTCCGCCCCACATCCAGCCACCGATCGCCCAGGTGCCTAGCCCGACGGCGGATGCCTTGACACCGGAGCGGCCGATCTCGCGCGTCAATTGTTCATTGCTCATGCCGAAAGTCCCTTTTCGCTTGCCATGGCAAGGATGCGCTCGCCGGTCGCCTCGTCGGTCACGAGTGTATCGAGATGCCTGCCGCGCAGGACGCTGAGGATCGGCCCGGCCTTGTTCGGTCCGCTCGCGACCCCGATCTTGGTCGGGATCGACGCAAACTCGTCGAGGGTGAGCGAAACCAGCGAGCGGTTGAGGCTGTAGTCGCAGACCCGGCCCTGGTCGTCGAGCAGGTGCGCCAGCAGTTCGCAGCTTGCGCCCGAGCGCTGGATCGCGGCGCGGTCGGTGCTCGAGGAGGGGTGCAGGTCGTAGTAGCTCGAATCGTCGGAAAGGATCGAACCGATACCGACGATCGCGACCTTGGCTTCCCTCGCCCGTTTGAAGACATCCGCCACCGAGCGCATGTTGATCAGCATGGCACGCTCGGCCGCACTGTCGGCAAAGAGCGGCGCATGGATCTGGTAGGACCTGCCGCCGAGCCGGTCCGCCATCAGCGTCGAGACATGGTTGACGTCGGTATAGTGCTTGCCCTGGACACAGCCCGTCGCCGGGATCACTTCGATGTCGAGGCGCCGCGACGGATGCAGGCCGGCAACGACAGCGCTGACGCCCTTGCCGCCGGTGATGCAGATGGTGTCACCATCGGCGATCTCTTCCATCAACAGACGGGCTGCCGCCTCGCCGACCGCCTGCAGCGCCGTCTGCTGATTGTCCGACACGGTCGGGACGACGACGGCGCGGCTGATGCCGCCGAGCGCCAGCAATTGCTCTTCCATGTCGACGAGCGGCTCGATCGGCGACTTGATCTTGATTTCGACGAGGCCGAGCTGGCGGCCACGCTTGATCAGACGGTTGACCGTCGGCTGGGAAATGCCGAGCCGTTCGGCAATCTGCGACTGGGTCAGGCCTTCGAGGAAGTGCAGCACCAGCGCCTGGTGCATCTGCCGGGCAACGACGAGTTCCTCGCGGACGCTGGAGATGATGTTCTGATTGGGATTGGCGATCGGCATGGTCAGCTGGCCTTCCGCTTATGCAGGAAATGGTCGATGGAAACGGCTGCCAGCAGAATGCAGCCCTTGATCATATCCTGCCAATAGACCGAGACGTCGAGCAGGATCAGCGAACTGGTGACGACGGACAACAGAGCCATGCCGAGAATGGCGCCGAAGATCGTACCAGATCCGCCGTTGAGCGACGCCCCGCCGATCACGGCAGCGGCGATGATGTTGAGTTCCATGCCGACGCCGAAGGTGGGCGTGGCGGCGCCGAAGCGCGACATGTAGATGACGCCTGCGACACCGGCGAGCGTCGAGCAGAGCACTGTCACCCAGAACTTTACCTGCTTGGTCTTGATGCCGGAATAGAGCGCCGCCTTCTCGTTGCTGCCGGTGTAGAACACCTTGCGAAAGGCGGTTGCCCGGCGCAGCAGGAAGTCGAACAGGACGACGACGGCGACGAAGATCAGGATGACATAGGGGATGCCGTTGAAGGTGCCCTGGCCGACCGCCTTGAACGATGGCGGCAGGGTGAAGAGCGACAGCGGCGTGCCCTTGGTGATGACGAGGCAGAGCCCGCGCACGATCACCATGGCCGCAAGCGACGTGATGAAATGGTTGAGCCCGACGACGGTGACGAAGAAGCCCATGATCGCGCCAATGAGGCTGCTTGCGAGGATGCCGACGAGCGAAGCCGTCCAGGGATCGACGCCGGCGAGGAACAGCGACCCGGCCAGCACCATGGCGAAGCACACGACCGATCCGACAGCAAGGTCGATGCCGCCGACGATCAGGAGGATCGTCATGCCGACGACGACGATGCCCTCGACCGAGAAGCTCATCAGCATCGCGCGCATGTTGCCGAAGGTGAGGAAGTGCGGCGAGGCGAAGCTCATGATGATGCCGAGCGCCAGAATGATGGCGATCAGCCCTGCCTCGCGCATCGTGCCGATCCGTCGCCAGGCCGGAACCTGCACCTGCGTTGCAACCACCGTATCGACTGCCATTTCCGCCTCCCCATTCACTCTGCTTGTCTCAGGCAACATGCTCGGCCGCCCTGCTTTTTAGTGGTTCACCATGCTGCCCGACCCCGGAGGCAAGACGGATCACCGCCTCTTCCGACATCTCGGCCTCGCCGAGTTCGCCGGCGATGCCGCCTTCGCGAACGACCAGAACCCGGTCGCACAGTCCGAGAAGCTCGGGCAGTTCCGACGAGATGACGACGATGCCGATGCCCGAGCGCGCGAGGTCGCGCAGCAGCCGGTGAATTTCCGATTTGGCGCCGACGTCGATGCCGCGCGTCGGCTCGTCCATGAGAATGACCTTCGGCCGCACCGCGAGCTGCTTGGCGATGGCCACCTTCTGCTGGTTGCCGCCCGAGAGCGACGACACCGGCATGGCGATGCCGCCCATGCGCACGCCGAGCCGCCGGGTAAACTCGCTGGCGAGGTCCGCTTCCGCCTTCGCGTTCATCAGCCCAAGCGGCCCGGTCAGCGTCTTCAGATCCAGGACCGAAATGTTCTGGGCGATCGACATGTCGACGAACACACCGGATCCCTTGCGATCCTCGGAGAGGTAGACGATGCCGGTATCGACAGCGTCTCGATAGTTGCCGATCGCCTGCGTCTTGCCGTGCAGCAGCACGTCGCCGCGCACCTTGCGGCGCAGGCCGCAGATGGCTTCGGCGATCTCGGTGCGACCGGAGCCGATCAGTCCACCGATCCCGAGGATTTCGCCCTTGCGCAGCTCGAAACCGACACCGTCGATGCGCTCGCCGTCGCCGAGGCCGCGCACCGACAGGATGACCTCGTCGGATTGCTCGCCCGCTGCCTGTTTGGGCGGATAGAGCTGGGTGATCTCGCGGCCGACCATGCGACGCACGACATCGTCCGGTGTCACGTCGGTAATGCGTTCCGTCGAGACATGGCGGCCGTCGCGAAAGACAGTGACGCGGTCGCACAGGCTGAAGATTTCCGCCATGCGATGGCTGATGTAGATGATGGAAATGCCAGCGGCCTTCAGGTCGCGGATGATGCCGAACAGCGCCTGCGCCTCGGCCTCCGTCAGCGCCGCCGTCGGCTCGTCAAGGATCAGCACCCGGCAGTCGAGCGTCAGCGCCTTGGCGATCTCGACCAGCTGCTGGCTGGAAATGGAGAGGTCGGCGACCTTGCGGCGCACGTCGATCGGCGCCAGCCGGTTCATCACCTTTTGCGCATCGCGGGCAAGCGAGGCGTAGTTCATCAGCGGCGATCGCCGCCGGTTGGTTGCCGCCATGAACATGTTTTCCGCCACCGTCGCATCCGGGCAGAGCGCGATTTCCTGGTGGACGAGGCCGATGCCGAGCGTTTGGGCTGCGGCCGGCGAAGAAATCTTCGTCGGCGTGCCGTCGACGAGGATTTCGCCCTCGTTCGGCTGCAGCACGCCGGCGATGATGTTCATGAGGGTGGATTTGCCTGCGCCGTTCTCGCCGCAAAGCGCGTGGATCTCGCCTTTTTCGAGGTTGAAATCCACATTGGTCAACGCCTTCACAGCCCCGAAGTGCTTGGTGACGTTGCGGACCTGAAGGACCGGCTGCGATATCATCGCCTTCTCCACTCTCATGCGTTCGACTGGCTATCCGGACATCCGGATAGCCATGTCAAAGACCCTTACTCGTCAATGCCCTTGGTGCCGCGGCGCTTCAGGTACTTGTCCCAGTAGAAGTCGTCCGCATTGGCGGCGGTGACGATCGACAGACCATTGTCGACGAAGGGAATGCTCATCGGGTTGAAGCCGGAACGCTTGGCGTCGTTCATCGGATCGATGAGTTCGGGGTGCTTGGCAAGCCACAGCAGCATGAAGCCCATATAGCCCTGCATGCCCTGGTTGGGGTTGATCGAGCCGAACACTTCGCCGGCCTTGATCATGTCGAGGATGTTGGCGTTGACGTCGGCGCACATGACGAGAACCTTGCCGCCGCTTTCCTTGCTGGCCTGTGCCGCACCGATCGCCGAGTTGGCTTCCGGCATGAAGACAGCGCCGAGGTTCGGATTGGCCTGGATCAGGCTCATCAGGCCCTGATAGGCCTTGTTCGGATCCTGGTTGGAAGCGGCGCGGCCGACCAGTTTCATGTCGGGCCACTTTTCAGCCATGCGGCCGACAAAGGCCGTGATGCGCTTGTCGTGGTTGTCCTGGCCGGGGTTTTCCAGAACGGCGTATTCGCCCTTGCCGCCCATCTTCTCGGCGATCGCGTCGGCGGCATAGACGCCTTCGCGGGTGTTGTCCGAGGTGATGAACGAGATGCGCTTGGAGAGCGGCGAGTCGGCGGCAAACGTGACGACCGCCGTGCCCTGGTCGATGGCGCGGTTGATCGGCTCGATGAAGGGATCCGAGTTCATCGGGTGAACGAGGATGCCCGCCGGGTTCTGTGCCAGCGCCTGGTCGAAGGTGGCGATCTGCTTGTTGACGTCATATTCCGGCGTGCCGGTGTATTCGGTCTCGCAGCCGAACTGCTGGCCGGCCTGCTTGAACATTTCATAGACCGGGAACCAGTATTCGACGCCCGATACCATGACGTTCATGACATATTTTTCGCCGGGTTCGCAGCGAAACGGGTTGGCCGTCTCCGCGTTGGCAGCGCCAGCCAGAAACGTAGTTGCAATGACCGCCAGTGCGGTCGTGCTCAAAAAAGTGCGCAAGCGTCCTCCTCGAGGCCGAAGCCCCTCCCAAAAACCAATCGTGCCGTCAGAAATGACCGCTGATGTGTGAGTTTGCCGGAACTCCTCCTCGACTTCCGACTGTCATGATTAAAACCACGCCCCGGGGTTATGTCAATATAATTCACGCTATGAATAATAATTCATGACTGCATGTATATTGTCGCCTCCAATCAGAGTCATTCGCCCATCGCCGCTGCCAGCTGCGCGTTCGAGGCGGCGGCCTCGGCGATGATCCACTCGCGGAACGCCTGGATCTTCTTCTGCCGTCGGTGGCTTTGCGGATAGACAAGCCAATAGGCGCGGCCGTCCCTGACCACATGGTTGAACGGCCGGATCAGTTTTCCGCTGCGAAGCTCCTCGATCAGGAAGGTCGAGACGGCCATGGCGATACCGTGGTCGAGCAATGTGGTCGCCACATCCATCGCCTGGACGTCGAAAATCAGCTCGGTGCCGTTACTGGCGGGTGGCTCCACGCCGGTCTCGACCATCCAGCGCCGCCACCAGCTGGCATTGCCGAAGCGGCGCACCTTGAGTACGTCGGAGGGATGCCTGAGCTGATGTTTTTCCAGGAATGTCGGCGTGCATACCGGCAGGTATTCGATCGGGAAAAGCGGAAACACGTCGTGGCCCGGCCAGTCACCGTTACCGCTGCGCACCACGAGGTCGATCGCATCGCGCTTGAAGTCGATCAGCTCGGTCGACATGTGGACGCGAATGCTGATGTTCGGATGGGCCGCCTGGAACGAGGCGAGCCTTGAGCCGAGCCAGCTTGAGACCACTGTCGGAAGCACGGAGATATGCAGGTGATGTTCGGTCTTGTCGGCAATCTCGGAGAAGGCCGTCCCCAGGAGATCGATCGCTTCCGTCACCTTCGGCGCGAGCTGTCTGCCGGCGGCCGTCAACCGCACTTCCCTGGGCAGGCGGACAAAAAGAGCCGTGCCGGTGCGGTCCTCCAGCAGCCGGATCTGATAGCTGACTGCAGCCTGGGTCATACCCAGCTCCTGCGCCGCGCGGGTGAAACTCAGGTGCCGGGCGGCAGCCTCGAAGGCGCGCACCGCGCTCATGGGGGGAATCTTGCTCATGCGTTGAGATAAGCATTCTTTATGGCAGCATGCGAGAAACCGCTTTGCGCGAAACCGTGAAAATCCTCAATTTTCTCGCGAACACACCACCGCAGAAATGAAGGGGTTAGCAATGCCGAGCGCACTGCGATCGATCATCCGCCATGTCTGGAGTTTTGCCAGGAGAGCCGCCGACATCACGACGACAGTCGATACATTCAGCGAATTCCAGCTCCGAGACATCGGCCTGACGCGCGACAATGACAGCATTCGCGCGCGTGCAGGCGACATTGCCATTCCATGGCAGCCCGTAAAAGAGCCCGATCCCGGCAACGCTCCGTCGCCGCTTGTAGCCGATGACGGCGTGGTTCCCCTGCAGCAGCCTGTCGTGATGCGGTGCCGCGCGCCGTTGCCGCAAAATTCCCCAGCCCATCGAAACTTGAAAATAAAGACATAAACATTTCTTTATGCGATTGACCTGCCCGTCTTTGCAGGGCATTGTCAAACAATCGTGGTTCTGCGGCCCGTCTTGCGACGGGCCGGAGCTAAGAGGGAATACGGTGCGGCGCCGCAAGGCGCCCATGCCGGAGCTGCCCCCGCAACTGTAAGCGGCGAGCGGCCGTCCAATGATGTCACTGAGGGAGACGCCTCGGGAAGACGGGACGGTTCGTGTTGACCCGCAAGCCAGGAGACCTGCCGCGATCGATAACGTCCACGGGCGGGGTGTCCGATGTGCCGCCTTGACGAACGAGCCTGCCTCGGTCGTGGATGCGTCGCATTCAAAGCCTTGCCCACAACCTCGGGGTAAGGAAATGACCATCAAGACAGCCAATCTCGGCTTCCCACGTATCGGCAGACACCGTGAACTGAAGTTCGCGCTGGAGCGCTATTGGGCCGGCAAGATCGACAGACAGGATCTGCTCGCCGTTGCCGCGAGCCTTCGGGCGGAAAACTGGGCCGCGCAAAAAACGCGGGGGATCCAGATCATTCCATCGAACGACTTCTCACTGTACGATCAGGTTCTCGACACATCCGTGCTCGTTGGCGCGGTGCCGCCGGCCTATGGCTGGAAAGGCGGCCCGGTCGATCTCGACACGTACTTCGCCATGGCACGTGGTTCGACGACCGCGACCTGCGCTTCCGGCTGCACCCATGGCGGCCCGGACGGCGGCAACCAGGCGCTGGAGATGACCAAGTGGTTCGACACCAACTATCACTACATGGTCCCGGAATTCGCTGAGGACCAGCGCTTCGAGCTGACGCGCAACGCACCGCTGGAGGCCTTCCTTGAAGCGAGCGCGCTTGGGCATGTCACCCGTCCCGTCGTGCTCGGCCCCGTGACCTTCCTGAAGCTCGGCAAGGCGCCTGCCGGCGGGTTCGAGCCGATCGAGCTGATCGAGCGGCTGGTGCCCGTCTATGTGAAACTTCTCAGAGAGCTTGCGAACGCCGGTGTCGAATGGGTGCAGATCGACGAACCCTGCCTTGTGCTCGATCTCAACGAGCGGGAACGCCAGGCGCTGGCACTGACTTACCGGACGTTCGCTTCGGAAGTACCGCAGTTAAAAATCATGCTTGCGACCTATTTCGGCGCGATCGGTGACAACCTGCCGATAGCGCTTTCACTGCCGGTCACCGGGCTGCATCTCGATCTCGTGCGGGCGCCGCAACAGCTGGACGCCCTCATCGAGTCGGCGCCAGCACAGCTGGTTCTGTCGCTCGGGGTCGTCGATGGCCGCAATGTGTGGCGGACGGATCTTGCCGGTCTCTTCCGCCGGCTGCAGCCGCTGGTCGAGGCGCATGGCCGCGACCACATCGAGCTTGCGCCGTCGTGCTCGCTGCTGCATGTGCCTGTTGATCTCGATCTCGAACGGGCGCTCGACCCGGAGCTCGTCACCTGGCTTGCCTTCGCTCTGCAGAAACTGGACGAGCTCAGCCTGCTTGCCCGCGCCTTCGAGCCCGGCCTTGCCCATCCCGAACAGGTCTTTGCAAAATCGATCGCGGCCGCCGAAGCGCGGCTCACCTCGCTGAAGGTCCATGACCCGCTGGTCGCCGGACGCCTGAAGAACCTGACGGCAGCCGACAGCCGTCGCCAGTCGGGCTTTGCGACGCGCCGTCGGCTGCAGGAAGACAGGCTGGCCCTGCCGCTCTTCCCGACAACGACCATCGGCTCCTTCCCGCAGACGCCGGAGGTGCGCCAGGCGCGATCGCTGCATGCCAAGGGCGAACTCAGCTATGTCGACTACCTTGCTTACCTGCGCCAGGAGACGGAGAAGGCCGTGCGCTGGCAGGAGGAAATCGGCATCGAGGTGCTGGTGCATGGCGAGTTCGAGCGCAACGACATGGTGCAGTATTTCGGCGAGCAACTCTCCGGCTACGCCTTCACGCAGAGCGGCTGGGTGCAAAGCTACGGTTCGCGTTATGTGCGCCCACCGATCATCTTCGGCGATGTCTCGCGGCCGAACCCGATGACGGTGGATTGGGCAACCTATGCGCAGTCGCTGACGTCAAGGCCTGTGAAGGGCATGCTCACCGGCCCGGTGACGATGCTGCAATGGTCGTTCGTGCGCGACGACCTGCCCCGATCGATCGTATGCCGGCAGATCGCGCTGGCGCTGCGTGACGAGGTCACCGATCTCGAAACGGCCGGTATCGCCGTGATCCAGATCGACGAACCGGCGCTGCGCGAGGGCCTTCCACTGAGACAGGCCGATCGAAAGACCTATCTCGACTGGGCGGTCGAATGCTTCCGCATCAGCGCCTCCGGTGTGGGTGACGAAACGCAGATCCACACCCACATGTGCTACTCGGAGTTCAACGACATCATGGCGGCGATCGCGGCGATGGATGCCGACGTCATCTCCATCGAAACCTCGCGCTCGAGAATGGAACTGCTCGGCGCCTTCACTGATCAGGCCTATCCGAACGAGATAGGCCCCGGCGTCTACGACATCCACTCGCCACGGGTGCCGACCGTGGACGAGATGGTGCACCTGATCGAAAAGGCGACCGACGGCCTGGCGCCGGCGCAGATCTGGGTCAACCCGGATTGCGGCCTCAAGACCCGCCGCTGGGATGAAGTGCGCCCGGCGCTCGTCAACATGGTTGAGGCGGCCCAGGCGCTGAGGCAATCTTTCGCCGCCTCCCGCCGGGATGCAGCAAGCGCATGAAGCGTAACAGCGATATCGAGATGGCGCCGGGGGAAACCCCGGCGCCTGCCACCTTGGTCGACATCGTCTTTCCCGGCGACACCAATCATCACGGTACGCTCTTCGGCGGCGCGGGCCTGGCGCTGATGGACCGGATTGCCTTCATCGTCGCCACGCGCCACGGCCGCGTTCCGTTCGTCACCGCCTCCTGCGACCGTGTCGATTTCCGCGCCCCTGCCCGCATTGGCCAGATCGTCAGTTTTACCGGCCGTCCGATAAAGGTCGGCCGGAGGTCGATGGTGGTCGAAGTCGACATGATCGCCGAAGACCTGATCGGGGGCACAAGTGATCTGTGTACCCGCGGCCAGTTCACCATGGTGGCGATGCCCGAAGGCAAGCACGCCGGATGGTCGCTGCCTCCGCTCGACAGCACTACGATCTCGCCGGCAAAAGACGATGCCGTCCGTATGGTCGATATCGTCTTCCCCGATCAGGCCAACAGCTTCGGCGCCATGTTCGGCGGCGATGCACTGGCGCAGATGACCAAGGCGGCCTTCATCGCCGCCACGCGGGCAAGCCGCAGGACAACCGTGCTTGCCTCCTGCCAGCACATCGATTTCAAGCATCGCATCACCGTTGGTTCGATCATCGAGGTCGTTGCCCGGATCGTGAGAACCGGACGGAGCTCGACAACGATCGAGGTCGAGTTGTGGTCGGAAGATTTGGTGGGCACAAAACGGACGCTGACGGCCCGTGGCGTCTTCATCATGGTGGCCGTCGACCGCGACAACCGCCCGGTGCAAGTCTTCGCGGCCTGACGCGTTCGACGCGGGGAGCCGTCAACGACGGCTCTTCATCCACAGGCTTTGTTGGAACCGCGCATTTACTCCCCGTTATCCACACCCGGGAAAATATTGTCCGTTCCCGCGGGCATCGGCACCATCGAACCTATTGACGCAATTTCCCGGCCATATACTATATCTAGTGTTCGAGGTTCTTCCGATTCGCAAGGATTGGGAGCGAAGATGGGAATACGGTGCGCTGTGGCGATTTCGCCTGGCTAAGCCGTGGCTGCCCCCGCAACTGTAAACGGCGAGCAACTGTCCAGCATTCGGCCACTGAAGCATGAGGCTTCGGGAAGGTCCGGACAGAAGCACCGACCCGTGAGCCAGGAGACCTGCCTCGATCGATAAACGTCCACGGGCGGGGTGTCCGGAGAGGTCAGAGGTGTGCTTGCGGCAGGATGAAACCTGCCTGTTCGTCTCGACGTCTCCCCGGAAGCGCCGTCTTCAACTTCGGGGTGAAGTCATGTCCGCGTCATCGAATTCCTACTACTCGCCAATGAAGAGGCGCTGGAACCCGCGCATCTGACGAAGAGGTGCGCTCGGTCGTTTCGGCCAGAGCAAGCCGTCATCCTGCCAGCCCTGCCCTTTCGCCGGAGCGTGTTCGCGCGCCCGCATGCCTTTTCATGCCCAGATCCAGCCGACCCAACGAGGAAGAAATGAACGTCACCGTCTACAGCAAGCCCGCCTGCGTCCAATGCACCGCCACCTACCGTGCGCTCGACCGCAAGGGCGTCAACTATGAGGTCATCGACATCTCGATCGACGAGGACGCGCTTCAGACGGTCAAGGGCCTCGGCTACATGCAGCTTCCCGTCGTCGTCGCCGGCCCGGAACATTGGGCAGGCTTCCGCCCCGACAAGATCAGCGCCCTCTCCTAAAGAGAGGTGCGGCGCGATGGGGCTGCTCGTCTATTTTTCCACCCGCTCGGAAAACACCCATCGCTTCGTCGGCAAGCTCGGCCTGCGCGCCAAACGTATTCCCGTCAGCCCGACCGACGGGCCGCTTGAGATCAAGGAACCCTATGTGCTCGTCGTGCCGACCTATTGCGGCGACGACGGCCGGGGCGCAGTGCCCAAACAGGTAATCCGCTTCCTGAACGATGCGGACAACCGCTCCCACATCCGCGGCGTGATTGCCGCGGGCAACAGCAATTTCGGCGCGACCTACGGGATCGCCGGCGACGTGATCTCGGCCAAGTGCCAGGTTCCGTATCTCTACCGGTTCGAATTGCTTGGAACCGACGAGGACGTCGCCAATGTCAAAAACGGGATGGAACGATTTTGGACGTCTCAACACTCGAACGCCCCTTGAAGGCGACGGAAGCGGCGCTTGATTACCACGCGCTGAACGCGATGCTGAACCTCTATGACGAGGACGGCCGGATCCAGCTCGACAAGGATCGGCTGGCGGCGAAGCAGTACTTCCTGCAGCACGTCAACCAGAACACCGTGTTCTTCCATAACCTGCGCGAGAAACTCGACTACCTCGTGGTCGAGGGCTACTACGAGCAGGAGGTTCTCGACCAGTATTCGTTCAACTTCGTGCGCGACCTGTTCGATCACGCCTATGACAAGAAATTCCGTTTCCCGACCTTCCTCGGCGCCTTCAAGTATTACACCAGCTACACGCTGAAGACCTTCGACGGGAAGCGTTACCTCGAGCGCTACGAGGACCGCGTCTGCATGGTGGCGCTGGCGCTTTCGCGCGGCGACGAAGCGCTCGCGCGCGACATGGTCGACGAGATCATCTCCGGCCGCTTCCAGCCGGCAACGCCAACCTTCCTCAACGCCGGCAAGAAGCAGCGCGGCGAGCTTGTCTCCTGCTTTCTGCTGAGGGTCGAGGACAACATGGAGAGCATCGCGCGCGGCATCAATTCGGCGCTGCAGTTGTCGAAGCGCGGCGGCGGCGTTGCGCTCTCGCTCACCAACATCCGCGAGGCCGGCGCGCCGATCAAGCAGATCGAAAACCAGTCCTCGGGCATCATCCCCGTGATGAAGCTCCTGGAGGATTCGTTCTCCTACGCCAACCAGCTCGGCGCGCGCCAGGGCGCAGGTGCGGTCTACCTCAACGCGCACCACCCCGACATCATGCGCTTCCTCGACACCAAGCGCGAAAACGCCGACGAGAAGATCCGCATCAAGACGCTGTCGCTCGGCGTCGTCGTCCCGGACATCACCTTCGAACTCGCCAAGAACAACGAGGACATGTACCTGTTTTCGCCCTATGACGTGGAGCGCGTCTACGGCGTTGCCTTCACCGACATCTCGGTCACGGAAAAATACCGGGAAATGGTCGCCGACAGCCGGATCCGCAAAAAGAAGATCAAGGCGCGCGAATTCTTCCAGGTCCTAGCCGAAATCCAGTTCGAAAGCGGTTACCCCTACATCATGTTCGAAGACACGGTGAACCGCGCCAACCCAATCGCCGGCCGGATCACCATGAGCAACCTGTGCTCGGAAATCCTGCAGGTCAGCGAAGCCAGCGAATACAATGACGACCTGTCCTACAAGCACATGGGCAAGGACATTTCCTGCAACCTCGGCTCGCTGAACATCGCAGCCGCGATGGACAGCACGGATTTCGGCAAGACGATCGAGACCTCGATCCGGGCGCTGACGGCGGTGTCGGACATGAGCCACATCTCGTCGGTTCCCTCCGTCGAGAAGGGCAACGACGACAGCCATGCGATCGGCCTCGGCCAGATGAACCTGCACGGCTATCTCGCCCGCGAACGGGTCTATTACGGCTCGGACGAAGGCATCGATTTCACCAATATCTACTTCTACACGGTTACTTACCACGCCATCCGCGCCTCAAACCGCATTGCGGTCGAACGCGGCACGAGCTTCAAAGGCTTCGAGAACTCGAAATACGCCTCCGGCGAGTATTTCGACAAATACACCGAACAGGAATGGAAGCCGGCGACGGAGCGGGTGCGCGAGCTGTTCGAAACCGCGGGCATCGATATCCCGACGCAGGAAGACTGGCTGGCGCTGAAGCAGGCCGTGATGACCTCCGGCCTTTATAACCAGAACCTGCAGGCGGTACCGCCGACCGGGTCGATCTCCTACATCAACCACTCGACCTCCTCGATCCACCCGATCGTGTCGAAGATCGAAATCCGCAAGGAAGGCAAGATCGGCCGCGTCTACTACCCGGCCGCCTTCATGACCAACGACAATCTCGACTACTACCAGGACGCCTACGAGATCGGCCCGGAAAAGATCATCGACACCTATGCGGCCGCGACCCAGCATGTGGACCAGGGCCTGTCATTGACCCTGTTCTTCAAGGACACGGCGACGACCCGCGACATCAACCGGGCGCAGATCCATGCCTGGAAGAAGGGCATCAAGACGATCTACTACATCCGCCTTCGTCAGATGGCGCTGTCCGGCACGGAAGTGCAGGGCTGCGTCTCCTGCGCTCTTTGATATCCCGGGGAACACAATGAACATCCAAGTAAAGACCAAGGCGCCCAAGGGTCCGCAGGCCGTGCGCGCCATCAACTGGAACCGTATCGAGGACGACAAGGACCTCGAAGTCTGGAACCGGCTCACCGGCAATTTCTGGTTGCCGGAAAAGGTGCCGCTGTCGAACGACATTCCCTCCTGGGCAGCACTTCGCCCGGAAGAGCAACAGCTGACGATCCGCGTTTTCACCGGCCTGACCCTGCTCGACACGATCCAGACGAGCATCGGCGCGCCGACCCTGATGGCGGATTCGATCACGCCGCATGAGGAAGCTGTCTATTCCAACATCTCCTTCATGGAAGCGGTGCACGCCCGCTCCTACTCCTCGATCTTTTCGACGCTTTGCTCGACGCCAGACGTCGATGATGCCTATCGCTGGTCGGAGGAGAACGAGCATCTGCAGAAGAAGTCGGCGCTCATTCTCGAGCACTATCGCACGGCCGATCCGCTGAAGCGCAAGATCGCCAGTGTCTTCCTCGAGAGCTTCCTCTTCTACTCCGGTTTCTACCTGCCGATGTACTGGTCGAGCCGCGCCAAGCTGACCAACACCGCCGACATGATCCGGCTCATCATCCGCGACGAAGCGGTGCACGGCTATTACATCGGCTACAAGTTCCAGAAGGGCCTCGAGCGCCTGAGCGAAGAGCGCCGGCAGGAGATCAAGGACTTCGCCTTCGACTTGCTGCTCGAACTCTACGACAACGAGGCGAAATACACGGAATCGCTTTACGACAGCGTCGGGCTGACCGAGGACGTGAAGAAGTTCCTGCACTACAACGCCAACAAGGCGCTGATGAACCTCGGCTACGAGGCGCTGTTCCCGGCCGATGCCTGCAAGGTCAACCCGGCGATCCTCTCGGCGCTGTCGCCGAACGCCGACGAGAACCACGACTTCTTCTCCGGCTCCGGCTCGTCCTATGTCATCGGCAAGGCGGTCGCCACCGAAGACGAAGACTGGGATTTTTGAGCGCAAGGACGTCTTCCGACGCCCCAGCATTTTTTCTCGGACCAAACTGGTCCGGGGCTGAAAGCCTTGAGCGGCTTGACCGTGCTGCCGGCCCATGTCGGCCGCAGGATTGACTGCCGGCCCACTTTCAACTAGTGAGTGCGCCAATCCGTATTGCCGCGGCTGCTGACCCCAAGGCAACGGAGAATCCAAATGTCCAACCAACATAATCCTATCGTCCGGAACGATGTCGTCTCCGGGCATGCGATCAGGTCCGTCGTCGCGATCGACGAGCCTGAGCATCAACGCGCGCGCGCACTTAACGATCTCGCCTCGGCCCTTCCATCGCCGGAAGCACTGGCGATCCGTGGTGCGGTCGCCGGACGCATCGTCACGACCCCGGATTTCCATCCGGGCAAGCCGGTTCCGGTCGGGCTGGTCGCCGACATCGAGAATGCCGTCCTTCCGCATCTGATCGGCAACGATATCGGCTGCGGCATGCGCATGATCGTGCTCGACGACATCCGCGAGGACGAGCTCGGGCCTGGCCTGGAGGGACAGCTGCGGCATGTCTTCTTCCAGGGAGGGCGCGATATCGCCCTGACCGGCAGGGATCGTCACGCAGCCCTCAGGGACGGCGTACCGGGCCTGCTCGAAAGCCTGGCCGGCAAGCGTCAGGGGCTGCTCGCCCGCCTCGATCTGGCATCAGCCTGGGCGGATGTCGCGCGCATGTCCGACGACGGCTGCTTCCGCTCGGATGGCATCGATCCGGACTTTGCCGACTATGCGGCACCCGATGACCGGCACCGGCATGACGCCATTCTCGGCACCATCGGCGGCGGCAATCACTTCGTCGAGTTCGGCGTGGTCGAGCGCATCGTCGACGGCGGTTTTGCCCGTATCGCCGGGGTGAAGCCGGAAAGCGTGGTCATCGTCGTGCATTCGGGCTCGCTCGACTTCGGCCAGCGGATCGGGACGGCGGCGAGAGAGCGGGCGCGTCAAAACGGTGCGGCGGAGCTTGACGACCGGATCGTTTCCGAGGCCCGTCACGCCGACCACTATCGGCGGTACATGAACGGCCATGCCAATGCTGCGAATGCCGCCTTCGTCAATCGCTTCCTGATTGGCCTGGCGGCGGTGGAAGCGCTCACGCGAACGATCGGCCGGCCGGTTGCACACCGGCTGGTCTACGACGCGCCACACAACACCGTGTGGCAGACCGGCAACACCGTTCGACACCGCAAGGGCGCCTGCCCGGCACGCGGTCCGGGCGCGCTCAAGGGGTCACCCTACGAGTGGACCGGCGAACCGGTGATCCTGCCGGGCTCGATGGGCGATGGCACCTGGTTGTTACGCGGGCTGGGCGAAGCTGACGGCATGGAGTCCTCGGCCCATGGCGCCGGGCGACGGCTGTCCCGCCAGGAGGCCCGTGGAGCGACAACGACGCTTGGCGGTCTGCGCGTCATCGGCCCGGTCGACACCGCGAGCCCGGCTATCCGCAGCCGGCCGGACATCCTCGCCGAACTCCAGGGCCGGCTCAAGGAAGAAGCCCCGGCCGCCTACCGGCCGATCGACCAGGTTGTCGATCCAATGGTGGCAACCGGCCTTGTCGGCCGCGTTGCCCGCATCAGGCCGGTCCTGACAGTCAAAGGCTAGGCCTGTCCGAGAACCGAAATGCCGGGGGAGCAGAATGCTTCCCCGGCATTTTCACACGTTTTTCCTGGATTTTCCGGGCCACTTCGCCGGCACCATACGACGGCGGCCGATGGCAACCTGCGCCGGCAGCAATCTGGTGACGCCTTGAACAAGACCGACGGCGTCTGGCGATCCGGCAGCTATAAACCCATTTGCGAATGTCGCCGGATAGCCGCGATTTGGTTCGTGCGTGCGTCGCTTCAACCGAAAGGGGCGGCGCACGTACCCTAGCCAGTAATCTGGAACCCCTGAACCGGATCGGGCAGGGCCACCGGCTCGGTTTCGACACTGACGACGGAGGCTGCTGCCGGCCCGATCCAGAGCCGTTCGACCATGTTTGCAAGGGCAGCGTCGGAACCGACGATCATCGCTGCCACCGACCCGTCGCGCTCGTTGCGCACCCAGCCGGTCACACCAAGGCGTTCGGCTTCCCGGCGGGTCCAGATGCGGAAGCTGACGCCCTGCACCCTTCCGCTGACACGAACCAACATCGCCTTGCGCTCTCTGATCATGATCGCACCTGCTTTCGCTACAGAAGGAAACTGGAGCGAAGACGAACAAAGGCAAGCCACAAGGCACCATGCACGTCGGCGCTAGAGCGTTTCCCCCGGAGGGTTTTGGCGCTTTTCCGGGCGGCCAGCGGACTTCGCATTTTTTGCAGGGCATTGCCTATGGCGCTGCCACCGACAGGCGGCCCTTCATGTTGGGATGAAAGCGGCAATAATAATCCACCTGCCCTGCCTCCGGCATGGCGAGGCTTGCCTTGCCTTTCGCCGGGATCAAGACATCCCATCCACCCTTCACGGTCGCGGTATGGACGAGAATGTCCTTGTTGACCCACTCGATCGTATCGCCCACCCGAGCCTCGATTTCCGCCGGGACGAACGCCATCTTTTCGATGGTCACGCGGATTGTTCTGGCCTCTGCATCCGCGACGCCATTGCCGAGCACGAGCCCGGCAATGGCGATGAGATAAAGGACGGATCGCATGGCCGCGTCCTACTTCAGCGTGGCGGCGACATGTTCGGCATGCTGCTGATGGCCCTGAAAAATCTTCAGGCCGGTTTCAAGCAGCGCCTTGAGCTCGGCATTGTTGGCCGAGGGAATGAGCAGGGTCGTAAGCGCGCCGTTCACCTGCTTGTGGTAGGCGACTTCGTTGTGGACATAGGCCTTGTCGAAACTGGCGCCGTCGAGCTTGGCGAGCTTGGCGCGCTCGTCGTCGGCCGCCTTTGAGAGCGCCTTGCTTGTATCGTTATCTTCAGGCGTCACCTTGAGCTTCTTGACGAGGTCGAGCGCCTGCGTATTCACCGCCTCATGGTCGCGGACCATGTCCTCGGCAAAGGAGACGACCTCCTTGTTGCCGGACTTCGAGATCGCGAGTTTGGCATTTTCCACGTCGATCACGCCGGCCGTATAGGCGATGTGGGCGATCTGCGGATCGCTCGGCTTGTCCGCTGTCTGTGCATGAGGCGCAAGGGCGAGCAGGCAAAGCGTGGCAAGCGCAGTCATGGGCCGAATGTTCATGGTAACCTCCTCATTCCACGCAGGGCGCGGAAGCTGTTTGCATTTGACACCCATTGGATGTCGCCTGCCCGCAAAGGTTCCCGCAGCTCAGATGGCCCGAAGATCAAATAGAAAGGCCGAGGCGCTCCATGACGGCAGCGGTCAGCCGCGCGCAGCGACGCCCGGCAAAGGGGAATGCGTCGAGCAAGACCGGGCCGATCTGTTCATGCAACTGCTTGCGTACGAGGTGCCTTGCCCGATGCAGCCGGGTCTTGACCGTTTCGGGACGCAAACCAAGAAGATCGGCCGTCTCCTCCATGCTCAATCCCTCGATCACCCGCGCAACGAAAACGGTCCTGTAGATGTCGGGCAGGTTGTCGGTTGCGCGCTCGACCAGATGCAGGATCTGTCGCTGCGCCATCGTACGCTCGGGGTCGTCGACGCCCGCCGGCACGGGGAACTGGATAATCGTCGCGTCTTGCCCGCTGCCGATTGACCCCAGCATCTCGGCCTTGCGGCGCCCTCGCCGCAGCCGGCCAAGCGCCTCGTTGATGACGATGCGTGACAACCAGGTGCCAAGCGACGAGCCGCCGCGAAAACTGCCGAGATGCGCATAGGCACGCACATAAGCCTCCTGCACGACATCTTCCGCCTCACTGTCGTTTCGCACGACACCCCTGGCAATACGATAAAGGCGTTGGTTGTGAGCCTGCATGATCGACAGGAACGCCTGCCCGTCCCCGGAATGCGCCCTTTGTGCCAGTTCCACATCCGCAGCCGGATGCGTGATCGCAAGCGTGTGTGTTCGAGTGCGTGCCATGAACGAGCCTCCCGCAGCATTCGATGCACGGTTCCGCCAAAGGTTCCCGCATTTTTCAGCGGCAGGCAACGCCCCTCGCCTTGGAACGTTCTGCGGGAGAGCGTTTGCGCCCTTCCGGCCGGTTCCAGTTCCACTGTCTGACCACTTAACTCGGTGTCGACCACTCACGCGGGAGGCGACATACTTTCTCGCGCTACCCTGTTAATAATTCCATCGTGTATTTTTAAAAATTGACGCGCGCAAAGTTTTATGGTTTTTACACCATCGCCAAGACGGTGATGGGAGGGCCCTCCTGCTTGGCCGCCAAGACCAAAGGCCCACGTCGTTTCCAGGGAGGAAACCCATGAACATGCCTCGTATTCTGAAGGCGCTTGTCGCCGGCACGGCACTGACCCTGATTGCATCGGCCGCATCGGCCGAAGGCATCGGCGCCTCGCTTCTGACCCAGCAGCACCCGTTCTACATCGAGCTTGCCGACGCGATGAAAGCCGAAGCCAAGGAAAAGAACGTCGCGCTCGAAGTTGCGATCGCCAACCAGGATCTCAACAAGCAGCTCGCCGACGTCGAAGACTTCATCGTCAAGGGTGTCGACGTCATCGTCATCTCGCCGGTCGATAGCCAGGGCGTGCGGGCCGCGATTGAAAAGGCCGAGAAGGCCGGCATCAAGGTGATCACCGTCGACGTTCCGGCAAACGGAGCGACCGTCACCTCGCATATCGGCACCGACAACTTCACCGGCGGCGTCAAGGCCGGAGAACTGATGGCAAAGGTCCTCGACAACAAGGGCAAGGTCGCCGTCATCGATTACCCGACGGTCCAGTCGGTGGTGAACCGCGTCAACGGCTTCAAGGAAGCGATCGCCAAGCATCCCGACATGGAAATCGTCGCCATCCAGACCGGCATCACCCGCGCCGAGGCGCTGGCCGCAGCACAGAACATGCTGCAGGCGAACCCCGACATCACCGGCATCTTCGGCTTTGGCGATGACGCAGCACTCGCCGCTGCCGTCGCCGTCAAGGCGGCGGGCCTGGAAACCCAGGTCAAGGTCATCGGTTTCGACGGCATGAAGGAAGCCCGCGACGCGGTTGATACCAACCCCGTCATGGTCGGCGTGATCCAGCAGTTCCCGGACCAGATGGGCAAGCAGGCGGTCGATACCGCCGTCAAGGTTGCCGCCGGCGAACAGGTTCCGGCCGAACAGCCGATCGTGCCTGGCGTCTACACCGCGAAGTAAGTCCTCCCAAGGACAGCCGCCGCCCCAAGGGCGGCGGCACCGATACGACGAACGTTTCCGGCTTGCTGCGCAAAAACATGCAGCAATTCAGAGTGTTACAGCGTGCATGTCTGCGCCGTGACGCCGGAAACGCTTCTCGGCGCGATCCAAGGAGGCCGCCATGCATGGTTCGACCACGGACACCGTTCTCAAGATCAGCAACGTCACGAAATCCTTCGGGCAGGTTGCGGCGCTGAAAAGCATGCGGCTCGATGTCCGCCGCGGCCGCGTGCACACGCTGCTCGGCGAAAACGGCGCGGGCAAATCGACACTGATGAAAATCCTTGCCGGCGTGCACAGCGCGACCTCGGGCGAGATTTTTCTCGACGACCAGCCCTATCGCCCCGCCAACCCGCAGCAGGCCTCGGCCCTCGGCCTTGCGATCGTCTTTCAGGAACTGAGCCTCTGCAACAACCTGACGGTGGCGGAAAACATTTTGGCGACGCGCGAGCCGCGCCGGTTTGGCTTCATCAACGACAAGGCGCTTGTTGCAAGAGCCAAGGCCATCGTCGCCGAGCTCGGCCTGCCTGTGGATGTGACAGAGAAGGTCGGCAATCTTTCGATTGCCCAGCGGCAACTGGTCGAGATCGCCAAGGGCCTCAGCCACGACGCAAAGGTCGTCATTCTCGACGAGCCGACCTCGTCGCTCAGCGACAGCGAAGCCGAGATCCTTTTCGAGATCATCGGCCGGCTGAAAAGCCGTGGCGTCGCCGTCATCTACATTTCCCACCGCATGGAAGAAATCATGCGGCTCAGCGACGACATCACGGTCATCCGCGATGGCGAGTATGTCTCCACCCATGATCGCAACGACGTCACCATCGAGGCGCTGATCGCGCTGATGGTCGGACGGCGAATGGAGGAGATCTATCCGCCACCGACCCATGATCGCTCGACGCAGAGTGCGCCGGTGCTGGCAGTCGAGGGCCTGAAGCGCGAGGGCGAATTCGCCGACATTTCCTTCGAAGTTGGCCCAGGCGAAATCCTCGGCTTTTTCGGCCTCGTCGGCTCCGGCCGGTCGGAAGTCATGAATGCGCTGTTCGGCATGAAGAATGCCGACGGCGCCGTGCGGCTCGATGGCAAGGACGTCCGCTTCCGTTCACCGGCCGAAGCGATCGCCCGCGGCATCGGTTTCGTCACCGAGAACCGCAAGGAAGAGGGCCTGGTGCTGGCACACAGCGTCGGGTGGAACATCTCCATGGCCGCCCTTCCCGATTTCACCGGCCCTTTCGGCTTTACCCGCGGTGGTGCCGAGCGCAAGGCGGCGGCCGCCGAAGTCGGCCGGCTTGCGATCAAGACCCACTCACTCGACACGCCGGCCGGCGCCTTGAGCGGCGGCAACCAGCAGAAGATCGTGCTCGCCAAATGGCTCCTGACCCGGCCGAAGGTGCTCATCCTCGACGAGCCGACCCGCGGCGTCGATGTCGGCGCGAAATTCGAAATCTACAAGATCATCCGCCAGTTGGCGGCCGAAGGGACGGCGATCCTGCTGATCTCCTCCGAGCTGCCGGAAGTGCTTGGAATGAGCGACCGCGTCGTCGTCATGCATGAGGGCGTGCTCGGCGCGACCCTCGCCGGCACCGACCTCAATCCCGAAACGATCATGGCGCACGCAACAGGTTTCCAATCATGACCCAGCAAACTGCAGCCCAGGCCGCCTTCGTCAGGGCGTTGAAGCAATATGGCGGCATCCTTCTCTCGCTGGTGATGCTCTGCGTCATCTTCTCCTTCCTCAATCCGCGGTTCATGTCGGTCGTCAACTTCATGAACATCCTGCAGCAGGTGGCCGTGATCGCGATCGCCGCCTTCGGCATGACCTGGGTGATCCTGCTCGGCGAGATCGACCTGTCGGTCGGCTCGATCATTGCGGTTGCCGGCATGGTCGGGGCGCAATGTTTCGCCTTCGGCCTCGGCTTCGGCACGGCGCTCGCCGTGACGATTGTGGCCGGCGCGCTGATGGGCATGCTCAACGGCGTGTTGACGGCAAAGCTGCTGCTACCGAGTTTCATCGTCACCGTCGCCACCATGGGCATCTATCGCGGCCTCGTCAGCCTGCCGACCAACGGCGCGCCGGCGATGATCGACAATTCGACATGGACTGCCATCGGCACGGAAAGCGTCCTCGGCCTGCCGATCATCATCTGGGTCGTTGCCGTTCTCTTCGTCATCAACCAGATCGTGCTCAGCAAGACCAGCTTCGGGCGCCGTGCCTATCTCACCGGCGGCAACCGCGAGGCGGCCATCTATTCGGGCATCAAGGTCGATCGCCTGAAGATCATCATCTTCATGATCTCGGGCGTGATGGCGGCGATCAGCGGCGTTCTTCTCTCCTCTCGGCTCTTCTCCGCCCAGACCAATGCCGGCATGAGCTACGAGCTCGACGCGATCGCCGCTGCCGTTCTCGGCGGAACGTCGCTTGCCGGCGGTGTCGGCACCATGGTCGGCACGCTGATCGGCGCGCTCATCATCGGCGTGATGAACAACGGCATGAACATGCTGTCCGTCCCCTATTTCTACCAGCTCATCGTCAAGGGCCTGGTGATCCTGATCGCGGTTTGGCTCGACGTTCGTGCCAAGCAGGCAAAGCGCTGACCCGATACGAGTGACACACATGCACAAGATACTGACGATCGGCGAAATCCTCGTCGAGATCATCGCCACCGAAAAGGGCGACGGCTTCCGCCAGGCAACACCGCTGGTCGGCCCCTTCCCCTCCGGCGCGCCTGCCATCTTCATCGACCAGGTCGGCAAGCTCGGCCAGGCGAGCGCGATCATCTCGCGTGTCGGCGGCGACGATTTCGGTCACGTCAACCTGGCGCGGCTCGAGGCCGACGGCGTCGATATCTCCGGCATCGCCGTCGATCCGCTTGCCACCACCGGCAGCGCCTTCGTTCGCTATCGCGAAGACGGAAGCCGGGCCTTCGTCTTCAACATCCGCGACAGCGCCTGCGGCACCATCCGCCTCGATGACACGACGACCGCGCTCGTTCAAAACTGCAGCCATCTGCATGTGATGGGGTCGTCGCTCTACGCGCCGAGCGTGGTCGCAAGCATTCTGGCGGCGATCGACATCGTCAAGGCCGCTGGCGGCACGGTGTCCTTCGACCCCAATCTGCGGGCAGAAATCCTCGAAAGCCCTGGAATGCGCGAGGCGTTGCGGACGGTGCTTGCGAAGACCGACGTCTTCCTGCCGAGCGGCGCCGAGCTCTTCCTCTTCACCGAAGCCAAAACCGAGGCGGACGCCATCGCCGAACTCCTTGGTTCAGGGATCAAGGTCGTCGTCGTCAAGCGCGGCGCCGAGGGCGCCAGCTACTTCGACGCGGACGGAACGCTCACCCTGCCCGGCTTCGCCGTCGAAGAGGTCGATCCGACCGGCGCGGGCGACTGCTTCGGCGCCACCTTCGTCACCTCCTGGCTGAACGGCGCCGCCCCCGGCGAAGCGCTCGAATTCGCCAACGCGTCCGGCGCGCGCGCCGTGATGATCTCCGGACCGATGGAAGGTGCATCGACGAGAGCGGAACTCGAAGCCTTCATCAGCGCGCGAAAGGACTGAAATCCATGAAGCCGAACTATCTGATCGACATTGCCCAATGGCGCGACCGTCCGGGCCTTCGCGGCATTCCTTCCATCTGCTCTGCCCATCCACTCGTGATTGAAGCAGCTATGCTGCGGGGGCTGAAGGAAGGCACGCATCTCCTGATCGAGGCAACCTGCAACCAGGTCAACCAGGAGGGCGGCTACACAGGCATGACGCCCGCCGACTTCACCGGCTTCGTCGGCGAGATCGCCGCAAAGACCGGGTTCCCGATCGAAAACATCATCCTCGGCGGCGACCATCTCGGTCCCAACCCGTGGAAGAACCTGCCGGCGGTTGAGGCGATGGCGAAGGCCGAAGCGATGATCCGCGCCTATGCTCAGGCCGGCTTCACCAAGCTGCATCTCGACACCAGCATGGGCTGCGCCGGCGAGCCGGTCGCCCTTCCCGATGCGACGACCGCGACGCGTGCGGCACGGCTTGCCGCTGCCGCCGAAGATGCGATCCGAGGACGCGACGGAACCGCTCCGGTCTACATCATCGGCACCGAAGTTCCGGTCCCCGGCGGCGCGCTCGAGGAACTGGATACGCTTGAAGTCACTGCACCGGAGGCAGCCGTCGAGACCGTCGACATTCATCGTAGGGCCTTCAGCGAAGCCGGCGCAGGTGAAGCCTTTTCACGCGTAGTGGGCGCCGTCGTTCAGCCGGGCGTCGAATTCGGCAACGAAAACGTCATTCCCTACGACCGCCAGAAGGCCGCCGCGTTGAGCCAGAGCCTGACGAAGCTCGATGGCCTCGTCTTCGAGGCGCATTCCACCGACTACCAGACCCAGGACGCACTTCGCGATCTGGTGTCCGATGGCTTCGCCATCCTCAAGGTCGGCCCCGGCCTCACCTTCGCGCTGCGCGAAGCGCTTTATGGCCTCGACCAGATCGCCGCGTTCCTGTTTCCCGATGCTCGCTCGAAGAGCCTTGCTGAAATCACCGAGGAGGTCATGCGCGAGGAGCCGGCCAACTGGGGCAAGTATTATCACGGCTCGCCCGAAGCGCTGCGGCTTCAGCGCCATTTCTCCTACAGCGACCGCATCCGCTACTACTGGCCGCATCCGAAAGTCGCGACGGCGGTCGAAGAGCTGCTCCGGCTGCTCGACGGCGTCACCATCCCCGAAACGCTGATCAGCCAGTATCTCTCGGGAAGTTACGAGCGGGTGCGAGACGGCCAGGTGGCGCCGCAAGCAAAGGCACTGGCGATTGCCGCCGTCGATACGGTTCTGGAGGATTACTTCGCTGCCTGCAAAGGATAGAGGCGGCCGTTCATTCCGTGAATATTTCGCAGTCGACACTGCCTATCCCTCGGAAATAAATCTATAAACGAAACCCAAAAGAAGAATGGGGGCGCTTCGACCGTGGACAGACAAATCAAGACGATGGAGGATTTTTCGGAGTTCGTCGGTTTGTCGCGCCCCACAGTCTCCAAATACTTCAACGATCCATCTTCGGTTCGCAAGAAGACCCGCGACGCCATCGAGGCCGCGATCAAGCAATCGGGCTTCCGGCCGAACATCTTCGCCGTCAATCTCAACCGGCGGCGAACCAATATTCTTGGCGTCATCGTTCCCAACTCCACCGACCCATTCTACATGGCGCTGACACGGCGGATCGAGCATATCGCCAACCAGGCGGGCTTTCTCGCTTTCGTGCTGTCTTCGGATGGCAAGCCGGAGATGGAAGAGCGCGCCATCGAGACCTTCAAGTCGATGAACGTCGCCGGCGCGATCATCGCCCCGCTCGGCGTCCAGTCTCATCACCAGAAGCTCACCTCGCTCGGCGAGAGCATCCCGCTTGTCTATGTCGACTCACCGCTCGACGGCAGTTCCTCGTTCGTCGGCACCGACAACCGGCAGAGCTTCAAGCTGATGGTCGACTATCTCTGCCGGTCCGGGGAACCGCCCTGCTACTTCGGCATGCCGCCGGTCAACAACAACGCGCTCGCCCGCCAACACGCCTATCAGGAGGCGATGCAGCAGTTGAAGATGGATGCCGCCATCGTCCCGACCGCGCCGAATGCCTCGTGGGATTTCGAAAAATTCGGCTATGACGAAACGCTACGCATTCTCGGCGAAGGCGGTTTTCCGACAAAGACGGTGCTGTGCGCCAACGACCGCGTCGCCTTCGGCGTGATCGCGGCCGCCTTCCAGTCGGGCATCAAGGTCGGCCGGGAAGCCGACAGCGACCTGCGCGTCGCCGGCCACGACGACCACCCGCTGTCGCGCTATACCTGTCCACCGCTGACGACGGTGGCGCAGAACTACAACGAGATCGGCCGGCTGGCGATCGAGCTTCTGCTCTACAAGCTCGGCGAAACGGAAAATGCCGACCAGGCCTTCCCCGCGGACGAGCGCATCTTGCTCAGTGCCGAGATCATGCTGCGCGGCTCGGCCTAGAGCCCCGTTCGATTAAACCGACTCGTCTATCGGAGTCCGTTTGTTTCGATTTGTGTTTCACTTCAGATGGAGGTGAATCATGGGTAAGTTTCATTCTTTGGATATTCGCGGGCGTGTTGTGTCGATGGTGGACAGCGGCCAGTCGCGGCGGGTAGCGGCAAGCTCTCGGCCTATCTGCCTTCAATAGAGCCGAATGCCGGAACCATTAAACGCACGACGCTCTAGCGCAAGCCAGCCTCTCGACATCGGCGACTGATCCAAAGCATCGAACTGTTTGGACTTGGAAATACAATTTGGGACGCAGCCCCCGCAGCTCAGGCAGTTATCGGGTCCGACTGTCGCCGTGTCCTCTATCACTCGCGTGACAGCTCCCCCTGAAGGGTGCCTCAAGGGGGATTGGCCATTGACCTGGGTGTCCCCAAAAACGACCGATCCCGGTTTGAGGAATTATGCAGCAGCACCGAGCGGCCGTTGCCTCGCTGAGCAGCTCCCATCCTCGGTGTCGAGCGTTAAGGCTCACGGATGCAAGCCGCTTGCACGTCCGGTGGCAAGCCGGTTAAATCGACCCGCGCCAGCAATCGCTCAGGCCCCTTCAGGCTCTCCTTGTCGCGCATGCTGAACAGGAAATGCGGATGTCGTCTTTTGAATCAACCCTCCTGAACGAACTGTCGATCACGTCCAATCTCGCCATCGCGGCCTTCCTTGGAATGGTGATCGGGCTGGAGCGTCAGTGGCGACAGCGGTACACGGGCCTCACCACTCATGCGCTGGTTTCGCTGGGTGCTGCGGCCTTCACCTCGCTTGGCATGCTGATTGACGGCGGCACGGATGTGCGCATGGGCGGGCAGGTGGTGACCGGGATCGGCTTTCTCGGGGCCGGCCTTATCATGCGTGATGGGCTGAGCGTTCGGGGCTTGAGCGGAGCGGCGACGGTCTGGTCTACCGGTGCCGTCGGCGTGCTGGCCGGCTATGGCTATTTGCTTGCGGCGTCGGAGGCCTGCGCGTTTGTTCTCCTGATCAACCTCACCATGCCCCGCATCGGCGCGCTGATCGAGCGGCACGCGCCAGAGAAGGAAGCCGTCGAGCGTTATTACATGATCGAGCTGAAATGCCTGGCTAAGGAAGAGGCCGTCGTGCGCTCAGCCCTGCTGCAGGCGATGGAGGCGCGAAAGCTGCGTCTCCGGGCACTTGAAAGTCACTCTGCGAGCGAGGGCGGCATTATCGCAGTCGAAGCCGTCGTCTACACCGCGAGGGAGCAGAACCAACTGGTCGAGCAGGTCGTCGGCGATCTCAGCCTGTCGCCGCTCGTCCTGTCCGGCAAGTGGACATCGACGACCGCGCCCGAATAGCATCTGCGGGCCGTTTACTCGCCGGAGTAAAGCTTGCCGAGGACCGGCGTGACGACCAAACCGGCTGTTGTCTAATTGGTTCTCGATGGCAGCGACAACGATCCACGTGATTGGCTGCTCACCGTGCTGATCATCGTCTGGCGCTTCGGCAACAACCTCTTTCACGGCGAGAAATGGACACACCATCTCCAGGATCAGCACGCTAATTTTACCCATGCCAACGGGGTCTTGATGCGTCTCCTCGAACGCTACGGGCAATTGGCCGCGTAGTATCAGCAAATCTCAGGACTGCAGCTTTCAACACCAGCTATGCGGCATCTATCTCTCTGAGTTGCCCGTCCGCTCGGCCGCAGAGCTGACTATCAATCCCTCGCCTTGATGGGATACGAACACAGAACCCGTTTGCAAAACGACGCCGCGAAAACAGCGAGCAACAACGGGCTCGGCGATGCGCTGTCGATATCCCGATCAGGACGTGCAATGACGCCGGTCTGTCCCAGATTTCGTGTGCTGTCTGGAGACACGACTCTCACGCAGCCTATCCGTCTTCAGGGGTCTCATCTGGCAGGTGAGACCCCCCTGAGGCCCAGCGGGCATCCCTTAGTCGATGCGCAGGAGATATCGACTTCCTAATATTCCTGTGCGCAACTCGATTTCTTCAAGCAAAGTCGATAGCCAATACGTTAGGACACACTCTTACCGAGTATTATGTTTGGGGTTGTTTACAAATGCGCAGTTATCGGAATGCTGCGCCCAAAAGTGGCGACGAATGACTAGATACGTCGACCACTGATTTAGCACGATATTATGCGAGCGAAATTGCCTTTGACGTACCGTCAGATATACTCTGACGATCTAGTGGTCGATCAACGTGAGACCCAAATCGATGTGAGCCGTGATCCCGATAGATGGATAAGCGACCGGTCCCGGCCTTACTGCATCACTGGCACGTCCGTGGACGTTGAGATCCCCTTTACCGGCAACAGGCTTGGATTTGATATCCAGCCGACGACGCGCAATTTCAACAATCCACGAGCGGCCATTGGAGATGGCATTGTTTCATTCTCCATCAAGGGAGTTGATCTTAGTCCTGAACGGGTGAGGCAAGAAATCGACCGAGTCGTGAGATCACAGACGCCGACTATGAGGCGCTTGCCAACCTGCGCTACATCCTGCGCCCCTTCTCAGATTTTTCGACGTCGGCGGCCCAATACGAAGGGCTGCTCAGTCAGCAACACCAGGCGCTTCTGGCAATCAAAGGCTATCGCGGCGACGCTGCCATGACAGTAGGGCTTCTGGCGGAGCGCTTGTTCATCGCACCGCACACCGCACCCGAACTTGTCGAGCGGCTGGTGGCAGCAGCTATGTCACACGCCAACCCGACCCTTCCGACAGGCGCCGCCAGACGCTCGCGCTCACCAGCCAAGCTGTGAATGGTGCTCAAGCGATTGAGCACCATTCACCTGACCGAGATCCGTGACATGGCGCCGCGCCTTATAGAGCTTCTCATCAACCTCCAGAAACGAAGATCCCTCCCTCGGACCTTGAGCAAGGCAACTCCCGGCGTCGCCGCGCGGACACACATGGCAGGAATGCCGAGCGCACGCAGGTCGGCCCCTGAAAAGAGAGCCCTGCCCTATGTGTCGTGAGCAGCATGCAACTGGCTGGCGCCAACCGTCGGTCGCATTGCGGAACCCAACGTCCGAAAGCGCGCTTCATCGACGTTCGTACGCCGCCAACGGTCTGCGGCCACGGCGGCCCTGCTTGGCTTCGCGGCAAGCGCCCTTCGCCGGCAGTGTCTGCAATCATCATATTTGCAAGATCGCGCTTCACGACCTCAACCATGCCCTGCGCTATTGCGAAAACACCATTGTCATTGCCAACGGCACCATGGTTGCAAGCGTCATCGCGGCCCCGATGCTGCGGGACATCTACCAGCTCAACGCCCGCATCGAGACTTGCTCGCAGGGCCGCGCTTTGGTCATCGTCGACGGTCCGATCTGACGGGATCGCACGTCTGCCCTACGATATGGATGCACATCATTCGAGCGGAATGACACACGTTCGCGGGAAGGAGCCCCTGCAAGCACCAGCGTCCAAGCTGCGGAAAACCGCTTCACACACTTCCTGGAGATTCTTCAGGACGCTGCCATCAGCCTTTCGGCATAGGCCATCATCAGCGGACCAACACCTTTGGCGTCATCGGCAACGACAGGCTCAGTGAGATAGTAACCCGGGGAACCGTCGCGATAGTTGCCCTCGAAACCGCCAAGACCGGCAACGTGGACGATGGTTGTGAAACGAGTGATGCCTTCGGCATCCGCAACGATCCGGGTATTCTGAAGGGCATCGAGCGCTTGTCTGCCCGCCGCGGCCAGGGCTTCAGTCCGATCCGGCTGGAGCAGACCATGGCGGGCAGCGCGCATGAGTGCATAGGCGAACATGGCCGAGGCTGAGCTCTCCTCGTAATTGCCCTCGAGGTCCGGCGCGTCGAGCACCTGCGGCCAGAGACCGGTGGAAGTCACCTGTCGGCTCTTGATCTCCGTTAGAAGACGGCCGGTGCGCTGGCGCAGGGAAGCGGTGGCCTCGTCGGCCGGCAGCATGACCAATGAATCGACCAGTGCCATCGCCAGCCAGCCGACCGCGCGCGCCCAGACGGCGGGAGACTGACCGGTCGCCGGGTCCGCCCAGCGCTGTTGACGGCTGTCGTCATAGCCATGGACGTAGAGGCCGCCCGAGGTGGCCGTTAATGCCAGAGCTGTCGAGAACTGCTGCAGCGCGTCGGCGATCAGGCCGGCGCGGCCCGTCGATTTGCCGTACTCGATCTGGAACGGCAGCCCCATGTAGAGCCCGTCCAGCCAGACCTGATGCGGATAACGCTTCTTGTGCCAGTAGTTGCCGGCAGCGATGCGGGGATGGCTTTGCAATTGCCCGGCCAGACGGTCCGCGGCCAAACGATAGCGCGGATCGTCAGCCTCTTTGGCGAGCGCGAACAGCGAGCGTCCGGCAAGAATGTGGTCGATGTTGTATTCATGAGGATCGTAGCCCGAAAGTGCACCGTCGGCTGCGATCTGCGGATCTGCAAGGCGGTGCAGATGCGCTTTCCAGCGCGCATCGCCTGTCGCCTCGAAGAGGTGAATGAGGCCGCGATAGACGCATCCATCCTCGTAACACCAGCTACCCCCCTTGTAGCGGGTGTAGCGCTTGGCGAATTCATCGAAATAGTCTGTCGGGTTCACGGGCGGATCTCATTCAAAGGAAAGGGAGATTGAGGCGGCACTGAGCAAGGCGGGGTCGTCGCAGTCGATCTCGGCTTGCTCGGCGACGATCGCCTCATGACGCATGGGCCTGATGCGATCGGCCATGATCGGCGGCGTCGCGATTGCATCGGGGTCATGCGAGACGATCTGCAGTCGGCAGATGCTGATGTTGCGGATCGGGGCTTCGGGTAGACCGAGAAACACGCCTGCCGCGTGAGCGAGGCCACGGATTTCGATGTCCTCGATGGTGACGCCATCGATGACCGGTGTCGCGGAACTGACGGCTGCCGGCTCACGGCTCTGCACCCAGGGATCGTGGCCGTCGGCATCGCAATGGTAGTGGGCGTTGGCCGAGAGCGCGGTTTCGACGCCATCCAGACGCACACGGCACATGGCGATATTGGTGATCGACCCGCCGCGACCGCGACGGGTCTTCAGCCGCAGGCCGCGATCCGTGCCGATCATCTCGCAATCCTCGACGTAGACGTCATGCACGCCACCGGACATCTCCGAGCCGATCACCAGCCCGCCATGGCCGCGTTCCATCAGGCAATGGCTGACGCGAACGTTGCGTGTTTCCATCAGGTGATCATCCTCGCCGTTCGGACCACGCTTGCCGGCCTTGACCGCGATGCAATCGTCGCCGACCGAGAAACGCACACCTGTAATCGTGACATCGCGGCAGCTTTCAGGGTTGAAACCATCGGTGTTCGGGCTGTCTGGTGGCGCGATTATCGTCAGTCCGGCAGCCGTCAGACGCTCGCAACCCTGCGGATGGATGGTCCAGGACGGCGCGTTGCGGATGGTGAATCCGAGCAGGGTTACGTCACGGCAGGAAATCAGATGCAGGCCGCGTGGGCGCCGTGCGCTGTCTCGCGTTCCTTTCGGCCAGCTCCACCAGTCGCCCCTGTCACCTGAGCCATCGAGGGCACCACGGCCCTCGATCACCAGATTTTCCGCCGAGGCGGCATGCACGGGCGCGGCAAAACAGGCAGCAGGCAACCCTTCCCAGCTACCGAGCATGCGGCCGCAATGATCGCGCGATGCCAGGATGGGCCAACCGGTACGCCCGGATGGCGCTCGCAAGGTCGCTCCTTCAGCGAGATGCAGGGTCATCTGCCCCTTGAGCGTGATCGGGAACGCCGTCCATAGGCCTCGCCCGAGATAAAGCGTACCGCCGCTCGGGACTGTTGCGATCGCATCCGCAAGTGCTTTGACATTGGCGAGGGCGCCATCGAGATCGTCGGGCGCGATATCGGGCACGAGACCAAAATCGGCGGCATCGACGAGACCTGCGCAGGGCGCGGTTTGGAAAACCACCGGCAGAAACCCTTCCGCCTCGAAGACGTAGCGGCGCGCAGGGTGAAGTCCATGCAGCAGGGTGACGGCGGTATCGGCCACTCCCTGCTGCAAGTCCCGGTCGTCATCCGGCGACGACAACCGCCAGGCCGCTTTTTCGCAAAGCCAATAAAGCGCACCGGGCCCCGGCAGGCATAGCGCCGCCGTTCGCGCCGAGCGCGCGATGATGGAAGGTTGGATCATATCTTGCCTCGTGTTCCGTGCCCGTCAGACGGGCGCAAGTCCCGCCGCGGTCGCCCGCGGCGGGGCAGTGTTGGCGGTCAGTCGAACTCGGCGAGAACGTCGTTCACAGTGTCGATGATCTGCTGGGCACCCTCTTCTGCAGTGATCTGGCCGTAAGCATATTCTTCGAGCGTATCGATGAAGGCGGCCCGGATTTCCGGATGCTCGTTGAAGGGCGAGACCGACGGCCCGGTCGAGGCCATGACGATGGCGTTGGCAGCACGAACCTCAGCCTCACCCTTGTCGCCAAGCCGGGCTGCGGCGGCCTTCGACGCGGGAAGCCCGCGCGATGTGCCAAGAGCGTCGATGCCTTCCGGCTCGTTCAGCAGGCAGTTGACGATCTCAGCGGCGGCCTCCGGGTTCTTCGAGTTCCTGGAGATGGAGAACACCATGGACGGTTTGCGATAGACGCCTTCGGTCACGGCGTCCGCCAGCTTCAGCATCGGCACGGGTTTCAGCACCTGGCCGTCTTTCAGCGGATCGGCGTATTTGGAATAGGTGGAATCCCATTCATAGGAACCAGCGACCTTGCCTTCAGCCCAGGCAGGCTTCTCGAACAGGTTGACGTTGCCGTCGGCTGCCTCTTCCTTTTGAGAACGGATTGCGCCGGTCTCCACCAGCTTGCCGAGGAAGGAAATGCCTTCGGCGAGCTCCTCGGGCGTCCAGGCGACGCGATTGTTCGTCTGATCGACAAGATCCTTCCCGGTCTTCTGCACGACGGCAAGGGTCACCAGCAACTGCGCGGTCTCCTTGACGGCATTGAAGGTGTAATGGTCCTTGCCGAGCTTCTCCTTGATGGTCGCGGTCGCGGCGAAGAACTCGTCCCAATTCTTGGGGATACTGACACCGGCCTTCTCGAACGTGGTTGCGTTGAAGAAGAACACACGTCCCGTCGTCGAGACCGAAAGCCCCTGCAGAACGCCGTTCATAGAGCCGGCGGCGAGATCTCCCTCCGTCCAGTTCGCCAGATCGATCGCCTTCAACTGGCGCAGATCAGCGAAACCTTCGCCGTTCTTGGAAAACAAAGGCAACCAGGGCCAGTTGACCTGGATAATGTCGGCCTCGGTCCTGCCAGCCATCTGTGTCGTCAGTTTTTCGAGATAGCCGTCGAAGCCGGTAAATTCGCCCTTGACCGTATGGCCGTATTTCTGGCCGCAGGCGGCGGTCGCCTTTTGGGTGGCCACGTGACGGCTGTCGCCGCCCCACCAGGCCATGCGCAGTTCGGCCGCTCCAGCAGCCGGTGCACAGAGCGAAAGCGCGCCGTAGGCGACGCCGGTCAATGCAGCCAAGGTTCTCGCAGTCTTCATAGTTCTCCTCCTTCTTGATACAGGGCTCAACGCCGCCTCCTCACAGCGAGACGTTGCGGCCGTCGGTCTTGTCGAAAATGTGCAATCGGTCCAGGTCGGGACGCAGGCGGATCTTCTCCGAGCGCCCCAGCGTCTCGAAATCGGCTGCGCCAACGACACTCACAACCCTGTGACCTTCCAGGTCGGCATGGAGATAGACTTCGTGGCCCATGAACTCCGCGTTGGCGAGTTTCGCCGTGAACGCAGCGGGACCGTCGGCGACGAGCGAAAGGTGTTGCGGGCGCATGCCGACCACGGCCTCTACCGGGCGGGCCGAAAGCCGGCCCTCCAGCTGCGCTCCGAGCGGCAGGCTCTGGCTGCCGATCGAGAAGGACGAACCGTCAAGCTTCGCATCGATGAGGTTCATCTCCGGACTGCCGATGAAACCGGCGACGAACAGGTTCGCCGGACGTTCATAGAGTTCCTTCGGCGTCGCAACCTGCATGATGTGTCCTGCTTGCATGACGCAGATGCGGTCGCCCATCGTCATGGCTTCGGTCTGGTCATGCGTCACGTAGATGACCGTCGACGACAGGCCATCAGCCTTCAGCTTGCGATGCAGGTCGGTGATGCGCACCCGCATCGAAGCGCGCAATTTTGCGTCGAGGTTGGACAGCGGCTCGTCGAACAGAAACACGCCCGGCTTCTTGATCAGTGCGCGCCCGAGTGCCACGCGCTGGGCCTGACCGCCCGAGAGCTGCTTGGGCAGCCGGTCGAGCAATGGCTCGATCTCGAGAATCCTGGCGACCTGTTCAATGGCGGCGTCGATCTCCGCCTTCGGTTTTCCGGCGATCTTCAGCCCGAAGGCGAGGTTGCCCCTCACCTTCATGTGCGGATAGAGCGCGTAGTTCTGGAACACCATGGCGATCGAGCGCTTGCCGGGCGGCAGATCGTTGACGCGTCGATCGCCAATGACGACCTCCCCGCCGGAAATCTCCTCCAGACCCGCCACCATGCGCAGTGTGGTCGACTTGGCGCAGCCGGACGGGCCGACAAAAACCATGAACTCGCCGTCGTCGATATCGAGGTTGATGCCATGGACCGCCTTGAAGGCGTTGCCATAGACCTTTTCGAGATTTTTCAGTTGAACCTTAGCCATGTTCAGCCCTTGATCCCCCCGGAGGAGATCCCTTCGATGAAGTAGCGTTGTGCAGCGAAGAAGACGATCAACGCGGGGGCGATCGTCAGCACCGACATCGCGAGGATGCGGTTCCATTCGAAAGCCTCCGTCGTGTCGATGGAAAGCTTGAGAGCGAGACTGACCGGATACTTGTCCACCGAGGACAAGTAGATCAGCGGCCCGAGGAAGTCGTTCATGGTCCACATGAACTGGAAAAGGCACACCGAGATCAGTGCCGGAGCGAGCATCGGCACAACGATGTAGACCAGCGTCTGGAGACTGTTGGCCCCATCGACCCGTGCTGCCTCCTCCATGTCTGTCGGCAACGAGCGCAGGAACTGCACCAGCATGAAGACGAAGAAGGCGTCGCCGGCGAGTGCCGAGGGCACCCAGAGCGGCAGGAAGCTGTCGAGCCAGCCGAGGTCGCGGAACAGGATATACTGCGGAATGCGGGTGACGACATTGGGCAACAGCAGGATCGCGATCACCGAACCGAACAGGATCTTCTTCAGGGGGAAATCGAACCGCGCGAAAGCATAGGCCGCCAGCGTGCAGGAGATGGCGGTGCCGATCACCTTCGGCAGAATGATCAGGAACGAATTCCAGAAGAAGCGGCCGAACGTGTAGGGCGTCGATGTCTGCCAGCCCTTGATGTAGCCATCGGCAGTCGGGTTCTTCGGCAGAAAGCCCGCTCCTGCGAAGATTTCCGAGTTCGTCTTGAAGCTCGCACCGACCAGCCAGATCAGCGGATAGAGCATCACGAAGCCGACCGCGAAGAGCAGGATGTAGCGGATCGCCGTCGAGATCAGGTTGAGCCTTGCGCGGCGTGCGGCCTGGCGGTCGTTGAAGGTAAGATTGGTCATATCAGATCAGCTCCGCTTGTCGCCGGCGTAGAAAACCCACTTCTTGGAAGACCAGAAGGCAACGAGGGTGAGCACGGTTATGATGATGAAGAGCACCCAGGCGATGGACGAGGCATAGCCCATGTTGAATTTCTTGAAGGCCTCGTCATAGATGTAGAGCGGCAGGAGATAGGTCGACTTCAGGGGGCCGCCCTGCGTGATGATGTAAGGACCGTTGAACTCCTGGAACGCCTGAACCATCTGCATGATCAGATTGAAGAAGATGACCGGCGTCAGCAGCGGCAGGGTGATGAAGAAGAAGGTCCGCACCTTGCCGGCGCCGTCGATGGCCGCCGCCTCGTAGAGCGACTTGTCGATCGACTGCAAGGCCGCGAGGAAGATCACCATGGCCGAACCGAACTGCCAGCAGCGCAGAAGCGTGATGGTGAAAAGCGCGTTGGTCGGATCACCAAACCAGTCGACCGGGGAAAGCCCGAGCGTCGCCAATGCCATGTTGGCAAGGCCTTCCGTGGCGAAGATGTAGCGCCAGAGAACGGCAATCGCGATCGAGCCGCCGAGGATCGAAGGCACGTAGAACGCGGTCCGGAACAGCCCGATGAACATCAGCTTGTAGTTCAGGATCGCCGCGATGAAGAGCGCGAAGGCGAGCTTCAGGGGCACCGTCAGGAAGACGTAAAGCAGCGTGACGTTCAGCGACTTGATGAAGGTTCGGTCGCGTGTGAACAGCCGCTCGTAGTTGGCAAGCCCTGTCCATCGCGGTTCGCTCATCAGGTCATAGTTGGTGAAGCTCAGATAAAGCGAGCCGATGAACGGGATCGCCGTAAAGACCAGAAGTCCGACGATGTAGGGAGTGAGATAGCCCAGCCCCAAAAGACGCTGCATCTTCATGGCCTCCCTCCCGGGCAGCACCTGAGCGCAGTGAATGTAGATGCAATTTTGTACAAATCAGGCTCCCAATTCGGTGCAGGAAACGCGAGAGGCTACGCCTCAACCTATCCCGTGAACCGATCTCCTCCCCAGAAGAAGCGGTTTATGCGGTGACATTCTCGTATTTTCAGATCAGAATGAATTCACAAAGAGAAGGAAAAAGATGGACGAAATCGAAGGTGGCATTCTTTCAGCGATCCCGCCCGCGGCGTTGACGCTCAACCTGACGCGCGCTGCGATCCGCATGGAGCATTCGCAAACCTGGAGGATCGACAAATCCAACCCGGTCGACGATCTCGTCATCTGCCTCGAGGGCCGCGGCCACTATCTGATCGACGGCGAGCCATGCGTCATGGAACCGGGCGATGCGATGCTGATCAGCGGCGGCCAACGCTTCGTCGGCTGGAACGAGGGGCGTGAAACATACATCGGCGTGGCGCAGCATTTCACCCTCGACATCTACGGTCGTCATAACCTGATCGCGCAGATGAACCTGAGACCGAAACTGCAACTGAGCCGTTGGTCGTTTCTCGAGCCGATCGCGCGCCATTATCGCCAGAGCGCGCCGCCCTCGTCCGTCTCGCTCGGCCAGCATCACCTTTTCATGGTTCTGCTCATCGCCTTCATCGAGGATGCCTTTCTCGGCTGGCGCGACCATGCCACCTACCAGCCGGAGGGAGCAGACGCGATCGATCTCGCGGTGATGAAGGCAGCATCGATGATCTCGGCCCATCCGCTCGATCCAGAGATTGCCGCAAAGGCCGTCGACACCTCACCCTACAACGCCGATTATTTCCTGCGCGAGTTCCAGAAGCGGGTGGGCCGCACGCCGCGCAAGTACCAGGAGCTCAAGCGCATGGAGCGCGCCATGCATTTTCTCGAAGGTGGGCTTTCCGTTGCGGCGGCGGCTGCGGAAGTCGGCTATGCCGACCCCTATTACTTCTCGCGCATGTTCAAGCGCACGCTTGGCCTCAGCCCCCGCGGCCATATGAACAAGGTTCACCAGAGCCGACACGGTGGTCTGCTGCAACTGGACGAGCCGGAACAGGAAACCCGCCTTGCCACGACCCGCGCAATGGAGAAGCACCGGCCGTAGACTGTTCTACGACCGGATCGACTTTACATTCTGAAGACAACAAGCGTGGCTGCGAGAATAGCAAACTGTGCCAGGGGTGTGTGGTGGGCATTCTCCGGACGCCGAAAGCGATGAACGCGGCCCTCGTCAGGTTCCCGGCATCTTGAATTCGACGAGCGCACTGCGATTGACCTCGATCCCGAGGCCTGGCCCGTCTGGAATGGCAACCACCCCGTTAACGGCTTCGAGCGGCGTCTTCAACACTGCCTGACGGAACGGGTTTTCCGTGCGGTCGAATTCCATGATCGGCTCAACCGGATTGACGCGGACCGGATCAGGCACCATCGCCGCCATGAATTGCAGCGCGGCCGCGATCTGCACGCCCGTTCCCCAGACATGCGGTACGATGCGAATGCCATAAAGCGTCGCTAGGCTCGCGATCTTCTGGGCTTCGGAAAAGCCGCCGCAGCCGCACAGGTCGGGCTGGAGAATATCGACCGCGCGGCTCTCGAGCGCGGACCACATGCCGAAGCGCGTATGCCAGGTCTCGCCGCCGGCAATCGGGATCGGCTGGGATGTGCGGACATCCCGATAGGCCGAGAGTTGCTCGGGCACGACCGGTTCCTCGAACCAGTCGATGCCATATTCCGCTGCCGCCTTGCCCAGCCGAACGGCTTCGGTGACCGTGTAGCCATGGTTGGCGTCGATCATCAGCCGCATGTCGGCGCCGATCGCCTCGCGCACTGCGCGGATGACCTCCAGATCCTCGTCAACGCCGAAACCGATCTTGATCTTGCAGGCATGGAACCCCTGCGAGCGTCGCTCCGCCATTTCACTGGCATTATCGGATACCCGGTCGACGCCGTCGCGCTTGAAGCTGCCCGTCGCATAGGCGCACACGCTTTCGCGCCAGCGCCCGCCGAGCAGCATGGAGATCGAGGCGCCGTAGTGCTTGCCCTTGATATCCCATAACGCGATATCGACGCCCGACAGCGCAGTGATCGTCAGACCGCGCTGTCCCTGATCGCGCAGTGCATTGTAGAGCACCGCCCAGATCTTCTCGGTCTGGCGCGGATCCTGACCGATCAGCCAGTTGGAATAGGCTGCGACCACCGCCGCATTGGGCCGGGCCGGGCCGAGACATTCGCCCCAGCCCGTCGTTCCGTCATCGCATTCGATCTCCACCAGTACATGGGCGCGCCGGTCAAAGCGCATCGAGGCGCTTTCGAACGGCGTGCCGAGCCGATGTTCCAGGAGATGGGTGCGAACGGCGGTGATCTTCATCGAGTTCCTCCTGCTATCGCCGTGTCAGGCCTGGCGCTTGTGCGAACCGATGAGGTTGTCGAGCATCGTGAGCTCCTCATCCGTCAGATCCACGAGCGGCGCGCGCACCGGGCCGGCGTCGAAGCCCTGCAGCCGTACACCCGCCTTGATTGCCGAGACGGCGTAGCCCTTGACCCGATTGCGGATCGCCATGAACGGATAGAAGAAATCCGTCAGGATGCGGGCGCAGGTGGAGCGATCGCCGGCGCGAAGTGCAACGTAGAACTCGTTGGCAAGACCCGGCACGAAGTTGAACACCGCTGACGAATAGGTGGTGACCCCGGCACCGAGATAGGCCTCGGCGAAGATCTCGGCCGTCGGCATGCCGCCCAGATACATCAGGCGATCGCCCATCTTGGCGGTGACCTGACGCAGAAGGCCAATGTCTCCCGTGCCGTCCTTGAAGCCGATCAGGTTCGGGCATTCGTCGCAGAGCCGGGCAAGCGTATCGGCCTGCAGCACCGAATTGTCACGGTTGTAGACCATGACGCCGATACCGACCGACTGGCAGACCTTCTTGATGTGCGCATAGAGACCTTCCTGAGGCGCATCGATCAGGTAGTGCGGCAAAAGCAGGATACCGTCAGCGCCGACCTTTTCGACCGAACGGGCGATATCCACGGCGATATCGGTTCCGTAGCCGCAACCCGACACGATAGCGGTGTCGCCTGCCGCTTCCTTGGCCGCTGCGACCACCCCAGGAATCTCGTCCGGCTTCAGCGAGAAGAATTCCCCGGTACCGCCGGCTGCGAAAAGCACCGGAGCGTCATAGCCGGCAAGCCATTCGACATGCGCCTTGTAGCTTTCCGGCGCGAAACGCCCTTGCGCGTCGAAATGCGTGACCGGGAAGGAGAGAAGGCCGGAGCCGAGGGCAGCTTTGATGTGTTCAGGGTTCATTTGTGTTTTCCTCTGTGCGTGTTTCAGATGTAAACCTAGCTATACATACGACATCTGTCAACAAGTTATCATACAAGTTATATGACAACCTCTTCGCCTGGAGGATCACCGCGCCAACCAGCCACCGTCCACGTTGAGAATGGCGCCGTGCACGTAGTCTGCCGCCGCCGAAGACAGAAAGACTGCCGCACCCGCGATGTCTTCCGGTCGGCCCCAACGATCGGCCGGAATGCGATCGAGGATCGCCCTGTTGCGGTCCGCGTCGGCGCGAAGCGCCTCGGTATTGTTGGTTTCGATGTAGCCGGGCGCAACGGCATTGACATTGATGCCCTTGGCAGCCCATTCGTTTGCAAGCAGCTTGGTGAGTCCGGCAACGCCGTGTTTTGAAGCGGTATAGGAAGGCACGCGAATCCCGCCCTGGAACGAAAGCAGCGACGCGATGTTGACCACCTTTCCGCGTCGCCCTTTGGCCAGCAATTCCTTTGCGAAGGCCTGCGTGGTGAAGAAGAGCGCCTTCAGGTTTACATCGATCACCGCATCCCAGTCGTCTTCGGTAAAATCGACCGCGTCAGCGCGACGAATGATGCCGGCGTTGTTGACCAGGATGTCGATGCCCTGATCCTGAAATATGTCTCGCGCGGCCATGGGATCGGCAAAATCGAGGGAAAGGCCACTCGCCTTGCCGCCGGCAGCGGCGATCAGACCCAGTGTCTCTTCGGGCGCACGACGGGCAGCGCAGATGACCTCCGCCCCTGCAGCGGCAAGCCCAACCGCAATCGCTTGGCCAAGGCCGGTGTTGGAGCCAGTGACCAGAGCTTTACGTCCTTGAAGCGAAAAGGAATTTATCATTTTAGATCCTTCGGCTGAATGAAGTCCATGTCGGTGTAGTCGACATTGTCCCCGGCCATGGCCCAGATAAAGGTGTAGGAGCCGATACCGGCGCCGGAATGGATGGACCAGGGCGGAGAGAGAGCACCCTCCTCATTCGCAATGAACAGGTGACGGGTCTCCTGGGGCTCGCCCATCAAATGCAGAACCCGGGACTTTTCATCCATGCCGAAGTAGAGATAGGCTTCCATGCGACGGTCATGGATATGCGAGGGGATGGTGTTCCAGACGGAGCCGTCCTCCAGGGTCGTGTAGCCAAGAACCAACTGGCAGCTCTCCATCACGAGCGGGTGGATGAACTGATTGATGGTGCGCTTGTTCGAGGTTTCCGACGCGCCCATTTTCACTTCCTTGCTTTCGGAAGCAGTGACGAGACGCGCCGGCAAGCTACGGTGCGCGGGGCAGGACGTGATGTAGAAGCGACCTTCGCCCGCAAAGGTCACTGCCCCCGTGCCGGCACCGAGATAGAGCACATCGCCGCGGTTCAACGTGTAGACCTGCCCGCCCGCGGTCACCGTTCCGGCATCGCCGATATTGACGATGCCCATTTCACGGCGATCGAGGAAGGACGGGGTCTTCGTCTCCTCCACCTTGTCGAGCGTCAGCGGCTTGCCGCCAGGCACGGCGCCCCCGATCACGAAACGGTCATAGTGGGTGTAGATCAGCCGGATCTCTCCGGCTTTGAACATCTCCTGCGCCAAGAAATGCTTGCGAAGCCCCGACGTATCGAGCGTTTTGGCGTATTCCGGATTGACGGCCTGCCTTGTTTCCACGGTCAGCATTAATTTCCTCCATCACGTTGTAGACTACATATCATATATGTTACCGTTATTGTATGATATGTTTATCGAGGTCAAGATGCCAGCCGGAGGGATGCGAAAATGACAGTGGTCCGGGGCCGGCGTTTCGCCAGGGTCAACCGCTCTTCGCCACGGCCAGCTCGAAGCACGCAGCAGCGTCGTTCCTGCCGAAGGCGTCGTCTGACATCGGCGTATGCCGGCACTGGGCAGTGCCGCGATTTGTAAAAGGAAAACGGAATTGAGACGCCTTCTGATCACCGGCGCCGCAGGCCAGCTCGGCCAGGTCATGCGCAAACGCCTTGCGCCACTCGCAAAGACCGTTCGCCTCGCAGATCTCGCACCTCTCGATCGTCCTGAGGAGAATGAGGAGTGCATGACCTGCGATCTTTCCGATGCCGCCGCAGTGCATGAGATGGTCTCGGGTTGCGACGGCATCGTCCATCTCGGCGGCATTTCTGTCGAACGGCCGTTCGATCAGATCATTGGCGGCAATATTGTCGGTCTCTACAATCTCTATGAGGCCGCCCGCGCACACGGCCGACCGCGGATCGTCTTTGCCAGCTCCAACCACACCGTCGGCTACTATTCACAGACCGAGCGCCTCGGGCCGGACGCACCCTTTCGCGCCGATGGGCTCTATGGGGTTTCGAAATGTTTCGGCGAGGCGCTGGCCCGCATGTATTTCGACAAGTTCGGGCAAGAGACTGCACTTGTGCGTATCGGCTCCTGCACGCCGGAACCCACCGACTACCGCATGCTGTCGACCTGGTTTTCCCACGACGATTTCACCTCGATGATCGAGGCCATCTTCCGCGTGCCGGTACTCGGTTGCCCGGTCATCTGGGGCAGTTCGGCCAACGATGCCGGCTGGTGGGACAATTCGCATGTCGGCTGGCTGGGCTGGAAGCCAAAGGACAATGCCGAGATCCATCGGGCGAACATTGCCACACACACGCAGAAGCCCGACCCGAGCGACCCGATGGCCCGCTTCCAGGGCGGCGGCTTCGTCAACAATCCGATCTTCAAGGAGTAGAGAAATGACATATGTGCCGCATGGCAAGCATCTGGTTGCGGGCGAATGGCTTGCAACGCAGCCTACGTTCCGCAGCGAGCCTTCCCACAGCGACGCCTTCGAATTCTCCGTCGGAACGGTCGAGTTGGTGAACAGGGCGGCGGACGCCGCCGAAGAGGCTTTCTCGTCCTATGGTTACTCCTCCCGAGAGACGCGCGCCGCGTTCCTCGACACGATCGCCGACGAGATCGAAGCCCGGGGTGCCGAAATTACCGAAATCGGCACCTCCGAGACCGGCCTGCCTGCCGCACGGCTGAACGGCGAACGCGGTCGCACGACAGGGCAATTGCGCTTGTTTGCGTCCCACATCCGCAAAGGCGAGTATCTCGACCTGCGCCGTGACGAGGCTTTGCCGAACCGCGCCCCCCTGCCCCGCCCCGATATCCGCCTCATGCAGCGGCCGATCGGCCCCGTCGCCGTCTTCGGCGCGTCCAATTTTCCGCTCGCCTTCTCGACCATGGGCGGCGACACTGCCTCGGCGCTCGCCGCCGGCTGCCCAGTCGTCGTCAAGGGGCACTCGGCCCATCCCGGCACAAGCGAGATCGTGGCAGAGGCCGCCGATGCCGCCATCCGGAAAAGCGGGCTGCACCCGGGCGTATTCTCGCTGATCCAGGGGGGCCGCCGAGATGTCGGCACTTCGCTCGTCACGCACCCGCTCATCAAAGCGGTCGGCTTTACCGGTTCTCTGGCGGGCGGCCGTGCGCTCTTCGATCTTTGCGTCTCCCGCCCCGAACCCATTCCCTTCTTCGGCGAACTCGGTTCGGTGAACCCGATGTTCATCCTGCCGGAAGCCGCGAAGGCCCGAGGCGCCGAGATCGCACGGGGTTGGGCAGGTTCGCTGACGATGGGTGCCGGCCAGTTCTGCACCAATCCAGGCATCGCAGTGATCCTTGCCGACCACGCCGACGCATTCGCAGAAGCGGCCCGCGCCGCACTTGGCGAAGTCGGTCCGCAGGTCATGCTGACTGAAGGCATGGCCAAGGCCTATCGCGAGGGAAGCGTGCGCATCGCCGCAGGTGCCGGCGTGCGCGCGCTGCTTGCCACCGCCTGCGATCTTCGCAACGCCACGCCCTACCTTTTCAGGGTTTGCGCCACGGAGTGGCTCGCAAACCAGGTGCTTGCCGAAGAAGTGTTCGGTCCGCTCGGTCTTATCGTGACCGTCGAGACGATCGAAGAGATGCTGGCGGTCGCAAAAAGCTTTGTCGGTCAACTCACTGCCACGCTGCATCTCGATGAAGCCGATACGTCACTGGGGCGCAGTCTGCTTCCAATCCTTGAACGCAAGGCGGGTCGCGTGCTGGCCAATGGCTACCCGACCGGGGTCGAAGTCTGCGACGCCATGGTGCACGGCGGCCCTTACCCCGCATCCACCAACTTCGGTGCCACATCCGTCGGAACCCTCTCTATCCGAAGGTTCCTGAGGCCGGTCTCCTACCAGAACATTCCGGAGGCACTGCAGTTCGAGGATCTCAAATCGAGCTAGCAACGGATTGCGCCATTGCCCGGCAATGGCGTATCCACAACCAACTGCGGATTACCGCCTCTCGCATCGAATGGCCAAGTGTATGACGAAAGCGACAGCCCAAGATACTGCTCCCCCGCAAGCCACGACGCTGGTGGTCAAGGTTGCAGATGCGCTTCGCGGGCGCATTTCCAAGGGGCATCACAGACCGGGCGACCGGCTTCCCTCCGAAGCCCAACTGACGCAGGAATTCGGCGTGAGCCGCACGGTCGTGCGCGAGGCGATCGCAGCACTTCGTTCCGATGGCCTGGTAGAACCGCGCCAGGGCGCTGGCGTCTTCGTTCTCGATCCAACCCTTTCCGAACGTCGTCCGTTCCAGAATGTCGACCTCGCGCGCGTTTCGTCGCTGATCGAGATGCTCGAACTTCGCACGGCCGTGGAAGGCGATGCCGCAGGGCTTGCCGCGCTGCGGCGTTCCCCGGGACAGGAAGAAAAGATCGTAGAGGCCCTCGACGCCTTCCGCACGAGTTCGGCCGAGGGCCGACCGAGCGCCGAGGCCGATTTCGCCTTTCACCTCGCAATCGCCCAGGCGACCAACAATCCCCGCTTCGGCGAATTCCTGCAGATGCTCGGCCCGACGCTTATCCCCCGACGGGCAGTGACCGAGAGCGGTGAGGAGACGGCTCTGCCTCCGGCCGACATCGAGCGGCTCGTGGAGGAGCACGAAGCGATCCTCATCGCCATTCAGAATGGCGATGAGACGGCGGCTCGCGCCGCCATGCGCGCTCACCTGAAAAACAGCCAGATGCGCTACCGCTCCATGCTGCGAACGCCTCGCTGAGCATCGCCGAAAACAGCCTGCACTTGCATTCGGACAGATAACCGATAACATGCCAGACAGGTTCAATGCAGGTGAAGCAGACATGGAAGCCGAGAACAATTACGCCAGAGGCACGTCTCTGGCTGCAAAGATCAGCACCGACCTGCGTCGCGAGCTGACCGATGGCGTCTTCAAGCCCGGTGACCGACTTCCGAGCGAAAGCGCGCTGACCCGCGAGTACTCCGTCAGCCGCACCGTGGTGCGTGAGGCGATCGCCATCCTTCGCGCCGACGGCCTGGTGGAGGCACGCAAGGGTGCGGGCATCTTCGCGCTCCAGACCTCAGAGGGAAAGAAACAGCCGTTCAAGGATCTGACCACCGAACGGATTTCTTCGGTGATCGAGCTTCTGGAACTCAGGACGGTCTTCGAGGTGGAATCGGCGGGACTTGCGGCGTCACGCCGTTCCGCCGCGCAGATTGAAGCGATCCTCGAGGCCCATCATCACGTTGGCGAATGCCTGGCGACAGGAAGCCCTACCAGAGACGCGGATTTCGAGCTGCATCTCGCCATCGCCGAGGCCACGCAAAATCGCCGCTTCCCGGAATTTCTCCAGCTGATCCGATCCGGCATCATCCCGCGCGGCGAACTGCAGGGCTCCGCCCCCGGCTCGCGCCCGAAAGACTACAACCTCCATCTTCAGGAAGAACACGGCCTGATCGTCGATGCCATCATCGAAGGCAACGCCGAGACAGCGCGCGAGCGCATGCGCGCCCATCTTCGCGGCAGTCTCGATCGCTACAAGGTCCTGCTGCGCTCACGCACCTTGTCGCCGGAAGATATAAATCTGTCTTAGCTTGTCATACAGATATAAGTACATGTATGTTGATGGTGTCATACACCATCAACGAGGTCTCCATGTCCCTTCCCGTCTTTCCCGCCACCCCGACCGACACCGGCATCACCCGGCAGGTGTTGTCTCATTCACCAGAAATCATGGTCGTGTCCTTCCGCTTCGAAAGCGGCGCCGAAGGCCGGCTGCATAGCCATGCGCACGTGCAATCGACCTATGTCGCACGCGGCCGCTTCCGCTTTTTTCGCGATGGCGTTGCCTATGAGCTCAATCCCGGCGACAGCCTCGTCATCCCGGGAAACACCGAGCACGGCTGCCAATGCCTGGAGGCGGGAGAGCTTATCGACTGCTTCACGCCCCGTCGCGACGACTTCCTCTGATCGATTGGCTTGACAGCATCGACAACCTGTGACAGGTTTCATTAAGTTGTCATACAGGATAGGAGCCTGTACCGCCGCACCGTCTGGCGAATGACAAACGGAGGAATCATGTCACACCGTCGCATACGCTTCTATGGCGCGGCCGGGCAGATCGGGACCATTGCGGTCACGCTGCTCGGCCTGCTTCTCCTGACCTTCTTCATCGGCCGGTTGATGCCGGCCGACCCCGTGCGCGCCATCGTCGGCGAAGATGCGACCCGCGAGACCTACGAGCAGGTGTACCGTTCGCTCGGCCTTGATCGTCCGCTCTGGGAACAGTTCTTCTATTATCTCGGCGATGTCTTCACCGGTAATTTCGGCACGTCCATCCGCACCGGCCAACCCGTCATCCAGGATATCCTGCATGTCATGCCGGCGACGATCGAGCTCGCGACCTTCGCCATTCTCATCGGCGCCGGCCTCGGCGTACCGCTTGGCGTCTTCGCCGCCGTCAACAAGGACCGCTGGCCGGACCATCTCGTGCGCGTTTTCAGCCTCTTCGGCCACTCGATGCCGATTTTCTGGACGGGCATGATCGCCCTCATCGTCTTCTACGCCCATTTCGGGCTGGTCGGCGGCAGCGGGCGAATGGACCAGTTCTATATCGGCCTCGTCGACGAGCGCACCGGCTTCCTCCTCATCGACAGCCTGATTGCCGGCGAAATGGATGTGTTCTGGTCGGCCGTGAACCACATCATCCTGCCTGCGACCTTGCTCGGCTACTCCTCCTCTGCCTACATCACCCGCATGACCCGCAGCTTCATGCTCGACCAGCTCGGCCAAGAGTATGTGACGACGGCCAGAGTGAAGGGGCTTTCGCGCAACCAGACGATCTGGCAGCACGCCTTCATCAACATCCGGGTCCAGCTCGTCACGATCATCGCGCTTGCCTACGGCTCATTGCTCGAAGGCGCGGTGCTGATCGAAACCGTCTTCGCCTGGCCGGGTTTTGGCCAATATCTCACCAACAACCTCATCACTGGCGACATGAACGCCGTCATGACCTGCGTGCTGATCGTGGGCGTCATCTTCATCGGGCTCAATCTTCTCTCCGATGTTCTCTACCGCATCTTCGACCCGAGGACACGCTGATGTCGACCCGCACCGAAACCGCTCGCCGCCTGCCGGCACCGCTGCTTGCACTGAAGAACATCGTGCTGTTCCTGTTGAAGAGCCCGACATCAGCCTTCGGCCTTGCCGTGCTGACGCTGCTCATCCTCGTCGCCGCCTTCGCGCCGCTGATCGCCACGCACGACCCCTACGCGCAGGATCTTGCCCTGACGCTGCAGGCGCCGGGGAACGGGCATCTCTTCGGCACCGACGAGCTTGGCCGCGATATCTTCAGCCGCCTCGTCTGGGGAGCCCGCATCACGCTGACGATCATCTTCCTCGTGTCGATTGTCGTCGGCCCAATCGGCCTCATCATCGGCACCACCGCCGGCTATCTCGGCGGCAAGGTTGATACGGTGATGATGCGTATCACCGATATATTCCTGTCGTTTCCGAGCCTCATCCTCTCGCTCGCCTTCGTCGCAGCATTGGGCCCAAGCCTCAACAACGCCATCATCGCCATTGCGCTCACCTCCTGGCCGCCGATCGCCCGGCTGGCCCGCGCCGAAGCCATGACCTTCCGCAAGGCGGACTATATCTCCGCCGCCAGATTGCAGGGCGCGTCCCCGGCGCGCATCATCGTCAAGTCGATCATGCCCATGTGCCTGCCGTCGGTCCTCATCCGCCTGACGCTCAACATGGCGACCGTCATCCTCACGGCCGCCGGCCTCGGCTTCCTGGGCCTCGGCGCTCAGCCGCCGCTGCCCGAATGGGGCGCCATGATCGCGACCGGCCGCCGCTACATGCTGGACAGCTGGTGGCTCGTCACCTTCCCGGGCATCTCGATCCTGACCGTCAGCCTTGCATTCAACCTGCTCGGCGACGGATTGCGCGATGCGCTCGATCCCAAGCAGATGAACCGGAGGTGAGCCCGATGGACAAGTCAATTCTCGAAGTCGACAATCTGCGCATCCGCTATGGCGGCGCTTCGGCAGAAGCCGTCCGTGGCGTCTCTTTCACGCTGGGCCGCGAACGGCTGGGGATCGTCGGCGAATCCGGTTCCGGAAAATCGACCGTCGGGCGTGCGCTGCTGCGCCTTCTGCCCGGCGCCACGATCACCGCGGACAAATTGCGGTTTGGAGACCTCGATCTCCTGACGCTCTCCGAAAGGGAGATGCTGAAGGTCCGCGGCCGGCGCATGTCGATGATCCTTCAGGATCCAAAATTCTCGCTCAACCCGATCCGCCGGGTCGGCGACCAGGTGGCGGAGACCTATCTGCGCCACTTCAAGTGCTCGAAGGCAGAGGCTCGCGACAAGGCGCTCACCATGCTGGAGGCGGTCAAGATCCGTGACCCGAAGCGGGTCTTCGAGCAGTATCCGCATGAAATATCCGGTGGCATGGGCCAGCGGGTGATGATCGCCATGATGCTTTTGGCCGACCCGGACCTCGTCATCGCCGACGAACCCACCTCGGCGCTCGACGTTACCGTCCGGCTTCAAGTGCTGAACATCCTCGACGGCCTCGTGCGCGACCGCGGCATTGGCCTCATCATGATCAGTCACGACCTGAACCTCGTGCGCAATTTCTGCGACCGCGTTCTCATCATGTATGCCGGTCGCGTCGTCGAAACGCTCGCCGCCCAAGACCTCGACAGGGCCGAACACCCCTACACGCGCGGCCTGCTGGCGGCCCAACCGCGGATCGGTGGAGGGCGTGCGCCCCTCGCCGTGCTCGACCGCCAACCCGAATGGCTGGAGGAGAAAGCCTGATGTCCGTATCCGTCGAAACGCGCGAAGTATCGATCACCTTCGGCGCCGGCCCTGCCGCGGTCAGGGTCCTGCCGAGTGTCAGCTTCTCGGTCAGCCCAGGCGAATGTTTCGGGCTCGTCGGTGAAAGCGGCTCGGGCAAATCCACGGTGCTGCGCTGCATCTCGATGCTGACCGACATCTGGACGGGTGACATTCTCCTCAACGGCAAGTCGGTACGCGAGATGCCGCTTATCGAGCGCTGCCGCACGCTGCAGATGGTGTTCCAGGATCCGTACGGCTCGCTGCATCCGCGCCAGTCGGTGCGCACCGTACTCAACGAGCCACTGGTGATCCACAAGCTCGGCGACCGCGAGGAACGCATGCGCAAGGCGATCACCGATGTCGGCCTGCCCATATCCTTCCTCGATCGCTTTCCCCACCAGCTCTCCGGCGGCCAGCGGCAGCGGGTGGCGATTGCCCGTGCGCTCATTCTGGAGCCTTCGCTTCTGCTTCTGGACGAACCGACGTCGGCGCTCGATGTCTCGGTGCAGGCTGAGATCCTGAACCTGCTCCAGCGCCTGCGCGAAGAGCGAGGCTTCACCTACATCATGGTCACGCACGATCTGGCCGTGGTCGACCATATGTGCGACCGCTTTGCCGTGATGCTGCACGGAGAAATCACCGAAGTGCTGCCGCGCGAAGCGATCCCCGCAAACGGCGCCACGCATCCTTACGCTCGAGAACTCATCGGAGCCTCGCTTGAATACGAAAGGGCGCATTGATCGCCCTCACCAGGTTAGGTCCGGTAATCCCAACAAGGCGCCCCTGATTCACGGAGGCGCCTTTTGACGTCAGGGCGATCCAACGGACCTGTCGCCGATGTGTGAAATGACCAGAAAATAGCGGCAACGTCCGCGACAACTTTGTCGCCAACTGCAAGGCAGGGATCGCGGCGGGTTTTCCGGATCACCCAGCCCTACCCGAACGATAAACAAAGTTTATCGCGGGCGTCTGCGTCGAAACGCCATGCGACGAGATCTTGCGAAAACGGCTGCCTTCCACGCGGCGCCGTTCGACACCGATCCCTTTGACTGGAATTCTCGACTGCACCGAGGCTGTGCAATGGTATCTGACGCGCCGTCCTGGCCAACATCCGCTCGGCATTGCGGAACGCGCTCCAAGGGCCCCACCTTGTGCGTCTGTCCTTCAGAGGTCGACTTGTAGTAAGTGCGTAGAGTAACGCCAGACGTGAATTGGGCGCGTCGTTCGTTTCCCTTGGGAACTGCGATGTGAAGCCAGAGACCAGCTTGCAACAGCACTCTTCGCAGATCTCCGCTCTCGCTCACGTAGGCAGCGATCCATGTTTTCGCGTGTGCCGACGAGGTACCGGTTCGGATGGCTGTCGCAGCTTTTGTCTGGCGAACGTGAAAAAGGCGCGTGTTGCCACGCGCCTTGTCCGAACTCGCTACGAAGACCTGAAGGATCAGCGCTCCTTGGCGACACCCTCGAAGCGGGAGAGCCAGGGGCTGACGATCATGCCCTTCACATCGCTTCGAAACGCAGCCGTATCGACCACTTCCGAGAACGGCTGGATCGACATGACGATCTCGTCCATGTAGGCCTGCACGCCTTCATAGAGTTTGGCCTGCTTGGCCGGATCGCGCTCAACCAGTGCTTCCTCGATCAGCTTGTTCAATTTTTCGTCGTAGAAGCTGGTGCGCCAGCTCTGGTAGTTGGTGAGCTTCGCATCGTCCGAATTGTCAGGATTGTAGGCGATGGAGCGCAGGTTGTTGTCCGGATGCGGCTGCTGACCGCCGCCGCCGCGACCAAGCAGCAGTTCGAAGTTTCGTTCGCGCATCGCACCGTAGATCTGATCACCCGAACCGCTGATGAGTTCCGCCTGGATCCCCGCCTGGGCGAGCGTGTTCTGGATGGCGGTCGCCGCCTTCATGAAGGGGTCTTCGGAAAGGACCCGCAGCGTGGTCTTGAAACCGTCGGGGTAGCCCGCTTCGGCCAGCAGCGCCTTGGCCTTTTCCACGTCCAGCTTGTAGCCCTCATCCGGCAGCGCGCCGATAACGCCTGTTGACAGCGGCCGCTGATGCAGCTTGCCGTAGTAGGGCATGACGGCCTTGTCGAGGCCTTCGTAGTCGATGAGGTATCGCAGCGCCTCGCGTACCTTCTTGTTGGCAAAGCGCTCGTCTTTCATCGAGACGCTGAGATAATAAAAGCCCGAACCCGGCGTTGATGCGATGGTAATCGCCTTGTCGGCCTCAAGCGACTTGAGATCCGGCGCCTGGAGGGAATAGGCAACGTCTATGTCGCCTTTCTCCAGCAGCAGACGCTGCGACTGGGATTCCGGCAGATGGCGCATCAGAACGCGCTTCATCGCCGCCTTTTCACCCCAATAGTCGTCGTTCCTCGTCAGGATGATGTATTCGTTCGATTTCCACTGGGTGAGCGTGAAAGGACCTGAACCGGCCGAATTCAGCGTCAGCCAGGCGGCACCAAGGTCGCCGTCCTTCTCGTTCTCGAGCGCCGTCTTGCTGTCGAGTATGGAGCCGGGGCCATTCTGTGCCAGGATCATCAGCAAAAGGTTCGGGTCATCGGGCTTCGCCAGATTGATCACGAAGGTATGGTCGTCTTCGGCGACAAAGGCCTTGTCGGCATTCTCAAGCGTGAAGCCACGCGTCTTGAGGAAGGACGACTGCGCCAGGTTCCGGGCGAGCAGACGCTTCAGGCTCCAGGCCACGTCGCCGGCCGTAACGGGATTGCCGGAAGCAAATTTCGCATCGGCACGCAGGTGAAAGCGGATCGATTTGCGATCCTCGGCGATCTCCCAGCGCTCGGCAAGACGCGGCTGGACGCTACGGTCCTGCGGCGAAAGGATGACCAGCGTGTCGTAGATGTTATTGAGCACCTGCACGGTCTCGCGGCCGGTGATGGCAGCGGGATCGAGCGTCAGAATGTTGCTCATGGTCGTGGCGACGACCAGTTGGTCGGCCGGTGTCTCGGCCAGCACGCCGATCGGTGCGGCCGTGGCGAGAAGCACGCCGAGCGCGGCTTTTATGAAAAAGTGTCTCATGTTTCCTCCTTTTGCGGCCATCCTTGCGGATTTCGGCCTACCAGTTTGACAACCCGCCCGCCTGCTCCTCCGCAGGCGTTGAAACGGATCAGGCTAGAATTGCGCCGACGGGAACCGCGAGTGCACGGCCGATGGCGGCGGTCGCGGCCGCTTCCAAATGCACGCCATCGATCTCGGATCCACGCGCGACTGCACCTGCATCGAAGAACGCGTGGCCGAGTTCGCCGGCGAGCTTGCGGTAGAGCGGTGAGAGCCGCTCGGATTCCGCCACGCTCCGGCCGGCTGCCGGGTGCCCGCCTGGACCGGCGGAACAAGGCGGCGGTGCGACGATCAAAAACTTCGGCTTCGGCCCGCTCGGTTTGTAAGGAAAGGTGTCCACGATCTGCGCCAGGCGGCGCATGCCGGAAACGGCCCCTTCTGCGCGCCCGCCATGCACAGGCTTGATGTCGTTCGTGCCGAGCATGACGATCACCAGATCGAGCGGCATATGGCTGGCAAGCGCCACCTCCAACGCCTTGGCGCCATTGCGGCAAGCGGGTCCGGCATGGTCGTCGTAACAGGTGGTGCGCCCGCCGAGCCCTTCCGATATGACCTTTGCTGCGCCGCCAAGTTCCCGACCGAGAACGTCCGGCCAGCGGCTCTCGGGCGGATGGCGCAGACCCGTCGCTGGATCCGCACCCCAGGTCAGACTGTCGCCGAAGGCGAGAACGGTCTTCATTGCCCAATCACCTCGCTCGTCACCGTACGCGGTTGTTCTCGATGAAGTCGAAATCGATGTCCTCGCCGAGCCCTGGCCTATTCGGCACGTGGACATACCCGTCGCGATCCATCGGATCGGAAAGCGACTTCAGATAGTCGTGGCCGTCGTCATATTCGAGGAACGGGTGCAACAGGCCGCGTTCGTACCAGCGGCAGTTCTTGGTGGCGGCCACCACATGCAGGTTCATGGCGGTGTTGCCATGCACCTCGCATTCCATGCCGAAGGCCTCGGCCAGATGCATGGTCTTCAGCGCGGGGGTAATGCCTCCGACGTCGTTGACGCCGGTGCGCAGTATGTCGCAGGCGCCCGCCTTGATCCACTCGGCGCGGTGCCAATGCTTGCCTGCAGCGCTTTCCGGACCGACCACGGGAATGTCGAGATTGTCCGCGAGCCACTTGTAGGAAGAAAGCGATTGTTCATCCATCGGCTCCTCGATCCAGTCGAAGCCGAGCTTCTCAAGGCCACGCCCGAGTTCGAGTGCATCGGTGCGGGAATACCAGTGGAAGGCGTCGATCATCAAACGGATATCCGGACCCACGGCCTCGCGGACGGCCGCACAGGCCTTGAGATCCATTTTCACGTCAGGCGCCCAGCTGACCGGCGGCATCCAGGTGTGCAGTTTGATGCCCTTGTAGCCGCGCTTGACCAGCGTCTCGGCGAACCGACCGTAATCCTCCGGCGTTGCCAGGCCATTCTCCAGCTCGTCACCGCACATGATCGAGCCATAGGCCAGCACCTTGTCGCGATAGCCGCCGATCAACTTGTATACGGGTTGATCGAGGGTTCTGCCTGCCAGGTCCCACAGTGCGCAGTCGACAACCGCAAGCGTACGGTCGGTGAGTTGCGCAGCGGAGCCGCGCTGCCAATGGGCAAGGTCCTGCCATAGACGCTCGCGATCGCGATGGTCCTGACCGACGAGGACCTTCTTCACGAATTTCTCGATCAGATGCGGGCGAACGATTTCGGGCGCTGTGAAGGAGTGCCCTTCCTGCCCATCCTCCGTGCGCACGGTGAGCATTGCCTGCTCAACCTGGTGCGGCGGGCCTGGATGCGCGTGACCAGCACTGTCGGAATGGCGGCGTGTGGTCGTGCGGAAGACCCGCACCTCGACGTCGGTGATGATCATTGTTCCTCCGGTATGCTGATATGGCCGGCTTCCCGCGCCACCCTGTATAACACATACTTAGACAGATCATCATCTACTTGTCAAATCTGTATAACAAGTTTCTTCAAATGACTGACAAGCTCCGCTCTCGGGACATGCCTTGCGAATACCGCGCCTGCGACATTTCCCGCTCTCCGTTCGGCCAAGGGATCACAGCTGGTCTCCAGATACTGCGACCATCTTCCCTTGCATCGCCAGAGCGACATCTATGCTCGAGAAGGCATCGACCTCGATCGTTTGACGCTTGCCGGATGGCTCGGGGTGATGGTGGTGCTGCTGAAGATCCTGAGTGAAGGGATCGGTGCCCGCTCGCGGCCTTCTGCCGTATAGCGGAATGACATGATCGCCGGGCGCGACGCTCGTTACTCCCTCGCCCCCTCGATGACGACACCCGCACCTTCGTGACCGAGGACACGGGAAAAATGCCCTCCGGATCCGCACCTGACAACGTGAAGGCATCGGTGTGACAGACCCCGTATGCGAGATCCGCACCAGGACTTCGCCTTTCTGAGGCGGAGCGACATCAAGCTCCACAATTTCCAGTGGTTCGCCAGGCGCAAATGCGACAGCGGCACGTGATTTCATAATGATCCTCGTTTCCTGTTTTGGTCTCACTATCGAGATTGGTGTTCCGGGATAGCCAGTGCCGACATTCCGCGATCGAAAAGCAGAGCATGACGGAGGAGTGATGTCAGAGGATCGAGAGCGCACGTTCGCTGTTGATTTGCCGGACGCGAATACGACAGACTCCGGTATCTAAACCTGGGACATCGTCCAGGACCTTGTTTGTGGGGATGCCCCCCTAGCCCAGCTTTTCGGCTTTTCTCCGGAGGAACCCATTTGCGGACTGCCCCTCAAATCGCATCTCGATCGCGTTCATCCGGCAGACCAGCCACGTTTGGCCAAGGAGATCACCGAGACAATCGTTGGCGGACTGGCGTACAGTCTGCCTATCGCGTCAGCACGCGTGGTAGTCGCTATATCTCGGTCGTTGCCTTCGGACGATGTTTCCGCAATCGCAAAGGCACGCCGGTGCTCTGCTCAGGTATAGTTGTCCTGGAAAGCGCGACTTCCACCAATGACAACCGACCACACTGAGTTGTTCGCTTCAGCCCTTCGAGCGCGGTTCAAAGTCGCCTCTCAGGAGCGCGTCGCGAACACGGCCACCGGCCTATCGCGCGAAGCGTTGGTTGCACCGTGTTCTCAAAACCGAACTGCCTTTCACCTGCTTCATCGAGCACGTAACGGCGTCGCCTCGCGACGACATTGACGCCAAGCGGCGAGCTTCATCAAAGCTGCTCCGCCTGGTAGAGAGATCTGAAGCTGCGCTCTGCTTTTTTTACTGGGTGGACGACATACAGACCCACCGTGCCATAGGCGTTAACCCCTTTTGTTTTCAGGGAAACATGCGATAGTTGAGATGCGGCAAGGCTAGGTCAGGAGGGGCCATTATGAACCTTGAAAGGATCGGTAGATCCCGCTTGAAATTGAGGCTTCCTGCGTTACGAGCGATGATTGACGCGCAGCAGACCCCCGCTTTTTGCGCCTTGTGTGAAGAGTATGCGATTGTCGGCATGGCCCGTGGCCAATTGGGCGCTACAGTCGAATACAAGCCCGCCGAACTCTCCGATCTGGAGATCGTCAGCGTCGAAATCGAGCGAGATGTCGACCGTCTGCTCCATACACCGAACGTAAAGCAACTACGGAGCTAGAACGTTAGGCGCAGACGCATGCATGTTCTGTCGATAGGCCGCCATGTTGCTGATTTCACGGTGTCAGGAGCTATCTTCCCGGTTGGCAGCCCTAGGAGCAAGGCGATGGATTTCGAAAAGATTGGGCGAGCGCGCATGATGATGCGGCTGCCACGACACCGCAAACAGATTTCAGATGCCAACTTTCTTGCCATCAACGATTTGCTGGAAGCCTATGGCCTTGCCGCAATGAAGCGCGATGAGTTGCGTGAGCAACTGATGCCAGAACCCGCATCGGTGGATGAGTATGACGAACTCTGCCAGAAGTTGGAGGACGACCTTATCCGGATGCTGGCGAGCGTCAGCCCGCGATTGGTGCGCTAGGCATTCTGCGACTAAGGGCAACAGGAAAATGTATCGAGGGCATCGCTAGGCGAGCCCGAACATCACAAAGTATTCGCGTTCATCATGGGAGAGTCTGTGGTGTCCTGTTTTGAGAGGTCATGCTCGCGATGCCGCCTCAAAACACCTTGCCTTCTTTCAGATGCGTGGTCGTGCCGTTCAGCAGGTAGTCGCCCAGCACCCGTGACTTGTGCAGCAGCGGATTGTGATTGAGCACGGTGCGGATGTTGCGCCAGTGTCGGTCGAAATTGTTGTTGCGGGACGTCGCCGATCCACCGCCCAGATCGAACATGCGCTCGGCGCTGCGCAGGCCCAGTTGACCGAGAACCAGTTGTGCGCGGGCAGTCGAAAGCGCGCTGGCTATCAGGGCATCCTCGATCTCTGTTTCGTTGCCCCGGCCGAGCGCTGCAATCGTCCGGTCGAGGGCGCTGGCCGCCGCGGCGACGACGGCGTCGATGGCAAAGGAATTGGCGGCGATTTCGCCGATCACCTGTTGCACGAAGGGGTCCTGGTTAGCAGTTTCCGCCATGCTGTGAGCGGCCGATCGCGCTTGACGGCCAACGTAGGCGAGCCCGTCGGACAGAACATTGCGCACGACGCCGGCCGCGCTGGCAGCGAGATGCAATTGCCGCAAGGTCGAGCAGTGGCGACCGACGAGATTGTCAAGCGCGCGCCGGGTAAATTCGTGCGGGAACACCTCGACATTGTCGAGGATGACGCCGCCGCTGGCGGTCAGACGCTGCCCCATTCCGTCCCAGTCGTCGAGAATGGTGATGCCCTCACGATCGACCGGCAGGAGAACGCCGACCGCCTGCCCGTCCTCGTCGAGCGCGCTGAACGAGGCAAAATCGGCAAAGGCGGTTCCTGTCGCATACCATTTGCGACCATTGAGCCTGTAGGTGCCGCCCTGCCGTGTGATCGTCGTCGTCACCTGCCCGGGCCGGGCGGTGCCCTGCTCCGTGTGGGCGCCACCGAACAGCTTGCCGGCAAGGATCAGCTCGACGGCACCGGCATCCCGCTCGCGCGGCTCGCTGAGGATGACGTTTTCGACATAGTTGAAGTGCGAGCGGAGCGCGTGCGCCACGTTGGAATCGGCAGCTCCAATCGCAGCGATCATCTCGATATAGTCGGCAACCGAACCACCCGGACCGCCAAGTGCCACCGGGATGCGCAGCGTTCCCAATTCGAGTTCACGAAAGAGCTCGAAGGCCTGGAAGGGAAGTTCGCGCGAGAGGTCACGCTCGGAAGCGCCCTTGGCGACTTCGGCCACGAAGCCCGGAACGCGGGCCAGAAGCTCCGTGCGCGTCGGGCGTGAAACACTTTGCACTCTGGTTATGGTCACGCATCAACTCCAACTGAAGAGAAACGGCGCAGCCTGGTCCCCTCCGGCTGCGCCGCGCCGTCGACGCTCTCACGTCGAGGCCATCGACGATTGCTCGCCGTGGTCACCGACAACTATTCGTCGAGATAGATATCGGCGCCGTTGCTCCAGAGATGCTCGACACCCAGCTTCAAGTTCTTAACCCGCTTGTCGTAGACGGTGATGACCGCCGGAGTGACGATATCGAGCGTCGGCAGGTCCGCGACCACCTGTTTCTGGAACGCGTTGAAGAGCTCCAGCCGCTTCTTCGGATCGATTTCGACGGCCGCGGTTTCAAGCAGGCGGTCGACTTCCGGATTGGAGTACTTTGAGCCGTTGGTGAACGGCACGCCTGGCTTGAAGTTCTTCGACCAATAGAGGCGCTGCACGCCGACCGTCGGATCGTAGAGATTGCTCATGCCCTCGATGGCGATATCGAAGTCGCGGTCGGTGAAGACCCGCTTCACGAAGGTGGCAAAATCCTGGGTGCGCAGTTCGACCTTGATGCCGACCTTGGCAAGCGCCTGGGCGATGTACTCCGCCGTCTGCTTCGGCGGGCCGGAGGGCTGCGTCGGGTCGATGAACAGCTTGAACCGGAAACCGTCGGCGCCGCGGGCATAGCCGGCCTCGTCGAGGAGTTTCTCGGCCTTGGCCGGGTCGAACTCGTACTTCGGCAGATCCGGCGTGTAGAACTTCACGAGATCGGGGCTGACGGGGCCGTCGAGACGCGTCGCGTAGCCCAAATAGACAGTGTTGACGATGAAGTCCTTGTCGACCGCATGGGCGATGGCGTGGCGCACCTTGATGTCGGCGAGATACTTGTTCTCAAGGTTGAATTCCGCGCGCGCGATGCTCGGCGAATAGGGCGCAGGATCCGTATCGACGACGAGATTGGGGTTTGCCTTCAACCGATCGATATCGGTGAGCGGCAGATTGGCAGTCGAGACCTGCACTTCGCCGGTCTCGATCGCGGCAACGGCCGCCGCCGGATCGATGATGAAGCGGAAGATGATCTGGTCGAGATAGGGCTTCGGCGAACCCCAGTAGTCTTCGTTGCGAACAAACAGCGCATGGCTGCCGCGCACCCATTCGACGAACTTGTAGGGTCCGGTGCCGACAGGCGCGACGTTGTGCGGGTTCTCGGCGATCTTGGTGCCTTCATAGAGATGCTTCGGCACGATCGGGGCTTCAAAGCTTGCAAAGGCGGTCAGCAGATAGGGAGCAGGCTTGGAGAGGATCAGCTCTACCTCATGCGAGTTGAGCACGTTTGCCTGCTGCACATGCGCAAATGTCGCCCGCCCGCGCGGATGGTTTTCCTTCAATGCGAGGATGGAGAAGGCAACATCCTCGGCGGTGAAATCCTTGCCGTCGTGCCAGCGAACACCCTGGCGCAGCTTGAACCAATAGCGCAGGCCGTCTTCGCTAACCGTCCATTCGGTCGCCAGCAGCGGCTGCGGGTTGAAGTCGCGGTCATAGGTCAGCAGGCTCTCGGTGGCTTTGCCGCTGATATAGTAGGCTGCACCTGCGCTATGAGCGATCAAAACCAGGACCGGCGGTTCGGTGCCGATATTGATCGAGACGCTGCCGCCGCGCGTCGGCTCTTCGGCGGCGAGAACAATCTCGGGGATGACCCCGACGGCGAGAACGGTTGCCAGCGCAACGCTCGAAAGCAGGAAAGCGCGGCGGGTCGGTTTCGGTGTCCCGGTTTGTCTCGATGTCATGTTGAAGTCCCCAAGCAGGCGCAGCATCAGGAGGCAAGCGCTGGTTCGATTTCGCGCACCCATCATCGGGTGATCCACGCCAGAATAGATACTCCACTAAATTTATGGTGATAATAGATTTCTAAAGTCAGCGTCGCTTGTGAAAAATGCTGCATGGCCGCCGTGCCGGGGCCGAAATATCTCTCGCCACAACCATGTTCTCTCAAATTTCCAGCATTTCGCCGAATTCGATGATCGGCAGCGGCCGCCACCAAATGGCACGGCCACCTCAATTCCTGGCATCGGGCGCCTTGTTCCGGCGCAAGCAGAAGGAAAGCGAACGAAAAATCCCGACATCGGCGAACCCTTGAAAAGCCATCCCAAGATAAGCGCGCAAAACGCAATCGACATTATCTACCTATTAAATAGACTAATGCGAGGCGCTGAGCGCGACGTTTCAAGGAGTTTCCCATGCCATCCGAATTCATCGGTCACACCTCCAACAGGGAGGGATCCGATATCGTGCCCACCACCGGCCCTGTGATCGACAAGGCCTATATCCGCAACCACGTGCAGGCGGCGGAAGCTGCCGGCATCGACCGGCTGCTGATCGGCCAGTTCGCACAGTGGCCCGACAACAACCAGATCGCAGCCTTCGTCTTTTCCCAGACAGAGCACATCGGTGCGCTGCTTGCCCATCGGCCGGGCCTGATGGCACCCACGCTCGGCGCCCGCCAACTCGCAACGCTCGACCAGTTCTCGGAGGGGCGCCTGTGGGTGCACATCATCACCGGCGGTTCCGACACCGACCAGGCCCGCGACGGCGATTTCGAGGATCACGACACCCGCTATGCCCGCACCGACGAATATCTGACCGTGTTGAAGAAAGTCTGGGAAAGCGACCAGCCGTTTGATCACGAAGGGCGCTTCTACAGGTTCAAGGGCGCCTTCAGCCAGGTCAAGCCATACCAGAAGACGCGAATCCCGATCTCCTTTGGCGGTTCGTCGGACGCAGCGATCGCGGTTGCCGGTAAACATGCCGATATCTATGCGCTCTGGGGCGAACCACTCGACGGCGCGAAGGAGACGATTGCCAAGGTGCGGGCCGCCGCCGTCGCCAACGGCCGTGCGGCGGGCGATATCCGCTACACCCTCGCCTTCCGCACCGTGGTCGCTGAAACCGAGGACGCCGCCTGGTCCAAGGCCGCCGATATCCTCGAAAAGGTAAAATCGCAGGTCGCCCGTTCGGCCGGCGGCAATGGCGAGAAGCTGCCGTCGAATGTCGGCTCCGTGCGCCTGCGCGAGGCCGCCAGCCGCGGCAAGGTGCTCGACAAGCGGCTTTGGACCGAGGTCGCCGAGGCAAGCGGTGCGGGCGGCAATTCGACCGCGTTGGTGGGAACGCCGGAGCAGGTGGCAGACGCCATCCTCGACTACTACGACGCCGGCGTTTCCAACTTCCTCGTGCGGGGTTTCTACCCGACCGAAGACACCGTGACCTACGGACGGGACGTGGTGCCGCTCGTCAAGGCCGGCATTGCCGAACGCGAAGCCAGAAAGGTAGCCGCCGAATGACCGCGCCCCTCGATATCGTCGACATCCATGTGCATCTCTGGCCGCCGGCCTGGAGGCCTGACGGCAAACACGCCAGGCCCGCCGGCGGCTTCACGCCGGAGATTTATCGCAAGATCACCACTCCGCAGGCGCTGGTCGAGGAGTTCGAGACCGCCGGCGTGTCGCTGGCGATCGTGACTGCAACCATCGAAAGCCTGTTCGGCCTCGAAGGGCCAGTGCCGCTTTCTGCCTTGCGGGAAGCCAACGACTGGCTGGCGACGCTTTCGCGCGACCACTCGACACTCGCCGGCTTTGGCGTCGTCAACGCCTTCTCAGGCGAGGAAGGCGCTCGCGAGGCCGAGCGTGCCATCGTCGAACTCGGGCTTTCCGGTCTCGTCATCGATTCCGCACGTGACGGCAAATTCCTCGCCGATCCCGCGGTCCGCCCAACGCTCGAGGTTGCCGCGCGCCACGAGGTGCCGGTCTTCGTCCACCCGGTCGCCCACCCGCATTCGCACGCTCTGATCGGGGGCGCCGGCACGCTCGGCAATTCGCTCGGCCGCGGGCTGATGAACGGCACCGCCTTCCTGTCGGTCATCCAATCGCCAGTACTCGAAGAACTTCCGGACCTGCACCTGATCTTTGCGACACTCGGCCTTGGCGCGATCGTCCAGGCGGCACGCGGCGGCATCTACAGCCGCGCCGAGCGTGCGGCCGGCAAGCGTCCAAACATTTATTTCGACACGATGGGGCACGATCCTGCAATCATTCGCACCCTCACCGGATTTTTCGGCCCGGAGCGGGTGCTGGCCGGAACGGACTGGCCGATCCTTGCAGCAATTGACCGCAGGAGCCTGACCGACAGCCTGGCGGAGGCCGGCCTCAGCGAGGAAGACGCACGCCTTGTCGCCGGCGGCAACGCCAGACGCCTGCTCTCCCTGCGAGAGGCAAGAGCCGAAGCGGCAGAGTAAACGCCGACATCAAGAAGCCCGGGATCGATGATCCCGGGCTTCGTTTCTCGATCACAATCGGCTCGGCAGACTGCCGGCCGAAACCGCTTCAGGCGACGCGCTGGGCCCGCGCGAGCGGAATGATCTCTGCCTCAGCTGCACCAGAGCGCGGGAAACGACCCTCCAGCGGATGGCCCGGATCGGTGAAGCCCGGTGTCGAAGGGTGGCCGGCGGCAACCAGGCGGTCGACCAGGGCCTCGTCCTCGGCATCGATCTTCACGTCCAGCGCACGGATATAGCCGTCCCACTGTTCCTCGGTGCGCGGCCCGCCGATGGTCGAGGTCACCAGCCGGTTGTTCAGGACCCAGGCGAGCGCGAAGTCTGCGGCAGCGATGCCCTTGGCCTGGGTGTGGGCTGCGATCTGCTTGGCAATCGCGATCGATTCGTCGCGGAACTCGACATCATGCATGCGCTTGTCGCCGCGGCCGGCTCGAGTGTCGGCGCCAGGTGCCTCGCCCACATTGTATTTGCCGGTCAGAACGCCGCGCGCCAGCGGGCTGTAAGTGACGACGCCGAGCCCGTAGGCGGCAGCGGCCGGCAGTTGCTCTGCTTCCGCCGTGCGGTTGACGATGTTGTAGAGCGGCTGGCTTGCCACCGGCCTGTCGATGCCGAGTTCGTCGGCCAGCTGTGCGATCTCGGCGATGCGCCAGCCGCGGAAGTTCGAGACGCCGAAGTAGCGCAGCTTGCCCGCCTTGATCAGGTCGGCGATTGCCCGTACGGGCTCCTCCAGCGGCGCGTCGAAGACGGAACGGTGGAAATAGAGGATGTCGATATAGTCGGTGCCGAGATTGCGCAGCGAGTTCTCGACCGTCTGATAGACCCATTTGCGCGAGTAGCCGCCGAGGTTCGGGCCCTTCTTGTGCGAATTGACGAACTTGGTCGCCAGCACCCAGTGATCCCGATGGGCCCTGATGCCACGTCCGACGACCTCTTCCGACTTGCCGTCGTGATAGACGTCGGCCGTGTCGATGAAGTTGATGCCCTGTTCGCGCGCCTTGTCGATGATGCGGAAGGCGACATCATCAGGCGTCTGGTTGCCGAACATCATGGACCCGAGCGTCAGCGGCGACACTTTCAGGGCACTGCGCCCGAGATAGCGATAATCAACCATTCAAAATCTCCATTTCAGTTGATCCTGTCCGCAAAATGGCAGGCCACCTCGTGGCCGGGTGCAATCGAGCGGAATTCCGGTTCTTCGGCGCGGCAGCGGTCTGTCGCGAGCGGGCAGCGGGTGTGAAACCGACAGCCCGAAGGAATGTTGCTGGGGCTCGGCAGATCGCCGCCAAGCGGGGCTGCATGGCGCGGCCGCGACGGATCGGGCACCGCCTCCATCAGCGCGCGCGTGTAGGGATGGCGCGGATCGGACCAGAGCGTCTCGTTGTCGGCACTCTCGACGATCCGGCCGAGATACATGACCATCACCCGGTCGCAGAAATAGCGAACCACGGAGAGGTCGTGGCTGATGAAGATGTAGGAAAGGCCGAATTCCTTTTTCATCTCGACCAAGAGATTGAGGATCTGCGCCTGGATCGACAGGTCGAGCGCCGAAACGGGCTCGTCGCAGACGATCAGCTCAGGATTGAGCAAGAGCGCGCGGGCGATGCCGATCCGTTGCCGTTGCCCGCCTGAAAATTCGTGCGGATAACGATTGATGGAATCGGCCGGCAAGCCGACCTTCGACACGATGCCGGCGACGATCCTCCGGCGCTCGGCGCTGTCGCCTGCCTTGTGAACCACCAGCGGTGCTTCGAGAATTTCGCCGATCGTGTGGCGCGGGTTGAGCGATGCGAAGGGATCCTGGAAAATCATCTGGATCGACTTGCGCACGCTCCTCAGCCGCCGCTGGTCGACGCGCGTGATGTCCTCGCCCTTGAATTCAATCCGGCCTGCGGTCGGATCGACGAGGCGAAGCAGGGTCTTGCCGAGGGTCGACTTGCCGCAACCGCTTTCGCCGACGAGCCCAACCGTCTCGCCACGCTCAACGAAGAGATCGACGCCATCGAGAGAGCGCAGCAGCCCGTCGCGACTCTGGTAGTGGGTCTTGAGGTCAGTAACGGAGAGCAACGGCATCGGGCACGGCCTTGATCGACGAGGTGAAGGGGCAGGCGACGAGGCGATCGGGCGCCGGCACGGCCAGAGGCGGAATGTGATGGCCGCAGCTCGCGCGCGCCTGGGTGCAGCGCGGCCTGAAGGGACAGCCCGCTTCGCCGACGGCCGAAACGATCGATCCCGGAATTTCGGTGAGCGCGCCGTCGCGATAGTGAAAATCGTTCTTCAGCCGCGGCGACGCTGCAAGCAGGCCGCGCGTGTAGGGATGCAGCGGGTCCTTGAAGAGGTCGTCAGGCAGCGCCTGTTCTACCTTGCGCCCCGCATACATCACCACCACCCGGTCTGCCCATTGTGCCACCACGCCGAGGTCATGGGTGATGAGCACGACCGCCATCTGCAGCTCGCGCCTGAGCGAGTCGAGCAAATCGAGCACCTGCGCCTGGATCGTGACGTCGAGGGCCGTCGTCGGCTCGTCGGCGATCAGCAGTTTCGGCCGGCAGGCCACAGCCATCGCGATCATCACCCGCTGGCGCATACCGCCGGACAGCTGGTGCGGATAATCATCCACTCGCTTGTCGGCACCGGGGATGCGCACCAGCTGCAACAGCTCGATTGCGCGTGCGCGGGCCGCGCGCCCCGAGAGTTTCTCGTGGACCTTCAATACTTCGGAGATTTGCCTGCCGATCGTCATCACCGGGTTGAGGCTGGTCATCGGCTCCTGGAAGATCATTCCGATCTCGCGCCCGCGCAGGCGCCGCATCTGGCTGGCATCGAGTGTCAGCAGATCCTGTTCGTCAAAGGTGATACGGCCACTGCTCACTCTTGCCGCCCGCGGCAAGAGCTGCATCAGGGCCAGAGCCGTCAGCGATTTTCCCGAGCCCGATTCCCCGACGATCGCCAGCGTCTCGCCTTCAGCCACTTCAAAGGAGAGGTTGCGGACCGGCTCGGCGCGCGGAAAGCCGATGGTGAGGTTTTCGACCTGAAGCAAAGGAGCCATCGTCAGCGATCCCCAGAGAAGCGGGGGTTGAGCGCGTCGTTCAACCCGTCGCCGATGAGGTTGAGCGCCAGCACCGTGAAGACAATCGCAAGCCCGGGCAGCGCCGTCAGATACCAGGCGGTCCTGACGAGCTCGCGGCCGGTCCCGATCATCGACCCCCAACTGACCACATTGGGATCGCCGAGCCCCATGAAGGACAGCGCCGATTCCATCAGGATCGCTGTTGCCACCATCACCGATGACGTGACGATGATCGGCGGCAGGGCATTGGGCAGGATTTCGCGGAAAATGATGCGGCCGTGGCCGTAGCCGAGGCTGCGGGCGGCCATGACGAAATCCTTCTCGCGGATCGCACGGAACTCGGCGCGGGTCAGCCGCGCCACGGTCGGCCAGGAGATAACGGCGATCGCAAGCGTCACCGTCGTCGCCGAGGGCTGGGCGATGGCCACCAGAACGACCAGAAGCACGAAGCTCGGCAGCGTCTGGAAGATCTCGACGAGCCGCATCAGGATATCGTCGACCCAGCCGCCGAAATAGCCCGCGACAGCGCCGACCAGCACGCCGAACGTCAATCCCAATGCCGTTGCCGTCAGGCCCACGAACAGGGAGATACGCGAACCGTGCAGGATGCCGGCGAGGACATCGCGCCCGAGGGAATCCGTGCCGAGTGGAAAGGCCGGATCCTGCCCCGGCCACAAGAAGGGACGCCCGACCATCGAAAGCGGGTCATCCGGAAAAAACACCGGCGCCAGAAGGGCGACAGCGATGACGAGACAGAGGAAGCCTGTGCCGAACAGCGCGTTCGGATTGGCGAAGAAGACCTTCAGCGCCCGGCGCCCGTTGGTAATCGCGATCGTCGCGCTCTGCTGGGAGCGAGCGTCCGGCGCCTTGACGTTGGACCAGGCAGGCCCCTCCGTCGCGACAACCGCGGTAGGCTGCTCACTTTCAGTGGCAGGTGCATAGGCGCTTGAAATGTTGCGGAGTGCTCCGACACCGGTGGTGGACATCAGCGTGCTCCAATTCGGGGATCGAGCCAGGCGTGAACGAGGTCCACTGCGGCATTGGCAAGGATGACGAGAAGCGAGGACAACAGGAGGATGCCGAGCAGCACCGTGAAATCGCGGCCCATCACTGCTTCGAAGGCGAGCCGGCCAAGGCCGGGCCAGCTATAGACCGTCTCGACCACGACGGCGCCGCCGAGCATGCCGCCGATATGCATGCCGGCCATGGTGGTGATCGGGATCAGGGCGTTGCGCAGCACATGGCGGGCGGTCACGCCGAACGGCGTCAACCCCTTGGCATAGGCGGTGCGAACGAAGTCCTGGTTCTTGACCTCGAGCATCGAGGCTCGCGTCAGTCGCGCATAAATCGCCACATAGAAAAGCGCGAGCGACGTTGCCGGCAGCACCATGTAGCGCGCCGCGTCTAACAGAGCGGCCCAGCCCGTCAGCCGCGAACCGATCGTGCCCGAGCCGCCGCTTGGCAGCCAGCCGAGCTTGACCGAAAAGAAAACGATCAGCATCAGCCCGATCCAAAAGCTCGGGATCGAATAGAACAGCAGCGAGAAGACTGAGAGCAGCCGGTCGGGTATGCGGCCCGCAAACGTCGCCATCAGTGATCCGAGGATGACGCCGAGGAAGATCGCGATGATGAGTGCCACCGCCATCAGCGTCAGCGTTCCCGGCAGGCGCTGGGCGATCAGGTCGGCGACCGGCATGCCGTAGCGCGGCGAAAATCCGAGGCTGAAATGCGCGAGGTTGTTGAGGTAGGTCGCCAGTTGCTCCAGCACCGGACTGTCCAGCCCGAAGCGGGCCCTCAGCGCCGCCACGCTTTCCTCGGTCGCCGACCCCGCCTCGCCGGCCAGCACGTCGGCAGCGTCGCCCGGCGCCAGCTGCAGCAGGAAGAAATTGAGGATGATGATCCCGAGCAGGGTCGGAATTGCCTGCAACAGCGTGCGTCGCAGTGTTCTGACAATTCTGACCAAAGCCGGCATGCCTGTCGTCTCTCAGTTGGAAACTCGCACAAAGCGAAACGTGTCATCGACCCGGTTTCCCGAAGTCGATGATTTTATTGTTGACTAACTCTATAGGCTTTGTCAAACCTGTTTTGGTAATTTCAACTCGATAACCCCGGCATATAGGAACCAGTTTCCCACACAAGGGCAATAAGGCGCCGAATGAAGGAGATATTTCTCCAAATTCGAAGCGCGCAGCAACAGCGCACTACAAAGTCCCTTCGGAGTGAAAAAGGCTTCCTGATACCAACGTGAAGGACGGCAGAGGATCCATGACGCGCAAGAACGCCATCTCACAAATCTGGTATACCCGCTGCCCGGTGCCGACCCCGGTCGGCCTTGCGACCCAGCTGGGCCTGCTCGACGAAGCCTTCGCCAGCGAGGGTATCACCCTCAATTCCATCATCGACAGCAAGGACCGGACGATCCGGTCCAGCCACTTCAACCATCATCTGGACTACTCGTTTCGCCACGGCGGCAACGTCCCGCCGATCCGGGCCCGTTCGGAAGGCAATCCGACACGACTCGTCGGCATTACCTGGACCGACGAGTTCCAGGCGATCATCACCTTGCCAGGTACGGGAATCAGGACGACGCGGGACCTGGTCGGCCGTCGCTTCGGCATTGCCCGACGCCCGCCGGGCATTGTCGACTTCATGGCGGCGACCGCACTGAAGGGATTGGTCTCCGCTTTGTCGCTCGAGGGCCTGACGCACACCGACGTCGAGATCGTCGATATCCCGCTTGAAGACACGGTGCTCGACAATCGCGACGGGCCGCAACTTTACGGCCTGCGCAACCGGCAGGCCTATGGCCCGGAGGTCGCAGCGCTGCTTCGCGGCGAAGTCGATGCCATCTACGTCAAGGGCACGCCCGGCATCAGCGTCGCCAACCTCTTCGCCACCCACACTGTGGCCGAATTCGGCTTCCACCCGGATCCGAAAATCCGCATCAATTCGGGCTCGCCGCGCATCCTCACCGTCGACGAGCGGCTGGCGGAGGATCGACCCGACCTGGTGGTGAAGCTGATCGAGACCCTGAAGCGCGCGAGTGCCTGGGCCGAGGCGCACCCGGATGAGGTGCGCCGCTTCGTTGCCCGCGAAGTCGGGGCATCGGAAGAGGTCGTCGCAGCCGCCAACGGCCCGGACCTGCATCGCCACCTCGGAATTGGGCTCGAGCCCGAACTCGTCGATGCGATCGGACACTACAAGGACTTCCTGCATGAATGGGGCTTCCTTGCCCAGAACTTCGACATCGAAGCCTGGGTCGACCGTCGCCCCTGGGCCGATCTCGAAACACGCGCCGTTGCCTGACCGGAGAAACCGATGACTGCCGAAACTGACATCGCCTTGGCGATCGAAAAGGCTGAGGAACTGGGAAAGCGTTTTGCGCTGACCGCCCGGCACTATGACGAAACCGGCGAGTTTCCCTTCGCCAATTTCGATGCGCTTCACGAGGCCGGGCTGCTCGGCCTTGTGACCGCGAGGGAACACGGCGGCCTCGGCGGCGGGTTGACCGAAGCGCTTGTCGTCGTCTCCGCCATTGCCCGCGGCGAGCCGTCCACCGCACTCGTTCTCTCCATGCACTACAACCAGCACTATTCGCTGCGCACGTCGGCGAAGTGGCCGGCACATCTCATCGAGCGCGTGACCAGGGCCAACCGCGAGGGCGTGGCGCTGATCAATGCCGCACAGGTCGAGCCGCGCGTCGGCTCTCCGTCGCATGGTTCGCTTCCCGAGACGATCGCACGTCGTGTCGGCGACCACTGGCGGATCACAGGCCATAAGACCTATGCGACCGGCATTCCGCTCCTGCGCTGGGTTTCCGTGCTCGCCGTAACCGACGAGCCGGTGCCGCGGCTCGGGTCGTTTCTCGTGCCGACATCGGCGGACGGTATCCGGGTCGAAAAGACCTGGAATGCCACGGGCATGCGCGCCACCAACAGCGACGATCTGATCCTCGACGACGTCGCCGTGCCGCTGGAAGACGTGCTCGATATCGCACCGGCAAGCGAAGGCCTGAAGCGCGACGAGCGCATGGGCGCATGGTATTTCAGCCTCGTGCCGTCAATCTACGACGGTGCCGCACGCGGCGCCCGTGACTGGCTGATCGAGTTCACCACCACGCGGGCACCGGCAAGCCTCGGCGCACCGCTTTCGACCGTGCCGCGCATTCAGGACGGGCTTGGCCAGATCGAGGTGCTGCTGACCGTCAATCGCCGGTTGCTGCGCTCAATTGCCGAGGATTTCGACGCCGGCCGATCGTTCGGTCCGGATGCGGCCGCGGTCAAGCACACCGTCATCGAGAATGCGATTGCCGTGACCACGCTGGCGCTGGAACTCGGCGGCAATCCAGGCATCAGCCGCGACAATCCGCTGGAGCGCCATCATCGCGACGCCCTGTCCGGCAAAGCGCATGCCCCGCAGAACAACCTGATCCGAACGATGCTCGCCAAGGCGGCGCTCAGCCGGCATGCAGCCGCCCCTGCCGAACCGCTGGAGCCGGTGCCCGTGCGCACCCATCAACAACCCCGCCTCGCCGTTGTCGGCCGCAGCTAGGAGCTTCGCGATGTCATCCCTCTCCTCCGTCTGGTACACCCGCTGCCCGGCCCCGACACCCCTGTCGATCGCTCATCAACTCGGTTGGATCGACCGGCAGTTCGAAGCCGCCGGTGTTGCCGTTCACTCGATCCGCGACAGCAAGGACAAGAACGTCCGCGAAAGCCATTTCACCCATGCGCTGGACCATTCCTTCCGGCAGGGCGGCAACATCCCGCCGATCTGGGCACGCTCGGGTGGGCGCCAGACCCGGGTGGTTGGAATCACCACCACGGACGAATTTCAGGCGATCATCGCGCTTCCCGGCTCAGGCATCGCCAAGGGCGCCGACCTGAAAGGCCGGCGCATCGGCGTGCCGCGCAAACCGAATGAAGCCATCGTCGATTTCCAGCGGGCCACTGCGCTTAAGGGCATCGTTTCGGCGCTGTCGCTTGCGGAGCTTGATCATGGCGAAGTCGAGCTGGTCTATCTCGACAGCAACGAGGCGAACCTGATCGAGCGGGGCAACGCGGCCTTCCTCGGCCTGAAGCGTCGCTACCCCTATGGGGACGAGCTTCTGGCGCTGGCCGCCGGCAAGATCGATGCCTTCTTCGTCAAGGGGGCCGAGGGGCTGGTGCTCGCCAACCAGATCGGCGCCGTCGTCGTCTCGGAATTCGGCTTCCACCCCGACGCCAAGATCCGCATCAACAACGGCACGCCGCGGCCGCTGACCGTCGATCTCAAATTTCTCGACGAACATTTCGACCTCGTCACCGGCCTTGTCGCAACGGTCGCGCGCGTCGCCGACTGGGCGGATGCGAACCCGGAAGACGCCGTGCGCTTCATCGCCAACGAAATCGGCGTCGGCGAAGATGCAATCTGGGCTGCGAACGGCCCAGATGTCCATCGCCACCTCACGCTGACCCTGGACGATGACCAGGTGGCAGCATTCGACCACTTCAAGCAGTTTCTGCTCGAATGGGGGTTCATTCCGGCCGACTTCGACGTCCATGACTGGATCGACCGCCGCCCGCTGGATGCTGCATCACGGAAGGCGGCCGCATGAGCACGACACCAATTCTTGTCGCCGGTGCGCCAATCGTTGTCACCGGTGCGACCGGCAAACTGGGCCAATTGATCGTCCAACGACTGTTGGCACTGAAGCAACCGGTTCGCGTCTTCACGCGCCGGCCCGATGTCGCACGGAAGCTCTTTGGCGAAAGCGTGCACGTCGCCGCCGGCGACTTCGGTGATCGCAGGTCACTCGACGCTGCCCTGCACGGCGCCAACAGGCTGCTGCTTTTGTCGCCGATAAGCGCCAGGCTCGTTACGGACCAGATCGGCGTCGCTGACGCCGCCGTCGCGGCGGGCGTCCAGCGCATCGTCAAGATCTCGGGCTCCGACTGGACCATCGATCCACCCGGCAATTCCATCTCGGGCGACGCGCACGCCGCCGTCGAACGACACCTCGCCAGCCTTCCCGCGGTCGCAGTTTCGCTTCGGCCGAATGCCTGGATGCAGGTTTCGCTCGCCAATACCATCCGTCACGCAATCGCCAACAATACGGTAGCGGCGGCCAAGATCGAGGCAGGCGTGGGCTACATCGATGCACGGGATATCGCCGACGTCGCGGTCCATCAGCTTCTGGCCGAACGCGTCAGTGGGCGAACGCTCAATCTCACCGGTCCTGATATCGTGACGGCGCGCCAGGTGGCCGAGCTGCTTTCAACGGTCTTGAAGCGACCGGTTTCTGCTGTCGACAAGGCTCCTTTACCGGCATCCCAGGATGCCGATTTCGAGCACCGCGCGATCGCGCAGTTCGTCCGATTGATCGCCGCCGGCCGTGCCGCCACGACCACCGATGTCGTAAGATCGCTGCTCGGCCGACCGCCGCGCAGCGTCGCTGCCTTCATCTCCGAACACGTCGCCGCAGAGGCGGCGCTCGCCGAGTCATAGCCATGAGCATCCCCTTCGTTGATATCGCCATCATCGGCGGCGGCCCGGGTGGCCTCGCGCTCGCCCAGGGTCTGAAGAAGAACGGCATCGACGCCGCCGTGTTCGAACGCGACCCGGTCCGCGCCGACTATGTGCAGGGCTTTCGCATGCGCATCCGCCAACGCGGTATCGACGCACTTCAGGCCAACCTGCCGCCTCACCTATTTCAGGCGTTCCTGGACACGCTCGGACTTGCTCCGACCGAAAACCTGATCCTCGACGAAAGCTTCGAGCGGCTGGAGGATACCGGGCAGGCCAGTCGCGAGCCCGAGGACACCCATATTGAAAAATCGGTGAGCCGGATCACGCTGCGGCAGATCCTTCTTTCCGGGCTCGAGAATATTCTCCACACGGGCAAGCACTTCGAGCGCTACGAAGCGCTGCCGGATAGCACGGTTGTCGCCCATTTCACGGACGGATCGGCAGTGCGGGCCAATCTCCTGGTTGGTGCCGACGGTGCGGGTTCTGCGGTCCGCAGGCAGCTGCTGCCCGATCTGAAGAGCATTGACACCGGTGTGCGGCGCCTGGCCGGCAAAATCAGCCTTGACGTGGCCGCACGCCATGACATCTCGCCGCTTCTGACCGAGTTCAACACCAATATCCGCCCGCGCGACGGTCGCGGTCTGATGATCACCAGCCACCGGGTCGATCCATCAGCCCATGCCCGGCACGACTTTATTGGCGCAGAAGACCCTGGTCATCGCGACATCCCCGGCTTTCATTTCAACAACTCCACCAGCTACACTTGGTGGAACACGGCCTACGACACCGACGAGCTTGGCCCGGACGATGTGCTTGAACAGCTCGACGGTACGGGCCTGCTGCAAACGCTGCTTCAACGTATCGGCCATTGGGACGAACGCATCCTGAAGCTCATCCGTCACAGCGATCCGTCGACCGTGGCATTTCTCAAGGTCAAGAGCTCGACCCCCGGCGCGCAATGGCAGACGGGTCCTGTCACGCTGCTCGGCGATGCGATCCACGCGATGACCTATTTCCGCGCGCTCGGCGGTAACACCGCGCTCTACGACACCGGCCTTCTGGTTCGCGAGCTCGTTGCCGCGCGGCATCAGGGCAAGCCGCTGCTTGCGGCCGTCAACGACTATGAAAACGCCATGCGCGAACACGGCTATGAGGCCGTCCGGTCCTCGCTCTCCGCCATGCAACGTAACGTCGGGGCCAACCGTCCGCTGAAGTCGGTGCCCGCACTCTAAAAACCTCAGGAAAGATCTGATCATGTCCATCGTCGTCTTTGGCGCCTCCGGAAACATCGGCAGCAACATCCGCAAGGAGGCGCTTTCCCGCGGCCGCCGCGTGACGGCCGTCACCCGGTCGACCGACATCGAGCCCGAAGAGGGTCTCACCGTGCGCAAGGCCGACATCGCCGATGTCGGCGAAGTCGCAAAAATCGTCGCCGGACACGACGCCGTCATCAGCGCATATAGCCCAGGTCTGCGCCGTCATTCCGCGGAGGACGCCGCAGAACTGATCCGAGACGCGCATGCATCCCTGCTGGCAGGCGTCAAGCAGGCGGGCGTTCGCCGCATCATCATCGTCGGCGGCGTCGGCAGCCTGGAGGCGAGCCCTGGCGTCGATGTGGTCGACAGCGATTTCTATCCGGCCGAGCACAAGGCTCACACGCTGCGCAACCGCGAGATCCTGCGCAGCCTGAAGCGTGGCGAGCACGATCTCGACTGGACCTATGTCTCGCCGCCGCTGTCGATCAAGGCCGGCGATAGGACCGGAACTTTCAGGCTCGGCGAAGACAGGCTGTTGCGTGACGACATGGGCGAAAGCCGCATTTCGGAGGCCGACTTCGCCATCGCCATTCTCGATGAACTCGAGAAGGGACAGTTCATCGGCCGCCGCTTCACTGCGGCCTACTGAAGGACCGTGATCGGCATGCCCCGCAAGACGCGCAAGCTCAACCTCAATGTCGGCATCAACACCACGGGCTATCTGATGGCCGCCTGGAAGTACCGCACCGGCGACCGCCACGACATCTATGATCCCGGCTACTATCGCCGCCTGACGGAACTGGCGCACAGGGGCCTGTTCGACGCGGTGTTCTTTTCTGATCACCCGGCGATGATGACCGACCCGAACAGCCGGCCGTTCCATACGATCGACCCGCTGATCCTTTGTACCGCCTTGGCCGCGCAGGTGCCCGACATCGGCTTCGTCGCGACGATGTCATCCACCTACAATTCGCCCTACAATCTCGCGCGCCGCACCCAGTCGACGGACATCATTTCCGGCGGCCGGCTGATCATCAACATCGTCTCGTCCTTCAACCCCAATGTTGCCGCCAACTTCGGCTCGGCACCGCTGCCGCCCCGCAGCGAGCGCTACGCCAAGGCGTCCGAATTCCTCGATGTCACCAAGAAACTCTGGGCGAGCTGGGATCCGGCCCGGGAAGGCAGTATCCCGGACGACCGGTTCTGGGATGCGGCAAGCGCCCGGGCGATCGACCATGACGGCGATCATTTCTCCGTCAGGGGACCGCTCAACGTGCCGCGCGGGCCCCAAGGCCATCCAGTGATCGCGCAGGCTGGCGCTTCCGAGGGCGGCATCGATCTCGCGGCGCGTCACGGAGAGATCATCTACTGCAACATTCTCTCCCGCCCCGCCGGTCAGGCCTTCGGTGCAAAGGTCAAAGGCCGCGCCGCGGCCCTTGGCCGAGATCCGACCGGCATCCGCATCGTGCCCGGCCTCGTGGTCATCCTCGGCGAGACCCGTGAAGAGGCGTTGCGCAAGCACGAGCTGTTCAGCGGCGCCGGCTCCGAGGACGGGCTGATCGCCAGATTCATCAAGGATAATGGCATCGATCCGGATGGCTTCGATCCGGATGCGGTTCTCAATCCCGAGCGCTTCGTGCCCGATCCCAACCGGCTTCAGGCGGTCGGCATGGGGCTCGGGCTCCTTGATCTGCTGACACACGAAAAGCTGACGGCGCGACAGGCGGTGCGCCGCTCGGAGGGCCATCACCGCCTGCTGCTCGGCACGCCGGAGGAAGTGGCGGACGCCCTCATCGATCTCTGGTCTGACGGCACCGTCGACGGCTACACACTTCAGCCGCCACGGGCACCCGATGACATCGAGGAATTCGTCGAGAAAGTCGTCCCTATCCTCCAGGACCGCGGTGTCTATCGCAGCCGATATGAGGAGCGAACAGTCAGGGAGCGCTACGGTTTGCCTTTTCCAGTTTGATTGATACAGGACAGCTGCAAGGGCAGACGACGAGGCGGCGAGCAAGAGCGCGACAGGTTATAAGACAACCCGCTCGGCCCGAATGCGATCAGTTTTGATCCTTGGACACGTTGACTGCCGGCGCGAACAAAGATCGTCTCAATACCTGTACAATGCGCATTGGACTGCGCACCCTGCCGGCAAGACAGACACTCATCGGACGCAATTTATCACGCCCGGGCTTCGCTTTCGCCCGATATCGTTGGCAAGATCCCGCACGTGTTGCCGATGAACTTAAATCGCGTTCAATTCCGACCATCCTATCGGGCGACACCAATATCCCCATTGAGCCTGGCGCAAGTATGCCGACTGGAGCTCACGCCGAGGCACTCATCAATTTAACGGGCGGGGCCGGGTTGGAATGGGCGCTCTTCTTTAGGGATAGATTGTGCACAACGCGACATAGGTGCGCCTTCGCCGTTGTGCTCCGATGGCTTATTTCCATCACCTGAGCGTGAGGTGAACTTTCCGCGGCGTCCAATTGCTGCAATCTTCAACTTCACCTACATTGACCAAGTGGTAAAAAGACGCGTTCCAAAACGCGCAATCAATCAGAGGGGAATTTCATGCATAGCAATTCCTTCAATCTCGCCATTTCCAGAAGAAACCTGATCAAAATTGCCGGCGCTTCCGCCGCAGTGGCCGCGGCGGGTCTACCAGGCCGTCTGCTGGCTGCGGACCCGATCAAGGTGGCGGCCGTTTACACCGTACCGGTCGAGCAACAGTGGGTCAGCCGCATTCACAAGGCGGCCAACGCCGCCAAGGAACGCGGCGACATCGAATACGTCTACTCCGAAAACACCGCGAACAACGACTACGAGCGCGTCATGCGCGAATATTGCGAGGCCGGCCACAAGCTGATCCTGGGCGAGGTCTTCGGCGTTGAGGATGCCGCCCGCGCCGTCGCCAAGGACTACCCTGACGTCGCCTTCCTGATGGGCTCGAGCTTCAAGCCCGATGCCGCCGTGCCCAACTTCTCGGTGTTCGACAACTACATTCAGGACGCATCCTATCTGTCCGGCCTCATCGCCGGCGCAATGACCAAGTCCAAGAACATCGGCATGGTGGGAGGCTATCCGATCCCGGAGGTCAACCGGCTGATGAACGCATTCATGGTCGGCGTTAAGGAAGTGGCACCGGATACCAAGTTCCAGGTTGCCTTCATCGGCTCATGGTTCGATCCGCCCAAGGCGAAGGAGACCGCATTCGCCCAGATCGATGGCGGTGCAGACCTCCTGTATGCCGAACGTTTCGGTGTGTCCGATGCCGCCAAGGAAAAGAAGATCCTGGCCATCGGCAATGTCATCGATACCCAGGCGGACTATCCGGACACGGTTGTCGCCTCCGCGTTGTGGCACTTCGAACCGACGCTTGACAAGGCGATCGCCGAAGTGAAGGCCGGCACATTCAAGGCGGACGACTACGGCGTCTATTCCTTCATGAAGAACGGCGGCTGTTCGCTCGCACCTCTCGGCACCTTCGACGGCAAGGTTCCCGACGACGTCAAGGCCAAGGTCGCGGAGAAGGAAAAGGCGATCAAGGGCGGCTCTTTCACCGTCGAGGTCAACGACGCCGAGCCGAAGTCGAGCTAGCCTGTCCTCCCGTTCATGGGACGGTGATGGCCGTGGCGGGCGAGGAACTCCCCTCCGTCGATAGCGACCATGACCTCCCTGGACGGGAAAGGAGCCTTCCCGCAACGCCACTTCCGGTCACCGCCGTGTCAAGCACCCCTGCCCTTCGTCTGTCCGGCATCAGCAAGCGTTTCGGCCCGCTCAGGGCCAACGATGCCATTTCCTTCGAGTTGAAGCGGGGCGAAGTCATAGCGCTTCTCGGCGAGAATGGCGCCGGCAAGACGACGCTGATGAACATTCTCTTCGGTCACTACGTCGCCGACGAAGGGACCGTGGAGGCCTTTGGCAAACCTCTTCCGCCCGGAGATCCGCGCGCTGCCCTTGATGCCGGCATCGGCATGGTCCACCAGCATTTTACCCTTGCCGACAACATGACGGTGCAGGAAAACATCGCGCTTGGCACGCAAAGCCTCTGGCGCATGCGTCTCGACGGGACCGCAGCGCGACGACACATAGAGCAACTCTCCAGCGATTTCGGCCTCGCCGTCGATCCCGCAGTCACCGTCGCCACTCTTTCGGTCGGCGAACGCCAGCGCGTCGAGATCCTGAAGGCGCTTTACCGTGACGCCCGCGTCCTGATCCTCGACGAGCCGACGGCCGTTCTGACACCCGCCGAAACCGACGCACTCTTCCGGACGCTGAAGCTACTCGTCGCCAAGGGTTTGTCGATCATCTTCATCTCTCACAAACTGCACGAGGTGATGGCGGTCAGCGATCGTGTGCTGGTTCTTCGCTCCGGCCAGCTTGTTGGCGAGCGCGACACCGCCTCCACAGACCGAAAGGAACTGGCGGCCCTCATGGTCGGCCAGGAGGTCAAGTCGGCGAAGGTCAGCCTGATGAAACGGGGTGCACCGCTGCTGGCGCTCGAACGCGTGTCCACAGCGCCCTATAACGGGTCCGGCCTCGACGAGGTGTCGCTCACGCTTACAGCCGGAGAAATCACAGGGCTTGCCGGCGTTGCCGGCAATGGCCAGGCCGTCCTTGCCGCCCTCATCGCCGGCATCCGGCGCCCGGTGCGCGGGAACATTTCCATCGCCGGGCAAGACGTCGCCGACTGGTCACCCCGCGCAGCCCTCGCCCATGGCGTGGCCCGCATTCCGGAAGACCGCCACGCCATCGGCAGCATCGGCGACATGAGCGTGACGGAGAATGTCATCGCCGAACGCTACAGGAGCCCACGGTTCAGCCGCATGGGCTTCCTGAACTGGAAGGCATCCCGCCAGTTCGCCGAGAAACTCATCGCCGACTACGAGGTCAAATGTCCCTCGCCCGAGGCAAGGATACGCCTGCTTTCGGGCGGCAACATGCAGAAGCTCATCCTCGGGCGGGCCCTTGACCCAGACCCGACGGTCATCCTGGCAAGCCAGCCGACCCGCGGCCTCGATGTCGGCGCCGTCTCCTATGTCCACCGCATGCTGCTCGAAGCACGCGACAGGGGCGCGGCAATATTGCTGATTTCGGAAGACCTCGAGGAAGTCCTGGCCTTGTCCGACCGCATCATCGTCATGTCCAAGGGACGCCTTTCGACGCCGTCTTCGCGCGGCGAGCGGAGCATTCGGGAACTGGGAGAGTTGATGGCAGGCCATAGCGGGGAGCACAGCGACCATGCGGCTTGAGCCGAAGTCGGCACCGTCCCTGGCGGTCACCCTGATGTTTCCGCTGGCGGCCATCGCCACGACGCTTTTCCTGACATCGATGCTGGTGCTTGCCGCTGGCGCCTCTCCCCTCTCCGTCTTTTATCTCGTTGCCAAGGGCGCGGCCGGCTCGCAGTTCGCGCTCGTGGAAACCCTGACCCGCGCAACACCGCTGATCTTCACCGGCCTGGCGATCGCCGTCGCCTTTCGGGCAAAGCTCTGGAATATCGGCGCGGAAGCCCAACTCTACATCGGCGGTGTGGTCACGGTGGTGCTCGGAACCGGCGCACTGCCGCTGCCTTCGGTCATCCTGATCCCGGTGATCATGATCGCCGCCATGGCGGCAGGTGCGGCTCTTCTGCTCGGCCCGGCCGTGCTGAAGACCCGCTTCGGCGTCGACGAAGTGGTGACCACGCTGCTGCTCAATTTCATCGTGCTGCTGTTCGTGTCGATGCTGCTTGAAGGTGTCCTCAAGGATCCGATGGGGCTCGGCTGGCCGCAATCGCAGAAGGTCATCGCCGAGGCCCAGTTGCCGCGCATCATCCAGGGCAAGCGCCTGCATTACGGCTTCGTCATCGCCATCGTTTCGGCCGTTCTCGTCTGGCTCGTCATGAAAAAGACGGTTCTCGGCTACGAAATGCGCGCCGTCGGCCATAACCCGGAAGGCGCGCGGTTCGTCGGTATCCTGGTCAATCGCACGCTGATGAAGACGGCGTTGCTTTCGGGCGGTCTGGCGGCACTCGCCGGCTTTTCCGAAGTCTCGGGGCTCAAGGGCAACCTGACGCTCGATCTGTCGCCGGGCTACGGCTACAGCGGCATCGTCGTCGCCATGCTCGCCATGCTCAATCCGCTCGGCGTCATCGCATCGGCCATCTTTGTCGCCGGCATCTTCGTCGGCGCCGATGCCATGAGCCGTGCGGCCAAGGTGCCGAGTTACATAGCGGACGTCATGGTCGCCACCTCGCTTCTGACGATGGTTGTCGCGATCCTTCTGACGCGCTACCGGATCAGGTGGAGGTGACATGGACGCGCTTGAAATCCTCTTCACCGCCTCCTTCTGGGTTGCCGCCATCCGCATAGCGTCCCCGCTGATCTTCGCGACCATGGGCGAGTTGATCTGCGAGCGGGCTGGCGTTCTCAACCTCGGCATTGAGGGGATCATGACGGCAGGCGCTTTCGCCGGCTGGTTCACCGTCTACTCCGGCGGCGATCTTTGGGCCGGCGTGCTTGTCGCGGCCCTTGTCGGCGCCCTGTTCGGGCTTTTGCACGCCACGCTCACGGTTCCGCTCGGCCTGTCACAGCACGTCGTCGGCATCGGCGTCACGTTGCTTGCCACGAGCCTGACCTATTTCACCTATCGGCTTGTCCTGCCCGAGGTGACTTCGCCGCCAAAGATCGAGCCGTTCCAGCCGCTGCCGATCCCCGGCCTGTCCAGTATTCCCGTCGTTGGCGAGGCGCTGTTTACCCAGACGCCGCTGACCTATCTCGCATTCGTATCGGTCGCAGCCGTCGCCTGGATCCTTTATCGTACGCCCGTCGGCCTCGCCGTTCGCGCCGCCGGCGAAAACCCGTCGGCGGTCGAAGCGCAGGGCATTTCAGTCACCGGCATCCGCATGGGTGCGGTGGCCGTCGGCAGTGCGCTGATGGCGGTCGGCGGCGCCTTCCTCACCATCTCGGCCTTCAATTCATTCTTCTTCCAGATGATCAATGGCCGCGGCTGGATCTGTATCGCGCTGGTCGTCTTCGGTTCCTGGCGGCCAGGAAAAGCGCTAATCGGCGCCATCCTGTTTGCCGCCTTCGATGCCTATCAGGTTCGCCTGCAGCAGATATCCGGCGGCATCGTGCCCTATCAGGTTTTCCTGATGATGCCCTATGCGCTATCGATCCTGGCGCTGATCCTGGTCGCGCGGCGCGCGACCTACCCCAAAGCTCTGATGATCCCGTACCAGAAAGGCGAAAGATGAGTTTCGATCTGATCGTAAAGGGCGGAACGCTGCCCGATGGGGCCATCGCCGATATCGCCATCAAAGGTGACAGGATCGCGGCCATCGAGCCAGGCATCGATGCAGAGGCTGGTCGTGTCATCGACGCCTCGGGCAACCTCGTCAGCCAGCCCTTCGTCGACCCGCATTTCCATATGGATGCAACACTGTCCTACGGCCTGCCGCGCATCAATGCCTCGGGCACGCTGCTCGAAGGCATCGCGCTGTGGGGCGAGCTCAAACCGATCCTGACCCATGAGGCTGTCAAGGAACGTGCTCTGGCCTATTGCGACTGGGCCGTCTCGATGGGCCTGCTCGCCATCCGCACCCATGTCGATACCTGCGACGACCGTCTTCTTGCGGTGGCGGCGCTGCTCGAGGTCAAGAAGGAGATCGCGCCCTATATCGATCTCCAGCTCGTCGCCTTTCCGCAGGATGGGCTCTATCGCTCGCCGAATGCCCGCGAAAACACCATCCGTGCGCTCGACATGGGCGTCGACATCGTCGGCGGCATCCCGCATTTCGAGCGGACCATGTCCGACGGCACGCGGTCCGTGACCGAACTTTGCGAGCTCGCCGCCAAGCGCGGCCTGATGGTCGACCTGCATTGTGACGAGACCGACGACCCGCTGTCGCGCCATATCGAGCAGCTAGCCTATGAAACCCAGAGGCTCGGCCTGCAAGGCAGGGTCGCCGGCTCGCACCTCACCTCGATGCATTCGATGGACAACTACTACGTCTCGAAGCTGCTGCCGCTGATTGCGGAAGCGGGCGTCTCGGCGATCCCCAATCCGCTGATCAACATCATGCTGCAGGGGCGGCACGACACCTATCCCAAGCGCCGTGGCATGACGCGCGTGCCCGAGATGCTGAAGGCCGGCATCCGCGTCGGCTGGGGTCAGGATTGCGTGCTCGACCCGTGGTACTCCCTCGGCACAGCCGACATGCTCGACGTCGCCTTCATGGGATTGCACGTCGCCCAGATGTCCTCGCCAGCGGACATGCGCTCCTGCTTCGACATGGTCACCAAGGTCAATGCCGAGATCATGGGGCTCGATCATCTCGGGCTGGCCGTCGGCAGATCGGCAAGCCTTGTCGTTCTCGATGCAGGCAACCCCATCGAAGCGGTGCGCCTGCGCGCCGAGCGGCTCTGTGTCGTCTCGAAGGGCAAGGTCGTGGCGGAACGCGAAAAGCGCGATACGTCCCTCTCCATCAAGGGCCGTCCGGCGACCATCAACCGCCGCCACGTCGTAGCGCCACAAGCGCGTTGAACAAACTGGGAGAATGCAGAGCAGCCGCACCGCCATCGGCGGTCTTGATCTTTAAAGTGATGCAGGCGGCCGTTCTCATGGATCAAGAATGACTCCCTTGCCTCTTCTCTGCCCTTCCGCCGCAAAGCCTGAGCCGGGAGTTCTGCCCCCTTGCTGACCTTCACCAGCGGCACATCGCATGGCTGCCTTGCGCCTCATTCTGGCCATTCGCAACACCGGTTGAAGCTCCTGAAAGCTGTCCTTGCGCGTAGCCAGGGTTGTCACCCACGGAGCGGGCCGAAAGCGAGCTGCCACCCTCAAATCGAGCTAGCGCAAGCCAGCCTCTCGACATCGGCGACTGATCCAAAGCATCGAACTGTTTGGACTTGGAAATACGATTTGGGACGCAACCCCCGCAGCTCAGGCAGGTATCGGGTCCGACAGTCGCCATGTCCACTATCGCTCGCGTGACAGCTCCCCCTGAAGGGTGCCTCAATGGGGATTGGCCATTGACCTGGGTGTCCCCAAAGCGGGCCGTTTACTCGCCGGAACACAGCTTGCCTAGGATCGGCGTGGACCAAACCCGCTGTTGTCTAGTCGGTTCTCGAGGGCAGCGACAACGATCCACGTGACTGGCTGGTCACCGTGCTGATCATCGTCTGGCGCTTCGGCAATAACCTCTTTCACTGCGAGAAATGGGCATGCCACTTCCAGGATCAGCTCGCTAACTTCACCCATGCCAACGGGGTCTTGATGCGTCTCCACGGTAGTACAATCAAACCCAGGACCGCAGCTTTCAACAACAGCTATGCGGCATCTATCTCTCTGAATTGCCCGTCCGCTTTCGGCCCGAGAGCCAACTATCGATCCCTCGCCTTGAACGGAATCGAACCGTCCATCACGCACAGCCTAGGGCAGACAACACGTTTCTTGAGACTAAATTCTCATGTTAGCCGGGTCGAACGAGGAGCCTGGAGCTGACATTTGATCTTGCTGTCTAGCAACGCCAAGCAACCATTTGTGAAACTTCTGCCCAAATGGTTTTTCGAGGGCGGCCCGATCCCAGGCGAGATAGTAGCTTTCGGGCAGTTTCATACGAATGTCGAAGGGCACAACCAGAGATCCAGAGGCGATCTCATCCTTGATCATGGAAACCTGCGCGAGAACAAATCCCCTACCGTTCACGGCCGCGTCAATCGCACTGCTCGACAAGGTGAAGGAGAGACCTGAGAACTTTTGGCCGCCATCGGCGTGCACCAGCGCCGCCCAGTCATTCCATTGCGGCGAAGCTTTGTAGTCTGCCTCCCACTCCACGTTAAGAAGGGGAAAGCTCAGGATATCGCACGGCGTTTCAAGGCCGCGTCCGGCAATCAGCATCGGCGAGCAGGCAGGGACCATCCAGTCCGTGAACAGGGTGGCCACGTGCTCATGCACGTAAGAGCGCCGACCGTAGGTAATGCGGAAATCCACTTGATCGGCACCGATGCGCGGTTCCTGCTCCTGCCCGAGAATGCGGACGCTCGATTCCGGACAGAGCGTTTGCCAGTCGAAAATCTTGCGGTTGACCCACTTGTTGGCGACCGACGTCAGGGCGCTCAGAACGATCCCGGTCTCGTTGCGGGCGCGGGTGAGAACGTTGGCGGCATGGGAGAGCTGCTGGAAGCCTTTCGCGACTTCCCGGTAGTACAACCGGCCCCAGGAAGAAAGCTCAACACGCCGCCCGCGCCTCTCCAATAACGTCAGCCCGAGACATTGCTCCAGGTTTCGTACCAACTGACTGACGGCACCGGGCGATACCCCGAGGTCCTCCGCCGCAGCGCTGACCGTGCCACATCGTCCGATCGCCTCAAAGGCCTGCAAGCCGCGCAAGGACGGGTTCGGCATCGTAAAGCACTCCTTCTGCCAGTCGCTCCAATTTAGAAAATCTAAAAAAGAACGCAGGCGCTGGCAACTTGTTGGCACAAAGAAAAAGCCGAACACTGAATTAACAAAACGCAAGGAGAGCGAAATGTTTCTCAAGAACGCCTGGTATGTCGCAGCCTGGGATCACGAGGTCGACCGCGAGCTGAAACCGGTGACGATGCTCGGCGAAAACATCGTCCTTTACCGCAAGCAGGACGGCAGTGCCGCGGCACTCGAGGATGCCTGTCCCCATCGCAAGCTGCCGCTCTCGATGGGGCGCATCAAGGGCGACGACGTCGAATGCGGCTACCATGGCCTCACCTTCGACTGTTCGGGCATCTGCACGCGCGTTCCGGGGGCTGAGCGGATCCCGCATGTCGCCAAGGTGCGTTCCTACCCGGTGCATGAGCGCTACGGCCTGCTTTGGGTCTGGATGGGAGATGTCGACAAGGCGGACCCGAAGGATATCTTCGAAGTCGAGCATTTCGGCGACCCGGCCTGGGGCGTCAATCGCGGCGAGTCGATGACGCTGAACTGCAATTACCTCTATATGACGGACAACCTGCTCGACCCGTCCCATGTCGCCTGGGTCCACCAGTCATCCTTCGCCAGCTCCGCCTGCGAGGAAACGCCGCTTGAGACGACCGTCAAAGATGACGGCGTCACCGTCTGGCGCTGGATGATCGATTCTGAACCGGCCCCGTTCTATGCGCCCTTCCTGCAATTTGAGGGCAATACGGACCGCAAGCAGCACTACGAAGTGCGTTATCCGAGCAACGCGATCATCAAGGCGATCTTCGCGCCCGCCCACACTGGCGGCGAAGGCCGGGCGCTGCCGGAAAATACCTTCCTGATGGACAGCTACAACTTCATGACGCCGGTCGATCAAAACCGGACCAAATATTACTGGTTCCAGATGCGCAACTTTGCGCCTGACGACGTCAAGGTTTCCGAGAGTTTTGCCAAGTCCGTGCGCGGCGCTTTCGAAGAGGACCGCGTCGTTCTGGAAGCCGTTCATCACGGGATGGCGAACCAGCAGACGCCGAACCTCGACCTGAAAATCGACGTCGGCCCGATGCGCTTCCGGCGCAAGCTGGCTCAGTTGATCGCCGCCGAGACGAAAACCGATCCCGCCAGCGTCGCAGCCGAGTAGGGAGCGTTCCGGATGCTCGATGCAGCTGCCTCGCGCTTCCTTCCCTTCGAAGTCATCTCGAAGGTACGCGAAAGCGCCACCATCACCTCGTTCCGCCTTGCCCCACTCGAACGCCAACACTGGCGGCCATTCGAGGCGGGACAGTTCCTGACGATGCGTGTTCCCGACCGCAAGGGAGGACATGTCCTGCGCAACTACACCGTCTCGTCTTCCCCACGAGAGGAGGGAACCTACCGGATCACCGTGAAGCGTGAGGCCGCACCGTCGAGCGACGTGCCGGATGGCCTGAGCTCCTGTTGGCTGCATGACGAGATCGAGCCTGGCGCCGTTATCGACATCGACCCGCCGCGCGGCGCCTTCAAGCTCGACAGCATGAGCTCCCGACCCGTCGTCCTTCTTTCCGGCGGCGTCGGGCTGACGCCGACAGTTTCGATGCTCGATGTGCTGGCGAGGGACAGCGACCGCCCTGTCTGGTTCATCCATGCCTGCGACCATGCAGGCGTGCATGCGCTGCGCGAAGAGATGGAAAGTCTCGCGGCGCTGCGTTCCGGCATCGCCATCCATTTCTGCTACCGCTTTGCCGAAGGTGCAGATTTGGAAACTGCCCGCTGCCACTCCACGGGCTTTCTGACCCGCACCACGCTTCAGAGCCTTCTGCCGCTCGACGACTACGAGATCTACATGTGCGGGCCGCCGCCCTTCATGCAGGCGCTCTACGGAATTCTGACCGGCCTCGGGGTGCGCAAGGAACGCATCGCCTACGAGTTCTTCGGGCCGGCGAGCCTGTTGACGGAGCCTGGGCAGACGACGGCGCGATCCGCAATAACAACAACCGCCCAGCCGGCCACCAATGCGGATGGTCCACGCATTGTTCTGCGGAAGTCGGGCCGCAGTCTCGCCTGGGATGGAACGAGCGAATCCATCCTCGCCTTCCTGGAGGCGCAGGGCATCGAGCCCGAGTTTTCCTGCCGGGCCGGCGTTTGCGGGACCTGTGAACAGAGTTTGGTCTCGGGCGAGGTCGCCTACTTCGAGGAACCTCTCGACGAACTGCCGGCCGACCGGGTGCTTCTGTGCTGCACCAGACCGAAATCCTCGATCGTGCTCGATCTCTGATCGCCCAAAAAGGCGCCGTTTCAACCAGATGTCCAAGCCTTGAAGGAAGATCCGTGACGAAACCGCTTCATACCGAACTCCCGCTCAATCCGCATGTGGCGGGCCTTCCGCCCTACAATGCCGGCATGAACATTGCCGATGCGCGGCAAAAGAGCGGTCGGCAAGACATTGCAGCACTTGCCAGCAACGAGAACCCGGACGGGTGTTCACCACATGTCGCACCCGCACTCGGACACCTTGAGCCCTCGCGCTACTCGGATCCTGCCTGTATGGCGCTGCGGGCGGCGCTCAGCCAAAAGCTCGGCGTTTCTACCGACCGGATCGTCGCCGGCAACGGCTCGGAGGAAATGATCGCCGCGATCTGTCGCGCGGTGCTGCGCCCCGGCACTCTCGCGGCAACGGTCTGTCCCGGCTTCGGATTGCACGAGATCGAGGCGCTTGCCAATGGCGCCAGGGTCGAGAAAGTCGGCATGCGGCCAGATCTCGATTTCGACATACCGACGATTACCACCATGCTCGAGCGCGCACCGGCGATTTTCTTCCTCTCGTCCCCTTCCAATCCGGTCGGTCCGGCGCTCGATCGCAAGGGACTGGCGCGCATTCTCGCAGCGGTGAGACATGAAACGCTTCTGGTGCTCGACGAGGCCTATTTCGAGTTCACGGACGAAGACACGCCCGACGGTCTTGCCACGCTCTCGGCGACGGACCTCTCCTGGGTGGTGCTCAGGACCTTTTCCAAGGCCTATGGGCTTGCAGGCCTGCGCGTTGGTTATGCCGTGACATCCGATGTCCGGCTGGCGCGGGCTGTGAGCGCCGCCAAGACGCCATTCAACGTCAACGCCGCTGCGCAGGTGGCAGCCGTCGCCGCCCTTGCGGACGAATCATGGATGCGGTCCTCGGTTGCAAGGCTGAAACGCGAGCGGGCGCGGGTCGCCAGTGCCGTCGCCGACATGGGCCTTTCGGCGGGCAGATCGCAGACCAATTTCCTGTTCATCGACGTCGGGCGGGAAAGCCGGATCGTGTTCGATCACTTCCTGTCGCAGGGGATCATCGTCAAGCCATGGAAGGAGGAAGGTTACGACACCTTCATCCGCGTAACGATCGGCACCCCCATAGAAAACAACCGCTTCCTCGATGCGCTTCGCGACCTCATCAGGACGTGATGGCTGCGGCGTCCTTCAAGTCAAAACAGAACAGGGGGTCGCGGCACGGCCCCACGGGAACGAGCAAATGAGCGGAAACGCAAGCCTGCACAGAGTAAACCGGGAGCCCCATCGCATGTCCCCTTCAGCGCCATCCGGCCTTTTCTCCGGTGACTTTTCCGCCTTGCGCGCCCGTTTTCTCGCTGCCGCGCGCACCGCGGGCGCCAGCCTGGTCGAGTACCTGCACCCGTTGCACGGCCCGAAGGGGGAACGGCTGGCGACCGACGTTGCCTATCTCGGGCGCAACGATGCCGAAAAGCTGATGGTGCTGATCTCCGGGACGCACGGCGTCGAAGGTCCCTTCGGCTCGGCCTGCCAGACAGCGTGGCTTTCGCAAAACTCCCCTTGGAAACTTCCAGATGATACCGCCGTTCTGGCGATCCACCTCATCAACCCCTGGGGCACGGCATGGGCACGCCGGGTGAACGAAGACAATGTCGATCTCAACCGCAATTTCATCGACTGGCGAAAGGCGCCGCCGAACAACGAACGCTATGCCGCATTGCATCAGGCCCTGGTCTGTCGCGCCTGGGACGGCCCGGAGCGTGACGCAGCCATTGAGGCATACGAAGACGCCAAGCGGCGGTTTGGTGGCCACGCCGGCATCGCCCCGATCGTGGAAGCGGGACAATACGACTTTCCGGACGGTCTGTTCTATGGCGGCGACGGTCCGGTCTGGTCCAACCGAACCCTGATCGAGATCCTGTCGACATTCGCACAGAAGGCGGCCGAGGTTGTCGTCTTCGACCTGCACACCGGCGCCGGGCCTTACGGCTATCCCGCCCTCCTCTCGGTCGCCGAGAGCGAGCACCCCGGTCTGGAATGGGGCCGACGCATCTTCGGTCCCGCGCTCTCGGTCGTCTTGACCGGTGAGGACGCGACGACAGATACCGGCATCGCCGCGACCGCCACCGGCTATGTATCGGCCGCTGTACGTGGTGCGCTACCGAAGGCGCGTGTGCTGCCGCTCGTCGTCGAATGTGGCACTCTGGACGGTTCAACCGTCTCGGATGCCGTCCGGGCGGACAATTGGCTTCACCTGTTCGGCAAGATCGATACGCCGCTCGGCCGCCGGATCAAGAAGGACCTGCGCGCCGCCTTCGTTCCGGAAGACGCCGACTGGCAGAGCGCCTGTCTTGAGGCATCCTTGCGCCACTTCGACCGCGCCTTTGCCGATCTCAAGGCATTAGGCGGCGCGCGACCCGAAAAATCCGTGCCCACAGCAGCTGCGGTCATCGTCGTCGCCCATCCGGAGTCCGGCGGCCCAAGGCTTGGCGAAAGACCGGCGATCGAGGTGCACGAGATCCACAAACGCTTCGGCCCCCTCTCGGTGCTCAACGGCGTCAGCGTCTCTGCACAACCGGGTGAGGTCGTGTCGATGATCGGCTCTTCCGGTTCGGGAAAGAGCACCTTCCTGCGCTGCATCAATCTGCTCGAGCAGCCGAACGACGGAAGCATCATCATCGACGGTGAAGAAATCCGCATGAAGAAAACGCCGGACGGCAGTGCTGCACCGGCCGACATCCGGCAGGTCGAGCGCATCCGCTCACGCGTCGGCATGGTGTTCCAGAACTTCAATCTCTGGCCACACATGACGGTCCTCGAAAACATCATCGAGGCGCCGATACACGTCCTGAAGGAGGGACGACAAGCAGCTGTCGATCAGGCCCATGCGCTCCTGAAGAAGGTCGGCCTTTCAGACAAACATGCCCAGTATCCCGGGCAGCTGTCCGGTGGCCAGCAACAACGCGCCGCCATTGCCCGCACGCTCGCCATGCGTCCGAAGCTGATCCTCCTCGACGAGCCGACTTCCGCGCTCGATCCCGAGCTGGTCGGCGAGGTCCTGCGCGTCATCCGGCAGCTGGCCGAAGAAGGAAACACGATGATCCTCGTGACGCACGAAATGCAGTTCGCGCGCGAGGTCTCGCACAAGATCCTCTTCCTCCACCAGGGAAAGGTGGAGGAAGAGGGTGCCCCGGCGGATGTCTTCACCAACCCGCGCTCCGAACGCATGCGCCAGTTCCTGGCCCGTACGCTCTGACAGCCCGCCGTCATTACCCGTCCGGGGCTCACCCCGGAACGGGAGCCAACAAGAATGCTCAGCAAGGGGAACCAAAACATGAAGCTGAAAAGTCTATTGCTCGCCACGTTCTTCGCCACGGGCCTTACTGCGGCCCACGCAGCCGAGGGCGAATTGTCGATCGGAACGGAGGGCGAATATCCGCCGTGGAGCATGGCCGATGCCGCCGGCAACGTTACCGGTTTTGACGCGGATGTCGGAAACCTGCTCTGCGCCAAACTGGAAATGAAGTGTCACTTCGTCGTTCAGGCATTCGACGGCCTCATTCCGGCGCTGAAGGCCAAACGTTTCGACATCATCATTTCCGGCATGTCGATCACCGCCGAGCGCAAGAAGCAGATCAACTTCTCGGTCGGCTACGCAGAGCTCGCCAACATGTTCGTGGTCAAAAAGGATTCAGATCTTGCCGGCGTCAAGGACATCGAGACGCTGCTGACATCGCTCGACGGCCGTACGGTCGGCGTCCAGGCCGGCACCACCCATGCGCATTTCATGGAAAAGCGTGCCTCGTCCGCCGTCCTGAAGACCTATGACACGCTCGACCAGATGCAGATCGACCTCGCCAGCGGCCGCGTCGAGGCGGCATTTGCCGATTCATCCGCCCTTCAAGACTTTCTCGGGCGCCCGGACGGCAAAGACTTCCAGTTCGTCGACGTCAAGGTGCTGAGCACTTTCGACCCGACGCTCGGCGAAGGTATCGGCGTCGGCATCGCTCAGGAGAATACCGAACTGAAGGCCCGTATCGACAAGGCGCTCTGCGAAATGGTCGCCGACGGCTCTATCGGCAAGGCAAGCCAGACCTGGTTCAAGACGGATATCTCCCGTCCCTGCCAGTAACGGCAACCGCACCCCTCCCGGGAAGGCGAAAGACCGGCAGGTCTCTCCTTTCTCGGGAGGCTTCATCCGACAGGACAAAGCATAGGTTGGGCGTGTTCGATGGAACTTGGACTTTGGCAGGTGTGGGAAGGTGGCTGGATATCGGCAATCCTGCGCGGGGCGGCAATCACCATCGCCCTCGGCATGGCGAGTATGGCCTTTGGCGCCGTCATCGGCGTTGGCTGTGGCCTGATTAAATGGGCCCGGATTTTTCCGCTGACGCTTGTCGTGGACTTCTACACGTCGGTCGTGCGGGGCGTGCCAGAACTTCTGATCATCTATCTCCTCTTTTTTTCCTCCGTCGAGTTCGTGGCCCGAGTGGCCGCGGCGTTCGGCTACGAGGGACTGGCCGGCAACGGTTATGCCTTCACCATCGCGGTCGTCGCGATCGCCGCCATATCGGGGGCCTATTCGACCGAAGTGGTGCGAGGGGCACTCGCTGCCATTCCAAGCGGGCATATCGAGGCGGCGCGGGCACTCGGGATTCCGGGCAGGCGGATCTTTCGCCGCATTATCGCGCCGCAGATGCTGCGGATCGCCATTCCGGGCATGAACAATGTCTGGCAGACAACGATCAAGGATACCGCTCTCGTCTCGGTGGTCGGCCTGCAGGAGTTGATGCGCGTCGCCTTCGTCGGGGCCGGTTCGACCCGCCACCCCTTCATTTTCTACCTCATCGCCGCTCTCGTCTATCTCGCGATCACCTTGGTCAGCCAGGGTGGTTTCGACTGGATCGAACGCCTTCTGCGCCCCCGTACGAGGAAATAGGTCATGAATTTCGAGCTCGTCTTCCTCGCGGTTCCGACCCTTGCAAAGGGACTGTGGCTGACCGCCATGCTCACGGTCGCTTCTGTCGCCATCGGCTTCAACCTTGGACTGGCGCTTGCGGTCATGCGCCTGTCGAACAACAGGGCGCTCAGCGGCTTTGCCAAAGGCTACAGCACTGTCTTTCGCGGCACGCCGCTGCTGGTGCAACTCTTTCTCTTCTACTACGGCCTCGGCCAGCTTTCCTTCGTGCGGGACAACCCCGTGCTCTGGTGGATCGTCGGCGACGGTGCCCATTGCGCAGTGACGGCACTCGCGCTCAACACGGCGGCCTATACGTCGGAGATCCTGCGCGGTGGCCTCATGTCCATCCCGGGAGGGCTCGTCGAAGCAGCACAGGCCTGCGGCATGTCGCGGCTGCTGCGCTTTCGCCGGATCACGTTTCCTCTTGCCATCCGGCAAGCGCTGCCGGCCTACGGCAACGAGCTCGTCCTCGTCGTCAAGGGAACGAGCCTCGCCTCCACCATCACCGTCCTGGAGATCACCGGCCATGCGAAGCGGCTGATGAGCCAGACCTATGCGATCCTCGAAATATTCGCCATCGCTGGTCTGCTTTACCTGCTGATCAACCTGGTGCTGATCACGCTTGTCCGGCTCCTGGAAGCCCATCTTACACGCTACCTGCCCCGGTAGGCTTCGCCGCCTGACCGGCTGAAAACCTTAAGAGAAAGAGACACAAAATGGATGTACGCGCCGCCGTCGCTGTTCAGGCAGGCAAGCCGCTGGAAGTGATGACCGTTCAGCTCGAGGGCCCGCGGGCCGGAGAAGTGCTGATCGAAGTCAAGGCCACCGGGATCTGCCACACCGACGATTTCACGCTGTCGGGTGCTGATCCCGAAGGTCTGTTCCCGGCAATCCTCGGCCACGAGGGTGCCGGCGTGGTCGTCGACGTCGGCCCGGGCGTCACCTCGGTCAAGAAGGGCGATCATGTCATTCCGCTCTATACGCCGGAATGCCGCTCCTGCCCGTCGTGTCTGTCGCGCAAGACCAACCTGTGCACCGCGATCCGTTCGACCCAGGGCCAGGGCCTGATGCCGGACGGCACCTCGCGCTTCTCGATCGGCAAGGACAAGATCCACCACTACATGGGTTGCTCGACCTTTGCCAATTACACCGTGCTGCCGGAGATCGCCGTCGCCAAGGTCAACCCTGACGCCCCCTTCGACAAGATCTGCTACATCGGCTGTGGCGTCACCACCGGTATCGGCGCCGTCATCAACACCGCAAAGGTCGAGATGGGCGCGACCGCGATCGTCTTCGGTCTCGGCGGTATCGGCCTCAATGTCATCCAGGGCCTGCGTCTCGCCGGTGCCGACATGATCATCGGTGTCGATCTCAACAACGACAAGAAGGCCTGGGGCGAGCGCTTCGGCATGACCCATTTCGTCAACCCGAAGGAAGTCGGCGACGACATCGTGCCCTACCTCGTCAACATGACGAAGCGGGGTGCCGACCAGATCGGCGGCGCCGACTACACCTTCGACTGCACGGGCAATACCAAGGTCATGCGCCAGGCGCTCGAGGCATCGCATCGCGGCTGGGGCAAGTCGGTTGTCATCGGCGTTGCCGGCGCCGGCCAGGAGATCTCCACCCGTCCGTTCCAGCTCGTCACCGGACGCAGTTGGATGGGCACCGCCTTTGGCGGCGCACGCGGCCGCACCGACGTGCCGAAGATCGTCGACTGGTACATGGAAGGCAAGATCGAGATCGATCCAATGATCACCCACACCATGCCGCTAGAAGACATCAACAAGGGTTTCGAGCTGATGCATTCCGGCGAAAGCATCCGTTCGGTCGTGATATACTGAGCGCGGGTTCAAGACCGCATTCCGAATGCAATCCGTGCATCGCATCGTCGGCCTCCGGCCGACTGCGCCAGTGATCGGCCGCGCATCAAGCGTCGGCCATGAAGGAGGAGAAGCCCATGCCCAGCATTGCCATACATCCGTCCCTCGACGGCGGCTTCAAGGCGACCGACGCTGCATTTTCCGGCGGCACGCTTGCCTGCAACTGCACCAGCAATCCGGTGAAGATCCGCATCAAGGGCGACATCGCCCACAACCACGCCTGCGGCTGCACGAAGTGCTGGAAACCTGACGGCGCTGTCTTCTCAGTCGTTGCCGTGGCACCGACCGCCAACGTCGAAGTCCTTCAGAACGGAGACAAACTTGCAGTCGTGGATCCAGGCGCGCTGATCCAGCGGCATGCTTGCAAGGACTGCGGCGTGCACATGTATGGACCCGTGGAACGCGATCATGCGTTCAAGGGGCTTTCCTTCCTGCATCCCGAGCGGTTCCAGGAAACGGGATGGGCTAAGCCCGGCTTTGCTGCCTTCGTCTCCTCGATCATCGAAAGCGGCTACGATCCGGCAAGGATGGACGGCGTGCGCGCTCGTCTCAGGGAGCTTGGCCTGGAACCTTATGATTGCCTCAACCCCGTTCTGATGGACGTTATCGCCACCTGGACGGCCAAGAAGAGTGGCACACTGAAGACGCAGGCGGCCTGATCAGGCCGGTGCACAACCTCTCTCCGTTCTCAACGCCACCAACAGGTAACATCGAATGGACTGCCTAAGGCCTGAATTCAAAGACGAACTTCGCAAGATTGTTGGTGACGGAAATCTCAAGGACGGCGAGGCCCTTTCCTCGATCGACCACGGCGTCGCACCGGAAAATCTCGGGGCCGGCGTCGTGGTCCTTCCGAGAACAACCGGCGAGGTCTCGGCGGTTGTCAAATGCTGCGTTGCCAACGGAGTTCCGCTCGTTACCCATGGGGGACGAACCGGCCTTGTCGGCGGCGCTATGTCGAGACCAGGCGAGCTTGTGCTCTCGACCGCCCGCCTCGATAGAATCCTGCATGTTTCATCCGTCGAGCGCGTTGCCGTGGTGGAAGCCGGTGTCACGCTGCAGGCGCTGCAGGCAGCGGCCAGTGAGCATCGACTTGAAACGGGGATCGACTTGCCGTCACGTGGTTCCGCAACGATTGGAGGAATGGCGTCAACGAACGCCGGCGGCATCGCGGCCTTCCGGCACGGGGTCATGCGGCATCGCATCCTTGGCCTGGAGGTCGTGCTTGCGGATGGCTCCATCTATTCCGACCTGACACGGGTGGTGAAAAACGCCGCCGGCTATGATCTGAAGCATCTGTTCGTGGGAGCCGAAGGCACACTCGGCATCATCACGCGTGTTGCCGTCAAGCTCGAACCCCAGCCCCTTGCCAACGCCACGGTCCTCTTTGGCCTACCGTCTGTGGACGCCGCGCTCGAGACGGTCCGCAGAGGGCTCGACGCGAAGTACGGGCAACTGCGTGCGGCAGAAGCGATCTGGAACGGCTATTTCCGCCTGACATCAGGCCATCATCGCTGGTCGGTCACGGACTACAGTGCCGATCATCCGGTAAACCTTCTGGTCTCGCTGGGTGGGGCCGAGGAAGAAGCGTTGCAATCGGAACTTGGACGTATCTACGAAGACCTCGTCGAGGATCACCCCGACGCTTCCACAGTGATCGCGTCGTCCGTCGCACAGGAGGCGGATCTTTGGCGGTTGCGCGAGGACACAGACCTCATCTACCGAAAGCATCCTGGTGCGCCGTCCTACGATGTCTCGGTCCCTCTTTCGGAAATCGGGACGTATCTTGATCGCTGTCTTGCGGGATTGAAGGAGGTCGATGCGACCTTTGATCCCTTTGTCTTTGGCCACCTTGCCGACGGAAACCTCCACATCGTCCTCAATGCGGCCGGTCGAGAGGTTACAGGCGAAAAGGCGAGAGCCGTCGAAACGGTGCTGTACCGGGACATCGCTGTAATCGGCGGATCATTCTCCGCCGAGCATGGGATCGGCCTCAAGAGGGTGGGATCCCTGTCAGCCATTTCGAACCCGGTGAAAGTGGCGCTCATGCGTCGGGTCAAGGACGCGCTCGATGCATCCGCAATCCTCAATCCAGGAAAAGTGCTGCGCGCAGGCAAACGGGAGGCATCGTTGTAACGGACGGCACGCCCGCGGCGGCCAACGGATCGGTCTTGTGGAACAGGACGCCCCACAGTTGTGGCTGGGGCGTGGGCTAGTGGTGCATACCTATCTGATACCAGACGGCATCGCCATTTCGTACGACTGCAATGCCCCTATTCCCTATGAGCGCTGTCGGCTCAAAGCGCCGCGACCTCGCAAGCCAGAGCTCATCTCCTGGCAGCATCCGCGCGAGTAGAGTCTTCAGTTCCTCCTCTGGAGTAGGAATGCGGTCCCAAAACTCGGCGGGCAGAGCCTCGATGCCGCCCATGAGGGCAATGAGCCACTCGCGATATCTTTGCGGGTTGGCTCGCTCCAACAACACAACTTCGTCTCCAGCGACAGGGCGGTCGATTCCGGCTGGCATTTTTCTTCCCGTGGTTATGGTGAGGACCAAAGCAGCCTATTTCGCTATCACTCGGAATACGGTGCGGACAAGTCTTCGTCCCGCCTAGACAACGGTTGCTCTAGTTGGTGCATAATCCAACAATCGTGCGGTACTTTTCGGCCACTGCCAATTCAACGGCTTGCACGGCGCAAATTTCAGGGTCAGTTTAGTGGCCGCTTAGGGCCGAACTCGGCCCTGGTAGGGATGCGCCAGTCGCAGTCCTGAGATCGCGGATGGCGTTTGGCAACCCAGATGGTTTCATGTGGCAATTCCTGCCCAAGCTAGTTCTTGACCTCAATCACTAGAGGATAGCCCTCGTCCTCCCACTCCGAAAATCCGCCCGCAAAAAGGAGCACGTGCGTGTAGCCCCAGGCAACCGCCTTGGCCGAGGCATAGGCGGAATAGTGGCAATGCTTGCCGTGGCAATAGAAGGCGACCTCGTCGTCCTTGCCCGCCACCTTGGCGAGGCTTTCCTTCGACAGGCCGGTGACCAGCGATAAATTGATGGCCTTGGGGATGTGGCCGTTTTCGTAGCTGAGCGGGGCTCGCACATCGATAAAGGGCACGCCGCGGGCGAGCAGCGCCTTTGCGTCTGCTACATTGACTTTCATCGTGCCGTCGACACTGGGTTCGCCGTTCGTTGTCGTTATAAACTTGAGATAGTCGTCAAGGGCGAGGTCGGTACCGGCCCCATCGGGCACACCGGCTTTCCGTAGACCGTCCTGCAGGCGCGTTATGTAAGGTCTGTAGTAGGCGAACGCACTACCGTACCAATCAAATGCACTTTCCTGGATTGTGAGCGGATCGCACAGGGAAGACTCCGCCAATTTATTGTACTTGTCGACGAGAGCCTGAGCGCCCTCAGTACGTCCGAGGTGGCCGTAGCTCGATATCAATGTGGTGTAGTCCGCAAGGACGTCGGATTTTTTTGCCATCACACGTTCAAAGTTTCCGGCAGCTTCGTCGTACTTTCCCTGGGAGAAGAGGGAGATTGCGAGCATGCGCAGTGTTGCAGGCGAGAAACGGGGATCGAATCGCATCGCCTGGCGGACCTGCTGTTCAGCCTCTACCGCTTGTCCCGTCGCGTTGAGAATCCGCGCCATGCTGACATGGTTGTCGGGATCATTCGGCGCAAGGTTCATCGCCCGGCCGATGGCAGAGAACGCTTCGTCGTAGCGCCCCTGCTGCGCGAGCAGCTGCGCTGTTATCGCATAGGCAAGCGGCGTCGGCCTCTCCATTGCCTTTGCAAGATTTCGGTTCAGGTTCTGGGAAGCGTTCTCCCTGCCATACCAGGTTGAAACGGTAATCCTCCAGTTTGCCGCCGCCAGCGATGCATAGGCGCGACTATAGTTCGGATCGAGTACGATAGCCTTCTGGAAGAAAGCGGCAGCCGTGACCGTTTCCGACTCGGTGTCCCGGCGGAGGTGATCCCATCCCTGCAACAGCAGATCATAGGCTTGCGGATTGGCTGTCTCCAGCGCAACTGAGGCTTTCTGTTCCGCACTTGTCAGCTTCACGGCGAGCGTCGACACGATCTGTCCTATCACCCTGTCCTGCAGCCCAAACACGCCGCTCATTTCACCATCATAGCGCTCAGCCCAGAGGTGGTGTCCTTCGATCGCGTCGATCAACTGGGCATTGACTCGAACATGGTTTCCTTCTCGACGCACGCTGCCCTCGAGGATGTAGTGGACGCCCAATTCCTCGGCCACCTGCTGCGCCGTGGTGGGCTTGCCCTTGTAAGTGAAGGTCGAGTTTCGCGCGATCACGAAAATGCCGGACAGTTTTGAAAGTTCAGTGATCAGGTCGTCAGTCATTCCGTCGGCGAAATAGCCCTGCTCGGCATCGGAACTAAGATTGTCGAACGGCAGGACGGCGATCGACGGCTTTTCTGGCAGCGGAAAAACCGTCCGCGCGACGGACGACGTGTCGGCGCTCGTGTTCCTCTGGGCCAGCCACATTGCAGGAACGCCTATCAAGAGGAGGAGGGCTAAAGCGGCTGGAATTCCCCAATTGCGAAGGCTCCTGACGTTGAACCGCCGATGCTGCGCATCCCCCTCGAACCTCACCCGATAGACACGCACCGCCCGCTCGATATTCTTCACATGTTGCTCGCCGATGAATTCCAGTGGCAATTCGAGCTTGCCTTGCAAGTGATCGAAAGTGGTGCCGGACACGAAAAGTCCTCCCGGCTCACATATCTGCTCAAGGCGGGCCGCAACGTTGACACCGTCGCCCAGCAAATCATCGCCGTCCACGACGACATCGCCGAGATTGATACCCATGCGGAAAAGAAGGCGAAGTTCGGGTGCAACATCTACCTGGCGCGCGGTGACCTCTCTTTGTGACGCGACGGCGAATGTCACAGCATCGACGACGGAGCTAAATTCCACGATCTCGCCGTCGCCCATAAGTTTCACGATGCGCCCGTGATAATCTTCTAATAGGGGATCGAAGATTTCGGAACGCAACGCTTTCATCGCAGCCAGGGTCCGGGCCTCGTCGGCTTCGATGAGACGCGAATAGCCAACAATGTCGACGGCAAGAATTGCGACCAGCCGCCGTTCGGCGCGAACCGCTCCCATGGCCGCCTCTCCCAAAGGTATAGAAGGCCTCACTTTTGCGTTGGTTCAGGGAGGGAAACTTCCCAGCCTCATAGCCTTCGCAAGCTACTCTTGTTTCCGCGCTCGTGCCAGATTTATTGCCTGACTTGGGACCGTGCCGGAATGGCCACTTAGCGCTGAATTCCGACGACGATGTTATCTCGTCCTGGCCAGGGAAAAGCTCGAAAAGCGCTTGACCATGACACGCCGATTAGAGAAGCGTTGCCGGGACCGAACACCCTCGGCAACTCGCCCTCACCTACCTGCTCTAACCAGTGACCGCGCAATACCGATGATGCTGTCGCGTGCGGCCGTCGGGTCGTCCTTGGACCAATGCGACCCCCGCCAGTCCAGGATGTCGATTCCGATCCCTCGCCTTGATGGGATACGAACCGGCGTTGGCTAGTTCGTCTTTTGTGCGGGCACGTGATATTGCGATAGATTGCGAAGTATGACAGCCGGACATCATTTTCAGAGTTTGGAAACACTGGACCGAAACTGGAGAGCATTTATGGGTTGGAAAACGCCAAAATTTGAATACGTGAATGGGTATAAGATCGTCGAAGTCGATGGACCAGCCTTCAAAGTTTATGACGGTGACAGTCAGTTAGGGGACCATTTCCCCTACTCCGGCGAGGCTGCAGCTTACGCAAATTCTTTGCCAAAACGAGATCATCAGCGCAACTAGGCAAGAAGCCTGCAAAAAATCAAAGGCGAAGCAAAATTTGACGAACTCCAGTCTCCACTCAGCGTTGGAATTGCTTGGTTGGTCCGGCTTTTTTGCGGATCAGGTAAAGCCGACCGAAGCAGATCTCGTACCCAGGCGCATTGCGTCGGTTCACCGGGCACGCATTGAGGCGATGGGCACCACGGGATCGATCAGGCTAGAGCTACCTGCCAATGCCAATACGGCTGATTTCGCCGTGGGCGACTGGGTGCTTGCCGATCCCCGGTCCGACATGCTTGTCAGGCGGCTTGACCGGAAAACCGTGTTTAAGCGACGCCCGGAGGTCGGACGTGGCCAACAACTTGTTGCTGCCAACATCGACACACTGTTGATCGTGACGTCGTGCAACGCCGATTTCAATATCGAGCGGCTGGAACGTTACCTCATCATGGCTAACCAGGCGGGCAGCAAACCGGTGGTCGTGTTGACCAAGGCTGACACCGCGGAAGACGTTGGCATATTTCAGGCCAAAGCCGAGGCTTTGCAGCGCGACCTACCTGTCGTTGCCCTGAATGGGCGCTCAGCCGATGCAAGCTCCCTTTTGAGTTCCTGGTGCGGCGCTGGCCAAACGATCGCCCTGGTTGGATCGTCGGGAGTGGGAAAGTCGACATTGGTCAACACGTTGACCAGACTTGAATCGAACGCACAGCAGAAAACCGGGACTATTCGCGAACATGACGCGCAAGGCCGTCACACCACGACCGCGCGCTCGCTACATCCTATTCCGGGCGGCGGCTGGGTCATCGATACGCCTGGAATAAGAACACTGTACGTCAGCGATATCACCGATGGCATCGACACGCTTTTTTCCGACATAAAGGAACTGGCACAGCTTTGCCGCTTTCGCGATTGTACCCATGCGCATGAACCGGGCTGCGCGGTTCAGGCAGCCGTCAAAAGCGGCACTCTGGCCGCCGACCGCGTTGAACGCTGGCGAAGCCTGGTTTCTGAAAACCGTGACAGAACACCTGTCATCAGCGGACCACGTGGCAACAAGATCGTTCGCAAAAAGAAATATTGAAGGTCTGACGCCTTGATTGGATCAGAACCCTCGGTGCATCTAGGGGACTGTCGAGCTCATGAACCAGTCACTTGGCAAATGAGCGTACCGGGCGTTGGCAGCGTCGCTGCCAGCGCCAGTTTGTGCGCGGCTTGACCGGTTGAAAGGGGTCGCGCGCCAAGAGGTTCAGCATAGCACCGCCTGAAAGGCGGGAACCGGGACTGAATACCCCCCCCGGCAGACCGTTCCGCCCGATAGGGGGACCGCCCAGTCACGATCGCCCAACCTCACTCACCTGCCAGCCCTGACCAGCGACCGCGCGATATCGATGATGTCGTCACGGGTAGCCGTTGGATCATCCTTCGACCAGGCGACACGGAGCCCAATCCCGAAATCTGCGCCCCTCACCTTGTGAAGCTCGAAGTTGCGATTGGGCAGATCCAGCGTCTATTCCGGTGCAAAGCCGATGCCGAGGCCGGCAGAGACCAGTGAGAAGGTGCCGTCGCCCAACCATCTGCGCGGTCAACCACCAGGTTCTAGCGGCTGCCTGATAGCCACCTCAAGTGCGGAAGATTGCACTGCCACCCACAGCCGAACCACCTCCAGAAGACAATGCGTGTGGCCTGCGTCAGGGCGCCAATTCCACCCGCCAACAAGATGAATTTGATCTCCTGGAAGGTGGCCCCAGGAAGCACCGCGTATAGTGCCGTCCTTACATGGGATTGGTGAGCTATTCAGACTGCCGGAAATTGCGGATGCGGTCGAAAAGGACCGCGAGGATGGTCGCGCCGCCGATGAACGTCCCCTGCCAGAATGCGTTGATGCCGAGCAGCCCGAGGCTATTGCGGATCACTTCAATGAGCGCTGCACCGACCAGTGCTCCAAGGGCCGTGCCTGTGCCGCCGGCCAGGTTGGCACCGCCGATCACCGTCGCTGCGATGACCTGCAGCTCCATGCCGGCGCCAATGTTGGTTGTCACCGCTCCGAGCCACCCAGTCTGGACGATGCCGGCGACGCCGGCCGAGAGGGCGGAAATCATATAGACACCGACCTTGATCGGTCGAACCGGAATACCGGTCGCGGTCGCCGCGTGCTCGTTGCCGCCGATGGCGTAGATATAGCGACCGAGCCTCGTCCACCGCAGAACGAAGCCAGTGAGCAGCGCCAGCACGATCATGTAGATTACCGGGTTGGCGATGCCGAACAGCCATGCCCCACCGCCAAGAGCCAGCAGCTTGTCGTGGTCGGGGCCAAACTGAAAAACGACAGTGTTGTTGGAGGCGACCATCGCCAGGCTTCGCGCAATCGAAAGCATGCCAAGCGTGACCACGAAAGGTGGAAATCCCAAATAGGCAATGAGGACACCGTTGAACGCGCCGATGACAAGCGCCGTTGCCACCGAGGCAGCAATTCCGACCTCGATACTGTAGCCGGCATGCATGACCACCGCCAAAATCATACTGCATAGGCAAAGCACCGATCCGACAGACAAGTCTATCCCGCCGGTGATGATGACCAGCGTCATGCCAAGGGCAATGATGGCGACAAAGGTGGTGTTGCGGGTGATGTTGTAAAGGTTCTTCGACGTGGCGAAGGAATCCGTCGCGAAGGACAGGAAAACGCATGCCAACACGACGGCGAGCAAAACCCAGAAGGTCTGGTTGGCGAGGACGGCAGCCCCCAGCGTGCGCCGTTTCTGAGCCATGGTCTGGTCGAGCATCGTTGCCATCGTCTACGCGTTCCCTCGATGCAGCCTTGCAGCGCTCATCCTCTTTCGATGGCGCCGGTAATCAGTCCAGTCACTTCCTCAGGCGATGTCTGCGAGATCGGCTTGTCGGCAACCTTTCGGCCACGACGCATGACCACCACGCGATCGGCAACGTCAAAGACGTCCGGCATGCGATGGCTGATGAGCACGACCGCAATGCCGCGGTCGCGCAGTCCTCGGATCAGATGCAGCACTTCGGCGACCTGCCGCACGGATATGGCGGCCGTCGGTTCGTCCATGAGGACAATCTTTGCCTCGGAAATCATCGTTCTCGCGATCGCGACCGCCTGCCTTTGCCCTCCGGACATCTGCCGGACGAGGTCACGGGGGCGCGTTTCGGATCGAAGCTCCCTGAAGATTTCTCCAGCGCGCCTGTACATCGCCTTATAGTCCAGCACACGCAAAGGGCCGAAGCCGCGCCTGAGTTCGCGCCCAAGGAAGACGTTGGCCGCCGCCGATAGATTGTTACAGAGCGCCAGGTCCTGGTGAACGATTTCGATGCCGTGCTGCCTAGCCTCGATCGGTCGATGCAGCACGATTTCGCTGCCGTTGAGCCGTATCGTTCCCTGGCTCGGCCGATAATTCCCGGCAATCATCTTGACCAAGGTTGATTTGCCGGCGCCGTTATCTCCCATGAGGCCGACCACCTGCCCCGCCTCCAGCGAAAGCGAAACGTCGCTAACCGCCTGAATGGCACCGAAGTGCTTGGAAATGTTGGTGATCTCAAGTGTCGCCACCAGCCGTCTCGCCTCCCGAAGCGCGCCGGCACGCCAGGGGGCGCGATCGTTCCTCAGTCTTCACCCAGCGGTCGACAGCTTATTTACGCAAATCCTCATGAAGGCGTCAATGACGTCCTCTGCGTAGAAACTGTTTTGTATGACAAATACACGTTGCCCTGTATATTAGACATCGGTGGGAGACGAGCATGCTTATCCTTGTCACCGGTGCAACGGGCAAGGTCGGGCGGAACCTCATCGCGAGGCTGCTTGACCAAGCACGTTTTTCGAGGGCGCGAATCCGTGCGCTCTGCCACAATCGGCGGCTTGATCCGTCCGAGCGAATGGACGTGGTTTGCGGAACGATTGCCGACCGCAATGTGGTCGAAGCCGCAGTGAAGGGTGTGACCCATATCGTGCACCTCGCCACCTGCAAGGAAACGCCCGACGATGTCATGGACACCACGATCAAGGGCATGTTCTGGCTGCTGGAGGCCTTCCGGATCAGCCCTGCCGCGCGCCAGTTCATCCTCATCGGGGGTGACGCGGCCGTTGGTCATTTCTTCCAGCGCCACGATGGACCCGTGACCGAGAACACCCCCCACCGCGCCTACCCCGGCTGCTACGCGCTATCGAAGGTTCTCGAGGAAGTGATGCTCGAGCAATACGCGGTTCAATATGGAACGAATGGTTGCTGCCTGCGTGCACCGTGGATCATGGAGAAGGACGACTTCAAGCACACGTTGTCGTTCGGCGACGATCTATTCGGCGGGCCTGACTGGAAGACCTTCTTTGCGCCTGAAGAAGCGCGGCGATACGCCGAAACCGGTACCGTGCCGCTCCTGCGTGACGCCGATGGTCGGCCGCTCAAACGCAATTTCGTCCATGTCGGCGACCTGGTCTCAGCGATCTTGGCGGCGATCGACAACCCGCGTGCCGAACGGCAGCTCTTCAATGTCTCCATGGATCGCCCGGTCGACTACGGGGAGGTCGCAAGCTACCTCGCACGCACGCGCGGCCTCGCTTCAGTCGACGTTCCCAGCGCATTCCACTCGAACTGGATGGATAACAGCAAGGCCAAGTACCTCTTGGATTGGCGCCCTGACTACGATCTCGAAAAGCTTATCGACTCGGCCTGGCAATACGAGCGTCAGCCGAACGATCCTCGTGTCGTCTGGTATCCGGGTTGATTTGTGCCGCGGACAGATGCTGTCCGCTTGTTCAATGGGAGGAAAGAATGAGAAAAACTGTATTGTTGGCTGCCGTCGCCGTCCTGGCACTCTGCGCCGGTCAGGCATTGGCCAAGAAGCAACTCGTCATCGTCGTGAAGGGCCTCGACAACCCCTTCTTCGAAGCGATCAATCAGGGTTGCCAGAAATGGAACAAGGAAAATCCGGATTCCGAATATGAGTGCTTCTACACCGGACCGGCCTCGACGTCGGATGAGGCAGGCGAAGCGCAAATCGTTCAGGACATGCTCGGCAAGGCCGACACGGCCGCAATCGCCATTTCGCCCTCGAATGCCAAACTGATCGCTCAGACGCTGAAGACAGCCAACCCGACCATTCCGGTCATGACGCTCGACGCCGACCTCGCCAAGGAGGACTCTGCCCTGCGCAAGACTTATCTCGGAACCGACAACTACCTGATGGGCGCGCGGATCGGTGAATACATCAAGAAGGCCAAGCCGAGTGGCGGCAAGATCTGCACGATCGAAGGCAATCCGGGAGCGGACAATATCTTGCGCCGGGCCCAGGGCATGCGCGACACGCTAACCGGCAAGGAGGGGCTGACGGAACTGAAGGGCGAAGGTGGCTGGACGGAAGTCGCAGGCTGCCCGGTCTTTACCAATGACGACGGGGCCAAAGGCGTCCAGGCGATGACCGACATTCTTGCAGCCAACCCGGACCTCGACGCCTTCGGCATCATGGGCGGCTGGCCACTGTTCGGGGCACCGCAGCCCTACCGCGATCTCTTCAAGCCGATAGCGGAAAAGATTGCCAAGAACGAATTCGTCATCGGCGCCGCAGACACGATCGGTGACGAGGTGGCCATCGCGAGGGAAGGACTGGTGACAGCTCTCGTCGGGCAGCGCCCGTTCGAAATGGGGTACAAGGCGCCGTCCGTGATGATGGACCTGATCGCCGGCAAGCCGGTAGAAGATCCGGTGTTCACCGGACTTGATGAATGCACCAAGGACACGGTCGATACGTGCATCCAAAAGTGACGGTCTCGTCCGGGGCCTCGTCGTGGGTGCCCGGATGAAACCCCTCGCAGTCTGCCGCGCCCGCGTCGCGCCTTCAAGGCGCGGACGCGGGCCGTATCAAGGTCTTCCCTGTTGACGCGAGCGAGACGTATCGACAGCATCGTAGAGTATTGATCGACAGCCGCAATTCATACTTCGCGGCTTTGTCGGCGGGTTCGCAATGCCGATCATTTGAGCCATCGGCTCAATGGTTCCTGAGCGCATTGGCGAGAGAGAACACATGTATATCACAGTGTGGGGAGCAGAATGACAAAGAGGATCATCTTCACCGGCGGCAGCGGCAAGGCCGGCCGCCATGTGGTTGAATACCTGGTCGAAAGAGGGCACCAGGTGCTCAACCTCGATACCCGGCCACTCGACAATCCCAAGGTCAGGACACTCATCACCGATATCACCGATAGCGGCCAAGTCTTCAACGCCTTGTCGAGCTACACCGGGCTGCACGAGTTCGACCCGTCCTTGAGACCGCAGCCCATCGACGCCGTCGTGCACTTTGCCGCCATTCCACGCATCATGATCGCTCCCGATAACGAGCTTTTCCGCGTCAATGCGCTCGGCACCTACAACGTCATCGAAGCGGCGGTGAAACTCGGTATTCGCAAGATTGTCATCGCATCCAGCGAAACGACCTACGGCCTCGTCTTCGCCAACGAACCCCGCAACCCGGCCTACTTCCCACTCGACGAGGAGTACGACGTTGACCCTATGGACAGTTATGCCCTGTCGAAAGTCGTCAACGAACAGACGGCACGCGCGTTTGCGGCGCGCAGCGGCATCGACATCTACGCCTTGCGCATCGGCAACGTCATCGAACCGCATGAGTACGCGTTGTTTCCCGGATGGTTTGCAGATCCGGGTTTCCGCAAGCGTATCGCCTGGAGCTACATCGATGCGCGCGACCTTGGCCAGATCACGCTTCGCGCCGTGGAAAAGGACGGGCTCGGGTTCCAGATTTTCAATGCTGCCAACGACGACACCTCCTCCGATCTGCCGACCCGCGAACTGATCGACCGGTTCTATTCCGGCACACCGCTCAAGCGGGAACTCGGCGAATTCGAGACACTTCTGTCGAACCGGAAGGTCCGGGAGGTGCTGGGTTTTCGCGGCGAGCATGGCTGGAGAAAATACGTCTCCGTCGGCTGAAGCCGCGCGCGAATAGAGACGGCGTGATTGGCAAGCTGACGCTTGGCAGCCCTCGGGATCGCGGGGGTGTAATGGCTTTTCGGAAGGCTCAGACTTCGAACGGTTAGCCGCAACGTCGCATCAACTGGGCAGACGCGACGTCGCCCTGAATGATCGAAACGCACTCAGCGCCCTGATTGCGCGACCGTCGTCGATTTACGCCAGATCCAGAATGACCGCGGTGGCTATCGTCATGGGAACGACGAGCGACTGCTATTCACCCGGACTAACCCGCGACACACGGTCTGATGGTCCGGTGCAGGAACGATGTGCTTCAACGCTCGCAAAACTTGCATAAAGCGAAGCCGCTCATTAGTCACACGGCACGCAAGGAATCGTTGTGAGTCTTGTTTGGTGAAGGAACAAAAATCGTGCCGCAAGCAGAAATTGGAACCGGTCGTGGCGGGCGCAAGGCGTTATGGGCCTCGGTAGCGATCATCGCGCTCGCAGTGGCGGGCGCAACCGCCGGCAAGTTCATGATCGCAAGGGAGGCCGATCGATTTCTTGTCGAGCGCGGTGGCAAGGCAGGTTCGGTTGAAGCCGACTTTTTCGGGCGCATTCATATGCGTGACGTCACGCTTCCTTTCGCCAGCGGCGGCAGTGTGCGCGTCGCTGCGATTGACGGGCGACCCACGATTTCCTTCCTGAAGGGCGGGTTTGAGCTGCAGGGGCTCGAGCTCGAACTGGCGATGGGCAAACTGTCCGTGCCACAGGTGAGCATCGAAGAACCCGATTTCGCCACCGTGGCAAATGCAAAGAGCGGCGATCAAGCGAAGGTGCCGCTGCTGAAACGCATTGAGGGCTTTGCGGCAAAGCGTGTGCTGGCGCCGGAAGTTACGATCAGCCAGGCTGTCGCCGGCTCTGAGCAGAAGACAGTCTACAAGGATGTTGCTTTGGAGGATATCGGAGGCGGCCGCGTGGCACGCTATTCTGCAAGCGGGGCGAGCTTCGGTTTGAAGCTGGACATCCCGAACGGAGAAGGCGAGCCGACACGGGAGGAAATGAACGGCTCCATGGGCGCCATGAATGGCAAGGATTTCGACGCCGCCTATCTCGCCCGGATATACGGGGACAAGGCAGGGCCTGACGACAAAGACCCCAAACCACTTTACGGCCCCGTCTCGGTCAAGAACATCGTGCTATCGCATGGCGCGTCGAATTTCAGCTACGACGAGTTGCGCAGCAGTGGCTTGAGCATCCGCATGCCGGCCGAACCGCTCCTTGAAACGCTTCAGAAGCTGCAAGTGGCCGATCCCGACGCACTGCCGCCTGCTGAGCGTCAGGCGTTTTTCAAGCGCGCCCTTTCGCTTGCCGACATCATCGGCAAGGGCGACATCGAGATGCTCGGTCTCAAGACACAGATCTCGGAAAAGGATGACGACGGCGGAAGCAGGACAATCAAGCTGGACGTCGACAAGATGGCGTTTCATCTCGAAGGTCGCACCTTCGACGGCGCGATGCATGGCGTTTCCATCGGCGAAGGTGCCGATTACGCCAGATTCTCGGAAGCGAGCATCACAGGCTTCTCGTGGCACCCGACCATGGAAGCGCTGACGAAACTGGCGGCGTTGAACGAAGAGCAGATCGACAGCTTCCCTCTCACCACGCTCATGCCGGAATTCGGCACGATCCGGTTGAAGGGTCTGGACATCGATATGCCGGGGGAAGCGGCAAGCACGTCTGCCACCGAAACTGTCACGGAAGAAGACAGCTCAACCGACAGCGCCACAGCGCCGCCTGAAACCACCGACGCATCGCCCGAGGCGGATCCGTCCAACGAAGCCGCCAACCCGAACGCGGAGTTGAACGAGGAACCGGTGGACCAGGCTGCCATACCTTCCGTCCCCGAGCGCATCCGGTTTACGCTGGACAGCTATGAAGTGGCATTGACCAAGCCGCGCAACGGCATCCCGACCGACGTTCGCATTGCTTATCAGGACCTCAGCGTGCCGCTCCCTTCGGACGCCGTGGACGAAGGCTCCAAGACGCTGCGCCAGCTTGGCTTCGACAAACTGGTCTTTTCTTCCAACGTCGAACTGGCCTGGGACGAGCCGAATGAGAACCTCGTCATCAAGGATATTTCCTTGAGCGGCAAAGACATGGGCAGCTTTTCCTTCTCGGGGATCATGGGCGGTGTCACCACGGACTTCTTCTCCGGCGACATGACCGCCGCTCAGATGGCACTCTTCGGCCTCACGGCCCGGGAGGCGAAGGTCAAGATCGAGGACAAGGGGATCATGGCGAAGGGCATCAAGCTCTATGCCAATGAGAACGGCCTGACCGAAGACAGCGTGCGCGGCATCCTTGTGATGATGACGACCGCTGGACTGCAGCAGTTTGCGTCCACGCAACCAAAACTGCAGGAGGCAGCCACGGCGCTTTCTCAGTTCATCACCAAGCCGGGAACCTTCACCCTGACGGTCAAAGCCAAGGACGCTGCCGGCATCAGTGCGCTCGACCTCGTCGGAGCCGCAGAGGATCCCGCGCTTCTTCTCGGCAAGATCGATCTCGGCGCCAACGCGCAATAGAGCAACGCCGGGCTTCGAACGGAGCCCGGCTTGCCTCTGTCTGCTTGTTGACCTGAAATGATGTCGCATGTGATAGCCCGCTTTTCGCAACGAGAGGCGGGCGTGGTTCGGATCGGTGCAGATCGGAACCGGTGATGTGCAATGGCGGCTGAGCGCAAATGAGGTCCGAAGCTTTCGAGACGGCTCTCAGCGGTGAGAATTTGGATTGAAGGCTGTTTCCAGCCGCGTCCGTGCATGCGCGATATCTGCAACGACGGAGATGGCGAGTGCACGTGCATCCCTTGCCTTGTCAAATATGCCTATCGGCGCCCTGATGCGGGCAAGCATGCTCTCGGTTTGCCCGCACGCAAGCAGGGCCCCGCAACGCTTGGCATGCGTGCGACGACTGCCAAGGGCGCCGACGTAGAAGGCGTCTGACGCGAGCGCCGCGGTAAGCACCGGTAACTCACGGTCAACATCGTGAAATAAGAGAGCGACGGCCGTGTCCGCGTCGAGGTCGCCTGGTGACGGCACCTGGCCACCCTCAAGCGCTACGGTCTCGTAGCCGGCCGCGACGGCAACGCGGGCAACCGCTCCGACCTCCAACGGCGTGCCGGCAACGACGATCCGCGGCTTCGCCCTATAGGCCCGCACGAACCACTCTCCATCCCAACCGCTTGCTGCTTCGCCCTTGCGCAAATGGAGGGCGCGCTTACCCGGATGATAAAGCAGCCCCACCGGCATGCGGCGATCAAGGGCGGCCAGTGCCTGGCGCAAGACTGCGGCGTCCGCCAAGACATGGATCGCAAGCGTAATGCCGCCGCCGCAGGGCAGAACGATATCAAAAAAGGGCGACCCTTCACCAAGAAGAAGGTGACGATCCATGCCCTTCGCAAGGGCGATCATCGCTTCGGCAGCGACGGCAGCCTCCGTACAGCCACCCGAAACGAACCCGCAATAAAGACCGTCGTCCCGCACCACCATTTGCGCGCCGAGACGGCGCGCCGCACCACCGCGGATTTCGACTAGCGTGATGAGGGCGGCGGCGCGCCCCTCTTCGAGAGACTGAACGGCGAAGGCAAGGATATCAATCGCATCATCCGAGATGAAGGCGACGCGGGGTTCTGGCGCAAGCGTCTCCGGATCGGCGGCGATGCGGGCAGTCATGTCATTCCACTCCCTGCGTTCCCGGCCAGCGGCGCACAATGCCCGGGTCAAGGTCGAAGAGATCGAGCACCCGACCGACGGTGTGGTCGACCATGTCTTCGATACTCTGGGGCTTCGCGTAGAAAGCGGGCACGGGTGGATAGATGATGCCGCCCATTTCGGTCACCTGTGCCATGTTGCGGATATGGCCGAGATGAAGCGGCGTCTCTCGCAGCATCAGCACGAGGCGACGCCGCTCCTTCAGCACCACGTCGGCCGCGCGAGAAATGAGGTTATCCGTCGTGCCCGTGGCGATCTCGGCAAGCGTCTTGACCGAGCAGGGCGCGACGATCATGCCGAGGGTCCTGTAGGAGCCGGAGGAACAGACCGCGCCGATATCCTTGTTGGAATGGGTCGTCGTCGCCAGGGCTTCAAGGTCCTGTCTGGTAAAGACCGCCTCGGCCGCAAGCGTAATGCAGGCGGCGCGCGACATGATCAGGTGCGTCTCGATTTCGAGATCACGCAGCAGTTCGAGGATGCGCTTGCCGTAGACCACTCCGGAGGCGCCTGAAATACCGACGATCATGCGTCGTGGATGCGTCATCGCCCTATCTCGCGCTTTTCAGGAGTGCTGCGGCGCGCGCGCAGGCCTCATCGCTGATGCGGGCCCGCACGCCGTGGAAATTCGGGCCGCGCGTCGCATCGAGCCCCATCCGCGAAGTCGTCCCGATGCCGCTGGCCGAAGGATCGAGAGCGTTGCCCGGCAGGCCCTCGATGATGACCACGTCCTTGTGCGGCTGGAAATGGGTGGCGAGCGCCCAAAGCACCTCACTGTCACGGGTGATATCAACATCCGCGTCCACCACGACGACGGTTTTCAGATACTGGTCCCAGCCGAGAAGCCCGAGCATAACCTGCCGCGCCTCTCCCTCGCGCGTCTGGTTCATGGCGATATAGGCGTGGAAATGCGTGCCCGATGAGGGGTAGTGCACCGCGGTAATTGAGGGGAAGCGGGCCTTCAGCTTCTCCACCACCTCCGCCTCGCGCGGCACACGGCCAAGGTTCAGGTGCTCGGCGGAATTGCCGCCCGCTACGCTGACAAGCATGGCATCGCGCCGACGCATGATCGTTTCGACGCTGAAGAGGTTGTTGGTCGAGCGGTCAGAGGAATAGCCGGTGAACTCGCCGAACGGCCCCTCCTCCACATGCGCCTCGGGATCCAGCACGCCTTCGAGCACGATCTCGGCATGGGCGGGAACGCGGATTCCGTACTTCGGCGTGCGCACGACCTGAAGCGGTTCACCCAGCAGGCCGCCGGCGACATCGCGTTCGTCTTCGCCGAAGGCAAGGCGGGCGGAGGCGGCGATCATGAAGAGCGGATGGCCGCCGATGACCATGGCTACCGGCATCGGCTTGCCCTTTTCCTTGGCCATGTTCATCAGCCGCCAGAGATGGCCGCGCGAATGCAGTGAGGTCGCAAGCGAGTTCTTCGAATGGATCATCGCGCGGTGGTAGCTGAGATTGCCGGCGCCGGTTTCCGGATGCTCGCCGATGATAATGCCGCTGGTGATGTATTTCGCTCGATCCGTGTCGAAGTGCTTGAGCATCGGCAGCGCATTGAGGTCGACGGCATCGCCGGAGATGATCTCCTGCGTAATCGGGCCCTCTTCCAAGACCTGAGGCGTAAACGGCCGATTGGCGCGCGCCTGGTAGGCCTCGTGCAGCCTGTCGGCGGTCGAGCCGAGAAGGCGCCCGATGCGGTCGCGCGAGGCGAAGATGTTGCAAAGGACCTCGCTGCCGATGCCGCTTACGCTTTTGAGGTAGAGCATGGGGTGCTGGCCCCTATCGGCCAGGTTCCAGATCAGCGCCGTCGCATCCTGGTCGTCCAGGACTGGCTGGTCGATGGTGATCACGTCCTCGGGGTGTTCTGCCCGGTAGTCGGCCAGGAAGCGACGAACGTCTTGCTTGTGGTACTCGGTCATAATCTCGGCCTCGGCGCAGCGGTTGGGTGACGGCGCCCCCGGAAGGGCGCCGTCGACTTGTTCAGGCAAATTCCCTGTGCTTGCCCGTGGCGCGGTCGACGCCGGCGTACGAGTCCTTCAGGCGCGCCTGGGCGTCCCTCAGGTCACGGGGCGGCGGCGACGGATCGATGCCGACGAGCCTGGCGATGTTGTTGCCGAGGTAACCTTCCAGATCGTCCTCAGAGAGGTTGATCCCGTGCGGCGGATCCTTGCAGAGCACCTCCAGTTCGCGCAGCCACATACCCGGATCGTTCGGCGGGCTGTCGGTGCCGAAAACGATCTTGTTCTTCGGCAGCTGCTGGGCGAATTCGACGATGCGCGACTGGAAGCACCAGCCGGATTCGCAGTAGACGTTCGGGGTATCCATCGCCATCCAGAAGGATTCGAACGAGTAGTTGCCGCCCGTCTGGATGCCGAAGTGACCAATGATGAAGTTGACCATCGGAAACTCGCGGATGATCGGGTAGAACATCGTCGGGATGGTGTACGGGCCGTCGCCGGTGTGGATGAGGACCACCACCCCAAGTTCGGCGCATTTCTTCATCGCCGGACGCAACCAGTCGAGCGCCCGGTCAGGACGGTAGCCGTGCATGTTGGCGTGCAGCTTCAACATCTTGAAGCCGTATTCCTTGACGTGGAATTCCAGCTCCGCCGCGCCGTTTTCAGGTCCCCAGCGCGGGTTGTAGTTGAAGTTGCCGATGAAGCGGTCCGGGTACTTCTGGCAAAGCTCGGCGCAATAGGCCATGTAGTCGCGAATGCCCTCGCGACCCTTGCGGTTGCCGTCGCGGTAGCCGGTATTTCCCGGCGGCGGCTGGATGAAGCCCATGTCGATCCGGCGCGGCTTGCCGTTGATCATGTAGGGGCCATCCATCAGCTTGAGCATGCGCTCGCCCGTGAAGGGCTCGCCTGTGTGGCGCCACGCCTCGTCAACGAGGTTGGTCGGGTGAAGGTGGGTATCGATGATCATTGTTCACTCCGTTCAAATTTACGCGGCAAGTGCTACGCCGTGCTGGCGCAGATACGCCTCGGCTTCCTCGACGGTGGCCGGCGGCTTCGTCGCTTCCAGGCCGATCATCCGGGCGACGTTGTTGCCGAGGTAATCTTCGAGCGTATCCTCATCGAGGTTGAGGCCCTGCGGCGGCTCGTGGCAAAGGACCTCCAGAAGGTTGATCCACATGCCCGGCTCGTTCGGCGGTGTGTCGGAGCCGAAGAGGATCTTGTGCTTGGGGAGCACCTTGGCGAACTCGACGATGCGCGACTGAAGGCACCAACCGGATTCCACGTAGACACTCGGCGTGTCGAGCGCCATCTGCATAGGCTCGAACACGTAGACGCCGCCGGTCTGAACGCCGAAATGCGCCAGGATGAAGTTGACTTCCGGAAACTCGCGGATGATCGGATAGAACTCCGTCGGGATCGAGTACGGACCGTCACCGGTATGCACCTTCACCATCAGCCCGAGATCCGCGCACTTTTTCAGTGCCGGGCGAAGCCAGTCGAGGGCGCGGTCCGGGCGGTAGGCGTGCATGTTTGCCTGCAGCTGCACCATCTTGAAATCAAACTCCTTCGCATAGCGTTCGATTTCTTCGGCACCGTTCGTGGTGCCGTAGCGCGGGTTGTAGACGAAGCAGCCAAGGAACCGGTCTGGATGCTCGGTGACCATCTTTTCCGTGTAGGCCATGTACTGGCGGATGGCGGCCTTGCCCTCCAGATCCATGACCTCGTGGGTGTAGATGGTGTTGCCCTGCGGCGGCTGGATAAAGGCCTTGTCGATCCGGCGCGGCTTACCGTTCACATAGTACGGGCCATCCATCATCTTGAGCAGTTTGTCGCCGGTGAACGGCGGTCCGTCGTGTCGCCAAGCCAAGTCCACCAGATCGGTGGGATAGCAGCTCAGGTCAATAATCATAGGTTTCTCCTGTCGTAGAGGGTCCGGTCGATGCGGGGCCGCGCGATGAACGCCATGCCGGCCGAAGCCGGGCGTGGATCCGCGATCTCAGGAAATGCCGAAGACGGAGGGAACGGGCCGGCGCATAAGCTCCCAGGGCGGGGCAACCGGGCATTCCTCTATTCGTCAGCATCGACATCGCAGCCTCATCTTCCAACAGACGGTGAGCAATTGTCGGTGCTTCTACTCGCCTTCAAAGGAACCACTCCGCGTGGTTTCTGTCAACACAAAAATAGATCTAAGTCATTATTTTTAAATAGATTTTTAGAAAAACAGCAGCAACCGCCCGCGCTGGAGGTGCGCGGGCGGCTCAGACAGAAAGGCTTACGCAAGCGCCGTCCGGCGGGAGACTCGCTGCTAGGGCACCAGGCATGCACGCAAGTTTCTGTCGATGCTGACACGGTCGAGATTGCGGCCGATAAACACGAATTTCGACTTCCGCCTGTCTTCGCCCCAGGCGTGGTCCGGGCGGAAATCGACAAGCTTGTGCACGGCCTGGAGCACAAAGAAACGGTCGTCGCCGGCAACGGAAACGATGCCCTTGGTGCGAAAAATGTCGCCACCGTGCTCGCCGAGATAGTCCTTCAGGAACCCTGCGAGCTTCTCGCCATCGAAGGCTTCGGAATAAACGAAGGAGTGGGAGTTCACCGTCGCGTCATGCAGGTGTGGCCGCAGGGCGGCTACATGCGGATGTCCATGGTCATGGCCGTGATGGTGGTGCCCATGATCGTGATCGGGGTGGTCGCAACAGGGCTCGGAGCAATCATGATGATGGTGGTCAACACCGTGATCGTCATCCATGTCGATGTCGAGGATTTCCGCCCGCTCGCGCACGTAGGACGGCCGGAAACCTTTGACGCCGAGGATATTGGAGAGGTCCACCTTGCCGTAGCTGGAGCGCAGGATGGGTGCCGTCTGGTTGAGCCGACGCAGCGAGCTTTCCAGCGAACCGAGGGCATCCTCCTCAGCAAGGTCTATCTTGTTGACCAGAATGCGGTCCGCCGCGACGATCTGGTTGACCGCCTGATTGTCGCTGCCGTCGAGCACCGGATCGTATAGGTGCTGGTCGATATGCATTGCATCCACCAGCGTCACGACGGCGTCGAGCTCCACCTCGTCGGCCACACTGCGGTCTACGAAGAAGGCGGTGGCAACTGGCGTGGGGTCGGCAAGACCTGAGGTCTCGACGATGATGTGGTCGAACTTGTCCTTGTGGCTCAGGAGCTTCTTCATCACGTCGATCAGATCATTGCGCACATCGACGAAGCAGCAGATGCAGCCGTTCTGCATCTGGAAGATTTCCTCGTCGGAAGCGAGGACCAGATCGCTGTCCACGTCGACCTCGCCGTATTCGTTCTCGATCACCGCGATGCGATGGCCATGACGCTCGGTAAGGATGTAGTTGAGCAACGTCGTCTTTCCCGACCCCAGGAACCCGGTAAGGATCGTGATCGGGAGTTTCTGCTGGCTCGCAGGCTCGATATGCATGTTCATGCGCCCTTCTCCCTCAAGGCTTTGAGAACGTCTTCCGGAGTAATCGGATAGTGGTGGAAGCGAATGCCGATCGCGTCGTGAATGGCGTTGGCGATGGACGGCCCGATCGCGATGATCGGATCCTCGCCCACACCCTTGGCGCCCCATGGGCCGCCCGGATCGGGCGCTGCCTCGAGAATGATCGTCTCGATATCGGGCATGTCCATGGAGAGCGGCATCTTGTAGTCGACCAGGCCAGCATTGAGCGAGCGGCCGGTTTTCTTGTCGATCAGGTAGTCCTCGGTCAGTGTATGGCCGATGCCCTGCTGGATACCGCCTTCGATCTGCCCCTGCGCGGCGATCGGATGGATCACCCGGCCGACATCGTGCACCGGCACGACACGCTTGACCTCAACGATCCCGGTTTCCGTATCAACGTCGACCTCAGTGAAGTGCGCCGCAAAGGAATAGGACTTGGTAGGTTCATAGGTACCGTTGCCGACAATGTTGGCGGCGGGAATTCCGCGCGAGGGCCCCATGGCTTCCGAAACCGTCATGGAGCGGTCGGGCTCGGCGGTGACGAAGACCTTGCCATCGCAAAGGTCGATCTCATCAGACGAGACCTGCAGCTTCATGGCTGCCCGTTCGAGCACGGCGGCGCGGACCTTGCCAGCGGCCATCTTGGCGGCGGTACCGACCAGATAGGTCGTGTGGCTGGCGAAGGCGCCGATGTCCCACGGAACCACATCCGTATCGCCATGGATCACGCCCACGTCCTCGAAGCGCACGCCAAGTTCTTCCGCAACGATCTGCGCAAGGGCTGTGTGCGCGCCAGTGCCGAGGCCGGCCGCACCGGTCAGGAGCGTCACCGTGCCGTCCTCGTTGATCTTCACCGTGGCGTTGCCCTGCTCCTTGATGCCAGGGTAAGCGGACGAGCCGTGCATTTCGCAGCCGATGCCCCACCCTTTGCGGATGTGCGGGCGCTTCGGATCGGGCGTCCGGTCACGGCCCCTCAGCGTCTTCCAGTCCAGCACGTCGATGCCGTGCTTGAGGCAGATTTCAAGTCCGTGGCCAATGATCGGGTGGCCTGATGGCGCGATGTCACCCGCCCGCACAACGTTCTTCAACTTCAAATCCGCCGGATCCATGCCGAGCCTTTCGGCCGCCTCGTCCATCTGGATGTCGAGCGCATAGTAGCTCTGCACCACCCCGTAACCGCGGAAAGCGCCGTTAATCGGGGTGTTGGTATAGACGCAGCGCCCTTCCAGCCGCACGTTCTCGCAGCGATAGAGCGAGGTGGCGGCGGTGGTTCCGACAATGGTCACACCCGGACCGTGGGAACCGTAGGCACCGGAATCATAGACCAGCTTCATGTCGCGGGCGACAAGCGTGCCATCGTTCTTGAAACCCTGTTTCAGCCAGATCCTGCAGGGGTGACGCGAGCGACCAGCCACGAAGGTCTCGTGGCGGGTGAACTCCATTTTCACCGGCCGGCGGGTTTCCTTCGCCAGCAGCGCGCACAGAAACTCGTGCTGGAAGAGGTCCTGCTTGGCTCCGAAGCCACCGCCCATATGATCCACGAGCACGCGCACCTTGGTGAGTGGCAGGCCGAGCACTTCGGCGAGGATGCCGCGGACCATGAAGGAGGTCTGGGTCGAGGTCCAGAAGGTCAGCTTGTTGGAGCCGTCCCAGTCGGCGATGCAGACGTTCGGCTCCATGTAGGCCGGGTGCGGCCGCCCGCCGGCAAAGGTGCCCTCGAGAACGAAATCCGCCTCGGCGAAACCCTTGTCGATGTCGCCGCGGTTGACGCGCACGGGGTCGAGCACCAGGTTGCCGCCGGGGCCGATGTCGTGGATCAGCGGTGCGCCTGGCTGCGCGGCATCCTCCGGTTCGAAGACGGCCGGCAGGGCTTCATATTCCACCTCGATCAGGTCGAGCGCCTCGTCGGCGATCTCCTCGCTGATGGCAGCGACGGCGGCGACGCCCTCGCCCCAAAACCGCACTTTGTCGTCGAGAATGTATTGGTCCTTGGTGCAGGAGGCCGAGCGAGGGTGCGGCGAGCCGTAGTGCAGCACGCGCGGCACGGTCTCATGGGTCAGGACGGCCTTGACGCCCGGATAGGCGAGCGCCTTGCTGACGTCGATCGCCTTGATGCGGGCATGGGCGATCGCCGCGCGCTTGATCTTGCCGTGCAGCATACCGGGGAGCTTGATATCGCCGGTGTACTGCGCCTCGCCTGTCACCTTCTCGAGCACGTCGTCGCGCTTGACGCTCTTGCCGACGATTCTGAACTCGCGCTGTTCGATAGGGGTGGTGATGTTCATGGTCTTGCAGCCTCCATCTCGCGCGCGGCGGATTTGATCGCGTCGAATATCTTGGTGTAGCCAGTGCAGCGGCAGATATTGCCGGAGAGCCCGAAGCGGATTTCCTCATCGGTCGGGCTCGGATTGTCGTCGAGCAGCTTCTTCGCCATCATCAGAATGCCGGGCGTGCAGAAGCCGCATTGCGAGGCGCCGTGCCGCATGAAGGCATCCTGCAGCGGATGCAGCCTGTCGACGCCCGGCTGGAGCCCTTCGACTGTCTCAACCGAGCGGCCCTCGGCTTCCACGGCAAGCATCAGGCAGGCGTTTACCGGCTCGCCATCGACGAGCACGGTGCAGGCGCCGCAGTCGCCGACGTCGCAGCCCTTCTTGGTGCCGGTGAGACCGACATCGTCGCGCAACGCATCAAGCAGGGACCGGCAGCCATCGACGGCCATCTCGCGCTCCTCGCCATTCACGATGAATTCGATCATCCGTTTCATGCGAAATTCTCCAATGCCTGTCTGATGGCCCGGCCGGTCAGGACGCCGACCATGTCGCGCCGGTAGTCCGCGCTTGCGCGAACGTTGCTGATCGGTGTGCATTCCTCCATTGCCTTGTCGGCGGCCTTCCTGACCGTCGCGGCGTCGAGCCTCGATCCACGCAGCATGGCTTCGGCTTGCGGCGCGCGGAGCACGGTGGCACCGACCGCACCGAGCGCAATGCGGATGTCGCTGCAGACACCCTCGTCCATCGCCAGGCTCACGGCGACGCCGACGGTGGAAAGCTCCATCGCCTTGCGGCGACCGTGCTTGAGATAGGCCTTGCCGATATTGTCCGCCGCTGGCGGCACGGTGATGCCGGTGACGATCTCGCCCTTGGCGAGAACGGTCTTGCCGGGGCCGGTGAAAAACTCGGCGATCGGCACGACCCGCATGTCGGTGCGGCTGTAGATGTGCACGAAGGCGCCGTCCGCGACCAATGGCGGAATGGTATCGGCCGACGGTGAGGCGCGACAGATATTGCCGACGACGGTCGCGCGGTTGCGCACCTGGATGGAGCCGAGCGAGGCGAGTGCGGCACGCAGATTCGGATATTGCTGGCGCACCAGCGACAGGTTCTCCAGCCGTCCGACGGTCACCAGCGCGCCGAAGGTCAGGCCGCGCGTCTCGTCGTAGGTGATGTCGGACAAGCCAGGGATCTGCTTGATATCGACGACGTTGCGCACGCGTCGCAGCCGCTCGCGGATCTCGACCAAAAGGTCCGTGCCTCCGTTGAACAGAAATGTATCGTCGCCGAGTTCGGTGAGAAGGCGGGAGGCATGCTCCAGCGTTTCCGCCCGATAATAGTCGAAGCGTCTCATGGAATTCCTCTTGGGGTTCGGAGCTCCGGCGGCGCGCGGCCGCCGGACTAATGGTGTTGCTCTCTAGGCAAGGTCGGCAGCCGGCGTGCCGTCCGCGAGCTCTGCTTCCTCCGGCTCCTTCGCCGGAACGCCGTTGAAGAGAATGTTGAGCAGCGCTGCCGCGAAGGTACCGACGAGGACGCCACTGTGCAGGAACTTCTCGATCGCCGAGGGCAATTGGTCGAAGATGTTTTCGGCGACAACCGGCACCATGGCGAGGCCGACGCTGACGGCGACGATGTAGAGGTTGCGCCTGTTCGCTGCGAAATCCACCTTTGTCAGGATCTTCACGCCAGTTGCCGACACCATGCCGAACATCACGATGGCAGCACCGCCGACAACGTAGCTCGGGATCGAAGCGCTGACGAAAGCAACTTTCGGCAACGAGCCGAGCAGGATCAGGATGACGCCGCCCGCCGCCACCACGAAGCGGCTGAGCACGCCGGTGATCTGGAGAAGGCCGACATTCTGCGCATAGGTCGTGTACGTAAAGGTATTGAGCAGGCCGCCGATAATGTTCCCGACACCGTCGGTTCTCAAGCCCCGGGTCAGTTCAGCCTGGGTGATCTTGCGACCGGCCATGTCGCCTACCGCCAGGAATTGTCCTGTCGATTCGATCATCATGACCGTCATGACCGCACAGAGCGACAGGATCGACCAGAACTCGAAGATCGGCCATCCGAAGGCGAGCGGGTGAATGATGCGCACCCAGTCGGCCTCTGCAACGCCGTGGAAGTCCACCTTGCCGGCAGCGATCGCGATCACGAAGCCGACACCGATGCCAAGCAGGACCGCAAGATTGGCCATGAAGCCCTTGAGGACGCGGGTGAGCAGCAGAATCGACAGGAGCACGATGGCGGCGACGGCGAGCGCGAAGGGCGCGCCATAGGCGGGGTTGGGGATCATGCCGTCCGGGCCCTTTATCATCGGCTGGCCGCCCGCCGCCCAGTTGACCCCGACGCGCATCAGCGAGAGGCCGATGACCAGCATCACGGTACCGGTGACAACAGGCGGAAAGAAGCGCACCCAGCGGCCGAAGAACGGCGCGACCAGGACCGTGAATACCCCGGAGCCTATGACGGCGCCAATGACGCCCGGCATGCCGAGATCGGGATTGGTGCCCGTAGCGATGATGGAGGGCACGGCGGTGAACGAAATCCCCATCATGATCGGCAGTCGAATGCCGACGTTCCAGATGCCGAGTGCCTGGATGAGGGTAACGATGCCACAACAGAACAGGTCGGCGCTGACGAGCATCGCGATCTGTTCCTTGGGCAAGTGAAGCGCGCTGCCGACAATGAGCGGTACGGCGACCGCTCCGGCATACATGACGAGAACGTGTTGCAGGCCCAGAGCCATCAGGCTCGGAATCGGGTACATCTTTTCGACTGGATCCGTCGTGTCGGACTTACGCATTCGCTTTCCTCCCAGCGAACAGCTTCCGGCGCGGTGGGGCATCTTGGCCTCATGATCTTTTAACCGCACGCCGTACACCGAGGATCATGCGGCTGGTCAAATCAGCAAACAATCGGCACAATTAGATTTATTCATATAACAATTGAATGAATGGGTCGCGATGGACATCACGCTGAAACAGCTTAGGGCCTTCGTCACCGTGGCCAACCTCGGACAGTTCACCCTGGCTGCCGACAAACTCGGCTCGTCGCAGTCGGCCGTCAGCACGCTCGTGCGCCAGCTGGAGCAGAACCTCAATCTGCGTCTCTTCGACCGTCACACGCGACTTCTGCGCCTCACGGAGGCCGGCACGGACATATTGCCGGTCGCAGCACGCGCCGTGGCCGACATCGAAGGCATGGTGGAGAGCTCGCGTGAATTGAATGCGCTCCGGCGCGGAAAGGTTTCGATCGCAGCCGGAACTGTGCAGGCCGCTCTGATGCTGCCGCAGCTCGTCAACGCCTTCAACAAGCTCTACCCCGAGATCTCCGTCGCCCTGCATGATGTCGCGGAGAAAGCCGTCTTGGAACAGGTCGCCAACAGCTCGGTGGATCTTGGCATCGGCACGGTACCGGAGGACGACAGCGAACTCATGGGCACCCGGCTTACGACCGATGAATTCCTCGTCGTCCTTCACCCGGACGATCCGCTCGCCAAACTGACCGAGCTGCGTTGGACAGATCTTGTCGACAGGAAGCTGATCGGGCCGCAGCGGGGCAATCCGATCCGAGACCGCCTGGAGAACGAACTGGCGCGCAACGGCATCGTGCTGCCCTTCGACAAGACGATGCAGGAGGTCGCGCTGCCGCTGACAATCATCGGCATGGTCGAGGGCGGTCTCGGCGTCGCGATCATGACCTCGGCGGTCACGCGCCTCGCGACGTCGATGGGCCTCGTCGTGCGGACGCCGACCGAGCCGCACATCAAGCGGGAAGTCAGCCTGATCCAGAAGCGTGCGCGTTCGCTCTCGCCAGCCGCCCGACGGTTTCGGGACTTCCTGCTGAAATCCGTGCACTAGGCTTTTACCGTAAAGGGTCAGCGGTGCCGGACCCCCGGACCACCAGCCCGCAATTGACCGCGCAAGGCTTCGAGCGTTATCTGGTGGCGCTGCTGGACCGCGACGACTCGGGCAGGCAGGGCGCAGCCGCACGACGCTGCGCGCGGTAGCCTTCGGGCCAGCCGCCGCTCCCAGCCCAACCATGCCCAGGAGCACCATGGCCCATTCTTTGAAATGCCACACCGATGCGGACCGTCACAACCGGCCCGATCTTTCCGCCGATGCCGTCCGTACGGCGAAGGAAGACCTTGCCGCCTGTTTCCGCATGGCAGCGCGCAACGGTTTTGAGGAGGGGATCTGCAACCATTTTTCGGCGGTCGTGCCTGGCCACGAAGATCTCTTCATCGTCAACCCCTACGGCTATACCTTTCGCGAACTGACGGCGTCAAAACTCCTCGTGTGCGATTTCAATGGCACCGTCATCGACGGCGAAGGCGAACCGGAGGCGACAGCCTTCTACATCCATGCGGAGATACATCGCCGACTGCCGCGTGCAAAGGTCGCGTTCCACACCCACATGCCCTATGCGACAGCGCTCTCCATGACCGAGGGTGCTCCGTTGATCTGGGCTGGACAGACGGCGCTGAAATTCTACGGACGCACCGCCGTCGACGAAAACTACAATGGCCTGGCGCTCGACCACCAGGAGGGTGCGCGCATCGCTGCAGCCGCCGGCGACGCTGATATCGTTTTCCTGAAACACCATGGCGTGCTGGTACTGGCGCCCACGATCGCCGACGCCTGGGACGACCTCTATTACCTGGAGCGAGCGGCCGAAGTGCAGGTGCTCGCCATGTCCACGGGCAGGGAGGTCTTGCCGGTAGATCCCGCAATTGCCGAGGCGGCCTACAGACAGATGCGCGAAGGCGATCCCGCGTCCGCCAAGGCCCATCTCGCAGCCCTTCGCCGCCAGTTGGATGTCGAGGAACCGCAGTATCGTCACTGATTATGGGTGGTCGTCTGCCGTAGGTGATGGGTCACAACCCTCGACCCATCGCAGTCGCAGCACGTTGATTTAGCTTACTACTTTCTTTGGAGATCTTTACTTGCGCGCATTCCGGACGAAAGCAATTATTGCGATTTACTTATCAAATGATTGAAATAATGAATTTGTTTCAATTAATGACCCGTGCTTAGTCTTCCGCCATGACAAGAAGGTGGGGACGGAATGGCACGTGATAATCTAACGGCGTCGCTCGCAAAACTGACCGGCGGTCAGTCTTTTGCTCTCACGGGCGGAAGCGTCATTCATGACGACGGCTCACAATCGGTGAGCGACATTGTCGTCGGCGCCGACGGGCGCATCGCCATTGTCGAACCCTTTCTCGACAGCGGGTCCTACAGCGCCCATGTGGATATTACAGGCATGCTCGTTTCGCCGGGTTTCGTCGACGCGCACCAGCATCTCGACAAAACGGGCGTACTGCGCTTTACCCCCAATCCGTCAGGCACGCTCCAGGGCGCCCGCGAAGCCTTCGCGAAATATGCCCGTACCGCCGGCCCTGACGACATTCGCAAGCGCGCCACGCGCACAATCGGGCGATGTCTTTCCCGCGGCACGACCGCGATCCGCAGCCATATCAACGTCGACAAGGATGCCGGCTTCCACGGCATCGAGACGCTGGCGGCCATTCGCGATGCTGAGAAGCACCGGATCACGCTTCAACTGGTCGCCTTCATGACGCCCCATCCCGGCCAGGATTTCGAGTGGCTGGGCAAGAACATCGACGGCGCCGTCGCGCTCGCCGATGCCGTCGGCGGAACACCGGCCGTTTCCGAGGACCCGCCGCGTTACCTCGACATCTTGTTTTCCGCGGCAGTGAAGTCCGGCAAGCCGATCGACCTGCATCTCGATGAACACCTCAATAGCGGGGTGCATCTCCTCGACGCCGCTCTCGATCGCGTGGAGCACTTCGGCATGCAGGGGCGCACCGTCTTCAGCCACGTCTCTGTGTTGAGCGCCCTGCCCCGTCGGCAGTTCCAGCGGATTGCCGAGCGCCTGCACAAACTGAATGTCGGCGTCGTGACGCTGCCTGCGGCAAATCTCTATCTGCAAGGCCGCGACTACGAGGTCCTGCCGCCGCGCGGACTGACGCGCGTCGCCGAGCTCTATCGTGCCGGCATCACCATCGCCACGGCCTCGGACAATATCCAGGACCCCTTCGTCCCGACCGGCTCGGGCGACATGCTGGAAATCGCCCGCTGGACGCTGCTGGCCGGCCACCTGCGCGGTGATGAACTCGCCGCAGCGCACGGCATGATCACGACGGCCCCTGCCCGCCTGATGGGCCTTGGAAGAGACTATGGCCTGAGGCCCGGCGCGCGCGCTGACTTCGTGGTCACTGACTGCATCGATACCGACACGCTGGTGGCCGGCGGACCGGATCGGGCCTTTGTCTTCTCGAACGGGCGCCTGGTCTCGCAGAGCGCCACCGAAAATATCCGCCTGCAGGAGAACGCATAAAAGGGAACGGCTGCTCCGGGGGGATTGTGACTTCAATCTAATGGGAGGAATGAAATGATAACTGAAATTTCGCGTCGTTTACTGCTTGCGTCCACTCTCGGAATGGCCCTGACCGGAATGCTCCGGCTCGACGTCGCGCATGCGGAAGACTTCAAGATGGGCCTTCTAGTGCCCGGTAGTGTCTCCGAAGAAGGATGGAACCGGATCGGTTACAACGCGCTCAAGGGCGTGGAGGAACAGCTTGGCGCCAAGATCAGCTATGTCGAGCTGCAGCAGAACCCGGCCTCCTTCGAGAAGGCGTTTCGCGACTATGCCAGCCAGGGTTACAAGGTCATCCTCGGCCACGGCTTCGAGTTCCAGGACGCCGCGCGCGATGTCGCCCTCGACTACCCGGATACCTATTTCCTTATCTCGTCGAGCGCGATCCACGAAGGCAACGTCATCGGGCTCAATACCGATACCAGCCAGCCCTTCTACCTGATGGGCGTCATCGCCGCGAAAATGGGCGGCAAGGCCGGCCTCGTTGGCGGCATGGAAATCCCGCCGATCCAGCAGGCCTTCACCGGCTTCAAGAACGGCGCAAAAAGCATCAACCCGGACTTCTCGATCAGCGAGGCCTATATCGGCAACTTCACCGATACGACCGCCGCCAAGGAAGCCGCATTGAGCATGATTTCGCAAGGCGCGGACTTCGTCGTACCGAACGCCTCGGGCGCAACGGTCGGCGGCTACCAGGCCATCGCAGAGTCCGGCCCTGACGTGCGCTCCTTCTCGATCTTCAGCGATTTTACCGAGGTAGCGCCCAACAACATCCTGGGGCTCTACGTTGCCGACTACGCGCAAGGCGTGGTCGAGGTGGTCCGCGCTATCAAGGACGGTCACCCGCCGGCGGCAAACGTCGTTTTCGGCCTGAAGGATCCCAAGGTCATCTCGTTTACGTTTCGCGACGACGGCCCGGTCACCGTGCCGGAGGACATCCGCGCCGAGGTGAAGGCAATCAGCGACAAGATCGCCGCTGGCGAGATCAAGACCGGCGCAGAATAGCCGGCTTCACGCTGCGGCAGGTCGTCCGGCCGCAGCCCTCCCGCCTCACACCAACATCCGGACCGACCCATGGCTGAGATAAACCAGGGAGTGCGTGAGACCGTGAATTCTCAAGCAACCCACGCCTTCACCCACACGCTCTCGCGCGCCGCGATCAGCGCTCTGACACCCATCGCGGCGGTTCTCGTCGCTCTCGCCTTTGGCGCCGCCCTTTTATCGCTCAACGGCTTCAACGGCAGCGACGTCGTTACCGTGATGGTCTTCGGCTCGTTTCAAGACATGCGTTCGGTCGGAGAAATTCTCCTCAAGGCGACCCCCCTGATCCTGATCGGCGCGGGCCTCTGTGTAGCCTTCCGCTGTTCGATCTGGAACATCGGCGCCGAGGGCCAACTCTATGTTGGTGCGATCGCTGCAACTCTTGTCGGCACCAGCATCGATGGACTTTCCGTGTGGGTGCATGCGCCGCTCGTGATGCTGGCCGGGGCGTTGGCGGGCGCTGCCTGGGCCGGCATTGCCGGCTACCTGAAGGTGCGCTTTCAGGCGAGCGAGATCGTCACTACGATCATGCTCAACTACATCGCCCTCATCCTCACGAGCTATCTGGTCACCGGTCCGATGCGCGACGCGAGTGCTGCCTATCCGCAATCGGCAAGGCTGGTGCGCGAAGCCTGGACACCACGTCTGGTGACCGACCTGCGGCTTCACATCGGCATTCTCGTCGCTGTGGTTCTGGCCGTCGGCCTCTACATCTTCCTGCGAAGAAGCAGTCGCGGCTTTGCGCTGCGCGTCGTCGGTCTCAACCCCCACGCCGCCCGCTATGCCGGCATGAACGTTGCACGAAACGTCATGATCGCTATCTGCATCAGCGGCGCGATGGCCGGGCTTGCCGGCGCCTTCGAAGTGGCGGGCGTCACCCGACGGCTCTATCAGAACATCTCGCCCGGTTATGGCTTCGAAGGCATCGCCGTGGCGCTGCTGGCGGGCAACAATCCGTTGGCAGCGATTCTCTCGGGCGGCCTGTTTGCGACGCTGCGCTCCGGCTCGGAAGTCCTCCAGATCACCTCGCAGGTCCCGCAGGTCCTGGTGCTCGTCATCCAGGGCATTGTCATCCTCTCGGTCGTCGCCTTCGCCAAGCTGCGCGACGTCCTCAGGATCGTGGCTTGAAAGCATGGAAACTCCCGCACGGCCCTTTGCCTTCCGCGGGAAAACAAAATCTTTGGCGACATTCCTAGAGGGTATAACCGATGGACGACATGATGCTCCTCACCTTCCTCGCGACGCTCGTCGGCGCCGCCTGGAGGCTCGCCACCCCCTTGATCTTCGCCTCGATCGGCGAGGTCTTTTCCGAGCGCGCGGGCGTGCTCAATATCGGACTCGAGGGCACAATGCTCGTCGGCGCATTCTGCGGCTTCGCTGCGGCCTCGGCCACCGGCAACATTCCGCTCGGGCTCTTGGCGGGCGTTGCCGGCGGGATGCTGTTCGGGCTCGTCTTCGCCTTCTTCACGATCACCATCAAGGCAGACCAGATCGTGGTGGGCGCGGCACTCAACCTGCTCGGCATGGGCCTGACGGCCTTCCTCTTCCGCACCTATTACGTCTCGACTGGCAAGGGCATCGATATCGCCCAGCCAGTCCACATACCGTGGCTGAGCGACCTGCCCTTCCTCGGGGAGGCGTTCTTCCGGCAAAACCTGATCGTATACTCGACGATACTGGCCGCCATCCTCGCCACACTCGTGCTCTACCGCACCTCGTTCGGCCTGACGCTTCGCGCCGTCGGCGAACACCCGAAAGCCGTCGACGTCGCCGGTCGCAGCGTGCCTGGCTACCGTTATGCCGCCGTTCTCGTCGGTACCGGGTTTGCGGGGCTCGGAGGCGCGTTCCTGACGCTTGGTCACTCCAACCAGTTCGTCGAAGGCATGACCTCCGGCCGCGGCTTCATCGCCCTGGCTGTCGTGGTCTTTGCGCGCTGGTCGCCGATCGGGGCATTCTTCGTCTCGCTGCTCTTCGGCCTCTTTTATGCCCTGCAGCTCATGCTCCAGGCGCAAGCGTCCATCGTCGTGCCCTATCAGGTGCTGCAGGCGCTTCCCTATATCATGACGATCATCACGCTCGTCGTGTTCCGCGGCAAGGGTGCTGCACCCAGCAAGCTCGGCCAGCCCTACGAGATGAGGTGATCGACATGTCGACAAGACCCTTCCTGCGCATCGACAATATCCGCAAACGCTTCGGGCCCATCGTCGCCAGCGACGGTGTATCCCTCGAAATCGAGGAGGGCGAAATCCACTCGCTGCTCGGCGAAAACGGCGCCGGCAAGAGCGTGCTGATGAGCATGATATGCGGCATGGTCCGGCCGGATGAAGGCGATATCGTCTACAAAGGGCAATCGGTGAGCTTCGCCAGCCCGCGCGACGCGATCCGCCAGCGCATCGGCATGGTGCACCAGCATTTCATGCTGGTGCCGAACCTCACGGTGGCGGAAAACTACATCCTCGGCCAGGGTTCTGCACTCAGCGTCATCTCCGACATGGACAAGGTCCACCGAAAGATCCGCGCGCTTTCCGAACGCTACGCCCTCGACGTGCGTCCCGACGCAATCGTCGAAGATCTCTCGGTCGGCGAGCAGCAGCGGGTGGAAATCTTGAAAGTGCTGTTCCACGGCATCGACCTGCTGATCCTCGACGAGCCGACCGCCGTTCTGACCCCGCAGGAGACCGACCGCCTCCTCTGCCTGATGAGCGATCTCGTGAAGGATGGAAAGACCGTCGTCTTCATCTCGCACAAGTTGGACGAGGTGATGCGCGTCAGCAATCGCATCAGCGTCATGCGCGACGGACGCGTCGTACACACGGTCAAGGTAGGGGAAACGAATGCGCGGGAGCTCGCCCGCATGATGGTGGGCCGCGACGTTCGCATGGAGCTGCCGCGCAACCCCGAGCCACCCGGCCCTATCGTGCTCTCTGTTGAAAACCTTGCCTGCCGCGCAGAGAATGGCATTCCGGCCGTGCGCGGCGTGAGCTTCGACGTGCGCGCCGGCGAAATCGTCGGCATCGCCGGCGTTTCCGGCAACGGCCAGACGGAACTCTCGCTCGCACTTTCCGGACTGCTGCCCGTCGATACAGGGCGCGTCGTTCTCAACGGAAAGGAGATTACCGGTCTTGATCCCGCCGCGATCAATGCCAGGAGCTTTTCCCACATACCGGAGGACCGTCACAAACATGGCATCGTGCTTCCGCTGTCGCTCAGCGAAAACACCATCCTCCAACGCTACGACCAAAAACCCTTCGCGACGGGCGGCATGCTGAATGGCCGGGTGATTGCCGAGCATACCCGCGACCTGATCAAGCGTTTCCGTGTGAAGAGCCGGGACGAGAACCAGCCAATCGCTGCGCTGTCAGGTGGGAACCAGCAAAAACTGGTCGTCGCGCGGGAGCTGGCGCGCAATCCCGATTTCATCCTCGTCAACCAGCTTACCCGCGGTATCGATATCGGCGCGATGGAGTTCGTGATGGAGGAGATGCTGAAGCAGCGCGACAGCGGTCGCGCCATTCTGCTGATCTCCACGGAGCTCGAGGAGCTGTTCGCAATCTGCGACCGCATCCTGGTGATGTTCCACGGCGGGATCCTTGGCGAACTGCCCCCGGACCGCACTCGTCTCGACGAACTAGGCTTGCTGATGGCCGGCAACAAGGAACAGCCGGCACCTGCGGGGTAGACAAGCGAAGATTTGGCAGGCTTTGATGGGGCAGGACAACGGGAGGTCGCGCGTACATGAACATAACCCTGCGGCAACTCAGGGCCTTCATCGCAGTGGCCGAGCTCGGCCAGTTCAACATCGCCGCACGCAATCTCCATCTCACCCAGTCCGCGGTCAGCATCCTCATCCGCGACCTTGAGACGGAAATCGGCGTGCGTCTGTTCGACCGGCATACGCGCATGGTCTCCCTCACTCTTGTCGGCCAGGAGTTTTTGCCGCAGGCGCGAAAGATCCTGAAGGACCTGGAACTGGCCGTCGGCGACGTGCGCGACAACGCCATGCTGAAGCGCGGCCAGGTGACGGTCGCCGCGGCGATCGTACTTGCCGCCACCATCGTTCCGCCGATCATCGCGCGCTTCCTGCGCATGTACCCGGAGATCTCCGTCAATATTCGCGACATGCCCGAGGAGCAGATCACCCCGGCGCTCAAGCGCCACGAGGTCGACATCGCCGTCGGCACCCTCTCCGAGGAGGATCCGGAGATCACCGCGACGGCCTTGCTGCGCGACAAGCTGATGCTCGTCTGCCGGGAAGATCACCGGTTTGCAAAGCGCAAATCCGTGCGCTGGGCACAACTCAAAGACGAGACCCTGATTACGCTTGCCGCTTCCAATCCACTACGCAACATCGTCGAGCACAATCTTATCCGCGTCGTCCCGAACTATCGGCCGAAGTACGAGGTGCGTTTCTCGACGACCGCGATCAGCATGATCGCGGCCGGGATGGGTGTTTCGGTGCTGCCGGAGAATTCCGGACAACTCGCCTCGGCCGTCGGGGTGACCACAATCGATCTCATTGACCCCATCGTCATGCGCGATGTCTCACTGCTTCAACGGCGCCATCACAGCCTTTCTCCCGCTGCCGAGCATCTGAAGGCGGCCTTCATTGCCAGCGCTGCAAGAAACAATTGAGTGTTCGACAAGGCCCCGGGACGCTCTACCAGCGTGCTCGTCGCTTGCGATGACGAACTCTTAAACCTCGCCCCTTCTTTAAATCCCGCGTCAGTTCACCGATCCGGCTGCTCCGCCCTGACCTGCTTTGAGCAAAGTGTCGTCAGAGCAGTGCGACACAACACCGACGGCTTGAAGCGATATCGAACTGCGAACCTTCTCATCAGGCCAGTGTCCGATCCGTGCCTACTGCCGAAATGCTGGCCCCAATCTCAGGCAACCGCCTGTGCGCCGGTGATTTCGACAAGTGAACCGCACATGAAGGCTGCTTCGTCGGAGGCCAGGAAGGCGACCAAGGCTGCGACCTCCTCGGGTTTCCCGATGCGGCCGAAGGGAACGAGCTTGTCGAGATCGGCAATGGTGCGTCCGGAACGCTTCACTCCGGCTTCCAGCATCGGGGTGTGGATCTCGCCAGGGCAGACGGCGTTGACGCGGATCTTGTTCGGCGCGTAGTCGCGCGCAAGGTTCTGCGTGAAGCTGGCCACCGCGGCCTTCGTGACGTTATAGGCGATGTGATTGGGGGCAGGATAAAGGCCCCACTGGGAGGCCGTGTTCACGATCGCGCCGCCGCCTGCCTCGATCATGTGAGGTAGCGTCGCCTGGCACAGGTGGAACATTGCATCGACATTGACCGCAAAGCTCAGCCGCCAATCCTCCGGCATCAGCGAGAGGAGATTGCCGCGGCGGTTGATGCCGGCATTGTTGCAAAGCACGTCGATATGCCCTTCGGTCGCAATGACGTTATCGATGATGGCGCGGCAACCCTCGGCAGTGGCGATGTCGCTGGCGAGCGCACGGGCGTTGCCGCCCTCGCCCGAAATCTGCGCGACGGTCGCTTCCGCGCCTTCGCCGTTCATGTCCGTGACGATAACGCGCGCCCCCTCGGCAGCGAAGCGGGCGCTGATCGCTCCCCCGATGCCGCCAGCAGCTCCAGTGACGATGACGACCTTATCCTTGAAACGCATCCTGTTACCTCATGTAGCTGCCGCCGTTCACGTCCAGCACGGCGCCGTTGAGAGAGGCCTGCGAGGGACGGAAGGCGAAGGCGGTGATCTCGCCGATTTCCTGTGGGTCGACCATCCTGGCGATGGGGATGCCGGCCAAAGCCGCCGCCTCACCGTGTTCGGCGATATAGGCTTCGGCCATTTCGGTGCGCACCCAGCCGGGCGCCAGCGCTAACGCGGTCACGCCCTCATGCCCGTGGCTTTGCGCAATCGATTTGGTGAGATTGATCAGGGCGGCCTTCGAGGCGCCATAGGCCATGGCACTGGAGGTGTAGCCGCGCTGACCGGCACGGCTGGCCATGTTGACGATCCGGCCGCCGCCATGCACGCGAAAATGCTGGATGGCGAGCTTCGACAGATCGACTGCCGAAAGGAAGTTGACCTGCATTTCGCGCACCCAGACCCGCTGCCACTCTTCCATCGGCGCGTCGATCGTAACTTCTGACCGGATACCGGCATTGTTGACGAGGCCCGTCAGCCGACCGGCAACGGCCAGGGCCTGATCCCACAGGGCCTGCGGCCCGGCCGGATCCGACAGATCGGCTGGCACGCACCAGCCCCTGCCGTTAAGCGATTTCACAAGCACCTCGGCGGCATCGCGATTTCGGCTGTAGTGCACGACGACGTTCGCTCCGTCCGCCACGAGAGCATGGCAGATCGCCCGCCCGATGGCGCCCGTCGCACCGGTGACGAGAATGGACTGTCCCGAAAGCTTCATAGTTCACCCACCTGCGGACCCCAGGTATCCGACAGGGCAAAGCCTTGCGCGAAAGGATCCTGTGGATCGAGCCGAAGTTGCTGGCGGCCGAAGACGTAGCCCTGGCCGGTGATGCGCGGCAGGACGGCCGGGCGTCCGCCGACGGTTGTCTCTCCGACAATCTCCGCCGTGAAGGTCCCCCCAATGATGCTGCGCGAAATGCGCCTGTCACCGATCCGTGCCAGCCCCTTTGCATGCAGGATCGCCAGATTGGCCGAGGAGCCAGTGCCGCAGGGCGAGCGGTCGACCCGGCCCGGTTTCAGTGTTGTGCAGGTGATGACCGATCCATCAGGTTGATAGTCGCGGAACATCACATAGGCGATCTCATCGAGACCCGGGATCTCAGGATGATCCACCTCCACCTGCTTGGCCAACAGCGCCTTGATCTCCGTCCCTGCCTCGGCCAGGGCGCGGGCCGCCTCCGGCACGATCCTTAAGCCCACTCGATCAACGTCGATCTGGGCATAAAAGACACCGCCAAAGGCGATGTCCCCGGTGATGCGCCCCCATTTCGGCGTGTCGATCACGACATCGAGCGCGTGAACGAAGGCCGGGACATTGTCGAGGCTGACCGACAGGCATCGGCCATTCTCACACTGCGCGCGGGCGACGATCAGCCCGGCTGCGGTATCCAGACGGACCACCGTTTCCGGCTCGATCATGGCAACACGGCCGGTTTCGATAAGCGCGGTCACCACGCAGATGCAGTTGGAGCCCGACATCGGATGGGCACGATCCGGCTGCAGCACGATGAAGGCGGCATCGGCATCCGGCCGGGTCGGCGGCAGCAGCAGGTTGGTCGTGTGGACAACCTGTGCCCGCGGCTCGCGTGTCAGGAACAGACGCAGCGACGGGTCCACGTTGTTGAGATGGTTCATCTTGTCGAGGATGGTTGCGCCCGGAATGTCGGGGGCGCCGCCGATGAGGACATTGCCGCTTTCGCCCTGGCAATGCACGAGCAGGATATCGAGCACCTTGTCGAAGGTCATTTCAGATACCATCCCCACGGCTCATCACCAACCAGACGCGTGATCTGCTTTGTCTCCAGATAGTTGTCGAGGCCCCATCGGCCGAGTTCCCGACCAATTCCGGACTGCTTGTAGCCGCCCCACGGCGCTTCGGTGAAAGTCGGCTGCGAGCAGTTGATCCAGACGATCCCGGCGCGGAAGGCGGCGGCCACGCGTTCGCAGCGTTCATCATCCGCCGACATGACGGCGGCGGCGAGGCCGAAGCGGGAATCATTGGCAAGATGGATCGCCTCCTCCTCGGTCTCGAAAGGACGAATGCAGACGACCGGGCCAAAGATTTCCTCGACCCAGGCATCGCTGTCGAGCGGCATGTCGGTGAGGATCGTCGGCGCGACCCAGAAACCCTTGTCGAAGCCCTCGTATCTGCCGCCGCACGCGACGGTCGCGCCCTGCTCTATCGCACGGTCGATGTGGCGCAGGACGTCCTCGTACTGGCCCTTGTTGACCAGTGGCCCGAGCAGCGTACCCGCGTCGAGGCCGTTGCCCATCTTGATCTTCCTTGCTTCCTCCACCAACCGCGCCAGAAGCTTCGGGTAGAGCGGGGCTTCCACCAGTACCCTTGACGTGGCCGAGCAGACCTGGCCCTGGTTCCAGAAGATGCCGAACATGATCCATTCGACGGCCTTCTCGATATCGCTGTCGGCAAAGACGACGAACGGCGACTTGCCGCCGAGTTCGAGACTGATGCGTTTAACGTCTTTCGCGCCGGCAGCCATGATGCGCGAACCAACCGGCCCGGAACCCGTGAAAGCCACCTTGTCGACCGCGGGATGCTCGACGAGGGCCTGCCCTACGACCGAGCCTTTGCCCGAGAGAATGCTCAGCACCCCCCGCGGCAGCCCCACTGCCTCGGCGATCGCGCCAAGCTCCAGCGCCGTCAGCGAGGTGGTTTCGGCGGGCTTGAGGATCATGGTGCAGCCGGCTGCAAGAGCAGGAGCGACCTTCCAGGAGGCCATGAGAAGCGGATAATTCCAGGGAACGATGGCAACCGCGACGCCGAGCGGTTCGCGCACGGCCTTGGAGACGAAGCGCGCATCCGCAAGCGTCACCTCCTCCAATTCGCCATCCAGCTCCTCGGCAAGATCGGCATAGAAATCGAAGCAGCCTGCGGCGTCCGCCAGGTCCCATTCGGACTCGGGCAGCGGCTTGCCGTTATCGCGGGTCTCCATGCGCGCAAGCTCCGACAGGCGATCGCGGATGCCCTTAGCCATGGCGCGGAGATAGTTCGCGCGCTCCTTGCCCGAAAGACGCGGCCAGGGCCCGTTGTCGAAGGCTTCGCGCGCCGCCTTCACGGCAGCTTCGGCCTCCAACGCGCCGGCGGCGGCAATGTGATGGAAAACTTCTTCGGTCGCCGGGTCGATCACCGCGAGCATCGCTCCGTCGGCGGGAGCGACCCATTGGCCATCGATGAAAAGCTTGTTCTGCATGATATCCTCACAGGTAATGCATGGGCGGCATCAGTCCGGACTACGGACAACGCCCTTCAGAAACGGTCGACACGATAAGGACGCATATCGACAGGCGGTGTCACGCCGGTCATCAGGTCGCCCATCAGGCGCGCGGTCGTTGCGGCATAGGTAACGCCCAGATGACCGTGGCCTGTGGCATAGAAGACACCCGAGACCTTCGCCGAGGCAGACATGACCGGCACGGTGTCGGGAAAAGCCGGACGATGACCCATCCACTCCGAAAAGTCCTCGCAGCGCAGCCTCGGTAGGGCCGTCTGCGCCCGCCGCACGGTTATCTTCGAGCGGCGGTAATCGGGTGGCGCGTCAAGGCCCGCCATTTCCACCGTGCCGCCGACGCGGATGCCGCCCGCCGTTGGCGTGACCATGAAGGCCCGTGCGGGCCAGATGATCGAATGGCGCATGGAAATGCCGGGAGCCATGATCTGCGTATGATAGCCACGCTCGGTTTCGAGCGGCATCGGCTCTCCCAGCATTTTCGAGAGCAAGCCGCTATAGGCACCCGCGGAGATCACCACCTCATCGGCAGCGATGCGATCGCCTCCCGCGAGCCGCACGGCGGTGATGCGGTCGGATCGGTCAAACCCCGCCACCGCTGCGCGCCGGATTTCGCCGCCGCGTTCGCGGAAACGTTGCGCCAGGCGGTTCACCAGGCGAAACGGATCACGCAGGCTGCGGTTCTGCGGAAAGAGGACGGCGATGCCGATCGTGTCCGATAGTTCCGGTTCCAGTTCCCGCGCCTGCGCACCCGTCAACCGGCGGTACGGAAAACCGAAGCGCTCGAGGATTTCGATATGCTCACGGTCGGCGCGAAACTCCGCCTCGTCGCTGTAGAGCGAAAGGCAGCCCTGTTCCGTCAATTCGTCTTCCAGCCCAGTTTCGCGCAGCAGAGGCAGGAGGTCGTCATAGACACGCCTGCAGAGGGCCGCACCCTCGGCCTCCAGCCGGCGCAGCTTGCCGGGCCGCGAGGCGGCAACGAAACGCGCGAACCAGGGAAGGAGCTTTGGCATATAGCCAGGACGAACGCGCACCGGCCCCTCGGGGTCGAGCATCCAGCCCGGGATCTGCCGCCAGATCGACGGGCGTGAAGCCGGCATGAACTCGGTCACGGCAATCGAGGCCATGTTGCCGTAGGACGCGCCGCGCCCGACCTCGTCCCTATCGAGAAGGATGACCTGGCGGCCGCGCGTCTGCAGCTCGTAGGCAATCGCCGTGCCGATGATCCCTGCGCCGACAACCACGGTCGTCATGCTCGCCTCTTTCCGTTGTTCATCAGTCTGGTCGGGCGGCTCATCCGCCTGGTCATGGGGACTTACCAGTTCAGGATCGGTTGCATGGCGGCGCGGAATTCGGCCTTTTCCTCGGCCGTCAGGGGCCCGAGCGGCCCTCGGCATTCGCCGACCGGCAAGCCCTGCAATTCGCAGCCATACTTGATCTTCTGGACGAACTTGCCGGACTCGAGGATGTTCATCGCCCGGTAAAGGGTCTTCATCATTTGGCGGGCCTTGCCGAGGTCCCCCGACCTATACGCCCGATCGAGATCGCAGCAGGCCTTGGCCATGCAGTTCGATGGACCGCAGATCCAGCTTTCCGCGCCCCAGAACATGAAATCGAGCGCGATGTCGTCCGAACCGCTGACAAGCTGGATTTTGCCTTCGTAACGACTGGCGATGTCGATCGCCCGTTGCAGCACGCCCGAGCTTTCCTTGATGGCAACGACGCGCGGATTGTCGGCAAAATGATCCATCAGTTCGAAGCTGATGTCCGACCCATCCTTGGCGGGATAACTGTAGAGCACGAGATCGACGTCAACGGCGGCAAGAACGGTCTCGTAGTGCTTGATGAGCTCGGCCTGGCTCGGGCGGGTGTAGAACGGCGGCGCGAGCAGGACCGTGTTGTAGCCGATCTGTTTGGCAATCGCCGTCTGTTCGATGACCTCACGCGTGGCCGGCGCATTGGTGCCGGCGATCAGGATTTCACCTGGCTTGGCAAAGTCTTTGACGAACTGAAGAACGTCGCGACGCTCCTCTGTCGACTGGCTGAAATATTCTCCAGTGGAGCCGTTCGGCACCCAGCCCGTGACACCGGCTTCACGCAGGTGAACCATGAGCCTTTCGAAGGCCTTGAAATCGATCTGACCCTTGGCATCGAAGGGGGTGACGAGGGCCGGCATGACGCCTGACAGTTTCATGGGAATCTCCATTCGGATGTTCGTGTGGCGGGCGCGTCAGACGGCCAACCGCTTTAGGATGCGTTGTTCGATGACCGTGACGGCGCGCGTCAGCGGGAAGGCGATGACGAAGTAGATGAGGGCGACGACGGTCAGCACCTCGATGGGCCGGGCCGTGTTGTTGGATATGTTCTGGCCGACGAACATGAGGTCCGCCATGCCGACAGCCGAGACCAGCGCGCTTTCCTTGAAGAGGCTGATGCAGTTGGAAAGCAGCGTCGGTGCAGCGCGCAGCACCGCCTGCGGGAGGACGACGTTCGCCGTGCGCGCCCAGGGAGAAAGGCCCAGCGCCACGCAGGCGTCCAACTGCTCGCGCCCGACGGACTTCAGCGATGCCCGGAACGTTTCGCTGCTGATCGCCCCCATGTAGAGCGTCAGCGCTATTACACCGGACGCCATGTTGGAGAGTTCGACGCCGAGGACCAACGGCAGGCAGAAGAATATCCAGAACAGCTGCACGAGCACGGGCGTGCCGCGGAAGAACTCCACATAGACGCTCGATGGGCCTCGCAGGATTGCGTTCTTGGAGGTTCTGGCAAGGGCGACAAGGAAGCCGAGGATGCAGCCGAGCAGGATGCAGATCAAAGTCAGCTTGAGTGTGGTCCAGAGGCCGAGCAGGAGTGCATGCTGGAATTTCAGCACAATCGCGAAGTCGAAGGTCATCGTTGAACTCCTCAGCTTGCCAGGGCTTCGCGGCGGCGTTCCAGATAGCCGACGACCTGGGAAACCGGGAACGACATGGCGAAATAGAACAGTGCGACGATGGTGAAGGTCTCGATCGGGCGGTATGTCTGCGTGGCCAGGGTCTTGCCCTGGTACATCAGATCCTGGACGGCAACGATGGCGACCAGCGCGCTCTGCTGGAAGATCCCGATCCCGTTGGTGAGCAGCACCGGCATCGAGTTGCGCACCGCTGTCGGCAGAACGAGATAGAGAATTCTCTGGAATGGGTTCAAACCGAGCGCCACGCCGGCATCGAGCTGCTCGCGCGGCACGGCCTGGATCGAGGCACGGTAAGCCTCCGCATTGAAGGCCGCGAGATTGAGGCCGAGCGCCAGGATCCCCATCGTGACTGAACCGAGGAACACGTTGAACAGCATGGGGACGCAATAGAAGAACCAGACAATCTGGATGATCGCCGGCGTGCAACGGAAGAATTCGATGAAGAGCGTGACCGGGAGGCGGATCACAGCAAAGCGGCTCATCACGAGCAGCGCCAGTCCAAAGCCAAGCGTCAAGCCGATGGCATTTGCGGCAATCGTGAGTTCGACCGTGACGAGCAGGCCATCCCAAAGCGGTCCGAAATTGCGAAAGACGGACGCGAAGTCAAAACTGTAGTTCATGGCGTCCTCCTCAGTGCTTGATGTGGAACACCCGCTCGATGAACTCGCGCGTGCGCTCCTCCTTGGGAGAGCCAAGCACCTGCTCTGGCGGACCATCCTCGACGACCACGCCGCCGGCGCAGAAAATCACGCGGGAAGCAATGTTCTTCGCAAACCACATGTCGTGGGTCACAATGACCATCGGCATCTGCTGCTGGGCGAGCTGCAGGATCACCTGTTCGACTTCGGCCACAAGCTCGGGATCGAGCGCCGAAGTCACCTCGTCGAACAGCATGAGTTTCGGATCGAGCATCAGGGCGCGGGCAATGGCCACGCGCTGCTTCTGCCCGCCGGAGAGCTGGGCTGGATAGGCTTTAGCCTTCTGCGCGAGGCCGAAACGCGTCAGCAGCGCCATGGCCCTCGCCTCTGCCTCGGCCTTCTTCTCTCCCCGTACCTTCATCGGCGCGAGGATCAGGTTTCCGATCACGTCGAGATGCGGAAATAACGTGTAGTGCTGAAACACCATTCCGATCGACCGCCGGACCTTGGCATCAATCGTGGTCTTGCCGTTGCCGTTTGCGCAGATGTAGGGCTTTCCACCGAAACCGACGGACCCTCTGTCGATCTGTTCGAGTCCCATCAGAACACGCAGAAGTGTGGACTTGCCACCGCCGGAGGGCCCGATAACGACGACGCGGTCGCCCGCCTTCATTTCGATATCGAGGCCCTGCAGCACCTTGACGACGCCGCCGTAGCTCTTGTGCAGTCCTTCGATCTTAACCAGCGGGGCGGTGTCCGACATCGTCCAAACTCTCCTCCTTGAGACAGGGAAGCGGAGCCGCCGCGGGGCGGCTCCGGCATGGCTGATAGTTGCCGGGCTCAGTTGCCGGTTTTGAGAACCTGATCGACCGCCTTGCGGATCAGTTCCTCGATGTGACCGGTAGCAACCCGCTCTTCGAGGAAGATATTGATCACCTCGACATCAGCGGCGGAAAGCTGATGCGGCAGGCCAAAGGCGACGCCCTGTTTTGCAAGCGCCGGCGTGGGGTTCAGCGCAACGGCCCAATCCGGATTGGACTGTGTGAAGAGCTGGTTGGTATCGGACGCGTCGACAAGTATGTCCGCGCGGCGGGATACAACGGCAAGGCGTGTTTCATCGTTGGTTGGCAAGCGCAAGATCGTGGCAGTCTTGACGACCGAGGAGATCGCCTTGTCTTGTGCCGTGCCCGACATCACCGCGAGCGTGACGTCGGCCTTGTCGATATCGGCGACTGCGGCCGCGTCAGTCGGGATCTTGGGATTCTCCTTATTGTAGGCAAGCGAGATCTGATACTCCATCGCAGGAACGGAGAACTGCACGGCCATCGCCCGTGCCGGTGTCCGGTTGAGCGCCAGCGACACGTCCCATTTCCCGGCCTGCAGACCGGCGACGATATTGTCCCAGGTCGTGTCTACGAATTCGGGCTTGACCTTCAAAACCTCTGCAAACTCGCGGCAGAGGTCGGCAAAAAAGCCGGAATACTCTCCGCTTGCCGGATCGCGCATGACATAGGGCGGGGCGACAGCTGCTCCGCACCGCAGCGCCCCGGTTTTCTGGACGCCCTGCCAGTATCCGTCTGTGGTCTCAGCCGATGCGGCTGTGGGAGAAAAACTCGCCACCAGGACGAGCGCCGCCGTCGCCCGCAGTGCGGACGTCATCACTCTCGAAAGCATGTGCATTCCCCAATTTTTGTGCGCGTAAAGCGCGGTTCCACCGGTCGGCTGCGGCCGTTCTTTTTGTTTTTCGTGTCGGCTCCGTGTCGACTGAGTAATTTATGTCGTCTCCGTGTCGACAAAGTCAAGCGGAAATTTTACAATTGCTGCGCGGTCGTTTTTCTGGCCCAATGCCGAAGAAATACGGAAAGGGACGTAAGTGTCTGACGAGATTGATACGAAACGGGTGCGCGGCACCGGCTGGAAAAGCGTCTACGACACGCTGCGAACTGAAATTCTCGCGCTAGCCCTGCCGCCGGGCCAATTGCTGGATGAGACGACGCTTGCCGAGCGTTTCGATATGTCTCGGTCGCCGGTGCGCGAGGCCCTGATCCGGCTTGCGGGCGAGGATCTGGTGGTGACGCTTTCCAATCGCAGCACGATCGTGGCGCCGATTGAGGTCGCAAGCTTTCCAAAATATGTGGAGGCGCTTGATGTCGCCCAGCGCATGAACACGCGGCTTGCCGCAGCGCTCAGGACCGACGCCGACCTTAAGATCATAGCCAAGCGTCAAAAGGAATTCGAGGCGGCCGTCAGGACCGGCATGCACCTGAAGATGTCGGAGGCCAACAAGCAATTCCACATGGCCGTCGCTTACGCTGGGAAGAACACCTATCTCGCCTCATTCTACGAGCGCCTCCTCAATCAGGGCCAGCGGATGCTGCACTTGCATTTCGAATATCTTGAGCGCACCGGCGACGGCTATCTCCTGACCGACGAGCATGAGTTGATGCTGGAGGCAATCCGGGCGAAAAACGTCGAGCGCGCCGACGAGCTGGCCCATGCCCACACCCGCCAGTTCCAGGATAATTTCATCTCGTTCCTGCGCGAAAATTACACGACCGATGTCGCCTTCGGGCCGCTTGCGGCTGCGGAATAGACCATGCCCCTGCCCCAGAAGATCGGATTCATCGGAACAGGCGCCATCACCGACGCCATGGTGCGCGGCCTGCTCGCAAAGCCCGCTGCGGTCCCGCATGTTATGGTGTCGATGCGCAGCGCGGATATTTCGACGGCGCTCGCCGCCGAATTCCCGCAAGTGCTGGTCTCCAACGACAACCAGGCGATCGTCGACGGCTGCGATACGGTCGTCCTGGCGATCCGCCCGCAGATCGCCGAGGACGTCATTCGCCCCTTGCGGTTTCGTGACGACCAGAGGGTGATCAGCGTCGTCGCCGCTACCGGGAGACAAGCACTCCGCGACTGGATCGGCGCCGACGTTGAGCTCACCCAGGCCATCCCCCTACCCTTCGTCTCCCGGCGGAAGGGCGTCACCGCCGTCTACCCACCGGATGAGGGCACGGCCGCTATCTTCAACGTGCTCGGCAACGCCGTCGAATGCGAAACCAAGGCGGAATACGACCTCCTCGCTACCGCGAGCGCCCTGATGGCGACCTATTTCGGCATCATGCACCGCACGACGGAGTGGCTCGCGGAAAACGGGTTGCCGGAAGAAAAGGGCCGCGCCTATCTCACGCCACTCTTTGCCGGTCTCGCAGAAGCAGCAGCTCATGCCGAAGAAGATATCAAATTCATCGATTTGAGCCGCGAATTCGCCACCAGGGGCGGTTTGAACGAGCAAGTGTTTCAAGACTTCGACGGTGAGGGCGGGACGGATGCCCTGAGACGAGCGCTCGATGGTGTTCTTAAACGCATCTCCCGCTGAATCAGCGTTGGACCTTTGTCCGGTTGGGCGAATACGGCCCCCTGCCCAGCCAGAGTCCTGACATCAACAGCTGCGGAATAGCTCACCCCTGGAATGGCCGGGATTGGGTTAGATCGAGCTTGTTTTCGTCACAGTCGAGTTCGACCCGTGCCGACCATCGGTTCAGATGATGTTCGAATGGCGGGGCTCGCGAACCGCCGTTATTCACCGAAACGTGGCGCGGCCTTGACCGTGTCGATGATGTTGCCGAGCAAGAGGTGCAAGGCATCGCGGTAACCGGTGCGTGCCGACGGGCCGCTCTCCTGCGAGGTCAACACCACGGTCAGTTCGAGCGCCGGCACGATATAGAGCATCTGGCCTCCATACCCCCAGGCGAAGTGCACGGTCTCGCCGGCGATCTGGCGCTGAAACCAACCATAACCGTAGATGTCCCCGGAGAAGCGCGAATTGGTGCGCGGTTGCCAGGACTGCGCGATCCACTCAGCCGGCACGACCTCTCGTCCTTCGGCCGTCTTGCCGCCGTTGCGGTACATCTCGCCGAAGGCCAGCAACGACCGCGCGCTCATCGCCATCTGGTTGCCGCCCAGATAGATGCCTTGGGGATCGCGATCCCACGCATCGATGCGAAAGCCCTTGATCGGACCGAGCCATTCGCGGGCAAGAGCAAGGGTCGGCTTGCCGCTAACCCTGGTCAGAATTGCGGAAAGCAGGTGAGTGGACGCAGTCGAATAGAGCATCTCCCCGCCGGGTTCATCGTCGAACGGCTGTGCCAGCGCGGAGCGAACCCAATTGCGGCTCGACACCCAGCGGCCGTAATTGGGGCCGGACATTCGTCCAAGCCCGGCCTGCATCGACAGCAGATGACCGATGGTGATGTCCTGAAGCCGCGGGTCCGGGGACGCCGGCAGGTCTGCCTCGAGGATCGGCGCAATCTTTTGCTCCGGCCCCTGCAGCAGCCCCTTGTCGATCGCGATGCCGACGAGCGCCGACACGATCGATTTGGAAGCCGACTTGATGTTGGTGCTGTCCGAGGGGCGATTGCCGCGATATCCGCGTTCGGCGACGACGGAACCGGATCGGGCGACGATCACCGCCTTCAGCGGCGTCAGGTCGTCTCGCGCTGCAAGTCCCTCCAACAGCGTCGGAAGCGAAGGCCGCTCCTGTGCGACTGCCAGGGAGCACATCGCCAGAAGCCAGAACAATGCAGCGGCAAATCTGATCATGTCTTCCGATCTAGGGTGAAAGCGCGGCCGCGTCATCGGACGACATGCATTGTCACGCTGATTTGAAGCCCGGTGAAAAGCCCAGTCTTGGCGTATCCGTGCACCGGTTTCACGCTTCCTGTGGGCCGGCAGCGCCTGCGGCAAGCACCGACACGAAACGGCGCAGGCTCTGCCGGACGAAATCCGCAACCGGGATCTGCGGGTCGAAACTCCACCAAAGCAGCGCCCCCTGCCAATGGGACGCCATCAGCAAACCGATACCGGGCACCGGCCCCGACGGACCGGCGAGACGTACGTCCAGCGCTTCAGAAAGGGCTTCGCGCCACCGCGCGCCGCGGGCGCGAAGCGCCGGGTCGCGCAAATCCTCGCGCAGGACCCGCAACCCGTCGGCGTAGGCTTCGATGCCACCATAATCGCCCGACAGTCCGGCGAGCAGATCGACGGCACCTTCCGGTGTCATCGGCAGGGTGGCCGCAAGCTCTGCAGTCAAGCGGTCGAGCCCGTCCCAGGCCTGCAGAAGCGTGCGCTGGACAAGGTTCTGCTTGTTTTCGAACCGCTGGACCAGCGTGGAGGCGGAGAGCCCCGTGCTCGCGGCAAGGGCGGCGAAGGTCAGGCCCTCCGGTCCGCTTGCATGCATGATCGCCAGCGCGGCGGCCAGCACGTCTTCGTCGGGCATCGTTTTGGGGCGTGGCATCTTGACTCTCATTAATAACCGAATAATCGTTTATATATCTCATTCCCGCCGCCACGACCAGATGGCGCGGATCGCCGATGGAGGAAAAATGATGCTCAAGGGAAAAATAGCGCTGGTCGCAGGCGCCACGCGCGGCGGCGGACGCGGCATTGCCGCTGAGCTCGGAGCCGCGGGCGCGACGGTCTATGTCACCGGCCGCACCACGAGAAGCCAGCAATCGGACTACAAGCGCCCGGAAACGATCGAGGAGACGGCGGAACTCGTCAGCGCGCTTGGCGGCGAAGGTATCGCGGTGCAGGTCGACCATCTGCAATCTCAAGAGGTGAAAGCGCTCGTCGAGCGCATCCGCAGGGAACAAGGTCGGCTCGATATTCTCGTCAACGATATCTGGGGCGGCGAAAACCTTTTCGAATGGAACAAGCCGGTATGGGATCATGACCTCGACAACGGCTTGAAGCTGCTTCGCCTGGCAATCGACACGCATCTGATCACCGCCCATCACGCCCTGCCGCTGATGATCGAGCATCGCGGCGGCCTGCTGGTCGAGGTGACGGACGGGACTGCCGAATACAACGCAGAACACTACCGGCTCTCGCCGTTCTACGACCTCGCCAAGGTCGCGGCCAATCGTATGGCCTGGGCACACGCCAAGGACCTGGAGCCGCATGGGGCCACTGCCATATCGATCACACCCGGCTGGATGCGATCGGAGATGATGCTCGAGCATTTCCAGGTAACGGAGGAGACCTGGCAGGAAGCAACGAAGCTCCAGCCGCATTTCGTCATTTCCGAAAGTCCGCGCTTCGTCGGCCGCGCCATAGCCGCCGTTGCCGCGGACCCGCAGAAAGCGCGATGGAACGGACAATCGCTGTCGAGCGGCAGCCTCGCCCAGGCATACGGCTTCACCGACCTCGACGGCTCGCGCCCCGATTGCTGGCGCTATATGCGCGAGGTGATGGAAACGGACAAACCCGCTGATGCGGCAGGATACCGCTGAACACCCGCCCGCGGGCAAGCCGCGGTCAGATCCGTCAGATCGCCAGCGTCTGCACCGCGCCATCGCCGAACTCGCAATCGAGTTCCCACCCGGTTTCAGCCCGGCGAACACGCAGGAATGTCGCCCCGTCCCGAGGAGCCGGCCGCGTTGCGTTGACCGCGCAGCGATAGGCCTTCGCGCCAGACCGGAATTCGATCGTTTCGCTTTCGACGATTTCCTCATCGATGCCGTTGGCGAAGGGATAGGGCGCAAACATCGCCGCCGTATGGATCGAATGAATTCGGGTGACGGAACCATCCGCGTCGAAGAGGTCGGCCGTCGCGACACCAGCACGGTGTTCGCCTCCAGAGAGGAACACCACATGCTCGATCCGGTTCTCGGCGATATAGCCAAGCACCTCGCCAAGCGTGTTGGGATAGCCGTCCCATCCATCGGAATGCAACGCGGACAAGTTCGTCCAGGAAAGGCTTTGATCGCGCTGGGTGGCGCGCCGATGCCGCGGCAGCAACATCGCAGGAGACACGACGAACTTCGGTCCGGGGGCCAGCAACAGCCATTGCTTCAAGCTGTCCATCATCGCCGGCGCGAACATCGCGGCCGACTTCAGGCCATCACCCGCCTTTCGGTGGGTTCGCTGTGTGCGCGTGTCGAGCATGAAGAAATGGAACCCGTCGAAATCGAACATATCGAGCTTGGCATTTTTGCCGCGTTGATACTTCCGGTAGGCGTCGATGCCGCGCATCGCCCTGCCGACATTGTCATCGACATCCGGATCGGAGATCGGCTCCCAACTGTCGTCGATCTCCTGGTCGTCGGGCAGCATGAAGGACGGGATCTGTCGCAAAACGTTGCGCACGCTGCTCTGGCTCAGCCAGGCCTCATAGGGCAGGCGGTAACGATCATCCCGTCGGGTAGGGTCATAGAGCCCCACCGTCGGATCGACATAGACCTGGCCACCGACGAAAAGCGCGAAGCGCGGCTTGATCCCAGCACGGGCCTCCAGCCGTTCAGCAATGCGCCCATAGCCGCGGTAGGCGACCGCCGCGTCGAGAAACCCAGCCGGATACTGGCAGGAAGTGAGCGAGAAACTGGTTCCGTTAGGCGCCGGTTCCAGGGGCGGAAGTGCCGGTGGATCATAGGGGACGATGCCGTCCCTCAGATCGAAATCCTGCTCGGCAACAGGTGGATGCGCCGACTGCATGAAGCCCTGGCGCCCTGCCCTCGGCGATGGAAAGGCCATCGCGCGCTCCACGGCCGCGGCCATCTTCTCAAAACGGCTGTAGGCGAACGCGACAGCCTGCCCGCAAGCGGCATTGCCGGCCGCTCCCGTCGGATCGAGCCGCCGCATCCGCCTTTGCCCGATATCGGCAACGAAGTAACCATAGGCAGGCGCCAGGGCGGCAGGACCGGGCACGACGCGTTCAAGCGGCGACGGCGGCTCTTCACGACCGAGGTCCGGTGCGGCCACCGCCGCATCCTCGTCATAGGCCAGCAGAACCAGAAGGGCATCGCTGCGATCGGCAATTCCATGGCCGGGCATGCGGGCGAGCAATGGAACTTCGAACGCATCCCACCCATCGTCCTCAAGTGCCTTCGAGGTATAGGCTACGAGATGCTCCAGGAAATAGGCTGTGTCCCAGGGCTGTGTCGGATCATCCGGCCGACAGATACGATCATCGACCATCCGGATGCGCAGGAGCAATGCGGCTTCGGTCGCCCGATGCGAGGGCGCCGAACCGAGGCGGATGACCAGCGCCGGGGTCTTCGGGCGCTCTTCGGTAATGATCGGACCGATCCAGGGCGGATAGACCACTTTTTCACTGTCGGCCTTGACGACGCCCGCCGGTATGTCGGCGTCGAAAAACTGCTGTATCTGCGCCAAGGCCGCGTGCCGCGTCGTTCCGACCAGCGCGTCCTGGTGGCCCGCGCCCGGAATGACGAAGGGAGGCATATAGACCCGGCTGGCGGCGCCAAAAATCTGCCGCATGCGATCAACGGTCGAGACATGGGACTGTCCGTTTTCTCCCCCATGCACGCTGAAGGTCGGGAACGACCAGTGCTTTGCCAGGTTCTGGCGCGAGACCAGACCGTTGCGCCCTTGAAAATCCGTCATCGTCGAGGAACGCACGAAATGCAGGTAGGACGACACCGTCGACAGGCTCGACGGACCGAAATGCTCGTCGATGTAGCGCAGCACTTCGGGCTCCATGTTGCGCACATCGAAATGGCGTCCGTAGAGCGCGTCCATGCGATGCCGCGTGCGCGTCCAGGGCGTGCGCTTCGTTGGCCATAGCGGGTTCTCGACGTCGAACTCCTCGACCGGATAGGGCAGCGACGACAGAAGACGATCGAGAAGATCGTCCGCAAGCGTCGGTTCCTTCGGGTTGAAACTGTAGCTGCCCGGCAGGAAATCGATGAGGTAGCGCGTGAGAGAGGCGCGAAAGATGTTGGCCGGCGCAAAAACGACGAGCGGCCCGACCTGCGTGAAGGCGGCGCGATGGACGAGCCCGGTCGCATGGCCGTTCAGCACGGCGATGCTGAAGACGACGGCTCCCATGCAATGGGCGATCACGTCGACCGTCCCGTCCGGCGACGTTGCCGCCACGGCCTTCAGTGCCGCCGGTACGTCGACATTGCCGATCTGGTCGAAGCTCCACGCCTCTGTCGCCGTCGGTTGGCCCGCGCTGGTTCTGAGATCGGCGATCCATATGTCGCGCCCCGTACACCAGAAATGGCTGGCGAAATTGGGATTGACCGCGTGATGCGCAAAGGTGGTGCCGCTGGCGCTATGGCCGTGCAACATAATGAGCGGGCGCTTCTTGCTGTTGGGATGGCGGTAGCGCGTCAGCCGCACCTCGCCGGCCACATCGCTGCCTCCGCCATCCGGCCGTTCCGGCGCAAGCGCGATGCGATGCAGCTCGGCAGTGATCGACGCGCCGCCCGGGAGCTTCAGCGTCGTCGGTGGCAGGCGGTTGACGGTCGCCGGTCGCGGTCGCTTGTCCTGGTCGGGAGCACGAAAGCTCCAGAGATGCAGACCGAGCAGAAGCCGCGCGATGAAGCCGAAGACTGTCAGCAATTCGGCGATGGTGTTGACGCCGTCGCGTTGATCTACGACCCGGAACAACGGCACACCGATCCGCGCGAGATAACCGACGTCGAGTTTCAGCACGCGCTCGCCGCTGCCGGGGCTCAAGCCCGGAAACGTGTCGAGCGTCATCTCCATAAGCTGGCGCCAGGGATTGCAGCGCCGCTCATAGGTGAAGGTCTTGACGCCGACGATACGGTTGCCGGCGAGCGCGATCTTGCCGCCGACGTCCTGCGGCCCAATGGTCAGATCATAGCCGAGCGTCCTGATCTCGCCGGAGCGGCTGGCAATCGCAAAAGCCGATTTGAGCCGCGACCAGAGGCCGGGGCCATCGTCTCCATCGGCGAGTGCCTGATAGCCGTCCCGGAGTCCCCGGTTCAGCACCCAGGCCTTGCCCGCGCGCCACACGCGCCCAGGCATCGAGCTCTGCTGGCGCTCGAAGAGCCGCAGACTGCCGGAGATCGGCGCGCTGAATTCGGCGGCGGCATCGAGCCTTCGCTCCTTCACATGCAGGGGCAGCCAGGTCGTCTCCAGCGTTTCCCAGACGTCCCGAGGGAAAATCCGGATCTGGCTTCGGATGGCACCATCCGGCACTTCGGTTGCGACACGAAGGATCGGGTGGCTGCCATTGCTCGGCGTCAACTGCAAAAGCGAGATGGGCGCGAAGCGCATGGTCAGCTCGACGATCCGGGTTTCCTCGATCCCATCCACCGGCGTCAAGCTGATGGGGCCGACAAGCCTTTCGGTGATTTCGACCTCGCTTGACTGCGCCCGCGCGGCGACGTCTGTGTTGCGAAAGACCGGCCGAACCAGCGGGGAACCGATGGGCCGAACTTCGGCTGCAACATAGTTCCATTCCTCGGCCAGCGCTTCCGCGGCGCGCAGCGCAATCGCAGCAATCGTCAGGGCTGGGTTTGTCGCAAGTGCGGTCGGAACGATCGACCCGTCGAGCACGACGAGATCGTCATGCACCGCGTCGGAATCCACCGATGTGAAGACGCGGCCAAGGTGATCGACCACACCGTCCGCGCCCGTATCGGCCATCGCGCAGCCGCCAAGCGGATGGAAGGTCGCCAGCGGCCCGCGCTGATCTTTCAGCAACCAGGTCAGGTCGGCCGGCAACAGCTTCCAGACCGGATTGGGAATAAGCCGGCCACCGGTGCCTTTCGTCAGCGCCGCGAGTGCCTCGACTTGCCTGTCGAAAACGGGCAGAGTTTGCAGCTTGTCCCAGCGGATCCGCGCAATGCCATCCCGATCGACCGCATTTGGGTCGCCATCGAGTTCGATCCGGCCCTCAGCTCCATCATCGGCCATGACGGCGTAAAGTGCCGAGCGGCCGATGCGTGCGGCCGGCGCTGCGTAGATATCGTCATCCGGAAACCCCTGGCGATGCCGCGTACTATCATGCCTGGCGAGGCCGTGCAGCGTATTGAGGGTGGTGAAAACCTCGGCGAAGGCAATGCGCAGAGCCGCCGGCACCGACATTTCCTCGATCATCACACCCTTTGAGGCACGAAGGTCGATTACCCCGGTGATCATCGGCCCGATGGCCCGGGTCGATGGCTTGATCGTTTCGTCGGCGACGGTGTTGACATCGGCTGCGGTCGCGTAGTCAGCAACCAGCATGTCGCCATTGGTCGAGCATCCTGTGCCGAGGTTCCTGTCCGCCAGTTGCAAGCCTGCGCCGCGAGAGCGCATGAGGATTTCGCTCGATCCGAGCGCACCGGCGGCGAGCACGACCTTGCGGGCCCTGATCGCCACCGGGTCGGTGTCGCGCTTGCGGAGCTTCGTATTGGTGTGCACGCTCCTGACGAGCCAGCCGACATCTCCATCCCTGGCCAGGCTGAGGACCGTTGCGCCGCTGAAGATTTCTGCACCGTATTGGTTCGCGCTCACCAGCAGATTGACGTCGAGCGAGTTCTTTGCGCCACCATTGCAGCCGGTCGCGCAATCACCACAGCGCAGACACTTGTTCAGGCGCACATTGCCGGAACTGGTGGTGTCACTCATCGCGACCGTGATCGAAGCCGGTCTGAAATTGCCGTCCGGCGCGATGGCGCGCACCGACCGAAACTTTTGCGGCACGCCATCGACATGGTCGGCAATAGTGTTTGGAGCGCCCATGACGGTGCTACCGAGCAGATCGCGGGCACGATCGAAATAGGATTTCCAGGCCGAGAGATCCTTGAGGGCGGCCGGCCACCGCTTGTGGAAGACGCTTGGCAGCGGCGTTTCCATGACACCGGCATTGATCAGCGATCCTCCGCCGATCCCGTTGGCGACGACCGCAACGACCTCAGCACCGATCCTGATATCGATCAGGCCCTCCTTGTTGTTGTCGCCACGAATATGGCGCGGCAATTCGCCAAGGCCTGTCGGAAAGGAGCCCGGCAGGTATTCGCGCCCGCGCTCCAGCACGCCGACCGAAATCGGCCTGCCCTCATGCGTGCGCCCGGCGAAAGTCGAAGCGGCAATGGCGCCGCCGTAACCGCTGCCAATGATCAGGACATCGAAATGCACAGCGGCAGGAGCCTTGCGGACGCGATCGACCAGCCGCTCGAAGCCCTGGGAAATCCAGGCCGTCTTCGATTCCGTGTCGAGGTCGCTCATGCCAGCCCCGGCATCGAACCATCCCCACACGCGAGGGTGACGCGGCGCCCCGCATCATCGGCAGATGCGCCCGTTGGTCTGACAAGCTGCGATGTGCCGTTACCGATGTCGTCTGTCTGCACAGTGTTCTCCATCAGATTTGCCGCCGCGATCAATCGCGGTCGCCTTCCCTCCGGTCGTTCCATGCCTGCAAAATATGCTCGCACCGTCTCCACGGCTCGAGGGCAACAGATGCGATCTTAACTTTAAGTTGCATTCGAACACAAAGAACCGCGTCAGGCCTTCCGACCCGCACCCTGATTTTCAATGAAGCTGAGAGACCCCTCTTAGCGCCGAGCGGATTATATGCGAAAGTTCGCAGATACGTGAGAGGGGGACTACTAATCCAGAAGTAGTAGCCTTCTCGGCCGGATGCATGGCGCCAATGGCAACCACCCATCGGCCGTCGCATTTCCGGCCGCGACGTTGTTCCCGGTAGGACAACACCTGACCGGCAAAAGGCAACCCCCAGAGCGCCGCGATCCAGCACCGTTTCGATGGACGGTCTTGAACGAGCCCCTCGCCTCCTGTAGTGCGGGTCCTCATTGATTTTGGATTGGGACAATCGTGTCGAGAGATCGTTATTCGAGAAAACTGGAATGTGCCAAATGCGGTGCGTCCGGCTTTGCAGAGGCCTCGGAGAACGACGATCCGAAAAGCAGGACCCGTGGTTTTCTCATCGACCAGATGCCAGCGGGCTTTTCGACGGAGCGCCCATCGAGCGATCCAGCGAAACACATGATGCGGTGCCGCTGCGGCAATATCTTCGCTTTCAAGCAGAAGACGGTCTACGCGCCGAGCGGAGAGCCGCGAAACTGAGCAGGTTCGTGGGGCCCGCCGCTCGACGATTTAAGATGCCCGAACGACCAGGCCCATGGCCTCGCAGATCATCACCGACTGCTCGATGGTGATGACGGCGCGCTTCAGCGTCACCGTTTCCGGTTCGATCGACGTTAAATCGCTGCCACGCAGGTCACATCCACTGAAATTGGCGCTGTGAAGCCAGGCGCCCGACAGGTCGAGGCCGGTCATCGTGCCGCTCTCGCAGCGGGCGCCGGTCAGGTCGGCCTCGCGCAGGACCGCGTCGGTGAAAACGGCGCTGCGAAGGTCCGCACCCGGCAATCCGACGAACGACCAGTTGCCGCCCTTCACCCTTGTCGCATCGAACTTGCAGCTGTCGAACATGCTGCCGACGAACTTGCAGTCGTTGAAGTCGACGTCGTAGAAATTGCACCCGACGAAGGTACAGTTGATGAAGGCGCTGCCCTCGTGGCGCGAGCAATTGAACTTGGCGCGACGGAAGGTGCATTCCTTGAAGACGGCACCAGCGCTGGTGGCCTCGGTCATATCCAGATCCGAAAACAGCGTGCGGCTGTGGTTGCGGTCGGAAATATCGAGCCCGTACCAGTCGGCACCGGCGATGGTCACGTCCGTGGCGGGGGCTGTTTCTCCGTGTTTGCGTTCGGCCATCGTCGCCTGCCCTTCGTCAATTCGATCACTGTTCGGATCACGTGTCTGGCGTGAAAACGCGCGTCAGGCAAGGCAGCAGAAAGCCATTTCCTCCCCTCTCGCGCCTTGCAAGGCGGCTCGGAGACGTTTCAGACTTGCCGCAGCAGCCGCAGTGCCTCGCCCTTAGTGGCCAGGCGCTTCGTCGTCGGTGTCCGCAGCGTCGACGGCGCGATCGTACACCGCGCGCCAGGCGAGGACCGTTGCGAGGCGCCTATCATCACCGCCCTGACGGGCGAGGTGCTCCTGCTGCCTGAGGCCAACGCGCATGGCCGCGCGGGCCGACCGGTCGTTCGGGCAGGCAAAGTTCTGCGGATGGTCATTGCGGGCCAGCGCCGCAATGAGATCGGCCTTTACGGCGACCGTCGACGCATTGCCGTAACACTCCAGAAGCCCCCGGAACCGTTCGTGCAGGTGCGGATCGAAACCCCTCTCCTCGCCCATCGGCCCGACGACCGGATTGCCGGGATGCAGGCTGCCGAGCGGCAGCAGGCCCGGCGGGATCGGAGTATTGGCGGAATGCGTGCGGCCGCTGCGCAAGAGTTGCGGCAACACGTGCGTGTGCGGACCGGGCGGAGATATGCCGCCGGTGTCCGGCCCGCCGATCTTCTGATAGACCTCGACACGGCCGATGGCTGTGACGGCAACGCGATGGGGATGGGCCTTCAAGATAGCCTGCATTGCCGGATTGTCGGCTTCGAACAGCGAGCGTCCGACACACCGCCTCATGACCTCAAGCAGCGCGATGTCTTCGGTGCGAATGCAGAAGTCGCATTGCGGCAGCGAAAGCCCCATGTCAAAGAGGATGCCGTGGCGATCGCCGGGGCGAATGGCCCCTTCGTCAGGGCCGAGTTCGGTCAGGAGCGCACGCGCCTCGCGCCGCGCATCGCCTTCCGGCAGGCACATAGCGACCGCGTGGCTCCAGCGGTGCGCTCTCGGGCTCAGCGCTTCGTAGGCGACCGGCACGAGATCGGCGACGCAGGCCGGATCGATCCGCACGCCACCTCTCTCCGTGGCCCTGCAAAACATCTCCGGCGCGTCGACAACGAGCGCTTCACCGGGATCCTGGTGGAACTCGGCAATGGCGCCGAAGGTCCCCATGCTCCACCCGGCCTCCGGGTCTTTCAGATGCGTGCTGAGCATGTCGGCGAGTTCAGCCATGGATATTATCCCCTGCAATCTGTTGTTCGATGCCGGCTTGCGCAAGGCGCGTCGGCTGCACGATCAGTCCCCCCGCGGCCTCGGTGACATAGGCTTCGATGCCGTATACGCGCCGCAAGAGGTCTGCGGTCAGCACCGCGGCAGGCGGGCCGTCGGCGACGATGCGGCCGCCTTCGAGAAGCACGAGCCGATCGCACCAGCGCGCCGCCAGACCGAGATCGTGCATCGAGGCTACGACCGAAGTGCCCTGCCGCGTCAGATCGCGGAACACCTGCATCAGCGCTATCTGGTGCGCCGGATCGAGGCCCGCGACCGGCTCGTCGGCCAGAAGCAGGTCGGCCTGCTGTGCCAAGGCTCTTGCAATCAGCGCGCGCGCTTTTTCGCCGCCGGAAAGATCGGTTGCCCGGCGCGATCGCAACTTGTCGATATCCATGCGCTGGAGCGCTGCTTCAACGGCTTCCTGGTCGGCGAGCGCCGATCGTGCAAAGGCGCCCCGGTGCGGCTGTCTCCCGAGGTCGACCAGAGCTTCCACCGTGATCGGCCAGGCGATATCCCTGTCCTGCGCGACATAGGCGACGTGACGGGCAAGGTCGGCTGCAGTCATCCGCCGCAGATCCCGCCCAGCAAGCTGAATTTCGCCGCTCGACGGGATCAGCCCCAGGCAGGCGCGCAGAAGCGTCGATTTGCCGGCACCGTTTGGCCCGATAAGACCAACGAATTCGCCCGGCCCGACGCTAAGAGCGATGCCCTTCAGCACCGTATTGCCGCCAAGCGAGGCGGAGAGATTGGAAACGGCAAGCCGGCTCATGCCATCTGCCTCCGCGCGCGCATCACCAGAACAAGAAAAAACGGCGCACCCAAGACAGCGGTCAGCACGGCGAGCTTGAGATCGCGTCCGGGTGCAACGACGCGCACGAGAATGTCGGCGGCAAGCAGCAAGGCCGCCCCGCCGAGCGCGCTGGCAAAGAGCAACCGCGAGGGCCGCGCCCCGACAAGGGGACGCAGCAGGTGCGGCACGACCAGGCCGACGAAACCGATCGCGCCGGCCACCGCCGTTGCCGCACCGACCGAGGCAGCCGTGCCGATGACCGCGAGCCGCTGCACCCTTTTCATATCAATCCCCATGCTCGCTGCCGTCTCGTGGCCGAGTGTCAGGGCATCGAGCGCCCGGCCGAGGCTTGCCAGCATCAGCCAGCCGAGCACCATGAAGGGCGCGGCCAGCCAGACATGGGTCATTGAGCGATCCGTGAGCGAGCCCAGCATCCAGAACATGATCTCCATCGCCGCGAACGGGTTTGGAGAGAGATTGAGCGCCAGCGAGGTCATCGCGCCTGCAAAAGTCGAAACGGCGACGCCGGCAAGGATGACGGAGAGCGGTCGGGCATCAGCCCCGGCCATCAGCCGGACGACCAGGACGGCGCAGAGCGCGCCGCCAAGCGCCATCAACGGCAGCGCAAGCGGTAGCAGGGCCGACAGTCCGGTGTAGATGGCGATCACAGCACCAAGCGACGCCGAGGCGCTGACCCCGATCAGCCCGGGTTCGGCAAGCGGATTGCGCAGATAGCCTTGAAGGGCGGCACCGGAAAGCCCGAGCGTCGCGCCGATCATCAGCCCGAGGATTGCCCGCGGCAGGCGGATTTCCCGCATCACCAGCCCGATCAGACTGTCGTCTCCAGCGAAAAGACCGGCGAGGCCCTGCCATGGGCTGACATCTGCAGGGCCGACCGTCAGCGAAAGGACGAAAAGCGAGGTGACAAGAATGGCAAGCAAGACGATGAGCAAGCGGTATCGGGCGGTTTCCGTCATCTTTTCCCCAAGTCGAGTTGCGTGGCATCGAGTTTCATGGCGGCCTGCTGCAGGATACCTGCGGCAACCAGGGTGAACGGTCCGCCGCAGATGGTGTAGCGACTGTCGAGCTGGACGGCCTGGTGCTGCGAGGTAACTGCTCTGAAGGCGGGATGGGCGAAATTCTGCTTGGCGAGCGCCGGTCCGCGTTCGCTGCTGGCATCGATGGCGATCAGGTCCGGACGTGCAAGCACCAAAACTTCCAGTGGCAATTGCCCGGTGCCGGAGATGCCCAGCTTGTCGGCGAGATTTTCCAGTCCGGCGATGCCGACGATATCGGCAACCAGCGTGCCGCTGCCCGAGGTGAAGCCGTTGGCATAATAGAGCGCCAGATCGACATCGTGCACCTTGATCGTCTTCAACCGCCCGATCTCGGCATCCATTTCCGCCACCAGTTGATCCGCACGCTGTTGACGACCGAGAAGCTTTCCCATGCGTTGGAGGTTTGCCCGGACCTGCGCAATCGATGCCTCCGGCGCGAACTCCTCGACTGCAAAACCGAGCCGCTTCAACAGATCGACGGTCGTGCGCGTCGTGTAGGTGCCGGCGATGACCAGATCCGGCTTCATCAGGAAGATTTCTTCGGCAAGCCCATGATTGACCACATAGGAGTTCGCCTCGGCGGCAAGCGCCGAGGTCGAGCCATCGGTGGCCAGATAGGATACCGAATGGAGTTGCCCCTTGTCGGCCACCAGCATCGCCATCTGGTCGGTGCAGACGTTCATGGAGACGACGCGGCGCGGCGCTTCGCCTGCCCAGGCGCCAAAGGGCAAGGCTGTGCAAAGCACCCCTGCAACCAGATATCGCCTGCACCAACCGGATGTCATCAGAACGAGGCCTTCAGGCCGGCAAAGGCGGTCACGCCTTGCGTGTTGTAGCCGTAGATCTCCTCATAGTCCTCATCGAAAAGGTTGTCGACGCGGCCGAAGATCTCGAGCGTGTCGTTGACCTTGAAGCTGCCGCCAACATTGACCAGCGTATAGGCGCCGAGCGGCACCCGCTCAGAGCCCGGCCGATAGGCCACATCCTGCATGCGGCCATTGAGGATGACTTCGCCGAAGACCCTGATACGATCGTCGTGGAAGACATACGCGGCATCGAGCGACGCGGCATGGCGCGGGCGGCGAACTTCCTGCAGACGCGGACCACCGGCCAGCGTCTGCTCGCTCGAAGCGGTGTAGGTGTAGGTCGCCGTCGTCGTCAGTCCGTTGAAGAAGTCGACCGTCGCGGAGACCTCGACCCCGTGGCGCAAGCTTTCGCCGGAGCGATTGACCGGCGTCGAACGGAAGCTGGCGTCGTCGACGGTGGCGATCTCGTTTTTAAGGTTCTGGTCAAAGTAGGTGACATCGACGGTCAGACCGTCGTCGAAGAAGCGCTGCTCGACACCGATGTCCCAGCCGAGGCTTTCCTCCGGTTTCAGGTAGGGATTGCCGATGAAGGTTCCCGGGATATATCCGAACTGCTCGTAGAAGGTCGGATTGGTCACGCCGGTGCCGACGGATGCATGCAGGCGGGTATCGCTGCCCGGTATCTCCCAGGAGGCGCTGAGGCTCCATGTGGTCGCGTCCTCGAAGCGATCGTTGAAATCGCGCCTGAGGCCTGCATTGACGAAGAACTGGTCGGCGAACTCGCCGCGATACTCGCCGACGAGCGAATGCGCATTGCGGCTGAAGGTCTGCTGCAGATGCGACGGCGTGAACGTCTCGCGCTGCCACTCGTAGCCTCCGGTGATCTGGTGGCGGATACCGTCTCCACCATCGAAGCCGTAGCTCGCCTGATAGCTGCCGTTGTAGCGGTTGCCGTCGTTCCAGGATCGCCCGAAGCCGCTGACATTGTCGCGATGAACGTCAAGGCCGGAGACGCGCGCCTTCTGGGTGAGATCGCCGTCGAGCGCCGAATGGGTGAGGCCGAGCGAACCCGAGAGCTCGCGCGACCGGGTGTAGTCAAGCGTGTCGTAGGTCAACGCGGTCATGTAGTCCTGCGCGTCGAGGTCGGTCTTGCGGTTGACCGCGCGCAACGTCGCGTCGAGCTGCAAATCCGGCGAGAGATCGAAGGTGAACTTGCCGTTGACGGTGCCGTTGCGGTCGCCGTCGTCCTCGGACCCGGTATCGGAGATGTTGAAGCCGCCGGTCCGTTGGAAGACACCCGACAACGCATAATCATAACCTTCGCCGCCGCCGCGGGTGGAGACACCGCCGAGCCAGGTACCGTCGCTGCCGACTTCGGTGCGCGCGCTCGACCTGGCGCCCTCACGGCTTCCCTTCTTGGTAATGATGTTGATGACACCGGCCATGGCATTGGCGCCCCAGAAGGTGCTTTGCGGTCCGCGCAGGATTTCGATGCGCTCGATGTCGTCGGCAACCAGGCCGCCGAAGTCGAACTCGCCCTGGGACACGTCGTTCGCCTCGACGCCATCGATCACCACCAGTAGCTGATTGCCTTCCGCACCGCGCACGCGCACCTGCGTCAGGCCGCCGGAGGCACCGGTGCGCGAAACCGAGAAACCGGGAACGAGACGCAGGGCGTCGGCGACGTAGCGGATCTGGTTTTTCTCGATCTGATCTCCGGTAATCACGGTAAAGGCGCGCCCGGATTTGCGCTGTTCGGTCGGCGTCAGGCCATCGGAAACCAGGATCTTTTCAAGTTTCGTCGGCTGTTCGTTTGTGCCCTGGTCCTGTGCCTGAGCCCCGCCCACGAGTGTCAGAACCAGCACTGCTGCGCCGGTCAAATGCTTCGTCATATCGTCCCACTCCGGCGCGATGGGCACGATCCGGCCCACGCGCGATCGACCGCGGGCAAAGGGTGGCAGGGGCAAGACGACAAGCGACCACCCCGGCGCCGTCTGCGGCACGCGGCAACATTGCTCCAATGTCACCGCTACGGACGGCCGCGCCTCGACACCCCTCGTGTCCAGGCATGGGTGACCGAAACAGGCAGGTCTCCTGACTTCCGCGTCGTCGCTTCCTCCCGCCTTCCCACGCGAGAGTTCGCGCAGTGGCTTCATGGGATTCCGCTCGGCGGTTACAGTTGCGGGGGCAGTCGCGGTTTCGGTCCCTTGCGGGCAATCCTCACCGTGTTCCCTTTTCATCCGTCGTCAGACGGAACCTGTTTCGCAAGAAATGCACTATCAGATGCCGGCGGCGCGTCAACCGCCGGTCGCATTTTCCACTGGTAAAGTCTGCGCGCGCAGAGCTCGCAAGGCCCATGGCGCAAAGGCTACTTCAGGAACGCCCGGAAGCGCCGCATGGCGAAGGCAAAGAGAATGGCGCCGATCACCAGCAAGGCAAGGAGCTGCGGCCAGACGACATCCAGACCGGCATCGCGAAACAGGACCGCCTGCGCCAGAATGACGAAATGGGTGTTTGGTGCCGCCAGCATGATATTCTGGATGATCTCCGGCATGCTTTCGCGCGGTGTCATGCCACCGGAGAGCGCCTGGAGCGGCAGAAGAACGAGCATCAGCAGCAGGCCGAACTGCGGCATCGAGCCGGCAATCGTGGCCAGCAGGATTCCCATCGACGTGGTGGCAAAGAGTTGCAGGGCGGTGGCGAGCAGGAACAGCGCAAACGAACCCTGCACCGGGACGGCAAGCACCCCCTTGACCACGAAGATCAGCGACACCGCAGAAGCCAGCAGCACCACCAGCCCCATCGACCAGACCTTGCTGACCATGATTTCGAACGGGGTGACGGGCATGACGAGCAGATGCTCGACCGTGCCATGTTCGCGTTCGCGGATGAGGGCAGCTCCTGTCAGGACGATCGACAGGATGGTGATGTTGGTGATCACGTTCATCACCGCGCCGAACCAGCCCTTGTTCAATTCGGCATTGTACCGCGCGCGCAGGACCAGATCGACCGGCAGTTTCTGCTCACTGCGGTGACGGTCGAGGAAGCCCGCAACCTCGCCGGTGACGATCTGCTGGATGTAGCCGTTGCCGGAGAAGGCCTGGCTCATCCGGGTCGCATCGACATTCAGCTGGATCGTCGGCGTGCGCCCGGCGAGCAGATCCGTCTGGAAATTCGGCGGAATGTCGAGCGCGAAGGTATCGAGCCCCTGATCCATCCGCCGGTCCATTTCCGCCGGCGTGATCATCTGCGGCGGCACGAAATAGGGCGGATAGAAAGCCGTCGATATCCGCGTCGACACCGGCGAGCGGTCCTCATCGACGATCGCGACGGCGGCGCGGTTGAGCGTCTCCGGCATCGCCGTCGAGCCGGTATAGACCGACAGCGTGAAGGAATAGACGATCAGGATCAACAGGATCGGGTCGCGCCAGAGGCCCCAGAGTTCCTTGATGCCGAGGTGGTAGATGTGGGACAGGCGCATCGTCACCTCGCCTGCTTCTTGAGGGACAGGGTTCCGATCACCAGCAGCACCGGCACCGCAATCAGCATCGGCACGAAAGCGCCCGCGAGATCGCCGAAGCCGAGCGCCTTGGAGAAGGTGCCGCGAGCGATGGTCATGAAATGCGTCGTCGGGTAGATCTGGCCGATGAAGGCGCCCGCGCCCTCCAGCGACGAGACCGGATCGATCATGCCGGAATACTGGATGGCCGGAATGAGCGTCAGGATCGCCGTACCGAAAATCGCGGCAATCTGGCTGGACATGAAGGTGGAGATGACGAGCCCCATCGCCGTTGCCGCCGAGACGTAGATCAATCCGGCGACCGTCCAGGCCAGCAGGCTGCCGGTGAACGGCACCCGGAAGACGAAGATCGCAAAGGCGGTCAAAAGCGCGAAATTGAGCATCGCCAGGGCGATATAGGGGAGTTGCTTGCCGACCAGGAATTCGAGCCGCGTCACCGGCGAGACGTAGAGGTTGACGATCGAGCCCAGCTCCTTCTCGCGCACGACGCTGAGCGCCGACAGCATGGCCGGGATCAGCATCAGCAACAGCGGAATGACGGCGGGCACCATGGCGACGATGCTCTTGACGTCGGGATTGTAGCGGAAGCGCGTCTCGATCTTGAAGGTGCCGGCGGTTGCCGCATCGCCGTAGCGTTCGCGGATCTTTCCGGTCAGCCAGTGGGCGTGCAGGCCCTGCACGTAGCCTTTGACCGTTTCGGCGCGGCTCGCCATGGCCCCATCTATCCAGGCGGCAATTTCGACCGCGTCGCCACGGGCCGCCCGTCTGGCAAAACCCGGCGGTATCTCGATCGCAAGGCTCAGTTCGCCATTGCGCATGCGCCGGTCGAGGTCGGCATAATCGGTGATCGGGTCCTTCTCGATGAAGTAGCGCGAGCCTGCGATTTCGAGAATGTATTCGCGGCTGGTGGTGGTCTGGTCATGGTCGAGCACCGCGAAGGTCAGGTCTTCGACATCCATGTTGATGCCATAGCCGATGACGAACATCAGGATGACCGTGCCGATGGTCGCGAGCGTCGCCCGGATGGGATCGCGCACCAGTTCCAGCGCCTCGCGACGGGTGTAGCTGAACATGCGTCCGACGTCGAAAAACGCCGACGTCGCCGACGCCTTTCGTTCGACCTCCTGCGCGATTGCCGGCTTCGACGGGTCGTGCGCCCTGACCACGGAAGGCGCCGCCGGCTTCGCGCCGGCGATCGCCTCTTCGAGATAGGCGATGAAGGCTTCCTCCAGCGTCGACGCGGAGCGGCTCTTCATGATGCCCTCCGGCGTGTCGCTGACCAGCACCTTGCCCGCATGCATCAGCGACATGCGATCGCAGCGCATCGCCTCGTTCATGAAGTGGGTGGAGATGAAGATCGTCACCTGCTCGTTGCGCGAGAGGTCAACGAGGATCTGCCAGAAACTGTCGCGCGCGACGGGGTCGACGCCGGATGTCGGCTCGTCGAGGATGAGGATGTCGGGCGAATGGATCAGGGCGACGGCCAGCGACAGCCGTTGGCGCACCCCGAGCGGCAAGGCGTCCGGCAGCGCCTCCATCACGCCGGCGAGATCAAAGCGATCCGCAAGCTCCTCGATCCGCTTTGGAATGGTGTCAGCTGCCATGCCGAAGAGCTTGGCATGCAGCTCGAGGTTCTGCAGGACCGTCAGCTCGGTATAAAGCGAGAAGGCCTGCGACATGTAGCCGACACGGTGACGCACTTCCATGTCGCGCGGGTCGACTTCGCGCCCGAAGAGCTTGGCCGTGCCTTCGCTGGCGGCGAGCAGGCCCGTCAGCATTTTCATCGTCGTCGTCTTGCCGCAACCGTTGGAGCCGAGAAAGCCGAAGATCTCGCCGCGGCCGATGCGGAAGCTGACATTGTCGACGGCGACGAAATCCCCGAAGCGCATGGTGAGGTTGTTCGCCTCGATGGCGATGTCGTCGCCCACCTCTTCCGGACGCGGCGGAATGACGACGTCGTGGTGCTCGCGCCTGAGATCTTCCGGAAGCAACGCGATGAAGGCGGCATCGAGCGTGTCGACGCCGGTCTTTTGCAGCAACTCGTCAGGCGTGCCCGTTGCCAGCACCCGGCCGGCATCCATCGCCACCAGCCAGTCGAAGCGGGCCGCCTCTTCCATATAGGCGGTGGCAACGATGACGCTCATGCCAGGCCGCTCGGCGCGGATCTCATCGATCAGCTCCCAGAACTGCCGGCGCGACAGCGGGTCGACGCCCGTGGTCGGCTCGTCGAGAATGAGGAGGTCAGGGTCATGAATGAGCGCACAGCACAGTCCCAGCTTCTGCTTCATGCCGCCGGAAAGCTTGCCCGCGGGACGGTCGGCGAAAGGCGCAAGGCCGGTGCTTTGGAGCAGACTGGCGATGCGCCGTTCGCGCTCCTCGCGATCGTGGCCGAACAGGCGGCCGAAGAAATCGACGTTCTCGAAGACGGAAAGCGTCGGGTAAAGGTTCTTGCCGAGGCCCTGCGGCATATAGGCGATGCGCGGGCAGGTCCGCCGCCGGTGGCCGGCATCGGCGATGTCTCCGCCGAGCACCTCGACGCGACCGCCCTGGACGGCGCGGGCGCCGGCGACAAGCGAGAGCAGGCTCGACTTTCCAACCCCGTCCGGCCCGATCAGGCCGGCCATGCAACCGGAGGGGATGTCGAGCGTCACGTCGTCAAGCGCCCGGGTCTTGCCGTAGGAAAGCGTGACGGCGTTGAGGCGTACCACGGGCTCTGCCGGCGACAGGCCGGCCCTGTCGGGATCCGCCATCACTGCACCAGCGTGCCGGTCTGGCTCGCCGGCCACTCGGCCTTGGGATCGACCTTGACATAGGCGACCCCCGGAAGCCCCGTCTTGACCATGCGGATATACTTCTTCAGCAGTTCCTTCGGGATCTGCGCCTTGATCCGGAAGGTCAGCTTCTGGCGCTCTTCGGCGGTCTCGACCGTCTTCGGCGTGAACTGCGCGACATCGGCGACATAGGAGACCTTGGCGGGAATGATGTATTGCGGTGCTGCGTCCAGCACCAGCCGGACCTCGCTGCCGATAGACAACAGCCCGGCCTGATCCGTCGGCAGGAAGAAGGTCATGTAGACGTCGCCGAGATCGACGAGATTGAGCACCCGGCCGCCGGCGGCCAGCACTTCGCCGGGCTGGACCACCCGATACTGGATGCGACCGTCGCGCGGCGAAACAAGCGTGCTGTCGTTGATGTCGGCAACGATGCTCTCGACCGACGCCTTGGCGGCCTCGACCGAGGCTTGCGCATCGATAACCTGGGATTTCGCCGAATTGATCGCCGCATCCGACGCGGCAAGCGAGGCTTCCGCGGCACTGGCGGCAGCTCTCGCACCTTCCGCGGTGGCGCGGTCATCATCAAGCACCTGCTGCGAAACTGTGCTCGTCTTGACGAGTTGCTCGGAGCGGGCGAGGCGCCGCTCGGCAGCGTCCAGTTGTGCCCGGCGTTGCGCCAGCACGGCTTCGGCTGCCGCCTTTTCCGCCTCGCGCTGGGTCACAAGGTTCTTTGCCGCCTCGACGCCGACAATGGCGCGCTGCTGTTGCGCTTCGGCCTGTCGCTTATGCGCCTCGAGCTGGACCGTATCCATCTGGGCGAGCACCTGCCCGGCAGTGACGAAATCGCCCTCGTCGACCATGATCTCTTTGATTCTGCCCGGCGTTTTCGTCGAGATATCGATTTCGACCGCCTCGATGCGCCCGTTGCCACTGGCGATCCCGGCGGGCAGCGCGTTGCGATCGAGATTCTGCCAGGCGTAGTAGCCGCCGGCCAGGGCCAAAACGATCAGGCCGAGCACGAGCCAATTCTTCCGGGCTTTTTCCATTTCAGCGTCCCACCTTCAAATGCACACCACGACAATAGCCAGCGGCCGCCCAAACACAACCGGGAATAGGTTGCGCGTGATGAACCGTCACCGCGACGTAAACGGATCGCTAAACCAAGCCCGTGGGAACGGGACCCTGCATTGACTCATGTCAATTCGAGAGATGAGTGGATACAAATTTGACAAAAGCCGATCAAAAAAATCAAAAGTAAAATCTCGATATTGACAGATGTCGATCATCATGTGATTTTTGTCGAAATCGATAGCGGCAAAATCGCCATCGCAGCGTGGGAGGACACCATGCAACCGCTTTTGAAGGTTGAAGGACTGAAGAAATCATTCGGGGGCGTCGCAGCCTTGCGCGACGGTCGCCTTGAACTTCAGGCCGGTTCCGTTCACGCGCTTTGCGGCGGCAACGGCGCGGGAAAATCGACGTTCCTGTCGATCCTCATGGGCATCCAGCAGCGCGACGGCGGCACGATCTGGCGGCGCGGCGAGGAAGTCCACTATGGCAACCCGGCTGAGGCGCTTGCCTCCGGCATTGCCATCATCGAGCAGGAACTGAGCCCCGTTCCGCACATGACGGTCGCCGAAAACATCTATCTCGGCCGCGAACCTTCGGGGCGCTTCGGCGGCATCGACTTCAAGAAGATGAACCGCGACGCGCAGCAGCTTCTCGATCGGCTCGAATTCGGCATCCGCGCCACCCAGACGATGATGACGCTTTCGGTCGCGCAGATGCAGCTGGTCGAAATCGCCAAGGCTTTCAGCCACGAAGCCGAGGTCATCTTCATGGACGAGCCGACATCGGCGATCGGCGAGAAGGAAGCGCAACACCTGTTTGCTGCGGTTGCTCGCCTCAAGGCCGAGGGCAAGGGCGTCGTCTACGTCTCGCACCGACTGTCGGAAATCTTCCAGATCGCCGACAGCTATACGGTCTTTCGCGACGGCGGCTATGTCGGCAGCGGTCTGCTTTCCGACATCGATCGCCCCGGCCTGATCAAGATGATCGTCGGGCGCGAACTCGGCGAGGAATACATCAAGACCAACGACCCGACCGACGAGATCGGCCTGGAGGTCTCGGGCCTGACACTGCCCGGCAAGATCGAGGACATCTCGTTTTCGGTGCGCAAGGGCGAAATCTTCGGCATCTACGGGCTGATGGGCTCCGGCCGTACGGAGATCTTCAACTGCCTGTTCGGCCTCGACCGCCCGTCTCACGGCGATGTCATGCTCGAAGGTGAACGGATCACCGTCAGCAAACCGGCCGACGCGATGGCGAGCGGTATCGCGCTTGTCACCGAAGACAGAAAAGTCAGCGGCCTCAATCTGGCCGACAGCGTTCGCGGCAACATCTGCCTGGCAAGCCTTCCGGAGATGAGCCCGCGCTTCGTCATGAAGGGGCGGGACGAGGCCGCAGCCAGTGCCGAGATGATCGCCCGCTTCGGCATCAAGGCGGCGCGCGACACGATGCCGGTCTCGGGTCTTTCGGGCGGCAACCAGCAGAAGGTCGTGCTCGGAAAATGGTTCCTGCGCCAGCCGAGATTGCTTCTGCTCGACGAGCCGACCCGCGGCGTCGACGTCGGGGCCAAACGCGAAATCTACCGCATCATCTGTGATTTCACCGCGGCCGGCGGCACCGTCGTCATGATCTCCTCCGAGATCGACGAGGTGCTGGGCATGTCCGATCGCATCCTCGTCATGCGCCAGGGAAAATCCGCCGGCATCCACGATCGCCGGGCGACGGACGCCCAGTCGCTCGTGCATCTATCGACCTGAACCACCCGCGAGATCGACGCCAAAAAGCGCTTGTCCGACATCAAAGGGGCCTGAGAACCGTGTCCAACATCGAAAACAACGCATCCAGAAGCTGGTTCAGCGCCGAAAAGCGCGGCACGCTGATACAGGAATACGGCATCTTTCTCGCCTTCCTGCTGCTGGCGGTCATCCTGTCGTTCTCCAACGAGTATTTCCTGACGCCGGGCAACATTTCCAACGTACTTCTGCAGACGTCGATCAACGGCGTGCTGGCGATCGGCATGACCTTCGTCATCCTGACGCGCGGTATCGATCTTTCCGTCGGCTCCGTGGTCGCCCTTGCCGGCATGGTCAGCGCCAGCTTTGCGACGACATCGGCAACGGCCGGTGTTGCCGGCGCGCCCTACCCCTTCTTGATAGCGCTTGCGATCGGCATTCTCGTCGGCGTCGCCTGCGGCATCATCGTCGGCTTCATCGTCTCGCGCTTCTCCGTTCCGGCCTTCGTCGCCACCCTCGGCATGCTATCTGCCGCCCGCGGCATGACGCTGATCTACGGCGGCGGCAAGCCGGTACCGGCACTGTCGCCGGAATTCCGCTGGATCGGCACCGGCAACATCCTCGGCATCCCGATGCCGGTCATCCTGCTTGGGATCGTCTTTCTCGCTTCCTGGTGGATCCTGACCCGCACGCGTTTCGGCCGCTACATCTACGCCGTCGGCGGCAACCCGCATGCGGCCAAGACCTCCGGCATCAACGTCACCCGCATCCGCTTCCTCGTCTACGTCATTTCGGGCGGACTTTCGGGCCTTGCGGGCATGATGCTGTCGGCGAGAACAGGTTCCGCCCTGCCGCAGGCCGGCATCGCCTATGAACTGGACGCGATCGCCGCGGTCGTCATCGGCGGCACCAGCCTTTCGGGCGGCGTCGGTCGCGTGACGGGAACGCTGATCGGCGCGCTAATCATCGGCGTGATGAACAACGGCCTCGATCTGATGGGCATCCAATCCTACTACCAGCAGGTCCTGAAGGGCGCGCTGATCGTCGGCGCCGTGATGCTCGACCAGAAACGCAATCAGGGTCTCTGACCCCCAAGACATCGGCCGCCCTGCGGCGGCCGTACACCAATCCGTGCGCCATGAAGGCGGCGGAAACCACAATGGAGGAGTAGCATGAAGAAACTCGTGATCGCCCTGGCTTCCGCCACGGCCCTCTTCGCGTCATCAGCTGTCGCGCAGGAAAAGCTCAAGATCGGTGCCGCACCCTACGGTCTCAATGCCGAATTCATGCAAATCTGGTCGGCGGCCCTTGAAGAGCACCCCGCCGTCAAGAGCGGTGAAGTCGAACTGACCGTGTTCGACGGCCGCTACGACGCACTGGTCCAGCAGGAACAGTTCAACACGATGATCACGCAGAAGTTCAACGCGATCATCTTCGTGCCGATCGACATCGAGGCTGGCGCAACCGCCGTTCAGGCCGCCCATGATGCCGGCATTCCGGTCGTCGGCTCCAACACCCGCGTCAACTCCGAGCTTCTGACCGCCTATGTCGGCTCCGACGACACCGTGTCGGGCTACATGGAAGCCAAGACCGTTCTCGACAAGATCGGCTGCAAGGGCAACGTGGTGATCATCGAGGGTCCGATTGGCCAGTCGGCGCAGATCTCGCGGCTGGAAGGCAACAAGAAGGCGCTGGCCGAGTGCCCTGACGTCAAGGTTCTCGAGCAGCAGACTGCCAACTGGTCGCGTGCCGAAGCCCAGACGCTGATGGAAAACTGGCTGACGGCTCATTCGGGCCAGATCAACGGTGTCATCGGCCAGAACGACGAGATGGCGCTCGGCGCGATCGAAGCGATCAAGTCGGCCGGCCTCAAGGTCGACGACTTCGCCATTGCCGGCATCGACGGCGTGACCGATGCTCTGACGGCCGTCAAGGAAGGCACGATGACCTCGATCCTGCAGGATGCCCGCGCCCAGGCGCAGGGCGCGCTCGACCTCGCGATCTTCCAGGCCAGGAAGGGCGACTACAAGCCGCAGTCCGACATCTGGGCGCAGTATCCCGACATGCCGTTCAACGACGGCAAGGACAAGGAATACAACGTTCCGTGGACCCCGGTCACGACCGAGAACGTCGACAAGCTGCTTGAAGCCCGCAAGTAAAGCCAACACAGGCGGGGCGGCTTGCCCGCCCCGCTTTTCAACTGCCGAGGGAAAACCGACATGACTGAGACCACACCCCAGATCGACCTCAACTTCCCGCTGACCGGCAAGGTTGCCCTCGTCACCGGCGGCGCCTCCGGCATCGGTGCGGCTGTCGCCAGCGCTTTTGCCGCCAAGGGCGCGAAAGTGGCCGTGCTCGACATCAACGAGGATGTCGCCCGCGCCAAGGCCGAGGCTCTCGGCGGGGATGCAAAACCGTTCGTCTGCGACGTTTCGGACGCGGCCTCGGTCAATGCGGCTGTCTCGGGCGTCGTCGCGGCTTTCGGCGGCATCGACATCGCCGTCAACAGCGCCGGCGTCGTGTTCCTCGCGCCTGCCGAAGAGCTGTCGCTCGACTATTGGGACAAGACCATCGCCATCAATCTGAAGGGCAGCTTCCTCGTCACCCAGGCCGTCGGCCGGGCGATGATCGCTGCCGGCAGGGGCGGCAAGATCGTCAATCTCGCCTCGCAGGCCGGCACGGTCGCGATCGAGGACCATGTCGCCTACTGCGCCTCGAAATTCGGCGTCATCGGCATGTCGAAGACCTTTGCGGCCGAATGGGGCAAGCACGGCATCACCGTCAACACCATCTCGCCAACCATCGTTCTGACCGAACTCGGCAAGAAAGCCTGGAGCGGCGAAAAGGGCGAGGCCGCCAAGAAGCGCATCCCGGCCGGCCGGTTCGCCTATCCGGAAGAGATCGCGGCCGCTGCCGTGTTCCTGACGTCGGCCGGAGCCGACATGATCAACGGCGCCGATCTCCTGATCGACGGCGGCTACACCATTCTCTGACGAAGCACGACCCATCTACAGGAGACACCATGCAAAGGTTCATCAACAATCCCGACGAGGTCGTCGAGGACACCGTCAAGGGCTTCGTCAAGGCTCACTCCGACATCGTCCGTCTGGCTAACAATCCGCGCGTCGTTGTCGCCCAGGGCGCGCCGGTCGCCGGCAAGGTCGGCGTCGTCACAGGCGGCGGCTCAGGTCACGAGCCGGCCTTCATCGGCTACACCGGCCGCAACATGCTCGACGCCGTCGCCGTCGGCGAACTGTTTTCGTCGCCGACCGCCAAGAGCTTCCATGATGCCATCCGCGAAGCCAATGGCGGCAAGGGTGTCGTCTGCCTCTATGGCAACTATGCCGGCGACAACATGAACGTGAAGATGGCAATCAAACTTGCGGCCAAGGACGGCATCGACGTCCTGACCGTCGTTGCCAACGACGATGTCTGCTCGGCACCGCCCGAGGAGCGTGAGAAGCGCCGCGGCGTGGCCGGCGAGATCTTCATGTGGAAGATCGGCGGCGCCAAGGCCGCCGAAGGCGCAAGCCTTGAAGACGTGCGTGCCACCGCACAGAAGGCGATCGACAATTGCCGTTCGATCGGCGTCGGCCTTGGACCCTGCACGCTTCCGGCCGTCGGCCATCCGAATTTCCAGATCGAGCCCGGCACCATGGAAGTCGGCATCGGCCACCACGGCGAACCGGGTGTGCGTGTCGAGGCGCTGAAGACCGCCGACGAAGTCGCCAAGGACATGTGCCAGATCGTGCTCGACGATCACAACCTCGCGTCTGGAACCGAAGTCGCGGTGCTGGTGTCCGGTCTCGGCGCCACGCCGCTCAACGAGCTCTATATCCTGAACGACACGATCGAGAAGGAAATCACCGGTCGCGGCCTCAAGATCTACCGCACCTATATCGGCAACTACTTCACCTCGCTGGAAATGGTCGGGGCGACGCTGACCGTGCTGGCGCTCGACGACGAACTCAAGGCGCTCCTCGACGTCGAGGTTCGCTGCACCACCATCCTGTGACGAAAGAGGCGCATCATGCAGACGTTTAGCAACGCCAATTCCGGCGCGATCGTGCTGTCGCTCGCAGAGCGCATCATCGAGAACCGCGCTTACTTGAGCGAAATCGACGGCAAGATCGGCGACGGCGACCATGGCGTCAACATGGCCAAGGGTTTTGCCATGGCCGCCGACCGGCTGAAGGACAGGGAAACCACCCTGTCGGAGGCGCTCGACACGCTCGGCACCGTGCTGATGACCGAGATCGGTGGCTCGATGGGCCCGCTCTACGGGGTGATGTTCACCGAGTTCGCCGAAAAGCTCGACGGCGTGCCTGCCATCGATGCCGCGACCTACAGCACCATGCTGCATGCCGGCCTCGAGGGCATCCAGTCGATCGGCTCGGCCAAGGTCGGCGACAAGACGCTGATCGACACGCTCGTTCCGGCAGTCGAAGCCTTCGACGGCGCGACGGCCGATGGCAAGCCGTTCGAGGAAGCGCTCGACGCGCTGGTTGCAGCCGCCGAGGCTGGCCGCGATTCGACCATTGATCTCGTTGCCAAGATCGGTCGCGCCAGCCGGCTCGGCGAGCGTTCGCTCGGCGTGCTCGACGCAGGCGCCACCTCCTGCGCCATCATCCTGAAGGAACTTTCGCTCGGCGCCCGCGCGCGCCTTGCCTAATTCACGACGAGGGCGACGGCACGGCTAGCGTGCCTTTGCCTGAACGCTACGCCTCCCAGGGCCGGCGCGATCCCGCTGAAAACGGCGGGATCGCGCACAGCGACGACGGGAAATCCAGCCGACGGCACCGGTCGGCGCCGGCACCAAAATGCGTAGCCCACCAATTCGACTGTATAAACACGGGACTTCCATCGGCTCGGCGGAAGTCGCACTTCTGCAAGGTTGCAAAAGCACGACGTTGCTTCCATGTTCACCAACCAAAACAGGGAACGAACGCAACCAGATGACATCGAAGACATCCTCACCACGCAAGGGCGGCGCGAACAGGAGCGGCGCGACCGACGCGTCCGATGCCATCCCGCTGCGCTATGGTGACGATCCCTATGTCTGGGCCTGCTGGCTCTACTACGAAGATGGAATGACCCAGGGCGAGATCGCCGATGCCATGGGTGTCTCGCGCGCGACCGTCAACAGCTACCTCGCCGATGCCCGCGAGAAGGGTATCGTCAACATCTCGCTTGAGCCGGCCCGGCTCGCGTCACTGACAATCGCCCAGGAACTGAAGCGCCATTTCGGCCTTGCCGACTGTCTCGTCGTTCCGAGCGACGACAACGCCCGGCCGTTGATCGACCGGCTCGGCGTCGCTGGGGCAATGGCGCTGCAGAAGTTGATGAAATCCGGCGACACCCTGGCTGTCTCCTGGGGACGCACTGTGATGTCGGTCGGTGAGCACGCGGATGTGCAGGCACTGCAGGACGCAACCGTGGTGCAGGCGACCGGTGGCACGACGGCGGCGTTCTCCTACACCCCGGAACTCTGCGCCGCTTCGATCGCCCGCGCGATTGGTGCACGCTGCGTCGGCATCACCGCGCCGGCGATCGTCAAATCGAGGGAATTGCGGCAGATGCTGCTCGACGAGCCGCTGCTGCAGGAGCAATTCGCGACGTTGGCGCAGGCCAACCGCATTCTTTTCGGCATTTCGTCGCTGCGGCCAAACTCCACCATCCACACCAGTGGTTTCTTCGAATCCGTCTCGCTGCAGGATTATCTTGCGGCCGGTGCCGTCGGCGTAGTCGCCGGGCGTTTCATCGACGAACGCGGACGCCCCGTCGCCGGACCGCTCGATGACAGGACGGTCGGCATTTCGCTCGAGATGCTGCGCCGGATCGGCACGCGCATCGCCGTTGCCGGAGGCTTCGACAAGGTGCCGGCCCTGCTGGCGGCGCTTCGCGGCGGCTATGCCAACGTGCTGATCACCGACGCTGCAACCGGCCACGGCATTCTCCGGGCTGATGGCGTCACCGGCCTCGACACCCGGATTTCGCAAAAACCGAAGCTTGTCCAGGCGCCCAGCTCCTACCGCACCCACGTCAAGAAATTCCTCAACAATCCCAATGAGGTGGTCGAGGAAATGCTCGACGGCGTCGTCAGGGCGCACCGCGACTACATCGAACCGATCAATGGTTCGCACCGCGCGCTCGTCGCGAAATCCGGGCCGCGCCCGGGCAAGGTCGGCCTCGTCATCGGTGGCGGCACAGGCCACGAACCGTGCTTCCTCGGCTATGTCGGGAAGGGTTTGGCGGACGCGGTCGCTGTCGGTAACATCTTCTCGTCGCCGCCGCCGGATCCGATCGTGCAATGCGCCGTTGCCGCGTCGGGCGGCGAGGGCGTGCTTTTCGTCTACGGCAACTATGCCGGCGACGTGATGAACTTTGAGATGGCGGCCGAGATCGCCGAGGAAAAGGGCATCAAGGTCCGCACCGTCTTGACCACCGACGATATCGCCTCCTCGCCGATCGAGGATCGCGAGGGCCGGCGCGGCGTCGCCGGCAATTTTTTCATCTTCAAGATTGCAGGGGCGGCCTGCGACCGGGGCCTTTCGCTCGATGCTTGTGAGGCTGTCACCCGCAAGGCGAACTTGCGCACCTATACCGTCGGCGTTGCGCTCGAGCCCTGCTCGATGCCGCAGACGCGGCGGCACAATTTCGAGATCGGCCCCGACGATATGGAAATCGGCATGGGCATCCATGGCGAGCCCGGTGTAACGCGCGAGCGCATCAAGCCAGCCGACGACATCACCGACGCAATCATGGACAACATCTTTAAGGAGATGAAGGCAACGGCGGGCGATCGCGTGGCCGTTCTCATCAACTCGTTCGGCGCGACGCCGCTGATGGAGCTCTACATTCTCTACCGGCGCGTGGCGCAGCGCCTCGCCGCCAAGAACATAGAGATTGAAGCGAACTGGATCGGCCATTATTGCACGTCCCTCGACATGGTCGGCGCATCGATCTCGATCCTCCATCTCGACCAGGAACTGACCGATCTGCTGCATCACCCTTGCGAAACGGCTTTCCTGCGTATCAATTAGCATTCCGTCAGGGATCCATGATCAAGCATGGGTATCGGGCGTTCTGGGAGGACAATGATGTCGGAAAATGCGGCGCGCCGCTTGGTCAGCATGTTTCAGGCGATTTCCGATGCCGTGGAAGCCGAGAAGGATCATCTGTCGGAGCTTGACGGTGCCATCGGCGATGCCGATCACGGCACCACCATGTCGCTCGGCTTCCTGGCGGTGAAGGCCGAACTGTCAAAGCTCGACCTTGATCAGGCGCAGATCTCCGACGTCATGGCCACGGCGGCAGGCGCATTCCTCAATGCCGTCGGCGCCTCGACCGGCCCGCTCTATGCCACGGCCTTTCGCCGTGCAGCGCAGGCCGTTGCCGGCAAGACGGAACTCGACCTTGCCACCTGCGCGGCCATCATCGAGGCCATGGGCTCGGGAATGCGCGAGCGCGGCAAGGGGCAGCGCGGCGACAAGACGATGCTCGACGCCTGGCTGCCGGCAGCCGATGCCGCCGCGGCAGCGCTTGCCGAAAACAAGGGTGCCGACGGTTTCTGGCGCGATATCGTCGCCTCGGCGGAGGCTGGAGCCAACGCAACGCGCTCGATGATTGCCACCAAGGGACGCGCGGCACGGGTGCGCGAGCGCTCGCTTGGCCATGTGGACCCCGGCGCCGCATCGTCGGTGGTGATCCTTCGCGCCATGGCGTCTTCGCTCAACCGGGCGGCCTAGCGAACGGGCGGCGACAAGGGCCGGACGAGTCACGCGCACGTGATGCCGCTGTTTGGACAAAATTTACCATCACATGCCAAGGCTGGTGTGCACCGGAGATGCAGGCGCGTTCAAGTTTTGTTGAACCGCCGCGTCACGAAAGCCAGCGGCAAGCGCTTGCAGCTAAAGCCGCTAGAGGTCTTATGGTCCGGTCGCCATTTCAAGGAGCCCGCATGCGGCGCATAACGAGACATCTTCTTTCCCTGTCATCAGCAAATGCCGCTGAATTGCTGGGCAAGACGAAGCAGGCCCGGCGCGCCACCCTTGCCGTGTCGGTCGCCATCGCCCTTTCCGGCTGCATGTCGGCCTTCGACGACGTGCGTGCGCCGCCGCCGATCCCGGCAAAGCTGATCGCCGCCATGGCCAAGAATGGCTCCAAGCCGGAAAGCCCGGTGCTCGTTCGCATCTTCAAGCAGGAAAGCGAACTGGAGATCTGGAAACAGAACAAGTCGGGCCAGTATGCGCTCTTGAAGACCTACCCGATGTGCCGTTGGTCCGGAAAGCTCGGGCCGAAGACCAAGTCGGGCGACCGCCAGGCGCCGGAAGGCTTCTACCATGTGTCGGCACGCATGCTGAACCCGAAGTCGCAATATTACCTGTCGTTCAATCTCGGCTATCCGAACCGGCTTGAGTCGGCGCTCGGTTATACCGGCGAGGCGCTGATGGTGCATGGCGCCTGCTCGTCATCCGGCTGCTACGCGCTGACGGACCAGGGGGTTGGCGAAATCTATCCCGTGGTTCAGCGTGCGCTCGCCGGTGGCCAAGGGCAATTTCAGGTGCAAGCCTACCCGTTCCGCATGACGGCAACGAACATGGCCAAGCACAGCAGCGACCCGAACTTCGATTTCTGGAAGAACATCAAGCAGGGCTACGATATCTTCGAGGCGACGAAGCGCCAGCCGAAGGTTTCGGTCTGTGGGGGCCGTTATGTCTTCAATACCGTGTTTGCCGATGGCGAGCCGACCGATCCGCTTGCCGCCTGCCCTGCAGCAACCACAGCTCCCGACGCCGGGCTAATGGCAAGGCTGCAGACGGAAGACGCAAAGATTGCCGGCCTGGTCGCCAATCAGACGCCCGCACCTGTCAATGCCTATGTCGACGGCGGCATGCACCCGAGTTTCCGGGCACTGCTCGAGAAAAACGGTGCTGAAAAGCTGGCCGCAAAGATATCGGCAACTAAATACCCCATTAGCCGACCGGATGCGGCACTGGCAGATCCCTATGCCGGCCTGTGATCGGCGTCGGGAGATGAGCGACAGCAATGCGTCATTCCCGGTGATCATCGAACACAGGTAACTGAGGACCCCCATGCCCCAACGTGACGTCGGTCGCCGATCCTTCCTCAAGCTTTCCGCCGGGATAGCGGCGCTCGGACTGGCGGGTTGCGGGTCGACGCGCGAGCGGGTTTCGCAGCAATATGCCCCGGCACCGGAACCGGTGCCGGCCGCCAATACCTTTGTTGCCGAGATGTATGGCGAGCGGCCGGGAGAAACTTACCCGCTGCCGGCGATCCCCTACGAGAAGATCGACCCGCGGTATTACAGGCAGATGGTTCCCGACCCGACCGGCGAGCGGCCAGGCACACTGGTCGTCGATGTCGGCAACCATTTCCTCTACCGTGTCTACGAGAACGGCCAGGCGATGCGCTACGGCGTCGGCTTGGGCCGCGCCGGCTTCGCCTGGGCCGGGCGTGGCGTCATCCAGTACAAGCGGCCATGGCCGCGCTGGAAGCCGCCGAACGAGATGGTCGCCCGCCAGCCGGAACTGCAGCAGTACAGCATCGAGGCAGGAGGCATGGAGCCGGGGCTGAAGAACCCGCTCGGCGCCCGCGCCATGTACATCTTCCAGAATGGCGAAGACACGCTCTACCGCATCCACGGCTCGCCGGAATGGTGGACCATCGGCCAGTCGGTATCGTCGGGCTGCGTGCGCATGATCAACCAGGACGTCGTCGATCTCTATGATCGCGTGCCGAACGGCACGCCGATCGTGGTGACGGACCTGTCGGGCGGCGGCATGGCGGCGCAACAGGCGGAGCCGTTGCCGCAGGACAATCTCCTGCCCGGAGAAGGCGGCATTCCCGGTGCACCGCCGCCTATCTATTAAGACGGACCAGTCCACGTGGGAGCAATGGATGCCCCCACGAACGAAATCCGGCCTTAGATAACGAGCAGCGGTGTCTTGCCGCGGACGCGGTTGTAAAGATCGATCGCATCCTGCTGCAGCATCCGCACACAGCCGGCAGACGCATTCTTGCCGATCGAGCGCCACTGCGGCGAACCGTGGATGCGATAGAGCGTGTCCTGGCCATCCTGGAAGATGTACATCGCCCGCGCGCCGAGCGGATTGCTGAGGCCCGGATCCATGCCGCCGGCCTCGATACCGTATTTCTTCAGGTGCGGCTGGCGCGCGACCATGTCATCCGGCACCGTCCAGCGCGGCCACTTGCGCTTCCAGTGCACGACGGCCCTGCCCTTCCAGGCGCGACCCTGGGCGCCGAGACCGACGCCGTAACGGATCGCCTTGCCGCCGGGCAGCACCCAGTAGAGGAACATCTTCTGGGTATCGACGACGATTGAATAGGCCGGCTCGTTGGTCGCATAGGCAACTTCCTGCCGCAGGAATTCGGGCTTGATCGCACCGAACTCGACTGCCGGAACATCATAGCCCTCGTCCTTAACCGGGCCGTAGATCTTGGCGTAGTCGAGCTTCGGCGCCGGTTCGTCCTTGCGCTCAGGCTCGATCGGATCGATCTCGCGAGGGGTAATGACGTCCTTGTTGGCCTTGTCGGCGGCTTTTGCCTCGAGACCGGGCTTCGGGACCTGGGTACAGGCGCTCAAAATGGAGCTTGCGACCACTGCAAGCAGCGATCGGCGGGACAATTGAAAAGACACTGTTTTATTCCGGGGTTGGGGACATGCGCGGAGAGAGGTCTGCTTTTGGTCCCATTCGTGACCGAAATGTGGTCAAATCCGATCTCACTGGTGGATGATCACCGCCAGGGGTTCGCGGTCATCCGACTGTTGCAAAATTCACTCGGTCGGGCGCGCGCGAGGAGCTGATGCGGCCCATGCCGGAGCAACATCCAAAGTCAGCCAGGGGCGAAACAACCCGACAGAGCAGATGAATTCGACGGGCCTTGCCTCTATCGGACGGCATCCTTCCGCAGCGCGCTTTCCGCCTCGCCGAGGCTCATGTCGAATACTTTTCTGCCGATCTCGAAGCCGAAGCCGTTGCGGGCAAATGCGGACAGTTCCTTGGCTTTGCGCTTGTCGTCGAGCTCACCGCGACGAAAAGGACCGAAGCCGCGCTTGCGGGCAAAGACGACGGCCGCGTAGAGATCATCGGTCGCCTCGAGCGCGAGGGCTGCGGTTTCCCGGTCTATGCCTTTTACTTGGAGTTTCTGGGCAATCGCCCGTTTCGATTTTCCGCTGCGCACCGCCGATTGGGTGCTGACCTGCGCGTAATCGGTATCGTTCAGGGCGTTCAGATCATAGGCGAACTTGACCGCGAAGTCGGCAACAGCCTTCAGCTGCTCCTGGCTGATATCCTCGAACTTCTGTCGCGCCTTCCGGGTGATGGCGTCGAACAATTGCTTCTCGGTCATCATCTGGCGCTCGAGGCGATAGACCGCCGAGTTGCGCGCCCACGACAGCATGCGCGCGGTGGGCGTGTCAGAAGGCGGCGTATCGGAGGACAAATTGTCGGCTTGCAGATCGTTTGGTGTCACGGTGCGGGCGGGCTCGTTTGCAATGCGCTCGTTGGCTGAAGTCTGGCGCGAAGGCATAACCTGCTAGCACGCGGCTTCGATAGCCGCCAGCAATGGGACAGATTGTCGTGCCGCCGGATCGAGAATTTGCGGACGGAAACCGCGGCGCATCTTTGCCATTGCCAACGGGGGCCTTTGCAATATGTCCCACGGCTGATATGTTCCTTATTCGTTCCCCGTCAAGAATCGCTCATTTCGTGGGCGGGGATGCCTCGGCATTGCCCGGAGCGCCGGGCAATTTGCGCCTACGCCTGGCGCATGGGGTAGAATCGGCAGAGACTTACCGGGGACTTCGGCGTGGCGGCGACCTATCTGGAAAAATTGAACGACCGACAGCGCGATGCCGTCGAATTTGGCGTGACCGCTCCGGGCGAAACGATCGCCGGGCCACTTCTGATCATCGCCGGCGCCGGGTCGGGCAAGACCAATACGCTCGCCCATCGCGTCGCCCACCTCATCGTCAATGGCGCCGATCCGCGCCGTATCCTGTTGATGACGTTTTCGCGCCGCGCGGCATCCGAAATGGCCCGACGGGTCGAACGCATCTGCGCCCAGGTGCTTGGCGCGAACGCGTCGGTGGCCACCGATGCGCTCACTTGGGCCGGAACGTTCCACGGCATCGGCGCGCGCCTCTTGCGCATCTACGCCGAACAGATCGGGCTCAATGTCGATTTTACCATCCACGATCGGGAAGACAGCGCCGACCTGATGAACCTCGTGCGGCATGAGTTGGGCCTCTCCAAGACCGAGACACGCTTTCCAACCAAGGGCACGTGCCTGTCGATCTATTCGCGGGCGGTCAATTCCGAGACGTCGCTCGGCGAAGTCTTGCGCGCGCACTACCCCTGGGTTTCCGGTTGGGAAGAACAGTTGAAGCAGTTGTTTGTCCGTTATGTCGAGGCGAAGCAGGCGCAGAACGTGCTCGATTACGACGACCTGCTGCTCTACTGGGCGCAGACCGTCAGTGTGCCGGAACTCGCCGAGGATATCGGCAACCGTTTCGACCATGTGCTTGTCGACGAGTATCAGGATACCAACCGCCTGCAATCCTCCGTGCTGATGGCCTTGAAGCCCGGCGGTCGAGGCCTGACAGTTGTCGGCGACGATGCGCAGTCGATCTATTCGTTCCGGGCGGCGACCGTGCGCAACATCCTGGATTTCCCAGGAACGTTCACACCGCCGGCCGACGTCATCACGCTTGATCGAAACTATCGCTCCACCCAGACGATCCTCGCTGCCGCCAATGGTGTCATCGATCTCGCCCGCGAGCGCTTCACCAAGAACCTCTGGACCGAGCGCCAGTCACCAGAACGACCTAAACTGCTGGCGGTCGCCGATGAGGCCGACCAGGCGCGCTATATCGTCGAGAAGGTGCTGGAAAACCGCGAGGTCGGCATGACGCTGAAACAGCAGGCAGTGCTGTTTCGCACATCGAGCCACAGCGGACCACTCGAGGTGGAACTGACCAGACGCGACATCCCCTTCGTGAAATTCGGCGGGCTGAAGTTCCTCGACAGCGCCCATGTCAAGGACATGCTGGCCGTGCTGAGGTTCGCCCAGAACCCCAGAGATAGGGTCGCAGGCTTCCGCCTTCTGCACATGATGCCGGGTGTCGGCCCGCAGACCGCCGGAAAGATCCTCGACGCCATTGCCGCCGATCCGGAACCGCTGGCGGCACTTGCGGAAATCCCCGCGCCGCCGCGCTCCGGCGACAGCTGGAGCGCTTTCGTGACCCTGATCGAGAGCTTGCGCAAACAGGCCGGCGGCTGGCCGGGCGAAATTGCCCAGGCGCGCGAATGGTACGAGCCGCATCTCGACCGCATCTACGAGGATGCGGACACACGAAAAGCCGACCTCCTGCAATTGGAGCAGATTGCCGGAGGGTATCCCAGCCGCGAAAGGTTCCTCACCGAGCTGACACTCGATCCGCCGGATGCGACCAGCGACCAGGCAGGCGTGCCGCTGCTTGACGAGGACTACCTGATCCTGTCGACCATCCATTCGGCCAAGGGGCAGGAATGGCGCTCCGTCTTCATGCTCAATGTCGTCGACGGCTGCATCCCCTCCGATCTCGGCGTCGGCACGACGCATGAGCTCGAGGAGGAACGCCGGCTGCTCTATGTCGGCATGACGCGGGCGAAGGACAGCCTGACACTGATCACGCCGCAGCGGTTCTTCACAAGCGGCCAGCACGCGCAAGGCGATCGTCACGTCTACGCCGCGCGCACGCGCTTCATTCCGGCAACCCTCCTGCAGTTCTTCGAGACGGCTTCCTGGCCACTGGTCAGCGCCTCCGCGTCCGAGCGCAGCGCTCGTCAGATCCGCATCGATGTCGGCGCGCGCATGCGGACCATGTGGAAATAAGGAGCGGCACGTGGCCGAGCCTATCGAAAGCATGAACGAAAGGCAGCCGTCGGCGAATGCGTCTGTAGCCGAGCGGCAGCGCAAGATCATCCACATCGACATGGATGCCTTCTATGCATCGGTCGAGCAGCGCGACAATCCGGAATTGCGGGGCAAGCCGGTCGCCGTCGGCGGCGCCGCTGCGCGTGGCGTCGTTGCCGCCGCCAGTTACGAAGCGCGCAAGTTTGGCGTCCACTCCGCCATGCCGTCCGTCACGGCGAAACGAAAATGTCCCGACCTCATCTTCGTCAAGCCACGCTTCGACGTCTATCGCGGCGTATCGCAGCAGATCCGCGAGATTTTCGCCGAATATACGCCTGTCATTGAGCCGCTCTCACTCGACGAAGCCTATCTCGACGTGACCGACAATCTGAAGGGCATGGAGATCGCCACCGAGATTGCCGAGGAAATCCGCGCAAAAATCAAGGCGACAACGAAGCTGACGGCGTCAGCCGGCATCAGCTACAACAAGTTCCTCGCCAAGATGGCGAGCGACCAGCGCAAGCCTGATGGACAGTTCGTGATCACGCCGAAGAACGGACCGGCCTTCGTGGAAGCACTTCCGGTGAAGAAGTTTCATGGCGTCGGGCCGGCCACGGCAGAGCGGATGAAGCGACTGGGAATCGAGACCGGCCTTGATTTGCGGCAGCAATCCCTGGCGTTCCTGCAGGAGCATTTCGGCAAATCCGGCCCATATTTCTACGGCATCGCCCGTGGCATCGACGAACGGCGCGTCCAGCCAGACCGGGTACGCAAATCGGTGGGCGCGGAGGACACGTTCATCGAGGACATCTTCGAGCTCGAGCCGGCCTGTGCCGAATTACTGCCCTTGACCGACAAGGTCTGGCGCTATTGCGAGGCGCATGGAATGAGCGGCAAGACCGTGACGGTCAAAGTGAAATACTCGGACTTCACCCAGGCGACGCGCAGCAGAACGCTCAGTGGTCCCGTCGCCGGAGCACCCGAGATGCTGGAGGTGGCGGTGTCGTTGCTGACGTCCGTCCATCCGTTCAAGCGCGGCGTACGCCTGCTGGGCGTCACCCTGTCGTCGCTCAACGGCAATGATGCCGACGAACGACCTCAGCTCGAGCTTTCGTTCTGAAGTACCCGCACGCCCAAATGAAAAAGCCTGCCGCGGGAGGAGGTGCGGCAGGCTCTTAAAGGGATTGAATGGCAACTGGGAGGAGGAGTGTTGCCATTCCGACAGGCGCTCTTTGGGAGGAGGAGAAAGCGCCTGCATTCATCGAAGCTCTGCGGGAGGAGGTGCATCACTTCGATGAGTGCAATATACAGGAAGGCGGCCACTTTCGTAGCGCCGACTTCGCAGGGCAGCCATGCGCTGAGCGCCGGTCGGACGGGTCAGCGCGCTTTGAACCGGTCGAAGGCGGTCAGCCGCACCATAGGCGGGTCGGCCTCGCTCCAGCGATAGATTTCGCTTCTGAGGTAGCGAAGCTCCTCGTCCAGCGCCTCTTCGCCGATCTCGATCCACCAGGATTTCGGGCGACCATCGCTGCCATCAGACCATCGGTAGCCGCGACCCTTCAGGTGGTCCTTCATCTCGAAGGGGCTGTTTTCCGCGTAAAGGCGGACGCGCGAGCGCTGGCTTGCCGCATAGAGTTCGGCAAAGGGTGTCTGCTGCGATTGATCTGCAGGCCCGGCGATCACCTCAAGCAGCGCAAAGCAGTCGTCGACGGCACGATGACCATCGTGAAAATATCCCGCCTGGCCGATGAGGTAGCCGAGCTTCGTGCCTTCGAAACCGCGGTCGCTCCAGCCGATCTCGGAAACCGAGCACGCCCAGGCCTTCTTCTCGAAGATCGGCGAAAAGGCTTCGCAAAACGGCCGGTCGAACCCGGCATTGTGGGCGATAATCAGGTCAGCACGTTCAATGATCGCCTGGAGCCGCGGAAGGTCGATCGTCTGGCCGGCGACCATGTCGTCGGTAATGCCGGTGATGCGCGTGATCTCGGCAGGAATAGGACCGCTCGGCTGCCGCAGACCGCCATAAACGTCGATGACGTCGCCGATCGCACCATGGGCGTCGAAGGTAAACGCGATCACGCCGATCTCGATGATCTCGTCCTTGCGATGATTGAGGCCCGTCGTTTCAGTATCGAGAATGACGCCGACGAGCGGAAATTCCGCACGTGGCTGCGTCACGACGGGACGCGCCTCAAGCTTTTGCAGCACGCGGTAGCGACCCGTCGCCTCGAGATGATCGACCATCGCCCCGGCAGTCATGCCGGCAGCCGCGCGAGACGATGCGCGCTTGGAGCGTGCTTCCTTTTCGTCCGGATCGGACGAAACAAACATGTCGTATTGCAATGCCATCAGCCTTTCTCCCGGAACTTTTGGTGAAAGGGAAGACCGAGTGGCCATCGCGCCATCACTTTCCCGCTCTGTCAACAGACCTGTGTCGAGAGCGCCGGATTTAACGCGGGAAAACCTGTCATTGGGCCCGGATGCTGCGGGCGGGATGCCCGCAGCCCGCCGTCACGCGGCGTGGGCATCCTGCGCCTCATCGAGTTTGGGTAACGACAGCCACCGTGATGAGGCATGGGGGCACGATGTCACGCGGCACGCCGCAGGCGGCGCATCAGATAATCTCCGAGACTGTCGAGCATCGCCGCCCAGCCATCCTCGTGCCCGAGCGCGCTATCGCTGCCATCGAGATAGACGCCACTCTCGGTCATGACGACACGCGTCGCGTCGTCGACGGCCGAGAATTCTACGGTGACAACGCCGGCAAAGATAAGGTCGCCCATGTAGGAGATCGTGCTTGTATAAACGATGCGTTGGTTCGGCTTGATCTCTTCGTATCGCGTGGTGTTGATATAGGGCTCGGCATCGATCGCGCCGAACGTGCAGATATCTGTGTGCCCGACGGTGAAATCGAAGGCGCGCCAGGCCAGTTCCCAACCATCGCCGGGCGCACTCCAGGTTGCGAGCACATCGCGGTCCGACCAGGCGGCAAAGACGAGATGCGGCGGGGCTGCATAGGTGCGTTCGACGATGACGGTGGCGTGTTCGGCTTTCGACGTTTTCATGGCGCTCTCCTTGATATGCCGGTCGGGATTGACCGCCTGCAGGAAAGCTAAGCCGGGGGCTGTCGACCTGTTAGAGCCGATGTGGACAGGAGCGGGGCATTCATGCCAATCATCGGCGATGTTTGCGAAAAACACCGATGGCGCCGATCTCACCGTCAGCATTCTGGTCCTGCCTGAAACCGGCCCCATGGCAGTTTACGGCCTTTACGAGGTCATGAGCCATGTCGGCAGGTTTGATGCCGGCACGAGGCTGCCTCCCGTTCGCCGATTGCGCCCGCGCATCGTCGCGCGGCAGATGGAACCGTTTCCTTCCGCCATCGGCGTGCCGATCGCGCCGCAGGAAACTATCGACACGCAAGCCGATGCAGACCTGATCATCATTTGCGATCTGGAGCTGGGGCCGACGGACGTTCCCAGCGGACGCTGGAGCCAAGAAATCGCCTGGGTGCGCGAACAGTTGCGGCGCGGCGCGACGGTGTGCTCCACCTGCAGCGGCTCGCTGCTGCTCGCCGAAGCAGGCCTGCTCGACGGCAAGGACGCGGCATCGCACTGGACTGCCGCCGGGCTATTCCGTGACCTCTATCCCGCTGTCCGTTTCCGGCCGGAGCGCATCCTGTGTGAAAGCGGCTACGATGGACGGCTGATGACCAGCGGCGGCGCCTCGGCCTGGCAGGAGCTTGTGCTTTACCTGATCGGCCGCTTCTGTGGCCCGACAGAGGCGGCACGGATCGCCAAGCTCTTTCTGATCGGCGATCGTCGGGACGGGCAACTGCCCTTTGCGGCGATGGCGCAGCCACGGCGGCATGAGGATGCCATCATCGCCGGCAGCCAGATATGGATCGCCGACCATTATGCGGTGAGCAATCCCGTAACCCGGATGGTCGAGCAATCCGGGCTGCCGGAACGCACGTTCAAGCGTCGCTTCAAGCAGGCCACCGGCTACGCGCCTGTCGACTACGTGCAGGCCATCCGCATCGAGGAGGCCAAGCAGATATTGGAAACCAGCGACGGCGGCATCGACGACGTCGCGGCCGACGTTGGGTATGAGGACCCGACCTTCTTCCGCCGGCTGTTCAAGCGCATGGCGGGCATCAGCCCGGCGCAATATCGCCAGCGCTTTCGCAAGCGCTAGCCGCGCACGCGCCATCCTGGATGGGGCATTTCACCCTGCCTCAGCCAAAGGGGATAGTGGCGCGATGAACCCGCCACGCAGGCTTCGGACGGGCGCCCAGGGTGACACCCGTCCTCGTTCCGGTTAGCCAAGCGCCGCAACAGCCTCGATCTCAAACAGCATTCCGTCGAGCGCCAGCCGCGGAACCGGGATCAGCGTGCATGTCGGCTTGGTACCGTGGCCGAGCGCCGCTTCCAGTTCGGCGCCGAAGACGTGCAGTCGCTCTTCGGAGTGATCGACGATCAGCACCGTCTGTTTGACGATATTACTTGGCCCAGCGTCCGCCGCGGCAAGCGCGGTGCGCAGATTGGCAAGCGCCCGGCGAACCTGCTGCCGGAAATCCGGATCGAGGCTGCCATGCTCATCCTCCCCGCCCTGGCCGGCGATGAAGACCAGCCGCACGCCTGATGGAACCACGCCGACATGGGAATAACCATTGACCGATGCATCATAGAGCCCGACCGGGTTAAAGAGACGGACAGGCGATTTCGAAAGTGTCGATGCCATTGTTTTGCTTTCCGTTTGTTGCACGAGGAAGCCTTGGAAAGCGCATTTGCACGATCGTCGATACGGTGTGCCGTCGTGCGCACCTTCCGGCTCCATATCACCTTGACGAACCGGCAACGCCCGCTGTGACGCGGTCGCGTGGCATTTTTTTCGCTTGCTCATGCACGTCGCGAACACCAGCCGGCGCGCCCGCCGGGAACTTCGCAGCGAAACAGACAAGATCCGACGCCGACGCCCCCGCGACACCATGGACGAACTGCTTCCACCCTCGCAAAGTTGGATAGCCTCCCGGCGACGCTGAAGGCGGCCTTGATTGCCCCAGCGGCAATGGCGTAGCTAGAGGCAGTCGGTTCGACGGATCGATCCAACCGACATGGCAAAAGGTGTCGCATGAACGAAGAACCGAAAATCGTCCTGTCCCCGCTCTCGCAGGAATTCTCGCGCGACGGAATCACTGTGACAGTCGAAATCTCCCGCGTCGAGGACGGCAACGAATGGGCGCTCGAAGTCACCGATAGCCAGGGCATGTCGACGCGCTGGGAAGACCTGTTTGCGACCGATGCGGCCGCGCTCGCCGAATTTCTGAGCGCCGTCGAAGAGGACGGCATGTCCGTGTTCGTGATGCCCTCTGCACTGCACTGACAAGCGTCAGCGAAGATAGATCGTCACGAGATGCGATAGGGGGGCGAGGGTTGCCCCTTACGCCTCGGCATAGCACTCCGTCCGTTGCCAAGAGAAGACAACCTTGTTCGTCTGTAGACAGACGCGACAAGGCCATCCGGCCGGTCATTGCACCGACCCCGTTGGTCTCTCACGCGAGCCGTTCGCTTAAGGCAGACGTGCGAAGGCGGGTCTCGTTCAGCAATCCCGCCGCCTGGATCAGCGGGTAGGCCGCAGCGGCTATGTGCGAATTGATCCGGTGCAGGTCGCCGACGAGATCGATGAACAGGGCGTTGCTGCTCAAACTGACGCCCTTTTCCATGCCTTCCCGGCCGAGATGCCCGTTGATTGCGCGCTCTTCAAGCGCGCGGAAGCGGTCCTTCTGCGAAGCCAGACGAGCTGCCGCACCGACGTCGCGTGACGAAAGGGCCGCGGGCACCAGCCGCAGCGAGGAGGCCACCTCCTCGCAAAGCCTGTCGATGGCCTCGCGCTGGCTCGGCGCGAGCTCAATGTCCTGCCTGATCTTTGCCCGGATGCGGTCAGCCAGGTTGAGCTTGATGACGTCGCCGGCATGCTCGATATTGCTGGCAAAGAGCATGATCTCGAAGGCACGGCGGGTGTCGACTGCCGAAAGCTCGCCTTGGGCCAGGCGGCCGAGATAGGCATGGACCGAGCCCATGTAGGTCCCGAGCTTGAGATCGATGGCGTTGACCTCCTTCAATGCCTCCAGCCGACTGGAAGACAGCGCGGTCAGCGACGTCAGGAACATGCGCTCCAGCAACTCGCTCATCCGGATCGTCTCCATCGTCGCATTGGAAAGCGCAATGGCTGGCGTTGCCAACGAGGCGCTGTCGAGATAGCGCGGCGTCGCCAGGGGATCGTCGGCGGTCGCGGCATTCGGGATCAACCGGTCGACAATACGCACGACGACTGGGGTGATCGGCAGGAACACGGCTGCGACCACAAGATTGAACGCGGCATGGAGCCCGACCGCAACATGCAAGGGGTCTATCGGCAGATGCCCGGCAAGATCGACGATCTGTCGTGACAGCGGCAGCAGCACCACGGCCAGAAAGCCACGGCAGAGCAGATTGGCGACCGGAAGCTTGCGGGCGACAGACGGCTGATCGAGGGTCGCGCTGACGGCAGGCAGGCCGCCGCCGAAATTGACGCCGAGGATCAAAGGCACGGCGCCGGCCACCTCCAGGCTGCCATTGGTCATGAGCGATGCGATCAACAGAATGACCGCCAGGGTCGAATGGCAGAACCAGGCGAGGATCGCACCGACGAGGAAGCCGAGAACCGGCTCGTTGGCAATCGCCGCCAGAACGTCGTGAAACAGCGTGGCCTCCCGCAACGGAGCCGTCGCCGAAACGATGACCTTCAGTGCCAGGAGCATGAGACCAAGCCCCATCATGATCCGGCCGGCATTTCGCGGGCGAAACTCGCTCGACGCGCCGAAGGTGAGATAGCCCGCGAACAGAAAGAGTGGCGCCATCGTCGTTGCCAGCGACGAGCCCGACGCGAACAGGCCGGAAACGAGCGCCGAGCCGATATCGGCCCCCAGCAGCACCGCAAGGCCCGTCGCCGACCCGATAGCGCCAGCCCCTGCCAAGCCGGCGATGATCAGCGCCATCGCCGTGGCGCTACCGAGAACGGCGGTGGCGGCGATACCACCACCGAACGCGGTCAGCCGGTTGGAGAGCCGCTGCTCGACGAAGCGCTGCAGCCGGTCACCCCAACCGCGCATGACCCCGGTCCGCACCATCCGCACGCCCCAGAGCAGCAGCGCGACGCCGCCGAGCAGTTCCACAATGACAAACGTTCCGGAATTCATGTTGTGCGAGGCCCTTGCGCTTCAGGCGATCAATCGGCGACAGATATGTCGGGAGCGACAGATCCAATGTTGTAGCCTTCGAGCTGCGCTGCAGACCGGTCCGCCACGGGGAAGTTCAGGATGGTTGCCGTTCCCGGCGTGACGGGAACGACGCGCGAGGGTGGCAGGTCCAGAAATTCGTGGCAGGCCGCGCGGATGACGCCGCCATGCGCCACCACGAGCAGGTCGCCATCCGTTCGCGACATCCAGTCGCGAACCCCGTCGGCGACGCGGTTGCGAAAGGCGATCCAGGTTTCGGCATTGGCGGGCGTGAATGTCCCGGCGCGCCAGGCGGTGTAATCCTCCGGGCGCTCGGCGATCAGCTCCGGCTTGCGCCGCCCCGTCCATTCTCCCATGTCGAGCTCGCGAAAGCGCTCGTCGGAGGGTGCATCTGGATGCCCGATGAGCGCAACGGTCTGCCGAGTCCGGCCGAGATCGGAGGCGATGATGCGCGCAGGCTTTAGCGCCTTGGCATAGGGACGGAACCGCCGGACCTGGGCCATGCCGCGCTCGGACAGAAGCGAGTTGTCCTGGCCCTGTAGTCGTTGTTCGGCGTTCCACTCGGTTTCGCCATGGCGCATGAGGATCAGCCTCATTGAGTTATCCTTTCTCCGCTGACGGCAAAGACTGCGTCAGGGGTCCGTATGAATGACAGTGTGACGGGGTCGCCAGGCATGGCGCTGAAATAACCTTCCGCCATGCCGGTGATCCTGAGTTCGCCGAGCATGGCCGTGACCATCGTGCGTCCGGCAATCGGCGCGGCCTCCGCGAAACGCGCGGTGACCGAAGGCTTGTCCGCCACCGCGCCAACAGACACGTCTTCGGCGCGATAGAGGAGCTGTACCGCGTCGTGACCGGGCGCGATGGAACCCGAGGTCAGCGGTGTATCGTTGAAGACGAACATGTCCGCGACCCGGCGTGCCGGCAAAAGATTGGCCGGCGGCGTGCCGAGAAAGGTGGCGACGAAGGTCGTGGCCGGATTGCGCAGCAGTTCGATCGGCTTGCCGAACTGCTCGACGCGGCCATTGTTGAGCACGGCGACATGCGTCGCCATGGTCATGGCCTCTACCTGATCATGCGTGACATAGACAGAGGTAGCACCGGTTGCCCTGTGGATCCGCATCAATTCGCTGCGCATCTCGATACGCAGCTTGGCATCAAGGTTCGACAGGGGTTCGTCAAACAGCAGAATGCTCGGCTCCGGCGCGATGGTGCGGGCGATCGCCACGCGCTGCTGCTGGCCACCGGAGATTTCCGCGGGATAACGCTCGGCAAGCGCGCCGATGCCGAGCAGGGCGAGCACCTCTTTGACACGGCGATCGCGCTTTTCGCGCGGCCACCGAGCAACCTTCAAAGGCCATGCGATGTTGCCGGCGACCGTCATGTGCGGCCAGAGCGCATAGCTCTGGAAGACAAGCCCGGCGTTGCGGCGACCGGCATCGGCAATCACGCCCCCCGCACCGCTCGACACGGTCTGGCCGACAAAGGCGATCTCGCCTTCACTCGGACCTTCCAGTCCCGCCAGCATACGCAGCAATGTCGACTTGCCGCAGCCCGAGGGGCCTACGAGGACCAGGAACGAGCCGGCTGGTACCGATATGTTGACATCCTTGACCGCGGTGAAGGCGCCAAATCGCTTGACGAGGTTGCGGATCTCGATGGCGTCCGCGGCGCCGGTTGCAAGTGCGTTCATGGTTGTTTCCATTTCTGGACGCGGTTCTGGAGGCCATGGGCCAGAAACGAGGCCGCAAGGCAGACGATAAGGATGACGAGGGTGATGGCATTGGCGAACTGCATGAAGCCCTCCGCGGCATAACGATAGGCGACCATGCTGAGCACGGGCGACGTCGCGGTGAACAGGAGCACGACCAGCGAGAGATCACGCACCATCTTGACGAAGACGAGGATCGCTCCGGCAAACAGACCGCGGATTGCCAGCGGGAAGATGATCGCGAACAACCGGCGAAGCAGGCCTGCCCCAGTCAGCCGCGCGCTCTCCTCAATGTCGGCAGAGATCTGGCCGAGGACCGATCGGCCGGACTGCACCGCGAAGGGGAGATTATGCGCAGATGCCGCAATCACCAGCAGCGCGAAGGTACCATAAAGCGAAGGCAGCGGACCGATCGGTGCACCAAAGAGGGCAATATAGGCGGCGGCAAAGGCGATGCTCGGCACCAGAAGCGGGACGAAGGCAAGCTGGGAAAGGATCGTGGCCAGCAGGCTGCCACGGCGCTGGACGATGGTGTAGGCGAGCGCGAGGCCCAGCAGCATCGTCGTCAGCGCGACGACAAGGCCAAGGCGGATCGTGTTCCAGAGGGCGTCGATCAGCACGGGGTTGCGGAAGATACCCGCCTGCCCCTGCGCAATTTCGCCGCCGCCTTCGCCAATCCAGAAATGCAGCGTCCAGTTCGAAAACAGCGCGCCGCTTTGCGGCGCAAGGCTTGAGGCGGCGAGCACCAGAACCGGTACCACGGTGGTCAGAAGACCGATGGTTACGGCAACCGCGAAGAGCGGCCAGCGCCAGGCACCGAGCGGAAAGCGTTTCGTGCGACCGCCCTTGCCGGTGACCGTGACGAAGGCCTTGCGGCCAGAGACGATGCGGTCCGACATCCAGAGAAACAGCGCCGACACGGCGATCAGAAGCAGAGCGAGCACGAAGCCGCGCTCGTTTTGACCGGTTTCGATCATGCCGAAGAGGCGGGTGGAAAGCGTCTGCATGCGCACCGGCAGGCCAAGAAGTGCGGGCGCTGCGAAGTTGGCGACGGCGCCGGCAAAGGTAAGAGAAGCGGCGGCGATCAGGGCCGGCGTGACCACGGGCAGGATGATGCCGAAGAAGATGCGCGGCCGTTTGGCACCGGCCATCTGCCCCGCCTCAACCAGATCCGCGCCGACCGAACTCAGGGCTGCGGCGATAATCGTATAGGCGAGCGAGTAGTAGTGGGCGATCAGTACGATCGCGGTCGGCACCAGCCCCCAGGCGAGCCAGTCAGGAATGGCAAGGCCATTGGTCTCGAAGAAGCCAGCGGAACCGCCGAGGCGGGAATTTCGAAACAGCGTTCCCCAGGCGAGCGCCGCAGCGAAGCTCGGGATCATATAGGGCAAGGTCCCCATAAGTCCGAGCAGGCGACGTCCGGGCACGTCGGTCAGAACCACCAGCCAGGCCAGAAATCCGCCGAGGATGAGGCAGCCGCTGGCGACCCCGAAGCCGAGAACCATGGTGTTGAACAGCGGTCGCCACCAAAGATTGAAGGACAGCGGGCTGACAAGCACCGCCTGCCAGGCCGCGATGCCTTCAGGGGTGAGCGTCGACAGAAGAATGCGCACAAGCGGCGCCACCACCAGGATGGCGACGATGGCAACGAGGATTGCCGGCATGACGAAGCCTGATCGGAGCAGCCGGCGACCGCCCGATGGCGCGAAGGTCGATATGAATGTCATTTGCGAACCTCGGCGTTTGCCGGCGCAAGCTCAGTTGCGCCGGCAAACAGCCTGTTATTGAAGCGTGATGATGAGATCGGAGACGCGTCCGCGGGCGGCGGCGGTCTTGGCCGGGTCGATAGTCCAGGCCTTCAGCTCCCCGAGTTTGACGGAGTCCGGATGGTGGGCGATGGTCGTGCGCGTGGCATAATCGCCGGGAACGTTGAAGGGCTCAAAGCCGGCACCTCCCGTCGGCGTGTCGTCGCCGAACATGAAGTCGATCAGCAGCCGCGCGGCGGCCGGATGCGGTGCCTTGTCGGCAATCGTCAGAATCGCGGGAAACAGAATGCCGTTGGCCGGCTCGACATTGTTGGCGACCTGCAGCGCCCATCCTTCCTTCTCGTTGTCGCGGCGGTCCGAATAGGTGCCAAAGCCGACGGGCGGGTTCTTGGCCGTTGCGTCGCCGACCGACTTGTTGAGCACGTCGCTGTTGGGGACGAGGATCAGGTCGTTGGCAAAGAGATCCTTGATGAACTGCTCGCCGGCGCCCTGAAGATCGGCGTCCACGGCAATATCCTTGCCGAACTGCGCCTTGTAGGCCGCGGCCATCTCATCCGGATGGAGTGCGATCTCGGTCAGGAGGTCGAGCAGTTCGCCACGCTGGCTCGGATCGACCATCAGCACCTTGCCCTGCCACTCCGGCTGGGTCAGCTGCCACAGATTGGTGACCGGTGAGCCGCCGGGAAAAGCCTTCTCGTTGTACATCAGCACCTTGGTCGACAGGCGCTGGGTGAGCAGCGGCCCCTTGTAACGATCGTCGATCTGACCTGCCACGCGCGGCGGCACGTAGTTGACGATGCGCTTGGCTTCGAGAAGCTTGCTGAAGACCACCGGCGTGTCGGCGATGTAGAGCACGTCGACGGCATGCACGCCGGCCTGCTGCTCGGCTTCCAGGCGCGCGATCTGCTTCGTCGAACTCATGTCGAGACCGATCAGATCGATGCCCGGATAGGTTTCCTCGAAGGCTTTCTCGATCTTGGCGATGCGGCTCGATAATGAGAAGACGGTGACGCTGCCCTCCTTCTGTGCGAGCGGCAGCAGCTGCTCGGGTGTCATGCCATCCAGATCTGCCGCCGTAACTGCCGTCGGCAGCACGACGCAGGCCGCAAGTGCGGACTTCATCAGTCGTTTCAACATGGTTTCCTCCTCCATTTTCCCCAGTCAATCGAAGTCGTTGAACAGCTCCGACAGTTTCTCCAGCCTGCCGATCACCTCGCGCTCATGCCTGCCGGCAATCGTCAGGACGATGCCGTTGACGATGGCAAACGGAATGGTCGGTGTCTGAAACTCGCTTCCCGAACGCCCGCGGGGTGCTGCGAGCATCAGGTCCGCAACCGGCTCCATCAGCGGGCCGGCAAGGTCCGAAATCAAAATCGTCCGCGCGCCGACGCGCCGGGCATGTTGCACCAGCGGCGCATAGCTTTGCGGCTGCTTGCGAAAGGCGAGTGCGACGACGATGTCGTTCTTGTCCATGCTGACCATGCGCTCGGCGATATCGCGACCACGGCCGGTCAGCGCGATCGTCGTCATGCCGAAGCGGTCGAGCCGGCGCTGCAGGAAGCCGGCGACCGACTGCGCGTGCCCCTGACCGAACACGAACACCCGGCGCCCCTCGAAGATCATGTCGGCGGCCAGGTCCACGTCACCTTGCGGCACCGAACGCGCGAGTGTCTCCAGGGCCGAAATCTCGGCCGCGATCAGGTCGGTCAGGTAGTCGCCGTGCTCGACCTTGGCGACCGAGCGGCGCATTCGGGTCGCGGCATCCTGATCGTCAAGCACCTCACGCTGCAGCTGCGCCCGCAGGTCGGGAAAGCCGCGGTATCCGAGCTTCTGCGCCAGGCGGGTCACCGTTGCCTCATGAACGCTGGCGCGCTGCGACAGCTGCGGCCCGGACAAAAAGGCAGCCTCCGCCCGGTTCTCAAGCATCGTCGCGATCAGCTTCTGATCCGCCTCGGTCAGCCTTTTCGATTGTGCCTTTATGCGATCGATGAGTGTCATGGCGCTCTACAAGTTTCTTTGCGTGACCCATCGTTCAAGCAAACGATCTTGCAGTCAAGGCAACACCCGCAAGAATCCTTGCAAGACCCTGCAAGGCTTGGTCCAATGCTCGAAAGTCAGTCCAATTTCTGGGGTTTTCTGCAGCTATCGGACGAAATCGGCGCCAAAGTCGGTAGAAAACTGGCACTTGCGACAGTGCAGAATGGTGCCGACAAAAATCTTTGCAAAGACCCGCAAAGGATCGGACGCCGTGCCGCCGATCAGCGGGACGGCGGTCGAAGGCGCGGGCGGCTGCAACGGCGGTTGGCACCGAAACATCGGTATGGTCAGCAGGGCATCCATTGGCCACCACGATGTTCAATCGCGGCCCATGGGAAAGCATTTTGGAAAGGAGGCAGCAGGCCTCCCGCGACGACTAACGAAGGCAGCGCAAGTGGAGCGCCCTTGGCGCTGCTCAAGCCTCGAAGTCGCCGAACACGTCCTGAAGCCGCGTCAACATGCCGACGCGCTCGCTGACCTCGTCGCCGAGAACGACGATAATGTTGCTGAGCATCAGGTCCATAACGGCGATGGTCGTCGCCGCGCCGTCCCATAGGGGGCCGTGCGAACCCGGGACAACCAGGCAGATATCCGACACTTCCGCTGCCCAGGGGCAATATTCGTCGGTGTAGAGGATAACCTTGACGCCGGCGCGGCGCGCTTCCATCGCAAGCGGCTTCGCCTTGGCCGCAAAGCGCCTGACATCGTGCAGGAACAGCACGCGCCCCTCGACCGAACCGTCTAGCAGTTCCGAATAGGTGCCGTTCAGGCCATCGACGAACTGAACCCGCGAGCGGGTATAGGAGAGCTGGCTGGCAAAATACTGGGCGATGCCGCGCACGTTCTGATAGGCGGCGACATAGACCTCGCTGGCGCCGATCAGCGCTTCGATCGCCTGTTGCCACTCCGGCGAGGTCGTCAGCTCGTAGACCAGACCGAGATTGTTGATCTGTTCCTGGATCAAGCCGGCGAGCAGCTTGCCCTCGCGAATGTCTTCGCGCAGTCGGTCGACCGGCCCCTTCACCTGCCAGGCCGGGTTGGAGCTGCCGCGCCGCAGTTCGTGCTTCAGCTGGTCGAGCCCATCGAAACCCATGCGCCGGAGGTAGCGCCCGACGGTCATTGGCGACAGCTCGAGACGGCTTGCGATCGACTTTGCCGTCTCGAACGGGATCTCGGCCAGATTGCGCTCGATGTAATGCGCAATCAGCCTGTCGGATTTCGACCGCCTGAGTTCCTCGCTCTGCACGAGCTTCAGGATTCGTTGTGCCACATCCCCTCCCCGGAGGTATTTCCGCCCGCTTGTAGTGCCGCGCGCCCGATATCCGACGCAAAATATGCTGCATGCGGGCGGAATTGCCGATCTTTCCGCCGTTACTGCGCCGTCTTCACCTTGGTCCAGACGCGATCGAGTTGGCGCACGCCGGAGCCCAGGTCCTCGAAGATCTGGAGCCGTTGCATCGTTTCGGGCGTCGGATTGATTTCCTTGCTATTCTTGATCTGGTCGGGGGTCAATTGCCGCGCCGGCACGTTGGCGGTGCCATTGGTCTGCTGGGAAACGTTGAGGGCTGCCACTTCCGGACGGGTGTAGAACTCCATGAACTTCATGGCGCTGTCCTTGTTGGGCGCGGTCTTCAACACGCACATATCCTCCTGGTACATGGTCGCCCCTTCCTCCGGGATCACGTAGCCGAGGTCCTTCTGGTTGGCGAAGACATCGACCATCGCGCCGACGAAGAAATGGCCGGCGGCCACGTCGCCAGACTGCACCATCGGCCGCGTATCGTAGGTGAATGCAGCGACGTCAGGCTTCATCGCGATGATCGTATCGGCCGCCTGCTGCAGCTCGGCCGGGTCGGTCGAGTTGACCTTGTGGCCGTTGAGAATCAAACCGACGGCCAGAACTTCGCGCATGTCGTCGAGCAGGGTGAACTTCAGCCCCTTTTCCTTGACGGTCGCGATCAGGTCCTTCCAGCCGACGACGTCCTTGCCGAGCACCTTGCGATTGTAGACGATGCCGACGGTTCCGAAGGCATAGGGCAAGCAATACTCGCCCTTCGGGTCGCTCTTTGCCCTCAGGAATGCCGGGTCGATGTTCTTGAAACCTTCATAGGCATTGATGTCGGTCTTCTCCAAGAGGTCGAGCTTGGACATGATGTCCTGCATGTGGACCGACGGAAAGACGACGTCGTAGCCGGTGGCGCCGCCCTGGATCTTCGCCAGCATCTCCTCGTTGGAGGAATAGGTGGAAAGATTGACCTTGATCTGCGTCTCTTCCTCGAACTTCTTCAGGACGGCCGGATTGATGTATTCGCCCCAGTTGTAGATGTTGAGTTCGGCCGCCTGGCCAAGGCCGGCCATGGCGAACAAGGCGGACAGCGAGAATGCGGCGGCCCGCGTGGAGCCCAAGAGTTTGGCCTTGGTCGCCCAGACGACGCGGCTTGCTTTTGTCATCGATAGTCTCCTCTGATGGTTCGTGGGGCTTGGCGCCCCAGGATCGGACCGTTCCCTGGTCCTTGCCGGCTCCGGCTTCTGCGGCCGTTGACACCGATGAACAAATGGTATCCATATATCCAAAACGCACAAGCGTTATTTAAATAACATTTTGGGGAATGACTGATGCAGGATTCCATTGTCCGGCTGGAGGGGGCGAGCAAAGCCTTCGCCACTCCGGAAGGCGGGAGCGTGACCGCGCTCGACGCCATCGATCTTCAGGTGCGGCGCAACGAGTTCCTGACGCTGCTCGGTCCATCCGGCTGCGGCAAGACCACGCTGTTGCAGGCGATCAGCGGCTTCGTCGAACTCGACGGCGGACGCATCCTGATCGACGGCGAGGACATGACCGACAGGCCGCCCTACCGCCGCCCCGTCAATACCGTGTTCCAGAACTACGCGCTGTTTCCGCACATGACCGTCGGCGAAAACACCGCCTACGCACTTGAAGTTGCTGGCGTCGCCAAGGCAAAGCGACGCGAACAGGTGGCAGCGGCACTGAAGATGGTGGGACTTGAAGGCATGGAGGGCAGGCGTCCGCGCCAGCTCTCAGGCGGCCAGCAGCAGCGCGTCGCCCTGGCCCGCGCCATCATCGCCCGTCCAAAACTGCTTTTGCTCGACGAGCCGCTTTCCGCCCTCGACAAGAACCTGCGCCAGGCCATGCAGATCGAGCTGAAGACGTTGCAGCACGAGCTCGGCATCTCCTTCATCTTCGTAACCCACGACCAGCAGGAGGCGTTGACGATGTCGGATCGCGTCGCGGTTCTCTCCGGCGGTCGCATCCAGCAGCTCGATACGCCGCGGGCGATCTACGACCGTCCGGTTAACAGTTTCGTCGCCACCTTCATCGGCGCGAGCAACCTGTTCGAGGGGCGGATCGATGGCGACCGGTTGATGACCAGCGACGGCACGGAAATTCGCTATCGGCGAACCCCGTCGACAACGTCGGGTGCCGCGACTGCGCTGATCCGTCCGGAACAATTCTTTCTCGCCGACGCGGGAGAGCCGTCCCCCACGCTTGACGTCGACCTCGAAGCGATCGTGTTCGTCGGCTCGACCTTCGAATTGTTCGGCCGCACACCGGCAGGCAGAAAGATCGTCGCCGAGATCCCAGCCGGCCGCCGCAGCCTGATCGGCGAGATCGAGCGAACGCGCCGCGCCAGGCTCGCCTATGATCCGGCCGCCGTTCACCTCATTCAACCGTGCGCGGAGGCGTGAGATGTCGATCGCCATTCGCCGCCGCGTCCAGCTCGCCGTCCTGCTCGGTCCCGTTTCCCTGTTCCTTGCCGTGTTCTTCCTTGGCCCGCTGGCGATCATGATGGTCACGAGCTTTCTGGCACCGGGGCTTTACGGCGGCGTCGAGTGGACCTTCTATCCCCACAACTTCGGCCGCATCCTCGGTTTTGCCGATCCGATGTTCGAGGATTTCGATCCCGTCTACATCGCCATCTTCCTCCGCTCGGTAAAGATCGCGGCACTGACGGTTCTGGCCGCCCTGCTCGTCTGCTATCCCGCAGCCTTCTGCATTGCCCGGTTATCGGAGCGGTGGAAGAACTTCTGCCTGTTCCTCATTACGCTACCCTTCTTCACCAGCCTGATCGTTCGCCTGTTCGTCTGGGTGCTGATCCTGCGCCAGACCGGCCTCGTCAACGAGATGCTGCTGTCGACGGGCATGATCGCCCGGCCGCTGGACCTGATCTATACGGACGGCGCCATCATTCTCGGCATGGTCTATGTCTTCATCCCGTTCATGTTCATGCCGGTCTATGCCAGCGTCGAGAAGCTGGACTGGACGCTGGTGCGCGCCTCGCTCGATCTCGGCGCCGGCCCAATCCGCACCTTCTGGCGCATCATCCTGCCGCTGACGGCCCCCGGTATCGTCGGCGGTGCGATCATCGTCTTCATCCCGGCGCTCGGCAACTTCGTCGTTCCGGCCATCCTCGGCGGCGCCAAGGTGATGATGCTCGGCAACCTGATCGAGCAGCAGTTCCTGGCCGCCCGCAACTGGCCCTTCGGCTCGGCGCTGGCGATGATGGTCATGAGCGTGATGCTGGTGCTGCTGCTCGTCTACGTGTTCGCATCGGGCCGCCGCGGCGCCGACGCCGCGCTCAATCGTTGAGGTCTCCCCATGAAGATCGCTCAATCCCTCTTCCGCGGCAGCCTCGTCGCCTACACCGGCCTCTTCTTCGCCTTCATCTACATTCCGCTGGTGGTGATCGCCGTCTATTCATTCAATTCCAACCCGGTCAACATGATGACCTGGACCGGCTTCACCACCGAATGGTACGCGCAGGTGCTGGGCTTCAAGACGACGGTGTCCGAAAACGCGCTCTATATCGAATCGACCGGCCAGCTTCTCCAGGCCGTGTGGAACAGCCTCGTCATCGCCACCTCCACGACGCTGATCGCCACCGTGTTCGGCACGGCAATCGCGATCGGCCTCTACCGTTTCGACTTTCTCGGCCAGCGCTTCTATCGGGTGATCATGTTCATGCCGATGCTGATGCCCGACATCGTGCTCGGCATCGCGCTTTTGATCTTCTTCGTCAATTCGGGCATCCACCTCGGCCTGACGACGATCATCATCGGCCAGTGCACCTTCCTGATTTCCTATGTGTTCATCGTCGTCTCGGCGCGCCTTGCGGGCATGGACCGCACGCTGGAAAACGCCTCGGCCGATCTCGGCGCCGACGAATGGACGACCTTTCGCCGCGTGGTGCTGCCGCAGCTTCTGCCCGGCATCGTCGGCGGCGCCCTGCTCGCCTTCATCATCTCGATGGACGATCTTGTCATCACTTACTTCATCGCCGGCGTCGACGTGACGACACTGCCGATGTTCATCTTCGCCATGCTTCGGCGCGGCATCAAGCCGGAGATCAATGCGATCGCCGTGATGATGCTGACCTTCTCCTTCGTCGTCGCCTCGCTTGGCCTCTACCTCCGCTCCCGGCAGAAATGATCATGGACAATAAGAACACTCCCACCACCAAAGCCCGCGCCCGCGACCTCGGCCTGCCGTTTTCCGGCCGCACCGGCCCTTTCAACGCCATCACCGATGTCGAAGGCATTGCCGTCGGCTTCCACACTATCTCTGAGGACGTACCTCGCCCGGGCCGCAAGCGCCCGGTGAGAACCGGGGTCACCGCCATCCTGCCGCACGCGGGCTCGGACGTGCCGGTCCCGGTCTATGCCGGCGTGCATCGTTTCAACGGCAACGGTGAAATGACCGGCACCCACTGGATCGAGGATGGCGGCTTTTTCCTCGGGCCGGTGATGATCACCAACACTCACGCTGTGGGCATGACCCATCACGCCACGATCAAGTGGATGCTGGAGCGTTATGCCTCCACCTATGACAGCGACGATTTTCTCTGGATCATGCCGGTGGTCGCCGAGACCTATGACGGCGTACTCAACGACATCAACGGCCAGCCGATCGGCGAGCCGGAGGTTCGATCGGCACTCGACGCGGCCGTGGGCGGACCTGTTCAGGAAGGCAATTGCGGCGGCGGCACCGGCATGATCGCCTATGGCTTCAAGGGCGGCACCGGCACCGCCTCGCGGCTGGTCGAATTCGGCGGGCGTGATTACACGATCGGCACGCTTGTGCAGGCCAACCACGGTCAGCGCGACTGGCTGACGATCTGCGGCGTACCGGTCGGGGAACACATGCGCGATGGCACGCCGCAGAGCCAAATGCAGGAACGCGGCTCGATCATCGTCGTCATCGCCACCGATCTGCCGATGGCTCCGCATCAGTTGCAGCGCCTCGCCCGCCGCGCGGCTATCGGAATCGGCCGCAACGGCACGCCCGGCGGCAACAATTCCGGCGACATCTTCCTGGCGTTTTCGACCGCCAATCCGCAGCCGATGGCGCACCGCGCCCCGCCGCGCCTGACGCTCGAAATCGTCAATGACGAAATGCTCGATCCCGTCTATCTGGCCACGGTCGACAGCGTCGAAGAGGCGGTGGTCAATGCCATGTTGGCGGCGGAAGATTCAGGCGGTACAGCGCACGACCGTTTCAAGATCGATGCCATCAAGCATGGTCCGCTGGTTGAGGTCATGCGCAAATACGGGCGCTGACACCGCCCGCTCCCGGCCGGGCGCAATCTCGATTGCCCCACGCCGGCCGGCACTCCTCGCCGTTTGCGGTGACCCCGGCAGTGGATTTGGCGTGCCGCTCATTTCTTGTGCAGCTGATCAACGCAAGGACAGATGCCGTTAAACGATGCAATAAATGCGTATATATTGATCAATAATTTACTAATATTCGACCTTGACGGGGTATCGACGACATGTAACCCTTAAAAACATGGGAGGATGCGTAGCATAAAAATCACCGTTGGAGATTAAAGCTATGTCTTCCAAGACAAACAAAGACATTTCTACAAATCATACTAAATCAGTCAGAATTTTATCTCTTGGTGTGCTCGGTGTTGTCGGATCGACGTTCATGACAACGATTGCACCGCCGGTCTTCTCATCATCAACGACACGCGCCGTCACCAACGCCCCGGTCGTTTCAATCACCTCGCCGATCGGCGGGCGCGTGGTCGAGGTCAACAGTGAAGCCGACGGCAACCTCCCGCTTGCAACGATCGAAAACGACCGCGTCGACCGCTCGACCTTGATCGGCCTGACGATCGAGCTGACGTCGCTTCAGAACGATCTGGCGCTCAAGCAATCGATCCACGCGGACTATCTGCGCCGCATCGCCGATCTCGAACGAGACCTGGACCGCCAACAGGCGGCGATCATCATTCGGTCAGACAACGACCTGCGCAACGCGCAAGCCCACCTGGAAATCGTCAGCCTGTCGTCCGCCAACGAGAAGAACGCCGCGGTGCGGAAACTCGGCCTCGTGAAAAAGGGCGTGATCGCCGGCAACCGGGATGAGCTTGCCAATACGCTGAAACTTGAGGATACGAAGATCGTAGCCGCCAGATTGCGGGTCGAGATGTTGAGTGCGGATCTCGGCAATGCCCGCTCGGGCATCTTCGTCGGCGGCGAACAGCAATCGTTGCAGGACCTTCAGCGAGAAATCCGCAATGTGAAGGCCGACCGCTCGCAGATCAGCATCCAGACTGCAACCATCCAGGCGCGCATCGACCAGCTGAAGGCTCTGGCGAAAGCGGAAGAAGAACGCATCGCCAAGCTCGTTCGCGCCGATGTGGCGATCTCCGCGCAGGCAAAGCTCTTCAAGACCGTGGCACAGGTCGGAAAGCAGGTCAGCGGTGGCGACACTCTGGCAGAATCCGTCAGCTGTGCCGATGCCTTCGTCGTCGCCATCTTCTCCGAGCGCCAGGCACAAAGCCTATCATTGGGGGCAAGCGTGACGGTGGAGGCCGACGGCTGGGACGGTCCGGTTCATGGCCGCGTCGAGCGACTGGTGCCAAAGACGACGGAGCGGGTCGATCTCGACTATGCCGTGCCATTTCCGCCGACGGAACGGCGCGAACTCTACGCCTTCATAACCCCCGATGCGGCGCATTCGGACAATGGGGTCGTGAACAAGTTCTGCGAAGTCGGCACGTGGGTGACTGTCAGCATGCCGAAAACCTGGGTCGTGTGGACCCGCCGCCAGCTCGACAACACGTCGAGCGCGCTTGCCGGTTATGCCGGCCAGCTCCGGCAGCACCTGGCAGCGTTTACGGACGCTCCCACGGCAACCCCAGGCGAGCAGGCGAAGATCACGCGTGTTTCGCCCCGCGGTGCCCGCCTTGCCGCCACCACCACGCTGGCCGTGGCGATGAAGCCCGACAGCACCGGCATTCGTGAGAAAGCACTCTGACGTTTGTGAGGTTTCGGCTGATGTCTCGCTCACCCCTTGCCCTGGGATCACGGGCCGTGGCGATCGCCTGCCTTGCCTGCCTTGCCTCGCCTGCCACGGCCGCCGAGGGCACGGCGCAGGCGCTTTGCGATGCGATCGCAGCCGTGCAGCACGAAACGGTCGGGCAGCCTCCGGCGGTCGGCTTCATCCCAAGTTATCGGCCGGGACCGAACGAAACGGCCTTGCCGCAGCCGCTGGCGACGGCGGCGTTCACTTACGACAACGCGCTTGCAGTCATGGCCTTGCTTGCCTGCGGCAGGATTGCTGCAGCCCGATCGATCGGTGACGCATTGCTGGCCGCATCGAAGACAGACCGGCAGTTTCGCGACGGCCGCCTGCGCAACGCCTACCGGATCGGCGAAATCACCGTGCCGGTTGCCCTTCCCGGATGGTGGGATGCCGACGGGGGCCATTGGGCCGAAGACGAATATCAGGTCAGCACCGCCCTTGGAAATGTCGCCTGGGCCGCACTCGCCCTGCTCCAGCTTCATGCTCGCACGCGCGAGCCCGCCTATCTCGAGGGCGCCATCGATCTCGGTACGTGGCTGAAGAGCGGACTTCGTGAAGACAGCGCCGGCCTGACCGGCGGATATTTCGGCTTCGACCCGGTATCAAAGCCCATCCCGTGGAAATCGACGGAACACAATATCGATGCGCTTGCCGTCGCGCGCTGGCTGAAGTCGGAAACCGGAGACCCGCAATGGGATCCACTTGCGCGCTCGACCCTGCATTTCGTCACGAGCATGTTCGACGGCGAGCAAGGGTTCCTGATCGGCACCGACACGTCAGGCAAGCCGGTGCGCAACGGCATCACCGTTCTCGACGTGCAGATATGGCCGCTGATGGTCGTGCCCGCAGGCGAGCGACCGGCGGGGTGGAACGAGGCACCCTTGCGCATCGACGCCAAACTCGCAGTCCCAGGCGGCTACGACTTCAACGACGACCGGGACGGAATGTGGATCGAAGGAACGGCGCAGGCAGCACTGATGTTTCGGCTGGAGGGTGACGAAGAGCGTGCCGAAGGGTTGATGGAAAGCGTGATGGACAATCGCGACGCGGCGTCGGGCTGGCTGTTTGCCACCCGCGACGAGGAATTATCGACCGGGCTTACGATCGACGCTGCGGGTGTCGGGGGGGCATTTCGGTACTACCGACGGCCGCATCTGGGCGCCACGGCCTGGGCCGTTCTCGCAGCCACAGCTTACAATCCCTTCCGCGCCAATTGATTGCTGCCATGTTTTTCCACCTCGATTCCGATCTCACAAGCGTCCTTCTGTTCGATCTCGGCGTTGCACTGGCGTTCCTGGCGCTTGCCGCCCTCGCGGATCCGCGAAACCCGCTGGAGAGGGTTGCCTTCAGCATCGTCACCGCAGCGTCGCTCACGCTCTATATCTGCTGGCGACTGCTCGACACCCTGCCCGACCTGGAACCGACTGCGGAAAGCCTCTGGCCCTATGTCTATTTTTCGTTCGAGGCTATCTCGATCGTCTACGCGGTCGCCTCCGTCCTGATCCTTTGCCGCACCACGGACTGGACGGCCGAGGCGGATGCCGCAGAGAGCGAACTTGCCGCAAACGGCCGCTATCCATCGGTTGCCGTTTTCATCTGCACCTACAACGAGCCGATCCATATTCTGGAAAAATCAGCCGTTTGCGCCAAGGCGATGGATTACCCGGATTTCCAGGTCTATGTCTGCGACGACACCCGTCGCCCCGAAGTGCGCGAATACTGCGAGACTATCGGCGTCAACTACATTACGCGCCCGGACAACCGGCATGCCAAGGCCGGCAATCTGAACAACGCGCTGCATCTGACGAACAACGAGAGACCATCCGATTTCATCATGGTCCTCGACGCGGACTTCGCGCCACAGGCAAACTTTCTCAAGCGCGTCGTCGGCCTGTTCAGAAACCAACGCATCGGCATCGTCCAGACACCGCAGTTCTACTTCAACGCCGACCCGATCCAGCACAACCTGCACATCGCGTCGAGCTTTGTCGACGATCAGCGCGTCTTCTTCGACACGTTCCAACCGGCAAAGGATGCGGTCGAGTGCGCCTTCTGCGTGGGAACGAGCTTCGTGGTGCGCCGGGCTCTCGTCAACGAAATCGGCGGTTTCCCGCACGAAGCCCTGTCGGAGGACATGCTGCTCTCCTATCGTCTGATGGAGCGCGGATACGTGACCCGATGGCTGAACGAGAAACTCAGCGTCGGCCTTTCCGCCGAGGGCATTCCCGAATACATCACCCAACGAACCCGGTGGTGCCTCGGCACGATCCAGATCGGTCTCCTGAAGGATGGACCGCTGTGGCGGGGGCATTTTACCCTGCGCCAGCGCTTTCACTATCTGCACGGACTGCTGTGCTGGCTGTCGAAGCCCTTCATTCTCTGCCTGCTTTTCGCGCCGTCGATTTACTGGCTCTTCGGAATTTCCGCGCTTCAGGCCGACGAGCTTCTGTTCATGAAGTACGGCATCTCGTCATTGCTGGTGTTCTGGGTCTACGCATCCTGGATCTCGGGAAAACGGACATTGCCGCTGTTTACCGAGGTCACCCATGCGCTGACGGCGCTGCCGGTCACGCTTACGCTGCTGCAGGCGATCCGCCGTCCGTTCGGCCGCCCCTTCAAAGTGACGGAGAAAGGCGGCGACCGTGCGCGCATGCGCGTACACCTGCCGACGGCGCTCTTCTTCGGCCTGGTGACGGTGCTTTCCGGTCTTTCGGTGCTGCAGACGGTGCTCGCGTGGAACGCGCCCACGGATTTTTCCGAGCGAGAAATCCTAAATCTCGTCTGGTCACTCGTATCGATGACCATCGCCTTCGTCAGCCTGCTCGTCTGCATCGAACTGCCACGATACGGGCAGGAAGAGGTCATCGACGTGTCGCTGGACGGGCAGTATCGGCAGGCGGGGCAGACCATCGACATCAGCATAGGCGGGCTGTCGGCGGACCGCGTCCGCATCCCGGGCCTGGACGCGGCGCGAACAGATGATGCAGCGGTCTACCTGCCGCAGATCGGCTGGGTCCGCATTGCCGAAGGCCATGAGGCCGATGGCGGATTGACGATCCTGCCGACAACCGAACAACGCAACGGCATCCTGCGCCTGCTGTTCGGCGTGTCGCGCGCCCAAATTGCCGATCGTGGCAGCTTGCGCGCATCGATGGCCGGCCTTCTGCGGCGCGCCTTTATCGGTTGACCCTTGCCGGAAACGGTGGGTTCGTGGTGCTCCGGCACCCCGGTCATCGCGTGTGGCGCTCCTATCCGGCCTGCCTGAACTTGCGGTGATTGCGGCGGAGAGCGACCGCTTCGGCCGCTTCGATGATCGAGTCCGTATCGATGCCGAAATGGGCGTAGAGGTCGGCGATCGTGCCCGTCTGCCCGAAATGCTCGACCCCCAGCGAAACGGTACGGTGACCGTGCACCGATCCGAACCAGCCGAGGGTGGCGGGATGACCATCGGTGACGGTGATGATCTCGCAGGCATCCGAAAGCGGTGCCAGCAGCGCCTCGATATGGCTTTCAGCGGCGTGATGGCCGTGCCGTCGTGCCCGCTGCGCCGCCGTCCAGCCGGCGTTGAGCCGGTCGGCCGACGTCACCGCCAGCACGGCGACGTCACGGTGGCGCTCGGCCAGCCGCCCGGCCGCCATCAGCACTTCAGGCGCGACGCACCCCTGATAGGCCAGCACCAGCTGGGTGTTCGGTCGCGGCTCACGCAGCCAGTAGGCACCGTCGATCACGCCCTGGCGGAAGGCCGCATCCTCGCGGCGCTGCATCTGCTCGAGCGGGCGGGTGGTCAGCCTGAGATAGACCGAGCCGCCGGTCGTATCGCGCAGCCACGTGCGTTCGTCGTGCACTGCATCGCCGTCGCGCTGCATGTAATCGAAGGACCAGTCCATGATCACGGAGAGTTCGTCGAGATAGGCAGGTTCGAAGCTGGCAAGCCCGTCCTGGCTCATGCCGATCAATTGCGACCCGATCGACTGGTGGGCGCCGCCTTCCGGCGCCAGCGTCACGCCCGAAGGTGTGCCGACGATCATGAAGCGTGCATCCTGATAGCAGGCATAGTTGAGGGCATCGAGTCCGCGGGCGACGAACGGATCGTAGACCGTGCCGATCGGCAGCAGGCGTTCGCCGAACACCGAATGGGAAAGGCCGGCCGCGCCCAGGAGCAGGAAGAGGTTCATCTCGGCAATGCCGAGTTCGATATGCTGCCCGCCAGGGCCGAAGGCCCATTTCTGCGCCGAAGGAACCTTCTCGTCTCGGAACGTGTCGGCCTGGGTTTCGCGGGCAAACAGGCCGCGCCTGTTGACCCACGGCCCGAGATTGGTCGAGACGGTCACATCGGGCGCCATCGTCACGATGCGGGCGGCGAGCGCATCGTCGCGCTGCGCCAGCGCATCGAGGATCTTGCCGAACCCCGCCTGGGTCGAAAGCTCGCGGTCGTCGAGCAGAACCGGACCGGCAGATTGCACCGGCTGCGACGTGAACCGCCGTGTGCCCTCGGCAAAAAACGGCACGCTCTTCAGAAATTCCTTTGCCGCCCCGGCGTCGGCGACCGCCGCGAACTCTTCCCATTCCTCGCCGGCGCGAACGCCGATCTTCTGCTGGAAATCCTGCATCTGCGCCTTGGTCATCAGGCCGGCATGATTGTCCTTGTGGCCGGCCAGCGGTGTTCCCCAGCCCTTGATCGTATAGGCGAGAAAGACCGTCGGGCGATCGTGATCGATGCTGGCAAAGGTCTCGGCAAGCGTCTGGATGCAATGGCCGCCGAGATTGCTCATCAGCTCCGACAGTTCGTCGTCGCTGCGCGATGCGAGCAGTTTGCTGACATGACCCTGGTCGCCAATCTCGTCCTGAAGCCGCTTGCGCCAGGCGGCCCCGCCCTGGAAGGTCAGCGCGGAATAGAGCTGGTTCGGGCAGCGGTCGATCCAGGCGCGCAAGGTTTCGCCGCCGGGCTCCTTGAAGGCCGCCTCCTGAAGTGAGCCGTACTTGACGACCTTCACGTCCCAGCCAAAAGCGGTGAAGATCGCTTCGATCCGCTGCCACAGGCCCTCGCGAACGACGCCGTCGAGGCTTTGCCGGTTGTAGTCGATCACCCACCAGGTGTTGCGCAGATCGTGTTTCCAGCCCTCCTGCAGGCACTCGTAGATATTGCCTTCGTCGAGCTCGGCATCGCCGACCAGCGCGATCATGCGGCCGTCGCTCTTCTTCTGCGCCCAGGATTTCGCCGCGATGTAGTCCTGGATGATCGAGGCGAAGGCGGTAATGCCGACACCAAGCCCGACCGAGCCCGTTGAGAAATCGACGTCATCGATATCCTTGGTGCGGCTCGGATAGGATTGCGCGCCGCCGAAGCCACGGAAATTCTGCAGCTTCTCGCGCGTCTGGTTGCCCATCAAGTACTGGATGGCATGGAAGACCGGGGCCGCATGCGGCTTGACCGCGACACGATCTTCCGGCCGCAGGATATGGAAGTACAGCGCCGTCATGATCGACGTGATGGAGGCAGACGACGCCTGATGCCCGCCGACTTTCACCTCACCCTTTTCCCGGATGTGATTGGCGTTGTGGATCATCCAGCACGCGTGCCACAGCACCTGCCGTTCCAGATCTTTCAGGCAATTCAGCGTGACGGTCGAAAGTTTATGCGCTTGCATGTCGGCTCCTCCCAGAACATGAAAACGCTACACCCGGTCGCGCGAAATATCCGGTCTATCTTTGTTGGAAATTTTGTCATTTCCGGCAATACTGACCGACAAAACGCCATATCAGGAAATTTCATGCCGAAGAAACTGCCAAGCTTTGACGCTGCAACCATCCGCATCCTCGACCTCCTGCAACAGAACGCCGAAATCAGCACGGCCGAGCTTGCGGAGGCGACGGGGCTATCGGCCTCTCCCTGCTGGCGGCGCGTCAATGAACTGAAGGAGAGCGGCGTCATCAAGGGCTCGGTCGCGCTCGTGGATGCCTTCGCGCTTGGCCTTGCTGTCAACGTCTTCGTGCACGTGTCGCTGAAGCAGCAGGACCGCGCCTCGCTCGACGTCTTCAGCGCCGCGATCAAGACCAAACCCGAAATCGTCGAATGTTACCTGATGACGGGGGAGTCGGATTACATGCTGCGCGTCGTCGTCGAGGACCTGATGAAATACCAGGCGCTTGTCGTCGACTTCCTGACGACGATCCCCGGCGTCTCCAGCATTCGCTCGAGCTTCGCGCTCAGCCAGATCAAGTACACGACCGCGCTGCCGACGGAGCATTTGCGCAACGGTTAGATGCTCCCGGCAAGCAGCATTTAGCTCTTGAGATAACTCACCACGGCGTCGGCGATCATGCCCTTGTGTCGCTGCATCGTCTCCGGCTCCGAGAGGTCGCGGCGAAAGATGGTGCCGAAGGTATAACGGTTGGAGACGCGGAAGAAGCAGAAGGCGCTGATCAGCATGTGGACGTCGATCGGATCCGCCGTGCGCTGGAACACGCCCTCCGCGACGCCGCGCTCAAGAATGCCGGCGATGGTTTCGATGACCGAGACATTGAGATCGCGGATCGCCTCCGAACGCATCATGTGGGCGGCATGGTGGATGTTTTCGATGCTGACGAGACGGACGAATTCCGGGTTGGCCTGGTCGTGCTCGAAGGTCGTCGAGATCAGGGTGCGAAGCGCCGCCTCGGGCGAAAGGCTCGACAGTTGCAGATCGGCCTCCAGCGTCCGGATCTTGCGGTAGGACCGCTCGAGCACCGAGAGATAGAGCCCTTCCTTGCTCTCGAAATAATAATAGATCATCCGCTTGGAGGTGCGGGTCTTCTCAGCGATCGCATCGACGCGAGCGCCGGCCAGACCATGGGTCGCGAACTCGTCCGTCGCGACGATGAGGATGTCCTCCTTGGTGCGCTGTGGATCGTTCTTGCGTCCGTTCTCTGCTCGCGCCGCCATGCTCAGCCGCATCCTCCACCCTTGATTCTCAACGCGAAATGGCTGCCGCCGCCACGCGTTGGCCGCGGCTCCACTCCGCGACCTGCCCCAAGTCTTATTGGGCTTGCGCGCTTCTTTCAAGACATGCCGCTTGACATTCGAACTAGTTAGTACATTTTGAAATGGCATTCGGTCGCTTGGAGGAGAGATCGGCATGTCAGCCTTGCACACCTGGATGTCCTGACCGATGACGGACGTCACAGGCCGCAAGACGCGGTTGATCGCCTGGGAGGAGCGAAATGGTGAGGATAATCGAATTCTGCTTCCTGCTGCTGAAGGTCGCCATCGCGCTTCTGCTTGCGGGCATGGTCGTGCTGGTCTTCGGCAATGTCGTGCTGCGCTACGCCTTCAATACCGGCATCACCTATTCCGAGGAATTGTCGCGCATCTTCTTCATCTGGCTGACCTTCCTTGGCGCCGTCATCGCGATGCGCGAACACGCCCATCTCGGCGTCGATTCGCTTTTGCGTCGGCTGCCGCCCAGTAGTGCAAAGGTCGCCATCCTTAGCGGCCAGGCGCTGATGCTGGGCGCAACGTGGTTGATGATCAGCGGTAGCTGGTCGCAGACGCTGATCAATCTCCATGTCGCGGCACCCGCCACCGGCATTTCAATGGGGTTTTTCTACGGTGCAGGCCTCGCCTTCGGCATTCCCGCCTTCCTGATCATCCTCTGGGACATGTTCTCCATCCTCACCGGCCGCGTCGACGTGGCGACGGCCGAGCTCGTGCGTGACAGCGAGGATCAGGCGGCGCTCGACGAGCACCCGGGATCCCCGCTCGCCCATCCCGGCGCCAAGCCCTGAGGAGAGACCGATGACCGTCACGATTTTCCTCGTCGCCCTGCTTGGCCCGATGGCGCTCGGCGTGCCGATCGCGTTTGCGCTGATCATCACCGGCGTCGCGCTGATGATGTATCTCGGCCTCTACGACGCCCAGATCGTCGCCCAGAATGTGCTGAACGGCGCCGACAGCTTTCCGCTGATGGCCGTGCCCTTCTTCATGCTCGCCGGCGAGGTGATGAACACCGGCGGCCTGTCGCGACGCATCGTCGATCTCGCCATGGCCCTGGTTGGCCATATCCGCGGCGGGCTCGGTTTCGTCGCCATCTTCGCCGCCTGCATCATGGCGAGCCTCTCCGGCTCGGCCGTGGCCGACGCGGCAGCCCTTGGTGCCCTTCTCTTGCCGATGATGCTGAAATCCGGTCACGACCCGGCCCGCGCCGGCGGGCTCTTGGCCTCCGCGTCGATCATCGGCCCGATCATACCGCCCTCGATCGGCTTCATCCTCTACGGCGTCGTCGGTGGCGTCTCGATCACCAAGCTGTTCCTGGCCGGCATTTTCCCCGGCCTGATGATCGCCGCCGCCCTCTGCATCACCTGGATGATCGTGTCGCGCAAGGAGCAGCACCAGTTGCCGCCGCGCCAGAGCGGCGCGGTCAGGATGAAGACCTTCATCGACAGCCTCTGGGCGCTGTTCCTGCCCGTCATTATCATCGTCGGCTTGAAGTTCGGCGTGTTCACGCCGACGGAAGCCGGCGTGGTGGCGGCCGTCTATTCACTGTTCGTGTCGATGGTGATTTACCGCGAGCTGCCGCCAGCCAAGCTGTTTCACGTCTTCGTCGCGGCTGCTAAGATCACGTCGATCGTGATGTTCCTCGTCGCCTGTGCCGCCGTTTCGGCCTGGCTGATCACCGTTGCCGACGTGCCCGGCGATCTCGTCGCCCTTCTCGAGCCGCTGATGGACAACCAGACGCTGCTGCTGCTGGCCATCATGGCGCTCGTCGTCGTCGTCGGCACCGCCATGGACATGACGCCGACCATCCTGATCATGACGCCGGTGCTGATGCCTATCATCAAGCAGGCCGGCATCGACCCGGTCTATTTCGGCGTGCTGTTCATCATCAACAACTCGATCGGCCTGATCACCCCGCCTGTCGGCACGGTGCTCAACGTCATCTGCGGCGTTTCCAAGCTCAAGATGGAAGAGCTGATGAAGGGCGTCATGCCGTTCCTGATCGCCGAGCTGATCGTGCTTTTCCTGCTCGTGCTGTTCCCGCAACTGGTGACCGTTCCGGCCTCCTGGTTCGCGCGATAGGCACCACGCAACATCTGCAAGCTTAACCGGCCGGAGGGAGAAACCGGCCAAACCTGGGAGGGAAATATGTTCAACAGACTGATGAAAATGGCGCTCGGCGTTGCAATACCGGTAGCGCTGATGGCGGCAAGCCCGGCACTCGCCGAGATCCGCGAGCAGCAACTCAAGTTCGCCGCCGCCAACAACAAGGGCCATCCCCAGGTCATGGGCATGGAGAAATTCGCCGAACTGGTGAAGGAGAAGAGCGGCGGCAAGATCGAGGTCAAACTCTTCCCCGGCGGTGTGCTTGGCGGTGACGTCCAGACCGTCTCGGCGCTGCAGGGCGGCGTCATCGAAATGACGGTCCTGAACGCCGGCATACTTGCCGGCAACGTCAAGCAGTTTGGCGCGGTCGACCTGCCCTTCCTCTTCAACAATGGCGAAGAGGCCGACAAGGTGATGGATGGCCCCTTCGGCACCAGCCTGACAGAATTGCTGCCCGCGACCGGGCTCGTCGGCTTGGGATACTGGGAGCTGGGTTTCCGCAATCTCACCAACAACCGCCACGCGGTCACCAAGCTCGAGGATATCAAGGGCCTGAAGATCCGCACGATCCAGTCGCCGATCCCGATCGAGCTGTTCAACAATCTCGGCGCCAATGCGGTGCCGCTGCCCTATACCGAGCTTTACACCGCGCTTGAAACCGGCACGGTCGACGGCCAGGAAAATCCGGCAGCCAACATTCTCAACGCCAAGTTCTACGAGGTGCAGAAGTACATGACGGTGACCCGTCACCAGTACAATCCGCAGATCGTACTCATCAGCAAGAAATTCTGGGACGGCCTCAACGACGAGGAGAAGGCGGTGCTGCAGGCATCGGCGACCGAAGCCCGCGACTACCAGCGCAAGGCCTCGCGCGAATTCGACGCCAAGGCGATCGCCGACATCAAGGCGACCGGCATGGAAGTCACCGAGCTGTCGCCGGAAGAAACCCAGAAGCTGCGCGACGCCGTCAAGCCGATGATCGAGAAATTCAGCGCCGAGATCGGCCCCGAAACGGTCGCTGCCCTGTTCAAGGAACTTCAGACACTTCGCGGCCAGTAAGCCTGCCGCCGGTCCGCAATGTCCGCGGGCCGGCACCCCGTCCCATCATGAAAGCCGTCGAGATGACCGAGACCCTTCTCAGACCGTTGAAAGCCGGATTGATCGGCGCCGGCATCCAAGCCTCGCTTACACCGGCGATGCACATGCGCGAAGGTGCGGCACAGGGGCTCGCCTATGAATACGAGCTGATCGACCTCAGCCAGCGCGGTGCTGGTCCCGAAGACCTACCGCAATTGCTCAGCGAGGCGGAACGGCGAGGCCTTTGCGGGCTGAACATCACTCATCCGTGCAAGCAGTTGGTCATCCCATTTCTACACGAGCTGTCGGACGAAGCCCGCGATCTCGGCGCAGTCAACACGGTGGTGCTTCAGGCAGGCCGTCGCATCGGTCACAACACCGACTGCTGGGGTTTCTCCGAGAGCTTTCGCCGAGGCCTACCAGACGCGGCTCTGACGCACGCCGTCCAGCTTGGCGCCGGCGGCGCCGGCGTTGCGACGGCCTACGCCATCCTTTCGATGGGGCTGGCGTCGCTGACCGTTTTCGACCGGGAAATGGAGCGTGCGGAGGCATTGGCATCCAGCATGTCGGCGCTGTTTCCGCAGGCCAACATTGCTGCAGCCACGGACCTTGCCGCGGCGATGCAGGCAGCGGATGGCCTCATCCACGCGACGCCGACCGGCATGGCGAAATACCCCGGATTGCCGCTTCCCGCCGATCTGCTCGAGGCCCGCCACTGGGTGGCGGAAGTCGTCTACTTCCCGCTGGAGACAGCCCTTCTCGCAGAAGCCCGGCAGCGCGGTTGCAGCACGCTCGACGGCGGCGGCATGGCGGTGTTTCAGGCCGTCGGCGCGTTTCGTCTGTTTACCGGTCGGGAGCCGGATGCGGCACGCATGCTTGCCCATTTCAAGGCCCTGACCGCCTGACGACAGGGCAACGAAGGAGACACGCATGAAAACCTCGATCGCCACCGTCTCCCTGAGCGGCGACCTGCGCAGCAAGCTGGAGGCGATCGCCAAGGCCGGCTTCGACGGCGTCGAGATCTTCGAGAACGACTTTCTCGTGTTCGACGAAAGCCCGCGTCAGGTCGGGCAGATGGTGCGCGACCATGGTCTGGAGATTTCGCTGTTCCAGCCGTTCCGCGATTTCGAGGGCATGCCGGAGCCGCTCCGAACCCGGACATTCGACCGGGCGGAGCGCAAGTTCGACCTGATGCAGGAGTTGGGCACAGACCTGGTGCTCGTCTGCTCCAACGTTTCTCCCGCAGCCCTTGGCGGGCTAGACCGGGCAGCCGCCGACTTTCACGAGCTTGGCGAGCGGGCGGCAAACCGCGGCCTTCGCGTTGGATACGAGGCGCTTGCCTGGGGACGTCACATCAACGACCACCGCGACGCCTGGGAAGTGGTGCGCCGCGCCGACCACGCCAATGTCGGCCTGATCCTAGATAGTTTTCACACGCTGGCGCGCAAGATCGACGTCAACTCCATCCGCTCGATCCCGAAGGAGAAGATCTTCATCATCCAGCTGGCCGATGCGCCGCTGATCGACATGGATCTGCTCTATTGGAGCCGACATTTTCGCAACATGCCCGGCGAAGGCGACCTGCCCGTGCTCGAATTCATGCGGGCAGTGGCGGCCACCGGCTATGACGACTATCTGTCGCTCGAGATCTTCAACGACCAGTTTCGCGGCGGCTCGGCAACGGCGATATCCATCGACGGCCAGCGCTCGCTGCTCTACCTCGGCGATCAGGTGCGGCGGGCCGAGCCGGACATTGCGCTTCCCGTTCCCGAAATGCCCGATCGATCGGGCGTCGAAGGCATCGCCTTCATCGAATTCACCATCGACGAAGACGAGGCGCCGCACCTCGAGGCACTGATCCGCACACTCGGTTTCCGCAAGGCCGCACGACACAGAACGAAAAGCGTCACGGTCTTCCAACAGGGAGATATCCGGCTGGTGATCAACACGGAAAGCCGTGGCTTTGCCAACTCCTCCTACCTGGTGCACGGCGCTTCGGCCTATGCGATGGGCCTTCTCGTCGACGACGCGCGCGCCGCGCACCGGCGGGCGTTGGCGCTCGGTGCCGAGACCTTCGTCCAGCCGCTGGACGACGGTGAAATCGAAATGCCGGCGGTGCACGGCGTCGGCGGCGGCATCATCTACTTCCTCGATCGCGACAGCGAACTCGGGAGAATATGGGACGTCGAGTTCGAGCAGATCGAAGACCTTATCGAGACCGCCGTCGGGCTGCGTTCGATCGACCACATCGCCCAGACGATGCACTACGACGAACTGCTGACGTGGCTGCTCTTCTATACCTCGCTGCTGAAGGCCCATAAGACGCCGCTTGTCGACATCATCGATCCCTCGGGCATTGTGCGCAGCCAGGTGGTGGAAAATGCCTCGGGATCCCTGCGCATCACCATGAACGGGGCCGAGAACCGCAACACGCTGGCAGGACGCTTCATCGCCGAGACCTTCGGCTCCGGCATTCAGCATCTGGCCTTCACGACAGACGACATCTTCGCGACAGCAGACGCGCTTGCCGCAGCCGGCTTCGTCTCGCTGGCGATCTCGCCCAATTACTACGACGACCTGGAAGCCCGCTTCGGCCTCGATCCCGATTTCACCGAAAGGCTGAAGGCAAAGAACATCCTCCACGACAGGGATGAAAACGGCGAATATTTCCAGCTCTACAGCCCGACCTTTTCCGGCGGCTTCTTCTTCGAGATCGTCGAGCGGCGCGGATACCGCGGCTATGGCGCGGCGAATGCGATCTTCCGCATCGCGGCGCTGCGCAAGTTCCTTGACCCGGCCGGCATGCCGCGCGCGTAAGCATCTGGCATGCGCATGTCCTGGATTACTCCATGGACAGGTCATGGCGCCGTAACGCCCGTTCGCCGGCAGCACGACATTCCGATCGGACCGCACGCAGAATTGACGGATCGCGTAACATTGCTTCGAACGCCGATGTAACAGTTACGGAAGGGCGATTTACGCTTCAAAGGCAGAGTATTCGTGACTACTGTGCGGGTTGAGCAGACTCCGTGGGACTGAACCTGGCTTTGTTGCCGAAAGGGTGTCGCATGACCGTGCCGAAAGCTGCCTTCTCTGCCTTTTCCGTCCTTCTCGCGTTCATGTTCAGCGCACCGACTGCCTACGCGCAGCAGGCGCCCGCCGTGGTGGTAGCGCCCGCGCGGATCGTGGACCTTCGCGAAAGCGTCGATCTGACGGGTCGCGTCGTCGCAACCCAGAAGGTTGATATTCGCGCCCGCGTCGCCGGTTTCCTTGAGGCCGTGAACTTCAAGGAGGGGCAGAAGGTAACGGCCGGGACCCAGCTCTATCAGGTCGAGGATGGCGCCTATCGTGCGGCCGTGCAGGAAATCGAGGGCTCGATCGAGGCCGCCGAGGCGCAGCGGGATCTGGCCGTGCTTGAGCAGGAGCGCGCCAAGCAACTGATTGCGACCAATACGATCTCGCAGGCCAAGGTCGATACAGCCAATGCCGAAGTCAAGAAGGCGGAAGCTGATCTCGTGAAGCTGCAGGGCAGCAAGCAGAGCGCAGACCTCAACCTCTCCTACACCAAGATTACCGCACCCTTCGACGGCGTACTGGGCCTGAGCACCGCCGATGTCGGCGCGCTGGTCGGTCCGGATACCGGCCCGCTCGTCACCTTGACGAAGCTGGACCCGATCTATGTGGAGTTTCCGGTCTCGACGTCCTTGCTGCTGACCTATCGGGAACGCGTGCTGAAGGGGATGACGCCTGGCGGTGCCAATGTCGGGCTGACGCTGCCAAATGGTACCGAGTATCCATTGAAGGGCACGATCGATTTCATCGGCAGCAACGTCGCGCAGGGGACCGACACGGTGACTGTACGCGCGCAGTTCGACAATCCCAACGCACTGTTGCTCGACGGGACGCTGGTGCGGGTCACGCTGGAACAGTCCGACAAGCAGGATGTCTTGGCAGTTCCGCAAGAGGCGGTGCAGCGCGACCAGCAGGGTGCCTTCGTCATGGTTGTCGACGCCGCCTCCAAAGTCGAACTGAGGCGTATCGACGTCGAGCGCTCGGCTCGTGGGCTCTCCGTGGTCAGAAAGGGGCTGAAGGAGGGCGAAAACGTCATCACCGAAGGTGTCGGCAAGGTCAGGCCGGGCATCGTCGTTGACGCAGCAGCGGCGACGGGTGGCTGAGCATGATCTCTGAAATCTTCATCGATCGTCCGCGCTTTGCCGCCGTCATCTCGATCGTATTGACGCTCGCCGGCCTGATCGCGCTTACCCGGCTGCCGATCGCCCAGTTTCCAGACATCGTGCCGCCACAGGTCAGCGTCACCGCAAGTTATCCCGGCGCCGGCGCCGAGGTGGTCGAAACCACAGTCGCCCAGCCGATCGAGAGCAAGATCGTCGGCGTCGACGACATGCTCTACATGAAATCGACGAGCGGCGCTGACGGTTCCTATACGCTGACCGTCACCTTTGCCGTCGGCACAGACCCAGACATCGCCACCGTCAACGTGCAGAACCGCGTGTCGCTGGCCGAGGCCGGGCTGCCTTCGGAGGTCAAGCAGACCGGCGTCAGCGTGCGCAAGAAATCGTCGGCGCTGATGCAGGTGATCACCATCTACGGCAAGGACGGCAGCGACTTCGATTCGCTGTTTCTTTCGAACTACGCGACGATCAACGTGCTCGACACGATCAAGCGGGCGCCGGGTGTCGGCGATGCCTCGCTGTTCGGCGCCAAAGACTATGCCATGCGGATCGTGCTCGATATCGATCGCCTGACCAATCTCGGTCTGACGCCGACCGATGTGATCAACGCGCTGAAGACGCAGAACGTCCAGGCCGCCATCGGCCGGATCGGCGCGCAGCCGATGACCGACGATCCGCTGTTTCAGCTCAATCTGACGACCCAGGGCCGCCTCACCGATCCTTCCCAGTTCGAGGACGTGGTGTTGAGGGCCGAGCCGGACGGGTCGTTCGTGCGTATTCGCGATATCGCCAAAGTCGAGCTGGGCGCAGCGAGTTCTGACTCCAGCGCTCGTTTCAACGGCAAGCCGGTGGCGATGATCGGCACCTATCAGGCACCAGGAGCCAATGCGCTTGCCGCCGCCGAAGGCGTCAAGCAGGCGATGGAAAGGCTTTCCCAATCGTTTCCCGAGGGCCTGACCTACTCGATCTCCTATGACACGACCCAGTTCGTCGAGGCGAGTGTGGAAAATGTCGTGCATACGCTGCTCGAAGCCTTCGTGCTCGTCATCATCGTCGTCTTCCTGTTCCTCGGCAATGTCAGGGCGACATTGATCCCGCTTGTCGCCGTGCCCGTCGCGCTGATCGGCACCTTCGCGGTCATCCTCGCCATGGGTTTCTCGCTGAACACCGTTTCGCTCCTGGCGATGGTGCTGGCGATCGGCATCGTCGTCGACGACGCGATCGTCGTGGTCGAGAACATCGAGCGGGTGATGGAGGAGAACCCCGGCATGCAGGCCCCCGAGGCGGCGCGGCTCGCCATGGGCGAGATCACCGGTGCGATTGTCGCTATCACGCTCGTTCTCCTGTCGGTGTTCGTGCCCGTCGCGTTCATTCCCGGATTGAGCGGTCAGCTGTTCCAGCAGTTCGCCGTGGCGGTGTCCGTGTCGATGGTGATCTCCGCCATCAACGCGCTGACCTTGAGCCCGGCCCTCTGCTCGATCCTGCTGAAGCCCCATCACGGCCCGAAACGCGGCATCCTCGGCTGGATCTCGCGGCGGATCGACAACGGACGCGACGGCTATGTCCATGTCGCCGGGCATATCGCCCGTCGGGCTGTCCTTGGCCTTCTCCTCCTGGCAGTGGCGATCGGCGCCAGCGGTTGGCTGTTCCGCGTCGTGCCGACAGGCTTCCTTCCAAGCGAAGACCAAGGCGCCTACTTCACCGAGATAAGGCTGCCTGAAGGAGCATCCTACAACCGCACCGATGCGGTCGTTCGCGACGTCGAGAAAATGCTCGGCGGCATCGATGGCGTTGCCGACGTCATCACCGTCACCGGCTACAGCTTCCTCGACGGCCTGTCCAAGTCGAACAGCGCCTTTGCCATCGTCACGATGAAGCCGTTCGCCGAGCGCACCGGCAAGGCGAGCTCCGTCGACGCAGCGGTTGCAACGACCATGGCCAAAGGCACGGCGATCCGCGCCGCACAGATCTTCGCCTTCAACCTGCCGCCGATCATGGGCCTCGGCACTGGTTCGGGCTTCGAATACCAGTTGCTCGACCTCCAGGGCCGAACGCCCGCGGATCTGGCGGCGACAGCCGGCGGCCTGATTGTCGCCGCCAACCAGAGCCCGCTGCTCGGCCCCACCTTCACCACCTATTCGGCAAGTTCGCCGCAGCTCTACCTCGATCTCGATCGGGACCGCCTGCAGGCGCTCGGGGTCTCGGTGAGCGATCTCTTCACCACGCTGCAGGGCACGCTCGGGTCTTTCTACGTCAATGACTTCAATCTCTTCGGGCGCAGCTGGAAGGTCAACATGCAGGCGGCCGAGGCCGACCGCGCGTCGGTCGACGACATCTCGCGCCTGCACGTACGCAACGCCTCGGGTGGCATGGTGCCCGTCGCCTCCGTCGCGCGCGTCGAATATATCATCGGGCCGCAGTCGATCGTCAGGTACAACAATTACCGCTCGATCACGCTGAATGGTCAGCCGGCACCCGGCGTGTCTTCCGGCGAGGCGCTCGCCGCGATGGAGGCGCTGTCGGCGACCACCCTGCCCCCCGGCTACAGCTACGAGTGGACCGGAACCGCGTTGCAGGAACTTGAAGCGGCGGGACAGACGACGGCGATCCTCGCGCTGGCGGTGCTGTTTGCCTATCTGTTCCTGGTGGCGCTCTACGAAAGCTGGACGATCCCGATCCCTGTCCTTTTGTCGGTGGCGGTCGGCGTCGCCGGCGCCCTCGTTTCGATCCTTATCGCGGGTCTGTCGTTCGACATCTATGCCCAGATCGGCCTCGTCGTGCTGATCGCGCTCGCCTCCAAGAATGCGATCCTGATCGTCGAATTCGCCAAGTTTCATCGCGAGAAAGGTGCCGGCATCGTCGAGGCGGCGGTCGAGGGCGCCCGCGCCCGCTTCCGCGCAGTGATGATGACGAGCTTCGCCTTCATCGTCGGGCTCATTCCCCTGGTGACGGCCGAAGGCGCCGGCATGCTGAGCCGGCGCGCCGTCGGCACAGGCGTTGCGGGCGGCATGCTCGCGGCCTCGCTGATCGGCATTTTCATCATCCCGGCCCTTTATGTGGTGTTCCAGTGGTTGCGCGAGCGCGGCCACAAGCTTGGCGGTCTCTCGACCACGGGCGGCGTCCACGCATCAGCGACAAAGGCCGATGCCGGAGCCACGCCCGTTTCCGCAGAGAGCGGTGAAGATGCCCAGCGCGCCGCTGCCGAGCAAGGCAGCCCCTAGCTCGAGTACGTCGTCACACCTGTTTTACAGAAGCGAATTATGCCGTGTGTCCGCAGGCAACGCGGCGGCCATCGCTCCGGCAGGCGCAGAGCCGCGACTTGACAGTCTGGGCGAAACGGCGGCAATAATCCGACATGGGGTCGCGATCACCCCACGAGGCGACAGCCGAAGTATCGCGTCCATTCAACCGCTCAGACGGAGGACGCGTTATGCCGTCACTTCTTGAAATTTCCCCCGACAAACTTGCCCGCCTCATCGGCACGCCCAAATGTCCTGTGCTCGTCGACGTCAGGACCGACGAAGATTTCGACGCCGATCCGCGCCTGATCCCCGGATCGCTCCGGCGCGACTACCGGCTGGTTCAGGACTGGGGTCAGGATTTCACTGGCCGATCCGCCGTCATCATCTGCCAGCGCGGCAAGAAGCTGAGCCATGGGGCCGCCGCATGGCTGCGACACGCGGGCATTCCGGCCGATGTCCTGGAAGGCGGCTTCGAGGCCTGGGCGGAGGCCCCCTATCCGGCTGTGCCCGTCTCCGCCATGCCGAAACGCCAGGCAAGCGGCCACACGCTCTGGGTCACGCGCGCACGCCCGAAAATCGACCGGATCGCCTGCCCATGGCTTATTCGGCGCTTCGTTGATCCGAACGCCGTCTTCCTGTTCGTGGCACCCGCGGAAGTCGAAGCTGTTGCGGATCGTTTCGACGCCACGCCGTTCGACATCGACGCTCCGATTCAATGGAGCCATCGGGGCGACCACTGCACCTTCGATGTGATGGTGCAGGCGTTCGGGCTGGAAACGGAACCGATGCTGCGGCTCGCAACGATCGTGCGGGGCGCGGACACATCACGCCTCGACCTTGCTCCCGAGGCGGCGGGCCTGCTTGCCGTTTCTCTCGGCCTGTCGCGCATGTATGCCGACGATCATGAGCAATTACAGGCAGGCATGCTGCTCTATGACGCCTTTTACCGCTGGTGCCGCGATGCCACCGGCGAAACGCACAATTGGCCCTCGCCCAAGAAGGGGGCATGAAATGACCGATATCACACACACGACCGAAACCGGCAGGGCGTCGGTGCCCCATGGCCATGGCATTTCATTCTCCGAAGCGTTCTGGGTCTGGATCCGGATCGCCGCTCTGAGTTTTGGCGGCCCGGCAGGGCAGATCGCGGTGATGCATCGCATCCTCGTCGATGAAAAGCGCTGGATTGGCGAGCACAGGTTCCTGCATGCGCTCAACTACTGCATGTTGTTGCCCGGGCCTGAGGCGCAGCAGTTGGCAATCTACATCGGCTGGCTCCTGCACCGTACCGCCGGTGGCCTCGTCGCCGGCATCCTGTTCGTGCTTCCGGGCTTCCTTGCCATCCTCGGCCTCAGCTACGTCTATGCGGCATTCGGCAATGTCGACCTGATCGAAGGACTGTTTTTCGGGTTGAAGGCGGCCGTGCTTGCCGTCGTCATCCAGGCTGTTTTCCGCATCGGCAGCCGGGCGCTGAAGAACAGACTGATGATCGGCATCGCGGCTTTGGCCTTTGTCGCAATCTTCTTCTTCCGCGTTCCCTTCCCGCTGATCATCCTGACAGCCGGCATCGTCGGCTACATCGGCGGACGCGCGGGCTCGCCACTTTTTCGCATCGGTGGCGGCCACGGCAAGGCAACCGGACCGGTCCTCAATGACGCGGATTCGGCGCTCGGCGAGCAGGTGCCGATCCATGCCCGCCCCAACCTCGCTTGGTCCCTCAAGATCTCGTCCGCGTTTCTCGCCTTGTGGCTCGTGCCGCTGGCGTTGCTGTTTGTGGTCCTCGGACCGACCAACGTCTTTACCGAGATCGGATGGTTCTTCAGCAAGATGGCGGTCGTCACATTCGGCGGCGCCTATGCGGTGCTCGCCTATGTCGCACAGGAAGCCGTGCAGCATTACGGCTGGCTCCGGCCGGGCGAAATGCTCGACGGTCTCGGCATGGCCGAAACGACGCCTGGACCATTGATAATGGTCGTCCAGTTCGTCGGCTTCATGGGCGCTTACCGCGATCCCGGTACGCTCAACCCGATGACGGCGGCCACGCTTGCAGCACTGCTGACGACCTGGGTGACCTTCGTGCCCTGCTTCCTCTGGATCTTCTTAGGCGCACCCTTCATCGAGAAGCTGAGGGGCAATGTCGCGCTCACCGGCGCCATGTCGGCCATCACCGCCGCCGTCGTCGGGGTCATCCTCAATCTGGCGGTCTGGTTCGGCCTTCACACGTTGTTTTCACAGGTCGTCCCGTGGCGTCTCGGCTACCTTACACTGGATCTGCCTGTCTTGAGCTCGCTGGTGTTGCCCTCGCTCTTGCTGACACTTGCGGCGGCACTGGCGATCTTCCGCTTCAAAGCCTCGGTGATCGCGACGCTGCTCGCCTCGGCGCTGGCCGGCATGGCGTGGGTCCTTGTCGGCGCATAGGGGAACGACCGAGACCATGGTGCAAGGCTGCGATTGCCAAGCGCAACGTCGCGGCCATCAGGCCGCGGCATTTTCCGTCGCCGGCATGTTGGCGTCTCCCCAGACTTTCAGCGCCAGGATGACCGGCTCCAGCGTACGGCCTCGTTCCGAGAGATCATAGTCGACCCTGGGCGGGACCTGGGCAAACACCGTGCGCGTGATCAGGCCGTCGGCCTCGAGCTCGCGCAACTGGTTCGTCAGCATGCGCTGGGTCACGTTCGGCAGCTTCCGGCGGATTTCGTTGAAGCGCAGGGTGCCGGACATCAGGTGGTAGAGCACCACCCCCTTCCACTTGCCGTCGATCAGGCTGAGCGTTGCCTCGACCGCACATCCCGGGCTGCAGTCGAAACGATCGTGGCGCGTGCGTCCCATCCAATGGTATCCTTTTCGACACTATGGGCTTTATATGTGCGTTCTTGCGATTTCATATCATAGTGCGCATCTTGGCTGTGTTCAACCGATGGAGCATTCAATGCGAGCCGTAGCCTACCAAGTCCCCCAAGCGATCGAAGCAGAAACCTCGCTGGTCGATGTCGACCTGCCGCGCCCGGAGCCCAAGGGCCGGGACATCCTCGTCGAGGTCAAGGCGATCTCGGTCAACCCGGTCGATACCAAGATCCGCCGTGGCGCGACACCCGAAGCGGGCCAGTGGAAGGTGCTCGGCTGGGATGCGGCCGGCATCGTCCGCGCCGTCGGCCCGGACGTGTCCTTCTTCAAGCCCGGCGACGAAGTCTTCTATGCCGGCGCCATCAACCGCTCCGGCACCAATGCAGAGTTTCACCTGGTCGACGAACGTATCGTCGGCCGGAAACCCAAGTCGCTGGATTTTTCCGCCGCGGCCGCCCTGCCGCTGACATCGATCACCGCCTGGGAAATGCTGTTCGATCGCCTTGACGTCACCCGTCCTGTACCGGGCGCTGCCCAAGCGATCGTCATCATCGGCGGTGCCGGCGGCGTCGGCTCGGTTGCCATTCAGATCGCGCGGGCGCTGACAGACCTCACCGTCATCGCCACCGCCTCGCGTCCCGAGACTGTGGAATGGGTGAAGTCACTCGGTGCCCACCATGTCGTCAATCACCGTCAACCGATTGCTGCGCAGATCGAAGCCCTCGGCATCGGCCAGCCCGGCTTCGTGTTTTCGACGACCAATACGGACGATCATATCGGCGAAATCGTCGAGCTGATCGCGCCGCAGGGCCGCTTCGGACTGATCGACGATCCCAAACAGTTGGACGCGCTCCCGCTCAAGCGCAAGAGCATCTCGCTGCACTGGGAGCTGATGTTCACCCGCTCGCTGTTTGCGACCGCCGACATCGACAAGCAGAATGCCCTGTTGAACGACGTGTCCGAACTGGTCGATGCCGGCAAGATCAAGTCCACGCTCAACGAGGATTTCGGAACGATCAATGCGGCAAACCTCAAGCGCGCGCACACGCTGATCGAGTCCGGCAAGGCCAAGGGCAAGATCGTGCTTTCGGGCTTCTAGCCGCGCGGGCGAAAGGGCCTACGCGTCCTGCGCAACGGCATGGTGCCTGTCGCAAAGCCGCCCCGTCGGGGCGGCCATCGCCGGCGCATGTACAAAATCAACCGAGAACACGACGACGAGATGGTCGCGGATACGACACGCGCGCCGCCCGGCGGCCCCATGCCGTGCAACCGGCCGCGCCTCCCTCCGCCCGTCGTCCAAGGAAAAAGATGATGATACAGTCAACGGAGAAGCTCATTTCTCTGGCAATCCTGACGGCCCGGCCCGGCAACCGAGATGCATTGCGTGACGGGCTGCTTGCCCTGGTCGAGCCGACCCGCAAAGAACCCGGCTGCCTCGACTACGTCCTGTTCGAAATGCAGGACGCGCCGGGAACGTTCTACATGCGCGAGGCCTTCACGAGCCGCGCCGCGCTCGACGCGCACTTTGAGACCCCGCATTTCCGAGCCTTCGCTGCGACGGTCGAGAGTTTGCTTGCCCGCCCGCTGCAGCTGGTGTTTCTCGACCAGCTGTCAACCTGAGGAAATCCGGGCTTTCGTCCTTCGTGATGCGCCTTGCCACCCTGGTGGCGGGGCGTTTTCGCTTTCGCGGTAAAACCGGCGAGCACCGCAGTGATTGCCCGTGTGCGAGCGTTCGGATGGCCCAGAAAGGCGTGTCACGCAGCGGTCACGCGCAAAGGGAGAAGAGGCGTGCTACCACAACCATACCCGAAGCGGCGCGAGTGTTTTTCGTCAATCGCCGCATAGTGTGAGTGAGATCATGCAACGCTATCTTTTCCATATCCACCTGGCAGGTATCGCAAGCCGCGACAGCGTCGGCATGCTGCTTGCCGATGACCGTCAGGCAGTCGAGCATGGCCGCCTGGTTGCGGACGAGATCGCCGAAGAGGATGACTACCGCGGCGTCATCGTCGCGGTAGAGAATGCCGAGGGCCGTTTGCTGGCAAGGCTGACGGCTTCCAGGGCCATGCCCCCCTGGCTGATCGCGAGATCAAGGTTCGAGCATGCCTGGGCGGAAATGCGAATTGATTTCAGCAAATTGTAATCTGAAGATTTCAGTACGAACATATTAGACAAACGGCTGGAGCAACCTGCCGGCAAAGAGGAAGAGGCATCGGCGATGCCTCTTCCTTTGATACCATTTCAGAATGTCGCCTTGGCGCTCAGGATGAAGGAGCGGCCAGGCTCGTAGAGCGGCGTGACCGTGCCGAATTCCTGGCCATATGTGGCGCGCTCCGAATAGGTCTCGTCGAAGACGTTCTTGATTTCGGCGCGCAGCGTCAGGTTGCTGTGGCTCGGCGGCTGATATTCGACGAAGGTGTTGAACACCTTGTAGCCTTCGAGCGTCGGCGTTCCAACCACGACATCATCATTGTCGAGCGCGATCTCGACATCGCCGCCGACGGTGACGCCCCAATCGATGAAGCTATGCGCGGCCACCAGCGTGATGAACTGGCCGGCGGGCGCTGCCAGATAGATCCCGGTGTCGGAGTCGGCCGGCTTGCCGTCGATCGAAACATCGATGTTGGCGTACTTGACCTTGAAGTACCCGTCACCCCAGTCATAGCCCGCGCCAAGCTCGAAGCCCTTCGAGCGCACGTCATGGTTCTCGATCGCCCTTACCACCGCGTACTTGGCGGTGCGCGCGTTGTCGATATCGGTGCGGAACAGGCTGCCCTCCACGGTAAAGCCGTCATGCTTGGCGACAAGGCCGAAGGCGTAGTTGTCGGCTTTGCTCGTTTCCGGTCCGTCCCCGTAATTCCATCGCGGGTTCATGATAAAGTTTTCGGCAAGCGGAACACCGGCCCATACGTGGGAGTAGCCTGCTTTCGCCGTCAGCAGGTCCTCGATCAGGTCATATTCGCCGGAGATATTGCCGCTGAAACCGGCATTGTCCCACTTTTCATTTGTCGTGCCGGTGAACCATTGCTGGTCGCCGCGCATGCCGAAGGAAAGACGGGTGCGTTCCCAGGGCTCCAGCCGCGCCTGCGCATAGATGCCGACATTGCGGGCGCGCTCCGTCGAGGCGTCGAAAGGATCTTCGAGATCCGCCTTGTCGTTGTAGAAATCGACGCCCGCGGTGATGCTGCCGAGATCGAAGCCGAACCGGTTTTCGAACTTGCCGTTGAAGCTTCCGGTTTCGCCGGCACCGGGATAGGGAACGGATACCGTGCTTGGCGCCACCGGCCGGGGAAAGATCGGAATCTCGAGCCGGGTCGAGCTGTAGGCCAGCACCACGGTCGGATCCCACCAGCCCTCAGGCGTGCTGTCGGTATAGGAGAAGACCGTGTTCTGCCGGTCGAGCGTATAGTCGCGCACACGCGGTTCCCACGGCGGGCGACCGCTGATGAAGCCGGTATTGGCGCGGAACGGGCGCGGTGCATCGTCATAGACACGCTCGTGGCTGAGCTCGAACCGATCGCCACTCTCAAACTCGTAGGCGACCTTGCCTATGCCGCTCAGCAGATCGGTGCTTGTGCCTTCAACGATGCTGCCGTTTCCAGCTTTGAACTCATCGCCCTTGGCGAAGTTGAAATAGCCTAGAAACTCCAGCCCTTCCTGCATGCCATAGGCGGAAATCCCGGTCTGGAAAACCTTGCCGTTGAAATTGTAGTTGGACGAGACAAACCCACCATATCCGTCGCCGTCGAGCAGGTCGCGGGCGTCCTTCGTCTCATAGGCAATGGCGCCGCCGAGCGCGCCCGGTCCCGCATCCGCCGGCGCAATGCCGGCGTCGACCCGTACCGCTTTCAGCAGGCTCGGATCGATGAGGTTGGTACCGTTGTGATGGAAGACCTTGTTGTTCTGGCGGCCGCCATCCATGGTGACGGCAAGATTGGTTTCCTCGATACCGTGGACATAGACCTTCTGCGACATCGGCAGCGAGCTTCCCACCGAGATGCCGGGCTCTCCGCGAAAGACGTCGGCGATCGTCGCTGGGTTGCGCAGTTCAAGATCTCTCTGGCTGATGACGATTTCACCGACCCCGGTTGCGTTCCCGAACACAGAGATCGGATCAAGCGCCGTGGAGCCATCGGCCGGCACAACCCCCGCACCGCCGCCGGCCGCGCCTGTCCCGATGACAGCCGTCCGGCCGCCAGAGATGCGATGTTCGATACCCGTGCCCGAAAGCAGCCGTGCAAGTGCCTCCTCCGGCGCGTAGGAACCGACAACGGCCTTGGACATGACGCCGCGGGAGACCGAAGCGGCGAGCGTCACCTGCAGGCCCGATTGCCGGCCGAAGACGTTCAGCGCATCGGCAAGCGGTTGGGCAGGCACGTTGAAGCTGCGTGCAGCGCTCGCCTGGGACGTTGCATCCTGCGCAAGTGCCGGGCTCGGCCAAGTCAGCGTCGAGGCCAGGCAGATCGCCATTGCCGTCGTTGCCATCAGCCGTCCGATCGGACGCCCGCCGTCGTCGCCCCACTTCAAACGACGGGATCCCTTGCGGCCTTGCGATATGCACATCGTACTCTCATCTCCTTGAACTGCGCCCCGTTGCCGAGCGCTTTCCAACAAAGACGAGGACCTCCATCTTTTTTCTCAGATAAATTGAATCTTTTTGTCAGGATTTTCAGTATTGCGTCAGGAGGCGACCGTAGGTCGAAAATGTCCGCACGCGGCCGCCATAGGGCTCGACCAGCGCCTTCAAGGCACTGTCCGGATCGTGAAGATCGTAGAGACCGGTGACCTTGAGACTGGCGAGCTTTCGATCCGGCACCGCGATCCACGCCGAATGATAGCGTTGAAGCTGTTCGGCGACCGCACCGATGGAAGCATCCTTGACGAATATCCGTCCGCTGCGCCAGGCGGCGACCTGATCGAGCTGGATGGTATTGCGGGTAACCGCACCGTCATTCCTGTTTACGACAGCCATCTCGCCTGGAAGCAGCCGGAAGTCCGGCGTTTCCCTGGCTTCAGCGACCGACACCTGGACGACGCCTCTTTCCAGCTCGACGATCGTTTCCTCACCCGCAAGCCGGACGTCGAACGCGGTGCCGACGACCAAAACCTCGACACCTCCAGCCTCCACCGTGAAAGGGCGCGCCGGATTGTGGGCGACATCGAAAAACGCTTCGCCGGCAAGCAGGGTGACGTGGCGACCGGCGGCCGTCATTTCGGTCTTGATGGCACTGTCACCGCCAAGCTCGATGACCGTTCCATCCTCCAGCACCACCCTGGCATTCTGGCCGGTGGCGGTGATGTGGTCCGCCTGAAGGCGGATCAGCAGCGACGGGCCTGCAAGGACGAGGAACAGGGTGGCGGCAATGGCAGCGGCGGAGGCGATCACCGGGCGGCGCCAGCGGCGGCCGGTGATCGGAATGACGTTGGCGCGCGGTGCGTCCGCCCACAGTTGCTCATGCACCGGGGCGACTTCCCCCATAAGCTGCCATGTGCGAAGCGCATACTCCCACGCCCGCCGATGATCATCAGAGCGATGCAACCAGCGCTGGAAATCCGCGGCCAGATCGGGACAATTGGGCTCAGCCTTCAACCGCAGAAACCAGTCCATGGCCTCTTCCAGGGTAACAGCTGCGATTTGCTGATCTTGGGTCAATGACATCCTACGCCGGTCTGGCCTCTTCAGAGGCACTTCTACCCGAACAATCCCTCTTTTGACAAAGACGAATGACGCGCTTTTTTTTCTCAGGGAGCGACCACTTTAAGTCGCGTTGACCAGAAGTGCTGTGGCAACCTTCATCATCGCCGCGGTGACGTAGCGATGCGCGCTGGCCGTGGAGATGCCGAGATGGGCTGCTACTTCGTCAAGCGTGTAGCCGCCGAAGCGATGCATCTCGACAGCCACCCTCGCTTCAACCGGCAGTTCGGAGAGGATCTGCGAGATCCGCCTGATGTCGTCGCACAGCAAAGCCGACTGTTCCGGCGTCTGCACGTCGGCAGGAACCGACCAGAATGGGACGTCGTCCTGATGACCGATTGCGGCCACCTTCCGGCGCCTCAAAACGTCGAGCGAAAGGTTCCTGACCGTACGGTAGAGATAGGCGAGGAGCTGGCCCTTCGAAACCGATCGGGTGCTGGAAGGCAGGAACCGAACAAACGCGTCCTGGACGATATCTTCGGCAGCATCGCGCGAACCGAGCAGACGAACCGCATAGGCGATGAGCGCCGGACGGTGGGCAAGAAAGATATCGACGCGCGTTTCGGATTGGGTCTCGGTCGTCATGGGATCCTGGCCGGGAACGGGTTCGTCCGCGCGTGGTGCTTTGCGCGAACGGGCGTAAAATTGAAAACATGCCTATAATAGTCAAGTTTAAAATTCGACCGAACACCAACTTTTGCCGCGGAAGAAGGCGAGTGTGTCTCAATCGCCGCCATGATCGACGGGGGGTGCCCTTGCACCCGCGAGGTGACGTGAGCGGCGCAAGGCCGCCCAGTTCAAGAGATGCCGGATGACTATCACCACAACCAACGGGCATCACCAACCACCGGTGGCCATGGCGTTCCGGCACGTCTGAAGAGGCTACATCAGGCCATCACCGCAACCTGGACATCGAACCGGCATGGCGCCGCTGCGTGAGGCCAGACACGCCTCCAGCCGGAAGCAGCAGACCACGAACGCGGTACAGTCGCGGCATGACATGTGACGATTGGCCCGGGTGGGGAATGGACGGACGTGGCCGGTGTCGGCCGCAGGAGACTAAGTGGGCAGTTGATCGCCGGCGCCCTGCCAGAGAGAACAGCACGTTCCGACGACAATAGCTTACGGCCAACATGCGGTTGCCGGATATGGCCGTGCCGCTGTTTGCAGACTGCGGGACTAGCCGCCCATAACCTTCCGCATGGTGTCGTCGCGGACGACAGCCTCGGAAGTGCCACTAAAGACGAGAACCTTCTTCGCCGCGTCTTCGGCGAGTGTCTCCCAGCTGTTTCTGATCGTCGTCGCCATCTGGATCCAGGATCGGTCGACGCTGTTCTCCTCGAGCGCCAAGATCAGCGCGTCCATCCGCTCCACGCACTCGTCAATGTTCACATGCAGCCGGGAAGCCTGGTCGAGCGTGATGCCCGGATGCTGCAGCAGCCTCGGAATGGTTGTCGCTGCCTTTTTGACGAGTTCGTCTTCTTCGATCAGCGATCGCTGCCACGCCTCACACATAGCTGCCCCCATCCTGTCCTTGAGCGACAGGATCGGTGCGCGCCCCGCAACGGTCAACTAAGCAAAACGGGCATGGCTGCGGCAATGCATCCGTCATCCGGACAGACGCGTAGTCCTTCTGGACGTACTACACGCTGCAAGGGTTCGGCATTGAGCAAAAGGTGGAGATCGCAAGCCCTTGCCGCCACCTGTCCTCGCCCGCCGGCTCACTCGCCGTCACATCGATCCATCTGCACGCCGCTGTGCAAATCGACAGCTATCGCAGAGACGTCACCGCACTGGGCCGCTCGCCGGCGCCGCATCAAACGATGGTGATCTGGTTGCGGCCGTTGCGCTTGGATTGGTAGAGGCCATCGTCGGCCCGCCGCAAAATATCGCCGATGCTGGCGTCGGACCGGGAAATTTCAGTGAGCCCACCGCTAATCGTGGAGAAAAGCGCCAGCTTGCTCTGCAGCTCCAGTGAGATCTGCTCACGCAACTCATTGGCAATGAGGTCACCTTCGCCGCTTGTCGTTGCCGGCATCAAAACCACGAACTCGTCGCCGCCCAGGCGCGCCAGGACATCGCCGGACCGCAATGCGCGTCGGCAGACAGTTGCAATCGTCGCCAGCAGCTCGTCGCCGACGGAATGCCCCAGCTCGTCATTGACCGCCTTGAAGTTGTCGACGTCGAACATCAGAAGGGATGTTGGCGTGCGGCTGCTGGAGGAGAGATCGAACTCGACTGCAAGCACATCGAGCAGCTTTCGGCGATTGTAGAGCCCGGTCAGCGGATCGGTTTCGCTTTGCAGGCGCAGTTGATGCTCGACGGCATTCTTTTCCGTGATGTTGCTGGCAACCCAGACCACCGCGTCTTCGTCGTCGACGGGGAAATCGAGGGCCTGCACCCGTCCTTCAAACCAGATCGGGTGGTCGGGGCCGGCTTCCTCCAGGCCCTTAACGTCGCTGCCGGCGAGACTGTATTCGACGATGTGCAACGCCCGCGAAGAAAGCGCCTTCTCGATCTCCAAAGCAAACCAGCGCGCCTTGTCATGGGCCAAGACGTCGAAGACACTCTGACCGACAAGATTGCTTCCGTCGTGATAGTAGCGGTGATCCGATCCGCCAAACAGGGCGGCATAGCGCCCACTGCGCGTCAGGATGAAAGCGGGATCGGGCAGCGCCGCCAGGATGAGATTGAGTTGATCGAGCGAGAACCGCACCGCGTTTTTCACGGGTGCATCCGCGCCGGCACGACTAGGCGGTACGCTCATGACGATGGTATCCAGGCATTGACTTCTTCCCTTGTCTCTTCTGCCCATAAACGAAAGGGCAGGCTGCACGGACTTGGCTCAAGGCGATGCTGTCGCAAAAATCCTTCGAAATATTCAATTTTTCTAAGCTACATCCATCAGCGTTCTCGTGAGGCTCGGAGCCATTCGAACCGCAAGTGCGAATGCCGCGTTCGACAGCGGGTAGCCTCTTGGCTTATGCACCAGGCTCCGATGTCGGCGGAGGGCATTATGCCAACAGATGATCTGCTCCAGAAATCGCAGCGCCCTTTGCCGCCGCTAAACGCGCTGCGGGCCTTCGATGCGCTCGCCCGCTGCGGCAGCCTGCGCGCGGCCGCGATCGAGCTCGGTGTCGTGCCCGGTGCCGTACGCCAGCAGCTTGCAAGCCTTGAGGAACATTTCGGTTTTGCACTGCTCGATCGCGAAAGCGGACGGGTGACGCTCAATCCGGCCGGGCAAAGGCTCGCCGATGCCGTCGGCGTCGCCTTTGCCATCGTGTCTCGGGCCGCGGAGGAGATTTCGTCGAACGGTAGCACGGTCCGGCTGCGGCTCGGTGTTCCAATGCCGATGGCATCCGCATGGCTGATGCCGCGTCTGGCGGCACTGTCGAGCGCCGTTCCTGGGCTCGAGGTCGACATCATCCCGGTTGCCGTCACCCAGTCGCTGACCGACATGCCCGAAATCGACGCCCTGATCGTCGGCGGAGAGTACCGGCCGCTCCCCGACATAACGGCGGTCGCCTTCATGGCCGATCGGTTCGGCCCGGTGCTTGCAGCCGGACAACCATCGCGCGTCGATCTGGCAGACATGACGGCGCTGATCGCCCGCAACGTGCCGTATCTCTGGGACGACTGGTTTCGCGAAAGCGGCAATCCACCCATCCGCTTTCGCAAGCGCATCGAGGTGGACGACCTGACGCTGGCCCTCAGTGCCGCCCGCAGCGGGCTCGGCGTCACCATCGCGCCGGCGGCATCGATCGAGGCTGAGCTTTTCTCCGGCGCGCTCGATGCGCCCTTTGGTTTCGTTAGCCGACCGACCGGCTATCGTTTCTGCTGTCGCATCGCCGACAGGGATCGCAAGCCGATCGCAGCGCTTCGGGCCTGGCTTCTCGCAGAGGGGCAGAACCTGGAAGGAAAACTACCCTCCGCCGCAGTTTAATGTCTCTGCCCGAGGGCATGTTGCCCGGACTATGCTGCCGGCACCACAGACAGACAGTCAGGACCCTCACCATGACCACTCCCAGCCATCCGTCCCGCATCGAGTGGGTTGGGCAAAGCTGCGCCCTGCTGCGCACCATTGCCGCCGAGTTCGAGACGACGCGCCCGTTCAACGGCCTGACCATCGGAACGGCGATCCATCTGGAGCCGAAGACGGTGGCGCTGCTGATGACACTCAAGGCCGGCGGCGCCAAACTCGTGGCGACCGGCAATCTAAACAGCACCCAGCCGGCGACAGTCGATTATCTGAGACGTGAGGGCATCACCGTCATCGGCGGGCAGACCACCGATGCGGCCGCGCATTCCGGCTTCATCAACGAACTGCTCGATCATCAGCCCGACCTGCTGCTTGACAATGGCGGCGACCTTTTCGCCCGGTTCGCCGAACGGCCCTACGCGACATTGCTCGGTGGTACGGAAGAGACCACTTCCGGGCGAGCCCGGCTACGGCCGATGCGCGACGCGATCGGCCTGCCCGTGCTGGTGATCAACGACAGCCCCATCAAGCAGTTCGCGGAAAACCGCCATGCAGTTGGCCAAAGCCTGTTCGAAAGCTACATGCGGTTCACAAATCGCTCGACCAATGGCAAACGGGTGACCGTTTTCGGTTATGGCGCCTGCGGCAAGGGCACCGCTGCCTGCTTTCGCAATGCCTACAGCGCGGTCAGCGTCGTCGACATCGACCCGGTCGCCGCACTCGAAGCCCATCTCGACGGCTTCTCGACCCCAAGGCGCGACGACGCCATACGCTCGGCCGACGTCATCGTCACGGTTACGGGCTCCGCGAACATCCTGACGGCCTGCGACCTCGCGGCGTTCAAGAACGGCGTCATTCTCCTCAACGGTGGGCATTTCCCGCACGAGATCGACATCGCCGGCATGCGCGCCGACACCGCGGTGGTGTCGGCGGAAAACTACCTCGATGAAGGTATCGAGACGCTCGCCCTTGCCGATGGACGGCGCGTCCACAGTCTCGGCGCAGGCCACATGGCCAATCTTGCCGGGCCAAGGGCCCTTGGCAATTCGGTCGAATCCATGGATCTCGGCTTTGCGCTCCAGGCCCGCTGCCTGGAGCGGGTGGCGAGCCGGACGCTCGACGCTTCGATGTGCGTCGTGCCGGTCCCCGGCGACATCGACGCCATGGTCGCATCCGCCTATCTCGAACTGAACCGCTGAGGGAACGGACACATGCTGCACTGGGGAATTCTTGGAACGAGCTTCATTTCCGACACCATGGCCGAGGCCATCACCGCAAGCGACGGTTCGCGCATCGAGGCAGTGGCGGGCCGCGATGGGTTGCGTCTTTCCGACTTTGCCGCCCGGCACGGTATTGCCAAGCACTATTCCGGCTACGACGCCCTGCTCGACGACCCTGCCATCGATGTCGTCTATGTCGGCCTGCCCAACAACTTGCACCATGAGGCGGTGATCCGCGCTGCGGCAAAGGGCAAGGCCGTGTTGTCGGAGAAGTCGCTGACCACGACGATGGTCGAAGCAGACGCTCTGGCACAGGCGGTGCGCGACAGAGGCATCTTCTTTCTCGAAGGCCTGATGTATCTCTGCCATCCGTTGATGGCCAAGGCCGGCGAAATCCTGTGCTCCGGTCGGCTCGGTGCGATCCGGTCGGTTTCGGGGCTATACGCCGCCGACATCTGGAAATTCGTCAACCCGATGGGCAAAGGCACGATCTTCAATCTCGGCTGCTACCCGGCTTCGCTGCTGCATTACGTGATCCAGACGGCCTGCGGGCCGGATGCCTTTTCAACCCGGGTGACCAGCGCTTTCGGCAACGTCTCGCCGCATGACGGCAACATCTGCGATGCAAGCCTTTCGGTCCGTTTCGACAACGGCGTTCTCGCCACGCTGCAATCGACCGACAGCTTCGGCATGTCTTTCGCGTTCTCCATCCACGGGGAGCGCGGCAGCCTGCGGTTTCTCACCAACCCATGGCTGCCGGTGGCGGGCGAAAACCGGATGGAGCTTTGCGAATATGGTCATCCGGCAGAAGAGATCGTCGTGCTTTCCGATCACGACGCCTTCGGCCATCAGGTGAAGCTGGTCGAGAGCTGCCTGAAGGCGGGCGTGAAGGAAGCGCCGCGCCCGGCGCCACGCCTGTCCGATTCGCTAGAGATCATGTCGCTGCTGTCGGCTTGGGATGAGCAGGCACGAATGTCAGACGGCAGAAACAACCCGCAACGCTCCTTCTGATCAGGTCGGAGCTACTTAGTCTGCCCATTTTCAGCAACCCAGGCCAGGCACCAGGCGACGCCACCAAAAATGAATGCGGGCCTACCTTGCGGACCGTTTCAAACGTCATGGTTTGTGCGTAACAATTGCGAACCGCGCGAGGGGCGCGCGGGTTTCTTGGGGGACTTATGAAGAGAATGTTGCTCACCGCGGCGCTGTTTCTCGGCGCGGCCGCGGCCGGGAACGCCCAGACCGTCAACGCCGGCAAGTACACCGTCGAAGGCACGAACCTGGACGGTTCCAGCTATTCCGGAACCGCGGAAATCACGCTTGCCAGCGAAACCACCTGCGTCATCGAATGGGACACGGCCGGCGTGAAATCCACCGGCGTCTGCATGCTGAACGGCGATGCCTTTGCCGCGGCCTATGTGCTCGGTGATGCCCTTGGCCTCATCGTCTACAAGGTCAACGGCGACGGCTCGCTGGACGGCACCTGGACGATCACCGGCAAGGATGGAAGCGGGACTGAAACGCTGACCGAAGCGAAGTAGCCTTCACGGCGGGATGGCCGTGTGTCGAACGAGCGATGACAGCATCTTCGACACTCAAGCAAACGCGTGCGGCGGGCAAATCCCCGCCACACGCGTTTTGGCGAGACGCTCAGGAGAGTTCCACCTTCGCGGTCTTCTCCCTGTACGCCTCCTTCGGATCGCTGCCGAGAAGCAGCTTGATGCCGGCAAACAGGCTGGTCTCGTTGAGCCAGATTTCGGCTTCGCTCGGCTCGAAACGCAAAAGCGCGAGTTCGGGATCGTCCTTGCCACCCTCGTACCAGGCGGCGACAAACTGGTTCCACAGCCGGTCGATCACGGCGCGGTCGTTGTCGAGGCGAAGCGTGCCGTGAGCGGTCGCAAACAGCTCGTGATCCTTCGACGCGAAGGCGAACATGGCGGGCGTGTCCGTGTGCACATTCTGTGCGACGGCTGCACTGCGAACGGTGAAGAACCAGATCGGACCGTGCTCGCCCTCGACCTGTGCGGTCATCGGACGCGTGTGCCCATGCTCCGTTTCAGGCAAACCAAGCATCACGGTCATGTCCGATTTCAACGTTTTCCAGAATTTTCTTTTGAGCTCTTCGGGGCTTGCCAATGTCCTATCTCCTTGACGGTTCGGCGCGCCGGCACGGCTCATCTTAGAGGATGACCTCCGGGGCAGACGTGAACGGCGTGAAACAAAAAACAGGGGCCGACCGATCGGCCGGCCACCTGGCGTTCCCATGCTGGCGTGCAGCTAGCGGTTGGCGTAGCGTGCCCGCTGTTCTTCGACCTGCGTGGGGCTATAGGGATCGAGGCTCTCGTCGAACCTGCTCCAGCCTTCCGCGCGGTAAGCCGAACGGCGGTCTTCGAGATCGACCCAGTTGGAGCGCTTGAGGATGGCCTCTGCCTGCGCAACGTCATCGTCTGCGACTCGCGCCGTCACCAAGGTGCCGCCACGGCGAACGCCCTCGGCGTAGACGTGGGCGTCTTCTTCCGGCACGCCGGAATCGGTCAACGCACCGATGATGCCGCCGACCGCGCCTCCGGCAACGGCACCGGCGGCAGCGCCTGCAGCCGTCGCCGCCAGCCAGCCGGCCGCCACGACCGGACCGACGCCTGGGATCGCCAGCAGACCGAGGCCGGTCAGAAGACCGCCTGCGCCGCCGACGGCAGCGCCGAGCCCGGCGCCAGTTCCGGCACCCGTTGCAGCGCCTTCGGCATCATCAACCTTGTATCGACCCTCGGCATTGCTTGCGACCATGCTGACGTCATCATCGGGGATGCCGAATGCCTTCAGTTCGCGCACGGCCTGCGAAGCCTGGTCATAGGTGTCGAACAGTCCTGAAACAGTTTTCATATCGATTTGTCCTTGAATGGGTTTGCTGATCTTCCGGCCAACATCAGTTGGCGACGATGTTGCCCTGGTAGTCGAGTGCGACGTTCACGGGCTTTCCGTCCTTGGTGGCAGCCGCCTGCCAGATGCCCTTGTCGTCGAGCTTCAATCCGCTGACGGCGGTGTAGCCGCCTTCCTGCAGCCGGGCGCGCGCCTGCTCTTCGGTGAAGCTGTTGGCGCCGGCCACCGGTGCAGTCGGATTTGTGGTATCGGGCGTCGCTACAGCGGGGGTTTCGGCCTCGGGTGAAGGCGTCGGCGTTTGGGCGTATGCACTAAGCGCACCTGCCATCAGAAAGGCCGTCGCGGCGATCATTTTTTTCATCGTTGTCTCCTTGGTCGGTCATTGATCGATGCTGGGACAACGCGGGTGATTGGCGATGGTTCCTGCTTCACCGCAGAAGAAAATGAATATTATCCAATCAACTGAATATGTTACCTGCGCCCAACAGGACATCGACCGGGCGCGATGAAGCCCGCCGGTTTCACGACAGCGCCCAGCCAAACGCTTGTCGCGCCCGAAGGTTCAGGCAGGACCTGCTACCGTTCGCACTGAGCGCAAGGCCGACGAGGCGCCGGAAGGCATCAACATTGTGCGCTTCGCCGATCACGTTCCTTCACCCCATCCAGAAACGGCCGTTGTTGAATTTCGACAACGCCCTAGTTCCCGTTCGAGTTTTGATCGGATCAGCATCGGCGACCTGAATGGCGAGCAATCAGAAAAGTGACTGGATCAGGAAAGCAGATGCCGACCAGACGCGGGCGAGCTTTCCCGAGCTGTTCTTCGACCTCGTCTTCGTCTTCGCGCTCATTCAGCTCGCCCACAAGCTCGCGTCCGATTTCAGCGCCACGGCCATCATCGAGGCTGTTCTTTTGATCCTTGCCGTCTGGTGGGTCTGGATCCACACGACCTGGGTGACCAACCTGCTCGATACCGAGAAGGAGCCTGTCCGTCTGCTGCTGTTCGGGCTGATGTTTGCGGGCGTCCTGCTGGCGATCGCCCTGCCCGAAGCATTTGGCGATCAAGGTCTGGTGTTTGCGGCAATCTACAGCGGGATGCAGATCTGTCGGTCGGTTTTCACCCTCTATGCCTTTCGCCATTCCGATCGGCGATCGTTCCTGACCTTTCTGCGCATTACCCTTTGGATGCTGCTATCGAGTGCCTTCTGGCTTGCCGGCGGGCTGATGGCGCTCGAAGGGCGCCTGGTCCTGTGGACACTTGCCCTGCTCGTCGAATACGCCTCGCCGGCCCTCCGGTACTACGTGCCGTTTCTCGGCAGATCGCCCGACGAGACCTTGGATGTGTCCGGCGCTCACATGGCGGAGCGCTGCGCGCTGTTCGTCATCATCTGTCTCGGCGAAACCATTCTGACCACCGGCCGCAACGCGACGGAGCACATGACGGATGACATGACCTTTGCTGTGTTTTGCAGCGCATTCCTCAGCACCGGATTCATGTGGTGGATCTATTTCCACCACGGCCAGGAAAAGGCCGCATCGAAAGCAGAGGCGACATCGAGGCCGGAAACCGTCGCACTCAATCTGTTCACCTATGGTCACCTGCCTGTTGTCGCCGGGATCATCCTGACTGCGGTCGGGGAGGATTTCAGCCTGTCGCATGCCGAGGAACCCAGCTCACTGAAACACGCGCTTGCCATGCTCGGCGGCCCGGCTCTCTTCCTCGGGGGAAACATCTGGATCAAGGCCGTCGCCACGCGCCAGTTCCCGGTCTCGCATATCGCCGGGCTCGTGCTTCTGGCGGTCGCGGTCCTCATCGTGCCAGTTGCCCCCAACTACGTCGTTCAGGCCGTGGCGACGGCGGTTCTGTTCATCGTCGCCCTGTGGGAGTACCTGGCGCTGCGCCGTGTATCGGCGTCGACAGCCTGAGGACGTCGGGGCGGAACTTAATCCGCATCTGCGCATTCCCGAATGCGGAGATCTGGCCCGAATGCGCAGACCTGGCCCGAATGCGCAGACCTGGAGGAACACTTGCACACATTGACCCGCAAACGGGATCTTCGGAAGGCCGAGCCTCTGTGGGCCGATAGGCCGCACCACGCGGTACGCGCGCGGAAACGGGTCTCTGCTCACGATGTCGACGTGCTGATCGTCGGCGCCGGGATCAGCGGCGCGCTGATGGCCAACGCCCTCATCGGGCACAAGCTACGTGTGCTGATGGTCGACCGTCGAAAGCCGATCAGCGGCAGCAGCATGGCCAGCACAGCCATGATCCAGCACGAAATCGACGTGCCGCTGCACCAATTGAACCGGGTGCTTGGCGCGGACAACGCCGCGCGCATCTGGCAACGCTCGGCAAAAGCCGTCGAACACCTCGCATCGCTGGTCGACGCCCTGCGGATCTCCTGCCAGTTCGAGCGAAAGAACACGCTTTTCCTCTCAGGCTCCAGCTATGGCGCCCGTGCACTTCAGGCGGAAGTGGAAGCGCGGGCGGAGGCAAAGCTCGAAGCGACGCTTCTGTCCCAGGCGGATCTGCGCGCGAGATTCGACATCGATCGCACGGCGGCTATCGAGACGAGAATCTCCGCATCGGCCAACCCGGCCCAATTGACATCAGGCTTCCTCCGCCACGCTCAGGCCAACGACATCCCCATCGCCGAAAACGTGGAGATCACCGATATCCGGGAGATCGAGGGCCGAAATGCGGTCGCGACATCCGATGGCCAGATCATCATCGCGACCCACGTGGTCTTCTGCACCGGCTACGAGTTTCTGGAGGCCGTGGCACACAAGGACCATGCCATCGTCTCGACCTGGGCACTGGCGACCAGGCCCCGTCATCATCGGCCGGAATGGCTCGACGATTATCTCGTCTGGGAAGGTGCCGACCCGTATCTGTACTTTCGCTCAACGCGAGACGGCCGCATCATCGTCGGCGGCGAAGACGAGAAAAGCGCAGACGCGTTCCGGGATCCGGCAAAGCTGAAAGCGAAGTCCGAGATCCTGCGGCGGAAGCTTTCCGACCTCCTCGGGATGAAGATCGGCGAGCCGGACTATCGATGGGCCGCCGCCTTCGGCGTCACCGCGCAGGGCCTGCCGATGATCGGGCGTGTTCCGGGCATGCGGAATGCCTTCGCAGCCATGGGCTATGGCGGCAACGGCATCACCTTCAGCCAGATCGCCGCCGAAATCATCTCGTCGAGCATCCTGGGGCATGCCGACCCGGACGCTTCACTGTTTCCGTTCGTCTAACGGCAGGCCGGTCGGTAGGCGCAACGTTTACGACACCGTCATTCGTGATAGCTTCTGACAAATCCGAGAGGGAATAGACTTGGGCAAGGCAATCGATCAGATCCGCGATCTCGGTGCGCCCTCGATGCAGGGCGTGCGCCCGACCATGCCGACATCGCTGACCCTCGTCGGCGCCGCTGCCATCCTCTATCTGGCCCGCGACGTCTTTCTGCCGATCGCGGTCGCGCTGCTGTTGACCTTCGCGCTTGCCCCCGTCGTCGCGGCCCTGCGCCGCATCGGTCTACCCCGCGCATTTGCGGTGATCTCCACCGCGTTGATCACCTTTACCTTGATCGGCATTTTCAGCCTCGTGGTCGCCTTGCAGGTAGCAGAACTGGCGAAAAACCTTCCCGCCTATCAATCCAACATCGTCACCAAGGTGAAGGAGCTGAAGGAGGCCGGTGCCGAAAACGGCATCGTCGATCGCATTGGCAATGTCATCGAACGCATCAACCGCGAGATAGATCGGCCGACGGCGGAGGCGCCCACCGGCGTTGAAAGCCCGAAGAGAGACCCGCTGCTGGTCGAGATCTATTCGCGCGACAATCCGATCCAGGTCCTGACCAACATCATCGCGCCGCTCGTTGGACCAGTGGCGATGGCCGGCTTGGTCGTGGTCGTCGTCATCTTCATGCTGCTGGAGCGGGAGGATCTCAGGGACCGGTTCATACGGCTCGCCGGCTTCGGCGACCTGCATCGAACCACCGAGGGCCTGCAGGATGCCGGCACGCGCGTCGGCCACTACCTGCTGATGCAGTTGATCGTCAACACCGCCTATGGCCTGCCCGTTGCCATCGGCCTCTGGTTCATCGGCATACCCAATGCGGTACTGTGGGGGTTGCTGGCGATCGTCCTGCGCTTCGTTCCCTATATCGGGCCTATCATTGCGATGGTGCTGCCGTTGTTCCTGTCGGTCGCAGTCGACAGCGGCTGGTCGATGCTTTTGTGGACAGCCGGGCTGTTCATCGCGATGGAGTTGGTGATCAACAATGTGATCGAGCCGATGCTCTACGGCTCCAAGACCGGGCTGTCGCCTCTGGCAATCATCGTGTCAGCGATCTTCTGGGCCTGGATCTGGGGCCCTGTCGGCCTGATCCTGTCGACGCCGCTGACGGTCTGCCTTGTCGTGCTCGGCAAGCATGTACCGCAGTTCGAGTTTCTGCAGGTTCTTTTCGGCAGCGACCCGGTACTGGCGCCGCACGCACGCCTCTACCAGCGGCTTTTGGCCGGCGATCCCGATGAAGCGACCGATCAGGCCGAAGAGATCCTCGAAGACGAGTATCTCGTCGATTACTACCGCGCAGTGGCAATCCCCGCTTTGGCGCTGGCGGAACAGGACCGCGCCCGCGGCGTCATGAGCGACGAGCAGCGGCTGCGCGTGGCGGCAAGCGGCCTGTCGCTGGTGTCCAACCTCGAGGACGTCGCGATCGAGGAAAGCCAGGACGACGAGCTCGAAAACGACGATGAGAAGAGCGAAGCTGCAAGCCAGCCCATTCCGGACGGCGAAGGCATGACCATCCTTTGCGTCGGCGGCAGAGGCGAGATCGACGACGTCTCGGCCGCCATGCTCGCCCAGGTGCTTCGCGCTGAAGGGGCGTCGGCGACGGCGCTGAATTTTCACGAGATCGAACCGGCCAATATCCGCAAACTCAAGATCGATGCCGTCGATGCGATCATCGTCTGCTTTCTCAATCAGGATTCGATCAAGCACGCCCGCTTCGTCGTGCGCCGGCTGAAGCGCGTCAACACCCGGGCAAGGGTGGGTATCGCCATCTGGGATACCTCAGCCGACGACGCAGCGGGCCAGCGCAAGCCCGATACCAGCCAGGAGCAAGTTCCGGGTGCTGACTTCGTTGCATCGGACATGACTTCGGCTGCAATCGAGGCATTGACGAAACGACCATCGCTTCCGCTTGCCCCGCCAAGCAGGACCAAGGCACGCCGCCGCCTGGTGCCGCAGCCCGCACAATGACGCCTGCAACGCCACTGGAGCGGACCTGGCTGTTTGGGATCGTGATCGGTCCTGCGCGGCAGAACAGGATCGCGCATTGCGACACGGCGTCGTTTCAATAAAAGATGGTACCAAGACGAGCGCAGCCGCCAAGGAAATCAGCTCGGCCAAAGACGTGACGCGGCCACCCTTTGGCCAACCGTCGATTTCGCCTCGCAGCCGATGGACCGACAAAACAAAAGCGCGCCCGCTCGTTGCCGAGCAGGCGCTTCGTGAATTGGTCAATTGTCTCAGGCGCGATTAGCGGCCGTAGGCAGTCCGGGCAATGCTCTGGATGTCGGCGCGTTCGATGCCGAGGTCGCGCAGTTCACGCGAGGACATGCGGCCCAGTTCGGAGACCGTCTGCCGGTACTTGAGCCAGTTGTTGAAAGAGCGTGCTACGTTCATGATGATCCCCTTTCCTTGGGCTTTCGAAGCTCAGCTGCCAGTCCTTGGCGCTTCGTTCGCTTCGATGAGAGGAATATAGGCGATCACCCCCGCCGGCAGTAGCGCCAAGACCTCAGCCCACCCCTGCAAGCCGTGCATGGATCGTTGTTCCCAAGGGGACTGCAGCATCCATAGGGTCAGGACCGCGCCGCGTCGGTCTCGCGCACGCTGGCGCTGTCTATCGCCCGTTTCAGACTTCGCTCGTTGTAAGGCTTGACCAACAGAACGGCGGACGGATCCGCGCCCGGTGGCATCGACGTTTCGCCCGTGGCAAAGACAATTCCAATGCCGGGACGGATCTCGCGTACCGCCACGGCCAGATCGCCGCCCTGCATATCCGGCAGGCCGATGTCGGTCAGCAGGATGTCGATGCTTGTCGCTTCTGCCGCCGAAATCGCCTGCGCCGCAGTCCCCGCTTCGATCACGTCGTGGCCGAGGTCGCGCAGCACCTCCGCCGTATTCATGCGAATGAGAAAATCGTCCTCGACGAGAAGAAGCTTCAGCGGCAAGCGTTCCTCCCCAGGCGCATTCGTGGCCGCGTCACGCTCGCGCTGCATCGCCTGCCGACTGTTGGCCAGAAGATGCCGAATGCGACGGTCCAGCGCCTCGCGGGTATAGGGCTTCGACAAAAGCTCGACGCCATGGTCGAGCTTTCCGCCGTGCACGATCGAATTCTCGGTATAGCCTGAGGTAAACAGCACCACGAGATTTGGAAGGCGCGCCTTGGCGAGCTTTGCCATTTCCGGGCTCTTCAATGTTCCCGGCATCACCACGTCTGTGAAGAGCACATCGATGGCGATACCGCTTTCCACCACCGACAATCCGCTCTGCGCGTCGCGCGCCGTCAGCACGCGGTAGCCAAGATCGCTGAGCGTCTCGACCACGGTGTCGCGGACATCGTCGTCGTCCTCCACCACGAGCACGGTTTCCGTTCCGCCGACGGCAGGGCCGGCGGTATGGACGACCGTTTCGCGCGCTTCCTCGGCAATCTCTCTCGGCAGGTACAGCTTGACCGTCGTTCCATGGCCGACTTCGCTATAAATCTTCACATGGCCGTTGGACTGCTTGGCAAAGCCATAAACCATGGAAAGGCCGAGGCCCGTCCCCTTGCCTTCGGGCTTGGTCGAGAAAAACGGTTCGAAGACCTGCTCGAGGATGCCGGGCGGCATCCCGGATCCGGTATCGGACACGGCGAGAATAACGTATTGGCCGGCGCTCACATCGGGATGCGTTGCCGCGTAGTGATCGTCGAGGAAAGCGTTGCCGACTTCGATGGTCAGCTTGCCGGCACCGTCCATGGCGTCGCGCGCGTTGATCGCCAGGTTGAGGAGCGCGTTTTCCACCTGGGTTGGATCCGCGAGTGTGTTCCAGAGCCCACCGGCAACGATCACTTCTATATCGACGCCCTCGCCGATCGAACGGCGCAGCAGATCGTCCATGCCTTTGACGAAGCGGCCGACATTGATGATCTTGGGTTCCAGCGCCTGCCGCCGGCCGAAGGCCAGCAACTGGCTCGCGAGTTTCGCACCGCGAGCGACGCCCGCCAGGGCATTGTCGACCCGGCTCGCCGCCCGCTCGTTGCCTGAGACGTCCCTCGAAAGAAGCTGGAGATTTCCGGCAACAACCTGCAGCAGGTTGTTGAAGTCGTGCGCCACCCCGCCGGTCAGCTTGCCGATGGTCTCCATCTTCTGCGACTGCTGCAGCGCCTTTTGCGACAGGAGCAGCTGCTCACTGCGCTCGGCGATCCGCTCTTCGAGCGTCGCGTTCAGATCCGCCAGAGCCGCCTCGTTCTTCTTTGCGTGATCGATGTCGGTGTTGGTGCCGACCCAACGGCGCATCTCGCCGCACTCGCCCCGGACCGGAACGGCCCTGACCAGGTGCCAGCGATAACGGCCGTCAGCCCTGCGAATGCGAAACTCCGTCTGGTAGACCTCATTTCCTGCCACTGCCGCCGACCAGGCTGCCGCCGCCGTCTCCAAATCGTCCGGATGCACGATCGACGCCCACCCGTTGCCCGCAAGCTCCCCGGCGCTCTTGCCGCTGAACGCGAGCACGCGATCGTTGAACCAGTCTAGCTGACCATCCGGTCTTGCCGTCCAGACGTGGTTGAGCATCGATTGCGACAGTGTTCTGAACTCCGCCTCGCTTGCCTTCAACGCCACTTCTGTGCGTCGGCGGTCGGTAACGTCGCTGAAGAGAACGGCGACATGTTCCGATCCCAAACCATCGATCGGAAAGGCCTGGACTTGATACCACCGGCCAAGCGCCTCGGCGGAGTTCTCGAAGCTGACCGGCTCACCGGTTCGGGCCACTTTGCCGTAAATATCGAACCAGTATTGTTCATGGTCGGCGGCGACATCGCGGCGCACGCGTTTGCCGATGGCCGAAGTGATGCCCGTGTGCTTTTCGAACGCGGAATTGACCTCAAGAAATTCGTAGTCGACCGGCACCCCATCCGCATCCCAGATCATCTTGATGACGCAAAAGCCGTCAGGCAGCATTTCGAACAGCGATCGATAACGCTGGCGGTTCGCGTGGGCATCGCTCTCGGCCAATCTGCGGGCGGTGACGTCGAACAGGACACCCGGGAAGCGCGCCGGCCGATGACCCTTGGCCTGGACCAGCCGACCCCGCGCCAGGACATGCGACAGCGATCCATCGGACCGAAGGATGCGATATTCACTGTTGAACGCGGGACCGCCAGCAACCGCAACCTCGATCTCCCGGGTCACCCGTGCCCGATCGTCCGGGTGGATGCCGGCGGCAAAGTGCGCCAATGGCAGCCCCTCTCTGGCTCTCTCGGGATCAACGCCAAACACCTGTGCGAAGCGCGTGTCAGCGACCACCCGATCAGCGGCAATGTCCCAGTCCCAGGCGCCGATGACATCGGCATTGGCAAAGGTCAGCTCAAGCTGCTCTTCCAGCAGTTGCCGGCCGTTGCCTCTCAGCGCCCATACGGACCCACCATCCGGAGACGGCACTTTTTCGGCGTCGAGATCCTGGGGGCCGGTCGAACCGATGAAAAAACCAAGTTCATCGAAAATCGTCGACAGAGGCTGCCCGACCACGTCGTCGCGAGACCAACCGAGCAGGCGTTGAGCCCCTTCGCTCCAACCGGAAATCACATTGTCGGAACTGACGAAAACAAGCGGCGGCGTGAGCGTGGTGTCCATGGTTCATTTCGTAGCGCCGCGACGGGGTCTGCAGGCAGTTGAGAGTGCAATGAAAGCGTTGGTTGGCCCGAAGGGCCCTGCGGGCAAGAAGCTACGTTAAATGTCCGATTTCGGTCGAAGTTCAAGTCCGCCGAGAGATATTTCGAAACACAATCGAAAGCAGGCGTCCGCGGCCGATCAGCGATCGTCGGCATGACCAGCTGCGTAAGCAGCGCGGACGAAAAGCGATACTTTTCAGATGGGTAGCGGAACACTTCGGACGGAAGGCCGTTATCGACCTGTCACGGCAGATCAACTGCCGGTATCATGCAGGAGTTTCATATGAAGTTGTTTCCCATCGTTGCCGCGACCGTTTTCTCCCTGTCTGCGTCCGCAGCCCTGGCACAGGAAGCCGCCGCAACGGGCGCCGACGCAACGTTGGCCGGCCCGGGCCTGACCATGGGCAAGGCTGCGACGATGCCGCTGAAATACGTCAACATCCAGGACAGCGACCTGGTCGTGTCCAAGCTCATCGGCGTCGATCTCTACAACAAGAATGACGAAACGATCGGCGAGATTTCCGACGTCGTCATCGGCGGCGGCAAGTCGGTTATCGGCGTCGTCGCCAGCGTCGGCGGCTTTCTTGGCGTCGGGGAGAGCTACGTCGTTCTCGACCCCGCGTCGATTGCCCTTGCCGAAGAGGACGGTGCCTGGAAGGCCTATGTCGACACCACCAAGGACGATCTGACGAAAGCGCCGAAACTCGACTACTCCAAACTGAAGAAGTAGGCAGGCGAAGCCAGCCCCATCGCTGGCTGAGCGTCCACCTGCACCGGGCTTCAAGCCCGGTGCAGGTGGACGTGCCGTTGCGATGACGATCGTCAGGCGGTGTCTCTGCGGTCCGTTCGCCATATCCTGTCGATGACGTCAAACGCCAGCGCGACGTTGGGATCGGTGCGCCGGGGCCGAAGACAGACAAAGCCGAGCGTGGTTTCGAGCTTGACCCGGTTGGCGATGACAAGCCCGTTTGCCTGTTGCTCGCTGAGCGCAATCGACTCCCGGCAGAGGCTGAGCCCGAGCCCGGTGCGCACCATGGCCAACATCGACGTTTCCTGATCGACCAGAGCGACCACGTTCTGCCTGAGGTTCAGGCCGCCGAGTTTCCGCGCAAGCAGCCGATGGTGGACCGACGCCGGCGGCGTTCCGATCCAGGGCAGGCCTGCAAGCTCGCTCCACTCCTTGTCCGCGACGATGCCGGCAAAGGCCGGAGGTGCGACGACGCGATAGGTCAGCCGCGACAGCGGCTTGACGAAGAACTGCGCATCGGTCTCGCCAGCCAACGCATCTGTACTCGTCCCGAAATCATCGAGGTCGCCGAGAAAAAACCCGACATCGAGTTCGTTGCGCTTCAAACCGGTCGCGACTTCACCGCTCATGCCCTGGCGCAGCGTCGTTTCGATGCCCGGACCACTTTCGACCAGTGCCTGGAGGAAAGCGCCGAGCCGGGTGAATTCCGGGTCGATGATCGTGCCGATCCTGAGCGTGCCGCGAAGCTGCGCCGTCAGATGCATGGCCGTCTGCCGAAACTCGGTCACCGACGCCAGCACCTGTTCGCCCTTGGCCGCCAGCAGCGCGCCATCGCGGGTCAGTTCAAGCCCGCTGGCTGTTCGGTGAAACAGCGTGAGCCCGAGCTCCTGCGACAAGCGCTTCACTTGCAGGCTGACGGCAGGCTGAGTCAGATGCAGCAATTCGGACGCCCGAGTGACGTTGCCTTCCCGCGCCACGGTGACGAAGGCCCTTAGCAATCGCAGATCCAGATGATCAGCCATATAAATTTCCTTTATAATGCCGAGCTCTATTTATCATTGGATTTCGTGATCGGGTAGCCGTTTACTGATCTTTGGGAGGATCGCAATGCTGCGATCGCTGATGAACGTTATAAAAGTGGGATGATCTTGGTCCGCTGCACAGTGCAAGCTGCGGCTCGTTCATCCCCTTTCGCCGGATTGGGAAATGCTTGCGATGAAGCCCTACGCCTCGACTGCTGACGCCGCCGTTTTCGACTATGTGATCGTCGGAGCCGGCTCGGCCGGTTGCCTGCTTGCCAACCGCCTCAGCCGCGACCCCGGCAAGCGGGTGCTGCTGATCGAGGCAGGCCGGCGCGACAACTATCCCTGGATCCATATTCCCGTCGGCTATCTCTATTGCATCGGCAATCCGCGAACCGACTGGCTCTACAAGACCGAACCGGAAGCGGGATTGAACGGTCGCTCGCTGCGCTATCCGCGCGGCAAGACCCTTGGCGGCTGTTCTTCGATCAACGGCATGATCTACATGCGCGGGCAATCGCGCGACTATGAAAGCTGGGCAGCCCAGACCAACGACCGCGAATGGTCCTGGGAGAATTCTCTGGGCGATTTCAAGGCCCATGAGGATCACTACCGGCTCGACGATGGCGCCGATCCGGCAACCGGCGACAACAGCCGCTTTTCCGACATGCATGGCCGCGGCGGCGAGTGGCGCATCGAAAAGCAGCGACTGAAGTGGGATATCCTCGAATCCTTCGCGGAAGCCGCAGTCGAGGCGGGCATTCCGCGATCGACGGACTTCAACAGCGGCGACAACGAGGGCGTCGGTTACTTCGAGGTCAACCAGAAGGCGGGCTGGCGCTTGAACACCTCCAAGGCGTTCCTGCGGCCGGTGCGGCATCGCCGCAATCTGGTCGTCTGGACCGAGGCCGAAGTCGAGACGCTGGCGATAGAAACGTCAGCGGACGGGGCCAAGCGCTGTACGGGCGTCTCGCTCTACCATGGCAGCGCCAAGGTGACCGTTCGGGCGACCGCCGAGGTCATTCTCTCGGCAGGCGCCATCGGCTCGCCGCAGATCCTGCAGCTCTCGGGCATCGGACCGGCCGGGCTGTCGCAGGCCATGGGCATCCCTGTCGAAAAAGAGCTCCCCGGTGTCGGCGAGAACCTGCAGGACCACCTGCAGATCCGCGCCGTCTTCAAGGTGAAGAACGCGAAGACGCTGAACACGCTGGCGAGCAATCTCGTTGGCAAGGCGCGGATCGGGCTCGAATATGTGCTGAAGCGCAGCGGACCGATGAGCATGTCACCGTCGCAGCTGGGCGCCTTCACCCGCTCCGACCCCGACCGCGCCCATGCCAACCTGGAATATCACGTGCAACCACTCAGCCTCGATGCCTTCGGCGAGCCCCTGCACAGCTTCCCGGCCTTTACCGCCAGCGTCTGCAATCTCAATCCGACAAGCCGTGGCCACGTGCGGATCCGCTCGCGTCACCGTGGCGATCCGCCAGCCATTGCCCCGAATTATCTCAGCACCGACGAAGACCGCAGGATCGCTGCCGACAGCATCCGGCAGATCCGGTCGATCGTCAGCCAGCCGGCGCTTTCACGATACCAGCCGGTCGAATGGAAGCCCGGGATAGAATTCCAGAGCGATGGCGAACTGGCGAAACTGGCCGGCGATATCGCCAACACCATCTTTCATCCCGTCGGCACCGCCAGAATGGGCGGCAAGGACGACGGCATGGCTGTCGTCGACAGCCGGCTTCGGGTTCGCGGCATCGAGGGACTGCGCGTGGTCGATGCAAGCGTGATGCCGACCATCACCAGCGGCAACACCAGCGCGCCGACCATGATGATCGCGGAGAAGGCCGCACGCTGGATTATCGCAGACGCTCAAACCCGGGCCTAGAGGGGCTACCCTGAGGGCGGCCTCACGACGCTTATGACGGATGCGCCTCGCCTGAAAGGACAAGGCGCACCGGTACTTGCTATTGGAACATCCCCTTTGGCGTCTCGCCCTTGAAGAAAGGCACGACCAGAGCTTCCAGCAGCTCCGGCTGATTGATGACGGCCGTGTGCGAAGTGGCAGGCAGGATGGCGAGGCGCGACGCCGGCAACGGCTTGCCCATGTCGCCCATGCCACCACCGCCAAGCAGCCGGAACATCGCGACCGTATGTTCCAGGGTTGCGACATCGGCATCGCCGGCAATGATCAGGACGGGCGTCTTCATCGCCTTGACGTCCTTTTCCCAGGCCATCGGCTCCTTCTCGAGCGCGATCAGCTTGGCGACGAGCGCAGGGAAGCCGTCGGGATTGGCAGCAAGCTTGCGATAGTCCTCAGCGAAAGGCATGCCGACGAACATTTCGACGTTCATCTGCGGGATGAAGGCCTTGAATTCCGGCTGCCAGCCCTCGGCGTCGTAGCCGACGGAAGCTGCCGCCAGCTTGTTGACCTTTTCGGGATGGCGGATGGCGAGCTGCAGCCCGGCAGCCGCCCCCATCGAGTAGCCGAAGACATCGGCCTTCTTGACGCCGACGGCGTCCATGAATGCCGCCACGTCGTCGGCGAGATTTGGATAAGTGATCGGCCGGTCGATGTCGGTCGTGCGGCCATGCCCCTGGAACTCGATCGCGTAGACCTTGTTGGTCTCGGCAAGATTGGGAATGATCGCGCCCATCGATGGAATGTTCATATAGGCGCCGTGCAGGACGATCAGCGGCTCGCCTTCGCCGGACACCTCATAATACATCTTCATGCCGTTGACTTCGACCCGCTCACCGACCGGCTGGCTGCCGGCAAGTGCCGGCCCGGCAATGATGAGGGCTGCGGCGATAAGGGCAATACGAAACATATCTCTTTCCTCGCGGTTTCACGCGTCTTCACCAACGCTGACAATAGGACGAGCGGGACCCGCGCGAGCCGACACGGTCCCTGCGATTTTTTTCGCAACCGCGCGCTCTAGCCCCATGCAACACCCGGTTTTGGGCCACCTGCGAAACACGTTCGCCTCCGCCGCGTGCAGCCAAAAGCATCCAAAGTCACAAAACTGTCACAAACAAGAGGCCGGATCGCCCCATTCGGTTCATGTTTGCCACGACAATGCGAGGACGAGACGCCATGAGTGCCAAGGCACAGACGCATTCGCCCCCGGCACCGACCGGCAGGTGGCATCGATCGGAGGCCGGCACGATCATCGCCGTCCTCCTTGTTTCCGTCGTCATTCTCGCATCGCTCGTTGTCGCCGACAGGGTCTTCGGCATCGATTACTACGATCTCGTTCGCGACCCGAACGCGATCGCCCGCAACCCCGGCTATTTCGGCATCGTCTCCAACATCGGGGTCATCATGTGGATCGTCGGCGCGGCCGCGGCACTCCAGGCCTTTGCGGCAACGTTTGACGCGGGGACCACGGCTCTTCGGCGGACGTTGCTCGCCGGAGGGCTGTTTTCAACCCTGATGGGTATCGACGATTTCCTCATGCTGCACGAGGCGGTGGCGACCATGGGCATACCGGAAGAAGTCGTTCTCGTGCCGCATATGATCCTGCTCGGTGCGCTCTGCTATTGCGCCTACACCGTTCGGGCGGCAACACCGCGATTGCTGCTTGTCGCTTCGGTGCTGTCGATGGGCCTGTCCTTCGCCGCCGATATGGCCCCGATCCATGTCGGCGGAGCGACCTTCGTCGAAGAGGCCTTCAAGCTCATCGGCATCCTGTTCCTGACCACCTATCTCGTCGCGATCAGCCACCAGGCGCTGCGACATGGCGGGGCGTCGAGACGAACCGCCATCAGATAGAAGCCGGCATCGGCTGATGCTGCGGTCACTTCGTCGCGCCCGTCAGCGCCTGCTCCAGGAAGACATACTTCATCGCAGTCTGCGCTGCCTGTATCCGGCGGTCGCCGCGCCCGCCATGGCCGCCTTCCGTTTCCTCGAAGAACAGCACATTCGCGTGACCGGCGGCCTGCAGGCGCGCCGCCATCTTGCGCGCATGGCCGGGATGCACCCGGTCGTCGGCGGTGGACGTCGTCAGCAGCACGGGCGGATAATCGGCGTCGTCAGCGACGTGCTGATAGGGAGAATAGGTTGCCAGCCACGCCGCCTCCTCGGGCTTCGACGGATCGCCGTATTCGGCCATCCAGGACGCGCCCGGCGGCAATTCCGTATAACGAAGCATGTCGAGCAAAGGCACTTCGATGATGACGGCACCGAAAAGCTCGGGCCGCTGGACCAGGGAAACGCCGGTGAGCAAGCCACCATTCGACCCGCCTTGAATGCCAAGCATCGAAGGGGTCGAGATACCGCGGCGCACCAGATCTTCGGCAACGGCGGCAAAGTCGTCGAACGCGTTCTGCCGCTTGTCCCTGAGTGCCGCCTGGTGCCACCGCGGACCGAACTCGCCACCACCGCGGATGTTGGCCTGGACGTAGGCATAGCCCTTTTCGAGCCACAGCTTGCCGCGCAGACCGGCATAGGCAGGCAGAAGCGGAACTTCGAAGCCGCCATAGCCGTACAGCAAGGCCGGCACCGGCTCCTGCTGGTCGCGACGCCGAACGACAAAATAGGGAACGAGCGTGCCATCTCTCGAGCGTGCCTCGAACTGCTCCGAGACCAGTGCGGATGCATCAAAACGTGCGGGCTGAGCCTTGACCGTCGTCAGCGTATCGCCGTCGTCGTCGGACCAGATGATCGAGCTCGGCGTCAGGAAGTCGGTGAAGGAGAACGAGACACTGGAGCCGAACTGATTGATGTGGCTGATGTCGACATTGCCGTTTTCGGGCAAGGCAACCGGAGTGAGCGACCACCCGCGCACACCGCGCTCCGCAAACACCACCCGACCGCGAACATTGTCCATGAGACTGACGAAGAGCCGGTCGCGTGTGCTCGCGACATGCGCGATCGAAACGCGCGCTGCAGGCGCCAGCACCGTCTCGATGCCACCAATGTCACCGGTCTCCAGCCAGCGCGTGAAATCGAAGGCGTAGAGCCCGTCCGGCAGGCATGTCGTTCCGCCCGGGGCCGACCAGGGGCTGCGCACGCCGAAGACCATTTGACCCTTCAAAAGGGCGATGTCGCCGACATCGTCCGGCAACGGCAGCCGCCGGTTTTCGCCCGAAGCCAGCCTGACAAAATGATGGCCGGAGTAGAAGTCGATCGATCGCGTCAGCAGCAGGTATTGCGCGTCGCCGTCGAACTCGAGTGCCCCGCCGACAGCAAGATCGTCGACCTGCCCCTCGAAGATCGGTACCGCCTCGGCGAGGCTCGTTCCGCGTTTCCACAATTTGACCACGCGAGGATAGCCGGATTGCGTTCTCTCTTCCGCCTCGAATGCGGCTGCGACGATGACCGTATCGATATCGAGCCAGCTGAAACTCGATTTTGAAACTGGGGCTTGAAATCCGCCCTCGACGAAGGTCCCGTTTTCGATGTCGAACTCGCGCATTTCACTGGCATCGCCGCCATCCGGCGACAGGTTCAGGAGGCAACGGCTGAAATCCGGATAGAGACGGCGCGCGCCGCTGAACACCCATCTGACGCCCTCCTTTGCCGAAAGCGCGTCGAAGTCGATGATCGTCTGCCACTCCGGCTTGTCGGTCTTGTAGGAGGCGACAGGGGTGCGACGCCAGAGGCCGAGGACGTTGGCCTTGTCCTGCCAGAAATTGTAGACATGGCCGCGCAGCTCATAGCCGACAGCGATGTTGTCCTCTGCGGTCATCAGTTCCAGCGCCGTTTCGTACTGCGGCGGATACGAAACATCACCCTGCAGCCTCTCCTTCGTCCGCGCGTTCTGACCATGAACCCAGTCGAGCGCCGGTTTGGACGTCCTGTCCTCCAACCAAAGGAACGGATCTTCGCCAATCGTGGGAAGCGGTGCGTGGATGGGTTTGGTCATGAAATCTCCAGAGGCAACATCAGAAGGGCAATCGCGAGGTGCCGCAGCGGTATATGTTGTCTCGTCACCTGGCTTTGCAATGTCAAAGGCCGATTAAAGGCGGACGAATGTTGGGCCGGCATGGCTTGCAAATTGGTCGCCCGGCAGCCTCGGCCACGCCAAGCCCGAACGACCCACCCATTCAGTGATCGGCAAGCTGTTCCAGGCAAGCCTCCCGAACGCAGCCGCGCAGCCATCGATGCGCCGGATCGGCATCGAGCCGGGGGTGCCAGAGCATCGAAACCGTAACCTCGGGCACCGGGACCGGTAGTGCAAAACTATACATGCCGGCGCGCAGATTTCCGGTATGCCGCTCTGGCACGCTGGCGATCAGGTCCGATCCTCGCGCCAGCGCCAGCGCCGACGAGAAGCCTCCCACCGTGATGACAATCTGCCGCGCCAAACCGAGCGTTTCCAGGGCGTCGTCGATAGGACCCCGGTCAAGGCCGCGCCGGGAAACGAGCACGTGCCGGCCGCCGGCATAGCTGGCCGTCGTCACCGCGCCCTGGTTCAAGGGATGCTCTTTGCTGACGGCACCGATGAAGCGGTCGCGGAACAGGGCCTGCGTGCGCACTTCAGGGCCGATCGAAGCCCCGATCACACCGGTTTCCAGATCGACGCTACCGTCGCGCAGCGCGGTGCTCTCCTTGTTCGGCTTTGGCAGGAAGCGCAGGTTGACGCCTGGCGCTTCAGAGGTGATGCGCCGGAGGAGGTCTGGACCGAAGTTCTCCACGAACCCCTCGCTCGTGCGCAATGTGAAAGTCCGAACGAGCCGACTGAGCTCCAGCATGTCCACCGGGCGCAGGACCGCCTCGGCGTCATCGACGAGTTGACCGACGCGTTCGCGCAACTCCAGCGCCCGCGGCGTCGGAACAAGGCCGCGTCCCGCCCGCACCAGAAGCGGGTCTCCCGTCACTTCTCTCAGCCGCGCCAGCGCCCGGCTCATGGCCGAAGGACTGAGCCGCAACCGTTCGGCCGCACGCGCGACGCTGCCCTCCGCGAGCAGGACGTCAAGTTGAACCAGCAGATTGAGATCAGGTTTCGACATCCACCCATTATAGCGCAGTGTCATCGGGATGTGGCGTCATATGCATGAATAAAGTGCAAACCATGCGTGTTCCGCCATGCCGCGTAAAGACCTAGGCTTCTGACAGCTCCAATTCGGAGAATTGCCAGCAGATGGAGTTAGTCTTGAAAAGAGATGTTTCAGCACCCACCGGGTCAAGTTTCGAAGGTGGCGAACGGACGCGGTCCGTCCGGTGGTCACTCATCGGCCTGTCGCTCTCCATGTTGTTGTCCGCACTCGGCACCAGCATCGCCAATGTCGGCCTGCCGACGCTCGCCCATGTTTTCCAGGCGCCATTCCAGGACGTGCAATGGGTGGTCCTTGCCTATCTGCTCGCAATCACCGCACTGATCGTCGGCGTCGGTCGGCTCGGCGACATTGTCGGGCGGCGCCGGCTGCTGCTCGGTGGCGTCGCGGTCTTCACGCTGGCCTCTGGATTGAGCGGCCTTGCCCCGACGCTTTGGCTGCTGATCGTCGCGCGCGCGGCACAGGGGCTCGGCGCGGCGGTCATGATGGCGCTCACCATGGCCTTCGTTGCAGAAACAGTACCGAAGGCACGCACCGGCAGCGCCATGGGTTTACTCGGAACGATGTCCGCCATCGGCACTGCACTGGGGCCGCCCCTCGGCGGCGCGCTGATTGCCGGCTTCGGCTGGCGTGCACTTTTCCTCATCAACGTGCCGCTCGGTATCCTGACATATGGGGTCGCGCGTCGTCATCTGCCTGCCGACCGCAAGGCCACGACACGCGCGGACGCTCGCTTCGATTTCCCCGGTACGCTCGTGCTGGCATCGACGCTTACCGCCTACGCGCTTGCCATGACCATCGGGCGCGGCCACTTCGGTCTGCTCAATGGCGTACTTCTATTGGCGGCGGCCCTGGGCGTCGGGGCTTTTGCAATGATCGAGACAAAGGTCGCCTCTCCATTGATACGCCCGACGACATTTCGCGATCCGGCCTTGAGCGCGAACCTGATCACCAATGGGCTGGTCTCGACGGTCATGATGACGACTTTGGTTGTCGGTCCCTTTTATCTCACCCGCGCTCTGGGGCTCGATCCGGCCGTGATCGGGCTGGTCATGGCGGTCGGCCCGGTCGTGGCGGCAATCAGCGGCGTTCCGGCGGGCCGCTTCGTCGATCGCTCCGGCGCTCGACCGGTGACACTGGCCGGACTGGCGGCAGTCGCGACTGGCGCCGTCGGGTTGTCCATTCTGCCGACAACGTTCGGCATCCCAGGCTACCTTGCACCCATCGTCATCGTTACCGCCGGCTACGCCTTCTTCCAGGCCGCCAACAACACGGCCGTCATGGCAGACGTGCCACCGGATCGCCGCGGCGTGATTTCAGGCATGCTCAACCTGTCGCGCAACTTGGGGCTCGTCACCGGCGCCTCGGTCATGGGTGCGGTATTTTCCCTGGCGTCGGCGGCCTCCGACATCGCCACGGCATCACCCGAGGCCGCCGCATCCGCCATGCGCGTCACCTTCGCAGTCGCGGCCGGCCTCATTCTTCTGGCAGTCGCCGTTGCAGTTTTGGGTCGCGCTTTCGCCCTCCGCTCGGCGTCGTCAGGCGATGGCTCCGAAATTGAACACGGTGAAGGCAGGCTGGCATTTGCGCCCGTAGCGAGCAAGCCGGCCTCTACTCCAGATCCACCGAGGTAAACACCCGGCAGTTGGCAGCCGCCGGCACCGTCGCGCAGACTTCGATCGACGTCAGGAATTCGACGCCCCCCAGTTCGGTGGTCAGCTTCATCTCCAGCATCGCGACAGGCTCGATCTTGCGGATATCGGTCGCGGGCGTGACCTTCATCAGATTGACGACGGCACGGTCGACGCCCATGTCCGTGAGGTACGTTTCCAGCTTGCGCTCGGTCGCCTTGCTCATCTCATAGGTCTTGTAACCGCCGACATTCCTTCGGCCGACGACTTTCTTGCTGGTGACTTTCTTCTTGCCGTTCACGACGCGGTATTTCATCCGATACTGCGTTTCCATCTGAACGTAGGTCGTGGTGATCTGGTGCACGCCCAGGAACGCCCACTCGCCGACCACGCGCCGCGTTCCACCGGCAAACATCAGCGGACAGGCCGAATTGCAATAGGCTTCCCCGGAATAGGCGATGCCGATGTGACGCGCGCCCTTGCCGTCGTTGGCCCTGCAATCCCGCTGCTCCGGCTGGCAGCCGACGAAGCGGGTCTTGCCGACCGCCACGTCAAGCTTTCGCGCCCTGATCATGCGCCCGATCGCCAGCGCAGCATCGACGTCTCCGCCGGGCGACGTCACCACGATCGGCAGGCGACGATTGCCGAGCGCTTTGAGCAGCTTCTTGAAGCGGGCCGGGCTTTCGTCAACGATAGTGCCTTCTGCCGATACCCATTCCGGGCAGGTCGGCTCGCACCCCGGCTGGCCGCTGCGCACCACGAAGAACTGCATATCCGCGCCCTCCGGCTGCGATGCGCGACCGGTTGTGGCTGAGAGCATGAGCCCAACCGACAGGCAGCCGATGGCCAACGAACGCTGAGATAGATCGCGTGGAAATGCCCTGCCGAACAAAGAAGCACACCTCCTCCCGCCTGGTTCCGCCCCCGCCTGGTTCCGCTTCGGCGTTCGAAACGGTGCGATCTTCCGGTCGCTTGCATCACCGATGCGTTGCCGGACGAAACAGATTTTTATGCTGCAAATATGAGTATCGAAACGAACAGCGCTTCCGATGCGGCCTCGGAGATTGTGCACCGGAATGCGAAATGAGAATGCGGGTTGCACCCATTTAGAATGAAATCAAGGATAGCATGGACCACGAATATAAGGCAATACTCATATAATCAGGAATAGATGAGACCCCGGGCGCGGTCATCGAAGCGGTTGCCTGTAGGCCGAGGACTCTTGCCTACCGAAAAATGCCGAATTCCCCGCCCGACAGTTACCAACAACTGCCCTATCAACCGGGGTCAAGCCCCTGCTGCGAAAGGATAAACGCGCGTACTTCGTTGATCGGGCACTCTGGGGACTAGATACGTCGCCGACGCTTTGACAACATAGGCGCTCAAGGCAGGGTTGGCGATTCGATGACGATATTCTTCAAGGCAGCGATTTCCGATGACGTGGCGTTCGGGATGATCGAGCGGTGTTTCTCCGATCCGGACGACTATGACGGTTATCTCGACATCTTTAGCGATCACACCGAGCAGACCATTTCGTGGAGCAAGGGCAGGTCGGCGGACGAGTTCAAGGACCAGGTAACCGAGGCATTGCGATCGGCCTGGGAGACGGCACGTTTCTTTCAGGTGTACGAGCGGCGGGAAGATAGAGACGATGCCGGCACCAATGAAATTCGCAGGGCCGCAATCGATCTGACGCGTTCCTATGGCGGCGTGGTCGTGATCACGCTCAGCCTGCTTGGGCGGCGTAGCAGCGCGAACGATCTCGAACTGGTGTTCCTCTGCTTCCAGGAGGACGCGCAGCGCCGGAATTTTCGCGTGCGATACGATGGAAAATTCGTAGCGGCCTAAGCCATCGATCCTTGACCTAGGTTCCGAACCGAGAAGTCAGCCGCTTCAAGACGACGGCGGATCGCGGAGCGCCGCGCGTTCAGAACAACGCTCGAAGAACGCTCTCGCACCTTGATTGGGGAGCATCCTATCCGTCGTCAGCGAACCCACCTGCAGGCGGGATTCTCTAATGGAGCTTTCTTGAGAGCAGCAGCGAGGACGTGATCTCCTCGAGCATGTGGATGTCCTCGTTAAGTGTCGTGCGATGCTTGTGCGACAGGTTGACGAGACAATCCGCCACTTCGTCCGACGTCCAGCCCGCGGCCTCCGCACGCTCGACCAAATCCAGGAAGGCATCTTCAACCGCGCATTCGCAATCCGGCTCGCGATCCGGGTGTCCGTGACTGACCAGCGGTACGGCTATCTTGGTCATGATTGATCCTCCCGGACAAAGAATAGTCCCGCGGCAGGGGCCTGCAAAGCGACTAAAGTCGTACTTTTAAGGCGACTTTGGTATTCGCCGATGCCCCTTGTCAGGTGCCAAGCCAAGCTCTGATCGATTGCTAAACAATCTGACAGCCGCCGCGGCCGCAACGCGTCATTCTGCCATCATCGGAAACGACATGAAGGGAGATGACCCGATGTCCGACACAGCTTCATTCCATGACAATCTGATCCATGTCTCCACCCGACGGATCGCCCCGCGACAAAGGTTTGTGGCTCCGGCCGAACTCGGCGCGCGAGGCTTGCCCTGGCGGCTGTTTTGGCGCTTTTCGCGCTGGATGAAAACCCGGCGGGGACGTCTGGACCTGCTTGCGCTTTCCGATCATCAGCTGAAGGATATTGGCCTGTCGCGCGGGGACGCCTATAACGATTTCCACCAACGCGACGAGTAGGACTGCAATGTCCCAGTTTTCGTGCCAGACGCTTCTCGACACGTCGATCGCCTCGCTTCGGGACGTGGTGTGCGATGGTTCGTGCCGTGGGAAAAGTGGCGAGGAATGTGCGCATCGAACAAGCCTCGTCTATCCCTATCGCGGTGTCTTCATGCGGCACGTCGGCAAGGCCGACACGGTGGCTGAATCCAATCAGGTGATCTTCTTCAACCGCGGCGAGGACTACCGCGTCAGCCACCCGGTCGAAGGTGGCGATGCCTGTCTCGATGTGCAGGTGGACGAAGCCGTTCTCAGCGAGCTCGCGCCGAAGGAGCAATTGCGCTCGGGCGCGCTTGCCTCGTTCAAAAGACCGCGCCGGCGCATCGATCCACGGGCGCAGGCGCTGGTCGCCTTGTTGCGCTACAGCCTTCATCGCGGGGTCGCAGAAACGCTCGAAGCCGAGACCATGACGCTGACATTGATCCGGCGCTCGCTCGGCGAGCGGACGTCGCACAGCGCTGCAACCACCTACGGCCGGGAAAAACTCGTCGATCGGGCGAAGCTGGTTCTGTCGAGCGATCTCGCCCGCCGCTGGACCCTGGCCGAGGTGGCAACTGAGGTCGGCGTGTCGCCGGTCTATCTCACTCAGATGTTCCAGCAGGTCGAAGCCATGCCGCTCTATCGCTACCAGCTGCGACTGCGGCTTGCCCGGGCACTGGATCTGCTCGGCTCCTGCCGTGACTTGACGGCCCTCGGCCTCGATATCGGCTTTTCAAGTCACAGCCATTTCAGCGCCTCCTTCAAGCAGGCCTACGGGCGCACGCCCGCAGAATTCCAACGCGCCCTCCATCTTCGCTAACCTTCAGCGCCGTTGCACGCGGCGGCGGCAACGGCCAAGTGGCTGTCGCGGGCGAAGTTTAACTGGACAAAAATAATCATAAAAAAATCCGGGATCGGTGAAAAAAAATCCGGAGCCGGTCGTCTTAGTTTGAAAGCGCATGCTGAAGCACCGCGCCGAAAGCAGAGACGGGTGGAAGATGAGCGCACCGGAATGCCCTAACGGACGCCTGCCTTTGGAAGCGGAACGCGGCCGCACTGGTCCATTTCTGCGTGGAGCGCTGGCGACAGACGCGTTTGCGTTCACGACCTTGCAAGCAGTGGCCAGCAACCACTCCAGCGGACGTCGCCAATGGCGCCCGTCCGGATCGCGCTCATGTGGCGCTTGGCTAGCAGCCGGCCGCATCCTGCGCCAAGCCCATCCGCCTCCACGGGCGGCTGACAGACCGTGCGTGACGCACACCGCGCCGACCTAAGCCAAATCACCACGAAAATTCAATGCGTTGCGCCTCCCACGCGACGCGATTGCGCGACTTTGCATGTCGCGTGCCGAGGATTGAAAAAATGAAATCGTCTAGGCAAATCGCAGAAACTGCGACATTTCAAAGCTTCGCCAACTGCTACCTCCGCGAGGTCAATCCCGGCGTGCCGGTGATGCACCGGACCGCTGGCGGCGCCTGCGACAGCATCGAATGGTCGCTTCCCCGCCAGCAAATGATGCTGCGTGTCGAGGTCACATCATCGTCTCTTTGCGGCCCGCTTCACTTCGGCAGGGCCTGGGGGCGCCATGTCTCCGAACCGTCGTGGCGGCCGATCGAGCTGATGTCCGCCCTTCATATGCTGGTCCAGGCCGCCTATCGCCAGGACGATGGCGGCCAGACGGATGCTCTGCGCGGCTTCGAACTCGAGCTCCTGATCCGCGTGCTCGAAAGCTACCAGCAGACGGCACTCTACCTCGACAGGACGATGCCCACTCGAGAAGGCGTCGACGATTTTCTCGAGGCCGAGCAGTCGCTCGTCTTCGGGCACTGGTTGCACCCGACGCCGAAGAGCCGGCAGGGCATGAGCTACTGGCAGCAGGAGAGCTACGCGCCGGAACTGCGTGGCCAGTTCAGGCTGCAGTATTTCGCGGCGAAGACGGCCCATGTCCGCCACGCGTCCTCGCGCCCGATAGAGGCGCCGGACATCGTGCGCTCCCTGTCCAGCCTCGATGCGGCAGATCTCCGCCTTGCCGGTGACGAATGCCTGTTGCCGATGCACCCGCTCCAGGCGGAAGCCCTGCTCCTCGACCCGCGCATTCAGGCGATGTTGCACGCCGGCATCCTGCGTCACCTCGGCCCGGCGGGTTCCCCCTTCAGCGCCACGTCCTCCGTCCGTACCGTCTATGGCGCGAACGAAGACTGGATGCTGAAATTCTCGCTTCCGGTTCGCATCACCAATTCCGTCCGCCTCAACCGCATGCAGGAGCTGGAAGCCGGCGTCGCCATGGCCAAGCTGATCGACAGGATCGGCTTTTCGAAGCGCTCGGCCAATTTCCGGATCATCCAGGACCCGGCCTATGTCACGCTCGATCTGCCGGGTGAAAGCGAGAGTGGCTTTGAAGTCATCCTGCGTGAAAACCCCTTCGCCCACGGCAGGGGGCAGGGCGTCATAACCGTGGCGGCGCTGACGGCCGACCCGCTTCCGCAAACGCAATCGAGGCTTGAGACGCTCCTGCGCATGCTTTCGATCCGCGACGGAGAAGCCGTTGCCGACGTCAGCATCGCCTGGTTCCAGCGCTATCTCGATTGCGCAGTCGAACCGCTGATCCGCCTCTACGACGACTATGGCATCGCGCTCGAGGCGCACCAGCAAAACAGCCTGCTCGACGTCGGCGCCGGCTACCCCGCCGTCAGCTACTATCGCGACAATCAGGGTTTTTATCTCTCCGAGCGCTATCGCAGCCTGCTGTCGGCCCACGTTCCGGAAACCGAGACGATCCCGTCACTCTACTTCCCCGAAAGCGAAATCCGCGACCGCTTCGCCTATTATCTCATTGTCAATCAGGTCTTTTCCGTCATCAGCCGCATGGGCCATGACGGGCTTTGCGACGAAGGTGCGCTGCTGCGGATGCTGCGCAACCACCTGGAGCAGTGCGCGCTTTCGATGACTGGCGCTGGACGCGACTTCGCAAGGCACGTGCTGGACCTGCCGACGATCGCATCCAAGGCCAACCTGACCACCCGGCTGTTCAATGTCGACGAACTGCAATCCGACCACGCGCCGATCCTCTATCGCCCCGTTGCCAACCCATTGCGGGCGCCGGCGGCACTGACGGCAGCAAGGACAACCCATGCCATTGCCTCTTGATATCAAGGGACGCCCCGATGACCGGGTGCTTCGCCAGTTGATCGCCGCCCTCTTGTTCGAAGGTATCGTCGACGCACATCGAAGTGACGGCGACGGCACCACGCATTTTCGCTGGACGCTCGGCGATCACGACTTTCGGTGCGACGCCATCCTCAGTGCATTCGGGCGAATTTGGCCGTTGCCGGGATCCGTGCAAATGCGGGAAAGCGACGGAAACTGGAATGAGGCGTCACTCCCGCTTGTGGTTTCCTCCCTGCCCGGCACCGGCATCACCCGGGCCAAGCTCTTGAACGAGATGAAGCAGACGATTGCCTTTTCCGAGTGGAACGATCGCCATCTGATCGCCCGTCCCCGGCGAGAAATGTCCTTCGCCGCGCTCGAAGGCACCATTGACGAGGGGCATCCTTATCATCCCTGCTACAAGGCGCGCATCGGCTTCTCCTACGCCGACCATGCGCTCTTCGGCCCGGAGGCAGGCCAGCCTTTCCAGCTCGTCTGGCTGCTCGTCGCCCGCCGCCATCTGCGCCAGGCCCTTCCCGACAGCGAAGACGCGTTCTGGCAGGCAGAACTCGGCACGGAGACCTGGTCGTATCTTCAGGGCATGCGAGAGCAGCTCGGCGCATCCGCCCAAGAATTCGGGCTCATACCCCTGCATCCCTGGCAATGGCGCAATCTGGGCGAGACGCTCGCCTCCGGCTGGATCGCAGCCGGCGAGGCCCATTGCGTTGGCCCTGCCGGCGACCGCTATACGGCCACGCAATCGGTACGCTCCTTGCTCAACCGGGATCGACCGCTGGCGGCCAGCATCAAGCTGCCGCTCAACATCGTCAACACATCCTCGCGGCGCATCCTCGAACCGCACTCGGTGTGCACGGCGCCGGTCATCTCACACTGGATTGGCGAGATCGTCGCTTCAGACCCAGTGTTTCGGGACGACTATCCGCTGACCATCCTGCAGGAATATGCCGGGATCATCGCCGATGCCGATGAACCGCTGGCGGGCCAAGTGGGCGCAATCTGGCGCGAGAGCGCGGAGGCGACGCTCAAAGCCGGAGAAGCCGTCATTCCCTTCACCGCGCTGATGATGGTGGAGACCGACGGACGGCCCTTTGCCGACGACTGGATCAGGCGCTTCGGGCTGATGCCATGGCTCAACCGGCTGCTCGAGGTCGCCGTCCTGCCGGTCTGGCATCTGCTCGTCCATCACGGCATCGCCGTCGAGGCCCATGGTCAGAACATGCTGCTCGTCCACCGCGATGGATGGCCGGTGCGGCTGATCCTGCGCGATTTCCACGAGAGCATCGAGTTCTCACCAAGCTTCCTGCGCGAACCGGAGAAGGCCCCCGATTTTCTGTCTCTGCATCCGTCCTACCGCGACGCCGAGCCCGACCAGTTCTACTGGACGGACAACCTGGATTCCCTGCGCGAACTGGTGATGGACACCCTGTTCGTCTACAACTTGAGCGAAGTCAGCCACCTTCTCGCCCATTGCTACGCCCTTGGTGAACCGCTGTTCTGGCAGCGGGTCGAAAATCTGCTGTCATCCTACCCGCACAGGCACGGCATGGCTGCCAGGCAGACTCAGCTCGGCCACGACAGGCCCGAAATCATCACCGAATCCCTGATGACGAGGAAGCTTCTCGCACGCAAGCCGGAGTACCACCACGTGGTGCCCAATGCGCTCGCCGCGGACAGACTTCAACGAAGGAGAAAGCCATGATCCGCATCGACGACAGGCTCTATGATCGCGCCTATTTCGACGAGACATCCGCACGGCTTGCCGGACAGATCGGCCTGAAAGAGCGAGACGACGGTCGCTATGCGGTCTGCTTTACAGAGCCTGCCGACTGGCTGGCGCTGTTCTTCGCCATCCGCAAGGCCGGCGCCAGCGTCTTGCCGATCCATCCGGGCACGCCCTATGCCGCAGCACGCAAGCTGGCGATCGGTGCCGGTTGCGACCGGCTGTTCTACAACAGCCTGACGGCGGAAGTGTTGGAACGACCGACCAACATTTCGTCTGAAGGCACGCTGCTGCAGATGAGTTCCGGCACGACCGGCGCGCCGAAATGTGTGGCGCGAACCTGGCAGGACATCGACGCCGAGATCGAAAGCTATATCGCCGCCTTCCGCGAGCCGGTGGACATGACCCCGATCGTCGCCTGCCCGACTACCCATTCCTATGGCTTGATCTGCGGCATCCTTGTGGCGCTGAAGCGCGGCCAGACGCCCGTCGTCGTCAACACCGCCAATCCGAAATACCTCCTGAAGGTCCTGCGCGAAACAGAGCGACCACTGCTCTATTCCTCGCCGGCGATCCTGCACACGCTGGCCCGGCTCCTGCCGGAGGGCGAACAGATCCACGCGACGATGACATCCGGCACGCTTCTGCCGGACCCATGGTTTGCCCAGATCCGGGCGAAGAGCCGGCACATGTTCCAGCAATATGGCTGCTCGGAAGCCGGATGCATCGCCATCAATCCTGACGTTACCGCCGCCGGCGACATGGGGTTCGTGCTGCCGCATCTTCTGCCACAGACTGGCAGCAGCGCCGAGGATACCGGCGAAATCGTGGTGACCAAGGACGACGGCATCGCCATCCACACCCGCGATCTCGGCTATCGCCGCGGTGACGGCATGCTGGTCTTCGTGTCGCGCATGGACGACATGATCAATGTCTCCGGTCTCAACGTCTATCCCCGCGACGTTGAAGATGCGGTGATGGCGATGCCCGAGGTTTCCGATGCCGTTGCCTTCCGCATCGGCGACCGCTTCGCCGGCGAACGTGTCGCGCTTCTGTTCAGTGCAGGAGAAACCGTGGCACCGCAGGCGATCCGCGAATGGTGCAACAAGCACCTCGCCAGCCATCAGTTGCCGATGGACATCCGCCAGGTCGAAGCCATCCCGCGCCAGGCCAATGGCAAGATCAGCCGCCGCGAGGTTGCCGCCCGGCACGCCGCCGGCGAGTTCAGCAAAACAATCGCCGGAGCAGCATCATGACCAGCGAAGAAACCCTGGAAGCAATCCATACGGTCCTCAGCGATCACATGATGCATCCGCATCTCGACGGCTTCGGTCCAGAAGCGCGTCTCAACGAGGATCTCTATCTGGATTCGGTGCTGATCCTGCAGATCTTTCTCAATCTGGAGCTGGAATACGGGCTGAGTGTTCCCGAAGAGGCGATCGCGCGCCAGGACGTGCAGACGGTCGCCGACCTCGTCGCCCTCTACCAGCCGAAGGCGGCAGCGACAGTCATCCCGTCGTTTCCGATGACCGGCGGTACGACCGACGAAGGGGTGCACGGTGAAGCCTATTATGACATCAAGGTGCATTGCTTCGTCAGCTGCGTCTGCGACGGGCTGAAGCGCCGGGGCCTCGACCACCGGCCGTTCTACTTCGGTGTCTGGGACGCGAAATTCGCGCTCAGCGACCGCTTCCAGCTGCTCTATCACGCACCCGAAATTAGCCAGGAATTCTTCCGTGCGTGGTTTCAGCGGCTCTACGGCGTCACCGTCCGCGAGTGGTACGACCCCGACATCAGCAAGAGCGACAACCTCGCGGTTATGCTCGATCTCGTCCGTCGGCGCCCGGACACCGGCTCCGTCATGGTCATGCTCGACATGTTCCACCTGCCGGAGCGCGAGAACAAGTTCAACCAGAACCCCTTCCCGCATTACCTCATGCTGCAGGAAACCGTCGATCCGGATACCTGGTTCGTGCACGACCCCGATTATCGCTGGGAAGGCGAGATCACGCGCGACAAGGTGATCCATGCGGTCATGCAGCCGACCGTCGGCGGCGGCTATGTGTTCGACAATGCCGAGGCGCACGCGCCGGCCGCTGAAGACCTCAAGGCTTTCTTCGAGGCGTGCTTCATCAGGGACAACAATCCGCTGGTCGACAGCATGCATGAGATCGTCACCGCCCATCTGGAAGGACGCGGCGGCATCGGTCTTTCCGATCTGGCGGCGGCCGTGCGCGAACTGCCCGTCATCACCATCCGCAAATATGCCTACGAGCACGGCTTTGCCTTCTTCTGGCGCGCCTTGAAGCTGCCGGCGCGCGAATTCGAAGGCTGGTGCGACGAGATCGAGGCACTCGTTCAGGCGCTGAAGACGCTGCATTACGACTGCATGAAGCTGAGCCAGACCGGTGAGCGCGCATTGGCCGCCCCGGTTTTCGAGCGGCTGGCTGAAGCCGACCGGATCGAGGCGAAGCTGAAAGGCAAGCTGGCGGAAATCTTCGATCTCTGGTGCGACCAGAACATTCCTGCTGACGCTCCCATGCTCAAGAGGGTTGCGCGATGAACATCTCGCTGTGCACGATCACGTTCCGTCATCATCTGATGTCGCTTGGCGAAATCGCCGCCTGGGCGCAATCCAACGATTTCCAGGGCATCGAGCTTTGGGGCGCGCATGCGCGCAACCTGGCGCAACAACCCGACCGCAATGCCGATTGGCTTGATACGTTCGGATTGAAGGTGCCGATGCTCAGCGACTATCTGCCGCTCGATGGCGACCCGGAAACGCTCAGGCACAAGACCGTCGAGCTGTGCAGGCTCGCCCGCCGTTGGCGAACCCGCAAGATCCGCACCTTCGCCGGCAATCGCGGCAGTCTCTCCGTCTGCGAAGAAGGACGGCAATTGATCGTTGACCGGCTGAAGGAGATATGTGCGATCATCGCGGGCTATGGCATTCGGCTGCTGGTCGAGACGCATCCGAAGACGCTGGCCGATACCGCCGCCTCGACATTGCGCCTGATCGAGGAGGTCGATCACCCAGCCTTTGCCATCAATTTCGATACGCTGCACGTCTGGGAAGGCGGCGACGACCCCATTGTCGTTCACCGCCAAATGAAGCAGCACATTCGCCACTACCATCTGAAGAACGTTCGTGATCGGTCGGATCTACAGGTCTTCGAGCCGGCGAACGTCTATGCCGCTGCCGGCAGCCGCGACGGCATGACGCCGTTGTTCGAAGGCACGGTCGACTATGTCGATCTTCTCCTGGAGATCGCTGACGGCGAACAAATCGATGCATCGCTGGAGTGGTTCGGCAATGATTGCCTCGACATCCTCAGGCGCGATCGCCGACAGCTGCGTCGCGTGATCGAGAGACAGGAGCCCGTTCGGCGTGCAATCAACTTTTCGTGATTGCACCGGCAGGGACCATCGCCCCTCAACGACGCACCCGACAAAAAAATGGCCCTGGCTAAATATGCCGGGGCCTATTTTTTGTTTGTTGTTTTCGTATGGAAAATTCTTAATCGATATCGTTTCGGAGCACCGAAATACTGCCTCGCCCGCATCTTAGCTCATTTTTGTCGTGAAGCGGACGAGCTGTGCTCTACCTCGCTACTGTGGCTGTCTTGCCGATGAAAATCAATCAACTTTTATGGGGTAATTTTTCATAGAACTGTGCTGGAGCATCGGGCATGATTCCAGTCTCCACACAGCCACGTCCCCCGTGGCGAGCGACGGAAAGATCGGCATTAGCCACATCAGATCGCTAAAGAATCTGACAGCGGCGCAACCGTTCCAAATGGTCTTTTACGATGGTTGAAACCACGACCAAGAGGAGACGAAGACGATGAGCCAGAAAACCTGTGCAGCCTGCGACTGCGAACTCGATCAGAACAGCATCAAGGTCAAGCTTGGGGGCAAGACGGTGGAAGTCTGCTGCGAGGAATGCGCTGCCGCGATCGGCGAAGCGGAAGCCGCAAGACAGTCGGCCGCTCCCGCCGGAAAGTGATGAAAATTCCGGGCGTTTCGCGCCCGGAATTTTCATGGAGCACCAGCCCCGCGAAGCCAGGGATTGCTTGTTGCGGGCAATCAATTTTCCCTGAGGGCAGCAACTTCCGCCTGGAGTGTCGCCACAGTCTCTTCCAGAGTCCGCAGGCGCTGCTCCAGTTCGGAAAGACCGTTCCCGCCAAACGCGGCTGCACCTGGCGTGGCGACGGCCGTCTGGTCGACCTCGCCGCACAGGAGATGCGCAAACCGGTCCTCGCGCTGGCCGGCGCCACGGTTGAGCTGCACGATCAACGGCGGCCGGCGCCCGATCATCAGATCGAGATTGTCTTTCAGATCCTCCACCGACTGGAACCGCGCCATGCGTTCGCTGCGGGACCAGAGCTCGTAGGCGGTCTGCGGACCGCGCAGCAAAAGCAGCCCGAGCACGACGATTTGCGGCGAGGTCAGCGAAAAGCGGTTGGCGGCGAGGTGCTCGTAGCGTTCGACGCGCGACGCGAAGGCCTGTCGAACCAGGCCCTTCTGGGAGAGCGAGTTGAGCGCCCGATGCACATCCGCCTGTTCCAGCGCCATCACCGGATCGCGCGCCGTCTTCTGGTTGGCGGCGGAGTGGAGGGAGTTGAGCGTCAGCGGATAGACGTCAGGCGTGGTTTCCTTCTTCTCGATCAGGCAGCCAAGAACGCGCGCTTCGATCGCATTGAGTTCAGGGAAATCGGTGTCTGGATTGGTGTTCATAAGCTCACTCTTCACGGCACGAGTTCAATGGCAGCCCGGGTTCTCCGACCGGAATGATCTTGCCCAGATCGTCCACCCATCTTGGGGCGAACGTTGCGAAATCTCCAGCCGGCCGAACCGCGTCCCTCGATAAACCGTTGCGCGACCAAGGCCAAGTTGCTTTGCACTTGCCATGGTCGATATGTGGTCGGCGGCGACCGCTGCCAGGCGCGAAGCAGGGGCCCATACGTCGCCTCGTTTTATTTCATCAACCAGGCTCAGGGCGTTTGATCGATCACGATTGCGCCGCAGTTCGCGTCGATACGGTGCCGGTCAATTTCAAGCTGATTCCACCCACTGCCCTCCCTTGCCTCACGTCGCCAGATCGCCAGCGGTTACCCAAACGGGACCGCCGCCGCGTCGCTCGGCGACAGCCCTCGAAACCAAGTTCACAGATGCCTCCCATGCCCCGTGTCACGAAAAGGGTCGTCCTGCATTTTCCGGGCTTTGAGCCCTTCGATGCGGAAGCACACCGCCTGCGTTATCAGCGTTCAGCACAACAAAGCGCCACGGCATGGGACTTCAGATCCGATGTCGGACCATTAGTCAGAACGAAACAGGCAGCGCGTTTCGATGTCGATTGCGCCGGGTCGGACTGGCAGGCGTCGAGCCGCATCCATGTTTTCGATCACGATGTGCTCGTCGACGCCTTGAGCCGGCGGTCGTTGGCGCGTCGGCTGGCGGGGGGATTTGCCAGCGCGCTGCATGTGGCGTTCAACGGCGGGCTTTGGGGTTACTTTCGCCACGCCTGGCGCTTCGGCCTGTTCGCGCTGTTCCCCTTCCTGTTGGCCGGCCTGATGACGGCGGCCGCCCTTGTCGTCGCATTCTTTCCGCACTGGTTAGACCTCTCCTCCTGGAACCTCCTGTGGAGCGTGCCGCTGGCAGCGCTTCTGGTCAGGCAGGTCCTGCTGCCGTTCGCGGCGAAGTTCCACACGTTGCATCTGTTTGCCGACTGGGAAATGGCCGTTGCCTTGGCGAGACTGGATCGGCCCGATTTCAACCTCTGGCTCGAAAGCTGTGTGGACGGCGCCCGCGAAGCGTTCAGCGAAAACGCCGACGAGTATCTGATCAGTTCGCACAGCATGGGTTCAAGCGTCGCCGCGCATGTCATCGGCCTGTTGATCGAGCGGCACCCGGATATTCTGGCCGGCAAACGGGTGGTGTTCGCAACGCTTGGCGGCGCGATCCTGCAATGCGCGCTGATGCGGCCGGCACAAGCCCTTCGCGCCCGGATCAGGGCCATAGCGCGCGCCAAGGAGATCTTCTGGTTCGAGGTGCAGTGCCTGACGGATGTGGTCAATTTCTACAAGACGCGGACCGTCACGCTGGCCGGACACCCGCAGGAAAAGCAACCGTCCATCGCCTATATCAGGGTCAAGCACATGCTGTCGGCTGACCGCTACCGTAAGATCAGACGCAACTTTCTGCGCGTGCATCGTCAGTACGTCCTCGGCCCAGACGTTCGCGCATGCTTCGATTTTACCTTGCTGACCGCAGGTCCACTGCCGGCGGCGGCGTTTGCAAGCTTCTCGCGAACGAACATGCCGGTCCTTTGAGCTTTATGACCATTGATCGTTGATGCCCGTGCCAGGGCCATCTTCGCCGGGCTGACGGCGTTTCGATTTCAACCGGCTTTTGCGGGCTTCGCGACGCCGGAGCGGTCGCGCGCGTCTGCATAAGGATCGCATCGCCTCGATCAAGTGACGGTCAAGTGACACGCGAGTTGATCCGAGGGGCCGGGAGAAGTATTTATCATGTCGACATAAGGATTCTCGACATGACCGACACCGATTCCAGCCCAACACTCGAGCGCAAGCGTGGCTCCGGCGTAAAGATGGTCTATGACCTTCTGCGTGACGAAATTCTCGATCTGGCGCTGCCGCCGGGCAGCCCGATCGACGAGGTCCAGCTTGCGGAACGCTTCAAGATGTCCCGCACGCCGATCCGCGAAGCGCTGGTGCGACTTGCCGGTGAAGGCCTGATCGACACGCTACCGAACCGATCGACGATGGTTTCGAGCATCGACTTCCTCAACATGCACACGTTCTTCGACGCACTCGTGCTGATGTATCGCGTCACGACGCGGCTTGCCGCGCAGAACCATCGGCCGGAAGATCTGCCTGTTATTCGCGGCTTCCACGAAGACTATGCCGCAGCCATCAAGTCGGGCGACGCGCTGGCGATGATCGCCACCAATGCCGCCTTCCACGCGGCGATCGCAGAAGCCGGCCGCAATCCTTATTTCACCAGCCTTTTCCGCCGGCTTCTGGACGAAGGACGGCGCATCCTGCGCCTCTACTACCAGTCCTACGAGGAGCAATTCCCGCAGCGCTTCGTCGACGAGCACGCCGAAATCATCGCCGCGATTACAGCGCGCGACCTCGAGGCCGCCGACCGTCTCGGCAAGGCGCATGCCGAGCAGATCGTCCAGCAGGTGCAAAAACTCTTCGCCCGGAAAAACACGCTCGACATCGCTCTGTAGCGATCTTTGTATTTTTCTTGTCGACAAATAAAATACAAACAGATATATCTGATCTCCAGAGGCACGGGAAACGTCCGCCGCGGATGGCGCATACGAACCGTGCCGAGTGACCAAGCCGAGAGGAGTTTCAGATGAAGGCACAGATTTTCACCGGCGTCATTCCGGCGTTGATGACCCCCTGCAAGGAAGACCGCACCCCGGATTTCGACGCGCTGGTGCGCAAGGGCAAGGACCTGATCGCCCAGGGCATGTCGGCAGTGGTTTATTGCGGCTCGATGGGTGACTGGCCGCTTCTGACCGACGCGCAGCGCATGGAAGGCGTCGAGCGCCTGGTCAAGGCCGGCATTCCGGTCATCGTCGGCACCGGCGCCGTCAACACCGCATCGGCCGTCGCCCACGCGGCGCATGCCGAGAAGGTCGGCGCCCAGGGCCTGATGGTCATCCCGCGCGTGCTGTCGCGTGGCTCTGTTGTCGCCGCACAGAAGAACCATTTCAAGGATATCCTGTCGGCCGCCCCGAGCCTGCCGGCAGTCATCTACAACAGCCCCTACTACGGCTTTGCCACCCGCGCCGACCTGTTCTTCGCATTGCGCGCCGAACATCCGAACCTCGTCGGCTTCAAGGAATTCGGCGGTGCCGCCGACATGCGTTATGCGGCTGAGAACATCACCAGCCGTGACGATGGCGTCTCGCTGATGATCGGCGTCGACACGGCGGTGTTCCACGGCTTCGTCAACTGCGGCGCGACCGGTGCGATCACCGGCATCGGCTGCGTGCTGCCGAAGGAAGTCATCCACATGTGCAACCTGTCGCGGGCAGCCGCCGAAGGCGACGTCGATGCACGCCTTCGCGCGCTGGAGCTGGAACAGGCGCTCGCCGTGCTTTCCTCCTTCGACGAAGGCCCGGACCTGGTTCTCTACTTCAAGCACATGATGGTGCTGAAGGGCGACAAGGAATACACGCTGCACTTCAACGAGAGCGATGCGCTCTCGGACAGCCAGCGCGGCTACGTCGAAGCCCAGTTCAAGCTGTTCAACAGCTGGTACGCCGAGTGGAGCAAGCTCCCGGGCGCGGTCCAGAAGTACAAGGCCTGATCGTCCGCATCGGCCCTAAAAACAGAAGGCCCTCCGGTTGGAGGGCCTTTTTCGTTTGGCATTCCCGTCTTTGCGCCGAGGGATTGCGGCGCGGCTGCGCCGTCGCTTATGCGACGGCGTCGAGCCCGAGTGCGAGCAGTCGGTCGAGCTGCTCCATCTCTGCCTTGTTGAGGACAATGCCTTCGGCTTGCGACTTGGCGCGGGCCACGAAACGGCGCTGCGACGGCAGGCGGGCGCCCTGGCCGACGATCGCCTCGAACAGAACCTCAGCACGATCGAACGGATTGCCCGGTCGTCCAGCCGCGAATTTCTCCGGCGAGAAGGCGATGATCAGCTCGCCATGGAAAGGTGCCAAGGTCGTGGTGCCGAGATACTCCAGTACTTCGGGGCTCGTCAGGTCGCCGATCATGATGCCGGCGAGAAGTTCGACCATGGTGCCGATGGCCGACCCCTTGTGACCGCCGAAGGGCAGCATGGCGCCGGCAAGGGCTGCTTCCGGATCGGTCGTCGGATTGCCCTCGGCATCGATCGCCCAGCCCTCCGGCAGCGGCTTGCCCGCACGTCGATGCAACTCGATCTCGCCGCGCGCGGCAACCGAGGTCGCAAAGTCGAAAACGTAGGGCGGCTGGTTCTGGCGCGGCCAGCCGAAGGCGAAGGGGTTGGTGCCCAACAGCGGCTTGTTGCCTCCGGTCGGCGCGACCGTCGCATAGCTCGGGCACATGACAAGGCCGGCAAGCCCTTCTCCGGTCAAGCCTTCCACTTCAGGCCAGAGCGCCGAGAAATGGGTGCAGTCGTTGATGACGAGTGCGGCCATGCCCAGCGTCCGGGCACGTTCGGCGAGCACTGGCAGACCAAGTTCGAAGGCCGGGTTGGCAAAACCGCCTTTGGCATTGACCTTGACGATGGCCGAGCCTTCCTGCGCCAGCAGTTCGGGGACCGCGTCCGGTTTCACCTTGCCGGCCTTGACGGTACGCAACGCTCCTTCGATACGGTAGATGCCGTGCGACTTGCAGGCGTCACGCTCGCCCGCCACGATCACCCGTGCAAGGGCTCCGGCCTGGACGGCGTTGAGCCCGCCTTTGCGGAAGATCGCCTCGACCCGCTCCTGAACTGCGGAGATCGTCAGGGTGGTGGTCTCACTCATCTTGTACCTTTCTGGCTGCGTATGACCCTATGCGGGCGGTTGAAGTTCTGCATACATAGAGTATACAAAGATCCGACAAGTGCAAATCGGCTGCGAGCTATTCATGCCGAAAGACACCGGTGTTCTCAAGAAAGGATCCGCAGATGGTCTTCACCCCCAAAGGAAAACATCTCGTCGCCGGCGAGTGGCTTGACGGCGCAGGCACCTTCGCCTCGTCACCGGCCCATGGCCCGTCGCATGATTTCGCCGTCGGCACCGTGGAGCTGGTCAACCGTGCATGCGAAGCTGCCGAGGAAGCGTTCTGGACCTACGGCAATTCTTCGCGGGCCGAGCGCGCCGCCTTCCTGCGCGCCATCGCCGACGAGATCGAGGCCCGCGCCGAGGCGATCACCGAAATCGGCAGCCAGGAAACCGGCCTTCCGGAAGCGCGCCTGCAGGGTGAACGCGGCCGCACCACCGGTCAGCTGCGGCTGTTTGCCGACCATATCGAGGCGGGCGCCTACCTTGACCGTCGTTTCGACGCCGCCCTTCCCGAGCGCCAGCCGGCGCCCCGCCCCGAAATCCGGCTGATCCAGCGGCCGATCGGCCCGGTTGCCGTCTTCGGCGCCTCCAACTTCCCGCTCGCGTTTTCGACCGCCGGCGGCGATACTGCCGCAGCGCTTGCCGCCGGTTGCCCCGTCGTCGTCAAGGGCCACTCGGCCCATCCCGGCACCGGTGAGATCGTCGCCGAGGCTGTCGAAGCCGCCATCCGCAAGACCGGCGTCCATCCGGGCGTCTTCTCGCTGATCCAGGGCGGCAACCGACAGGTCGGCGAAGCACTGGTGCAGCATCCGTTGATCAAGGCCGTCGGCTTCACCGGCTCGCTCGCCGGTGGCCGTGCGCTCTTCAATCTCTGCGCCGCACGGCCGGAGCCGATCCCGTTCTTCGGCGAACTCGGCTCGGTCAACCCGATGTTCCTGTTGCCGCAAGCGTTGAAGGCCCGTGCCGAGTCGCTTGGCCAAGGCTGGGCAGGCTCGCTGACGATGGGCGCAGGCCAGTTCTGCACCAATCCGGGCATTGCGGTGGTGATCGAAGGCTCCGACGCCGACCGCTTCACGGCGGCGGCGACCGAAGCACTCGGCAAGGTGGCGGCGCAGACCATGCTGACCGACGGGATCGCCAAGGCCTATCGCGACGGGCAGGAGCGGTTCACCACCCGCAACAGCGTCAAGCCGCTGCTGGTGACCAACTCGGCAGACCGCACCGCATCGCCCAATCTGTTCGAGACCACCGGCGCGCAGTTTCTGGCCGACCACGCGCTCGGCGAGGAAGTCTTCGGTCCGCTCGGCCTCGTCGTCCGCGTGAATTCTGAAGACGAGATGGAGCAGCTCGCGCGCGGGCTCCAGGGACAGCTGACGGTCACCGTGCACATGGATGCGGGCGACACGCAGCCAGCCCTGCGCCTGCGCCCCATTCTTGAGCGGAAAGCTGGCCGCCTCCTGGTCAACGGTTTTCCGACCGGGGTCGAAGTGGTAGATTCCATGGTGCACGGTGGGCCTTATCCGGCCTCGACGAACTTTGGGGCAACCAGCGTCGGGACCATGTCGATCCGTCGGTTCCTGCGTCCCGTCGCCTACCAGAACATGCCGGAGGCCTTGCTGCCCGAAGACTTCGGCAACTGACACGCGACCGATCGCTGCGTTGGGATCCCGTTTGACGAAATAAATGGGATCCCCGCACGCGGCCGGCGTTAGGATCATATACTTTTTGTATACTGTTTGTATTTTTAGGTTGATTTACGCTCTCCAAAGCGGAATATTGCGGTCGCCGTCAAACGGCACACCAATTCAGGGAGAGAGAAAAATGAAGACCTCGGTCCTAGCCTTCGGCCTCGTTGCCGCCACTGCTCTGACCAGCCCGGCCCATGCCGACAAGCTGGATGACATCATCGGCTCGGGTACGCTGCGTTGCGCAGTGGTTCTTGACTTCCCGCCGATGGGTTCTCGCGACGAGAACAACAACCCGATCGGCTTCGACGTCGACTATTGCAACGACCTGGCAAAGGCGCTTGGCGTCACCGCCGAGATCGTTGAAACTCCCTTCCCCGAGCGCATTCCCGCGCTGATGTCCGGACGCGTCGACGTCGGTGTCGCGTCGACCTCCGACACGCTCGAGCGCGCCAAGACTGTTGGCATGACCATCCCCTACTTCGCCTTCGAAATGGCCGTCACCGCCAATGAAAAGACCGGCATCAAGTCCTTCGAAGACATGAAGGGCAAGGTTGTCGGCGCCACCGCCGGCACCTTCGAAGCCATCGCTCTCGAAAAGCAGGTCAAGGAATGGGGTGCGGGCGAATTCCGTCCTTACCAGACCCAGGCCGACGTCTTCCTCGCTCTCAGCCAGGGCCAGATCGATGCAACCGTGTCGACCTCGACCGTTGCGCAGGCCAATGTGAAGACCGGCAAGTTCCCGGGCATCGCAGTCGTCGGCAAGGCGCCGTTCGACACCGACTACGTCGCTCTCTTCACCAACCGCGAAGAATACGGCCTCATCAACTATCTTAACCTCTTCATCAACCAGCAGGTCCGCACCGGCCGCTATGCCGAACTCTACGAAAAGTGGGTCGGCGGCGAGCTGCCTTCGCTGGCGGTGAACGGCGTATACCGCTAATCTGTCCGTTTCTCTGGCGGCGCGAGGCAAACACCTCGCGCCGTCATACCAAGATGCGTTGATATTGACTGATTGCGTGGGGCCGCAAGGCGGCCCACCCGAGAGGCCGGGCACTCCGGATTGATCGGCCAATGTCAGCGCATATTGGTATCGCCCATTTTCGAAAAGGTGAGACGGCGATGTTCAATTACACCTTCCATTGGAACCAGGCGCTGAAAGCATTGCCGCAAATGCTTGACGGCGCGCTGGTCACGCTGCAGATCGCGCTGCTGTCGATGCTGATCGGCGTGATCTGCGCACTCGCGCTGACGGGGTTCCGCCTGTCCGGCAACCGCGTCCTCAGCGGCTTTGCCACCACCTGGATCGAGATCGCGCGCAACACGCCCGCGCTCTTCCAGATTTACATGGCCCATTTCGGCCTCGGCAATTTCGGCATCCATCTGAGCCCCTACACGGCCCTCCTGGTCGGCATCGCCTTCAACAATGCGGGCTATCTGGCCGAAAACTTCCGCGGCGCCCTGAAGGCGATACCGGACACCCAGACCAGAGCCGGCCGTTCGCTTGGCATGTCGGCGATACAGGCCTTCCGCTACATCGTGCTGCCGCAGATGCTGCGCATCGCGTTCCTGCCGACCACCAACCAGATGGTCTGGGCAATCCTGATGACTTCGCTCGGCGTGACCGTCGGCATGAACACCGATCTTGCCGGTGTCACGCAGGAGCTGAACGCACGGTCGTTCCGCACCTTCGAATTCTTCGCGCTGGCTGCGGTGATCTACTACATCATCGCCAAGGCCGTTACCCTCGCTGCCCGAGCAATTGCCTCGCGCATGTTCCGCTACTGAGAGAGGTGAGAGATGTTTAATACCGCCCTCACCTGGAGTGATCTCGCCTTTCTGGCACAGGGTGCGGCGATGACCCTCGCCGTCACCGCCGTCTCGGTCACCGCCGGCACGCTGCTCGGCATCCTCTTCGGGGTGATCCGCGTTCAGGCCGGACCCTACTGGTCCATGCCGCTGACCTTCGTGCTCGACGTGTTTCGCTCCGTGCCGCTGTTGATCCAGCTGGTGCTCGCCAATGCTTTCCAGTCCATCGCGAAGTTGGGCTGGGCTCCGTTCACCACCTCCTGCGTGGTGCTGTCGCTCTACACCGCCGCCTATTGCACGGAGATCGTGCGCGGCGGCATTACGTCGGTGCCGCCGACCACGCGCCGCGCCGCGCGCTCGCTCGGCATGACCTGGTGGCAGGACATGCGCTACATCGTGGCGCCGCTTGCCACCCGGGTCTCGCTGCCCTCCTGGATCGGCCTCACGCTCGGCGTCATGAAGGACTCCGCGCTCGTGCTCTGGCTCGGTCTGATCGAGCTTCTGCGCGCCTCGCAGATCCTCGTCACTCGCCTGCAGGAACCGCTGTTCATTCTTCTGATCTGCGGTGCAATCTACTTCCTCATCAGCTTCCCCATCGCCCGGCTTGGTGGGTATCTCGAAAAACGGTGGTCCCCCAATGATTGAGATTGAAAACGTCCGCAAATCCTTCGGCACGCTGGAAGTTCTGAAAGGCATCGACCTTACCGTCCAGAAGGGTGAAGTCGTCACCGTCATCGGCGGTTCGGGCTCCGGAAAATCGACCCTGCTCACCTGCATCAACGGCCTCGAGCCGATCGATGCCGGTCGGATCAAGGTCGACGGCACCGAAGTTCATGCCAAGAGCACGGATCTCAACAAGCTGCGCAGCAAGATCGGCATCGTTTTCCAGCAATGGAACGCATTTCCGCACCTGACCGTGCTTGAAAACGTCATGCTCGCCCCGCGCAAGGTGCTCGGCCAGTCCAAGCAGGCGGCAGAGGAAATGGCCGTCAAGCAGCTGACCCATGTCGGCCTCGGTGAGAAGCTCCAGGTCTACCCGAACCGTATGTCCGGTGGCCAGCAGCAGCGCATGGCGATTGCCCGCGCCCTTGCCATGTCGCCGGAATACATGCTGTTCGACGAAGTGACCTCGGCGCTCGACCCGCAGCTCGTCGGCGAAGTGCTCGACACGCTGCGCATGCTCGCCTCCGAGGGCATGACGATGATCTGCGTCACGCACGAAATGAAGTTCGCCCGCGAAGTGTCCGACCGGGTGGCCTTCTTCCACAAGGGCGTGATGGCCGAGATCGCCCCGCCGGAGGCGCTGTTCGGTGCACCGAAGGATCCAGAACTGCAAAAGTTCCTGGCTGCGACACACTGAGCCGATCATGAAGGATGCAGCTCAGCCTGACGTCATCGTCATCGGCGCCGGCGTTGTCGGCCTTTCCGCCGCAATTGCGGCCCAGGCGCGGGGGCTTTCGGTCACCGTGCTCGACCGGGAGGGCCCCGCGGCCGGGGCTTCGGCTGGTAATGCCGGAGCCTTTGCCTTCACCGACATCCTGCCGCTCGCCTCGCCCGGCATTTTGAAAAAGGCGCCGAAGTGGTTGCTCGACCCGCTGGGGCCGCTGAGTGTCCCGCCCGCCTACGCCGCGCAGATAGCGCCGTGGATGTTCCGCTTCTGGCGGGCGTGCTCGCCGAAGCGGGTGGCCCATTCGACCGCCGCCCAGACGGCGATGATGGATCTGTCCAAGGCGGAGCTGGAACCGTTCCTTGCCGCCACCGGCACGCTGCCGATGCTGCGCAAGGAAGGCAATCTTCAGGTCTATGAAAGCGACGCCGAGCTCAAGGCTTCGCAGCCCGGATGGGACGCGCGGTCTAAGCACGGCATCGAGTTCCGCCATATGGGTGCCGCCGAGATGGCCGGGATCCAGCCGGGTCTCGCACCCCGCTTCACCCATGGCACGTTTACGCCGGGATGGTACTCGATCGCCGACCCCAAGCTCTATACGCTGGCGCTCGCGGAGCATTTCCGCTCCAGAGGCGGCGCCATCGAGCGCGCCGAGGTTACGGCCCTTGCGACGATCGACGACGGTGTCGAAGTCCGCACGACGAACGGCAACACGCGGCGGGCAGCGCAGGTCGTGCTTGCAGCCGGCGCCTTCTCCCACCGGATCGCCAAATCCCTGGGCGAGAGCATCCCGCTCGAAACCGAGCGCGGCTACAACACCACGCTGCCGGCAGATGCCTTCGACCTGCGCACGCAGGTCACCTTCGGCGGCCATGGCTTCGTCGTCACCCGCCTCTCGACCGGCATCCGTGTCGGCGGTGCGGTGGAACTCGGCGGCTTGACGCTGCCGCCGAATTATCGCCGGTCCGAGGCCATGCTCAAGAAGGCCCAAACCTTCCTGCCAGGCCTCAAGCCCACGGGCGGCGTGCAGTGGATGGGTTTCCGCCCGTCGCTGCCCGACAGCCTTCCGGCCATCGGCCGCGCCCGCGCGACGGCGCGGGTCGTCTATGCTTTCGGTCACGGCCATCTCGGCCTGACCCAATCGGCGGGCACCGCCCGGCTGGTCGCGGATCTCCTGACCAACCAGTCCCCGACGATTGACATCGCCCCCTTCTCGCCGCAACGGTTCTGACAGAGGTTTCGACCATGGCCACCTACACCTTCTCCTGCATCGACGGGCACACCTGTGGCAATCCCGTCCGCCTCGTTTCCGGCGGCGGCCCTCGTCTCGAGGGCGCCAACATGCTGGAAAAGCGCGCCCATTTCCTGCGGGAATTCGACTGGATCCGCACCGGCCTGATGTTCGAGCCGCGCGGCCATGACATGATGTCCGGCTCGATCCTCTACCCGCCGACACGCCCCGATTGCGATGTCGCCGTTTTGTTCATCGAGACCTCCGGCTGCCTGCCGATGTGCGGCCACGGCACCATCGGCACGATCACCATGGCGATCGAGAACGGGCTAATCACGCCGCGCGAGCCCGGCAAGCTGTCGATCGACGCGCCTGCCGGCAAGGTCGACATCAGCTACCGCCAGGAGGGCCGCTTCGTCGAGGAAGTGCGCCTGACCAACGTGCCCGGCTTCCTCTACGCCGAAGGCCTGACGGCCGAGGTCGAGGGCCTTGGTGAGATCGTCGTCGACGTCGCCTATGGCGGCAACTTCTACGCCATCGTCGAGCCGCAGAAAAACTTCCGCGACATGGCCGACCACACGGCCGGCGAACTGATCGGCTGGAGCCCAAAACTGCGCGCCGCCCTGAACGCCAAGTACGAGTTCGTCCATCCCGAGCATCCGGAGATCAAGGGGCTCAGCCACATCCAGTGGACGGGCAAGCCGACGCAGGCCGAAGCGCACGCCCGCAACGCCGTGTTCTACGGCGAAAAGGCGATCGACCGCTCGCCCTGCGGCACTGGCACCTCCGCGCGCATGGCGCAGCTGGCCGCCAAGGGCAAGCTGAAGGTCGGCGATGAATTCGTGCATGAATCGATTATCGGATCGCTGTTCAAGGGTCGGGTCGAGGCGGCGACCAAGGTCGCCGACCGCGATGCGATCATCCCCTCCATCGCCGGATGGGCGCGCATGACCGGCATCAACACGATCTTCATCGACGATCGCGACCCCTTCGCACACGGCTTCGTCGTCAAATGACAAATTCGATCTCCGCTCACAGCATCCTTGGCGGCACCGCCGAGGGACCCGTCGTTGCCGCACCGGAAGCGTTGAGCTTCTGGGGGGGCGTCGATCCGGCGACCGGAGCGGTGATCGATGTTCACCACCCGCTGCACGGGCTCTGTCTGACCGGCAGTATCCTGATGATGCCGTCGAGCCGGGGCTCCTGCACCGGCTCCGGCGTGCTGCTCGATCTGGCGCTGACCGGCCGCGCTCCGGCAGCGCTCGTCTTTTCCGAGGCAGAGGACGTGCTGACGCTGGGCGCGCTGATAGCCGCCGAGATGTTCGACAAGCGGCTGCCCGTCCTGCGCCTCTCACGCGATGCGTTCGCAGCACTCGCCAAGGCAAAGTCTGCGCGCATCACCGAAAAGGCGATCGAGGCCGAGGGGCTGACGATCGAGATTGCACCGCCTGCGACCGCAAGGCTCGACCTTGATGACGCTGATCGAGCCATGCTTGACGGCCGCGACGGCGTGGCGGTTGAGGCAGCCATGCGCATCATCTGCGCCATGGCGGCGCAACAGGGCGCCACCCGCCTTGTCAGCGTCACCCAGGGGCATATCGACGGCTGCATCTATGCCAGCCCCGCCAACCTGACCTTCGCCGAGAAAATGGCTGACATGGGCGCGCAAGTCCGGCTGCCGACGACGATGAACGCCATCTCGGTCGACCGGGCCAACTGGCAGGCGCAGGGTGTGCCCTCGTCCTTCGGCGACCCGGCCGCCCGTCTTGCCGACGCCTATGTCCGCATGGGCTGCCGCCCGACCTTTACCTGTTCGCCTTATCTGCTCGACAGCGCGCCTGAGGCCGGCGAAGCGATCGCCTGGGCGGAATCGAACGCCGTCATCTACGCCAATACCGTGCTCGGCGCTCGCACGGCAAAACACCCTGATTTCCTCGACCTGTGCATCGCGCTGACCGGCCGCGCACCGCTCTCCGGCGTCTATCTCGATGAACACCGCAAGGCGAGCCGCGTCATCGACGTGGATCTGCCGGAAACCGTGGATGACGCCTTCTGGCCGCTGATCGGCTATCTCGCCGGGCGCGCCGCGCCGGATCGTATTCCGCTTTTGCGCGGCCTTGCCGCTGCGAAACCTTCGCCCGACGACCTGAAGGCACTCTGTGCCGCCTTCGGGACGACGTCCGCTTCGCCAATGCTGCATATCGAAGGCGTCACACCCGAGGCCGAAGGCGCCGCGGCAGACGACGCCGATACCGTAACGATCACGCGCGCCGAGATGGCGGCCGCCTGGACGGTGCTGAACAGTGGGCCGGAGGATGTGGACCTCGTCGCGATCGGCAGTCCCCATGCGTCGCTTGCCGAATGTCGGGCACTCGCCACGGCCCTCGGCGGTCGTCCGCGGCACAAGCATGTTGCCGTCATCGTCACCGCCGGCCGCGACGTGATTGCCGCTGCCCGCACCGAAGGCGTGCTGGCCGCCCTCGAGGCAAGCGGCGTTCAGGTCCTGCCCGACCTCTGTTGGTGCTCGATTTCGGAACCGGTGTTCCCGACGCAGACCCGGGCGCTGATGACCAATTCCGGTAAATATGCCCATTACGGCCCCGGCCTATCCGGCCGTGCTGTTCGCCTTGGCAACCTTGCCGATTGCGTGACAGCGGCGCTGACGGGCCGCGTGTCGGCGCGGATGCCGGACTGGCTTTCCCCCGCGGATCGATAACGTCCGCCGACAGGATGCCGGCTGGGCATCTTGACCTGAATGCGTTTCCGCCTCGCCGCCGCAACACTTGCGGCGGGTTCGGGTGCGCTTAAAGATCAGGCGCGCGGTCGACCAGCGTCTGAAACAGGACGTTTGCGGCCTCCTGCGGGGTCGAGGCGGCAAACCAGACAGGATCGGTCATCAGGACGACATGATCCTTTCGGGCGGCGGGGCCCGATGCTTCGCTTTCGTAAATGCCGCAGGCGCGACGCTGCTTCCGATTGAACGCGATTTCGAGAACCCCCGAAGGCGGCGCATCCAGCGCCTCGAAGATCTGCAGGACGTAGCCGCGAAATCCGGTCCGCCCCCCATTTGCGTCAATCTCATCGAGAACGGACGGATTGAGCTCCGCCTGCCCCACTGGAATGGGTCGTGTCCAGAATGGCCCTCGGTCACTGCGGTCCGCGCTCAGCATGTCACTCGCCCTCGTCGCCTTGGAGCCGCGATCTTAACACTTGATCGGCGCGCATTCAGCCGATCCAGAATAGAATATGGCTCGCCGCACCCGCCTGCTGGGTTGCAAAGCGCAGCTCTTCCAGGCGAGGATCGGGTTGGTGGGCATGTTGGCACCATCCTGGAGACTGGGCAGCGCGCTGCAAGCGTCACAGCATCGACGCAGGCTCATGCGATCATTTACCGTGACGCAGCAACAGGGGGATGGAACAATGCGCAGAATGCTCCGCGGACTGTCGGTCATTGCAGTGCTGGCCTTTACGATCGGCACCGGCGTCGCGAACCCCGCCGCAGCCCAGGGCGGATCACAGGACCGCTCACGCAATGCCGAGGCATCGGGAAAGCCGTCCGCCGCGCCTGCGAAAAACAAGCGTCCTGCCGTGGTCGTCAACCACCCTCCGCCGAGGAACGGAGCCTACTACAAGGGCATATTCCGCAATTAAGAGCAGCGGCTGAAGGCGCAGCGGGCAGAGGGTTTTCACGTTGATCCGCCTGCGCACGTCAACCGAGGCTCCCCATGGACCGACATCCTGACCGGTCTTCGAAAAGGCTTCGGGGCGAAGGCGTGAGCAACGCCGAAGGTTATCGCCGCCTGCCTGGCCTATCCTCTTCAGGAACGACGACGGTGCAGCAGCAGAGAGAACACCGGCGCCCCGACCAATGCGGTCACGATGCCTGCCGGCAACTCGCGTGGCGCAATGACACTGCGTCCCACCATATCGGCGACGACGACGAGAACACCGCCGAGGACCAGCGAAACAGGCAGAAGGCGCGCATGTTTCGGACCGGCGAGAAGCCTTCCGGCATGCGGCGCGAGCAGACCGACGAAGCCGATAGCGCCGACGGACGACACCGCGCCGGCGACGAAGGCGGCGGCGCACGCGGCCGCAGCAAGACGGGTTCTGCTGGTCGAGAGCCCCAGCGACCGTGCCGTGTCATCACCGAGGACCAGCACATCGAGCCGCGAGCAGAACGACACGGCTGCAACGAGCAGAAGCAGGAGCCAGGGTAGGAGGGCTACCGCGTCGTCCATGCCGCGGGCATGCGTGGACCCTGCCAGCCACGACAAGGCCTGCGTGGTCTGCAGCCGCGCCTCGACGACGACGATGGTGCCGCAGGCGCCGAGGCTCGCCGCAAGGGCAATGCCGTATAGCACCAGCCTTTCCGGTGTCCGGTGAACGCCGAAGGCAAAGAGGCAGAACATGGCGGCAAAGGAACCCGCAGCCGCCACCAGCTGGAAGCCCGGCGAGCCCGGCAGCAACCCGCCGAGAAGCGCCACAAGACTGAAAAGGGCCGCCCCCTGTGCCAGACCCAGGGTCTCCGGCCCGCACAGGGGATTGCGGGTGGCCGCCTGAAGGAAGACGCCGGCGCCAGCCAGAAGCATGCCGGCGCCCATGGCGACCAGAAGGCGCGGCGCCCGCAAATCGAAAACGGCCACCAGCTCCGACACGGTCCTGGCGACGCCGTCGCCGACGGCGAGTGCCGACGCGACGGCAACCGCCGATGCGACCAGCAGAACAGCAAGGAGGAGGCTGGCCGGCAGCCGAGAGGATATCGAAAGCGCCCGCGGCCGCTGTTCCTGGCCGATCCTGGCAAATCTGAGCAGGACCAGCATTGCCGGGGCTCCAAGGCAGGCAACGATCGCGCCGGTCGGGATCGACGAGCCTTCGGCGCTCAGCCACTGTGCCGTGACGTCGGCAATCAGAACAGCCACCGCGCCCCAGATTGCCGAAAGGGGAATGACATGGCGATGCCGGGTGATGCCGATGCCACGGAGCAGATTGGGAACGGCAAGTCCGACAAAACCGATGGGACCGCCGAGCGTCACGGCCGATCCGGCCAGAACCACGCTGGCACTAAGGGCAAGCAACGTCACCGCCCGGGTCACGCCAAGGCCCCTGGCCGAATCCTCGCCGAGCCCCAGCAAATCGAGAGACGGCGCCATCAAGCTGACCACGAACAGCCCCGCGAAGACGGCCGGCCCGATGGTTGCGATCTTCGTCCAGCCTGTCTGGTCGAGGATGCCGGCCGACCAGAGGACGATGCCGGAGGCCCTATCGTCGGCCATCAGCACGATGGCCGACGAAATCGCCGCAAACGACAGCGAAACCGCGATGCCGGCAAGCGCCAGACGAACCGGCGGCGCACGGAGGCCACCACCCAGCGTCAGGCAGGCGAGCCCGCCGAAAACGCCGCCGAAAACGGTCGCCGCAAGGCTCGGCACATAGAACGGCAGAAGCAGCGTGACGATGACCAGCGCAAGCTGCGCGCCCGTCGTCACCGCCAGAATATCAGGTGCCGCAAGCGGATTGCGCAGCACGGTCTGCATCACTGCGCCGGCGACAGCGAGACAGATGCCGACCAGGATCGCAGCCGAAAGCCGGGGCGCGCGAATGGTCTCGATGATGGCTTGGGCCAGCGTCTCCGGGCGCGAGGGGGCCGCGACAATATCGCCCCAGGCGACGAGGCTGCCGCCCTGTTTCAGCGCCAGGAGCGCAAGGCCGATCAGCAGGACCAGCCCCAACCCGAACATCAGCCTCAGTGAAACTGCGGTCGACGCATGCAACGATGCCGAACGCACTAGCGATCGTCTCCAACGCGATCGCGACCGCGATCGTCGCCGACCCAGTCGATCAGGCAGAAGGGTCGACCTGTATGCGGATGCGCGACCACATCGACCTTGCAGCCGAAGGCATGGCTGAGGCTCTGCGGCGTAAAAATATCGGCCGGCGCACCCGTCGAAAGCACCTGCCCCTTTTTCATCAGGATGACGTCGTCGGCAAATTCGATCACCTGATTGAGATCATGCAGCACCGCGATGATCGTCAGCCTATCCTCGCGGTTGAGCCGGCGCAGCAGCGTCAAAAGCTCTGCCTGATGGCGCACGTCGAGGAAGCTCGTGGGCTCGTCGAGAAACAGGATCTGCGGCTCCTGGGCGAGCGCCATCGCCACCCAGGCACGCTGGCGTTCGCCGCCGGACAGCGAGGCGAGCTGGCGCTTGCGCATGTCCGCGAGATCGACGGCGGCGATTGCCCGCTCGATCGCGTCCCTGTCATTGGCCCTCAGCCGCGTCAGCCACGGCCGATGCGGGTATCGCCCTTGCTCAACCAGTTCCTCGACGTTCAATCCCGCCGGCGTTTCGGGGTTTTGCCCGAGCACGGCAACCTGTCTTGCGATGTCGCGGCGGCTGAGGCCGCCAAGGGCTTGACCGGCGAGCCGGATATCGCCGCCGGTCGGCGCCTCGATGCCTGAAAGGCACTTCAGCAGCGTGCTCTTGCCCGAGCCGTTGGCACCACAGATCGCAGTGATCCGGCCGGGATGAATTGCCACGGAGGCCCGATCGACGGCAGCCACGCCATTGAAGACAACGCTGACATCCGTCGCCTCGATGATTGCGGCACGCCTTGTCTCAGCGGTGTCCACCGCCATCGCCGCGACGGTCACGACAGCACCTCGCGCAGTGCATTGCGCAGGGCCGAAACGGAGCGATATCCGACGTCCACAGCCGCCTCCTCCAGCCGTGCGCCTTCGGCACGACGCCGCATGACATGGGCGATGCGCAGACGCCGCCGCCACTCGGCAAAGCTCATGCCGGTCTGCGTCCTGAACTTGCGGGTCATCGTGCGCCGGCTCATGCCCAGCATGTCGGACCAGCTGTCGATATCGAGATCGATGGACGGCCTGTCGGAGAGATCCATGCAGAGTTTCTGCAACCGCTTGTCCTGCGGCATCGGCAGGGCGAAGGGACCTTCCTTGGCGCGTGTGATTTCCTGCAGGATCAAGGCGACGAGATGCCCGCCCCGACCATCCTCGTCATAGAGCACGGGCTCTTCAAGCAGGGCAGAAACGGTCGCCGACAGCAACGGCGAGGTGGGAATGACCCGAACGGGCTCCCAGCCGAGCACCGGATCGGTCACCGGCTCGATGTAAAGCGACTGCATCCTTACCCGGCCATGACTTGTCACCGCATGCGGCAGGTTCGGTGCGATCAGCAGGCCATGCCCGCTCGGCACGATGAACGATGCATCCAGCGTTCGCGCCGTCATGAAGCCTTCGACACTCTGCAGCAATTGCCCGCGCCGGTGGCTGTGCCAGCCGAAATCGACACTCGTCTCGTAGAGACGTGTCATCGCCGCAACGGGCCGCGGAACCGTCTGAAGATCGATGGCTTGCTGCGGGCGCTTCACTTCATCCTCATCAATTGCTATCCGCTGAGCGCGACCTTGCGTTGCGCCTCTCGCTCGTGCCCGGCGGGATTGCTCTTCCGGCCCATATTTCGGTGAGCAATAGACACGGCACCGGGTATTTTCAAAGCGATATTTGGCCCATTTCCCTTATTCAATTACTTCGCACTTCATCGGGCCATATATTGGCCCGATCGCGATCGTTTTTGACCTGACAATGTTGACTACAAAAGTCTAGTTAGTCGCCGAAAGCGGTTCGACAGACCCGCAAGAAGACGACAGGCACCGACCCGCAGGCGGGTCCGCCGCTCTGGACATGCAAGGTCAGGAAAATTGGCAATGGTACACAGGCATTCGAGTTCCGCGCGCTCCTCCAACGGCGACCTGCCGATGCGTTCCGCGCAAAAAGCCCGCTCGAAGACCCATGGCCTGCTGATTTCCAGTGTTGCCGGTTTCGCAATTCTGGCGCAGATGCCACTCGCCCATGCGCAAGATGGCCAGCCGGCGACAAAGCTGGAGACGATCACGGTCGACGGCAGCCGCGCCTCGACGGAGACCTCGCGCTCGCCCGGCGAAGGCTATGTTGCCAAGGACAGCGCATCGGCCACCAAGACGCCGACACCGGTCGCCGAGACGCCGCAATCCATATCGGTTATCACGCGGGCCAGCATGACGGACCGTGCCGTGCAGTCGGTCGCCGACAGCCTGGTCTATAGCGCCAACGTCAACGGCCAGCGCTACGGCAACGACACGCGCTCCGACTACTTCACCGTGCGCGGCTTCCCGGCCGATCTTTATCTCGACGGCCTGCGCATCCCGCAGATCGCCAACCAGACAGGCGGCTATGCCGGCTTCCGCGTCGAGCCATATTTCCTCAACCGCGTCGAAGTCCTTCGCGGCCCGAGCTCGGCGCTGTTCGGCCAGACCAATGTCGGCGGCGTCGTCAACATGATCAGCAAGGACCCGTCCGACGAAGCAAGCGGCGAAGTCTACGCGCGCTACGGCAGCTTCAGCCAGAAGGAAACCGGCTTCGACCTCACCGGCCCGCTCGGCAAGGACGGCGATCTCGCCTATCGCCTTATGGGCATCTACCGTGACAGCGAAACGGGCATCAAGCTCGGCAAGAACGACCGCTTCGCCATCAGCCCGACGATCTCCTGGACGCCGGACGAGGACACGAGCCTCACCGTCTACGGCGCCTACATGAAGGACGACGCCGGTCAGGCCGGCGCGATCATCCCGGCGCGCGGCAGCGTCCTGCCCAATAGCCTGGGAATGGCGATCCCACGGAACTTCACCGATGGCGACCCGCGCTATGACACCTATGAGAAGGAAACGGCCTATGTCGGCTATCGCCTGGAACAGGCGCTCAGCGACGACCTGACGCTGCGACAGAACTTCCGCTACTCCCGTCTCGACGCAAACTATCAGAACCTGTTTACCAGCGGCCTGCTCCCCGATGAGCGGACCATCACGCGCACCGTCTACAATGCGCAGCCGGTGCTCGACGCCTATGCGCTCGACACCAACCTCGAGTACAAATTCGATACCGGCCCGATGCAGCACACGATGCTGGCCGGCGTCGACTTTCAATGGCAGCGCCTGATCAACAACACCGGCTCCAAGGTCGGCCCGACTCAGGATCTGTTCGATCCGACCTACGACCAGCCGTTCACGCCCGCGGCGCTTACGACCCGCCTCGACCAGATCCAGCGACAGGTCGGCATTTATGTCCAGGACCAGATCGAGCTGGGCGGACTGCGCCTCACCGCCGGCGGGCGCCAGGATTTCGTCAACATCAGCTCTCAGTCCAAGGCGCTGGCAACCGGCGTGACGACGCCATACACACAGGATCCGAGCCAGTTTACAGGCCGCGTCGGCGCGGCCTATGTCTTCGACAACGGCGTCGTGCCCTACGCGCTCTATTCGACCTCGTTCCTGCCGGTGCTGACGCTGGCCAATACGCCGCTGAAGCCGACGACCGGCACGCTCAAGGAAGTGGGCGTCAAGTACGCGCCTGACGAAGCAGACTTCGACGTGACGCTGTCGGCCTTCGAGGCGACGCAGCAGAATGTGGTCAACCGTATCGCCACCGTCTATTATCAAACCGATGAAGTCCGGGTGCGCGGCGTCGAGATCGAGGCCAATGCCAGCCTCTGGGACGGCCTCAACCTGACGGCCGCCGCCAGCTTCCAGGACCCTGAGGTCACGGAGAGCCGGACCCCAGCGCAGGTCGGAAAGATGCCCTATACCGTTCCCAAGCAGCAGCAGTCGCTGTTCGTAAGCTATGACATGCCCTTGCCGGACGCCTGGGAAGGCGAACTGGTGATCGGCGGCGGCGTGCGACACATCGGCAAGACTGCAGGCGACACCGCCAATTCGTTCTTCGTCCCCGGGTACACGCTCGTCGATGCTTTCGTTCGCTACGAACACGATCGCTATCGCCTGCAGCTCAACGGCTACAACCTCGGCGACAAGACCTATGTCGCCGGCTGCAACACCACCACTCAGTGCTACTACGGCCAGGGCCGGTCCGTCGTCGCCACCGCGAGCATCAAATGGTAATCAGTCAGACACGACGGGGTTTCGTTTTCGGCGCCCTGTCGCTTCTGGCCGCACCGCGCCTTCATGCCGGCGAGCCGCGCAGGCTCGTCACGCTCGAATGGCTGCCAACCGAGATCGCCCTGCTGCTCGGCGAACGTCCCGTCGGCGTGGCCGATCTCGACGGCTATCGCCGCTGGGTGTCGATCGAAAACGACGGGCTTGTCGATGCGATTGATGTCGGCGGGCGCCAGCAACCGAGCATGGAGGCTCTGAACCGTCTTCGGCCGGACCTCATTCTGTCTTCCGCCCTGCGGCACCGCGTGCTCGAACAGCAGCTTTCGGAAATCGCCCCGACGCGGCTCCTCGATGACCAGCCGCAAGACGGTAACCTGCTGGCCGCAGTCTACACCGCGACCAAAGCTGCAGGCGAAGCGCTCGGCCGCAGCGAAGCGGCCAACGGGCTGCTTGCGGATTTCGACAGGAAGCTTGCCGACATCGCGGCCAATATCACCGATAGCAAGCTTGGCGGCCAGCCAGTGCTGATCGCCCAACCGCTGCCGGGCGTGCCGCGCCTGCGCATTTTCACATCGAACTCGGCGGTGATGCAGATGTTCGTCCGGGCCGGCTTTGCCGCGGCCCTCGATCTGCCGGCCGAACCGTTCGGGTTCAGCACCATCGGGCTCGAGGGCCTCGCTGCGCTCGATGGAAAATCCAAACTTATCCTGCTTGCCGACGAAGCGCCGGTAGAATTGGAAAATAGCGCGCTGTGGCCGATGCTTCCGGTGGTCGCGTCGGGAGGCATGGTTCCCGTGGGCCTGCCAAGCTGGCCATTCGGCGGTCCCGCGTCGCTGCTCGGACTGGCGACCAATGCGATTGCGAAAATGCAGGCCTGATCGACGCGGGTCCGGCCGGGTCTATACGCTTGGCAGATCAGGGGCGAAGGCTCAGTTTTTCGCCCGTCAGGCAAGTCGGACGCCGCCGCGATCGTGCGCGACGGCGTCCGGTGAAAAAGCAATCAGCTGTGTCTGATCGAGATGCTTAACCTATCGCGGCGTGACGTCGAAGCCGAACCACTTTTCTGAAAGCGTCTTGATCGTTCCATCCGCCTTGGCGGCTGCGATCGCCGCGTTGAACAGTGCCTTCAGTTCCGGATCGGTCTTGCGCAGGCCAACCGAACTGCCACGACCGAGAAAGCCGCCCTGGAAGCGGGGGCCGGTCGTGGTCATGTCCTCGTTTCCGGGCTTTTCGGAAGCGGTCGTCAGATAGGCCATCGAGGCCATGACCAGATCGACGCGGCCGGCAGCCAGATCAAGGTCGTGTTCTTCGGTGGTCTTGTACTCGCGCACCTCGACCACGCCCTTCAGATACTTGTCGACGAAGGCGGCACCGGTCGAGGCGATCTGGACGCCGATCGTCTTGCCTTCGAGCAACGGCTTCAGCTTCTCGATCTCGGCGACAGCGCCTGCCTCGTTCGATGCGAGCGAAAACACGACGCCCTTTTCAGGCAGCGCCGCGAGCGGGCCCGACTTCGAGGTAGCAAATGCCTGGCCCGTCGAACCGTAGGAGTCGCTGAAGTCGATGACCTGTTCGCGCTTCGCGGTCGCCGACATGCCGGAAATGATCGCGTCGAACTTGCCGGCGTTCAGCGCCGGGATCATGCCGTCGAAGTTCTGGACGTTGATCTCGCATTCCACCTTCATATGGGCGCAGAGATATTTGCTGAGCTCGATCTCATAGCCGTCGAGCGTGCCGTCGGGCTTTGTGAAGTTGTAAGGCTTGAACCCGCCTTCGGTTGCGATCGACACGCGCGTCCACGTCTTGTTTTCCGCATGCACGCCGGTGGCCGAAAACATCATCGTCGCGATGCACAATGCCTTCATTGCCGATTTCGTGTAGTTCATTGGTAGTTCCCCTTTTTTGAGTGGTTAAGGCCGCCGGTTCACGCCTTGATGAACCGCCGGAAGCGTTCGGATTTGGCGTTGCCAAATACCTCGTCTGGTCGACCGTCTTCCTCGATCTGACCCTGGTGAAGAAAGATGACCCGGCTCGAGACATCGCGCGCAAAGCCCATCTCGTGGGTGACGACCAGCATCGTGCGCCCCTCTTCGGCGAGCGCGCGCATCACGCGCAGCACCTCACCGACGAGTTCGGGATCGAGTGCCGATGTCGGCTCGTCGAACAGCATCACCGCCGGACGCATGGCGAGCGCCCGGGCGATCGCCGCCCGCTGCTGCTGGCCGCCGGAAAGATGCGCCGGGTAGTGATTGCGCTTGGCTGCGATCCCGACCTTGGCAAGAAGCGCTTCAGCCTCCTCGATGCATTCGGCGCGCGGGCGCTTCTGCACGTGGATCGGGGCCTCGATGACGTTTTCCAGCACCGTCTTGTGGGACCAGAGATTGAAGCTCTGGAACACCATGCCGAGGCGCGAGCGGATGCGATCCACCTGGGCGCGATCCCGCGGGCGGCTCTTGCCGTTGCCGGCAGCAAGCATCTCGATGGTCTCGCCTGCAACCGTGACCGCGCCACGATCGGGCGTTTCGAGCATGTTGATGCAGCGAAGCAGGGTCGACTTGCCCGAGCCGGACGAGCCGAGAATGGAGACGACCTCACCTTCGCGCGCGTCGAGCGAAATGCCCTTCAGGACTTCGATCGGGCCGAAACTCTTGTGGATGTCCCGAACGCTGATGGCGACGGGCGCAACGGACGACGCGGGCGAACTCAATGCGCTTCTCCTTCGATGATGGCGGGCAACACCGCGACCGGCTGCCTGAGGTGTGGGCTCAGCCGGAACTCGACGAGCTGCACCAGGCGGGTGAGCAGAAAGTTGATGGTGAGATAGATGGCGCCGGCGACGACGAAGACTTCGATCGCGCGGTAGCTCTCGGAGATGATGCGCGCCGCAACGCCCGTCACTTCCATGAGCGTGATGATCGATGCCAGCGACGTCGCCTTGACCATCGAGATCATCTCGTTGCCGTAGCCGGGCAGCGCCTGCCTGACGCCGAGGGGCAGCGTGATGCGCCGGAAGATCATGAAACGTGACATGCCGCATGCCCTGGCCGCTTCGATTTGTCCGAAGGGAACCGAAAGCAGACCGCCGCGGACGATCTCGCTGGCATAGGCGGCGGTGTTGAGCGCAAGCGCCAGCACTGCACACCAGTAGGGCTCCCTGAGGATCGGCCAGAGCGGACTATGGCGAATGGCCGGAAACTGGCTGAGGCCGTAGTAGATGATGAAGAGCTGGACGAGCAGCGGCGTGCCGCGGAAAACGAAGACATAGGCCTGCGCCAACCAGCGCAGCGGCGCGAAGACTGAAAAACGGGCAACGGCGATGCCGACCGCCAGGACCGCGCCGAACGCGATCGCGTTGACCGCCAGCAGCAATGTCAGCGGGACGGCAGAAATGAGACTGACGAAGGTCTCCTGAAGGAAGGTCCAGTCCATCAGCTTCTCCTCACGCCGCGGCTGAAATGATGCTCGGCCCGGTGCAGGACGGCACTCGATACCGTCGAGATCGCCAGATAGATGCCGCCGGCGATCAGGTAGAAATCGAAGGGCAGGCCGGTGGAGCCCGCGGCAACCTGGGACTGGCGGAGCAGTTCCGCGACGCCGGTAATCGAGACCAGCGCGCTCTCCTTGAGCACGACCTGCCAGACATTGCCGAGACCGGGCAGCGCGTGCCTGAGGGTGAGCGGCGCGACGATGCGCCGGAAGCGCAGCCACCGCGGCATGCCGCAGGCAATCGCCGCCTCGATCTCTCCGGGTTGCACTGCCCTGAACGCGCCACGAAAAACCTCCGTATGCTGTGCGCCGGAGGTAATCCCGACCGCAAGCATGCCGGCAAGGAAGCCCGGAAAGCTGATGAAGCCTTCGGCACCGAACAGATGCCCAACCGCGGAGATTGCGGCGGAACCGCCGAAATAGAGCAGATAGATGACCAGCAGATCCGGAATGCCGCGCAGCACCGTCGTGTAGACATCTGCGACCAGACGCGTGACCGGCCCGCCCCTCACTTTCGCCCAGGCGCCGAGGACGCCGATGACAGCACCGGTCGCGTAACCCGACAGTGCGATCAGGATCGTCATCATCGCGCCGGCAAGCAGGATGTTTCCCCAGCCGTCGGGGCCAAAACTGAGGAGTTCGAGGATACCGGGTTGGGTCACAATGCCTGCGCTCCCTTTTCGGCGAAGCTTGCCTCGCGCACAGGAAGAGGCGGATCGACATCATCAGGGATCGGATTGACGAAGGGCGTTCCGTCGAGCCGGCTGCGATGGTCCGCCTTGGCGGCGGCCACCAGTTCGGGATCCGACATCAGGTCGATGGCAAGGCTCGCCATGGCTTTCGCCGCATGGGCCATGCCCTTGTGGGCCGCCGGCAGTTTTCCTTGGGCGACCAGCTGCCAGGAATGGCCCGGCGTGCCGATCGCATAGGTCGCGCCACGCATCTGCACCGTTGGGACGACCCAACTCACGGTGCCGACGTCAGTGGAGCCGACGATGCTGCCGTCGCCGCCATAAAGCGGATAGATCATGTCGCACAGTGGCTGCCCCTTGCGCGGCGACAGGCCGAAGCGGGCGTAGGATGCGGAAATATCGTCAGGCGTATAGGTGGCCTGGAACTTTCGCGCCGTCTCCAGGTCGGCGGCATCGAAGGCGGCAGGCCCGAGATGCTCGAGACAGGTGTGGAGCCGCGCCTCGAGCGGACCGTTGCCGACAAGATTGGCATCCCCGCTGATGACCTCATGGCGCACGGTCGTTTCCGTCATCAGCGCGGCCCCTTCAGCGATCTTCTTGACGCGCTCGATCAGGCCGAGCAGGTCCGGCAAGGAACGAGCGCGAATGAGATAACGCACCGTCGCGCGGGCCTGCACCACGTTCGGTGCGTTGCCGCCGGCATCGGTGATGGCATAGTGCACCCGGGCGCTCGATGGCATGTGCTCGCGCATGTAGTTGACGCCGACATTCATCAGCTCGACGGCATCCAGCGCGCTGCGACCGAGGTGCGGCGTCGCCGAGGCATGGGAGGCGCGACCGGAGAAATGAAAATTGATCTCGTTGCAGGCAAGCGAGATCGGATTGTTGACGCCGGAGAAGGCTGCCGGGTGCCAGGAGATGGCGACGTCGACATCGTCGAAGGCGCCGGCCCGCACCATGAAGCCTTTGGACGAGCCGCCCTCTTCGGCCGGGCAGCCATAATAGCGCACGCGCCCTTTCAGACCATTGGCCTTGAGGTAATCCTTGACCGCGGCAGCCGCAAGCATGGAGCCGGAGCCGAGCAGATTGTGGCCGCAGCCGTGGCCGTTGCCGCCGGGAACGACCGGGCGCTCTTCGGCCAGACCCGCGACCTGGCTCAGGCCCGGAAGCGCGTCGAACTCGCCGAGGATCGCGATCACCGGGCCGCCTTCGCCGGCCTCGCCCGTCACCGCAGTCGGCAGGCCGGCGACATTACGCTCGACGCGAAACCCCTCGGCTTCAAGCAGGCGGGCGTGCTCGCTGGCGGATTGAAACTCTTCGTAGTTGGTTTCGGGACTGTCCCAGACGCGGTCGCTGAGCGCGAAGAAGGCCGGGCTCTTTTCCTCGACGATCGACCATACGTGTTCCGTATTCTTCATTGCGTTTAGCGTCCCACATGCGATAGTTACCAAAATTGGCGCCAATTTAGGATACAAAAATAATTTGCGCAATGGGCGGCGATGGATATTTTCGGTATCCATCTCACGCCGAATTCGCACCGATCGCGGATCGAACCAAACGAGCCCGCCGGCAAACGAGAAAACAGGAATGCCCATGACCGAAATGCACGATGTGACCGAAAATGCGGCCAACGACCGAGATGTCACCGATCTCGTTCTCGAAGACATCCTGACCGGGGTGCTTCCGGCCGGCACCTGGCTCAAGCAGATCGACCTGGAAAAGCGCTACGATTGCACCCGGCCGGAGGTTCGTCGGGCTCTTGACCGGCTGTCACAGAAGCGTCTGGTCGAACACGTGCCCAACCGCGGCTATCACGTCTACCAGCCGGACGGGCGGCGCGCGCAGGAAGTCAGTGACATCCGCGTCATCCTCGAAACCGCGGTGGCGGACCTGATGGTGGAAAGGGCCACGCCCGAAAGCATCGCCAAACTGCGCCAACTCGCCAGCCATTTTGACCGGATGACGATGGAGGGCACGGTACTGGAGCACTACGAGGCAAACCTCGCCTTCCATCGCGAACTCTTGCTCCTGTCGGGCAACAATGAGCTTGTGGATCTCGTTTCCGAAATCCGCCAACGCACCTCGTCGGCACCGGTCTCGCAGTGGCGCACACGAGCCCGCGTAGAACGCTCGGCGCGCGAGCATCACATGATGGTCGATGCGCTCGAAGCCCGCGATGTCGCCGATCTCAAACACCTGATCGAGGCGCATATCCGCCAGACGGGCGATGCCGCCCCAACTGAAAGCGCTGCGCGTCAGGCATGACGTACCGTGCTTTCTGATGGGTAAAACGGCCGGTTCCCCCTGATTTCTCAGAGTTGTGACGGAGTGGTGCAGAACCTAAGCTCAAGCCGAAAATGAGGTTCTGCCATGTCAAACACCCGCAATCCGCCAGCAACCGATATCATCGAGATGCGTGAAGCTCTGGCCGAGTGGTGCACCCAGAACAATTGCACCCAATCCGACCCACCCGCCAACCGGATCGCGCTTCGGATTTTCGACGTCGCGAGCGGCAAGAAGCTTAACCGCACCGAGATCCTGGCCCTTCTGTCGAACGGCTAGAAAGCGGCAGGCACGCCGATCTCGGCTGACGGCACGGAGCCCCGGAGACGCCGGGGCCGTTTCCATCAGCGTTGCGCCATTCGGCTTGCCGTCAACTTGACGCCGTCGGCAATGCGGTCCCGGCCGATCGACGAGTACCCCATGCGGAAGAAGCGGCAGCTTTCCTCTTCGGTCGGAAAGAACGGCGATCCGGATTCGATCAGCACCCCGTCGTCCCGCAGGTCGGCCATCAGCCGATCGGCATCGAGACCGTCAGGCCCTTCGATCCAGAACGAGGTGCCGCCGAAGGCCGCCGATCCGGCGATCTTCAGTCCATTGGCATTGAGCGCCTCTGCCATAACCCGATGGCGCAGGTGATATTCCTCCCGCATCCTGTGAAGCACGGCATCGTAGTGGCCGAGCGCCAGGAAATAGGCAGCTGTGCGCTGCAGATGACCCGGCGGATGGCGCAGCATCAGGGCGCGCAGCGCCCGCGCCTCCCGGATCACAGGCGCCGGCGCCACGAGATAGCCGAGCCGCAGACCGGGAAAGAGCGATTTTGAGAAACTGCCGATGTAAAACACCCGTCCGTTTCTATCAAAGGCCTTCAGCGCCGGCGACGGCGGGGCGAGAAAGCTCATTTCGAACTCGTAATCGTCCTCGATGATGACGAAGTCCCGGCTTGAGGCGGCTTCGAGCAGCGCCACGCGGCGATCCATCGGCATCGTTGCTCCCGTCGGGGAGTGATGGCTCGGCGTCACGAACACGGCGTCGACCTGCTCAGGCAGGTTCGCCGGCGGCAGCCCGCCGTCGTCGACGTCCAGCACCGTGACCTTGGCACCGCTCAGCCGCAGCGAGGCACTCATATCCGGGTGGCAGGGGTTTTCACAGACGGCATGCGAGCCACGCCGCAGCAACAGCTGAATAACGATCCAGAGCGCATTCTGCGCCCCCACCGTCACCAGGATCTCATCGGGATTGGCCCGGATGCCACGCCCGGGCAGCGTGCGCGAACAAATGTAATTGACCAGTTGCACGTCATCCGACGCGGCGAAATCGCCGGCCATCAGTTCGAAGTCTTCGCGCGCCAGCGCCCGTCGGGCACAATCTCGCCAGGCGGAGAGATCGAACAGAGACGGGTCCATCTGGCCGTAGAGAAAGGGGTACGGATACCGCCTCCAGTCGAGCGGCTTGCGCATCTGCTTGGCGACACGAAAGGTCGAGCGCAGCTTGGACGACCAGTCCACGGCTTCCGCGCCCGGTGGCGCCAAGTCCGCGCCGAGCACGTTGAAGGGGGGCTTGTCGGCGACCCGGAAACTGCTGCGGTCGGCCGCGTCGAGATATCCCTGGGTCGCCAGTTCCTGATAGGCAAGCGTGACGGTCAGGCGGGAAATATTGAGATAGTTTGCAAGCTTGCGGGTAGAGGGAAGCTGGGCACCTGGCGGCAGTCGTCCCGACAGCACGGCGGAAACGACCGTCTCGCGGATCTGGGCCTGCAAGCTGGCGCGGCCCGCCCGGTCGACGAAGAACACGGTTTCCGGAACAGAGATGCGCGCCACGTCCGATCTCCCAACGACCAAAACTGGACTTATCTAACTTTCAATCTGGCTATAAAGCAAACGGCAAAGCTGCTCTATTCCTAATGGTCGAAAATGAGATCGGCAAAACAGTCGACAGATCCCGAAAAACGGGGTCGGAACCAGAGGGAAACACATGTTCTACTCCAACGCCTTGAAATATATGGCGGGGGCAGCCACGATTGCGGCCAGCCTCCTGACATCAAGCCTTGCCCGCGCCGAGACCAACGTGATCATCGGCTACCAGCAGATCGTCGGTCCGTTCATCGCGGCGATCGCCGACGGCCGCTTCGACGCCGCCGCCAAGGAGGCTGGCTATATCGTCGACTGGCGCCAATTCAGCTCCGGCGGCGACATCTCGACGGCGCTTGCATCCGGCAACGTCCCGATCGGCGTCATCGGCTCGACCGGCACCACGGCCGCTGCGACGCGCGGCGTCGATCTCGAACTGTTCTGGATCCTCGACAACATCGGCAAGTCGGAGGCGCTCGTAGCTCGCGAAGGTTCCGGTATCGAGAAGCCCGAAGATCTGGTCGGGCGCTCGGTAGGCGTGCCGTTCGTCTCAACCTCGCATTTCCATCTGCTGGTCGGCCTTGAGCAGGTATGGAAGGTCGATCCGCGCGAAGTCAACATTCTCAACATGAAGCCGCCGCAGATCGTTGCCGCCTGGCAGCGCGGCGATATCGATGCCGCCTATGTCTGGCCGCCCGCCCTGTCGGAACTGCTGAAGACCGGCAAAGTGATCTCCGATTCCGAAGTGATCGGCGCGGCGAGCGTGCCTACCTTCGACGGACTGGTGGTCGACAAGAAATGGGCCGCCGAAAACCCGAAATTCATGGCCGCCTTCACCAAGGTACTGGCCGAATCCTATGCCGACTACAAGGCGAACGGCGCCAGCTGGACGGCGGACTCCGCACCGGTCCAGAACATCGTCAAGCTGATCGGCGGCGATGGCGCCGGCACCGTGGAAGCACTGAACCTCCTGTCGTTCCCGACGGCTGAGGAGCAGGCCTCCGAAACCTGGCTTGGCGGCGGTGCGCTTCGCGCGCTCACCGAAAGCGCAAAGTTCCTTGCCGACCAGAAGCAGATCGACAAGGCGCTCGACGACTACGCGCCCTATGTCAACAGCGCCTACGCGAAAGAGGCTGCGAAGTAGCCGACGCTTAGCTCCTGGCCACCCGTCGGCCAGGAGCGCCGCCAACGCCACTCAACAGCCGTTTTTCGAAAGGCCTTTCCAATGGAAACTCTCAATGTCAGCAATGTGAGCCTGACCTATCCTGGTCTCTACACGAACGAGGCGGTCATCGCGCTCAAGGGCGTCAACCTCGAGATCAAGAGCGGCGATTTCGTCGTGGCACTCGGCGCCTCCGGCTGCGGCAAGACCACGCTGCTCAATCTGATGGCGGGCTTCATGGCCCCGAGCGCCGGCGAAATTACGCTCGGACACCGCCGCGTCTCCGGCCCCGGTGCCGACCGCGGGGTCGTGTTCCAGAAGCACGCGCTGCTGCCTTGGCTCAACGTCATCGACAACACCGAATTCGGACTGAAACTGCGGGGCGTCGACAAGGCGACGCGCCACGAGGTGGCCGCCAAGAACCTTGCCCTCGTCGGCCTGCAGGATTTCCACCGGCACATGATCTATCACCTGTCCGGCGGCATGCAGCAGCGCGTCGGCATCGCCCGGGCCTTGAGCTGCGATCCGTCGATGCTGTTGATGGACGAGCCGATGGCAGCACTTGATGCGCTGACCCGCGAGACCATCCAGGAACTGCTGCTGAAAGTCTGGCAGCTGACCAACAAGATGTTCTTTTTCATCACCCACAGCGTCGAGGAGGCGTTGTTCCTCGGCTCGCGGCTGATCGTGATGTCGCCACGGCCCGGACGGATCACCCACACCTACGAGCTCGATTTCAACAAACGGTTCCTGGAAGGAGGCAATGCCCGTGCAATCAAATCCAGTCGCGACTTCATCGACATGCGTGAACAGATCCTCAGCATCATCTACGGCGACGAGCGCCAGTCCGGAAACCCGGAGCTCCTCCATGCTTGAGCGCGTGATGAAGGCCAAGCCGGTCAAGCCGGGCCGGATCTACGGCGCCCCCGGCGAAGGCATGAGCGGGCATATCAGCCTCCTGACCGCGCTGACGCTCGTCGCGCTCTGGCTGCTGATCACCGAGATGCAATGGGTGAAACCGCTGTTCCTGCCGTCGCCTTTGGCCGTCTGGGACAAGTTCGTGATCGCGCTGACGGAGGGCGTCTCCAACTCGACACTCGCCCAGCATACGCTCGCAAGCCTCGGCCGCGTGCTCGGCGCCTTCGCGCTGGCGCTCGTCACCGCAGTTCCGATCGGCATCCTCATGGGCGTCAACCGGGTGATGCGCGGGCTGTTCGATCCGATCATCGAGTTCTACCGCCCCCTGCCGCCGCTTGCCTACCTGCCGCTGATCATCATCTGGCTCGGCATCGGCGAGTTTCCGAAGGTCTTCCTGATTTTCCTCGCGATCTTCGCACCGATGGCGATCGCCGCCCGGGCCGGCGTGCGCTCCGTCTCGATCGAACAGATCCATGCGGCCTATGCGATGGGTGCGAGCCGCCGTCAGGTCATCAGCCACGTCATTTTGAAGGCGGCGCTGCCCGAGATCTTCACCGGCATGCGCATCGGCATCGGCGTCGGCTGGACAACGCTTGTCGCGGCAGAAATGGTCGCCGCCCACAGGGGTCTCGGCTTCATGGTCCTGAACGCCGCCGAGTTCCTTGCCAGCGACACCGTGATCATGGGCATCATCGTCATCGGCGTCTTCGCTTTCGCTTTCGACCTCCTGATCCGCCATCTCGAAAAGGCGCTCATTCCCTGGAAGGGCAAGGTGTGACGATGCTCCCTTCGACAGGACGCCAGCCGCCGAGCGGATAACCGCTCGGCCCTAAAGGCCCCATCACCAGACAGACAAAGCCGATCCTGCCGGTTCATCCGGCCACGGCGAAGCCATGCCCGAATTCATCGCCTGCAACACGCAAGGAACTGACATATGACCGCCCCGATCACCGCCAACGACCTCTCCGACCTCTTCGACGCCTTCAACCGGCACGACATCGACGGCGTGATGTCCTTCTTCGCCAGCGACTGCATCTTCAACACGGTCGCCGGCAGCGAAGCCCACGGCACGCGTGTCGAAGGCGCCGATGCGATCGCCACCGCCTTCAGCGGCGTGTGGGGAACGATGGCGGATGCGCACTGGGCGCATCACGGCCACTTCGTCCACGGCGACCGGGGCGTTTCGGAATGGACCTTTTCGGGCACCAACGCCGACGGCAGCCGCATCGAGGCGGAGGGCTGCGACCTCTTCACGCTGCGTGACGGCAAGATCGTGCGCAAGCAGGCCTTCCGTAAGAACCGGCCGCTGATTGCGGCTCCCTTCCGCTACTGAGCGAAAGCCAGGCCAGGAAACCGACATGGAACAGCTTGTCAGAACAGTAAGGCCGAGCAAGCCCTTCGATCCGGCATATGACCCCAACCGCGCCGCCAATCCCGGCGAGGGCAAGGACTATGCGCCGACCTACTGGATCGCAACGGCCGGCCCGCCCCCCGCCGACGACGGTCCCGTTTTGAAGGATATCGACGTCGACGTCGCAATCGTCGGCTCGGGATACACCGGCCTCTCCTGTGCCATCCACCTGGCCAGGGAGCATGGCATCAAGGCGACAGTGCTGGAAGCCAACGGCGTCGCATGGGGTTGCAGCACCCGCAACGGCGGACAGGCCCAGATTTCGGCCGGCCGGCTCAAGCGCTCGCAGTGGATCGAGCGCTGGGGCGTCGACGTCGCCAAGAAGCTTCACGTGGAGATCAGCGAGGCTTTCGATCTCTTCCGCGACCTGATCCGCTCGCCGGAAATCGCCTGTGACCCGCAGGACGGCGGACATCTCTATATCGCGCATCGCAACAAGGTGATGCCGTCACTGGAGGCGGAGTCCCGTGTCCTCAACGACGTCTTCGGCTACCGCACCCGCATCCTCGGCCGCGACGAGATCCATCGCGATTTCGTCCGTGACAACGAGGCGGTCGGCGCCCTTTACGAGCCCGACGGCATGGGCATCCATGCCGCCAAGCTTGCCTTCGGCTATCTCGCTCTTGCGCGCAAACTCGGCGCCCGCGTTCATACCTCGAGCCCGGTCCTCGCCTGCACTCAAAAGGGCAACGTCTTCCACCTTCGCACCCCCGGCGGCATAGTGCGGGCAAGGGCGGTGTGTTTCGCGACCGCCGGCTATACCTCGCCCGGCCTGCATCCGCTGACCAAGCACCGGCTGATGCCTATCCTCTCCAACTCGATCGTCACCCGCGTGCTGACCGAAGACGAGCGGGCGGCGCTGAACTTCCGGACTCACGTTCCGCTCACCGACACCCGTACGTTGCGCCACTACTACCGGCTCCTGCCGGATGGGCGCGTGCAGATCGGCAGCCGCAGCGCCATCACCGGCACCGACGCGGTCAACCCCAAGCACCTCGACCGTCTGCTCGAGGGCCTCTACCGCAAGTTCCCGGTGCTAACCGGCATCAAGGTCGACTACTCCTGGTGGGGCTGGGTCGATGTCAGCCACGACATGATGCCGCGCATCTTTCGCCCGGATCCGAAACAGGCGCTGTTCTACGCCATGGGCTATGGCGGCAACGGCGTCATGTACTCGGCCCAGGCCGGACGACGCATGGCGCAGATGGTCGCCGGCAAAGGCGGCACCCTCGACCTGCCGATCTTCACCTCTCCTCTTCCCAGCCACGGGCTGCTGACGCCGTTCCGGCGCATCGGCCAGTGGGGGATGTACCGCTGGTACTACCTCAAGGACGAAATCCTCTAGCCGCTCGGTCGGCCCCAAACTCAACATGAAAGGAAACACAATGAAAATGACGACCGAAGAGGCTTTCATCAAAGTCCTCCAGATGCACGGCATCGAACACGCCTTCGGCATCATCGGCTCGGCGATGATGCCGGTCTCCGACCTCTTCCCGAAGGCGGGCATCACCTTCTGGGACTGCGCCCATGAAACCAACGCGGCGCTGATTGCCGACGGCTACACCCGCGTCACCGGCAACATGTCGATGGCGATCGCCCAGAACGGCCCCGGCGTTACCGGCTTCGTCACCGCGGTCAAGACCGCCTACTGGAACCACACGCCGATGTTGCTGGTGACGCCGCAGGCGGCCAACAAGACGATCGGCCAGGGCGGCTTCCAGGAAGTCGACCAGATGGCGCTGTTCGAGGAAATGGTCTGCTATCAGGAAGAAGTGCGCGACGCGAGCCGCGTTCCCGAAGTGCTCAACCGCGTGATCGAGAAGGCCTGGCGCGGCTGCGCTCCGGCTCAGATCAATATTCCGCGCGATTACTGGACGCAGGTGATCGACGTCGAACTACCGAGCATCGTCCGGCTGGAACGTCCTTCCGGCGGCAAGCAGGCGATTTCCGAGGCGGCAAGGCTGCTGTCGGAAGCGAAATTCCCCGTCATCCTGAACGGTGCCGGCGTGGTCATCGGCGGCGCGATCGCGGAATCGATCGCGCTTGCCGAGCGGCTCGACGCCCCGGTCTGCTGCGGCTACCAGCACAACGACGCCTTCCCCGGCGGCCATCGGCTGGCAGCAGGCCCGCTCGGCTACAACGGCTCCAAGGCGGCAATGGAACTGATCGCAAAGGCCGATGTCGTGCTCGCACTCGGCACCCGCCTCAACCCGTTCTCGACGCTTCCGGGCTACGGCATCGACTACTGGCCAAAGAATGCCGCAATCATTCAGGTCGACATCAACTCCGATCGCATCGGCCTGACCAAGAAGGTGTCCGTCGGCATCTGCGGCGACGCCAAACAGGTGGCAAGCCAGATCCTCGATCAGCTTTCGCCCACGGCCGGCGACAGCGGCCGCGAGGAGCGGAAGGCGCTGATCCACACGACCCGCTCGGCCTGGCTGCAGCAGCTGTCGTCGATGGACCATGAGGACGACGATCCGGGCACCGAATGGAATGCCTCGGCACGTCGCCGGGAGAGCGACCGCATGTCACCGCGCCAGGCATGGCGGGCGATCCAGGCGGCGCTGCCCAAGGACGCGATCATCTCGACCGACATCGGCAACAACTGTGCCATCGGCAACGCCTATCCGAGCTTTGAGCAGGGCCGGAAATACCTGGCGCCCGGAATGTTCGGCCCCTGCGGCTACGGCTTCCCGTCGATCGTCGGCGCCAAGATCGGTTGCCCCGATGTGCCGGTGGTCGGCTTTGCCGGCGACGGCGCCTTCGGCATTTCGATGAACGAGATGACCTCCATCGGCCGCGCCGGCTGGCCGCCGATCACCATGGTGATCTTCCGGAATTTCCAGTGGGGAGCCGAGAAGCGCAACACGACGCTCTGGTACGACAACAATTTTGTCGGCACCGAGCTCAACCCCAACCTCAGCTACGCCAAGGTAGCCGACGGTTGCGGCCTGAAGGGCGTGACGGTCGACACGCAAGTCGATCTGACCGCCGCCCTGCAGCAGGCATTGCAGGACCAGGCAAAGGGCGTGACGACATTCGTCGAGGTCATCCTCAATCAGGAGCTGGGCGAGCCCTTCCGCCGCGATGCGATGAAGAAGCCGGTGCAGGTCGCCGGCATCGAGCGCTCCGACATGCGGCCGCAGCAGCACGTCTGACATCCACCCCATGCCCGGCTGCTGATGTCGCCGGGCATGGGCTCCAATTTGGTATTCTCGGACGGGAAATTTGACATGAATGCGGTATCCGAAACGACCCGACGGTTTCAATGGCTGCCTGAAGCCCTGTCGACCTATGGTCCCGGCCTCCTGGTGACGGCGGCCGTCGCCATGGCGGCGCAGTTCCTGTCGGATCACTATGGCGCCCCGGCCATGCTGATGGCGCTGCTGCTTGGCATCGCCTTTCATTTTCTCTCCGAGGAAGGCCGCTGCGTTGCCGGCATCGAGCTATCCGCCAAGATGATCCTCAGGATCGGCGTCGCCCTGCTCGGCATGCGCATCAGCGTCGACCTTCTGATCGGGCTCGGTAGCGGCACCATTCTCCTCCTGGTCGCTGCGATCGCCGCGACGATCCTGTTCGGGCTGGCGGCAGCCAAGGTCCTTGGCAGGGGCTGGCGGCTGGCGCTTCTGACCAGCGGCGCTGTGGCGATCTGCGGTGCATCCGCCGCGATGGCAATCGCCGCCGTCCTGCCGAAAAACGAGTTCTCCGAGCGCAACCTGATCTTCACCGTGCTGTCGGTGACGGTTCTGAGCACGCTGGCGATGATCGGTTATCCCATTCTCGCCCAAGCTCTGGGGCTTGACGCCCGCGGCACCGGCATCTTCTTCGGCGGCACCATTCATGACGTGGCCCAGGTTGTCGGGGCCGGTTTCTCGGTGTCGCCAGAGGCCGGCGAGACGGCGACGCTCGTCAAGCTCATCCGCGTGACGATGCTGGCGCCCGTCGTCCTCATCTTCTCCATCGCGCTTCGAAACGTTCCCCAGGAAGGTGTCGAGGCAGGCAAGCGCCCACCCCTGCTGCCCGGCTTCGTCGTCGCCTTCCTGATCCTTGCCGCCACCAACTCCGTCGGGATGGTGCCGGCTGCCGTCGCCGAGCTCGGCATGGAGGCATCGCGCTGGTCGCTGCTGGCGGGCATCGTCGCCGTCGGCATGAAGACGTCGCTGCGCCGCGTGCTCGATGTCGGCGGCGACGCGGTCGCGCTGATCGTCGCCGAAACCATCTTCCTCGGCGTCTTCATTCTCGCTGGCATGCATTATCTGGGGCACCTCTAATGAAACCGCTCGACAAGATCATCGAAACCGCAAGAAAAGCGCCGCGCCACATCGTGCTTGCCGAAGGAGAGGACGCGCGCGTGGTGGCAGCCGCCCTGCGTGCCAAAGGCGAAGGCCTCGCCGAGATCACCCTTGTCGGCCGACAGGATGTCATCGCCGAGCGGCTGAGGGAGCAGGGCGGCGATGAACATGCCTTCCGGATCGAAGACCCTGAGACGTCAGCGCTGACAGAGCGGTTTGCCTCCCGGTATCACGAACTGCGCCGGAGCAAGGGCGTCGACCGAGAGGCCGCAGAGAAGGCCGTGCGCGAGGATTTGGTCTTTGCCGCCATGATGGTACGCGAGGACGAGGCGGACGGCACCATCGGCGGGGCGGTGGCAACCACCGCCGACACGGTGCGCACCGCACTACAAGTGATCGGCCGCGCGCCGGATGCCGGCCTCGTCTCCAGTTTTTTCCTGATGATGCTGTGCCAGCCCCACCATGCGAAGAAGGGCGCCTTCGTCTTTTCCGACTGCGGCCTCGTCGTCGACCCGGACGCCGCCGGCCTTGCCGATATCGCCCGCATGTCGGCACAGTCCTATCAGTCGCTTCTGGGGGATCGGGCCAAGGTCGCGATGCTTTCCTTTTCGACCAATGGCAGTGCCGCCCACGATCGTGTTTCAAAGGTGGTCGAGGCGACGAACATTGCTCGGGCCGCCCAGCCCGACCTGCTGATCGACGGGGAATTGCAGTTCGACAGCGCCTTCGTTGAAGCCGTATCGTCCTCCAAGGCACCCAATTCGGCGCTGCACGGGCAGGCAAACGTTTTCGTCTTTCCCAATCTCGATGCCGCCAACATCGGCTACAAGATCGCCCAGCGCATCGGCGGCGCGACTGCCATCGGCCCGGTTCTCCAAGGGCTCGCCAAGCCCGCCAACGATCTGTCCCGCGGCTGCACGGCAGACGATGTCTTCCACATGATTGCCGTCACCGTGGTGCAGGCGGCGTCGCGATAAAGGCACCGTCTAGCCCGCGGCCGTGGCCTCTTTCGCGGCGATCCGGCCAAAAGGCATTACCGTCCACAAACCGAAAACAACTTCAAATCACCCGCATGCAATGGTGCCGAAGATCTCGGCCTATAGTTCTGGCATCGCGTTTGAGGAGACGCGCAGATTAGACAGCACACGCATCTGGGAGGAGACGCATGGATGTTTCGCATCGAAACGATCACATCGAACAGACGATCGAGCGGCCGGAGGACAAGCGCCTGGGCGCGGGCGCGAACCTCGTCTACGGCCTTCAGCACGTGCTCACCATGTATGGCGGCATCGTCGCCGTCCCGCTGATCATCGGCCAGGCCGCCGGCCTGTCACCCGCTGACATCGGGCTTCTGATCACCGCGTCGCTGTTTGCCGGCGGCCTCGCGACCATCCTGCAAACCATCGGCATCCCGTTCTTCGGCTGTCAGCTGCCGCTGGTTCAGGGCGTCTCGTTCGCCGGTGTCGCCACCATGGTGGCGATCGTCACCAGCCGCGAAGGCGGCGGGCTGCCTGCCGTGATGGGCGCCGTGATGGTGGCCTCGCTCGTCGGCCTCGCCATAACGCCGATCTTCTCGCGCATTACAAGGTTCTTTCCGCCGCTCGTCACCGGCATCGTCATCACCACAATCGGCCTCACCCTGATGCCGGTCGCCGCGCGCTGGGCCATGGGCGGCAATCCGACCGCGCCCGACTTCGGCAGCGTCAGCAATATCGGACTCGCGGCCGTGACCTTGATGACCGTCCTGCTTCTGAGCAAGGTCGGCAGCTCCAGCATTTCGCGCCTGTCGATCCTGCTTGCGATGGTCATCGGCACGCTGATTGCGCTTGCATTTGGTATGACGGACTTTTCCAAGGTCGCCGAGGGTCCGATGCTCGCCTTCCCCTCGCCCTTTCATTTCGGCGCACCGGTGTTCACGGCCGCGGCGATCATCTCGATGTTCATCGTTCTCCTGGTGATCCTGGTCGAGACATCGGCGGATATTCTGGCCGTCGGCGAGATCATCGGCACCAAGGTCGATTCCAAGCGGCTCGGCGACGGCCTGCGCGCCGATATGATATCGAGCCTGTTTGCCCCGGTCTTCGGCTCGTTCACGCAGAGCGCCTTTGCCCAGAACGTCGGCCTTGTCGCCGTCACCGGCATCAAGAGCCGCTACGCCGTTGCAACCGGCGGCCTCATCCTGGTGACGCTCGGCATTCTTCCTGTCATGGGACGGGTGATTGCCGCCGTTCCGCCGGCCGTGCTCGGCGGCGCCGGTATCGTGCTATTCGGCACCGTGGCGGCAAGCGGCATCCGCTCGCTCTCCAAGGTCGACTACCACAACAACATGAACCTGGTCATCGTCGCCACATCGATCGGCTTCGGCATGATCCCGATCGCAGCACCGCATTTCTACGATCACTTCCCGGCCTGGTTCGAGACCATCTTCCACTCCGGCATCAGCTCGTCGGCGATCATGGCGATCTCGCTCAATCTGCTCTTCAACCACTTCAAGGCTGGCAACTCCGATCAACAGTCGGTGTTCGTGGCCGGCACGGAGCGCATCATCCGCTACCAGGACATTTCCGCCCTGCGCGACGGCGACCACTATCGCGACGGCAAGCTCTTCGACCGCGACGGCAACGAGGTACCGGTCGCCGCAGTTCATCACTGAAGCGCATCACGAATTATGCGGTAGGCATCACGGAAGGATTTCAGCTACGAAGCACAAATTGATGCGACGAATGCGCCGCGGGGTCTCCCCGCGGACCCGCTGGAGACGGTGATGGAAGGACTGTTTGTCATACTGGTCTGCCAACTGATCGGCGAGATCGTTGTCAGAACGCTCGACCTGAGCATGCCTGCTCCGGCACTCGGCATCGTGCTTCTGCTCGCCTATCTTTGGCTTGCCGATAAAAGAGCGGGGTCCGAGGACGGCGCTGCCCATACCCGCATCAGCGGCGTCGCCGACACCCTGCTCAAGAACCTCGGCGTGCTGTTCGTGCCGCTTGGCGTCGGGGTGATGCAGAACTACCGGCTGATCTACGACTACGCCGGCACCATCGTCATCGCCGTCGTCGTGTCGACAGTTGTGACGCTGATGGTCACAGTCGGCGCTTTCCTGCTGGTCAGCCGAGTGTTCGGCGCAAAAGGAGCTGGCGATGGACACTAGCGGCCGCGTTTTCGAACTCTGGGTCTATCTCTCGACCAGTCCGCTTCTGTGGCTGACGGTAACGATCGGTGCCTATATCGCCGCTCAAAGACTGGCCGCCTGGAGCGGCTTCAACCCGATCGTCAATCCCGTGCTGATTGCCGTTGGCCTCGTCGTCGCGATCCTGGCGGCGACCGGAACATCCTATTCGACCTATTTCGACGGGGCGCAATTCGTGCATTTCGCACTCGGCCCCGCGACTGTGGCGCTGGCCGTTCCGCTCTATAGAAACCGCACCCTGATCAGGCAGAACTTCGTACCCGTCATCGTCGCGCTTTTCGCCGGCAGCCTGACGGCGATCGTCTGTGCGACCGGTGTCGCCATCCTGCTCGGCGCACCCGACAGCGTCGCCGTCTCGCTTGCGCCGAAATCGGCAACGGCAGGCATCGCCGTCGGCATCTCACAGCAACTCGGTGGCGATCCGGCCCTGACGGCGCTTCTTGTCATCTTCACCGGCGTCCTCGGGGCGATCATCGTGACGCCATTGATGAACCTGCTGCGCATCAAGAATTATGCGGCACGCGGGTTTGCGGCCGGCCTGACGTCACACGGCATCGGTACCGCGCGTGCCTTTCAGGTCAACGAGATTGCCGGCACGTTTTCGGGCCTGGCCATGGCACTCAACGGCATATTGACCTCAGCCATCGCCGCGATTGTCCTCGGGCTGCTGCTCTGAGCAGCCAGCCTTCCGGGACAGCCCGCTACCAGAAAGCGCCGTAGAGGGTGACACAGCCGACGACACCCAGCACAATTGCCAGCGACGATCGGACCGTGAAATCGAGGAACCTGAACTGGTATCCGAAACTTCCGACAGATGGCTTCATGGATTTCTCCCTTGGTTGTGTCTCAATGCGATAACGGCCAGGGTCGCCGGCAACCGGCGTCGCCATGGCCAATGAAATTGCGGCCTCAGGCCGACTTTGCATATTTGCCGTCGTGGTGACGGTAGAAAGCCTCGGCCGCAACCAGCAACGCTTCCTCGTCCAGAGGGCGACGAAATTCGCTCATGAGAAACCGGGCCAGATGCTGGATCTGCTCGCCATCTCTCGGAATGTCGTATTCGATGCACACCGTCTCGAAGACGCGCCAAAGCATGGAGACTTCCGCCTTGCTCAAGGCGGCAAGCATGTCGTCGGGAATTCCACGCATAGGAACCTCGCTCTGCATTCGCGCCGGCCTATCCGCAATGAGGACACGGACCATATACCCATGGAGGGGTCGATAACCGGGCGCGTTGGCAGACCTGCGGTCGCCGCCGCAGCGAAAAGCCAGATGAGCCAGAGAATGACCATAGAGGGTTAGCCGGTGATTGGGGCTTTACTGAGATGATCTGCCACGTCGCCGGAATGCCGCAACGTATCCGCGTGGCGACGGCAAAAGAGCGATCACCGGGCGGCGCCTTGCTACCCCCCAAACCTCGGGAACGACCTCTGCGAAACCGGGCACCGTTCTGCCGAGCGGGCGTTGATGCACTTGCATTGTAACTGCTCCGTGCATTAGCATCCCAGAAATAAGACAGGAAGCCGGCTGGGGACTGCTTGCACTGCGCTTTGACAGGGGGATGCAATGAGCCGGGATACCAGCGGCAGGACGTGCGATGCACCTCCTGAACGATTTCGAACCGGCGCAATCGTCGCCATGCTTGTCTTTGTGCTGACCGCATGCGGAGGCCATCCCAAAGGCGTGCTGACACCGGTCGCCGATACCTCTCCAGGTTCGAGCCGTGTCAACATGCTCATCACCACGACACGCAGCCATTCGCCGAACCCTGGAGAGATGTACAGCGGCGAACGGGCCTTGGCCGCCACCTTCGCCGATATGACCGTGTCCATTCCGCCGGTGCGCAAGGCGGGCGAGGTTGCCTGGCCTAAGCGTTTGCCCCCCAACCCGGCAACGGATTTTGCAACATTGAAGGCTGAGGAGCTGGATGTCGCTGCCGCCAAGTCCTGGCTGAGCACCAGCGTGCGCAAAAGCCCCGACAAAAGCGTCTTCGTCTTCATTCACGGTTTCAACAACCGCTTCGAGGATTCCGTCTATCGCTTTGCCCAGATCGTCCATGATTCCGGCGTCCGCAGCGCGCCTATTCTCGTGACGTGGCCGTCACGTGGAAGCCTGCTGGCCTACGGTTACGATCGAGAGAGTGCCAACTACACCCGCAATGCGCTGGAAAACCTGTTTCAATATCTCTACCGCGATCCGGAAGTGAAGGAGGTCTCGATCCTCGCGCACTCCATGGGCAACTGGCTCGCACTGGAGGCGCTGCGCCAGATGGCGATCCGCAATGGCGAACTGCCGGCAAAGTTCAAGAACGTCATGCTGGCGGCCCCCGATGTCGACGTCGATGTCTTCCGCCAGCAGATCGAGGACATGGGCGAGAAACATCCCAATTTTACGCTGTTCGTCTCGCGCGACGACCGTGCGCTCGCTGCCTCGCGCCGGGTCTGGGGTGACGTGGCCCGGCTCGGGGCGATCGACCCTGAGCAGGAACCCTACAAGAAAGAACTCGAGGACAACGAAATTACTGTGATCGACCTGACGAAGATAAAGGCGGGCGACCGCCTCAATCACGGCAAGTTCGCGGAATCCCCGGAGATCGTTCGCCTTATCGGTTCGCGCATTTCCGAGGGCCAGACACTGACCGACAGCCGGGTCGGCTTCGGCGACAAGATCCTGGTGGCCACGACCGGAACGGCCGCGGCCGTCGGCAACGCTGCCGGTCTGGTTCTTGCAGCACCGGTCGCCGTTGTCGATCAGAACACCCGCGACAACTATGCCGACCACCTCGGAGGGGCTGCTGCAAGGAACAACAATCGTGCGGCGACGGCGAAAGGATGCGACCGGACAAACCCGACGGCGCCAGGATGTGCCCGCTAAGATAAACACGACAGAGGTTCGCGGTCATCGTAACGCTCGATGGCCGTTGCCCCAGGGGACGTCGAGCGAAGTGAGACGCACGGGTGCGAACCACACGTTCGCATCCTGACGGCCCCGACGGCAGTCGAGGTTGCTCTGGTCGATTGTATCAGGGCTGGTCCGGAAATTCGGTGATGGCGGCCGAGCGCAGCTGGCGACCGCCTAGGGCCATCAGCTGCTGCTCAAGCCGCGACGGCGCTGATGTGAGGACACACCGCCGCATGTTTCCTGACGTCCGATCAGGTTCAGGGACAGAAACCATGCGGCCATGCGACTGAAGACAGCGACCTTTAAGCGTCTGAAAAGACACGCGGCGTTGTGGGCCCCCTACACCTTTACCCATGCCCCGTTTCGTTTTGACGACTGGACGCAGGCGTCGACGAAGGCCATGCCCTTCATGCCGTCGTCGATGGTCGGATAGGTGACGGCGGCATCGATCGCCTCGCCCTTCCGCTTGGCGAAGATCGCCCGCGCCGCCTCGCTGTAGATGTTGGCAAAACCCTCAAGATAGCCTTCGGGATGA